>CALODO010000001.1:0-152500 GCA_942492235.1 uncultured Gammaproteobacteria bacterium
TCCTGTGGACGGGCCCGGAATCAGGGCGATGGGCAGCGCTTTTTCGCTGGAAAAAGGGCTATGTCGCACCACGCCACAAGCACCTCGCAGCAGCACATACCTACATTTTAAAGGGCAAGCTTCAGGTACGAGGCGGCACGCTCGAGGCCGGTGACTATGATTACGAGCCAAACGGCGTGCTTCACGGTGCGACCACGGCACTGGAAGATACCGAATACCTTTTTGTTAGTGATGGGCACATCATTTTTTATAATGATGATGGGCTGTCCAGCTATTTGGGTTGGGAAGAATTACAGCGTATGCGAGATGCGGCGGCTAAATAGGGGTTTTATACACGGTATATCTATCTTGTTAACCTGGCGAAACCCGGGGCCTTAATTATGCGCCAATCAATACCCACAGACTGGACAATTCAGCGATCAACTCGGCTTTTTACCAAAGCCAATGTGCCCGCAGCCTTGCTGACCCATCACAACACCGCTGAAGGTGTTTTTGGTCAAATATGCGTGACCGAAGGCGTAGTAACTTTTTTCGGTTTTCCAGACCAGGAGACAATGGAACCTGAGGTGACCAAGACCATCAAGGCTGGTGAGTTTGCCATTACGCCGCCGCAATACTGGCACCGGGTAGCGTTGAGTGAAGATGCCCAATTTAACGTTAATTTCTGGTCGAATCCAGATAACAAAAATGGACCGCTGTTGAATACCCGGTAGCTCATTTGGAGCAGTGTTTTGCTTATTTATTCAAGAAGCTTCGATAGTTATGTTCGGCGGCATAAAGAAACGGCCTGGTAAGACGCGTTAAATAGCAAGGCTGTTTCGAAACAAATCGAAACAGCCTTTTTGAGCGGTTTTAAGCCGCTAAGCCAGGCTTAGCTAGCCCAATTTGCCGATAGCTTCTACCACGGCTGCAGTTTGCTCGAGCAAAACCATATGTCCTGCTTGTGGGATTTTGACCAGTTTGCTGCCAGTCAGGGCCCGGTTAAAGGCTTCACCATAGGGCGGCGCGATAAGTTTATCGGATTCACCCCAAACGATTACGGTTTTGGCCTTTATCCGATAAAGCCTTTCGCTCAGGCCGCGCTCCGGCACCGGAAATAAAATTTTCCCAGCCATACCCAATTGTCGGGCATTTTGAATCAGAAAAGCAGTCAGGAATTCAGGGTCCGAAAAGTCAGCTCCTGCAGTCATCATGGCGCCACCGGCGACCGGATCATGAAACAATAATTCTGGCAATTCGTAGGGCATAGTGGCGAAGATGTCGGGGATAGGATAGTCATCCAGCCATAATCCAGCGGGGCAGATAAGGCACAATTTATCAATATCATTGGGTGCGATGGCGGCCATTTCGGCGGCGATCATGCCCCCCATGGAGTGGCCGACGAGGATCGGTTTGTCCAGGCCCAGTGCCGCCATCACGTCGGCTGTATGCAGGGTGAAATCGAGCATGGTACGGATTTCCCCGCATTCTTCGGAATCACCAAAGCCGGGTAAGAGCGGGGCATAGACGTGATATTTTTCTGCCAGTGCGGCGAGAAAAGGGTCTTCTTTGGCGATGCCACCGGCGCCGTGCAAAAACAGCAGATCGGGACCCGAGCCGCCTTCTAGCAAGTGGATATCGGCTTTTGGCGCTTTAAACGTACGTAATTCCATTTTTAGCCCTCCCCAGCGGTGTTGCGTTCTGAAATTGGCCCCGGTGTCGCGCGTTTATCCAGGGGGTCAATCCAGAAGCGGTTGTCGTCTTCGTATTCTGGCCACATATTGCGTAGATGCGGCATTACCTCTTCGGCAAACAGCCTGGTGGAGTGGCGGGTTTTTTCGATAGGCATATCGCCAATATGGATCAGGCAGAAAATATTGCCCACCCGTAGACCTTTTATCAGCTCCTCCATTTTTTCTCTTACCGTAGCTGGACTGCCGGCGATGACATACCCTTCATCTACCAGTTGTTTCCAGGGCATATGTGCGGCTTCGCCCAGGTCTGGGGAGAATTGCGAAAGGGCACCGGATTTAATAGTTTTTATAGTGCGATAGCCAGGGGCATCGGCAAATCCCGGAGCAACGTGCAGGCAGCGATTAAAGAAGTAGCTGACATGATCTTTGTACAGACGCTCTGCCTCGGCATCAGTCTCGGCAACACAAATGGTCTGGGCAAAACCGGCTCGATAGGGCGACTCATCGGGCTCGTTGCGTTCGGTGAGTCGATCCCAGTAACCCTGGAGCAGGGCCTTGGCGCGAATATAGCCGGAGAAGCTCAAATACGAGTAGGAATAGGTGTTGTCCAGGCAGAAATCGTAGGTTTCTACTGAGCCACCACCCGGGACATGAATGGGTGGCGGGTTCTGGATCGGTTTTGGCCAGGTGTTCACATAGCGCAGTTTGGTATAGCGACCATTCCAGGCAAAGGGTTCGGGGTCAGCCCAGGCGCGCTTGATCAGGTCGTGAGCTTCCTGATAGCGCTCGCGACTCAAGGCTGGAATATCACCGTAGCAGTAATTGATGTCCATGGACGAGCCGACCGGGAAGCCTGCCACCAGTCGACCACCGGTGATCACGTCAAGCATGGCGAATTCTTCTGCAACCCGCGTCGGCGGGTTGTACAAACCCAGCGAGTTACCCAGCACCACTACGGCAGCATTGAGTGCGCGTCGTGAGATCGCTGCAGCCATTATGTTTGGCGATGGCATCATGCCGTAGGCGTTCTGGTGATGCTCATTGATACCCAGGCCATCGAAGCCCAGAGTGTCGGCGTATTCGAGCATGTCCAGGTAGTCGTTATAAACATCATGACCTTTTATCGGATCATAGAGTTTAGAGTCGATATCGACCCACACCGATTTATTTTTCTGTCGAAAATCCTCTGGTAAATGGGGCCAGGGCATTAAATTAAACCAGGTAAATTTCATTGTTTTGCCTTATTCGTAAAGAGTCATTAATAAATGGTTTGCTGTCGTTAGTGAGAGGTAGAGAGCTTGTCGGCTCAGCGTTCCGGGAGGCCTGGTGATCACAAACTCGATATCAAATGTCCCAGCAATAATACAGGCTGAACATGAGTCAACCTCCCGGCGTAGAATGCTGTTTATGACCCAGCGGTCTCAATGGCCCAGCTTGGACCCTTGGACCCTTAGAGCTATGGGCAGGTGTCCGGTGTGCAGAAGCTTCCTTCACTACTGGCTTTTTCCGCCAGTCGATCGATGACACTTAGGAACACATCGGGCTGTTGTCCGCCGCTGATGGCGAACATGCCATCGAAGCTAAACGACGGTACCCCACTGACCCCTTGTTGGCGGGCGAAAGCAATTTGCGCTTGAACTTTTTCGGTATCCTCATCACCACTTAAGTAATCGCTGACCTCTTGTCTATCCATACCGACATCAGCGGCCAGGCCTGCCAGTATTTCGGTATCACCGACATCTTTGCCTTCACACAGATAGGCCTTTAACAAGGCTTCGCTGAGGGCATTCTGCGGTCCGTTGTTACCACCTTGCTGCCAGGCCAGGTCCAGCAGTCGGTGGGCTTTAAGGGTGTTAGCCCCGCGCTCGATTTTGTCCAGATCCATTGCAATCCCTGCGGCTTTGGCCACTTGTTTGATCTGGGCGAACATTGCCGTGATACGTTCTTTGCCATATTTGCGTTCGATCGAGGCCCTGTAGTCATAGCCCTCGGGTGGGGCTTCTGGGTGGAGTTGATAGGGGAACCATTGAATTTCAAATGACATATCGGGTCGTTGGGCCATAGCCGCTTCGAGATTTTTTTTGCCGATATAACACCAGGGGCATGCGACGTCGGAAACAATATCGATTTTCATTCTCTACTCCTATTTGTAATCAGTGTTTGAGTCAACCTGAATTGTTTAAAAGCCGGTCTCAGCAAAGCATAGTACAGGATGACAGAGCGGCGGCGATTTTGTTAAAAAGGACTTTAAAGACAGTTACTGGCGTAAGCTGTCAATTACAGATCCGTTACTGAAAAGGTGTAATCGTTATGGGGACAGTAAGAGGCATAGCCTACCGCAATAAAAAGAAAGCTGAAATGCTGGAAACTCGCTCTGTACAGGTGACACCAGAGCGAGGCGTAGAAGGTTGCTATCGTGGCAAACCCGGCGATCGCCAGGTAACTGTGATGAGCCTGGAGGACTGGCAGCGAGCCTGCGCCGACATTAACGAAGACCTGCACTGGACAACCCGCAGAGCCAACTTGTTGGTCGAAGACATTAGTTTTGGACATGCCTCGGTTGGGGATATCATCCAGATTGGTGAGTTGCGCATGCAGATTAAAATGGAAACCGACCCCTGTCGTCGTATGGAACAGGCTCGCAAAGGCTTAATGAAAGCGCTGATGCCTGACTGGCGCGGCGGCGCCTGCTGTCGGGTGATCAGCGGGGGCGAAATAAAGGTAGGTGATCAAGTGGAGGTCATTAAACTCTAAACGAGTGTTCCGAAAACGGCTGGTTTAATACTGCCGTAGGTCTAAACTGCCGCTATGGCAGTTGATCATCAAATTAATCCAGGGAGCTCAAACGTGAGCGAGTTGGACGACAGTCGTTGCCGCAAAGCTCGGCTAGCGCGGGATGCCCGCTTCGATGGCCTGTTTTACACCGGCGTCAGGACAACCGGTATCTTCTGCCGTCCAATTTGTCCCGCGACATCGCCCCACGAAAAAAATGTCGATTATTTCCCTACTGCGTTAGCAGCCCATCGGGCGGGGTTACGACCTTGTCTACGCTGCCGGCCGGAATCAGCCCCGGGCTCACCCGCCTGGCGCGGCACCCAAACTACTTTGATCCGGGCCCTTCGCTTAATCGACAGCGGCGACTGGCGAGATCAATCATTGTCTGAATTTGCCCAGCGCCTGGGCGTCAGCGACCGTTATCTGCGTAAACTCTTTCAGCAGCAACTCGGTATATCGCCGATAAAATATGCCAACTTTCGTCGCGTCATGTTTGCCAAGCAGTTGTTGCAGCAAACCACTTTGCCGGTGACAGAAATTGCCTTTATGGCCGGCTTTGGCAGTACCCGGCGTTTTAATGCGGTGTTTAATGAGCTACTTGACCTAAACCCTCGGCAGCTGAGGCGAAGGCAAAAATTTGAGGTGCCAGCGCGTGAGGGCCTGACGGTATTCCTAAGTTATCGTCCTCCCTACGATTGGGCAGCGGTACGGGATTTTTATAATCTGAGAAAGATCGCCGGTGTGGAGGTCGTCACCGACACCGGTTATAGCCGCAGTTTTTATCATGAAGGTTGCGAGGGCACATTCACAGCGAGTCATGTGCCCGATAAACATGGCTTCCGTGTGGAATTGAGTCTGACACAAGCAGGACACACTCTGGCAGTGATCCAGCGAATTCGCCACCTGCTTGATCTCGACGCCGATAGTGCCACGATAGCCAGTCATTTGTCGGAGCACCCGCTTTTGTCATCGCTTAATTGCTCAGGTATTCGGCTGCCGGGCATGTGGTCGCCTTTTGAAGCCGGTGTCAGGGCTATCCTGGGTCAACAGGTGTCGGTCAAAGCCGCCCACAATCTCGTTACCCGGCTGGTTCAAGCACTGGGCAAGCCTTTGACTCTTCCAGGCAGTCCAAATGTGAACGCACCGTGTATTCTCTTTCCCGAGCCATCAGCTGTGGCTGGTTCAAATTTAGACTTTCTTGCCATGCCTGGCAGACGCCGCGAGGCCCTGCGCCTGCTCGCGCAACATCTAATCGAAAATAATCGTGGCGTAGAATCGCCGCGACCGATCAATGATGATTCAGCTTACCAGGACTGGCTGGGTATCCCCGGTATTGGCCCCTGGACGGTCCAGTACACGGCCTTTCGTATGGGTCACCCGGACATATTCCTGGCAGGAGACCTGGGCGTCAAGAATGCCCTGAATAAACTGAATGGAGGATCACAGCAAGTCCTCGATGCAGCGACAGTATCCCCCCTGGGGCAGCTATGCCACGCTATTGCTATGGCAAAGCCTCAGTAATCAGGTCAACGACACAAGCTCAATTCATGCGAATCTCACGCCTTAATAACACCTGGATAAATTATGTCGAACCACAATCAACCCCAAGCGAACGCATCTGCAATCATGGACAGCCCTATCGGCAAACTCACCATTCTGGCTGATGGCAAAGGTATTACAGAAATACGCTTCCCCAATAAAACGGAACGCTTCTTCACAAAAAATGACAAACCGAACTGGATTATTGAAAAGACGATAGAACAGTTAGACGCTTACTTTGGTGGTCGACTAAAAGCTTTTGATCTGCCCCTCAATGTTGACGGCACCGACTTTCAGCGGGGGGTCTGGGCGCAACTACAAAAGATAAGCTATGGGGCTACTGCCAGTTACCGGGATGTTGCCCTTGCGATCGGTAACCCAAAGGCCTCCCGGGCGGTCGGCATGGCTAATAATAAAAACAAAATTCCCATCGTCATACCTTGTCACCGCATAATTGGAAGTGACGGCTCACTTACGGGTTTTGCCGGCGGGCTGGATACCAAGCGTTGGTTGTTGAATCATGAGAAAAGTTAGCGCCCTCGTACCAGAGGAAGCGTCGATTGAATTCCATTAAGCACTAGTCGAGCAAATCTAGCCCGGCCAAAATATCATCTACGCGGTTCTTAACGTCCGATGTCATTGAAATCGGCCTGCCCCACTCCCGCTCAGTTTCGGCTGGCCATTTGTTGGTGGCATCAAAGCCAATTTTGGAACCCAGTCCAGATACTGGCGAGGCAAAGTCGAGGTAATCGATGGGCGTGTTCTCAATCATTACCGTATCCCGTGCCGGATCCATGCGGGTGGTCATGGCCCAGATCACGTCTTCCCAGTTGCGGGCATCGACATCGTTGTCGGTGACGACCACGAATTTAGTGTACATAAACTGCCGCAAAAAGGACCACACGCCCATCATTACCCGCTTGGCGTGGCCGGGGTATTGCTTTTCCATGGTGACCACGGCAAAGCGATAGGAACAGCCCTCCGGTGGTAGATAAAAGTCGGTAATTTCCGGGAATTGCTTTTGCAACAATGGCACGAAGACTTCATTGAGCGCAACACCGAGAATGGCAGGTTCATCCGGTGGTCGGCCTGTATAGGTACTGTGATAAATCGGATCCTTGCGGTGGGTGATGCGCTCAATCGTCATCACCGGGAAGCGCTCAACTTCGTTGTAATAGCCGGTGTGGTCACCAAAGGGGCCTTCGTCGGCTTCGTCGCCGGGGGCGATATGACCTTCGAGAATAAACTCTGCGCTGGCCGGTACCTGTAAGTCGCTGCCCAGGCATTTGGTCACGGCTGTCTTCTCGCCACGCAGTAATCCAGCAAAAGCATATTCCGACAGGGTATCTGGCACTGGGGTTACCGCACCGAGAATCGTCGCCGGGTCTGCGCCCAGAGCCACAGCAATGGGGAAAGCCTCGCCGGGATGGGCCTGTTGCCACTCGCGGAAATCCAGGGCTCCGCCCCGTTGGGCCAGCCAGCGCATAATCGCTTGGTTCTTACCGATGACCTGCATACGATAAATACCGAGGTTCTGACGTGTTTTCTCCGGCCCGCGGGTGACCACCAGCGGCCAGGTAATCAACGGCCCGGCATCCTCTGGCCAGCAGGTTTGAATGGGCAGCTTGCCGAGATCAACCTCGTCGCCTTCTAGCACAATGTCCTGACAGGCGGCTTTTTTAACGACATTAACCGGCATATTCAGCACCGGCTTAAAGGATTCGCGTTTATCCCATAAGTCTTTTATGCCTGTAGGTGGCTCGGGCTCTTTCAAAAAGGCCAGCAGCTTGCCGACATCTCGCAATGCCTCGGTGCTCTCCTGACCCATACCCAGGGCGACGCGCTCAGGGGTTCCAAATAAATTAGCCAGCACGGGGATATCAAAGCCTTTGGGGTTTTCAAACAGCAGCGCCGGGCCGCCGGCTTTTAAGACCCGGTCGCAAATCTCGGTGATTTCCAGATGTGGGTCCACCTCGACGCTAATACGTTTAAGCTCGCCACGCTGTTCGAGAAAGCTAATAAAATCACGCAAATCGGAATATTTCATGGTTCTCGTCTGGCCTGAAAATGGTGCAATCAACAAGCGCGCCAGTGTTGCCGCAACGTCTGGCGAATGCAAGCAGCGGCCGCCCTACTTGCTGCGCCGCCTGACCCTTTGCTATGTTACTGTAATGAACAAATTCAGAAAATCAGGGGAGCATCAGCATGAAGCAAACACAATTGGGCAGTAGTTCACTTAAGGTTAACCGACTTGGTCTCGGTTGCATGGGTATGTCAGAGTTCTATGGTGAGAGTGACGATAAAAAATCCATAGAAACCCTTCATAGCGCCATCGATCTCGGCGTCAATTTTTTCGATACCGCCGACATGTACGGCAGCGGCCATAACGAGGAATTGATCGGTAAGGCCTTTGCGGGCAAATGGAGTAAGGTAGTACTGGCCACCAAGTTCGGTTTTATTCGTGACGAGAAAGGCGGTTTCGCAGGGCTGGATTGCAGTCCTGCACATATCAAAGCAGCCTGCGAGGCCAGCCTCAAGCGGCTCGATACCGACGTGATCGACCTTTATTACGCCCACCGCGTTGATCCCAATGTGCCCATCGAAGAAACTGTCGGCGCCATGAAAGACCTGGTTGATGCCGGCAAGGTACGCTTTATCGGCCTCAGTGAAGCCACCTCGGAAGAGCTGCAAAAAGCCAGCCGTGAAGCCACCATCACCGCCCTGCAAACCGAATATTCTATGTGGAGCCGTGATGTCGAAGCCGACATCCTTGCTACCTGCCGCGACCTTAATATTGGCTTTGTCGCCTATAGTCCACTGGGACGGGGCTTTCTTACCGGCGCCATCACCTCCCGCGATTCCCTGGAAGACGGAGATTTCAGATTAAATGGTCCGCGTTTTCAGGAAGATACGCTCGAAAAAAACAAAGCCTTCCTCCAGCTTATCGAAAATATCGGCAAAGAAAAAGGCATTAGCTCTGCACAGGTTGCGCTGGCCTGGGTGCTTAATCAGGGTGACGATATTTTCCCGATTCCTGGCACTCGCAAAGTTTCTAGGCTGGAGGAAAATTTGGCGGCCCTTCAGGTAAATTTTAATGAAAAAGAGCTTTCGGATATTAGGGCGAATTTACCTGTGGCTGAGGGTGGCAGGTATTGATTTACACGCTTATACACACCTGGTGAATCAATGAGAACTAATATTGTTATTGACTCCAAACTGATGGAGGACGCTCTTAAAGCCACAGGCGCGAAGACCAAAAGAGAGGTCGTAGAGCTTGGCCTTAAGGCATTAATAAAGCTAAAAAAACAGGAAGGCTTGAAAAGGTTTAGAGGTCGCTTGCAGTGGGAAGGCGACTTTCAAGAAATGAGACCCTCGGATAGATAATTGAGCTGGAGATACGGCAGATTTTTACAATAAAGTCTTTCGACCTTTCGTTAAATACCTCAGACTAATGTAAGTACAAAGTACGTAGGGTCTCCATCACTGGTATTCTTTATGGCGTACGCTGGTTGGGCTTGTTGGCAGCCTCAGCGTTAAGGTGTTCAACCAACCAGATTATTAATAATAGACCGGCGAGTAACGCCAATACGGGTAGCCTCACAATCTAAAGAGTCGACGACACAGGATGGGAAATCGACACTGATACGCTTTTGCCTTCGGTTAGGTCGGCGCGGAGTCGAAAGATCGCGATCCTCAATGAAGTCGTTTTTGCCTTCGTCAAACTTTTTATCGAAATATCGTCACTATGGAATGGAATATTGGGGATATTTATCGGCGTTTGGAGTACCACTGTATTTGTTAGCGTTATAAATATAATGTTGAAGATAATAACGTATTCGCCGCGATAACCTATCAGGAAATTAACACGCCTGGCCTCGTATGAATGTACTCCCGGCTAGAATGGTCGCTGCCTGCTGTCGCTGTAAGGGACGAAGTAAAATCTGATTCTGATCATGCACCCCTTAGCAAGCCGTATTGACTATAAATAAAGATCAAGCTATGGGCGATTACCAACTTTTAGTCGACCTCCATAAAAGAGCAAAACGGCAAGGACCCGGCGGCGACAGCGAAACAAGAAAGGCTATTGATATAGCCAGGCTTGACCCGTCTGCACCATTAAAAATTGCGGATATTGGTTGTGGAACCGGAGCCTCTGCCCTGCAACTTGCCCGCTCACTAAATGCCACCATCACCGCTATAGATTTTTTGCCTGACTTTATCGAAGTACTCAAAGACAATGCTGAAAACGAAGGCTTAATCACCAAAATTAATCCCCTGGTAGGTTCAATGGAGAACCTGCCATTTGACGATGAGGAATACGATGTTATCTGGTCAGAGGGGGCCATATATAACATTGGCTTCGAGAAAGGTATAAATGACTGGAGACGTTTTTTGAAGCCCGGTGGTTTACTGGTTGTATCAGAAATCACCTGGATAAGCAGTGAGCGACCCGTTGAAATCCAGGACTACTGGCAGGCCGAGTATGCAGAAATAGATACAGCTTCCGCTAAGATTAAATTATTGGAAAAGAGTGGCTATTCACCGGTCGGGTATTTTGTTTTACCTGAGAATTGCTGGTTGGAAAATTATTATCGGCCATTGCAAAGTAGCTTTGCTGCGTTCCTGGCCCGACATCCTGATAGCGAACAGGCACAAGCCATAGTAAAAGCAGCAAAAACAGAAATAGCTTTGTACGAAAAATATAAAAGCTATTACAGCTATGGCGTCTATGTCGCAAAGAAAATAGCGAGAAAGCCTGGCGAGTAATAATCGTAACGATTAAAGGATGGCGGGTCTTGCCCTCGCAAATCGGGCGCCTGAACAATCCTTGCCCGCCTCCTCTCCGGGTGGTTGGGTTGAAAGCTGATTAAATGCCGTCAAACCAACCACCACTCGCGAAGTAAGCACATATATACCTGAACTCGGCTATGATAATAAACTGAAGCTAACAAACCTTAACCCTTGCCAAGGAGAAAACCCCGTGAACACAAACGCTAGTAAAGAAGCTTTTGACCCCGACTTTTTAAGACAAAAATACGCAGAAGAAAGAGCCGTACGCCTGAGACCTGACGGCAATCAGCAATACCAGGAAATGAAAGGTGATTTTTCGTATTTTCTAGAGGATCCCTACGTGGACGAAGCCATCGTTCGCGATCCCCTGGAAGATGAAGTTGAAGTGGCCATTATCGGGGGTGGTCTTGGCGGTCTACTCGCCGGCGCGCGCATGCGCGAGGCCGGTATCGAAGATATCCGCATGATCGAAAAAGGTGCGGACTTTGGTGGCACCTGGTACTGGAATCGTTATCCCGGCGCGGCCTGTGATATTGAGGCCTATACCTACCTGCCCCTGCTCGAAGAACTCAACTACATGCCCCCGCGCAAATTCTGTGACGCGCCGGAAATTCTCGAACACTGCCACAGAATCGCTGATCACTACCGTCTTTACGAGAACGCCTGCCTGCAAACCGGCGTGACGGAGATGGTCTGGAACGAAGCCGATCGGTGCTGGACCATTCATACCGATCGCGACGATAAGATGAAAGCCCGCTTTGTGATTATGGTCAACGGGCCGCTGAATCGTCCGAAACTGCCCGGCATTCCCGGTATCAGCGACTTTAAGGGTCATACTTTTCACACCAGCCGCTGGGACTACAATTACACTGGCGGCAACGCACGGGGCGGCCTTGACGGTCTGAAAGACAAGCGGGTTGGCATCATCGGTACCGGCGCCACCGCTGTGCAGTGTGTATCTTATCTGGGTGAAAGTGCCAAACAGCTATATGTATTTCAACGTACCCCCGTCGGGTGTTGATCCCAGAAATGATCACGATACCGACATGGAATGGGCGGCGAGCCTGGAACCTGGCTGGCAAAAGAAGCGTCAGAAGGACTTCACTGCCATCCTCACTGGCCGGGGCGGTCGCCGTGGCGAGATCGATCAACTGGATCAATTCGATGATGCCTGGGTAGAGATGGGCAAGATTTATCGTCGCCGCATGCGCGAGGCGGGGAAAGATGTACCGAAAGAAAAGGTGATGGAGGTTTTTGAATTATCGAACTTTGAAAAGATGGAAAACATTCGCAATCGAATCGATGACATCGTCAAAGACAGGGAAACCGCCGAAGCGTTGAAGCCCTGGTACGCGTTTATGTGCAAACGTCCCTGCCTGGACGACCGTTTTCTGCCTACGTTTAACCGCGACAACGTAAAGTTAGTCGATACCAAAGGGCAAGGTGTTGATTTAATTACTGAAACCGGCGTTGTTGTTGATGGTGTTGAATACGAAGTCGATTGTCTGATCTTCGCCACTGGCTTTGAGGTGGGCACCGACTATACCCAACGTGCCGGTTACAATTTAATTGGTGTTGATGGTCAGAGCCTGGCAGAAAAATGGAAAGATGGTATGAGAACCCTGTTCGGCATTCACAGCCGCGGCTTCCCTAATTGTTTCATCGTTGGCAATGGTCAGGCATCGTTTACTGCCAACTACCCCGATGGCCTTGATGAAGGTGCCAAACACATCGCTTATCTGGTGAAGTATTTCGAGGAACACAACATTACACGGGCCGACCCCACCCCGGAAGCCGAAAAGGCCTGGTCCGCCGAAGTCGTCGGCACTCAGGCCCGCGGACCTCAGGGAGGTTCGGGCTGTACACCGGGGTACTACAATCTCGAAGGCCAGCACGACCCCAGAGCCCGTCATAACCAGCCCTACGGTGGCATGATGGGCGCCAATAGTTATTTCGAAAAATTAGAAGTATTCCGTGACGGCGATAAGATGCCAGGCTTGGAGCTTTCCTAAGCCGCAAGTATGTGGATTTGACCTGATGGTAGTCCTTGTTTTTTTAAGACGCTATTGTCAGGTCGGTTTTTAGAAGCGCTACATTTGTGGCAAGTTTCGGGTCGCCCGGCAGCATTGAGAGCCCGAATTGCCCACGATGATAGTTAACATCCCTGTTAAGTAGACGATCAACATACCGCTGCCTATACTCGTAGCTTCAGGTGTTTGCGCTACATCGATAATGAAGACGGGAAGACAGGATATGGCCGATAAAAATTCAGCGATTACTATGGCCGATATAAACAAACTTGCCCTTGAGATTAGTGCGCCGGACGGCCCGGGTTCGGGCAGCTGGACAATGGAAAATTCCGAAACCAAACGTGTCAATGATGAAGTGATGGATGCGCTGAGAAATAACAACGGCAAGATTCCGGGTGAACTCGAAAGCGTACCCGCGCTAATCATCACCACAACGGGGGCTAAAACTGGCAGGAAACGCACATTACCCCTGGCGTATCAGGAAATTGATGGCCGACTTGTTATTATCGCGTCGATGGGGGGCGCACCTAGAAATCCGCCGTGGTTCCATAACCTGCTTCATTGCCCCGATGTGTTGATCGAAAAAGACGGTGAAACGTTTTCGGCTAAAGCCGTAATCACGGAAGGCGGAGATCGTGACCGCCTGTTCCAGATAGTTTGTGAAAACCTGCCCGTGTTTGCTACGTATCAGAAGCGTACCGACAGAACTATCCCGGTGATAGAGTTAATCCGCCAGTAGCAAAAAAGCAGTTGAACTGCCCACACAGAGTTCGCCCAGTGTAGACCTGCCCGCATTGTTCCCAACAGATTTGTCTGCGAGAGCTACCCTACCTGGGCTTCTCTAAAAGTTATCGAATCTGTCCTCGCTGGTGCTGACTTTATTTCTGTACTTCGACAGTACAGATTGGTTGATCCCGGCGGTGACCAGTTATGTGATTTTTGCTTTGCTTCTTTACTGGGGTAATAAGCGAATGATTTTAGTGATTTATCGGGGTAATAGTAGTAATAGCCAGGGAGATAACAGTAGAGACATGGACGATATATTATGAAATGTAAGTCACCCCTGGCTGCCTTATGCCTTGCCGGGATAGTCGCCGTTGGGTGGTATTGCGTAGAACCGTGGGCGCTGACTTTTATTGATGATGGACCCTATTTCTCGCAGGATTTTGCTGGCCCTGTGGAGCTGCTACCCATTTACTCGCAGGTCGAGCTTCGCAGGTTCGGCCGCGCCGTGTTTTCGCTGGAATCCCGTCTGGTTACAGAGGGTGCGGCAAGTGTTTTAGTGCTTCGCGATACAGATGGTTCGGTACGCTGGGCGCAAACACCGTTGAAGCCTTTTGGCGAACTTGGAGCGATTACGCTACTGAGAGCAAACCTCACCTGGTACGGTGGCTGGCAAATAGCCATCAGTCCGAAAAATCAGGAAGCCGGTTATCTTTATTTGGCCGCTTTTGGTGGCTATCGGTTTCTTAATCATAGCTGGTAGCAGTGGGCTCACGGCATGTACCATTTCCAGGCATTTTCTGATCAGCTGTACAGGCTCTTCCTAATGAAAAACCTTTATTTCTTTTCGTCTTGATTGAGCTTATCAGCAAAATTGAGCGGGCGTTTGCGCAGGTCGTGTATCCGGGAGATGATGATCTTACCAATAGTACCTATGGCGAAGAGCCAGCGGCCTTAGTCGAGGATTTTCGTGGCAAAACAGATTGGCGTGAACTTGATGTTGCGTTTCTCAACCAGGCGCCTGACGGTTGGGGTTCGGCATTATCGTTTTTCTCTGGCCCAGCCTTGCAGTTTTATTTGCCAGCTTACTTAATTGCTGATATTAAAAATGAACTGGAAAGCGCTGATCCCATGGTGCGGCTTTGCTGGAATGTGACACCTGCAGGCGAAAGAAAAAAGCTGGCCAAGATGTGGGGCGGCGGGACTTTGGGCGAGCATGCTCGCGCGGAGTTTGCCCTATTCAATCGCCAACAGGTATCTGCCATCGTCGCCTATCTGTGGTGGAAACTTGAATCTGTTGGTGGCTATGACCCTACCATTGAGCAAGCGCTTGAAAATTACTGGTTAGTCCGTGAAGCGGACGCTTAGGGTTTAACTCCTCAGGTAAACTGTAAAATAGAGCGAAGAACCAGGGTAGTAAAGCTCCATGCATTTCCTAAGCCGCGTGCCTGCCATCATCTGGATGCGAAGGGTTGTCATTGCTTATACAGCGTTCAGTATTGTTTACGGCTGCTTAGGTGGTAACAATAAAATGTCGACCCTATCTAAGCTTAGTCGGTACTGTTTTGGCGGTATTGATAATATGTTTGCCTTTGGCAATAGTGATCACTTTCGTTATTCACCCGTTTTGGCGCTGGGCAGGTACCATGTTTCCTGTGGAATCGTACGGCCATTCTGGTCCAGCTGAAGGGTGTTACTGGTTGGTGTATTTAATTTTGATGATGATTGCGCTAATGGTTAGGTCTCGGCTAAGAAAAACCAGCTTACTCAGGGCCTTTAAGCAATTGCTGAGAGTGCTCTGAGCGCATTGCGAGTGGCGTCAGGCTTTGACGGGCGTACTGCTAGCGTTTGAAGTTTTATGTGGAGTTTTTAGTGAACAGACTGGACTTGAGTAAGCGACTAATACCTGTGCTGTGGATGGCGATAGTCATGCTCAGTGGGGCAATGAAGGCTGTGGTTGGGGCGGCGGATGTAGTAGCCGAGGCTTCGCAAACTGGGATTTTTGGCTTTAGGCCCATCCCCGAATCTGCCAATAAAGACAGGTGGAATCCGCAGGCACCCTGGGTGATTCCTAAAGGCTTTACACAGTCTGTTGTATCCGATGAGGTCGCCTTAAATATCTACGGTAACGGTGTGAACGACTGGCACGATATGAACACCGTTAACGAAAGCGGCGCTCAGGCGGGTCGTTATTTATACCGGACTCACGAAGTACGCTGTGGTAAACCCTGGGCGGTTTTCCCTCGCTGTGCCACCTATCCTGGCGGTGCGATATCGGTGGTAGACCTGGAAACCGGCGCGACTTCAGTTATCGCACAAGATCCTGGTTACCAGGCTCTTGATGGTATTCGCTGGACCCCCTGGGGGACCATTCTGTTTGCTGAAGAACGATCCGGTGGACGATTGTTTGAGCTGGTATTGGATAAAAACGATCTCACTAAAGGCATCGCTTATGATCGCCCCGCAGTGGGTCGGATGGCCCATGAGGGCATCGCCATTGGGCCGCATGGTGAAGTTTTTGCGGTAGACGAATGGCGAGGTTTAAGTGAGCCGTGTCCCGATGGCACTCTGCCCTGCGGGGGTGGCGTCTATAAATTTGTGCCTGAATCAGCCGGTGATCTTACTAAGGGCCAACTCTATGTCTTGGGGGTTTCTGGCGGCAAGCATAATACCGGACAGGGTCAGTGGCTGGGGCCGATAAATCCGCTTAAGGCGCGTCAGGCCGGGTCTGCTGCCGGGGGAGCGAGTTATCAACGGCCCGAAGACCTGGAGATTATTGACAACATCTTGTATGTGGCGATCACCGAAGGTCCCCCCGATAACAAAGGTAAAGAGGTATTCGAAGGCCGTGTGCTAGCCATTAATCTTGATTCAATGGCGGTCACGAATTTTATTCAACCGGGCATCAACGCACCCGTAGAAAAAGGCGAACCCGGCGGTGCCGATTTCCAGACTGGAATGGATAGTGTTGATAATCTGGCTGTTACGCCGGATGGCAGGCTAATGATTGTCGAAGACAATAAACCCTCTGATATCTGGGTAGCCGACCAGGATCATAATAGCGATGGTCTGGCCGATCAGGTGTGGTTATTTGCATCGTTGAGTGACCCCGAGGCAGAGGGCACTGGTATTTATTTTGGTAAAGACCCAAGGATCTTATTTGTTAACCTTCAGCATTCGGCGAGCAAAGATGGTGATGCTACCTGGGCAATTACCAGAGAGTAACGCTTGCTTGTTGCGCTTACCTGGATGGGGTTCTACGCCAGGGTTCAGTCGCTAAACATTCCCTTGAGCATAAAGAAAAACAGGATGGATAATCCGGCTCCGGCAGGCAGCGTCACCAGCCAGGACATAAAAATATTACCCACTACACGGAGATTAATGGCAGCGATACCTCGGGCAAAACCGACACCCAGAACAGCGCCAACCAGCGTGTGAGTAGTTGAAATAGGCAGGCCGGTAGCTGAAGCGGTGACGACAGTGGCCGCTGCGCCCAACTCAGCGGCGAATCCTCGGCTAGGGGTTAGCATGGTGATTTTTTGACCGACGGTAGCCATCACCCGAAAGCCATAAGTTGCCAGCCCCAATACGATACCCGCGCCACCCAGTAGCAAAATCCAGCTGGGCATAACGCTTTTTGCGGTGATGGTGCCGGTGTTAACAATGCTGACGATGGCGGCCAGGGGACCAACCGCGTTAGCAACATCGTTAGAGCCGTGGGCAAAAGCCATGCTACAGGCGGTAAATACCATCAGCACCGCGAACACCCGTTCAACATTGGCAAAGCGATCTCTTCGGTCACCCTGCTGGCCTGCTGGCGGGCTGTCATCTTTGATGCGGCGTAGAAAAAAGACACCTATCGCGGCGACAATGATACCGACCAGAGTGGCGTAGGCTGCACACTCAATAAAACTCATACTCGTACCTGAGTCATTAAGGACATGTTTAAGGCCTTTCAACATAGTTACCATGGCCATTAAAAAGCCCACTGCAAACATATAAAACGGAATGAAGCGTTTGGCGCGAGCGAAGGGGTCTGCGTGATTGAGTATCAAGGATTGCACGCTTTTAAATAAAGCGTACGAGATGGAGCCAGCAAGCACCGGTGACACCACCCAGCTCGCAACGATCTTGCCGACTTTTCCCCAGTAGACCGCATCAACAGAAATACCCACCGCGGCAAAGCCAACGATCGCTCCAACAATGGTGTGAGTCGTCGATACCGGCCAGCCTTTCATACTGGCGACCAATAGCCAGGTGCCGGCTGCCAACAGTGCTGCCATCATCCCAAAGACCAGTAGTTCCGGTCGAGCATGAAGCGAATCAGCATCAATGATGCCTTTGCGAATAGTCGAGGTCACTTCGCCACCCGCCAGGTAGGCCCCAAGAAACTCGAAGATCATGGCAATCAAAATCGCCTGTGTGACGGTTAGCGCCTTTGAACCAACCGACGTGCCCATAGCATTGGCAACGTCATTGGCGCCAATGCCCCAGGCCATAAAAAAGCCAAAAGCGCAGGCGAGACTGAGGATTAGAAACCCGTGTTCAGCAATTATTGTCATAAAGCTCGATTTTTCTGAAAGCGGTTTGTTTTAAGTAAGGGTGATTTCGGATAATAGAGCTTGAGAGACTAATAGTTTTGGTCGCCAGCCGTGCTAGCGGGCGAGCAGTAACTGTAGCCGGCCGCCAACGCGCTCGGCATGGTCAGCAAGTTCACCGATTTTTTCGATAATTTTGTAAAGAAACATAACGTCGATGGGTGGTAGTTGTGCTTCGACATGAAATAATTGCCCCCGAATCTCACGTTCCAGCAGGTCTGTTTTGTGCTCTCGTTCAGCCAGCTCTTCAATCAGGTTCTCAACAAAATTGATTTCGTTGCCGCTAAAGCCAGTTTCCAGCAATTCGTCCAGCTCGTTAATAGCGATAAGTGCCTGCTGTGTTGTGGCGACTGAGCTCTGGAGGAATTCCTGACCTTTTCCACTGAGTGTGTCAGGTATGATCATTTTGCGGCCTAACATAAGTCCGGCAATATCACGCGCGCAATTAGCGATGTGATCCTGAACGGATAGGAGTTCCAGTAGATCGCTGCGCGAAACTGGCATGAAAAAACTTTTTGGTAAATGCAGGCGCAACTGTTTTTTTAACTCGTCGGCCTCCGTTTCCCCGGCACAGATACGTTCGTATATTGCTTCAGCGGCAGTCCAGTCATTAATTATGGAGGCATTGAAAAAGCCTTCCAGCAGCTCGGCGCATTGCACCGCTTCGGTCATATGCTCCTGCAAAGGTCGAATAGGCGATTTGCCGAGCAATTGATACAAAGGGTTGGTGATAGCCATCAACGATGTCTTATAGGTTGGTTGCACAGGCGGTCAGTATAGAAGTTAGTGACGCCAATGTCATAGGTTTGGGAGGTAAATACAGAGGTTTTTACAGGCCAGAGTAATCCTGATGAAATGGTCTATACCTGTCCGTAGCGCTCATTTTCTCCTAGCCAGCGGCGGATGATGGGCGTAACTCGCTCTGGGTGATTACGCATTAACGCCCCCGCGATGTCTTTGACTTGATCCAGTAAATACGCATCCCGTTCGAGGTTGGCGATACGCAAATTTAATTCGCCGGTCTGGCGAGTACCGAGCACTTCGCCTGGGCCGCGTAATTTGAGGTCTTCTTCAGCGATGACAAATCCGTCGTTGGTCTTTCGCATAACGCCGATACGTTCTTTGGCTCGCTGAGATAAGGGTATCGGGTAGAGCAGTACACAATGGCTGGCAATGCTACCCCGCCCCACCCGGCCTCGCAGTTGGTGGAGTTGCGCGAGCCCCAGCCGCTCGGGATTTTCGATAATCATCAAACTGGCATTAGGTACATCAACGCCGACCTCGATGACGGTGGTCGCGACCAGCATGTCAAGTTGTCCCGATTTGAAGCTGGCCATAACCTCGGCTTTCTTTGCTGGCTTAAGTCGACCGTGGACCAGACCGATACGCAATTCTGGTAATAAAAGCTTTAATTCATCAGCCGTTACTTCGGCTGCCTGGGCTTCCAGGAGGTCGGATTCTTCGATTAAGGTGCATACCCAATAGGCTTGTTGCCTGTTGTTGCAAGCAGCGCGGATGCGCTCGACGATCTGGTCACGACGCTGATCGGGTATGGCCACTGTGTTAACCGGAGTGCGTCCCGCAGGTAGCTCGTCGATGATTGAAAAATCGAGATCTGCATAGACGCTCATCGCCAGTGTTCGAGGGATTGGTGTTGCGGTCATAATCAGCTGGTGGGGGGTTAACCCCTGTGCGCCTTTTTCTCGTAGCGCCAGGCGTTGATGGACGCCGAAACGGTGCTGTTCATCGATCACCGTCAAGCCGAGCCTGTCAAACACCACGTCATCCTGAAAAAGAGCGTGGGTCCCGATCACGAGCTGGGCTTTTCCGTTGGCAATGGTTTCAAGAATTGCCGCCCGCGCTTTGCCTTTTTGCTTGCCTGTTAACCAGGTGACCTTAACGTCCAGGTCTGTAAACCAGTTTTCAAAATTGACACGGTGTTGTTCAGCAAGGATTTCCGTCGGCGCCATAATTGCGGCCTGATAGCCACAGCCAATAGCCTGCAGCGCCGCGAGTGCGGCTACCACGGTTTTACCTGATCCAACGTCACCCTGTAACAAACGCAACATCGGCATACTCTGTACCAGGTCAGCGGCGATTTCTCCCGCGACTTTTGTCTGTGCGCCTGTGAGTTCGAAAGGTAGCCTTTCAAGTAGTCGACTACACAGGTTTACCCTGGCAGCCAGTGCAGGTGCTTTGTGTTTGCGGATATGCTGGCGCAAACGTTGCAAACTCAGGTGGTGTGCCAACAACTCTTCCAGTGCAAGGCGTTGCTGCGTCGGGTGCTCGCCTGCGGCGAGTAATTTTACAGGTGCATCAGCTGGGGGTTGGTGTAAAAAACGTAGCGCCTCGGCGAGGCTATATTTTTGTTCCAGACTCGACCTTAGGCCGTCAGCACCGGATAATTCAGTGGGCAGTAATTCGGCGAGATCACCTTTATCGAGAAATGCCAGGGCCTGCGTGGCTATAGTTCGCAAACGATGTTGAGTAAGGCCTTCACTGGTGGGGTAAACAGGCGTCAGGTGCTGCGCCATGGGCTCCGGTGCCTGATGGGTCAAAAAATGATATTCGGGATGGTAGAGTTCAAGCCCTGCGCTGCCACGGCGAACCTCGCCAAAGCAACGTATTTTCGCACCGGTTATGAGATTACTCCGTTGCGCGGCACCAAAGTGGAAAAACCGCAACGTGACCAGGCCGGTATTGTCCTGCACCTTACACATAAGGCTGCGCCTCCGACCGTAAACAACATCGGTCCCCTTTACCACACCTTCTATCACCACATCGCTGTTGGGTTGCAAGCTGCCAATGGGCGTTAGGCGGGTGCGATCAAGGTAGCGCAGGGGCAGGTGAAACAGAATGTCCTGTATGGTGGTTATACCAATACGCGCCAGCTTGTCACGCATTTGTGCGCCGATACCACGCAAGGTGGTTACCGAGGTTTGATCGAGAGCCGTCATAGGGTCAAGTGTAGGGTTTTATCGGCTGACGGCAATAGCGCCGGGCTACTTCTGGTTAGCTTACGGGTCTGCGTTCCAGGTCGAGGTGCTGGAGTAACTCACCAGCCAGGCTCTCGGCCTGTTGTCGACTGAGTTTCTCACCGAGGCGAATTAACTCGCCATTTTTTAACGCCAACACCAGATTAAAAAACTCGTAATGTTTGCCTCCGGTTTGCATGGAGCCCCGGCGTTTCGTTGTAACAGTAGCAATGTCGTCATAATGAACAGAGATACTGCGGGTGCCGAACAGGCTGTGTCGATTGAGTTGAAGCCAGGGATTGGTAAGTCGAAGGAGGTAACGTTTAAAGTATCCAATGAGAGTGGTGATCAACACTAAGAGACCGATGGTGCCGAATAAGAGGCCGAAACCTAGAAAGCCCGACTGTGCTTCCAGATGGCCGATAAAGTAGCCCATGCTAGCACCTGTGAGCATAAAAACTGTCCCAACCACAAGGCCAGCACGGAAACCTCTGCCGGCATGTTCGCCAATAATTTCTATCGCTTCATTATTGTTAGCAGGGAGTAAACGACTATTAGTGGTTTCATCGGCCCGCCTGAAACTGGTATTGGTACTGCTAAGAGCATGGCGACGTAAGGGTTCACTGGCTTTAGCACCCGTGGCAAAGACCGGTATTTCCACTTGTCGGCTCAAATCAATACCCGCTACCTGAGCATTAATATCCAGGATCCAGTTATGGTAGCTGCGGTCCGGTACGGATGAGGGCGGCAGGTTTTTTGGCACTTCAAATAAAAACTGCGCGGAAGTTGAACGACGACTGCGCAGGGGTTGGACAGTGTGGCTATTTTGCCATACGACACTCTGACTTGAGGATTTTCCCTGTCGGTAGTGGCGCACACAGTCCAGCGTTACCTGAAGGTCGCTACCCGGTGGCAAGGGCCTGGACAGGTGGATATTGCCCGCGACATCACCATTAATAGCGCCCGGGTAGGGATCCAGTGTTATCTTGATTTGACCGAAGCGACGCCAGTCCAGGGTTTTGCGAATCGCCAGACTGATTAGTGCCGCTCCGGCAAGAGGAAACAAAAAACCAAGCCAGATCGCCTGGTTGCCCTTATTGAGTTCATCGGGAATCGCCAATATGACTGGTGCCGAGAGTAAATTCCAGATCAGCGCAAAGCCCCAGAGCAGACCGCCGGTCAAGGCAAAGCTATCTTTAATTTCTGGAGAAGCCCAGCGTTTGCGGGCCAGCCAGGGGGTGTTGCTGCCCAGCAAAGCTGGGTTATCGGAGGGAGTTTTTAAGCCCCAATAAGTGAGACCCCCACCGATTAGAATGAAGACGATACCAACCATCGTCGCGGCCAGTAAGGACTCGGCATCACTGGCAGAGAGTCGGGTGCCTGAAAACAGTTCTGGTAGCTTAGGAGCAGTCTTGAACAGTAGCAGGCCGAGTCCAGGCAAAAGGAAAAGTGCGCCAAAACTGGCCAGGAAAAGACGGCTATTATTTTGCCTTGCTTTGTTGCTGATTGGCACTCTTATCCCCTTTTTTATTCGAACTACAGCGACAGCAGGCTGAGTACAAATTTCCCATGTTTCTAAGCTCGGTTTGCTGTGAAGCGCTGCATAGCCTGAAAAAATCGACACGAAGAAAAGTAGTTGCTTTTTCTGCCCAGGCGTTATCCAACGCAATTGATTGGCTGTGTCTGTTCAAGAGCGGCTAAGTTCTTTATTCTGTGTTTCTGTTTTAAGTGCCAGGGTCTAAATATAACAGGCCAGCTTCCCCCTTCACAGATAGATAGTTTCAGACATGGTTTTAATCGTTGTTTTATAGCCCGTTTTAAAGGATTACTTGAATGAAATTAGAAGGTATCAAAGTTCTCGATTTATCCCTGTTTTTGCCGGGGCCTCTGCTCACTCAAATGATGGCCGACCACGGCGCGGAAGTGGTCAAGCTGGAGCCCGTTAATGGCGGTGAACCGAACCGGCAGATTGGCCCAAAAATCGATGGCCAGACGGTGTATTTCGCTAACACTCATCGGGGGAAAAAAAGCGTACAGCTTAATTTGAAAACCGCTGAGGGCAAGGAAATGGCGCTTAAGCTTGCTGATCAGGCTGATGTGGTGATCGAGGCCTTCCGGCCCGGCGTGGTTGATCGTCTGGGGGTCAGTTACGCAGACATCAAAGCCCGTAATCCCGGGGTCGTTTATGCGTCTTTATCTGCTTTTGGTCAAACCGGCCCCTACGTTAAGAAGCCCGCCCATGATCTGGCGACCGAAGGCTATGCGGGGATCCTTAGTGCCAACCTGGGTTTTGACGGCAAGCCTGCGATTCCGGCGATTCCCAACGCCGATATGCTGACTTCGATGATGGGTTTATCCGCTGTATTGATGGCGCTGCTACGACGTAAAGACACTGGTCAAGGTGATTATATTGATCTGGCGATGATGGATTCTTTAATCGCCTGCGTGCCCAATAATATGGGCTCGGTATTTGCCGAAAAAAAAGCGCCGGTGATTAAGGAGGAGCGCACCTGGGGTGGCTATGCAATGTATAACATTTACGAAACCAGGGATAACAAATACATCGTCCTGGGCGCATCGGAAATGCATTTTGCGATTAACGTCTTAACCAAGATGGAACGCCCTGACCTCATTAAATTTTGCGAGCCGCCGCCAGGGCCTAATCAAAATCCAGCCAAAGAATTTTTAACGGAGACTTTCCTAAGTCAAACCCAGGCTTACTGGATTGACTGGTTTGATGATGTTGATGCGGCTTTCGCCCCGGTTAATGATTTACGCCAGGGTGCTGACGATCCACAGATCCGTGCGCGGGAAATGATTGTTGAAGATGAGCGGGGGCGAGAGCATATCGGTATTCCCATTAAGTTTAGCAACGAGCCGGGAAGAATAAATTTTACCGCGCCAGAACTGGGTGCCCATAATGAGGAGGTTGCCTTAATGCTGGGTTACAGTAAAGAGCAGGTTCAGGCGATGAAGGCTGATGGCGTGTTTGGTAGTTAGCGCCGACCTGACTCTTAAGCCTATTGCCGAAACCCCTGCGGTGCCGAAGTCGACACACCAAAGCTCACTAATATGACCGCTAATCGTTTGCGCAATCTGTATTTGATGGTCCTGGCACTGTTATTTACTGTGGAATGCGTCGTACTTGCGATTTCACCCATAGACCGGGAAGCCTGGGTGCTGGAAAATGTATTAGCCCTCGCTTTTATTGTCGTGATGGCCAGCACTTATAAAATATTCCCCCTTTCACGTGTTTCTTACAGTTTGATCTTCCTGTTTATGGTCCTTCATGAAGTGGGGGCTCACTACACTTATGCAAAGGTACCCTACGATCAGTGGTGGCAAGCACTGTTTGGCTATAGTCTGAACGAAAGCCTGGGTTTCGAGCGCAATCATTTCGACCGACTAGTGCATTTCAGTTACGGCCTGTTACTTGCCTATCCTATTCGAGAGATATTTATTCGAATTGCTGGCGTCAGGGGTTTCTGGGGCTACTTTTTACCTCTGGATCTAACCATGTCCACCTCGATGATGTTTGAGCTATTCGAATGGGGGGCAGCCGAAATTTTTGGTGGTGATCTGGCTATGGATTATCTGGGGATTCAGGGCGATATATGGGATGCCCACAAGGATATGGCTCTGGCGAGCCTTGGGGCATTGTTAGCAATGATGGTCACCGCATCAATCAACTATTCTCTGCAAAGGGATTTTGCTCAGGAATGGCAGGCCAGCCTCAAGATCAAGTACCGCCTGCCACTGGGTGAGGAGCAAATTAAGTATTAGATATCAGTTAGCTCCGCCTGGTAAAAATGAATGCGATCCAAACCTCCAAAGAAAAGGCTCAGGATAGCGCACCTAAGCGGCCGCGCTTGTTTTTAAAACCAAGTAGCTGATGGACGTGGTAAAAGCTATTTCCTTCTATTGATCCAGGTATCACTTAAGCCTAACGTTGAATGCAGACGTTGGGCATCTCGTTTAGCTTCGTCCTGAGAGGTGTAGCCAAAGGCTCTGATTCGGTATAAACGTCGGCCTTTGACCTGAATTTCCTCTATTTGTGTGTTTGCGACAACACCCTGAACTTTATCCAGTAGCTTTGTCGCTGAAGCTCGATTTGAAAATGCTCCGATATTAATAAACCAGGGCCTTGTTCTGCGTCATTGACCTACCAGATCTGGGTTTAGTTCAAGTTTTGGACGTTTTCCATCTAGCTTGCCTTAATAGAGAGTCAAATCACCATAGTGAATCTTTTTATTGGGTTTACCGTTGGCTTTTTTTATGAAAATGCCCGCTACTATGAGTCAATGGGGCAAGCCTGAATATCGGAATTAATCATAAATAGAGGTTTACATGATCGTTCCCTGGTCAGTTGGACTTATGCCACACTAACAAACGATTATTTGCCGGCATAGTATTGTCTTCACTGAGGCTAAAGCCGGCCTTCTGAGCCAGGTCGTTCAGCGCTTCAAAATCCCTGATGCCCTGATGAGTCCCACGCTCTTTTAGCCAGGCGTCGAAACGGGCATTGCTTTCTGAGGTATATTGCTTGTCATAATTAAATGGTCCATAAATAGCGAGCACGCCACTTGCAGGTAGAATCTTACCCAGGCGGGCAAACATGTTCTCAACACTCGACCAGGCCATGATGTGACAAGTGTTAGCAGTGAATACGGCGTCTATGGCCTCCGTAACAGGCCACTGTCGGGCGTCAACATCTAGCTCCAGGGGAGCTCGTAGATTGTCCGCAGAAAAGGCTTCTAGCCAGGCGTTGATACCGGGATGATTTTCGCTCAAGTCGCTGGTTTGCCAGATAGTCGGGGCAAGTCTAGGGGCAAGATACACCGCGTGTTGGCCGGTACCACTGCCAATTTCGAGAACAGACTGGCAGGGTTTGAAAACCCGCTGGAGTATCTCCAGGATAAAGCGTTTGTTGTTCTCACAGGCCGGTGAGCTGGGTAACTTCACGATCTAAAGCCCTGATTATAAAAGCTCTGCAGGTAAAAATTTCCTATGCTCAAACTTTTTTCACCGGGCATCGGGAAGCTCCCGTGTGAACACCCATTCTTTTGCAGAGGACATAGCGGCGTTATAGCTATAGCCCTCCTCGCAGTCAACAGCTTGAGTTGCTCAACCTCTTCCCTGTGCGGTTTCTAGCGGCATAGCCAACCATCGAGCCACTGCGCATTCTTTTGCACAAAACTGATTGATTTTGTATTTGTCTCCTTTCCAGTCTTTAAACACCGGGGTGATCACCTCGGCACATAAATCTTTAGCCTTAACGGCTTTAAAATATTCGTTTGAGGCCAGGTTTACCAATGTTGGCAGGGCTTGTGTCGCCAAAACTTCATTGAGCGAATCGGTAAGTGTGCTGCCCCAGAATTCATAGAGGTCCTTGCCTCTATGATTAGCAAAGCGAGTTCCCATCTCGAGTCGATAGGCTTTGATCAAATCCAGGGGCCGTAATAAACCATATAAACCGGACAAGATCCGCAGGCGGCTTTGCGCCCACTCCAGATCCTGATCAGACAGGCTGTCAGCGTCTATTCCGACATAGACATCACCCTTAAAAGCCAGTAGGGCTTGTCTGGCATTATCAAGATTAAGATTTTTATCCCAGTTAAGGTAGCGGCCAAAATTCAGGTCGCCCAATTTGTCACTGATTTTCATCAGCTCCGATACCTGAGGGGGGGATAGTTCACGTAGCTGCTCGATTAATTCGTCTGCTTCATCAAGAAAATCAGCATCGCTAAACAGGCTAGTGGTTGGTTCCGCATTTGGAGCGGCCGAATCAATATCCAATTTTTTTGCAGGAGAAATGACCATTAACATTATCTTTTGTCCTCGATTTAACCTTGCCCGGATTGCAAGTTATTATACCTATCGAACCTCAATCGAACAGGAAGGGTAATGTGAATCTATTGGCTCGATCTTTGGTCTTGGGGCTGTCGATCTCCCTGGTCGCCGGTTGCTCGGTCAACCCGGTCACTGGCAAGCAGCAATTTTCTCTGGTCTCAACGCAGCAGGAGGTGGCAATCGGTGCTCAACAATATCAACCGGGCCAACAATCTCAGGGCGGGCGCTACTATATTGACCCCGAAGTAGGGGCTTATGTCAGTGAGGTGGGGCATAAGCTTGCCCGCGTTAGCGATCAGCCACAGTTACCCTATGAGTTCGTGGTTCTCAATAATTCTGTGCCCAATGCCTGGGCTTTGCCTGGCGGGAAAATCGCCATTAATCGAGGTCTCTTGACTCTTTTGGAGGATGAATCCGAGTTGGCAGCGGTTCTGTCTCACGAAATTGTTCACGCAGCGGCGCGACACGGTGCATCCCAGATGACGCGGGGCATGTTAGCGGGAATTGGTTTACAGGTTCTGGGTACAGCAACAAATAATAACCCGCTGGGTGGTCTTGCGGCGCAACTGGGTAGCTCAGCCTGGATCGCCCGCTATGGCCGTTCAGCAGAACTGGAATCGGACGCTTATGGTATGGAGTATATGGTCCGCGCGGGCTATGACCCCTACGGTGCCGTGGCCTTGCAAAACAAGTTTGTCGAATTATCGAAAGGTCGTCAGGAAAGTTCCATGGGAGCCTTGTTTGCCAGTCACCCGCCGTCGCAGGAGCGAGTGATAGCTAATCAAATTAAAGCGCAAACGTATACTCATCGCGGCCAGAAATACCGGGAGCGGTTCGCCGAAAAAATGTCGCGTATAAAGGCTGATCGAAAGGCTTATGAGAATCAGACAAAAGCGATGGAAGCGTTGGAGAGCAAGGCACCGGAAGAGGCCCTCAAATATCTCGATGAGAGCATTCGCATTCAAGCTCGTGAAGGCCAGTTCTGGGAGCTGCGGGGACACGCCTGGCAAATGCTCAATATGTCGAACAAGGCGAACCAGGCATTTACTACGGCAATTAAGAATAACCCTAATTATTTTAGTCACTATCTGGCGAGGGGAATGCTCAACTTCAAACAAGACAATATTGCCGCTGCTAAGAGCGATCTGGAACAGAGTCGTGAACTATTGCCGACGCCCTATTCAAGCCTTTATCTCGGTGATATTGCCGCTGCACAGAACGATCAGCAAAGCGCTATTGCCTACTACAGTGAAGTGGCATCCGTGCCGGGAGAGATTGGCGAACAGGCAAAAGCGAAGTTGGCTAAACTTAAGCTGGCCAGCTCGCCAGGCCAAAGTATGCCGATTAGCCTGAGTCTTGGCTCTGATGGCTACCTGCGTCTGTATATCCAGAATACCAATCAGGTGGATTTCAGAGGTGTAGTGGTTCAACTTACCGAGCAAGTCAGTAGTTTTCTCACCGGAAACCCTACCTATATTGAAGTGGAAGGTCTTGTGCAGGGTGGCTCCCAGCGTCTGCTTAAAACCAGAATTGGCCCCTTACCCAATGCCGAAGCGGCTAGTCGCTACCGGGCTGTGGTAATCAAGGCGAGCCCTGTGGTTAGTCAGGAATGAGCTGGGCCAGTTAGCCGGTGACTTTGGGTCGGCGACAGCGACGGTCGTTTACTCGTCAAGCCTTATTGTTGTACTCTCATGGGCAATACGAATTTCCGTGTGCCCAGCATCCGCTGTCATTTACCTGATTGCTGCTGTTTGTCTCCACATGTTTAAGCACGGACAACCCTCTTTTGCTTAAATACGAAGAAAATTCTTTTCTTAAACATCAACATATCTTAGCTTTAACACTTAAATAAGAGGACTGTACTCATGAAACTCGGCTATTTTACAGAACGCCCCTATCGTCATATTGACGAAGATGTTGTGCTCAAAAACAAAGCTTTTTTTGGCTGCTCGAATAGTCTTTACGACGAAAAGAAAGGCGCCCACGATTACAATCAGTTTATTGACGAGTATTGTCTGGCTGAAGATCTTGGCTTTGACGGTCTGGCCCTTAATGAGCACCACGGTAACCCTTACTGCATGGGTGCGGTGATTAATATTGAAGCGGCAGTTCTGGCCCGTGTCACCAGCAAAGCAAAAATTATTCTTATTGGTAACCCCTTGCCGGTGGTCAAACACCCCCTCCGTGTCGCTGAGGAGCTGGCGACTATTGATAATATTTCCGAAGGTCGGCTGATCTCCGGTTGGGTGCGCGGTGCTGGCAGCGAGCAGTTTTTTAACAACGCCAACCCAGCCTATAACCGGGAAATGTTCAATGAGGCTCATGACTTTATTCTGCAGGCCTGGACTAAAGCAGGTCCCTGGCGTTATGAGGGCAAACATTTTCATTATCGCCACGTAAATCCCTGGGTACTGCCTTATCAGAAGCCCTATCCCCAGCAATGGATTCCTGGTGTGTTGTCCCCTGAAACCGTGCTTTGGTGTGCCGAAAAACGTTACCCCTATCTTGGCCTGGGCTCGGCTTTGGGTGCGACCTGTGATCTGTGGGATATGTACGCCGATAGAGCCTCCGAGCTGGGTTACCAGGCTGGCCCGGAAAACTTCGGCTATTTGTTGCCAGTGCACGTATCTGACAATGCAGCAGAGGCCCAGGAGATTGGTCGTGGTTATACCTTCGGTGGTGGACAAAACGGCTTTAGTCGACCCGAGCACACTTTGCCCCCTGGCTACAATTCAAAAGGCGCGATTCGCATGATGGCAAAAGCGGCACCTGGCAGTTCGTGGTTGGGTGTTGGCAAAGAAAAGCTTGAGGCATCCCGTAGTGGCAAGTGGCAGGAGGAACAGGACTTTGAAGTGGTTAAGCAGAAGCTCTGGTCATCCTACGAGCGCGCTCAGGAGAATCTGCAAATCGTAGCTGGCACACCGGACCAGGTGATCCCCAAAATCAAATCGATTTTGCGCGTCATTCGACCCGGATCATTCACCATGTTTGGTGTTCAAGGCGTAGCTAGCGACGAGCAACGTAATCGTTCCATCGAATTGCTGGGTAAGGAGGTGCTGCCTGTTATTCGAGAATACGCTAAGGAGATTGGACTGGTTGATTCATTCGAGCGCGAACCCGGCTCTGTGAAACTAGCTCCCGGAACCAAACGTGAGCCCGTGTGTGATCGGGGAGCGATGAAAGAGTTGGGTATGAAGGTTGCCTGATCTCAGATATCTGTTATCAGCCTGTTGGAATGCTTCGTCACCAGGGGCAAAACGCTCAAACCACGAGGCTGTAAAATCCCAAAATTATAAAGCCCCCATTATGTATTTGTTACCTGAGGCTGGCCTATGGAATTAAAGGTTTTTTCCACTATATTTACAGCGATATTTATAGCTGAGCTGGGTGACAAAACTCAGTTGGCAACGATGCTTTTTGCGGCGGATAAAGATGTCAGTAAAGTACTTGTCTTTGGTGCGGCATCCGCAGCGCTGATACTCGCTTCAGCGATTGGGGTACTCGGAGGTAGTTTATTGTCCGCTTATATCAGTGAAACCTTGCTAACTTCGATTGCTGGTGTGGGATTTATTCTGATTGGTACTTATATTCTTTTCCAGAGGTGGTATTGATACTGCGAGAGTGAACACCAGAGGATGGAAATAGGGGACTAACAGCAGACAACTAACAATGGGCTCCAACAACACGTAAAAAATGTAGTGGTCAGAGGTTCTACCGTAACTCGAAGTAAAAGGGGTAATCTGTGACACAGGCAGCACAGACTGCGCGCATTGGAAAAGCGTATGAGTAGTATATAGACGATACTCTCACGACCACCACGCCTGAAGTCCAGTGCCAGGCAGGATATTCCTGTCGGACAGAACGAGCCGGCACTATCAGGTTTTCATTAAGTCCTTGATCGGGCCGTGGCGGTGACAGCCCGGTCAGCGTGGGAGCGATAAATTATCGTGCTTAGACTCGTCCTTTGGTCCAGTTTTATTTTGCTCCTGGTGGCATTCTGGAACCGTAATAACTTCGCGCAAGATATTGTCTTCGATCCAGGGCTAGAGCGTGAGCCGACCCAGCGTGAGGTTAATCTCAAACCCTTCGATGCCAACTTTAATGGCGTGACTTATCGAGTAGAGCCAAAGTACGACTACGATCTCTATGGCATGGTAGTGTCCTACCGGCATCACGATGGCGACAGTATGTTGCACAAGTCATGGAACGATCATCTGAATATGATTGACATTTGTGTGGTCTGGCAAGACTCTGCGTTTACGCCCTTACTCAACAAGCTCAAGTTCTGGAGCGGCCAGTTCACCTGCAATGTTGAGACTCGCGACGATGCCGCCTGGGCCAGTTTCCGAATCGATCAGCTCTCGAATAATCACCTGATCTCCGATGATCCGATGATTCGCGATAAGGTAAGTGACATTAAAATCGGTGATCAAGTGCGCATCCAGGGCTGGTTGTCGGCTTATTCAAGTTCTGTAAATTTAGATAACGGCGGAGGTAAACGCGGTACCAGTATTGTGCGTACCGATACGGGGAACGGAGCCTGTGAAACGATTTATGTTCGAGAGTTTGAGATTTTGCGTGAGGCTAATGGCAACTGGCGAAAACTGGTCTACATATCGCTTGGGGTTTATTTGACATCACTGCTGGTGTATCTAAGATCGCCCTATCGACCAGGCTGACACTAAATCAAGTGACTTCAATGGAATTGAAGGTTCTAAAGTCTCAGGCTATAGCCTCTATTGAAGGGGTAATAAAAACAGTATAAAAAATAAATAAATCTTGCCTGGTATAACCCTGTTCCAGGCAGAGATTGCCATATCAGCAGGTTAGCAGCACGCCGAATCAGCAATGAACCTTGATTACACAGGTAGCTTATCCCTACTTGTAAAGCCCGGGACGTAAATGCTTCTCAAGCATTAAGGCGCTTTGTGGGCTGATTTGTTGCGCAGGATACCGAGGATAAGCAGAGCCGACTATTCAGAGAAGAAAAATAATGAAACAAGAAAACGGGTTTTCCTTTAACGTCTTTTTTACTGGGAACGGAGAGGGCCTGAAATCAGGCCGCAGCGGGTCTTTTTGGCCATTTGGGCGGTTAAGAAAAGTTTAGAACGCGAAAAACGTGAGCCAAAAATAATCCTACTGAAAAATGTTTGTTAAGTGCTTACTAGTCACGGCGGTATGGCTTTTTCCGCACTGTGCTCCTGATTGCTTGAAATCGGTTATTCGGTAAATGTGGTAGTCGTTGATCCCGCACACTTTGTTCCGCAGAATCAAACCGTTTATTTGTTGTTGCTGTTGTTGCTGTTGTTGCCGGATTGGTTATTTCGGATGAGTTATTGGCTAAGGGGCCAGACCTATTGGGTCACCCGGGTGCTATGTCAAAAGCCGGTCAGCAGCTATTTGAGCAAGCCATAAATCAATGACTATGGCACCAATATTTCGGTGCCACCGCCTCTCAAACTAGACTGTATTGGTGTGATTGAAGATGAGTCGGGTGGCGTCAAATGGAAGAGTCCTAGTGAGACAAGAAATTTACTTAGTATGATGTCGGATATAAATCCAAAAAAGTGGCTCGTGCGGAATCTACCGGTTGCCGAATAGTTGGGGTGTTTACTGGCGCGCCAGAAATAGCGAACAGAGAGCAGAAGACAGGTTTTATAATATCTCTGGATACCTGCGTACGCCTTCAGGTTGGTTGAGCCGCTAGCTACTGTTGCTTATTAAAAGTGGTGTCGACTTCTTGCCTCCTCGTGAAAGCGGGGGTGCCTTATGGGGCTGGAGGGTGGTTATATTGTTCCTGAGAACTACGATGCCGCATACCATTTAGTGAGGGATGGTGTTGTGGTTCCAGTCGTTGCGTACCTTTACAGGCATTTATTAGCGGCCCTGTTACGAGCAAATAAGAAAAAGCAAAGCCGAGGCGTGATCAATCTTGATGAAATACTTGATGAAATAAAAACACCTCTATTCGATCCAGTTTTTTGCCAGGGGGCGTCGAATACTCTAGTTGTCGCCGGTGGCGGCAGTAAGGACGCGCTCGAGGCTTAAATCGTCGAGCAGGTAATGAACCCTTACCCGATACTCCAACCCGGTCTTCAATCGGCACTCAAAACGTCGAAAGCGACCTTGCTGGAACCCACGCACCTGCAACCCATTTGATGCGCCGGATATCGTAGGTCTCGTGATCCAGATCCGTATAAAACCGAGATAGCCTGTCGATGGGTTGTCTGGTTTCTTCTTCGGCTTCTGGATTCGCCGGATTACGACCTGAGAATGAACGGTTCGGTGGAAACGGTTTCCCCCGGTTTGACCGGCGGCCGGGTTAATTGCGTACAAATGGCAGCCAGGATGGTGAAACCGATAAGTCCTATAAACGCCAGGTCGTAATTGCCGGTTATATCTGCCAGGTAGCCCGAACCTACGGGTACCATACTCGCTATTACAATCTGCACTGGGAATATGAAGCCGTTAATGCTGGCAAAGGATGCCGCACCGAAATAGTTAGCGATCATCGTCGGCACCATAACCAGAGTGCCTCCGTAGGCGGCGCCAAACATCGCGCCTGCCAGCAACAGAAGCGGTACGTTTGGGGCTTGCCAGATGATGGCAAGAGCCGTGAAGGAAAGACTAAACAGGGTAAACATAATCAGTCGTGGCTCCAGGCGGTCACCTAACCAGCCCACCGGAAAGCGTGCACAGGCACTACCGGCGAGCATAAAGCTGAGTACGCTGGCGGCTTCCATGCTATCAAATTGAAGGTCGGTAAGGTGCAACACCCCATGCACCACGAGTAAATAGAGCGGCATTACCCCACCCAGAAAGAGCACGATAAGCAGCCACAGGGTCGGTGTGCGTAACGCTTCTTTCAAGGTCCAGTTTTCAAGGGTTTTGTATATCTTTGAATTAGCGTGTTGTGCTTTTTTAGATTCTTCGCTATGGGCGATGCCGTCCGGGTGCTGGTCTCGATCAGAGGGTTTGTTGACGACGAATACAGTGAGCACGATAGCCGTTCCTGCAAAAGCAATGGCCGAGAGCCAGCCAGCCTGCCAGCTATCAAACACCTGAATTATCCAGGTAAACAAAGGCTGGGCAATAAAGCCGCCGACACCTGCAGCGCTCATAACAAGGCCTATAGCGGTTGCGCGCCGATGCTCAAACCAGTGGGCAATAGTAGTCTGGATCGGAATAACGCCACCAAAAGTAAAGCCAAAGGACATTATTACGCCCCAGATGATGATCCAGGTGGCGATAGACGTGGTGACGGTGGCAAGAAGGAAGCAGCCGATTATCAGTACGATGATGCCGGTAATAATCGTTAAGCGCGCACCGTATTTGTTGGTCGAAATCGCCGCGAGTGGCACAAACACACCGTAAAGGAGCCCATGGATGGTCTGGGCCCAGGAGGCATCTCCCCGCTTCCAGCCCATATTGGTAACCATTTCGGGAAAGATGACGTTAAACCCGTAATAGACAAAACCAACGGCGAACATGTATACGCCAAACAGCAGTCCAGCGTTTTTCCAGCCAAAAAAACTTTGTTGCGTCCGTGTTTTATTCATAGTGAGCTACTCGAAGATTGGATGGCGAATTATTGTTGTGTAGGTACTGTTGTAAGCAAGCCAAGCCAGGGCAAGCCTATCCTGTTCTGATATCGAGAAGCAACAAGAAAGACCTTGTCAGGCATTATGGAAAGAGCGATTGGCGGAAATGTTGCAGCATCTGGCAGGTTTTGTGACTTCAACCCATACACTTACTTTTAGGAGTCTTGCACGGCTAAGTGGTACAGCCTATCGTCGACCTGAACTATTAAATGTTTTTCGCTTGTTACAGTTCAGTCTGGCCGATGCCGGACTTTAGTTGTGTTCAGGATCAAAAATTGCTGTGCTAAAGGGTGCCGATATATTGAAGAATGCGGCTGTAATAAAGAGCGCGGCGTATCAATGGGTAAACGTGCAGTCGATGATATTATTGCCTCCCCTGCCTGGAACGTTGTTGGTGCCTGTGTGCCAGGTAGCGGCGCTGCGAATGCCTCACCGCCATACCGGTACTGGGCATCATCACTATGTATCTGGGCGAGTCTAGGTGGCTTAGCGCCAGTCCCCCCATAGCGCCTGAAGCACAGATAGCGCTGCCAGGGGTGCCGTTTCTGTACGCAATATACGCGGGCCAAGGCCTACTGGCATAAAGTTTTTATCTTGGGCAAGACGGACTTCTTCCTCGCTAAAGCCGCCCTCAGGGCCAGACAGGATCAGCACTGATTCAGGCGATACCGGTTTTTCAGGGGGCTTAGCAGAGAGTGCGGTTCTGGTTTCCGACTCAGTGCTGGGATAACTGGCGATTTCGTTGACCAGACTGCGGTTTGCATAAGGATCGAGAATAAGCCGCCAGGCAGCAGAACTTTGTAGCACTTGAGTAAAGGTGATCGGCAAGGGCACCTTTGGCACTCTGTTTTGACCACTTTGCTCACAGGCGCTGCGAGCAACTTCCTGCCAGTGTCGAGTCTTTTTAGTCGCTCGTTCCTGATTGAGTTTGATTTCACTGCGCGCGGTGAATAGAGGCAGGATGCTAGTGACGCCTAATTCAATAGCCTTTTGAATCAGCCAGTCCATGCGATCGCCACGAGACAAGCCCACCCCGAGGGTAATGGCCAGCGGTGAAGGTGGGAGGCCAGTGGAAAACTGCCCAACTAAAGCTGAGGCTTGTTTTGAGGTAGAGTCGAGTAGCTGGGCACAATATTCACCACCGGCTCCGTTAAAGAGGATTAATTCGTCACCCGGGGTATATCGCAACACTGATATCAGGTGGCGGGCCGCCTTTTGATCGAGGACGACTTCTTCGCCTTCGGCTAAGCTCTGATCAGTAAATATGCGGGGAATGCGCACAGGGGTTCCTAGCCAGCTGGTCGGCCCAGCTCGCCGAGGATCGTTGCAATCGGCTCGATCTGGTTCATTGAGTAAAAGTGGAGTCCTGGTGCGCCACCAGCAAGAAGTTGCTCGCAGAGATTAGTTACTGCTTCAATACCAAATTGCCTTACAGATTCCGAGTCATCACCATATTGGGCGAGCTTCTGACTCATCCATCGGGGTATCTCGGCACCACAGTTCCGGGAAAAACGGGTCAGGCTCTGGAAGTTGGTGATGGGCATAATACCGGGCACGACAGGCTGGTCGATGCCTGCCTGTCGGCATTGATCAATAAAATACCAGTAGGCGTCGATGTTATAGAAGTATTGGGTTATGGCAGCATTAGCACCGGCATTGAATTTTTCTTTCAGCCAGTACAGATCATCCTGATAAGATTTTGCTTCGGGATGAATCTCCGGGTAGGCCGCCACGTGTAAGGTGAAATAATCGCCGAAATGCTGGCGGATAAACGCGACCAGTTCGTTGGCGTGAACCAATTGCATGGCACCGCCCATACCGGAAGGTAAATCCCCGCGTAGAGCAACAATACGAGCGATATCAGCTTCTCGATAAGTTCTTAACAGGTCAATGACGACTTGCTCGCCATCGCCACCAAAGGACAGGTGGGGGGCGACATCGAGTCCCGAGGCGCGGGTATCGATAACAATATTCCGAGTGTTGTCCCGCGTGGAGCCTCCCGCACCATAGGTGACGGAAAAAAAGTCGGGACTAAAGCGTGCCAACTGCATGCGGGTGGTCGCGAGTTTGTCCAAACCGGTCTCGGTTTTGGGCGGGAAAAATTCAAAGCTCAAGGGCCAGGCTTTGTTTGTCACAAGGTCTCCGGTGAAATTATTGTCTGGCGGTAGTATCCGTCAGGCGTTGTCGTAGCGTCTGTCAGCCTGGTAAGGTTTTAGTAACGATAGCTATCGGGTTTATACGGCCCGTCTACGCTTACGTTGATGTAATCGGCCTGGGCCTGGGTCAATTTGGTAATAACACCAGCAAAGCCTCGCACCATGTGTGCAGCGACTTCTTCGTCAAGGTGTTTGGGCAAGACTTCGACACGAAGCAGATCGGCTTGTTGGCTGGGGTTTTTGTCGGCAAACTTGCGAGAATACAAATGGATTTGCGCCAGTACCTGGTTAGCAAATGAGCCGTCCATTACCCGGCTGGGATGACCTGTGGCATTACCCAGGTTCACCAGGCGACCTTCACTCAAAAGCAGAATATGATCGCCGCCGGCAGCTTCTTTAGTGGCCCCACGATAAAGGGTATGGACCTGAGGTTTAACTTCTTCCCAGACCCAGTTTTCCCGTGTCCATGCGGTCTCGATTTCATTGTCAAAGTGGCCGATATTACAGACAACAGCGCCAGATTTAAGTGCACCTAATATATTTCGATCACAGACATTCAGGTTGCCGGTGGCGGTGACGACAAGGTCTATCTGGCTTAATAGATGGGCATCAACGCTTTTTTTGGTACCATCGTTGATACCGGCGATAAAGGGCGAGGACACTTCGAAGCCATCCATACAGGCTTGCATGGCGCAAATGGGGTCGACTTCGCTAATCCGGACGATCATGCCTTCCTGGCGGAGTGACTGCGCGGAGCCTTTGCCCACATCGCCATAACCAATGACCAGTGCTTTTTTGCCAGCTAACAGATGATCGGTGGCTCGTTTGATGGCGTCGTTAAGACTGTGTCGGCAGCCATATTTATTGTCATTTTTCGATTTGGTAACCGAGTCATTGACGTTGATGGCTGGTACTTTTAGCTCACCTTTTACCAGCATATCGTAGAGTCGATGGACGCCAGTGGTCGTTTCCTCGGTGATGCCGTGGACATTGTTAAGCACCTGCGGATATTTTTCATGGAGAATCGCAGTTAAATCACCACCGTCGTCAAGCACCATGTTCGCAGCCCAGGGCTGGCCGGCCTTGAGAATAGTTTGCTCAATACACCAATCGTATTCTTCTTCCGTTTCACCTTTCCATGCGTAGACTGGGACACCACTGTGGGCAATGGCCGCCGCTGCATGGTCCTGGGTCGAGAATATATTGCATGAGGACCAGCGAACCTCTGCTCCAAGCGCCTGGAGGGTCTCTATCAGCACAGCAGTCTGAATAGTCATATGGATGCAACCGAGGATTTTCGCCCCAGCCAGAGGTTGTAGGGCCTGATATTTCTCGCGGATAGCCATTAGTGCGGGCATTTCAGTTTCGGCGATTTCAATTTCCCGGCGACCCCAGTTAGCCAGACTTACGTCAGCGACCTTATAGTCGGGTTTGATATCAGGGGCGTTCCCGAAATTGCTCATGTTCGATGTCCTTAACGATTCGATTTAGATGGTGCTGATTTTGCTCATTCAGGTTCAGATCGCCGCGCGTAAAGTTTCGGCTTTATCTGTTTGCTCCCAGGTGAAATCAGGCTCTTCACGACCAAAATGGCCATACGCGGCAGTATTTCGATATATTGGTCGTTTCAGATTAAGCATCTCTACGAGTCCTGCCGGACGTAGATCAAAATGCTCGCCGATGAGCTCGACGATGCGCTGGTCTGAACATTTCCCAGTACCATACGTATTGACACTAATTGAAGTGGGTTTTGCGACGCCGATGGCATAGGAGACCTGAATTTCGCAGCGTTCGGCAAGGCCAGCGGCAACGATGTTTTTAGCTACATACCGACTAGCGTAGGCTGCAGAGCGGTCGACTTTCGACGGATCTTTACCGGAGAACGCGCCGCCACCGTGGTGGGCCATGCCGCCGTAAGTATCAACAATAATTTTGCGTCCGGTCAGGCCGCAGTCGCCCATGGGACCACCAACCACGAAGAGACCTGTGGGGTTTATATGATAGAGGGTGCCTTTGTGTAACCATTCGGCGGGTAGCACCGGTTTGATGATTTCTTCCCGCACGGCTTCCTGTAAATCGGCCAGGGAAATATTGGGATCATGCTGAGTAGACAACACCACTGCATCAATGGCGACCGGCGAGCCGTCCTCGTATCGCAGGGTTACCTGACTTTTGGCATCGGGACGTAACCAGGGCAAAACTTTGTGCTTGCGCAGATATGCCTGTCGCTCGACCAGACGATGGGAGTAGTAAATAGGCGCGGGCATCAGCACGTCGGTTTCGTTGGTAGCATAACCAAACATGAGGCCCTGATCTCCCGCCCCCTGCTCTTTGTTATCGGTTTCATCAACGCCCATGGCGATATCCCCAGACTGCTTGCCAATGGCATTGACCACAGCGCAGGAAGCACCATCGAAGCCAACATCTGAGCAGTCATAACCAATGTCAAGAATCACCTTGCGGACGATCTCTTCAAGATCTACATAGGTTTGAGTGCGTACTTCCCCAGCGATTATAGCCATACCGGTTTTAACCATGGTTTCTACTGCAACTCGAGAATCAGGATCATCGGCGAGCATGGCATCGACAACCGCGTCAGAAATTTGATCGGCCATTTTATCGGGGTGGCCTTCTGATACAGATTCAGATGTAAAAACACTATATTGGCTCATTTTATAAGGCTCCTGCCCCTGTTTGCGCGGTTTGTAGAATGCCTGGTCGTAACGCACATGGCTGCACAGCAGCTTATATCCTGGCTGGCTATCTCTCAGCAGGTTTTAAAAATTGTCGTAGCTGGATACGAAAGCCGTTGCGTTGGGTGAGAAACTGGCTTTTGCCTTCGTCCAGGCCGGCGGTTTTAGCCCAATTGGCTAACTCCTCTGGACAGAATCCTAACCACAGGTCGCCGCAGGCAGAATGTGCCCAGTCCTGGTCGTGCTGACAAAGTTCAGTGATGATAAGCGCGCCGTTATCGTTGAGCAGGGCACCAATCGCTTTGAGTGTATCGGCGGGTCGGGGCAGGTGGTGGAGGACCATATTCAGTGTGATGATATCGGCTTCAATAGATTTGTTTAGCGAGCCGATGTCACCAAGCAAAAACTCGATATTGGTAAGGCCTTTGTTAGTGGCCAGAGTTTTGGAGCGCTCGAGCATTGGCTTAGAATTGTCCAGAGCAATCACTTTTTTATAGCGCGCCGCCAGTTCAGGGAGTAAGTCGCCCTCACCGGGGCCTATCTCTAATGCTGTTCTGTTATCAGGCAACTGTAATTCGTCAATTAACTGAATTACGCTATCACCATATTGACTGTAACTAGCGATTAAATCCTGCTGTTCTCTAAAGCGCTCTGCATTGTTACGGAAAAACGCCTGGGAGCTTTCGGCCCGTTCCTGATGGATGGTCTCAATGCTCTGTTCAATATCATTAGCCACAGGGCATTGGTCGAGCTGTGTAAATATTTGCTCACGGAGCAGGTCCAGGCCGTCCTGTTCATAATAACTGCGGCGGTAGAAAATACAGGTGCCTTCCCGGCGGAAGGTAACCAGCCCTGCTTTGGAAAGAATCTTCAGGTGATGGCTCATGGCAGGTTGGCGGATGTTAAAGATGCGGCTTAACTCCATCACTCCGAAGGCGTCACGTTGCAGGATGCGCAGGATTTTTGCGCGTAGCTCGTCACCGGCAGCTTTCAATACGGAGGTAGCGAGACCTAGCGAAATTTCTGGATCAGTGCTGTTGAGCGCTGTGGGTGCTTTCATAGGGCGCCATAATACGATAGTTTTAAGTAACATCAAAATAAATCAATGCAATAAATAGCACGATAACGGGTTGTTTTACGTAATTTCATCTTGGAAATCACGGGAATCGGTATAAATATCGCTGTGTCGATCTGTAATCCTTTACTGGTGCCAATCGGTAGGGGAAAATAGCCACCCTTTTTTGCCCCTCCCAGGAGCCAAGCATGCCAACCCGTCGTCAACTTGCTAATGCTATTCGCGCGCTCAGTATGGATGCGATCCAGCAGGCTAACAGTGGTCATCCCGGAGCGCCCATGGGAATGGCTGATATTGCCGAAGTGCTATGGAATGATTATATGGTTCATAACCCAGCTAATCCAGACTGGGCTAATCGTGATCGTTTTGTCCTCTCTAATGGCCATGGCTCAATGTTACTTTACTCTTTATTGCACCTTAGTGGTTATGATTTGGCGATAGAAGAATTGAAGAATTTTCGCCAACTTCATTCAAAGACCGCAGGTCACCCGGAATACGGCGAAGCCCCCGGCATCGAAACCACAACCGGGCCTCTGGGTCAGGGCCTGGCCAATGCTGTGGGTATGGCTCTGGCGGAGAAAATTCTCGCCGCGCAATTTAATCGACCCGGCTATGAGATAGTGGATCATAAAACCTACGCCTTTGTCGGTGACGGTTGCTTGATGGAGGGGATTTCCCATGAGGTATGTTCTCTGGCGGGCACACACAAGCTGGGTAAACTCACTGTTTTTTATGATGACAATGGTATCTCCATCGATGGTGAGGTGGAAGGCTGGTTTACTGATGATACTCCGGCTCGTTTTGAAGCCTATGGCTGGCAGGTGATTCGCGATGTCGATGGTCATGATGACAAGGCCATTAAAGCGGCGATTGAAACCGCCCGTAAGCAAAATGATAAACCGACGTTAATTTGTTGTAAGACGATTATTGGCTTTGGTTCCCCGGCTAAGCAGGGCACCGAAGGTTGTCATGGCGCGCCTCTGGGTAACGACGAGATCCAGGCAACCCGGGAGGCTCTGGGCTGGACGAGTCCAGCTTTTGAAATTCCTGTTGATATTGCTGGAGCCTGGAATGCGCAAGCCAGAGGTGAAGCTGCCGAGGCTGATTGGCAGCAAAATTTTGATGCCTATCGGCAGGCCTTCCCAGAGCTGGCGATCAATTTTGAGCGCCGCCATGATGGTGATCTGCCGCCAGAATTTTCTCAGCAGGCCGATGCCTTTATTGCCGAATGCCAGGCCCAGGGCGAATCACTGGCGACCCGTAAAGCCTCGCAAAATTGTCTGGATGCCTACGGGCCGCTTCTACCAGAATTGCTCGGTGGCTCTGCCGATCTGGCAGGTTCCAATAACACCATCTGGAAAGGTTGTGAAGATATCAGCGCCGATAACGCCGAGGGCAACTACCTCTATTACGGTGTCCGTGAGTTCGGCATGGCTGCGATGATGAATGGCATTGCCCTGCATGGTGGGTTTATCAACTATGGGGCAACGTTTCTAGTATTTATGGAGTATTGCCGCAACGCGGTACGTATGGCAGCCTTGATGAAGCAACAGAGCATTTTTGTTTTCACCCATGATTCTATTGGTCTAGGCGAAGATGGCCCAACTCATCAGCCTGTTGAGCAACTGACCAGTTTGCGCGCCACGCCGAATATGAATACCTGGCGACCCTGTGATGCGGTTGAGTCGGCCGTGTGCTGGAAAGCTGCAATTGAAAGAAAAGATGGCCCCTCAGCCTTGATTTTTACTCGTCAGGGACTGCCTCACCAGGAACGCTCCGTCCAGCAAGTCGCTGACATTGGCCGAGGTGCCTATGTGCTAGTAGATTGCAGCGGTGAACCCGAGATTATCCTTATTGGCACTGGCTCGGAGGTGCAGCTCGCGGTAGCCGCAGCCGAGAAATTAAATGCCGCTGGCCGACGCGCCCGTGTGGTATCGATGCCCTGTACAGAGGTATTTGATGCCCAGGACCAGGCTTATCGGGATGCCGTCTTGCCACCAACTGTCCGCAAGCGACTTGCTATTGAAGCTCTTCACGCTGATTTCTGGCGCAAATATGTCGGTCTTGATGGCGACATCATCGGTATGAACACGTTCGGTGCCTCGGCACCTGGCCCCGAATTGATGGCCCACTTCGGTTTTACTATCGACAATACAGTCACCAGAGCCCAGGCTTTGTTAACTTAATGTCTGCCAGGTCGGTGCCTACAGACTTCACAACGACAAGCTCGGCCCCAACGCGCCTTGCGATTAATGGTTTTGGTCGTATCGGGCGGAGTGTCCTGCGTGCATTGTGGGAGCGTCAGTTAAGTGAGCAACTTGAAGTGGTCGCGATCAATGAATTGGCTGATCTTGAGACTATTGCCCATTTGTGTCGGTACGATTCCACTCATGGCCGTTTTGGCGGGCAGTTGGACATCGATGGTGAGCAACTTCTTCTCGACACCCACCCTATTCGAATTAGCCATCATCAGCAGATCAGAGCTTTGCCGTGGTCTGATCTTGGGGTTGATATTGCGCTGGAGTGCAGCGGTAGTATTAGCTCTCGAGTGGAAGCCGAGGCGCATTTAGAGGCCGGCGCTAAATCAGTATTGTTCTCTCAGCCAGCAGAGCCCGATATTGATGCGACTATCGTGTTTGGTATTAATCATCAGGATCTGACGAACAGGGATCGTATTATTTCAGCAGCGTCCTGTACCACTAATTGTGTGGTGCCGGTGATCAAGATTCTGAATGAAACCCTGGGTATCGAAGCTGGGGTAATTACCACAATTCATTCGGCAATGAGCGATCAACCCGTGCTGGATTCTTATCACCACACCGACCTGCGCAAAACCCGGGCAGCGTTTCAGTCGATTATCCCGGTGGAAACTAAACTGGCCCGGGGAATTGATCGAGTGTTGCCTGAGTTAGCCGGGCGCTTTGAAGCTCAGGCCATGCGCGTCCCGACCCAAAATGTTTCGGTCATTGACCTGTCGGTGCAGATTCAGTGCGACACCACTAGTGCCGAGGTTAACGCCATTTTGTGCGAAGCTGTGGCGCGGCAAAATTTTGGTATTCTTGGTTATACCGAAGAACCCCTGGCATCTTGTGACTTTAATCATGACGGGCGTTCGGCAATAGTCGATGCCAGTCAAACCCGAGTCGGCGGCAAGCGACTGGTAAAGGTGCTGTTGTGGTTTGATAACGAGTGGGCTTATGCCAATCGCATGCTCGATATTTTGTTGTACTGGCGTCATTTGAAATAAATCCGGAGGCGTTATGAGCCTGTTGAATATGGTGGACCTGGATCTCTCGGGTAAGCGGGTGTTGATACGAGAGGATCTTAACGTTCCTGTTAAAGGTGGTGTGGTGAGCTCTGACGCCAGGATTCGCGCTGCTCTGCCAACCATTCAGTTGGCGGTAGAAGCAGGTGCAAAAGTCATATTAATGTCCCATCTTGGTCGGCCCGTAGAGGGTGAAATCGACGAGGCTTTTAGTCTTCAGCCCGTGGCCAGTCACCTCAGCGCTCTGCTCGACAAGAATGTTGCGCTGGTAAGTTGGCAGGGCGGTTCAGCAGCACATCTGGACATAGCCGATGGCCAAGTTGTCCTGCTGGAGAATGTGCGTTTTAACATTGGTGAAAAAAAGGATGATGAAGAGCTCGCGCGAGCCTATGCAGCACTCTGCGATATTTTCGTGATGGACGCGTTCGGCACTGCCCATCGCGCGCAGGCCTCAACTCACGGTGTCGCTCGTTTTGCGCCCGTTGCCTGTGCCGGACCCTTGTTGGCTAAAGAGCTGGATGCTCTCGGTAAAGCGCTAGCAAATCCTGCTCGGCCCCTGGTAGCGGTAGTTGGCGGTGCCAAGGTCTCGACCAAACTAACAGTATTAGAGTCCTTGTCCGACAAGGTCGATCAATTGATTGTCGGCGGTGGTATCGCTAATACTTTCCTTGCCGCTGCTGGTATGCCGGTGGGTGAATCATTGTGTGAACGTGAACTTACTGATACTGCCGCTGCCTTAGCCTGTAAGTGTGATATCCCCCTGCCGCTTGATGTGGTGACAGCGAAAGAGTTTTCTGAAGATGCTGTTGCTACCACCAGACAGGTCGGGGACGTTACCGAAGACGATATGATATTGGACATCGGCCCGGAAACCGCTCAGCAATTTGCCACAATTCTGGAAAATGCCGGTACCATTATCTGGAATGGGCCGGTCGGCGTTTTTGAGTTTGATCAATTTGGCGGTGGTACCCGGATAATCGCTGAGGCCATCGCGGCCAATATAGGTTTTTCCATTGCTGGCGGTGGAGATACCCTGGCAGCGGTAGAGAAGTATGAGGTTTCCGACAGAGTGTCCTATATATCAACGGGCGGTGGTGCGTTTCTGGAATATGTAGAGGGAAAGGTTTTACCCGCTGTAGCAATATTGGAACAACGTGCCGCCGGGTAATTGCCGGGGCAAGTGCGCTTTATGAAATTAAACATCGTCAATAACAAAGCTTGTATCTAGGGAGAACGAAACCATGGCATTAATCAGTATGAGGCAATTGCTCGATCACGCAGCAGACAATAACTACGGTGTCCCTGCGTTCAACGTCAATAACCTCGAACAGATGCGAGCCATGATGGAGGCTGCTGATGAAACCGACTCGCCGGTGATCGTCCAGGCTTCAGCAGGCGCGCGGAAATATGCTGGCGCACCCTTTTTACGCCATTTAATCCTCGCAGCTATTGAAGAGTTCCCCCATATTCCAGTGGTAATGCACCAGGATCATGGCACCAGCGCGGATATCTGCCAGCGTTCCATACAGCTGGGCTTTTCTTCGGTAATGATGGATGGTTCACTTGAGGAAGACGGCAAAACGCCGGCCAGTTACGACTATAATGTCGGCATTACCCGAAGGGTGGTCGATATGGCACATGCCTGTGGCGTCTCGGTCGAGGGTGAGCTGGGTTGTCTGGGCTCGCTGGAAACGGGTGAAGCTGGAGAGGAAGATGGGGTCGGTGCCACTGGCACACTAAGCCATGATCAACTGTTAACAGATCCGGATGAAGCGGCCGATTTTGTCTCAAAAACAGGCGTTGATGCGCTCGCTATAGCTATTGGTACCTCCCACGGTGCCTACAAATTTACTCGACCACCGACGGGTGATATTCTTGATATTGATCGTATCAAAGCGATACATGCTCGCATTCCCAACACCCATTTAGTCATGCACGGCTCCTCTGCTGTGCCTCAGGAATGGCTGGCGGTAATTAACGAGTTTGGCGGCGAGATAGCCGAAACCTATGGTGTGCCGGTGGCGGAAGTAGTTGAAGGCATTAAGCACGGTGTGCGTAAGATCAATATCGACACAGATCTGCGTTTGGCTTCAACGGGCGCGATACGGCGTTTTATCGCTCAAAATCCCGGTGAATTTGATCCCCGTAAATATTTGAGCGCTGCGACCCAGGCGATGAAAGAGATTTGCCTGGCGCGCTACCAGACATTTGGTACAGCGGGTAACGCCAGCAAGATCCAGGCTCTTAGCCTCGATAAAATGTTTTCACGCTATGCTGCTGGAGAACTGGCGCAAAGTATTAATTAATTCAGTTTCAAACCCTTATGGAAGGTAAGCTCTTGGTTTTCAGTCGAGCGCGCCAAGCAAATCGCGAGCAGCCTTGCCTAGCAGTAAGGTGTCGGTAGCTGCGGCTATAAGAGTATAGCCGCGGTCGATGTAAGGCATCACGGCTTCACTGCTGGTGCCAAAAACCCCAAGTCTAAGATCTGCCCGCTGGCAGGCAGCGGTGATCCTGTCTACAGCGTCAATGACGCTGGGGTTCTCTACCTGACCCATTTTGCCAAGGCTTGCTGACAGATCATAGGGGCCGACGAATACCGCATCTAGCCCCGGTGTGGCGGCGATAGCATCGATCTCCTCAAGGACGAGTGCGTGTTCGGCTTGAACAACCACTACAACTTCGTTGTTGGCTCTAGCGAGATAATCCTTAAAATTAAACCCGTAACCATGGGCCCGCGATATACCCACCCCGCGCTGACCTGTTGGTGGATATTTGGCATAACTCACCGCTAGTCGAGCTTGTTCTGCGCTATTTACCTGAGGCACGATAATCCCTGTAGCCCCAGCATCGAGCGCCTTTTTAATAGCGACTTCGTCAAGACTGGGGACTCTTACAAGGCAGGGAGTATGTTCGGCTGTTTGAATGAGTAGCTGAATGTCGGCCTCGTCAAGTGGCGCATGTTCGCCATCGATAAATAACCAGTCAAAACCGGCTTGAGCGAGAAGCTCTGACACTTGAGGTTTTGCTATTGAGACAACGGTGCCGATCAGTCGATCACCGTTTTCTAGTTTTTGCCGGAAGCTTGTCACGTTTATTATCCAGGGGCTTATTGACTGGGGTAATGCAAAATAACCCGGCTTGATGCTGTCGGCAAGGCGCAGAAGCGGCTAAATACTCATATACTCTACTCAGCAAACACTTTATGAGATATTAAGGTTGCGGCTTAACGGTCGCAACTCGGCCCTTTTAAAAGAGAAGCATTACTATGGATTTCGACATACCGACAGAGATAAGCGAGTACCTTACTAAAGTAGATACTTTTATCGACGAGGTCATCAAGCCCCTCGAAAACAAAGACGACAATATACGTTTCTTCGACCATCGGCGGGAAGATGCACGTACTGACTGGGAGCGAGGGGGTCTACCCAATGAAGAATGGGAAGCTCTGCTTGACGAGTCAAAGCTCCTTGCCGACGAGGCGGGGTTTTATCGTTACGCCCTGCCCAGGGAATACGGCGGCAGTGATGGCACAAATTTGGGTATGGCGATTATCCGTGACCATATGGCGGCCCGAGGTTTGGGTTTGCACAACGACCTTCAGAACGAACACTCTATTGTCGGCAATACCGTGAGCATTTCCCTGATGCTGATTTATGGTACCGAAGCTCAAAAGGTGGAGTGGGTTGAGGATATGCTGGCCCGCAAGAAAGGTTTTGCCTGGGGGATCACCGAGCCGAATCATGGTTCGGATGCCACTCACATGGACACTACGGCTAAGCGCGAGGGTGACGAGTGGGTGATTAACGGCGAAAAAACCTGGAATACAGGTATTCACTCTGCGCCCTATGACCTCGTGCTGGCCAGGACAAGCGGCAAAGCTGGCGATGGCCAGGGTATTACGGCCTTTCTGGTACCTATGGATGCCGACGGCTTAAAGATCGAAGAAATGTTGTGGACTTTTAATATGCCTACCGATCATGGTCGTGTATCGCTCACCAGCGTACGGGTACCGGAGAGCGCGATTCTGGGTGGTGAAGGTCAAGGCTTGCAGGTAGTACAGCATTTCTTTAATCAGAACCGCATTCGTCAGGCGGCATCCAGCTTAGGTGCGGCACAGTTTTGTATCGATGAATCGGTGAAATATGCTCAGGCGCGCAAACCCTTTGGCAAGGCTCTGGCCACAAACCAGGGTGTGCAATTCCCCCTGGTCGAATTACAAACCCGGGCTGAAATGCTTCGCGCCCTGATCCGGCAAACTGCCTGGAAGATGGATAAATACGGTGCCTTCTCGGTCTCTGATAAGGTGTCAATGTGTAACTACCAGGCCAATCGCCTGTGTTGTGATGCAGCTGATCAGGCTATGCAAACTCACGGTGGGCTGGGCTATTCCCGGCATAAACCCTTCGAACATATCTATCGCCATCACCGCCGTTACCGCATTACGGAAGGCGCTGATGAAATCCAGATGCGCAGAATTGCGGGTTACATGTTTGGCTTTATGAAGCAGCAGAAGCCGAAGGGGGTTGCCTGAGAGGCTGTGTAAAAACCGTTTGCTAAAAGTCTATGTTAGATCTTCACCTTAGCAAAGAGGGCACTCATTTGATTAAGTGCCCTCTTTGATTGTCCGATTTTTAATAGCCGAACTGCTTACAGGAGGCAGCGAGCAAAGTTTTATTTAGTATCAAAATTATAATTATTCATACTAAAAAAGCGGCTGGTTAACCAGTGGATAAAACCCATGGTGGGTCGAATCGTCGGGCTGTCACCATGGCGATCAAAATAATAACTATTTGATTGAGCGCAGTCGCCAAATTTAAAAATAGTTAGATGAGTGCGGCCCTGCACTTTCTGAAAGTTTTTATCGTTGGCAGCTGTTTTAACTTCGATGTAATTAGCCTCACGTTTTTTAGCGGCTTTCATACAGCGGACCAGATGTTTTGACTGGGTGTCAATCATTCCGAACCAGGACGCAGTACAAACACTATAGGGCCCAAACATCAGAAAGAAGTTTGGGAAATTCGGCACGGTAGAGCCTTCAAATGCCTGATAGCGGTTTTCTTCCCAGAAATCACTGAGGTCGAGACCGCCTTTGCCGGCTACAGCATAAGTTGGCACGCTGCCCTTCTGAAATACTTCAAAGCCTGTGGCGCAGATGAGTAAATCGATTTCCCGCACTGTGCCGTCCTTGGTGACGATGGCATTTTCAGTGATGTGATCGATGGGGTCAGTGATCAGGCTGGTATCGTCACGGTTAAACACCGGATAGAACTTGCTGGTAAAGCTGGGCCGCTTACAGCCAAAGTCGTATTTTGGAATCAGTGCTTCCTGAGTGGCGGGATCGTCGACCTGGTCGCGTATATGTTTGACACACATGTTCTGAAGCTTTTTGCCAGCAAATGAAAAATACTTATTGAAGATTAATAAGTTGATCATCACGATGTCGGTAAAAAAGATGGTCAATAATCGTGCAGCCCGCTGTGCACCGGGAACCTTGGCAAAGATTTTTTGCAGGCGAGGGCTAAAGGGCAGATCTTTTTTCGGTAGCAACCAAATAGCAGTGCGCTGATAAACGTCGAGGGATTTAGCTTTGTCGACAATTTCTGGCACCGCCTGAATGCCCGTGGCACCAGTACCGATAAAGCCGATGCGTTTGTCGGTGAGGTCATAGGAATGGTCCCAGCGGCCGGTGTGGATAACCTTACCTTTGAATTTATCGATGCCTTCAATAACGGGTAATTTCGGCAGGGTTAAAAAGCCGGTGGCGCTAACCAGGTAGCGGGATGTGTAAGTGTCGCCTGATACGGTACGGGTTACCCAGACATTATGTTCTTCGTCGTAATTGGATTCGGCGACCTCAGCGTTATAACGCATATGGGGGCGAATGCCATATTTTTGCGCACAATGGTCAACGTAGCGCTTCATTTCTGCGCCGGGTGCGTAGAGGCTGGACCAGTAGGGGTTTTGTTCAAAGGAGAATGAATAGCTGAGTGATGGAATATCCACCGCTAAGCCGGGGTAGGTGTTGTCGCGCCAGGTGCCGCCAACATCATCGGCCTTTTCCAGGATAACGAAATCACCCAGGCCTTCTTTGAGCATGCGAATGCCAGCGCCGAGACCGGACAGGCCTGAGCCGACAATAACGGTTTCAAAATCGATTAGGGGCTTATCAGCCCGGGGCGGAAGATCAAGGGTGTGATCTAAAGCTGCCTCTGCCATGGTGTTACCTCGTGTTGTCACTCTTGTCGTCAATAGTGGGGGAAGTGTCAATTTTACCGATCCGTTTGACCGATATCATGTTAATTCCTGCGAAAGTAAACCCGACATTATATAACGCATTGAATCAATATGCAGGAGGTTTACATATTTAGCGTAGCGGTGCCGGCCAATAGCGCGCCATTCCCATAGGGAAGCCTCGTTTTAGGGTGATTGATAATATTGAATATTGGTAATACGAACGCTTAGGAGCTCACCCAGTGTTACTATTATTTGATCCCCCGGTTCTAGTGGCCCCACGCCCTCTGGCGTTCCGGTAAGAATGACATCACCAGGCTCCAGATTAAAAAAGCGGCTCATATAGGAGATCAAGGGTACAACCGGGTTGAGCATTTGCGCGGTATTGCCGTTTTGTCTGCTTATGCCATTTTGTTCTAGCTTCAAATCTACGTCCTGCAAGTCACTTATTTTGTCTGGGCTGACAAAAGCGGAGATTGGGCACGCGCCGTCCCAGCCTTTGGCTTTTTCCCAGGGGTGTCCGGCATCGCGTAACCGTCTTTGTAAATCTCTAAGTGTCAGATCCAGGGCGACGCCGACGCCGGCAATCGCGGGTAGCACGGCTGATTCTAAACAGTGGCTAAGCTGCTTGCCAATTAAAATGGCCATCTCAGTTTCAAAATGCACAGATCCTAACCCTTTCGGTATCACCAATGGTCCCGTCAGTGAAGTAAAGGCAGATTTCGGTTTAATAAACAGCATTGGCTCGATGCTGACCTGACTGGCCATTTCCTCAATGTGGGCGGCGTAATTGAGGCCAACGCAGACAATCTTGCCAGGAGTTAAATTACAGGGGCTGCCGTCTAAAAATTGGTGGGCGTAGGAGTTTGTCATCATGGATACCGTCTATTATTAATGGCTTATTGTGCTCTGAAACCCAGTTTACGACTGCGCTTGCCGGACTTAAATATGTCTCAGGGGTCAAATACCTGCTTAAGCTGTTGCACCAAAGGAATTTCCGTATTGCTGAGGCTGCAGAAGATCAGACTCACTTTAAGCAGGACAACATTTATCGAGGATAATGCCGTGCCCGGCAGTCGTACTGCCACCAAATTTGCCCCCGGTTCGGGCAACTTGAATATTGTCATCGGCTCTGTGTCGGTCGAATGCTCACAGGGGATGCATCCGGTTTGGGTTTAGTCAAGTGCAAATTGCTACCAATGATATGGCCATTCCAGGCTCGTTGAAAATCGGCATGCCTATAACGAGCGAGCTATTTGGCGGCGTTAATAGTGTCCGATACCAGGGAAATATTCAGTAATATCATGTTGCTTTCTGGTTCAGCGGTTTATTATCAGGGGAGAGAGTCGCGTTGTGTCGGCCCGGTTGTTTTAACTCAGGCTGGTCTATTCGAAGTCCATAAATCCAAAGGCCTGTCTGCGCAAATCGCTGGTTTCATTGACCAGATGATGATGCCCGCCTGAGACCATGTAAATCTCGGCTTTAGGTAATTTGCGACGAAACTGTTTTAGGTTGTAACGCCAGTCGAGGGTTTTGTCGAGATCACCTTGAATTATTTTCAGGGGAAAATCGTTGTTGGGTAAGTTATGAAATTCCTTCGTCCAGCGTTTCATGGCACCGATCCATTCTAGAGGGATATGTCGGGCCTGCAACGGGTCCTGCTCAGTGACAAACTTCACAAAACCGGCGTTGCCAGAGTTTTCAGTGAAATGCCTTTTGATGTGAGGTAAAAAGCGATGAGCGAGTGCATATATCAAGCGATTACCCCGCCATCGGTAGGGATGTAAAAGCGGCGCAAGCAGGGCGATTTTACCAAAAGTAGGTTTGTATGGGTTTTCGGCCAGCAGGTGTTTGAGCACAATAGCTCCGCCAGTACTTTGGCCTATACCGTGCCAGGGTTGAGGCAGATGACCTGTCGCGTAATCAAGAATATCATCAAAAACTTCAACATAATGATCAAAACTGGCAATGCTCACACGTTCTCCATCGGAGAGGCCGTGGCCGGGTAGATCAAAGGCGACCACCGCAAGATCTTTACTAAGTAAGTACTCAAACAGATGCCCATAAAGTCCGCTGTGATCAAAGTATCCATGCACCACAAAGGCCGTACCTACTGGAGCTTTGGGTAGCCAATATTGGCAAGCGATGGTGTAGCCCTGGCATTTTTTTGCACCGAGAAAATGTCGAAGCCCACGGCCTTCGCCCAGTGCTGCTAGACCGTAATGGTTGAGGTAGGCGCTAACGTTTGAAAGGTAGGGATCTCCGATGGTTGAGAGGGTGCTTGTCGAGCTCCCAGGTGTATCGTCATCGGGGTCAAAACTCAGCTCGGGTAATTGCGGATGCAGGTTTTTCAATTGCTCTGCCAGCAGCTCAATGTCAGCCGAAGTGAATGTCATGGGTTGTTTTTCTACGAGTAAACTAGCGATGAATTAGGTGGTGGTTTGACGTTAAGCTGCGTGCAGTGCTCAATCCTGAGGACGAATACCTGGGTAGTAAATAGTCGAAGAGAAAAATGCTGCCTGAATAGATTACCATATCGGTATAATGACACGCTGTAGCCTGACACTTTAATTTATGTGGTCTCTCGATTGGAATGCCACACGTCTCTACATCTAAATACTATTTTTTAAGTGAACAAAGCGCAGGTCTCAAAGCCCATGCCTGAAACAGAATTTTTAATTGCCCCGTCTATTTTATCTGCCGACTTTGCCCGTCTGGGCGAGGATGTCAATAAGGTGCTGGAGGCCGGTGCCGATGTGGTTCATTTTGATGTCATGGACAATCACTATGTGCCTAACCTCACCATCGGGCCAATGGTTTGCAAAGCTTTGCGCAAATTTGGTGTGAGTGTACCCATCGATGTACATTTGATGGTAGAGCCAGTTGACACCATGATCGAGCAGTTTGCAGAAGCAGGCGCGAGCTGGATCACCTTCCATCCTGAGGCTAGCCGTCACATTGATCGTTCTCTGCAATTAGCCCGTGATCTTGGCTGTAAATCAGGGGTGGTGCTTAACCCCGCGACACCGCTGAACGTGATTGAACACGTTATGGATAAAATTGACGTATTGCTGTTGATGTCGGTTAACCCCGGTTACGGCGGGCAGAAATTTATACCACAAACCCTGAACAAACTCCGGCAGGCGCGGATCTTGATCGATGCTAGCGGCTACGACATTAGGCTTGAAGTGGACGGGGGTGTGAGCACGAATAATATTCGGGATATTGCCCAGGCCGGCGCTGATACCTTTGTTGCCGGGTCGGCTATCTTTGTGCCTAACGGCGATTATCGTGATGTCATTGATAAGATGCGCAGTGAATTGGCCACCCTCCAGTAACTGGGCGATCATTTAATGTCACTAGCAGGGCAATAAGATCGTGGAGTTTTACGTTCGGCGCAATTAGATTAGAATGCCGCTCGCGAACACAGGATCCTAAATGTGAATTTTGGTATTCAGGGCACAAATTTTTTCCTCTCACTCTGCTGGCGATGGCAACAGGGCTAATACCCCTGCCCGTTGGGGCACGCTAATGCCATTTTTAAAAGCAGCTTTGAGGAAAGACCATGACACCTGAACAATTCGCCGATCTGGCCAGCCAAAACTACAATCGTATTCCCATCGTCCGTGAAATACTTGCGGACCTGGAAACCCCCCTCTCCTGTTATCTGAAGCTCGCCCACGGACCTTACTCGTATTTGTTTGAGTCGGTTGAAGGCGGCGAAAAATGGGGTCGCTATTCTTTGATTGGCCTGCCATCGGCTACTGTCCTCAAAGTCCATGGTCATCATCTGAGCATCGAAACCAATGGTGTTGTGACTGAGGCCCGTGATACCCCAGACCCCCTGACCGAAGTCGAAGCCTTTGCGCAGCGTTACACTGTACCTGAGTTACCGGATATGCCCCGGTTTACCGGGGGCCTGGTTGGTTACTTCGCCTACGACACCGTGCGTTATGTGGAGCCTCGTCTGGCAGACAGTTGTCCTCCTGATGAGTTAGGGGTGCCGGATATACTGCTCATGGCTTCTCACGAGGTATTGGTATTTGATAATTTGCAGGGCAAGTTAATCTTTATTGTCCATGCCGATAGTGCCGACCCAGATGCATGGAGCAAAGCTCAGATCAGGCTGGATGAACTAGAGGCCAGCTTGCTTAAGCCCTTACCGGATCTTGACAAGGTATCGTTAACGCCAAGTGGCGTTAGTGAGTCAGCCTTTACTTCGAGTTTTGGGCAGGCTCGCTATGAGGAAGTCGTTGAGGCAATCAAGGAATATATCGTCGCTGGTGATGTGATGCAGGTGGTGCCCTCTCAGCGCCTGTCCCTGCCATTTACTGCGCAGCCTATCAATCTATATCGCGCACTACGTTGCTTGAACCCATCACCCTACATGTACTTTTTAAACCTGGATGGTTTTGAAATAGTTGGTTCGTCGCCAGAGATTTTGGCTCGCCTTGAAGATGGTGAGGTCACCGTACGACCTATAGCGGGCACACGGCCACGGGGTGCTGATGCCCAGGAGGATAAGGCACTCGAAGCAGAACTACTCGCCGATCCCAAAGAGATAGCTGAGCACTTAATGTTGATCGATCTCGGTCGCAACGACGTGGGTCGGGTGTCTGCGGTGGGTTCAGTTAAATTAACTGAGAAAATGGTCGTTGAGCGCTATTCCCACGTCATGCACATTACCTCGAATGTCACCGGCCAGGTGGGGTCAGATACTACGGCCCTTGATGTCTTGCGTGCGGCCTTACCAGCCGGAACATTGAGTGGCGCTCCAAAAATCCGCGCCATGGAAATTATTGATGAATTCGAGCCGGTTAAGCGAGGCGTCTATGGTGGCGCAGTAGGCTATTTAGGCTGGAACGGTAATATGGATACGGCCATTGCCATTCGAACAGCGGTGATTAAGGATGGTCAGCTTTATGTGCAGGCCGGTGGTGGTATCGTTGCGGATTCGGTGCCGCGTACCGAGTGGGAAGAAACCATGAATAAATCAAGGGCGATTTTTCGCGCAGCGGCTATGGTTCAGGGAGTGGAGCCATGATTTTAATGATTGATAACTATGACTCTTTTACCTACAACGTGGTGCAATATCTCGGTGAGCTAAAAGCTGATGTCCACGTACATCGGAATGATGAAATAAGTATCGCTGATATCGAAATCATGGCACCCGAAAAAATTGTTATTTCCCCCGGGCCGTGTACGCCTAACGAAGCAGGTGTTTCTGTCGCTGTGATTAAAGCCTTTGCCGGAAGGGTCCCCCTGCTGGGGATTTGCCTGGGGCATCAAAGTGTTGGCCAGGCCTTCGGTGGAAGAATTGTTCGCGCTCGGCAGGTCATGCACGGTAAGACCTCGCTTATCCATCATGATGGTAAGGGTGTATTCAAAGGTTTGAGTAACCCTTTCGAAGCAACCCGCTATCATTCACTGGTTATCGAGCAGGCCAGTTTACCGGAATGTCTCGAAATTACTGCCTGGACTATCACGGACGATGGTCAGCCAGATGAGATAATGGGTGTCCGCCACCGACAGCTCGGTGTTGAGGGCGTGCAGTTCCACCCAGAATCTATTCTGACCGAACACGGTCATGATTTGCTACGCAACTTTCTCGAGGCATAGTTATGGATATCACAGAGGCTTTGGCGCAGATCGTTGATAACCATGATCTGTCGCAGGAAGAAATGGTTGTGGTGATGCAGCAAATCATGACCGGTGGTGCGACCCCGGCGCAGATCGCGGGATTTCTCGTGGCGCTGCGGATGAAGGGTGAAAGCCTGGATGAGATTACCGGTGCAGTGCAGGTAATGCGTGACCTAGCTATGAGGGTTGAAGTTAGCGGCGAGCATCTGGTTGATATCGTCGGTACTGGCGGTGATGGTGCGAGCCTGTTTAATGTTTCGACCGCCAGCGCTTTTGTAGTGGCTGCTGCTGGTGGTCAGGTGGTTAAACATGGTAATCGCTCGGTGAGCAGCAAGAGCGGCAGTGCCGATTTGTTGGAGGCAGCGGGTATTAAGCTCGGCTTAAGCTCCGAGCAGGTCAGTCGCTGTGTTGACGATGTCGGTATTGGCTTTATGTTTGCTCCGGCCCATCACAGTGCTATGAAATATGCTGCCGGGCCGCGAAAAGAGCTTGGTATTCGCACATTATTTAATGTTCTCGGCCCCATGACTAACCCCGCTGGCGTTAAGCGGCAATTGATAGGTGTCTTCGATGCACAGTTGTGTTGTCCGATGGCTGAAGTATTAGCACGCTTAGGCAGTGAACATATTCTGGTGGTCAACAGTGATGACGGCCTTGATGAAATTAGCCTAGCGGCGGCTACGTCGGTTACTGAACTTAAAGATGGGGAGATAGTCGAATACCGGGTTGCGCCAGAAGATTTTGGCCTTACTCGGCAATCCCTCGATGGGCTTGATGTCAGTAATGCCGAAGATTCATTAAAGTTGATTCGCGATGCACTGGGTAAGCGTAAAACCGATGCTGGAATCAAAGCTGCAGACATGATTGCACTCAATGCCGGAGCGGCGATTTACGTTTCAGGCGTGGCTGCGAGTGTCTCAGAGGGTGTTGCCATTGCTCAGGATACTGTCGCCAGTGGTTTGGCTCTTGAGCGCATAGTTGAACTGGCGGCTTATACGCAAATGCTCGATCCTGTATAGGGACTCAGTACCCTGTTATAGAGGTTCAGTGATAATAAGGCTAGCGTGAACACAAAATTAAGGAAGGAAGATGTCTTTAGGAACGAATGTTTTAGCTAACAATGTTTTAGCCGATACTCCAACCATCCTGAAAAAGATTTTAGCGCGCAAACTTGAAGAGGTGACCGAGCGGTCCGCAGCGCTGCCCATTGAACAGTTGCAGGAGTTCATTGCCTATCAGGAAGCGACCCGTGGTTTTGCTCAGGCAATACAGCAAAAAGTTGCGCAGGGCGCGGCCGCTGTGATTGCCGAAATTAAAAAAGCTTCTCCCAGCAAGGGCGTGATTCGGGAAGATTTTGATGTTGTTGAAATTGCCCGTAGTTATGAAAAAGGCGGTGCCGCCTGTTTATCCGTGTTGACCGATGTGGATTTTTTCCAGGGTAATGACGATTATATACGCCAGGCAAGGAACGCCACTCATTTGCCTTTGCTACGTAAGGATTTTGTGGTTGATAGCTATCAGCTTCACGAAGCCCGTGCTCTTGGTGCTGATTGTATACTGCTGATTGTAGCCGCGCTTGATGAGCCTGGTTTACGGGAGCTCCACGATACCGCCCTGGACATGGGCCTTGATGTGCTAGTGGAAGTTCACGATCGCCAGGAGCTGGATATCGCTCTCGGTTTATCGACGCCCCTGATCGGCATTAATAATCGCAACTTGCATACTTTCCATACCAGTTTGGATACCACATTTAACTTACTGGACCGTATTCCCGATGATCGACTGATTATTACCGAAAGCGGTATCCATACTATTGACGACGTGATGGCGATGCGTGGTCATGAAGTTAACGCGTTTCTCGTCGGTGAGGCATTTATGTCCGCCGAGGACCCGGGACGTCGTCTGATGGAGATGTTCAACTAGTAGCGACCATTTAACGGGTGCCGTGAATCACCATCGTTTTACCGGTTGCCACGACAAGGCCTTGCTCTTCAAGGCTTTTTAGTACCCGGCCAACCATTTCTCTAGAGCAACCAACGATACGTCCAATTTCCTGGCGGGTAATCTTTATTTGCATGCCGTCCGGGTGGGTCACCGCGTCGGGTTCTTTGCATAGATCCAGTAGTGTCCGCGCTACCCGACCAGTGACATCGAGAAAGGCCAGGTCGCCGACTTTTTGCGTGGTATCTCTCAGCCTTTGGGCCATTTGTTTACTGACTGAATAGAGGAAGTCAGGGTAGGTTTCAGTGAGTTCATGGAACGCATCGTAGCTAATTTCGGCCACTTCGCATTCGGTATCCTGGCGCGGATCCAGGCGCTACGATCTTCCTGCCCAAACAGGCCCATTTCGCCGAAAAAATCCCCAGGGTTCAAATAAGCGACGACCATTTCACGGCCATCGTCGTCCTCGATCAAGACTGAGACTGAGCCGGTAATGATGTAGTACAGCGTGTCTCCGGTATCACCGGCATATATCAGTGTGCTCTTATTTGGATATCGACGGCGGCGAGAATGATTTAAAAACTCTTCGAAGTTCGGGATATGTGGTGTTATAGGCTGCAATGCCACTGTTATCTCCTGGTAAAATTCCCCGAGGGCCGCGTCAATCATCGCACTGATCAACAAGTCCTGTAAACCTTTCCATGTTGTTGTTTCTGGGGAGGACACCTCTTGGTGGTGGCTGGTATAGTACAGTGCTTGATACAGACCTCAAAGGTGGATTTAGCGATGGAAGCAGTGGTCAGATGGGCGGACAATGCCATGTTCGTAGGTGAATCGGGTAGTGGTCATTGTGTGGTCATGGATGGCCCGGAAGAACACGGCGGCCGGAACGTGGGCATTCGACCGATGGAGATGATATTAATAGGTATGGGAGGTTGTGCCAGCTTTGATGTGGTCAGCATTCTTAAGAAAAGCCGACAGCAGGTCAGTGGCTGCCAAGCACAGCTAAGTGCAGAGCGGGCGGACGCAGTGCCAGCAATATTTACTGCAATCAATATTCATTTTTCCATTTCCGGTGAAAATCTAAAGGAAAAACAGGTGAAGAGAGCTGTCGAGCTATCAGCCGAAAAGTATTGTTCGGCTTCAATAATGCTGGCTAATGGCGGCGTAGCGATCAGCCACAGTTACGAAATTGTTGGTAGTGTTGAAAGCTAAGATTAATGGTCAGTTAATACCTGGTCTTAGTGATGTCGTGGGCAAAATTGCAGGCAAAAAAAAGGGAGCTTGACGCTCCCGAAAAGTATGATACAGGGGGTTAGGAAGTGTTGATGCTGGCAATGGTTCCTAGGACCTGAGCTTGCCAGCCACAGAAAGCACTATACTAAAAGTTTGAATATAATTTAAATATATTAGTATGATGTTAAGCATAATTGCCAAGAATAATTATACGCTTATGATCACCGAATTCCTACTTGCACTCACATAAGCCTTAAATATAAAATGACTTCGTTCCATAACTGTTGATTATTTTTGATGCCCATAGACTCCCTCTCTCGTGTTGATTTAAATCTGCTTGTTGCAATGCATGTGCTGCTTGAGGAACGTAACGTCACTCGGTCAGCCCAGCGCTTATTCGTTACGCAGCCGGCGATGAGCAAGACTCTGTCGCGCTTACGCGCACTGTTTGATGACCCGCTATTTACTCGTAGTGGCAGGGGTCTGGTGCCGACCCCAAGAGCGTTGGAGATTGCCCTGGCTTTACCTGATGTGCTTAACGATATATCGACAGTGCTGCAAAATCTCGATTTTCAGCCGGATACGTACGTGGGTGGTATCCAGATTGTAGGTCCTGAGTTTATGGCTGTGCAGGTGGTGCCACCGCTCACCAGTATCCTTCGCACCGAGGCACCGGGGTTGACAGTGTCTTTGGCCAATGTCGATGATGATTCTATTCAAGAGCTTGAGTTAGGGGAAATTGACTTTATTTTGGAGGTCGAAAAACCTCTGTCGGAAGACTTTATCGCTACATCCCTGGGTAACTTTACGCCCGCGGTATGGATGCGTCGTGGCCACCCCCTGGCAAACAAGAACCCTACGCTTGAAGATATCCTGGAGTACCCCTTCGTACAGTACTTCTTATTAATTGCTGACAAAGTTTCTCCGCGGGCGGAAAGCCGCTTTGACAAAACATTGACGTCGATGGGCCTGGCTACGAGAAAGAAAGCTCTGGTTACTGACCAGCTAATGACCGCTCTCAGCACCCTGCATTCCACGGATTGTCTCATGTTGGCGACGACGGACGACCTGAAGCAGGAGCGTGCATTTTATGACATTGTCCGTCGACCCTACCCACAAGGTATCGATCACGATCCAACTATTCCGGCAGTGCTGGTCCAGCATAAACGTACCATCAATTCGCCGGTACATAACTGGATAAAGGACAAGATGCTCGATATTGTTAAGGGTATCCGGCAGGAGCGAGGGCGGTAGCTGACCACTCTAGATATCCGGACTCAGATAAGTATTGCGCACCCTGTAATTGACAGAGTAAGCGAGCGGGTTAAAGTACCAGCTCACTGGGGGAACAAGGTTTACAGCTTGTAGCTCGTTTTAGTCATTACCCTTGATACCAATGACATCGTCTGTTTTATAGGGCCAGGGAAAGGTAGCCCGCCGGCCTGTAATGCGCCGTTGGCATGCCGTGCTTCGTCGGTGAGCATTGCATCGACAACAGCCCTGCTTTCTTTATCAGCTTCAGGTAGGGCTATGAGGTGGTTTTCAAGGTGTTCACATACTTGCTGTTCCGTTGCCGCGACAAAGCCCAGGCTTAAGCGATCGCTAAGCAAGCCCGTGATCGCGCCAAGACCAAACGACATCCCGTACCACAGCGGGTTCAGATAGCTGGGATGGCTGTTCAAAGCATTTATACGCTGTTCGCACCAGGCCAGGTGGTCAACCTCTTCTAGTGCCGCGTTCTCCATATCCTGCCTTACGGCGGGCATTTTTGCCGTTAAAGCCTGGCCGCGATAAAGTCCCTGTGCGCAGACTTCGCCACTGTGGTTTACCCGCATTAACCCTGCTGCATGGCGTTGTTCTTCGCTATCGAGCTCACTTGCCTCACATTGTTTGGCGGGTGATGGTCGAGTCGCATTGTTAGTTCTATTGACGATCACACGCAGGGCATTGTCGGCTTCAATGAAGAGCTTGTCTAAAGTGCTTAATTTGCGTTTTGTCATTAATTCGCAGCCAGTACTTATTTGTTATCGGGGTTTAACATGCGGCCATTGTAGTCAAAGTCGATGCTTCGGGGGAACAATGCTAAAGTCCAGTTTCCCATTAACAGTAATTTTTTAACAGGAATACGACTTTGCAGGATGCCCACGATTTAGGACTGGTGATCGCCGCTGGTGTGTCAATTATTGTATTGGAGTCCTATGACGAGCCGAGGGCCATTGATTTGCTAATGCGAGTTGCTCGACAGCGAGATACCGCGCTTTACCAATGGACGGTTACTGACGGTTTAAAGCGCGCCGGTTTTGGTTTGCAGGTAGAAGAACCCAATAAATATGGCGAGCCGGGGGCTTTGCTTGATCAGCTAAAAAAACGTGCAGAGCCCGGAATTTACGCCCTTTGCGATTTTCACCCCTGGATCGGTGAAGACGACCCGACCCATATACGACAGCTAAAAGATATAGCCCTGCGCAATACTACTGGCGCTGTTACTGTCGTGCTGATCAGCCATCGTATTAAGTTACCTGAAGAGTTGGCTCGCTTAACGGCACGTTTCGAAGTGTCTCTGCCTAATAAGGAACAGATCTTGAAAGTGGTTCAGGAGGAAGCTAAAAGCTGGGCCAAATACAACAGTAATATTCGGGTAAAGACGGACAACACGACGCTCAAACAACTGGTCAGCGGTCTGCGCGGTTTAACCCATGGCGAAGTGCGCCGTTTGGCGCGTAGCGCGATAGTTGATGACGGCGCGATTACCGATGCCGACCTGCCAGAAATAAACGAGGCTAAATTTCGCCTGATGGATATGGAAGGTGTACTCACCTTTGATTACAGCGGTGAACAACTCAGTAATATTGGCGGTATGGACAATCTCAAAGACTGGTTGGGTAAGCGTCAAGCCGTCTTTGCTGGTGATGTTGAAGGCCTGGATCCTCCTAAAGGTATATTGTTGCTGGGTGTTCAGGGCGGTGGGAAAAGTCTAGCCGCTAAAGCCATTGCAGGGGCCTGGTCGGTGCCTCTGCTGAAACTGGACATGGGCGCGCTCTACAACAAATTTTACGGCGAGACTGAACGTAACCTGCGTGAATCATTACGTCTGGCCGAAAAAATGTCACCCTGTGTGCTGTGGCTGGATGAAATAGAAAAAGGTCTGGGTGCCGACAGCGAGGATAGCGGTACAGCTGGTCGTGTATTAGGCACTTTGCTTACCTGGATGGCGGAGCGCAAAGAAGGCGTATTTATGGTCGCCACATCTAATGATATTTCCCGCTTACCACCGGAACTGGTCCGCAAGGGTCGCTTCGACGAATTGTTCTTCGTCGATTTACCGGATTCTGAGGCGCGCCACAAAATATTGTCGATACACCTTGCCAATCGAGAGCTGAACGCCGAGCAATTTTCTTTGCCAGAACTGGTAGCCGCAACCGAGGGGTTTTCCGGTGCTGAAATCGAGCAGGCGGTGGTAGCGAGCCTGTACAGTGCGCTAGCTCGGGACACCGAGGTGACTACCGAGTTACTTCTGGAAGAAATCTTCTCAACCAGTCCGCTATCAATTGTCATGGGTGAGCACATCAATCAGTTACGGGACTGGGCTCAACAACGCAATGTGGTGATGGCCTGACCGGCGCCTGACAGTAAAGCCTGACCGACAGGTCAAGTTTAGCCGTTTTAAATGCGGTCCGACTGGTAGGCCAAGCCCGGCTTTCTGCAGCTCACTCAGCCTGCTCACGGGCGATGGCGCGATAAGCAATATCAGTTCGATAGAGGGCCTCTCGCCAGTGGATATTAGAGACTGTTTGATAGGCGTGTTTTTGCGCTTCGCTCACAGTATCTCCCAGTGCGGTAACGCAAAGTACTCGTCCACCATGAGTCAATACTGCCTTATCTCGAAGTATAGTGCCCGCGTGAAAGACTTTGGCGCTCGCGCTGGCTTCCGGTAAGCCGGTAATTTCATCACCTTTATCATAACGATTGGGATAACCCCCGGCAGTCATCACGACACCAACGGCACAGCGCTCGTCCCACAGAGTTTCAATGTCTGCGAGTCCACCGTCCAGTGCGGCCCTGCATAAATCGACCAGATCCGATTTCAGGCGCATCATTATTGGCTGGGTTTCCGGGTCTCCGAAGCGGCAATTGTATTCAATGACTTTAGGTGTGCCATCGGCAGTGATCATCAGACCTGCGTAGAGAAAGCCCGTGTAGGCATTGCCCTCTTCTGCCATGCCATGGATGGTCGGTAAGATCACTTCGTCCATGATCCGCCTATAAACCGCTGGAGTGACCACCGGCGCTGGTGAGTAGGCGCCCATGCCTCCGGTATTGGGGCCGGTGTCGCCATTGCCCACGCGTTTGTGATCCTGGCTGGTGGCCATTGGCTGTACGTTTTGACCATCGGCGATAACAATAAAGCTGGCCTCCTCGCCTTCAAGAAATTCTTCGATGACCACACGATGCCCGGCTTCACCAAAAGCGTTACCGGCGAGCATATCTTCAATGGCGGCTTCAGCTTCTGGCAGGGTCATAGCAACGATAACGCCTTTGCCCGCAGCCAGGCCATCAGCTTTAATAACGATGGGGGCGCCGCGTTCACGAACATAGCCCAGCGCAGCGTCTAAATCGGTAAATGTATCGTAGTCTGCCGTGGGAATATTATGCCGAGCCAGAAAATGCTTGGTAAAGGTTTTAGAACCTTCCAGTTGCGCAGCACCTTGACTGGGACCAAATATTTTCAGGCCAAGATTTTGAAAATAGTCGACGATACCATCCACCAGTGGCGCTTCGGGACCGACAATGGTCAGGGCGCAATCGTTACGTGCGGCAAAATCAGCGAGACCGGCAAAGTCGTCAACTTGAAGATCAACATTCTCGACTTTTTCTTCAAGGGCAGTACCGCCATTGCCCGGCGCAACAAAAACAGTGTGAACATCGCCGTTTTGGGCGACTTTCCAGGCTAAGGCATGCTCCCGTCCACCAGAACCGATCAGCAAAATATTCATTGTTTAACCTGCATTGTCTAATACGACTGTAAAAATGAAGGGCGATTGTACCGGGCCTGAATCGGAGCCGCAAAAGGGTCAGGCTAGAAGCTACTTAATTTACAATGTGCAATTTGAGGTTTACAAAAGAGGAGATCGACTTGACTGAGATAGCCCATGTTAGTGCCTTGAAAAAGGGTGTTTACCAGCACTTCAAAGGTAAGCGCTATGAGCTCATTGATATAGCTCGCCACAGCGAAAATCAGGAGGAATATGTGGTTTACCGAGCGCTTTATGGTGAGGGCGGCTTGTGGGTACGGCCCCTGGCCATGTTTAACGAAACCATTGTGCGTGATGGCCAGCGAGTTAAACGTTTTGCCTGGTCAGGCGAAGCGGATTAATTCGGGCCAATATCGCCTAATTAATGCCGAAAATGTCTCATCCCAGTAAATACCATGGCGATATCGTGTTCATTCGCTGCGGCGATAACCTCGTCATCCCGAATCGAGCCACCCGGTTGAATGACCGCTGTAATACCGGAGTTACCGGCGTTATCGAGGCCGTCTCGGAAGGGGAAAAACGCGTCGGAGGCCATCACCGAGCCGGCCACCTGAAGCTCGGCTTGCTCAGCCTTGATAGCTGCAATACGCGCCGAATTGACTCGGCTCATTTGGCCCGCGCCAACGCCGATGGTCTGTAATGCGCGGGCATAAATAATGGCGTTGGATTTGACAAATTTGGCCACCCGCCAGGCGAATAAAAGATCATTAAGTTCAGCTTCAGTGGGTGTTCGCTCAGTGACGACCTTGAGTTCGTCACGGGTAATCAGGTCATTGTCACGATCCTGAACCAGCAGACCCCCGTTAACGCGCTTATAATCCCAGCTTTCTCCCGCGGAGTTTTCCCACTTACCACAGGCGAGTAAGCGGACGTTCTTTTTAGCGGTGGCGATTTCGACAGCAGCAGCGCTGATAGCTGGTGCAATAATGACTTCGACAAACTGGCGATCGACGATGGCCTGAATGGTTTCGCCGTCAAGCTCGCGGTTAAACGCAATAATGCCACCGAAAGCGGATTCGGTATCAGTAGCGAAGGCTTTTTCGTAGGCTTCGAGCAGAGTCTCTGCCACTGCCACACCGCAAGGGTTAGCGTGCTTGACGATAACGCAGGTGGGCTGATCGTACTGCTTTACGCATTCCAGCGCGGCATCGGTATCAGCGATATTATTGTAGGACAGGGCTTTGCCCTGTAGCTGCGTGGCGGTGGCAATGCAGGCCTGCTCAGGCTTTTCTTCCACATAAAACGCTGAGCGTTGATGGGGATTCTCTCCATAACGCATGACCTGGGATTTTTTGAACTGTAGATTCCAGGTGCGGGGGAAAACGTCAGCCGTATTATTATCTGATTCCTTCTCGGGGTTCGGCAGACGGCTACCCAGATAATTAGCGATAGCACCATCGTAGGCTGCGGTATGTTCATAGGCAGCGACGGCAAGATCAAAACGGGTTGCGCTACTTAAAGCACCACTATTGCTATCAAGCTCGGCGAGTACCGATTGATAATTATCGACATTGACCACTACTGCCACGCTGGCATGGTTTTTCGCTGCGGCGCGGACCATGGTTGGGCCGCCAATATCAATATTTTCTATGGCCTCGGCGAGGGAGCAATCCGGGCGGGCAACGGTTTGTTGAAAGGGGTAGAGGTTAACTACCACCATGTCGATGGTTTCTATGCCGTGTTCAGCCATAATCGCGTCGTCCTGACCGCGTCGACCGAGAATGCCGCCGTGTATTTTAGGGTGGAGGGTTTTTACTCGGCCGTCCATCATTTCTGGAAAACCTGTGTGATCTGATACTTCTGTTACGGGAACTTTGTGCTCGCTGAGCAGGCGAAAGGTGCCCCCGGTAGACAGCAGCTTGATGCCTTTGTCGCTCAGGCTCTGGGCAAACTCAACAATATTAGTTTTGTCAGATACGCTGATCAGTGCAGATTTAATAGTGACTAATTGGTCGGACATGTAAGCCTCGTGATGGGTGCAGAAGTTAACTCACTAGGGTCACCGGCTCACTGAGTGGCGGCAAACGGTTAGAGGAGATCGTATTGCTTTAACTTTTTGCGCAAAGTGCCACGGTTGAGATTTAACATCTCGGCAGCCTTGCATTGATTGTTGCGGGTATATTTCATCACCGCAGTCAGCAACGGCGCTTCGACCTCCTGTAAGACCATCTGATACAGGTCAGTGCAGTGCTGACCGTCGAGGTCATGGAAGTAATCTGCCATCGCCTGCTCAACACAGTGGCGCAAGGAGCTGTGGCGATGAGTAGTGTCGGGTTCAGAGTCTAAATCCTGAGCGAAGGTAAAGGTGCTTTTTTGGTTCATGCTGCCTGGTTCCAGTTTTTATTATTTGGGCGTAACGAATCTTGTGATGCTTCGGAAAGTAACAAGTCTTGCGAGACTCGACATTGTTTGAGGAACTCATCCTGGCGATCTGGATGATTCAGCAAATTGAAGGTCTTGCGAATTGATCGAGAATAACCGAGTCGAGCCAGATAGGGTGTGATGTGCTTTCTTGATAATCTAAGGGCTGATTCAGCGCAGTAGTATGCCCTGATTTTGCCAAGATGCTGATATATGCAAGCGTATACTTCTTCAGGCTCTGGGCTGGCAAGATACTGACCGGTGTTCAACAAGTGATTGATCTGCCCAAATAGCCAGGGCTGCCCCTGCGCCCCTCGACCGATCATCACACCAGCAGCTCCGGTATAATCTATCACCGCTTTAGCTTGTTCTGGTGAATCAATATCGCCGTTAGCAAATACCGGGATAGCTACGCCGGTTACTACCTCAGCAATGGTCTCGTATTCTGCCTGCCCCCTAAATAAGCACGCTTTAGTACGACCGTGGATGGTAAGAGCCCGGATACCTGCATCTTCGGCAATGCGGGCAATACGCGGCGCGTTGCGATGGGCCTGGTCCCAGCCAGTACGAATTTTCAGGGTTACCGGAACCGGGCTGGTCTGGACTACAGCATTGAGAATCTGCGCGACTAATGATTCATTCTGTAGTAATGCTGATCCAGCGGCCTTTTTACAGACTTTTTTTGCCGGACAGCCCATGTTGATATCGACAATCTGTGCTCCGGCTTCGGCACAACGTCGGGCGGCTTCAGCCATTTGCTCAGGTTGGGAGCCTGCAATTTGTACAATTCGAGGTTCCGGCCAGCCTGGATTGGGTAGTCGAGTACTGGATTTTTGAGACTGCCACAGTTGACTGTCTGAGGTGAGCATTTCCGCTGTTGCGGCACCTGCACCATAGGCCTGGCAGACCTCGCGGAAGGGTAGGTCAGTAATGCCAGCCATGGGAGCTAACACGACAGGATTGCTTAGCGAATGCTCGCCAATTTGAATCAAAATGGGCCTCACGATACACCGGTTGGGGATACCCCCTCTGGGGTCGGTCATCATACGCGCTGATTTCCGGTCAAGGAAGATGCTGACGTCAACAATCTTTTAATTAGTGATAGTTAATGAATAGGAAACAGCAGTCGAATCGGGCGCTACAAGGTTGAGCGTGATTTGATAAGCTTGGTGAGGCGTCATTGCAGCAATATTTGCCAGCGCCCCGCTACGATATTGTTCAGGTCGGAATGTCCGTTGCGTGACTATCTTACCGTGTAAATTTTCGAACTGTAAATGCAGGCCGGGAAAGCGCTGAGGAAAATCTGCCATATTGGTAATGACGATATCGACCTGCAAGGCATCTTCCATCGTCGGATGCTTTTGTATAACCAGTGCTTCGCTCTGAATAAGATCGAGGTTTTGCCATTCGGCAATGGGGCAGGTTAGCCAGTTGCACAGTATTTCTAAGGTCGGCCGATAGCGCTGGTTCAAACTAAGTTGCGCCGAATTGTAGAATAGCACCTGTATCAACGGGGCTAAGATCGCAATGATGACCAGGGCAAACATTGCTATGTTTTTAGCCCTGAGTTTATTCGATTGACTGTGGGGGGTAATGATTGCTTGAGAGAATAATGTTTTGTCCTCTCGTTGATCCTCCTGGTTTGGTGTTTCCTGGTTTGGTGTTTTCTGGTTTAGAGGCTCAGGGTTCGTTGGGGCAGGATTATATGTGCTGTCCCTATACGGTTCTGATAAGGATTTGGTTTGACTTTCGGAAACTGCCAGCGGGGGTTCAGATTCTTTTAGCTTATCGTCAGGCGCTATTTTTGTCTCGTTATACTTAGAAGGTTCAACAAGGTTTTCGTTAGCGTCAAACAGGCTCAGACAAATGCCGCAGCGCACCGTGCCCTCTGCAGCAAGGGCTTGTACATTAGTGACATAAAATGCGATGTTGCAGTGGGGGCAGCGTGTTTGTCTGGTGTTAGTATCCACTGGTTATCGGTTATCGGTTATCGGTTAGCTCTTTTGTAATTTATCGCCGACTTGTTTTTTGCTGGCTACGAGTCTCACCCAATCATCGTGATTGACTGGAGGAGCAAATGCGAAGTGCTCAACATAAGCTTTTCGGACTTCGGAGATTTGCCCATCAACAATCCCGGATAAGCACAGTTGGCCGCCAGCTTTAACTGATCTTATAATTTGTTCAGCCAGTAGGATCAGGGGTGCGGCGAGAATGTTCGCAACCAGGTAGTCGCTGGCTTCAGGGGTTTGCTCATCCGGGGAGCAGATGCTGAGCTCATCCTTGCTAATGCCGTTGCGTTGCGCGTTATCTGCCGTTGCGACGAGCGCCTGGGGGTCATTGTCGATAGCGATAACTTTCCGGGCACCCAAAAGTGCGGCGGCGATCGCAAGAATGCCGGAACCGCAACCGTAGTCGATCAATGTTTTACCTTCGAGATCAAGGCTGTCGAGCCATTGCAAACAAAGAAAGGTGGTAGCGTGGCTACCCGTGCCAAAGGCCAGGCCAGGGTCGAACATTAAATTGATGGCATCCGGCTCAGGTGGCTGGCACCAGCTGGGGCAAATCCACAGGCGCTGGCCGCACCGGATGGGGTGGTAGTGATCCATCCAGAGTCTTTCCCAGACTTGATCTTCGAGGATTTCCCAACGCCAGGGGGGTAGGATTTGGCCGCTATCAGCGCTTAACTTTAACAGCACTATATCGGTATCGGTTTCGGCCGGGAACAAGGCGGTGAGGGTGAGCTTTTGCCAAAGTGGGGTCTCGCCGACACCGGGCTCGAGTACAGGTACGTCGGCATTATCGGATAAGGTCACCGAGACGGCTCCATTGTCGAGCAGGATCTGTTCTAAACGCGCACTTGCCTCGCTACTGGTGTCGAGATGTAACTGCAGCCAGCTCATTGCGGTGTTTTCATAATAGAGGGCACAAAGAGGGAGTTATCGCCATGGTCCATCGGGGTCAGAGGGACCATCAATCTGGCTTACAGCCCCAGCTTCTTCTCTAGATAATGAATATTGATGCCGCCACGTTGAAACTCAGCATCGGCAACGAGATCTCTCTGCATGTCGGTATTGGTTTTAATGCCAAGGATAAATAATTCGTCGAGAGCATTTCTCATTCTCGCCAGGGCGGCACTTCGATCTTTACCGGAAGTGATAATTTTGGCAATCAATGAATCATAATTCGGAGGAATGGTATAACCACAATACAGGTGTGAGTCGACGCGCACGCCGTTACCACCTGGTGGGTGGAAGGTCGTCACCTTGCCAGGACTGGGCATAAAGGTGGTAGCGTCTTCTGCGTTAATTCGGCATTCGAAAGCGTGGCCACGAAAAATAATTTCGTCCTGAGTAAAACTGAGCGGTTCACCGCCAGCCACCAGGAGTTGTTCTTTTACAATATCGACACCGGTAATCATTTCTGTCACCGGATGTTCAACCTGAACCCGTGTGTTCATTTCTATAAAGTAGTAGTGACCATTTTCGTAGAGAAATTCAAAGGTGCCCGCGCCACTGTAACCGATGTCTTTGCAGGCTTTGACGCACGAAGCCAGGACTTTTTCTCGAGCCTCCTGATCAATATCTGGGGCAGGCGCTTCTTCGAGCACTTTCTGGTGACGACGTTGTAGAGAACAATCTCGATCACCCAAATGAATGGCGTTGCCATGGCCATCGGCTAACACTTGAACCTCGACGTGGCGCGGCGTTTGTAGAAATTTTTCCATATACACCGTGTCATCGCCAAAGGAGTTTTTTGCCTCTAGCTGAGTAAGGGAAATAGCATTGATCAGGTGGGCTTCGGTTTGTACCACTCGCATACCACGACCGCCGCCGCCGGCTGCCGCTTTGATAATCACCGGGTAGCCAATATCACGGGCAATCTGGAGAGTTCGTTCATGATTGTCATCAAGTGCGCCATTGGAGCCTGGCACGGTGGGCACGCCAGCCTTACGCATGGCATCAATGGCAGCGACTTTATCGCCCATTATGCGAATCACATCAGCACTGGGGCCGATAAAAGTAAAACCACTGCGCTCGACGCGTTCTGCAAAGTCGGCATTTTCAGCGAGGAAGCCGTACCCGGGGTGCACGGCGACGGAGCGTGTTATTTCCATCGCAGTAATAATTGCAGGGATATTCAAGTAGCTATCAGTGGGTGAGTTGGGGCCAATACATACTGTTTCGTCTGCCAGGCGAACGTGCTTGAGGTCAGCGTCGACCTTGGAATGCACAGCGACGGTTTTGATGCCCAGTTCCTTGCAGGCGCGTAGTATCCTGAGTGCTATTTCGCCACGATTGGCGATTAATACTTTATCCAGCATGGCCGAGTTCTTCCTTAGGGTATTCGGGGACTTCGTTTGGGTGCATATTGATTAGGTACATACTTCAGTGTTGTCACAAAAAGGCGTCTTAGATAATCGTCATCAATGGTTGGTCAAACTCTATTGGGTCGCCGTCTTCGACAAGAACTGCGCCGATGGTACCGGATTTGTCAGCTTCAATTTGATTCATCATTTTCATCGCCTCGACAATGCACAGTACATCACCGGCCTTAACCGATTGTCCCGGCTCCACAAAAGATGGCGCACCAGGGGCAGGAGAGCGATAAAAGGTGCCAACCATCGGCGAACTAATAATGTGTCCATCAAGCGCCGGAGCCGCCGGACTTTGATCAGCAGATACCGCAGCCGCGGGTGCTGCAGCCGTGGTTTCCGGTGCCGTCGCTACGGGAGCCGGTGCCATGGCGGCCTGTGTCATCTGGACGGGAACCTTGTTGCGAGTGATCCGTACTGACTCTTCACCTTCTTTTATTTCCAGCTCAGCGATGTCGGATTCTTCCAGCAGTTCGATGAGTTTTTTGACTTTACGAATATCCATGAATAGTTCCCTAAAAATGTTTACTTAAATTTAGTGGGTGTCAGTTACCGCTTGTTTTATTAAGGTGGTCGAGAGCTGCGTTGAGTGCTAACTCATAGCTCATGGCACCAAAGCCGGTGATAGTGCCAATGGCAATGTCAGCAAAATACGAATGCTGCCTGAAAGGTTCACGGCCGTGGACATTGGACAGGTGTACCTCAATAAAGGGTATGGCCACAGCGAGTAAAGCATCGCGCAAGGCGACACTGGTATGGGTAAAAGCAGCAGGGTTGAGCAGGATGATGTTGACACCTTCCCGGCGGGCATCGTGAATGCGTTCGACCAGTTCGTACTCGGCATTGCTTTGGAGGGCCAGTAGGTGGTGTCCGCTATCGATACTAAGTGCTGTAAGTCGTTGGTTGATATCTTCGAGATTGTCAGTGCCGTAGATCTCCGGCTCTCGGCTGCCAAGCAGATTCAAATTGGGTCCGTGCAAGACGAGAATGGTGGCCATTGTGCCTCTGCGTTTTTACCGTGCCGGACTGTAGTGCCTGGCGATAAACTGAAGTTTGCATGAGGCACTTGCCATTGTCTAGTTTTTAGTTTTTTTCTCGATGTTTTATCATTTTTCGATTCATTTGGCAGCTGTTAGGCACTACCGGCGAGTATGAAAAGCAATTTTCCGATTGTTATATCGGGTTTTTATTCATTGACACCAAAGGCAGTTAATACTGTTTTTTGGCTCAGGATCTGAGGCAAAATTTTTGCAGGATTTCCTTTGGCGTCATAATAGAGATAAAGCGGAACACCGCTTCGACCGTGCTCATTGAGCAAGCGGGTAATTTCCGGATTATTATTGGTCCAGTCGCCTTTTAGATAGGTGATGTCATATTTCTTTAAAGCTGACTGGAAAGCCTCTGAACTGAGCGCTATTTTCTCGTTGGCCAGGCAGGTAATGCACCAGTCGGCAGTCAGATTAATGAAAACGGCCCTGTTAGCGCTCTGTAATGTGGAGAGCGCTTCGGGGCTATAGGGCTGCCACAGCGGTACCTGATCGACGGGTTTGGGATTGACAGTAAGGCTCAGGGCCGTCAACACACTCAAAGCCAGAATACCTTTAGAGACGATATTTTTGCTGTGACCGGTTAGCCATATCGCAAAGGCCAACAACAGAATCCCGAGACTGACCACAATTGCATGATCAATACTGGTTTGGCGACCGAGCACCCAAAGCAACCAGATGACACTGGCGTAAAGCGGAAAAGCCAGCAGTTGACTAAAAGTGTTCATCCATGGGCCGGGGACAGGCAGCTTTTCCATCAGGCCTGGAATCCATGACAGGGCAAGAAACGGTAGCGCCATACCTAGACCCAGGGCGGCAAAAATCGCCATACTTACCCCGGCAGGTTGGGTCAGCGCGACACCGAGTGCGGTACCCATAAATGGCGCCGTGCAGGGGCTGGCCACCACGGTAGCGAGTATGCCGGTCATAAATGAGCTGCTGACACGATTACTTCGGGTAAAACTCTGACCGAGGTTCATCCAGCGATTACCAATACTGAACTGGCCAGAAAAGCTTTGCGCAATCACGAAAAACAGGTAGGCGAGCAAGGCCACAAATATTGGCGACTGGAGCTGAAAGCCCCAGCCAATTGACTGTCCGCTGCTACGCAGTGCCAGCATAACGGCTGCAATCGTCATAAAAGATAAGATGATGCCGGCACTATAGACAAGACTATGGATATGTTTGTTATGGTCGCCAAGGTGGGCAGAGGTGGTTGCCATCACTTTGATAGACAGTATCGGAAACACGCAGGGCATGAGATTCAGAATGATGCCGCCCAGTACAGCGAACACCAGAATAATGACTATGTTGCTACTCTGGCCCGATGTTTTTGCCAGGAACTGATCTTTGACGCCATTGGCATTTATGGCGGTAGACGAGGCTGTCGAAACAGGATCGACTAATTTAGCAATAGCGTCGCTGGGATTAACTTCAATGTACTCGGTACGAGGAGGATAGCAGAGTCCGGCATCAGCACATCCCTGACTAGTGATAGCCAGAATAAACGTAGAACCATCTTTACCACCGTCATCAGCAAGGTCATCTCCAACAGGCGTTGGCAACGTGGCACGAACTTGCGTAGCAGTATAAAAAACCTCTAGCTCTTTCTCATAGTAATCATCGTAAATGAACTGGCCCGGTTTGAATGTCAGCGCTAAAGGCTGGGCAACTTGCGTTACCTCAGACGGCGTGATGGCGAATCGATGTTTATAAAGGTAATAACCGGGCGCGATATACCAGTCGATTACCAGTTCCTGGCCGATAATAGTCGGGGTCAGTTGGTAGGCCCTCTCTACCGGTAGAAATTGAGCAGGGTCAGAGAAAGTTCGGCTCGCTAAAGAAGCGTTGATTGCAGAAGAGCCGTTAAGTTTACTGGATAGACCGGTATTAGATACAAAAGAGTTTTCAGCTGCCACCACCGCGGGTACAGACAATATGAGGCTGAGGCAAAGCTCTACAAAAAGCCTGTGATATTGAATGACACAGTGATTTTTCTTGATCATTGGGTGCAAGGCCCTTTTAAACTGTGGCTTAGATCCGCAGATTCTGGAAATGTTTTCAGCTATCATGAAGTTCTGAAGCAAATATAATAATTTCGTACCTCAAGGTATTAAGAAAATGGCCTGGGTAGACTATAAAGCACCCAATGTCTGAGACGCTGATACCGAGGTAGGTGCCAATATACGTCCCGGTGTTATTGCCGACAGGGACGGTGGAAATTATACCCTGTATAAGCTTGGTAGCGCAGGGATAGACAAACTTGATAATTAAACAGGCAGCCCGCAACAGATAGCTCGATATCAATAACCAATAGAAGAGAATTCAATGGCCATAAAGAACTGGACAGATCAAATCAGTACCCGTATCGGTAGCATTGGAGAGCAAAGCCGATTAGCTAGACACCGCGCGGGTAATCGCCAGCCATCCGGCCCTGGGCGCTGGATACTCAGACTCATTTTAATCATTGTTCTCCTGTGTCTTGTGCTCGCCTGGTACTGGGGCCGGGAGCCAGAGATAAAGCTCTCTGATAGCGCGCTTAACTCTGTTCACGGCGTAACAACCGTAACAGCCCTTATTACGGTGATAGATACCCTGCTGGACAAACCTGGCGGATATTTAAGCAATGATAAAATGCCTCCAGGCCTGTTGCTGGACAATATTCCCAATTGGGAATACGGTATTATCATCCAGGTCAGGGACCTGGCTAAAGCGCTACGTGAGTCTTTTGCCCGCTCACAATCCCAGTCGACTGAAGATCAGGATCTTGCTCTGGCTGAGCCGAAGTTCAATTTTGATCATAAAAGCTGGCTACTACCTGCCACTGAGGTCGAATACCGGGAAGGTCGAAATTATCTGAAAGCCTACTTGCAACGTCTCGTCGATGAGGATCAATACAACGCTCAGTTTTATACTCGTGCAGATAACCTGCGCTATTGGCTGAGCACCGTTCAAGCGCGGTTAGGTAGTTTGTCTCAGCGCCTTGGAGCCAGCGTTGGTCAACGGCGTTTCAATACCGACCTGGCCGGCGACAGGGCTGCGAAACAGGCCACACCAGCACCCTCAGAGACCCACCGGCAAACTCCCTGGCTTGAACTGGATGATGTTTTCTATGAAGCGCGGGGCACCACATGGGCGCTTATTCATTTTTTGAAAGCCATAGAAGTTGATTTTGCCGATGTCCTGGAAAAGAAAAATGCCAAAATCAGCGTGCAGCAAATTGTTCGTGAGCTAGAGGCGACACAGGCACCTTTAAGGAGTCCGATTATTTTGAATGGCAGTGGTTATGGGCTGCTCGCGAATCATTCGCTGACTATGGCTTCCTATATAAGCAGGGCTAACGCTGCGATGATCGATTTGCGGGAATTGTTGTCCCAGGGCTAAAGCGGATACTCCAGGAAGCATCCCTGGACAGGTAGGTTATTTTGAAGCAAGGGTCCGGAGATAAGCCAGCCGCTTTATCGGTTAGTGATCTAAATGACCTGATGCTTGCAGTCATTAACAACCAGACTCAGGGAGTAGTCGTGCTGGATAAGCACGGAAGCATCGTCGTCTGGAATAGCTGGATGGATGACTGGACTGGGATAGCCGGAACGCGTTCTGTGGGTCGGTTGTTTGAGTCTTTGATGCCAGACATCATCGGAAGCGAATATGCGCGTGTCATTAAGGAGGCAGTTGAATCAGGAAAGTCAGTAACCTGGTCACAGGATCTTGATTCGCAAAGGCTCGATCTGATCGAGGCCGCTGTGACGCGGGGTGACCGTTTATTACCTTTATCGCGAGTCAGCGTTTCCCCCCTTCCGGTTAACGGTAATCAGGGCTGTATGCTCGAATTTGCTGAGGCAGCCTTTAATCCTCTTCACTTGCGCACTGCTGGCAACCCAGAATACCCACCTCGGAACGTCAATGAGCAGGAACCCCGTAGCGAGCAATTCCCTGTGTATTTGGCGTCATCCGATGCCGCAATGCTGAGCCTTGATAGTTCAGGAATTATTCGGGCTGTTAACGACGCCTTGTTAGAACAAAGCGGCTACTCTCGGAAGCAACTGCTTAATACCCCCGTGCGTATGCTCTTCCCGACCTTGAGAGAAGACTATGACATTAAAAACTATCGTGCCTTTATCGATGAGCGTCTGAAGCAGAATCCGGATGCCGTGATCGAAGCTGCAACCTTACACGGCCAGTTGAGGGAGTTTAAGATCACGGTCTACGCCTCGGCAACCCCGGATGACCTTTTTGTACTGTTGTGCGAGGATTTCTCTTCTCAATCCGGCGCGCAAAATACCATTAAGCGGCAACGGGATATGTTGGCCGCTGTATTTGGCCAGGTGGGCGATGGCATTGCTCTGGTCGATTGTGATGGTTTAATCGAACAAATTAATCCTGTTGGATTGGCAATGCTGGATATGCGTGCCGGGCAGGAACAGGGCGTCCCTGTCGAGTCCGTTATTCATATGCAGGATGGTCAGGGTAAAACCATTAATCCCAATCACGAGGCGCTTAGCAGTGGCTCAGTCTACACAACGCCCGATGAAACTTTTTTACAGGTACAATCGCGGGAACTCGTTCGAATAAGCGCTACGGCGACACCTTTAAGAGATCGGGATAATGCCCTGATCGGCTGTATGCTGGTGTATAGAATAATTGAGCAGGCGCGGCGGGTGTCAAGCCGCTTATCCTGGCAATCTGATCACGACCCCTTAACGGAGTTGCCCAACCGCCGGTTTTTAGAAAATCAATTAGTCAAGGCCTTAGAAGCGGCGCGAAGTAACGAACAAACGCACGTATTGCTTTATATCGATCTACATAATTTTTCACTGGTCAACGATACCGGGGGGCGAGTTGCTGGCGATACTTTGTTGTTGGAATGTGGCAAATTGCTTCAAAAGGTGGTCGGAGCAGATAACCTGGTAGCCCGTATAGGCAACGACGAGTTTGCGGTTTTACTGCTCAACTGTATTGTCGAGGAGGCCCGCGAGATAATTGAAGATCTGCTTGTTAACATCAAAGCGTTTTCCTTTCCCTGGCAAGAAAGGCGCTTAAAAATTGGCGTCAATATCGGTGTGGAAGTTATCGACCATAACACTAGTTCCGAGTTTGATGTACTGGTTAGCGCAGCCTCTTCCTGCGCAGCCGCTAAGGCTAACGGACGTAACCGCGTTTTTTTTCGACAACAGCGGGATGAGGGACTACTTAGCAGAAAAGCAGGGGAATGGATTCCGAAAATCAGTGAGGCGCTGGAACAGGGCCGCTTTCGTTTACATTACCAGCCCATTGTAGCGATCAATAGTGGGGTAAAGGAATATAGTCATTTTGAAGCACTGGTCCGAATGGTAGATGAATCAGGTCAGTTAGTAGCGCCAGGAGAGTTTATTCCCGCCGCTGAGCTTTATGGCTTTATCGATGACATAGATCGCTGGGTGGTAAGACAGGTGATTAACAAGCTGAGTGCCAAAAAACTAAATAAGAAACCGGGTTTGCGAATTGCGGTTAATCTTTCTGGAGCTACTATTAGCGATGAGCGATTCAAAGATGATTTACTTAAGTTGCTTGATGAATCGAAAATCAACCCTCATCAAATACAATTTGAAATTACCGAAACTGCAGCGGTTCGGCAATTTGATCGGGCCCTCGATTTAATTCATGCCCTGAAGGCCAAAGGTTGTTATTTTTCCCTGGATGATTTTGGTAGCGGCCTGTCTTCCTTCGCCTACCAGAAGGAGCTGCCCGTGGATTTTCTGAAGATTGATGGCGCTTTTGTCCGTAACATAGAATTAAGTGATGTCGATTATTCTATGGTTAGTACTATCAATCATCTGGCTCAGGTTATGGGTATCGCGACTATCGCCGAGTGTGTTGAGAACCAGGCCCAGTTGACCATCATGGAGCAGATTGGTGTTGACTATGCACAGGGGTTTTTTCTTGCCACTCCCCAGCCCCTGGAAAAATTTTTCCCTTGAGTTGATCCTTGTACTGAGTTTGACCTTACAAATTTATTGAGCTGAATTTTAGAGTGACGACAGGATCTCCTTATGCCGGTCAGCAGGTAAGCGAGGACCAAACTGCGTGACCACTGTAGCGGCAGCAATACTTGCCAGCTGGCCGGCTTTGGCATATTCAAAGCCCTGAGTAATGCCGTATAAAAATGCGCCCGCAAACATATCGCCGGCACCGTTGGTATCCACTGCGGTGACTCGAGTCGGTGCAATCTCATGAACGGATTGCCCATCGTAAATCAAGGCGCCCTTCGAACCCAGGGTAATAGCGAAAGTAGCTGCGGTGGATTTCATGGCGTCGACGACCTTGGCTATATCACTTTGCCCTGTCCAGATCATAGCCTCTTCGCGGTTACAGAATAATAAGTCGACGCCTTCGCCGATTATGTCGTCAAGACCTTTCCGGAAGTGTGCCACTATGCCCGGGTCTGACAGACTAAGCGCCGTTCTGGTACCATTTTTCTCTGCGTGTTCCCTTGCCTTTATGGCCGCTGCTCGACCCGTGAGTGAGGTGACCAGGTAGCCCTCTAAATACAGAAACTCGGAAGCTGTCACCGCCTTTAGATCGAGATTAGCCAGACTGAGAGTTTCGCTAATACCCAGATAAGTATTCATAGTGCGTTCTGCATCGGGGGTGATCAACACGAGGCATTTTCCTGTTGTGCCGGTAGGCAGGCGATTATTGTCAGGAAGGTGAACGCCAGCAGCGGCGAGGTCGGCGAGATAAAAGCGGCCGTTTTCGTCGTCGGCCACTTTGCATGAATAGTAGCTATTACCGCCAAAGCAGCTCAGTGCGATAATGCTGTTGGCCGCCGAGCCTCCACCGGTTAGGCGTGCGACGGTGAGGTGGTCCTGAAAGTGTTCGATAAGGGTTTGCTGGCGCTCCTCATCGACCAGAGTCATTAGGCCTTTTTCGATACCAAGGTTAATCAGTTCATGGTTTTCCACTTCAATTTCAGTGTCCACCAGGGCCGCACCAATGCCGTAAACATGGTATTTTTTTTCTGCCATATGTCTGTGCCTTCCAATTTTTGAAGATTGCTATTATCGCGCGCAACTAAGCAGAGTAAATAGGTCTATGCCTTGTTATGATCTGGTTTAGAAGTTAACCATCAATTTTATTCTCCTGGTACTAGAGCCAACTGCCGTTTGTGACGGCATAGCGATAAAGTGGAGTGGAGCTTGGCGAAGAAAAAACAGGGCAAGCGCAAAAAGAAGTCAGTCCGTAAAAAACCGAGTTTGACTAAACGCCTGCTGAAGATAACTGTGCTGATTGGCCTGCTGCTCAGCATTATTTTTGTAGCTGCACTGGATATCATCGTCCGTAACAAATTTTCGGGGGCCAAGTGGTCTTTACCCTCCCATGTTTACAGTCGCTCTCTTGAATTGTACGAAGGTTTGCCGCTAACCAGAACGCAAGTACTCTGGGAGTTAAAGAAGCTGGGTTATCGGCAGGTAGGGGGGGCTCCAGGATCGGGCCAATACCGACTGACTGGCAATCAGGTTGACCTCGGTGCGAGAGCCTTCGAGTTTTGGGATGGTGTGCAAGCCGCTCAGAGCATTCAGCTTAAATTTGATAGCAGCGGCGTTAGTAAGGTTGTCAATAAGCGAGGTGACCCACTATCGGTGGTTCGGCTCGAACCTATACTGATTGGTGGAATTTATCCAGATCATCTTGAAGATCGGGAACCAGTGAGTCTGGAAAGTTTACCACCCTTCCTGGTTGAAACCCTCCTCGCGGTGGAAGACCGTAATTTTTATCACCACAGAGGGGTTTCCCCGCGAGGCATTGCTCGGGCCATGTTCGGTAATTTACGCGCTGGCAAGATGAACCAGGGCGGTAGCACGATTACCCAGCAGTTGATCAAGAATTTTTATCTTAGCGCGGATCGAACCCTGCTGCGTAAAGGGATGGAAGCCATCATGGCGATGTTGCTGGAAATCCATTACAGCAAGGGAGAGATTCTTGAAGCCTATATTAATGAAATATACCTGGGTCAGTCTGGTAAACGTGCTATCCACGGTTTTGGCATGGCTAGCCGCCACTACTTTCGTCAGCCGCTAAAGGAACTGGAGGTACATCAAATTGCCCTGTTAACAGCTCTGGTTAAGGGTGCATCCTATTACAATCCTCGGCGACATCCGGAGCGGGCCCTGGCCCGAAGAAACCTGGTGATTGATCAGCTTCAGAGTCAGCAAATACTGGATCAGGCCAGCGCGCAGCGAGCCCGGGCCAAAGCGCTTGATGTATCTTCTCGACCGGGGACCAGTATTAATTTGTTTCCCGCTTATCTGGACCTAACCCGCCGTCAGTTACGTAAGGACTATAGAGATGACGACTTACGTTCAGAAGGTTTGCGCATCTTCACCCGCTTTGATCCCCAGGTACAAAATGTCTTGCAGAGCACTTTGGCGCGTGAATTACCTGAGCTGGAGCACCGCAAGGGCATAGAAAAGGGTAGTTTGCAGGCAGCCGCGGTGGTTGTTCGAGTGGGAACCGGCGAAGTTGTTGCCGTTGCCGGCTCCCGGCAGGCTGGTTTTGCTGGCTATAACAGAGCCCTCGATGCCCGACGCCCGGTCGGATCGACTATTAAACCCGCGGTGTATTTAACAGCTTTGCAGCAAGCGCAAAGATATACTCTGGCGACTCAGCTTGACGATGAGGCGTTTAGTAAAACGCTGGATAATGGAGAAGTCTGGAGCCCGCGCAACTTCGATCATCAGGATCATGGCGAAGTGCCTCTCTATGAAGCCCTGGGTCGATCCTACAATCAGTCAACGGCGCGTCTGGGTTTGGATGTGGGTATTGACAAGGTGGCGGATACCATACGAGCCCTGGGCTACGAGAGGCCCATACCGGAGGTGCCGGCTCTGTCGCTGGGGGCGGTGACAATGTCTCCTTTCGAGGTGGCGAGTCTCTACCATACCATCGCCAGTGATGGCTATTACAGCCCATTGAGCAGTATTGAATCGGTTTACACCACGGGAAATCTGCCATTGAAAAGATACCCTCGGCAAAGCTCTGCGCGCTTCCAACCGGAGCTTATGCACCTGCTTCACTACGCTATGCAGGTGGTGATGCGGGAGGGCACTGGCAAGGGAGCGTACAATATTGTGCCGACTAGCACTGTGCTGGCAGGTAAAACCGGCACCTCGAATGATCAACGAGATAGTTGGTTTGCAGGTTTTGGCGGAAATTACCTGACAGTGGTATGGATGGGGCGGGATGACAATGGTGAAATGCCGATTACCGGAGCATCTGGGGCCCTCAGGTTGTGGTCAAAAATTATGGCTGACATCGGGGTGTCTTCTTTTGTCTTCACCCAACCAGAAAATGTGGTTTATGAATGGATAGACCCTGCGAGCGGATTACTCACGGAAGAGTCTTGCCAGCACTCCCGATATTTGCCGTTTATAAAAGGTACTGCACCGACCAGTTATGCGAACTGTGGGCCGCGCAAGGATGGTAATATCCGTGACTGGTTACAGAATCTGTTACGGTGGTAAACCCTGTGTTTACCTTGCGTCTGCTATATTGGTTATAAGATTACGGTTTGTCTATGCGTCTTAAACCTCTGCCTGGTACTCAGGCCGACACTCTGACTGGCTTTCAACCGGCTAGGACAGCATCACTCGGGCTGCTGTTATGCCTGGCAGTATCGCTGATGGCCTGCACGCCGATACGACATACCGGCTCGGCGCCTGTTTATACATCCTCACCTACGGTTACTGACAAGACCGACCGACAAACTGAAACATCACCGGAACAGACAAAGGATTCAGAGCAAACGAAAGAATTAGAACAGTCTGCCTACAAAATCACGCCTTCTACTACAGCAGTAAACCCTGCGCAAAAAGCCGTAAAAAGCCTGACTGAAGAAGCCTGGAAGCACTACCACAATGATGATCCAGATAAGGCTATAGCAGTTGCAGAACGGGCCCAACGGCTTGATAGCCGGTCCGCAGAAGTCTATCTGGTGCTTGCCAGCAGTTATGTGATTCAGGGCAAACAGCAACTAGCCGAGCAATTTGCCCGTCGGGGCCTGAGTTACAGCGCAGTGGGTTCGGTTCTTAGGCGTCGCCTGCAGGAGTTACTTGGGCAAGTGACGACTCTACAGTGAACCCCCAATGAAACCTATAAAGCTAGCTGGATCTTGAGTTTACGAAGTTTTAAGCTGAGCACCAGCCATGGTGATCAGCTTAAAACTCCGATCTCGTTGGACCTCCTCAACTTCAGCAAACATACGCGCCGCTACTTTTTCAATTGCTACAAACTGATTGACCACGAACAAAGCCTTGCCTTTGGGTGATAGATGTTGGGCGGCGGATCGAACAAATTTTTCGGTCAGTGTTGAGTCGGTGTTAAAGCCCTGATGAAAAGGTGGGTTGCAGAGAATAGCGTCAAATTTTTCGTCAATTCCATGGGCACAGTCATCGGCAATCAGTTCCGCTGGGATATTCGAGCGCATCAGGTTGGTCTGGCAGGTATTGATCGCTGCCGCGCAATTATCGCTCGCGACCAGGCGTTCAATACCGAATCTGGCGGCACACACCGTCAAATAGCCATAGCCGCAACCCAGGTCGAGCAGGTTTCGGGGATGTGTTCTAAATCGGTTAAAAAAAGTTTCCAGATAAGCTGTCAGCATGGCGCTGCCCTGGTCTATCTTGGCGGAGCCAAAGGCCCCTGCCTTGGTATACAGCGTGATGTTGTCGTCAATTTTTACCGGGATGAGTTTGCAGTAATCTGAGGCGGTTTCCAGGTTCCTGGTTGGCCGTTCGTTCCTTGATGCTTGCGCAGGCTTGATGATCCGAGCGAGATACAGCGGACCATGCTTGCGCGTATTCGCTGAGCTAGCAAAGCGTTTGCCAGCGACATTGGCAAAGCGCTTGATGCCTTCATCCTTGGCACCGCATAAAATCAGCTCTCCGTTATCACTTAAGACCTGTGAAGCCTGATCAATAATATGCTCAACCACGGCCTTTTCTTTGGATATTCGATAACAAATACGCGTGAAATAATTGGGCGGATAAGCGCTAAAATCAAAATCATTAAACTGTGTATCCAAACCTGCTGAGGAGGTCATCCGGGCAATATCAAAGCGATTACTGATGACTTTAGTGGTGTTATCAAGGCCAGAAAAATCGACACCATAAAGGTTTTCATCTGCAACCAACAAGTTGGGTGTTGGGCGATCCGCGGTCCACTCACGCTGCAGAAAGGGCAGTAACAGGGCAAAGGCGGAGTGCACAGCGGTTTACTTGTTCAGGAGCCGAGCGGCATCGAGAGCAAAATACGTCAAAATGGCATCGGCGCCAGCACGCTTAAAAGCCAGCAGGGATTCAAGCATCACCGCATCGCGATCCAGCCAGCCATTAGCAAACGCCGCCTGGTGCATGGCGTATTCTCCGCTGACCTGATAAACAAATGTCGGAGCCCTCAGTTCGTCTTTGACCCTACGGACGATATCCAGATATGGCATGCCCGGCTTGACCATAATCATATCAGCACCTTCCCCTAGATCCAGCGCACACTCATGTAAAGCCTCGTCATTGTTGGCGGGGTCCATCTGATAGCTAAATTTATCGCCACCTTTCAGGTTGCCTGCCGAACCCACCGCATCCCGAAACGGGCCGTAATAACTTGAAGCGTATTTGGCTGAATAAGCCAGAATACGGATATTGCTATGATTTGCGCTTTCCAGGGCCGCCCGGATTGCTCCGATTCGCCCATCCATCATATCTGAGGGTGCGACAATATCTGCGCCCGCCTCAGCATGAGACAGGGCCTGCTTGCACAGGGCTTCGACGGTCACGTCGTTGAGCACGTAACCCTCATCACGACCACCTAAGCCTAGAATACCGTCCTGCCCATGGGTCGTGAATGGATCCAGAGCGACATCGGTAATTACACCTAATTCGGGGAAATCACTCTTAAGTGCTTTCACCGCGCGCTGCGCCAGTCCATCCGGGTTCCAGGCCTCCGCTCCGTCAAGACTCTTTTTGCCGGCGGGCGTGACCGGGAATAAGGCCATGGCGGGTATACCCAACTCAACACAATCCCGGGCCTGATTAAGCAGCAAATCGATGGTAAGTCGCTCGACACCGGGCATCGAAGCAATCGCTTCACGCTGATTGTCACCCTCTAGCACAAACACCGGCAGAATCAGATCATCACAGGACAGCTGGTTTTCGCGGGTGAGTCGTCTGGAAAAATCATCACGACGATTACGCCGCATACGGGTTGATGGGTAATTGCCTCTGGTGGTTTGCCAGCTCATTTAGATGTTGAACTCCATGAAAAGATGAATGCTAGTTTCAGCCTGGAGGCAGTTTACTTTGAAATCATTGCGCGCCAAAGTATATGAGCACGTATTCCCTGGGCTGCATAGTCTGAACTGGATAGCCTGGGCTAATAAGTGATGGGAGACTCTTTGTTAGATATCGGCAGGTGCTTATAAGACTGCCTTCATTACTGATCCATGCCCATTCATCGATTCAGTTTTAAACAAAAGTTCCACTTGTTGTGTGGGTATACCGGTTGCCTCGATCATTGCAAAGATGCAGCTATAGCGAGCGCAAGCTGGTCAAGGAGTTTAATCTGAGCTTCAACAAACCCTTTATAACCACCGCTATCCTGGTCGCGCGTCTGTGAAAAACTGTATTGCGTTACTTTCCCCTGGTTCCTGAAATTGGTGATAGACCAGCTTGCTACCAGCTGTGAGCGGCCATCGAGGCTGCCGTGGAATTTATCCACGCGCAGTGAGATTTGCCGTTCCCACGAGGGTTTTTGCGCCATATTCCTGTTCAGGGGGTAACCCAGTTCATTGCCAAGCTGGGTACCGAGGTAGTGCCATATGCCCTGTTCGAGGGGCTCGGCCCAGATATGGTAGCGGGCTTCGCGGACCTGGTGTTCGGCGACCTCGACAATGAGGCCGGCGCGATTCAGGTAGGGCGCAAGCGTCACGCGAGGCCAACCGACAACGGGCGTGCTTGCCCTGGACGTCAATTCGATACGCGGCTCGGCCCGCAGTAAAAAACGTGCTGGCTCGGGCGGGCTGCTCATGCAGCCGACGAGTCCCGCTATAAGCAACAGGGCGATAGCCCTCATGGCCTGACCTCCGGTTCCGGATCTTGCTCTATCGGTTTTCGGAACAGGAGCAATCCGGGCTGCCTGTCCAGAGTCGTTGAGAGTCCACCCAAACCCTGCAGTGTTTGGTTCAGCTCCATCAATGTCTGCGCAAGGTCTTCATAAAACGGCGAGCCGGATGAATACGATTCGAGAGCCCGGGTAAGCTCCGACATTGTTTTGGTCGCAGTATCGGGCATGGACTGGATCTTATCGTCCACCAGGAACTCACGAAGTTGTTTCACTGTTCCGTCCAGTTCCGCCAGGGTTTGATTGGCCGCTAGCAGCGTTGTCTCTACGGGCAGGCCGTTCAACTTATCCAGAAGCTGTGAAACCTTGGCCTGGAGAGGCGCCAGGCCAGTGTCTATTGCGGGGATGACCGGATAGCCGTTGACGCTTGCCAGCGAAGCCGGTGGCGCCTCCGCAAAATAGTCGATATTCACCACAAGGCTTCCGGTTAACAAATTGCGTGCGCCCAGCGTCGCCCGCAGGCCGTTTGTAACACCGGTTGCTATGCTTTCCTTGAGTTGTTTGAGCGCGGCTCGAGTATCGCCGATGGCCAGTCGACCAGGCTCAATTTGTATTAACACCGGGATTGCTGACCCCGGCTCGGACGTGGTCATTTGTTGGGCGATACTCTCGAGCATGATTTTTTCGACCCGGCCAATATCAATCCCCCGATATTGTACCGGTGCCCCAGGCACCAAACCTCTGAGGGATTGTTTAAACTCCACAACGTAGTGAGCAAAATGGCGGTAACTCTGCGCGGCTGCACGTTCGTAATTTGGGTGCAGCACAAATTCGGCGTCGTCATCCACAGAATCACCGGGTTGTCGGCCATCGGGAACACCAAAGGTTACGCCACCCTGCAAGAGCGACTGGATTGATGCCACATCTATGTGAACACCATCGGCCCCCGCATTAATATTAATACCGCTAACATTCCAGAAGCGGGTCGCATCGTTGACCAGCACATCGTAAGGTGCATTGATGAAAATCTGGTGCCGAAAGGTTTGCTTGCTATTGTCAAACTCCGTGCTTTCAACCCGCCCTACGGGGTACTCCTTATACAGTATCGCCATGCCCGCCCTGACAAATCCTGCCTCTTCGCTGACAAGGCTTAGGCGTATGCCGGGTACACCGAGGGGCGTCAGGGGTACGTCGTCAAAACCATCAAATTGGCGTTTCCCTGGCTCCCCCTCACCAGGGTCGAGTTCAATAAAAGTGCCGGACACAATGGTATTTAAACCCGACACCCCGGCTGCCCCGACGCGGGGTTTAACTACCCACAAGCGGGTGTCTTCACGCAACAGTTTTTGTGCGACTTTATCGAGCTGGGCAACGACAACAACCCGCTTCAGATCATCGCTCAGCGTGACGCTGATGACCGTTCCGATTTCAACGCTGAGCGTACGAATTCGCGTCTTGCCCGCTTCAATGCCTTCGGCAGTCGGAAACGAAATTCGCACTTCTGGACCCTTATTAAGAGCTGTATAAATCATCACCCAGATGCCCAGCAGCAGCGCTACTAAAGGCACAACCCAGATTACCGGGATACGTCGTATCGGTGACACAAGTGCTTCAGTGGCCATCTCGATTTCTCACCCCGTTAGCCCGCACCCTGTCCCAGATAAGCCTTGGATCAAAGCTCTCTGCGGCAAGCATGGTGATGATCACCACCCCCGTAAACGCCAGCGCCGCGATACCTGGTCGTATGGCCAGAATACCGCCGAGCTGGATGAGCGCCACCAGGATCGCGACAACGAAGACGTCAATCATCGACCAGCGCCCGACAAATTCGGTAATCCGATAGAGCATTGTGTGGTCGCGAGGTCGATCAACGTCGCCGCGAGATGCCGTCCAGACTAATACTGACAGGCTCAACAATTTCCCCAGCGGTACCAGCACGCTGGCGACAAAAATGATTGCCGCCACGGGATAGGATCCCAGATTCCACAGTAGTATAACGCCGCCCAGGATGGTGCTGGGCGTCGAGCTACCGAACTGGTCAGTCACCATGATCGGATAAATATTTGCCGGTATATAAAGAATGGCCGCGGTCAACAGCAGCGCGGTGGTGCGCTGCAGGCTCCCCGGAATACGTAGATGCAAATGGTCGCCACAGCGCGAACAAAGCCCCTCGCTGACGGGTGAGAGCTTCATACAGGTATGACAGTTGGCAAGTCCATTGATGGCTGCGGTCCCCTCAATATCTGCTGTCATAGGAGTCAATTGCTCAATGGCATTCCACACAGAGAAACGATCTAGATTGGAAACTGCCCCGACAAAACAAACCGTGAAGGCACTGTATGCCCAAAATCCAACGCCCAGTTCGACTGTCGCCATTGAGCTGAGCTTAACAAAGCTCACAATGACACCGATCACAAAGACTTCCACCATGTTCCAGGGCGCGAGCATAAAAAGCGCCTTGCCCACCGCCCTGGCTAGTGCAGGTGGATGTGTGGTGGTGAGAAGCAGCAGCAAACAGATGATTCCCGCGAGGAGCACAGCCGGCATGACAATAGTGAAACCCATGACCATCGTCGCAACGACCACAAGCCCTTCACGGTACAGTGCGAAAGTGGTGCCCGCCAGGGTCATCGCATTCGTTATGCCCCCCATTTTGAGTGACAGAAATGGGTAGACATTTGCAATTATCAAAAACACCGCGGCGCCCGAAGCCAATGCCAGGGAGCGTGAAAAACCGTCACGAGATCGGGATATAAGCACGTGCTGACAACGGGGACACGTGGCGCGCTGTTCGTCCTCCAAAGCCGGTACATTCACGGCAATGTCGCATTCCAGGCAGGCTATGAGTCCAGACATTAAGAAGCAATTTCCACTTTATAGGTTTTTGACGAAGTCCGGAGTCCGCTTTACGTTTTGTGTTGAGCTACACCAAAAAGAAGGGCAGGCTGAAGCGTACTGGATATAACGAAGGCCGTAAACCGGGGCCAGGCGACATAGGAGCACTTGGGACGCGTGTTTGAAAACGTACAGCTTCGAGCCGCTACGACGATCGGAGCCCCAGGGCAATATTGTTGCACGTAAACGGTGATAAGGCAGAGCTGTGGCCTTAATTGGCTTCGTCTTCAAAGTGCCTATGACCTTTGGCAATCTCGCCAAATGAGTCGGATTTACAGGTCCAGCCTTATCGTTCTAATTATGGATAATGGCCAGGCTAGGTGTTATTGGAAAAGTAACGATGTCAGCTGAGGCTAAATAGAAATTTTTGAAAGATTTATTGCCGTCCTATTTATTTCTCTCCTGCCTATCGGCTTGATTTCAAGCGATTAATCTACCTAATGCGTAACGAAATAAAGCTTTATAGGGAATCAGTGAAATAAAACCATGTTCTTTTGAATTAGCTGTTATGCCTACATAGGAATGTAGAATGAAATTTTTCGACAAAGAGATCTGGTATGAAGTGAATGACATACCGTGAATAGCGCACACACGCCGGTCACGACGTCGCCCATGGCCAGCATGGGCAAACTGGGTGGCCCATCGGGTTAACCGATCAGGTCGGTAATCTCGGCATAGGCCTGGGCGATCCAGTTGATACCCGGCTGGTCGTCCAGGGGGCTGGTCTGACCCCAGTATGGAGATGGAGCAGGTAACCTGCGGGTTAAGCAGCTGAGCCACCAGTCAGTCGATGCCGATATTTTTCAAGAGACCGGGTGCGAAATTCTCCCGCACCAAGTCGAACTTTTATTGAGGTCTTTTAATACCGCCAGGCCTTGTTGATGTTTGACATCGATACGGAGACTTTCTTTGCCCCGACTTTGCTGGACGAAGTAGGCGCTTTTGCCATCTTCAAAATAGCCTATTCTGCGTGTCGGGTCGCCATCTCGGCGATGAGCTGCGTTGTGCTTGGCCCCGCGAGGTGCTGGGCGAGACCGAGAATGTTATAGCCGTCGAGAATATTCTGCTTCATTGTCCTGATGCCTTTATCGATTATATTTATTGAGCACATTTTTAAGTGACGGTTATATTTAGCGCGGTCAGGATTTAGCATAGTTAAGATCGACAGGTGCGCCCACCAAATCAGTCTCGAAATAGCGACTGATAATATGGGTATCCGCTTCAAAGGCCATTTCCGGAAACTCGCCGGTATAGGGAAACCATGCGACCTCCTCCATACCATCGGCCGCCTGTATTTCACCGGAGACTATCTCGGCGCTCAGGACGGTTACTAACGAGTGAATATTGGGTTTCAGGTAGTTGGTGACGACGCTAATTATAGATTTGATACGCACATCCACCGTGGTCTCTTCTTTGACTTCTCGTACCGCTGCGCTGAGATAGTCTTCGTGGTATTCAACATAGCCGCAGGGCATGCACCATTGGCCGTGGCCCAGGCTTTTAGAGATGCGCTTACCGAGGACGAAGTGGTTATCCCGCTCAATCAGAACAGCAATGGCAGGTTGAGGGTTTTTATAATGAACAAAATGACAGGCAGTGCAGATGGAACGAATACCGCTTTCGCCCCGATCATGTTCACAGTGACTCCCGCAGCGCGCGCAAAAATGGGTTTTGACGGCGTCATTAGCTTCGTCCATATCGTCAGGGTAAGCACGGAATACTTGTTGGGTTTTCATTTGCGATCTCTTCAGTAGCGATGTGTGAAGGTAGGGTAAACATAGACGTTTGTTAAATATGCTAATCCCACAGACGTGGTCACACAAATGGTTTTAGTGCAGGAAAAACGGAAGATTGTAGCGCTGCAACAAGCTATGGGGGAGAGAAAGCTTAGCAGCCTTGTAGATCACGCCTGATTTGGGCGATGACCGGTGCGGTATCCGGTGTCTTTTTACGCCACAAAGTGAATGACTCGGCGGCCTGTTCGACCAGCATGCCCAGACCGTCAGAGATATGGTTAACGCCCTGTGCTTTGGCCCATTGCATGAACACAGTGGGTTTTTCACCATACATCATGTCATAGCAGTAACAGTTTTCGCCAATCACCTCGGGGGGTAGCGGTGGTAATTCTCCGTCGAGGCTAGCACTGGTGCCGTTGATAATGAGGTCAAAAGCAGATTTGCGGTGCAGGCTGTCATAACTGCCACCGCTAACTTCACCGAGCTCGGCAAATTCGGTGGCGAGAATACGTGCCGTGGCGGGAGTGCGATTACCCAGCACGACCGCCTGAGGCTTAAGGGCTAGCAGGGGTGCTAGCACTCCTCGCACAGCACCACCGGCGCCCAATATCAGAACGCGCTTATTACCAACTAACCACTTGAGATTGTCGGTAAGGTCCGTGGCCAGACCTTTGCCGTCGGTATTATCGCCGAGGATTTTTTTGCCCGGCTGGACAATCAGTGTGTTCACCGCGCCAGCCCGTTGAGCGCGGGGCGTCAGGTGGTCGGCGAATTGAAAGGCCTCCTTTTTACAGGGCACGGTGACGTTAAAACCCTGCCCACCATTCTTGATGAACGAGAGCGCCGTTTCCCTGAATTTTTCATCTGGAACCAAAATTCGATCATATTGAATATCTTCGCCAGTTTGAGCGGCAAAAGCGCTGTGAATTTCCGGGGAACGGCTGTGGGCTATCGGGTTTCCGAAGACGGCATATTTATCAGACATAGTTAGATTTTTTAATCCGCTATCAAGGGGTTTAAGCGCTATTCAACCAGGCGTCAGCCAGTCTCGAACGGGCAGAAAGGTGTCGTATAGTTCGGCTTCCGAACTATTGGCTTCAGGATGCCAGTCATATTGCCAACGTACCAGTGGCGGTAATGACATGAGGATAGATTCAGTGCGGCCACCGGTCTGAAGTCCGAAGATCGTGCCCCTGTCCTGAACCAGATTAAATTCTACGTAACGGCCCCTTCGGTAGAGCTGAAACTGCCGTTCAGTGTCGCCGAAAGGCGTATCCTTACGACGCTCAACAATAGGCGAATACGCTTTTATGTAGCTATTCCCTATGGAGCGCATCAGAGCGAAGCTATGATCAAAATTCTGTTCGTTGTAGTCATCAAAAAACAGACCGCCGACTCCCCGAGCTTCGTTACGGTGGCGCAGGAAAAAGTATTCGTCACACCCCTTTTTAAAGCGGGGGTAGATATCTTCCCCAAAGGGATCGCAGGCATTTTTTGCCTCTTGATGCCAGTAGCGACAATCATCCACGTTGCCATAGTATGGTGTTAGATCATAACCGCCGCCAAACCACCATACCGGCTCCAGTCCTTTTTTCTCGGCGATAAACAGACGAACATTGGCGTGGGATGTTGGTACGTAGGGGTTTTGAGGGTGGATGACCAGAGAAACGCCCATGGCTTCAAAGCCACGCCCAGCCAGTTCTGGCCTTGCTGCGGTGGCCGATGCGGGAAGTTCGGTGCCAAAGACGTGGGAAAAATTAACCCCGCCTTTCTCGAAGACTTCACCATTTTCAATCACTTTTGATTGCCCGCCGCCCCCTTGTTCGCGTAACCACTGATCTTCGTGAAATGAGACCTTAGGTTCAAAGTTTTGCAGCGCTGTGCAGATCGAATCCTGGAGGTTTAGCAGGTAGTTTTTAACTGCTTCTTTATCAATCAATGTCATGCCTTTGATTTTGTAACTTAGCCCGGACGTATTATCTGACCAGACAAGAGGTCGCGGATTTCACTGGGCTTATTGCTCTGACCGGTGAGTCCGGAAGATACAGCGTCAAGGTTGTCGCCGAAATATGCCCGGACTTTGGCCAAGTTTAGCGCCGCTGGCAAGCCCTGGGGGTTAGCAGAGGTCGAAACAATGGGCCCATTCGCCAGATGGCTCAGTGCGGCAGCGACAGGGTGCGCGCTCACCCGTATGGCAAGGCGCTTTTGCCCACCTGTAATCCATGGTGGAGCAAGACCATTATCCGGCACTAGCCAGGTCACGGGGCCGGGCCATGTACCGGCCATTAGCTCTCTTTGCTTGAGCGTCGTGAGGGTCAGATAGGGTTCGAACATAGCGATATCGGAGCCAACCAGAATTAGCCCTTTATCGACATCTCTATTTTTAAGGGCAAGAATTCTTGCCACTGCGCGAGGGTTTCCCGGATCACAACCCAAACCCCAAACTGCTTCAGTCGGATAGGCTATAACGCCGCCCTGAAGTAGTAATTGCGCGGTATGGCGGATCCGGAAGTGGTTCGTGTAGTTGATCAACCGGTTAACTTTGCCTGCAGCGCAGTATCTTTGTCGATAACCGCTTGCGCGCTGGCGGCTCGGTTGTCGATGAGCCGTCGACGAAGGTCATTGTCTCCAGTGGCTGCAATTTGCGCGGCCAAATAGGCGGCATTTTTTGCACCAGCCTTACCGATAGCAACGGTTGCGACGGGAATACCAGCAGGCATTTGCACGGTCGCTAACAGCGCGTCGAGACCCTCTAAAGAGGCGTTAATTGGCACGCCAATGACTGGCTTCAATGTTTGTGCAGCGACGGCTCCGGCAAGATGAGCAGCCATGCCAGCGGCACAGATAAAAGCAACGCATCCTCGCTCGTCAGCTGACTGGACATATTGTTGTGTGGCCTCGGGCGTGCGGTGAGCGGAGGTGATTTTAACTTCACAAGAGACGTTGAGCTCATCAAGAACGTCAATACAGGCTTGCATCACAGGCAGATCGGAATCTGAACCCATTAGTATGGCTATAAAAGATTTATTCATGGCAATTTAAGTGTGGTTTGTTTAAGAAACCCGGCAGTAAGTGCGGGGGAAGGTCGCGCAGGCTAACTCAACAATACGATAATGGCAACTCATGCTTGACAGGATCGTACTTACCCCGCGGTGGCAGGCATTTATGCCAAAGTCAGTTAAGATATGCGGCAATACAAACCGGCCTGGTTATCGATAAGCCCCCGCAATTCCAGACCGGACAGAATGGCGTTCAGCTCGCTAGCAGATAAGCCGCTGCGGTTGATCAGTGAGTCGAGATCGGTATAGTCAAAACCGAGGTGGTTCAATACCTGAGTTTCAAGCGGCTGGAGTTTGTGCTCAAGCACCGATTCTCGCTGAGCCTGTGGGCGCGGAGGATGTGCTGAATTATGTTTAACAAATGACAGCATACCGCCTAGTTCAGAGACTATGTCCTGTGCTGTTTCCGTGAGCGTGGCGCCTTCACGTATCAATCGGTGACAGCCTTTTGATAGTGGGTTGTGGATTGACCCTGGTATGGCAAACACTTCACGACCTTGATTTAAAGCGAGACGTGCGGTGATTAATGAACCGCTTTGTATAGCGGCTTCTACAACCAGTACACCGAGGCTGAGGCCGCTAATAATACGGTTTCGCTGTGGAAAATTTCCAGCTCGAGCTGGAGTGCTCGGGGGAAATTCGGTAACGATTGTCCCGCCACTGGTTAGAATTTTCTGGTAAAGATTACGGTGTTGACGAGGGTAAATCACATCGATACCAGTGCCCAGGACAGCAATGGTCTCACCCGCAGCCATAGCGCCGCTGTGAGCAGCTGCATCTATCCCCAATGCCATACCGCTGGTAATAACAAAACCGCTCGCGCAGAGATTTTTTGCGAAAGCACCGGCGTTGGCTTCTCCACTAGCACTGTGCTGGCGACTACCGACAATGGCAATCTGAGGTAAAGAGAGCAGGTTTATATTGCCTCTCACATAAAGAATAGACGGTGGACTATCGATTTCCCGGAGTAAAGGTGGATAAAGCGGGTCGTCAAAAATTACAATAGAGATGCCGTCACTGGCACAGCTCTCTATGGTTTGCCGGGCGAGGCAGTGGTGGTGCTCAGGATTGGCATGGTATTGCCGGAGTGCTTTACGATAGCGGTTGGGTAGTTGTGACTCTGCAACCCTTAGTGTCTGTTCGAAACTGCCAAACTGGGCCAGTAAGTGGCCTAGACCAGCAGCGCCGATGCCGGGTAAGGCTTGCAGAATAATGGCGAATTCAGTTTCTTCTGACATAAGCCCTTCCGTGGGCGAGTGATAGATACAGAGCTAAAGGGATGTAAACTTCAGCTTCAAATAAGGTTGTCTAAATGCTGTCCGGTTCACTGTCATCGAAGTGCGTGGCTTAAGGGTTTTTTACAGAATCACCGACCTCTAGAGGCCGATTAGATTTTAGTACCAAACCATAACTTAGTTTTTCAAAGGTGCGGAAAACCATTAGCAGGCCCGCTCGTTCCGGAGGTAATGAGACCACGCCTCCAGCAACGCGGTCTTTAACCACTTCACCTGCTTTGTAGATGGCCAACAAATTACCGGGTTTCAGTTCGTCGCGATCACCGAGGTTAAGCGCTACCACGTCAAGGAAACCTGCGTTATTGACGCCACCTTCGACAGCGATGATAAGCCCTTGTGTACCTTCATTCGGCTGACTTGGATGGAATGTAGTGTTGATTTTGCGTTTTTCCTCCGGTAACAGGCGGTCGTTGACACGGATTTCTTCCCTGCTCCTCGTGCTCTTCAGCGTGCCGATATCACCATCGATAAATTTGAGTTTGGCTGAGCCAATGTCCTGAGCACGTATGCCCAGAAATTCTTTCGTTTCTGGGTCTATATAAGGGCCACCATCGCGATAAATACCAAAAAAGCTCAACTGGCTAGTAAAGTTACCGCGAGCGTAAAAATCGTCCTCGATGCCAGACAGGAGATGTTTTTCCTCGCCAGCCAACACATAGGGGGCTGCCTCGAGAACGCCCGGGTCGACAACGCGGGTTCGTGACAGGAAGCTATTTATGGCCTCAAGAGGCAAAGCGGGTATGGGGTCGCGGTTAGCAGATTCCCTGATTTCGGGGCTGAGTTTGACGTCTCTGCCTCGGTTGAGTGTAAGGTAGGGTTTACCGTCCAGATAAATCAGGCTGATGACATCGCCAGGGTAGATGAGGTGGGGGTTACGAATTTGTGGATTAACATGCCATATTTCCGGCCACAACCAGGGTTGGCTAAGAAAAAAGGCTGAGATGTCCCACAGCGTATCACCACTTTTTACAGTATATTTATCGGGAATATCATCATTGAAGGGACCTTCTGCTGCAATGGCCGTAACTATGATCCAGATGCTCAGCAAAGCCAACAATAGTTTCTTCATTTGGTCCGTCCTGTGTCGAAATTCAATGGTGTATAATAGCCTTCACCACGGAATATGCGAGTTATAATTCCTTTCAACTTCTAATATTAACAGTGGTTTATACCTTTTTGCTAGAAATCTACCACAAAGACTATGACAACTTTAACAATTCTCGAATTTCCAGACCCCCGTTTGCGCAATCAGGCCCGTATGGTGGTGGATGTCGATAAGCGGGTAAACAAAGTCATTGATGATATGTTTGAAACGATGTATGCCGCAGAGGGCATTGGGCTGGCGGCGACACAGGTAAATATTCATCAGCGCATCGTGGTCATTGATGTCTCTGATTTGCGTAATCAGCCGCAAGTGTTTATCAATCCAGAAGTAGAGGTGCTGACCGATAAGCAGCTCGATTACGAAGAGGGTTGTTTATCTGTGCCTGGGTTTCGTGAGGCAGTATCGCGACCTGAACAGGTACGAGTTAAGGCTTTAGATCGGGACGGTAAGCAGTTTAGCATGGAAGCCAGTGGACTATTAGCCGTTTGTATACAGCACGAACTGGATCATCTTAATGGCAAGCTTTTTGTTGATTATATTTCGCCGCTAAAAAGGCAACGAATTCGTAAAAAGCTGGAAAAGCAGCACAAACAACTTGCCTGAATCAATAGCCTGCATCTTAGTGTTAAACTTTAAGAGCTATATCGATCAAGCGACATTGATCGATACGTAGCTACCAAATAAGCCTTTACGCCAAGGAAGTTCAGCTATCATGCAGAGACTAAAAATTATCTTTGCGGGCACCCCTGTGTTTGCCGCCGAGCATCTACGTACCTTGCTCGATCAGTCGCGACACCAGGTGGTGGCAGTATATACCCAGCCTGATCGGCCTGCTGGGCGGGGCAAAAAATTAAGTCCCAGCGCAGTGAAAGCATTGGCATTAAAAGAAGACATACCTGTTTATCAACCGCGCTCTCTCAGAGATGCAGTCTCGCAACAACAGATGGCTGGCTTAAATGCCGATATTATGGTCGTAGTTGCCTACGGGTTGATATTGCCAAAAGCGGTTTTGGCTATGCCGTCTTTGGGTTGTATCAATGTCCATGCTTCGCTGTTGCCCCGCTGGCGAGGTGCGGCACCCATTCAACGAGCGATTGAGGCTGGGGATCAGCAGAGCGGCATCACCATCATGGAAATGGATGAAGGCCTCGATACCGGACCCATGCTCAGCCGTGTGTCGTGCTCCATATCGGAAACAGATACTTCAGCTAGTTTACAGGACAAGTTGGCTATTACCGGGGCAGATGCTCTACTCAGGACTTTAGATGCTATTGCTGAGCCAGGCTCTCAGCGGGTTGCTGAGCGACAGGATGAGGCGTTGGCCACGTACGCCCACAAAATCACCAAGCAGGAAGCCCGTGTTGACTGGCATCAGTCCGCTCGGGTGCTAGATTGCAGGATTCGAGCTTTTTATCCCGTGCCCATTGCCTTTACCTCGCTTGGTAGTGATACCTTGCGAATCTGGCGGGCAAAGGCGGTGACTTATTCTCATCAAGCCGCTGCGGGAACCATAATGTCCTGCGACCGCAAAGGCATTTTGGTGGCCTGTCATAACGACGCGCTATTACTGACAGACGTTCAGCTACCAGGTAAGCGACATATGGCAGTAAGCGATTTATTACAGGGGCGTACCGCAATGTTTGCCCCTGGAACGCAGCTGGGAACCTGACAGCGATGTTGGTCAGAGTTGCTGCTGCCAAAGTGATAGAAAGGGTGACATCCGAAGGGTTATCCTTAAATAGCTGCTTGCCACAATTCAGTGCGCAGGTATCTGACCAGAATCAGGCTCTGCTCAGTGAGCTGTGTTATGGCACGTTGCGGCAATACCCGGCGATTAGCAAAATTATTGATACGCTGCTGGACAAGCCTTTAAAAAAGAAAGATCAGGCAATATTGGCCCTGTTAGCTTGCGCGCTTTACCAACTTGTCCACACTCGGATTCCTAGCCATGCCGTCGTCAATGAGTCTGTTGCTGCCTGCAAACAACTAAAAAGACCCTGGGCAAAAGGCCTCATTAACGCACTGTTACGCGGTTTTATCCGCGACCAGCACGCGATTGAACAAGATCTCGCAAAGCAGCCGGAGTATGTATCAGCCCACCCTCAGTGGTTAATAGATGCATTTATTAAAGCCTGGCCTGGAAAAGCGCAAACCATCATGTCGGCTAACAATGGCCGGGCACCCATGACGCTGCGTGTTAATGCCTTGCGCATAAGTCGGAATGAATATCTGAGTAGGCACTGTTCCGAGACCGGCGGGATAACAACGGCAACTAAATTTAGTACGGCCGGCGTACAGTTGGCCCGAGCCAAAATGGTCAGCGAAATACCTGGCTTTGACCAGGGCATGGTCAGTGTGCAGGACGAAGCCGCGCAGTTGGCGGCGTCTTTGCTTGATGTCCAGGCAGGGCAGCGAGTGCTTGATGCCTGTTGTGCCCCCGGTGGCAAAACCTGCCATATTTTGGAATCTGCGCCCGATGTGGGGAAAGTGATTGCTATCGATATCGATGCCCAGCGTTTAGACAGAGTAAGGGAGAATCTGGACCGTTTGCAGCTCTCGGTGGAGCTGCTCAGTGCCGATGTCGCAGACCCAGCTAGTTGGTGGGATGGCAAAGCCTTCGATCGAATCTTGCTCGATGCCCCTTGCTCTGCCACCGGAGTAGTACGCCGCCATCCGGACATCAAATTACTGCGTAAGCCTGAAGATATTGCTAAGCTGGCAGCGTTACAGCAGGTTATGCTGGCGAAGCTATGGCCCTTGCTAAAGGTAGGTGGAAGATTGTTATACGCTACCTGCTCAATCCTCCCGGAGGAGAACGATCAGGTGATAGAGCAGTTCCTCAGGGGCGTAAACAATGCTCGGTTACAGCAGGTCGCCACAGATGCAGGCCACAAGACAAACTTTGGCCGCCAGTTGTTTCCTCAGGAAGGTGGTCACGATGGCTTTTACTACGCTTTGCTAGAGAAACAATAGGGAAGGGTTGAATACCCCAGAGTCACACGGTAAAAGCGCTGCCCCATAAAATAAAGCAGGCGAGTTAAATATGAACAGGTTTGGTATCACCATTACGGTCGCGAGACGACAATGAAAATTGTTATCGTTGGCGGCGGACAGGTCGGTGGCACTCTGGCGGAAAACCTGGCCAGTGAAGCCAACGATATTACTGTCATCGACCCCGACCCGGTTTGTTTGCGAGATTTACAGGATCGCCTGGATATACGTACGGTTAATGGTTTTGGTTCACATCCTGATATTCTGGTGGCTGCGGGCATAGAAGATGCGGACATGCTGGTGGCGGTGACTAGCAGCGATGAGCTGAATATGATGGCCTGCCAGGTTGCGCATTCCCTGTTTCGGACGCCCAAGAAAATCGCCAGGGTCCGCTCAGGAAGTTATACCAACAGTGTTTACAGTGAGAAGCTGTTTAACGACACCAATGTCCCGGTTGATGTGTTCATCTCCCCTGAGCAAGTGGTCACCGAATACATCTGTCGGCTCATTCAGCACCCTGGTACCCTACAGGTGCTAAGTTTTGCCAATGGCGCGGTACAGCTGGTCGCCGTGCGAGCAGTTAGAGGTGGCCCTCTGGAGGCCAGAGAACTGGTTGAAATACGCGAACAAATACCCGATGTTGACGCCCGAGCTGTCGCAATATGGCGTCAGGGTAGAGCTATCGTGCCGGAAGCAGACACTGTTATTGAGGATGGCGATGAGGTGTTCTTCATCGCCGCTCAGGCTGACAGCCGAAAAGTCATGAAACAACTGCAACTCAATGAGAAACCCTATCAACGAATCATCATTGCCGGCGGTGGAAATATCGGCTATCGCCTGGCCCGAACGTTAGAGCATGACTATAACGTCAAGATCATTGAATATTCGGCTGAACGGGGAGAATACCTTGCTGAGCATCTGAATTCAGCGGTTGTACTACAGGGCCAGGCTGCCAATCGAGAGTTGCTTCTGGAAGAAAATATAGAAAAAACTGACGTTTTTCTGGCCGTAACTAATGACGATGAGGTCAATATCATGGCCTCGTTACTGGCCAAGCGTCTCGGAGCCAGAAAGGTGATGACATTGATCACTAACCCGGTCTACGCTGATTTAATGCAGGGTAGTGAGATTGATATCGCAATATCTCCTCAACAGGCGACAACGAGCTCACTACTTTCTCATGTACGACGGGGGGACACCCTGAAAGTCCACTCCTTACGACGCGGTGCGGCCGAAGCGCTGGAAATTGTTGCCCACGGTGATAGTAAAAATTCAAAAGTGGTAGACCGCGCCATTAAAGATATCAAATTACCTCCCGGCACCACCATCGGTGCGCTGGTTCGTGACGGTAAAGTCATCATCACTCATCACGATACGCTGATTGAATCGGACGATCACGCCATTGTTTTTATGATTGATAAGCAGCACACGCGGGCCGTAGAAAAACTGTTTCAGGTTGGGTTCACTTTTTTCTGATGCGCTTTCCCGTTATTGCCCGCGTTCTTGGTCTGCTGTTGATGTTGTTCAGTGGCTCGCTATTACCGCCTATTGTCGTCGCAAGTATTTATGGCGAACAAACTCAGCAGGCCTTTTTCCTCGCCTTCGCGATCACCTTTTCTATCGGTATGCTGGTCTGGCTACCGAATAGTCGCAGTGAGGCAGAATTGCGAACGAGGGATGGTTTTGTCATAACTGTACTGTTTTGGCTTACTCTGAGTCTGGGTGGTGCTCTACCGCTGGGTTTGGTTGATCCCCTTAGTTTGTCCTTCACTGATGCAGTGTTTGAGTCCATCAGCGGGCTTACCACGACAGGGGCGACGGTTATCACGGGTCTTGATGAGCTACCCAAGTCAATTCTCTACTACCGCCAGCAATTACAGTGGTTGGGTGGCATCGGAATCGTTGTTATCGCTGTGGCGATCATGCCCATGTTGGGCCTTGGGGGCGTCCAGCTTTATCAAACCGAAGCGGCTGGCCCGGTAAAAGACAGTAAATTAACACCTCGGATAACTGAAACTGCGAAAGCCCTGTTTTTGATTTATCTGACGTTGACGGTAGTTTGTGGTGTCAGTTACTGGTTAGCTGGAATGTCCGTATTTGATGCCATTGGACATAGCTTTTCTACGATTGCTATTGGTGGATTCTCGACCCACGATGCAAGTATTGGCTATTTTGATAGCCCTCTGATAAGCACTATCTGTATCTTTTTTATGATCGTAGCCGGAATGAATTTCGGACTGCATTTTACTGCCTGGAACAAGAAAAACCCCATAGCTTACTTGAAAGACTCTGAAACCCAGCTTTACCTGGCGATGTTGTTGGCAGGCATTATGATTGTTTGTTGTTATTTATATTTCACCGAAGTTTATGGTCTCGGCGAAAGCGTTCATCACGGTGTTTTTCAGCTCGTTTCAATTATGACCACCACTGGCTTTGCAACCACCAATTACAGCGTGTGGCCTAGTTTTTTACCCTACATGATGATTTTTCTATCCTTTTTTGGGGCCTGCGCAGGGTCGACTGGTGGCGGAATAAAAGTGGGCCGGATGATGATCCTGGGCAAACAATCATTACGAGCGATTCAGCGATTAATCCACCCAAGCGCAGTGATACCTCTCAAGGTCGGTAAGCGAATTGTTGATAATCGTATTGCCGATGCCATCTGGGCATTTTTCGGCGTCTACATGGCGGTATTCTACGGCATGGTGCTTATGCTACTGGCCTCAGGTCTTGACTATGTCACTGCCTGGTCGGCGACCACTGCAGCGTTGAATAATCTGGGCCCAGGCCTGGGTGATGTCTCGGCCAACTACGGCGATATCAATAGCTTTGCCAAATGGATACTGGCCGGTGGCATGTTGCTGGGCAGACTGGAGATATTTACTCTGCTGGTGTTGTTTACGCCAATGTTCTGGCGGCGTTAATCCAGCGATGTTTATACTGTATCTTCGGGCTGGTCGCGGTCTACTAAAGATTCTGTGTTCCACCCTCTTCCAGCCATCTGGCGCAATCAGGTGATAATTCGCGGGCGATTGCAGCATCGCACTCTTTCAATTGCTCAGCACTCAATACCTCTCGCCAACGACCATTGGTACCTTTATTGATAAAGGATTTAGCGCCACCAGCGAAAATGCCATCAATTCCGGGTAATAATTCGGCAGCGTTATTTTTCATGGTTTCGAAGCTAGCCTGATCGACCAGGTCTGGCCACAGTGCTTCGTCCACCTCAATATCGAGGAATTTCGCGACCTTGCGCATTTCCCCTTCAAGATCTTTGAGCAAATCATTGAAATGAACCATATAAATATTGGGCAGGTGGCGGTATTCCCACCAGGATTGCACAAAATGCAGGTGGGACCAGAAGGGGTATCCATCGGTTTCCCAATCAAAGCTCCCCTTGTTAATCCAGTCATTCCAGAGGTCGTGAATATCGTCATAAAGCGGCGGAAAGGGTTCTCCGACTCTACCCGGTGTTTCGTTCAAGACATTAATAAAGGCATCTGTGTAATTGGAGGCATGGTTCCACAGAGACATAAAGACATCCCGAACATCCCGACCAATTACGACATATTTCATTTCTGGGTAGTAGGGGAGGCCATCTAATGCTGAATGGGTTTTGAGAAACCGGCGGTGGGTTTGTGCCTCTATACCTGCCATGGTTTCTTCGAGAGGTGCGATACGCATATCCAGCCAAACGGAAATGTCGTGAAATGACTGTTCTGGTTGTTGATCTTTAAAGAGCAGTAGCGCGACAATGCGTTGCATCCAGGTGGTGCCACTTTTCATGGAAGTGCAGACCAGAATGTCGTCATCCCGAACCTTAAAGTTATCCCAGCGGGTGCTATCAAGGTGATGGTTTTGGTAGACGCGAGTGCGTTCAGGCAGCTTGGGTAAAGTCGAATTCATCGTTGTCTCCTGGCGTGTATTTATTCGGGCCATTAATAAGAATGGGTTAATTATGCTGTCGTGAGCCGGGTATTACAAAAGCCCTCATCGAGATCTGCATAGCGCACAATATTTCCTGTGCGGCCATCAGCATCTATCTGGATGATGCTATGACAACAGTTATGCATCCGAGGAGGCTCCCAGAATCGGCTGAGCGGTCGACCTTCATAATGGCAGAGTACGGATTTTATCCAGGCACCGTGGCTGACAATCACTAACTCCTGCCCTCGGTGTTGTTCAATCAGTCCATTCACCGCAAGGAGTGCTCGATTCTGCAGATCGGAAAATGTTTCGGCGCCCTTTACATTGAAACGATCGGGTGTGTGGCGAAAAGCATTGAGAGCTACCGGGTCATCGGCTTCTATTTCGGAATATAAATAGCCTTCCCAGTGCGCGAGGTAAATTTCCCGTAGCGTATCAAGATAGGTGAAAGGCTGGTCGATATGAGCGAGAGCGAGATCAGCAGTTTGCCTGGCTCGGGTACTGGAGCTGCAAAATACGCGGTCGAATTCGAACCCTTGCAAATGCTTCTGTAATTCCCTGGCCTGATTTTGGCCTAGCTCGGACAGTACAGATTCCATTTGCCCCTGAACACGACCCTCGGCATTCCAGTCTGTTTCGCCGTGGCGAATAAGATGTAATCGGGTCATCGTTATTACTCCAGGGAACAGGTTTTCAGGGTGCCAGCCGACTGATTAGCCAGGCATTCTTACTATTGTCAGCGTCATTTACTAGACGGTATTGAAAACGATCATGAAGCCGACTGGCACCGCCTTGCCAAAATTGAAACTCGAGTGGTTTGACGCAAAAACCACCCCAAAAATCTGGCGTCGGTATATCCTGCTCCTGGCCCTGATGAGTAAATCTGGCCTTATAGTCCGCAAATAAAGCCTCCAGCTCGTCTCGTGAGCCTATGGGCTGACTTTGATCCGAGGCCCAGGCGGCGATCTGGCTGTCACGGGGTCGTGAGGCAAAATAGAGCTCAACTTCTGCTCGGGTGACCTGCTCGACTGTGCCGCTGACACAGACCTGTCGATCCAGGAAAAACCATGGGAAATGCAGACTCGCCTGAGGGTTTTTCGCCAGGTCCTGGGCCTTATGGCTACGCAGGTTTGTATAGAATACAAAGCCTCGCTCATTGAAACCTTTGAGCAGTACAGCACGATGCCAGGGCCGACCATTTTCGTCAATGGTCGATACGGTCATTGCGGTCGGGTCTTTAATCGATGAGTCACATGCCTGATCAAGCCACAGCTGGAACTGCTCAAAAGGTGAGTCATGTAAAGACGCTTCGCTCAATTGCCCATAATCGTATTCTCTGCGTGTATCTTCTATAGCCATGTTTTAGTTAAACCGGTCGTTAGTGAAATCCCCATCGGTAAAAAAGGTATTTATATGGACATGACCAGATGACCGCCATCGACGGGAATAACCGCACCATTGATAAATGAACCAGCATCGCTGGCTAGCAGGAGCAGTGGCCCATCCATTTCTTCCATAAGCCCCAAACGTCCGGTGGGCGTCGATTCGATATAGGCCTTGCCAGCATCGCTCTCGAAATACTCACCATTCATTTCGGTTTTGAAATATCCAGGGCATATAGCATTGCTGCGTATATTCTTTCTGGCTAGCTCCAGCGCCATATGTTTGGTTAACTGGATAACACCTGCTTTGGAGGCGGAATAAATACCATGCCCTGTACTGGTAGCGAGACCGAGCACCGAGGCGATATTGACGATCACTCCAGGGGTGCCCGCTGACACCATGCGCCGCGCTGCCTCCGCCGCCACCAACCAGGCACCTTTGAGGTTAGTGTCGACAACAAAGTCCCAATCGGTCTCGGTAGTTTTGTGGACAGTTTTTGGTGCAGCAACGCCGGCATTATTAATTAGCACAGTGACGGTGCCAAAGGCAGCTTCCGCCTGATCGAAGGCAGCAGCGACACTGTCTGCGTCTGTGACGTCCATGGCAATAGCCAGAGCTTTGCCACCACTAGCGTCAATGTCGGCGACCAGTTTTTGCAGACGGTCTTTACGCCGCGCACCAACAATTACCCTGGCACCTGCCGTTGATAAAACATGGGCAAAATGTTCACCAAATCCGCTGGAAGCACCTGTAACCAGCACAACTTTTCCAGTCAGGTTGAAGTTTGTTAAATCTAATTGCTTATTTTCCACCACGGGCCTCGTTGGTTTCTTTCGGGTCGGAGAGCTTATATATTACGGCTAAGCGCTCAAGGTTTGATTATCACTTTGCCCATCACATTGCGCCCAGTGACGTATTTTATGGCGGCAATACCGTCCCTTAGTGGGTAAGTTTTATCAATAACCGGTACAACTTTACCTTCTTGAAACCACTGAAATAACTCGCGCATATTGGCGGCATGATCTTCGGGCTGTTTGATCGTAAAGGAACCCCAGAAAACACCTAGCACTGAGTAGCCTTTCACCAGGGTCAGATTAACCGGCAGCTCGGGAATGCGGCCTGAAGCAAAGCCCACCACTAGTAATCGGCCGTTCCAGGCCATGGAGCGAGAGCAGATATCAAAGGCATCCCCTCCCACTGGGTCGTAGACAACATCAACGCCCTGACCATTAGTCAGGTCTTTAATAGTTTGTTTAAGATCCTGTGTATTGTAATTAATGCCTTCATCGGCACCCTGGGATTTTGCAAAGGCCAGTTTTTCTTCCGTCGAGCAGGCGGCAATCACCCGCGCGCCAATGGCTTTACCAATTTGTACGGCAGCTACGCCAGTACCACCTGCGGCACCCAGTACCAGCAGGGTTTCCCCGGCCTTTAACTGACCCCGTTGACGAAGGCCATGATGGGCTGTGCCGGTGGCGGCCAACAGGGCCGCTCCAGTTTCGTAGGACATGGAGGTCGGTATCTTATGGATAACCTCGACCGGCAGAATAATTTTTTCGGCGTAGGCACCAAAGCTGGTAGTCAGGCTTAAGACTCGATCGCCGATGGCAAATTGATCGACTCCCTCGCCAAGGCCAATGACGTCGCCACTAATTTCAGAACCCGGGGCAAAAGGGCATTCTGGTTGCGCCTGATATTTACCCTGGACAAGTAGGCCATCGGGAAAGTTTACGCCAACGGCTTTTACAGCAACCAGGACTTCACCTGAGCTGGGTACAGGGTCGGGCATATCTCGATAAACCAGGTCGTCGACCGAGCCGTAGGCTTCACATACCAATGCTTTCATAAATTGTGTCCAGTTATTATCGCGGTTGGTTTTTCTAACCGTTCAGACGCTTGTGTTACGGTGTGATGACCAGCTTGCCAATCACGTCTCGCCCGGTGATTTTCTTGATTGCCTGAATACCATCTTCGAGCTTAAATACTGTATCGATGACTGGCGCCACTTTACCTTCTTCAAACCACTGAAACAGCTCGCGCATATTTTCGGCGTGATCCTCAGGCTGCTTCTGAGTGAAGGTGCCCCAAAAAATACCGACCACAGAATAACCTTTAACCAGCGTCAGATTAACCGGTAATTCGGGAATACGCCCGGAGGCAAAACCAACGATTAACAAACGGCCGTTCCAGGCCATAGAGCGGGAACACACGTCAAAGGCATCACCACCGACAGCGTCATAGACCACATCGGCGCCTTGTCCATTGGTAAGATCCTTAATAGCTTGCTTAAGATCCTGCTCGGTGTAGTTGATCCCTTCGTCAGCGCCTTGAGCTTTGGCAAAGGTAAGCTTCTCTTCGGTAGAGCACACGGCGATTACTCGAGCGCCCATAGCTTTGCCGATTTGCACCGCAGCAATGCCGGTGCCACCTGCCGCGCCCAGCACTACGAGGTTTTCACCGGGTTGCAATTGCGCCCGTTGTTTTAACGCGTGATGGGCGGTACCGGTGGCGCACATCAATGCTGCGGCGGTTTCGAAGGACATGCTATCGGGAATCTTAAAGGCTGAATCTATTGGGCCCTTAATTTTTTCGGCATAGGCTCCAAAAGTAGGGAAGTATCCGAGCACGCGATCACCCAATGCAAAGGTGCTGACGCCTTCGCCTAGCTCAGTAACTGTGCCCGCAAATTCACCGCCTGGCATAAATGGACATGCCGGCTTAAATTGGTATTTGCCCTCGACCAGTAAACCATCGGGGAAATTCACCCCGATGCCTTTAATATCGACTACCACCTCTCCGCTGCCGGCTATGGGGTCGGGCATATCGCGATAAACCAGGTCATCGACGCTGCCATAGGCTTCACATACCAGTGCTTTCATAGCTTCCTCTCTTTAAACTAATTGGGTTTACAGTCTGCCCTGGCTTTGCAAATATTCAATGGCCGTTTCTGCCATAGGTCGCGTCATCTTGCCGTAAGTGAGAGCTTCGGTACTCGATGCGGTACCGTCCTGATAGCGTTTCATGATGCCCTGTAAGATAGCCGCAAAACGGAAAAAGCTGAAAGCTAGATAAAACGACCAGTCGGGGATTTCGCTCAAACCCATACGTTTACAGTAAGCGGCGACATATTCTTCTTCGGTTGGGATGCCCAGGGTATGACGATCCAGGTTCGCCAGACCGCTGAGATTACCCAATGAAGGGTCAGCGGGCATGCGTAATTGCATGCACTGGTAGGCAAGATCGGAGAAAGGGTGGCCCAAAGTCGATAACTCCCAGTCCAGCACTGCCAGGACCTTTGGCTGATCGGGCTGGAAGATCATATTATCGAGACGATAATCTCCGTGGATCAAGCTCACTCGGCCATCGTCCTGGGGCAGGTTTTTCGGTAGCCAGTCCATTAACTGTTCCATTGCCTCGATGTTCTCAGTCTCGGAGGCTCGATATTGCTTGGTCCAGCGGTTTAATTGACGTTCAAAAAAGTTGCCCGGACGACCAAAGGTCTCCAGTCCAATGGCCTCAATATCGACACTATGCAAGGCTGCGAGCACTTCGCTCATCTGGTCGTACATCTCGCCCCTTAGTGACAGGTTATCGATGACCGTCAACTGTGCGTCCCAATGGATATCGCCATCAATAAAATCCATGATGTAGAACATACTGCCGATTATCTCTTCGTCTTCACAGAGCACATGCATAGTCGGTACTGGCACGGGTGTTTTTGCCAGCGCTGACATGACTCGATACTCCCGATCAACCGCGTGTGCCGAAGGTAATACCGGGCCAGGGGGTTTGCGCCGCAGCACATAGCTGGATGTGTCAGTAGTCAATTTATAGGTGGGGTTAGATTGTCCGCCGTCAAATTTTACTGCACTCAAAAGTTTGCCGAAGCCGTCTATGTGATTGCCTAGATAGGCATTGAGCTTATCGACAGGTAGTTGGTCTACAGGTAATGTATTCGCTTGTTTAGTCATAGTTTACCTTGTGCTTAATTTATCTATTTTATTGAGCGTACTGCTTCACCAATGAGCGCCCCAGCTGCATCATATGGACTTGATCCGGACCATCAGCAAAGCGAATTTGGCGCGCGTAGTTATACGCTTCAGCCAGAAAGTAATCTTCAGTTAAACCACCGGCACCGTGTATCTGTATAGCTCGGTCGATGACGCGTGCTGCCATCATTGGAGTGACAATTTTGATGGCGGCAATAAGGTCCCTGGCCTCCTTTGTACCCTCGCGATCAATTTTATCTGCTGCCATCATAGTCAGTAGGCGGGCTTGCTCAACATCGCAAAAAGACTGTGCAATGTCTTCACGCACTGACTGGTGTTCGCTGAGTTTAGAACCAAAGGTACTGCGGGTTTCGGCGCGTTTGCACATCAGTTCCAGTGCTCGCTGAGCGCAGCCGATCAAGCGCATACAGTGGTGGATACGACCCGGCCCGAGGCGGCCCTGGGCAATTTCAAAACCGCGACCCTCGCCCAATAAAAGGTTTTCCGCAGGCACGCGGACATTATTAAAGACCATTTCCGCCTCACCCAGTGGCGCACCGACATATCCGAGGGTGGTTAGTGGGCGAATAATTTCGACACCTGGGGTATCTTTAGGCACCAGAATTTGCGATTGCTGAACGTGGCGATTGGGGTTGTCGGGGTCAGTTTTACCCATCACGATAATAATTTTGCAGGCTTCGTGCATGATACCCGTGATAAACCACTTACGTCCGTTGATAACATACTCGTCGCCATCTTTAACGATGGAACACTGCACATTGGTGGCATCTGAGCTGGCTACGTCTGGCTCGGTCATGGCAAAAGAAGAGCGAATCTCCCCCTCTAGCAGAGGCGTTAACCATTTGTCCTGCTGCGCCTGCGAACCGTATTTAATAAAGACTTCCATGTTGCCAGTGTCTGGCGCATTGCAGTTGAAGACCTGAGGTGCCCACAAAACTCGACCCATAATTTCGCATAAGGGTGCGTAGTCAACATTGCTCAGGCCGTCTTCGCGTTCGTGTATCGGTAAAAATAGATTCCACAATCCGACGGCTTTAGCCTTGGCTTTCAGAGACTGCATGAGGGGTGGTGTTGCCCAGGGATTGGCCACAGTTTTCATGTATTCGTCGTATTCTTTCTCGACTGGATAAATCTCTTCGTTCATGAATTTATGCAGGAGATCCTGAAGAGCGATGGCTTTAGGAGAGTGTTCGAAATTCATGCAAGGTGTTCCTCTGAGTTAATTAGTTTGGAGCCAATGGCTGCAGCAGGGGTCTATACCATCGTGATAGCGTGATGGCGGTCAGGACGCTCTATATGGGACAGCACGTTAAAGGCCTTTAGGGAAAGACTCTCTTCGATGGATAGAAACCGTGTGCTGGCAGTGTTCTGGATTTGCATCATTAACTCAATAGTCGCGTCATCGGACAAGCCCAGGACATGGCGCATGGCAATAGATTTAGGTCCACCGGACGAGATAATCAGCGTTTTACCTTTAGCGCCGCCGGCCTGCGTTTCGATTAGGGCGGCCACTACACGCTCGTTAAATTGCGCCCAGGTTTCGGTCACGATACCGTGTTTCTTTAGGGCACCGTCCATGTCGCCAGCGATCCAGGCCTCCATGACGATTCGCAACATGCTGAAAAAATCATGGGCGGTTTTGAGTGGCGGAGCCTCGGGTCTATAAATTTTCTGATACAAGCTCAATACCGGGAAAAACTTGAATTCATTCAAGCGTGGATCAATATCGGGTTCAAAATTACATCCCATACCCTCACCGAGGCCCTTTAGGGTTTCTTTGTGACGGCGCATATCGCCTACAACGACTCGATCAAAGCTTAGCCCCTGATCCTTATAGTATTCCCCGAGCCAGCGAGCCTGCTGCCAGCCCAGCTCTGAGAGCTTGTCGTAGTTTTTGGTGCCCAATGATGCCTGGCCATGCCGGACAAAATAGATTTCGCGCATATTACATCCCGAATTCAGGTCGGGGAGGATAGCCCAGCATTAAGTATTAATAAAATGAATTTTATCCGGAACCAATGAGTCAGGCGCCGCAACGGGCGCAATTCGCCCGCTCAATCATCTCTGTTTGTGATATTGAGAGTTCGTCACTGATATCGTGGGACAGAAATCGTTACAATGCTGCCCAGGAGATGCTAGCCATGGTTATGTTCAGAAATGACAGGTAAATTGAAACGATTTTGCAGCGTCCGCTGGATGATTGCTGGCCTATCCATGGTATCTGACCTCTTAGCTCACCCCGATCACCTTTCAGAGTTTGATCTGCTCAGCGAGATCCCTAGCGTAAGTATAGCGAGTCGTATGGATCAGCCGGCCAGTTTGGCACCGGCTAGCGTGACCGTTATTAACCGAGAGCTCATCGATGCCTCTGGGGCCCAAAACTGGGGCGATTTGTTTAGATTAGTACCTGGCTTTCAATCTTACGCTGTTAACGATAATCGACCAGGTATCGCTTACCACGGTTTTGGCGATGAGTTTCCCAATCGCATGGAAGTGATGATTGACGGCCGCTCAGTTTATGAGCCGGTGTTTTCGACAGTGTTGTGGGGCACGCTTGGGATTCAGCTGGAAGATGTCGATCATATTGAAGTTGTCCGCGGATCAAGTGCTGCCACGCATGGTTCCAATGCATTTATGGGTGCGGTCAATATCGTTACTCGGGAGCCCACACAAGATAAAGGTGCAGCGCTTAAGGTCACCGGGGGTAGTCGTGAAACGCTGAACTCCTGGGTGACAATAAACGATAATCTTGGCCCGCTGAACTACCGGTTTAGTCTGGGTTCTCGTCACAATGACGGATTTCCGAGTATCCCCCAGGGGGAGCTTGACGATGGCCGTGAGCTTCACCAAATTGCTTTTCGCGGCACGATGACACCTTCGCTCAACGATGTGTTAGACATTAATTTTGCTTACGCCAATGATCACGTTGGATTCGGGGATGCCGACCATCCAGATGAATTCATTGATACTGACTATTACTCAAGTCATCAATCGATTGAGTGGCGTCATAGCCTGGTTGCCGGCGGTGAGTTTAGCGTTCATGGCTATCACAATAAGCTAGGCATGAATAATTCAGCAGATAGAGGCTTGTTATCGAATATTCTCGGCGTTGACCCGGCGTTGGTCGAGTTGGTTTTGGGCATACCCGATCAGCGTTTTGTTGAAGGTTTAGGCAGTTTGTCCTCCGAGCGTTTTGATCTGGAGTTTGAACATCAATTTGCGATGTCCGATCAGATAAGAACGGTCTGGGGGTTTGGTGGCCGTAGTGAGTATACCCAAACCCGATTTTTACAGGGTCACGATGACAAAATCTGGGAAGAGTCATTCCGGTCGTTTATGCATAATGAATGGCGGCCGACCGTGAAATGGCTGCTCAATGTCGGGTTAATGGCTGAGAAAACGTTTGTAGGTACGTTGTTGTCATCGCGCCTGAGCGTGAGCCGATTACTAAGCCGTGACCACACTGTGCGGGTCAGCCTCTCCAGAGGCGCGCGGGCGCCATCAATTACCGAAGCCAACCTCGATCAGAACTTAAAAATTGGTGATATTGTTTTTAACGCGATTACACGCAGTGATGAGCGGCTCGAAGAGGAGGAGGTGACCACCTTTGAGCTGGCCTGGGCTGGTTACTTCCCGCAGTGGCATCTGGGCGTAGATTTAAAGTTGTATCGAGAGCAAGCTAGGCATGCGATAGACAGCTACCAGGAGCGTCTGGCAATGCCCACACCTATCGGTGATGATGTGATAAAAGTGCGAAGTAATACCGGAGAGTGGGAATCGGAGGGAGCTGAGCTGCAAATCACGTATCGGCCGGTGAGCAAGGGGCTAATAAGAGCGCACTATGCCTATACCGATCTTGAGAGTGATTTTGTCAGGCAATTTGAGCCTGAAATGCAATTTGACAATTTCAATCAGTCACGACCGCGGCATTCAGGCGGCTTGTTGCTGAATTATCAGTGGGCATCACATTGGGCGAGCGGATTAACGGTATATCATCAAGATCAAGTTAGTTGGCGGGGCGGTAATTTTATTGATCAATATACTCGGCTTGACGGTCATATCACTTTCTCGTTTGTTCTCGGTCGCAGTCCTGGCAAGTTACAGCTGGTAGCGCAAAATATTACTGAGGACTACTCTGAGTTTAATGAAGAGAATATATTTGCCAGTCGATATTTTGTCTCGTTGAGCCTGGACTTGCCTTGATGTGGTTCCATGCGAGACTTAATACTTGTCGTATTATGATGATCGAGAGGCAAATCCGTGCTGCCCTGGTTCGGGGTACAGGCAAATTTTCCATGCCGAAGAAATTAGTCACCAGACAAATCCTGGCTAGCTTTTTAAGGGCATTGCTTCAATAGGGTAACAGGACGTTTATCGCGGGATAATGAACGGAGTCGCTAATAGTCTATTATTTGTGGGAAGCACGATTGCGCGCCCTGCACTCAAGTGCGCCTTTCGCTGCGTAGCTCTGCTCGCCTGCATGTTTCAGGGCAGCGACGGATTTGCGGCTAATCAAGTGTATGTGCTCCTATCGAGCGACGCGCCTTATTATCAGCAGGTGGCGGACGTGTTTACTCAGCAACTTAAGGCTCAGCAGCCGAATATCGACGTCCAAAGTTTCACGGTGTCCGACGATAATGCGTTGCCATTAACTTTAGGTCAGCATATTGTTGCTATTGGCTCGGCTGCAACGGCGCAGGCTCGGGCAAATTATCCTCGGTCAGGCATTCTCAGTTTAATGATACCCATGGCTGCGTGGCAGGACTTTAATAAAGATGCCGCTATTAATGACCGCTTTGCTGCCGTGGTAATCGACCAGCCCTTTGAGCGGGCAGTGTTACTTGGCCAACTGTTAAAGCCCGATACTCGTCGCTTCGGCGCAATATTTGGGCCCGCCAGCCAGGTGACTAAACAGGCGAGTCTGGAAAGGGTATCTGGTCTGGATGTTAAGCTGATCACGGCGAACCTGCCTCCAACCGATAACCCAATCAGTGTTTTAAGTCCCATTATAAATGCTTCGGAAGTTTTTATTGCCGTACCAGACAGGGCAGCGTTTAACCGCAATATCGCCAAATGGATTCTGCATTTGAGCTATAGAGAAAAAATTCCTGCGATAGGCTTTTCAGCCTCTTATACTAAAGCTGGGGCACTGGCTTCGATTTATTCCAGTCCGACAAATATCGGTCACCATGGCGCTGAATTATTTGCTAAATTAACTGCTGACAAATCAGACAACACTGACAAAAACTGGCATGTTTATTATCCAAAGTATTATACCTTGAGTACCAATGAGGAGGTCGCAAGGGTGCTCAATATCGACCTTCCCCCCCTGGAGGACTTGTACAGGATGTACCAGAAACTTCTCCAGACGATGTGATGAAACGGCTGTTCTCAAAGCAGGGTAATACACTGCAAAATCGCCTTGTTGTGGCGACAGCCGTGCCGCTGCTCGTGCTTACGGTTGTGTTGACCGGCGTGACCATGTTTGAACGGGATAAAGCAATTAGTGAGCGTCTACAGAAATCAGGTCGCGGTATCGCCATTTATTTAGCCTCGGTTTCGGATTTCGCTCTCTACTCGGCCGATAAGACACTGTTAAATTCTTTAGTGGCAGCGACTAATCGGCTAGACAGTGTATCGGGTGTTACCTTTCTTAATGCTAGTCGTGAAGTGGTCGTTTCGTCATTTCGTGCTGGCCAGGATGTCGAAAAAGGATCTGAGCCTTCCGGGCAAGGGGCAGAGCTTAGCGCCCCGGCCAGGTTAAACAGGGTAGACAAGTATCTGTATTTTGAAGAACCGGTATTAGCACTGGACCTCAATACTGAGGATTACGGAGCCTCCGCCCTGGCAGACGATTCACAATTGGTGGGTTGGGTTATTGTTGCCATAGATCCTGCCGTAAGTCTGCAAGCGCGTCGCGCAATGTTGATTAATGGCGCTGGCCTGGCTGTGGGGGTTATGGTCATGGCGATTATCCTGTCCTACCTCCTCGGCCGTAATATTATCGTGCCAATCAAAAAGTTGACTAGTACGGTCAATCGTATCGAAGGCGGTGACTTTTCAGTTCGCGCAGAGTCGGCACCGAGTTACGAAATGAATGTTCTTGCGCATGGTATAAATCATATGGCGGAGTTTATAGAGCAGAATCAGGTTCGGCTCCAGCATGAAGTAAAAAGCGCTACCTATCAGTTAGAATTAACACTTACAGATTTACAGTCGAAAAATAACGAATTAGAAAATGCGCGACAGCGTGCCGATCAGGCCAATGCTGCAAAAACTGATTTTTTAGCACGGATGAGTCACGAGTTGCGGACGCCCTTGACTTCTGTAAGGGGTTTTATTGCACTTTTACAGCGTGCAGACCTGGGTACGGCTGAGCAACAGTATTGCAATATTATTGACCAGGCAGCCCAGCTCCTGTTGCAACTCATTGACGACATCCTAGAGTTTAGCCGGCTGCAGGCCGGGGCTGTGGCATTGGAGGCCTTACCGGTTGATTTATATCAGTGCTTCGAAGACCCCATACAGCTTTTAGCGCCGATGGCCCACGACAAAAACCTGGATCTCATCCTCGATGTTGAACCCGATGTGCCTCTGGCTCTGGTGGGGGACTCGCGCCGACTGCGTCAAATTATTTTCAATCTGGTATCCAATTCCATCAAATTTACAGAGTCTGGTTACGTGCTGGTCAGGGTGTTCCTGTTGGCTGATGAAGGGAGTCAGTGTCGAATCGGTATTACTATTAAAGATACTGGGATCGGCATCTCAGATCAGCAAAAACAACATATTTTTGATGCGTTTACCCAGGCAGATATTTCTATCTCACGGCGTTTTGGCGGTACGGGACTTGGTTTGTCAATCGTCAATAGCCTGGTCGGTATGATGGAAGGCGAGCTATTGGTCGATAGCACTGAAGGGGAAGGCAGCGAGTTTAAAATTGCCCTGTCTCTGAAGAAACAGCAAGCGCTGTTTAGCGATGGAGACCTGCCGAATACACCCCAGCGAACGGAACAGCTAGCCTTGAATATCGCTTTGTATGACCCTGATCAAACTTCTCGCCAGGCGCTGGAACACCTGCTGGTCAGGGTTGCGAGTAATGTTGAAAGTTATGGTGATATTGGCGCTTTGAAACGTGGACTGGAAGCACGACGACCACATATGGTTCTGCTTAATGGCGTGTCTGTTACATTGGCTAACTCCAGGACGTATCCCCTGTTGGCCCAGAACGTTAGGCAGTGTACCGATCTGCCCCTGGTGATTACGCTGCCCCTGAAGGAATTGCAGGGCAATTCTTCTATGACTAATGACCGATCTTTACAGCCTGCCAGATTTATTGGTAAGCCGGTATCCTTTGACCGTTTGAAAGCCCTGTTTGAAGATGTCAATCAAGCGGCGGACAGTGGCACCGCGCCCACAGCTGATTTGTCAGGCGTCAATGCCCTCGTTGCCGAAGATAACGATTTCAGTCAATTACTGATTAAGACAATTCTAGATCGGGCTGGGTGTCGTTGCGTGCTTGCTCGTAATGGGCGAGCGGCCGTCGAAATGAGTGTTCGAGAGCAGTTTGATGTAATAATCATTGACGGGCATATGCCAGAGCTGGATGGTTGGGAGGCGCTCCGGGAAATTAGAGCCCTGACCAACCCCAACCAGGGGACGCCAGCTATTTTTCTAACTGCTGATGTGCTGACTCGAGGGGTAAGTCCGCCCGCCGGGGTGGGCATTGACCGTGTTATGTACAAGCCCTTTGATGAAGCAGTCTTAATTAAGACGATTGCTGGGCTGGTCGGCAAGGAACTCAGTAGCAAGGCGGAGTTTTCAGGATCTTCGCAGCAGATACCCTGGGAAAAGTTTTTATCTGAAATCGAGCATTTATTAGGTAGGGCTACCCAGGCAAGCCAGCAGGGTGATGCAGATGAGCTTGGCGAGATTGCCCATCAGCTATTAGGTGTCGCCGGGGTATTTAAAGTCAGTAGACTTGACCAGCCGAGCGCAGCCTTGCATCTTGCAGCTAAAACCGGGGATCACAGCAAAGTCAATACCGCGATAGCCAATCTAAATCTGAAGCTCAATGACCTCAAGCGCGAAGTCAGCTAGCTACTCCGCGATGCGCAGGCAGAAGGGTGCTTTAAAGCTATAGCAGACGGACCGACACGACACCTTCTACTTTGGTAATAGCCGCGATAATATCCTCAGCTGGCTTGTCTTCTACATCAATAATATTGTAGGCAATGTTGTCCCGGCTTTTGTTAACCAGGTCGATAACGTTGTTATTGCTATCGGCGAGAATAGCCAGTACGTTACCAAGCACCTTAGGGACATTGTTATTGCTGAAGGTGAGTCGATATCCCCCATTTCTGGCCATGTGCGTCGGCGGAAAATTAACCGAATTGCGAATCGTGCCGTTTTCAAGAAATTCCATTAATTGATTGGCGGCCATAACCGCGCAGTTTTCTTCTGCTTCTGCCGTGCTTGCGCCGATATGAGGCATGAGCAGGACGTTTTTTCGACCCAGTAATTCAGGAGTAGGAAAATCGGCGATGTAGCCTCCCAGTTGCTGGCTGTCCAGCGCGGCAACCAGGGCTTCGGTATCGACAATTTCCTCACGGGCAAAATTCAGTAATTTGGCGTCTGGTTTAAAACTGCGTAATGCCTCTGCATTAATCAGATGATGGGTAGCTTCAATCGCTGGAACATGTAAGGTGACATAGTCGGCCTGGCTTAGCAGGTGTTGCAGACTATCCATTTTCTTCACCCGGCTTGATAAGCGCCAGGCCGCTTCGACAGAAATCGCGGGGTCGTAACCGACAACATCCATACCTAAATCCAGCGCCATGTTAGCAACGATCGCGCCGATCGCGCCGAGTCCAACAACACCCAGGGTCTTGCCATAAAGCTCACAACCGGCAAAACGCTTTTTTTCTTTTTCAAGCAAGGCTGACATTTCTCCTGCCTCGCTGATCTGTGTCAGTGATTGCACGTAATTCATGCCCTCAAAAATGTCTCTCGATGCCAGCAAAAGCCCCGACGTTACCAGCTCCTTGACGGCATTGGCGTTGGCCCCGGGGGTATTGAATACCACGACCCCTCTTTCAGTGTAATCAGCAACCGGTATGTTATTCACACCCGCGCCGGCACGGGCAACCGCCGTGAGGCTACCGGGTATTTCGACGCCGTGTAGTTTGTGGCTACGCAGCAAAAACGCATCGGGCTGAGCGAACTCGCTAGCAATTTCGTATTGCTCACGAGGGAATCTGTCGAGACCCTTGCTTGAAATCTGATTATAGGTGCGAACTTTGTACATGGCTTGCTCCTGAGTTGTTGGTTGCGACTGGCTAACAATAGCAAGGCTCAGCATGTTGGTAATTAACGCGTCTTGTACTGATCACTTGTGCTAAAAATAGTGTACAGACAAGTCTGGCTTAGGTAGCGCTAACCTGCTGATAGGCCCATTCTAGCCAGGACATTAATACCTGGAGATCCTGTGCTTCGACGGTTGCCCCACACCAAATGCGTAGACCCGCTGGGGCATCGCGATAGGCACCAATATCGTAGGCGACGCCTTCCTGGTCGAGCAAGGTTGTCAGTGCTTTGATTTTTTCGGCATCAAGATCGAGGGTAAGACAAACACTGGTGTTTGAGCGGGTGGTGATATCTTCAGCCAAAAAGTTGATCCACTCATGTTGATCAACAAATGCCTCGATGATGGATAAATTCTGTACAGATTTATCTATCGCAGCCTTCACGCCGCCCAGACGTTTAATCCAGTCGAGAGCATCCAGATAATCGGCGACGCAAAGCATAGACGGGGTATTGATGGTGGCACCTGTAAAGACCCCTTCGATTAACTTGTTGTCTTTGGTGAGGCGAAAAACCTTTGGCAGTGGCCATGGCGGTGTGTAGGTTTCCAGGCGCTCAACCGCCCGAGGACTCAGTATCAACATACCATGAGCACCTTCGCCGCCAAGCACTTTCTGCCAGCTAAAAGTCACTACATCGAGTTTCTCCCAGGGTAGATCCATGGCAAAAACAGCTGAGGTGGCATCACAAATCGTTAGGCCAGTGCGTTGATCATCAATCCAGTCCCCATTGGGCACCTTTACCCCTGATGTAGTGCCGTTCCAGGTAAAAATAATGTCGTGGTCAGCACGCGTTTGCGTCAAATCGGGTAATTTACCGTAATCCGCGCTTATGGACGTGACCCCATTGAGCTTAAGCTGTTTGGTGATATCACTTAACCAGCCTGCACCAAACGACTCCCATGAACAAACATCGACTGGCCCTTCGCCCAGCAGCGACCACATGGCCATTTCCATGGCCCCAGTATCAGAGCCGGGCACGAGACCAACCCGGTAGTCCTCGGGCAAGCCTAATACAGTTGCTGTTTCTGTACAGACCTGTGCCAGCATAGCTTTGCCGGGGGCTGAACGATGGGATCGTCCCAGTGTGGAAATATCGAGATTCTTCAGGGCATAGCCGGGCCGCTTGCTGCACGGGCCAGATGAGAAATTGGGATTGCTCGGCTTCACGGCTGGTTTCATGATCATCTCAGGGGGCTTACCTCGGCGAGTGTTGCACTACGACGGTTATTGGACTCGGACTTTGAAGGCGGGCAATTCTACTGGCCAGGGCGGTGAAAGCAAAGGAGAAACCGAAAATAGTTAAGGTGATTTTGATGTCCAGGCTGAGTTTGGAATATTCCTGCTGGTATTGGTAAGGGCCTTACGTATAATCGCCGCTTAATTTGCAGCGGATAGTCGTACCTGCCAGGGGCCCGATTCATTTGCCAGCCTTCCCACATCTAACATGTTGGCCGTAAACTTATGCCTCAATATCCTGAAAAAACCTGTGAAATAGATCGTTTGGTCAGGCAGCCGAAATTGGTTAACGCGGTGCTTGAGGGCCGTAAAACCGAGCAGCGTCGCGATGGCATATATGGCTATCCCGGCGAAATATTTGAGCTGGAAGGGGTTGTTTTTAAAATTAGTCAACTATTTCAGCAGCGTTTGGGCGACATGACCGACAAAGACGCCCAGGCTGAAGGGTACCCCAGCCTGACGGCGTACCAAAGCTTAATTATAAAAATGCACCCTGGTATGTGCTGGGAAGCAGACCATATGGTCTGGGTTCATCAATTTGATAAGGGCTGACACAGTGAAGTTCTCCTGTCGCTATAGCCCGGCAATTTCCGGATTTCACCGTGGGATGCATCGATTGGTGGTCAAATATTGTTGATTAGTATGATGTGATTCTGGGTTATTTCAATTTAACTTTGAAATTTTACCGTAAGCCTCTAAATTAACAAGAAAAAGGATTGAAGGTAGGCTTTGCGCGATGGGCGGCTGTCCTCCCAAAGATGTGCATGCCTTATACTAAGGCTCTGAAAAAAGTAGCGCGGGTCCCAATGGTAAACGCCACCAGACCACTAGATTCAGAGCTACACAGGTAGATCAAATCATATGCAAGTTAAATGCTCTGTACAATACGGCTTCACCCTTGTCGAAATGCTGATTGTCGTTGCTGTTCTCGGTGTTCTTGCTGCTCTGGCGGCCCCCTCATTTACTGATTTTTTTGAAAAAAACCGCGTAAAGCGAGCTGCCGTTGAGGTGCAAGGCCTAATGGCTTTAGCGAGAGCCGAAACGTCTATGCGCGATACCAGTCTTTCTATTTCTACCACTGCAGGAGCAGCAGGCGCCTGGTGTATCGGTTACGCAACAACAACTGGCTGCGACTGTAGTGTAACGAACCCGGATAGCCCTGGAGCATGCTCGGTGCCAGTTGCAGGCGTAAATGTATTGCAGACGGTGACCGCAGCAGAATTTCCGAATGTCGCAATGGCCGAGAACTTCTTAGGTGTCGGTACCACTTTCGATTCAGTGCGGGGCACTGCGGGGCCACTGGGTACCATTACGCTATCTTCAGGTAACTGGGGCCTGGGCGTAGCGGTCAGTATCAGCGGTAGAATTCGTATCTGCGCACCTGCTAGTGGGAGCGCGCCACCGGGGTATCCGGCATGTTGAGCCAAACTACTGCATTTCAAAAGACCCCTAGACGAAGGTCTGATGTGCGTCGCGCAAAAAAACAGACGGGCTTCAGTCTTATTGAGTTAATGATTGGGATCACTGTTGGTTTGATCATTCTTGCCGGCGTAGTAACCGTGGTCACCAAAACCAGCTTTTCTGGACTTGAGAATATTCGTTCTGTGCAACTTAATCAGCAACTACGCAACACTATGCATATTATGCACAAAGAGCTTCAACGTGCTGGCTACGTAGAAGCGTGGACCCCCGGCTCAAGCACTGTCGCTCTAGGGCTTGATACGGCAGCTATAGCCTTATTTGGCACGGTCACTCTCGGCGGAACCTGTGCAACTGGAGTCTGCGATTGCATTTTATACAGTTACGACCGTGATTCCGACCGTGTGCAGGGGACATCGGGCACTGGTTTCGAATTATTTGGTTTTCGCCTCAATAATGGGGTCATCCAAAGACGGACTTCTGAAAGCCCTCAAAGCTGTGGTGGTAGCGGCTGGCAACCCATGACCGACCCTGGTGTCAACGTCACGGCTCTCGGTTTTGAGCAGGACGCTGCTGACGCTATCGTCTATGAAATTAATGGCAACGTTAATGGCACGTGTGAAACCGGCGAAACTTGCCTGGCCCGACGCAAGATAAATATATCCATTGATGCTGAATTAAGCTCTGACTCAACCATTACTGCAGAGCTTCGTGATCAAGTAAAAATCAAGAATGATCATTACTACGTAGCGCCATAGAGCTATCTAGGGCCTACGTAGGCCCATAGAAGAGCCAATGACACAAAAAGTAATACTATAAGGTGTAAGGAGGTTGTTAGGATGACACGACTAAACCCCGTAATCGTTCAGCTAGGAAAGTTCAGCAGTTGCCCGTCTCGACAAACTGGCATGGCTACTTTGCTGGTAACTATTGTTTTATTACTGGTTTCGATGCTTAGCGCACTGGCCGTTAGCCGCTCGGCATTTTTTGAGCAAAAAGCGAGTGGCAGCGATCTTCGCAACAAAGAGGTTTATGCGGCGGCACAATCAGGTATTGATTATGGAATTTACTGGTTAGAAGGTCATCAGGAGGTGTGGGATAACGTGCTCGCTGGAGGCACCGCCACGCCTTTACCAATGAACGATACGACGCAAGGTGCCACACAGGATGACTACATCCACAACATCACCTATACATTAATGACCGACGTAAGCGCTGACCCGGAAGTGATCCGTGTCACATCCACCGCTACCGCCACCAGCGACTCCCAGGTAACGAAAACCATCCAGGTTTATGTCATGCAATCCTCCTTCCTGACGTCTTCGATTGTAAATGGCCCTCCTTTGCTAGTTGAAGATTGCATTCCTCCCGGTGCCAGCACCGGCACCCCGGATATACATCCCGGAGGTGGCGTAGCCATTGGCACTACCCAGGGAACGGTAGACTGTCTTACTGACGGTCACTTTGAATCTTTCGATGAAAACGGTGCTTCTCAACCACTGGTGAAGGAGGCCGCTACCAACTCAACGCTACTTTGGGATTCGGTCTTCGGCTCAGCAATGACTGAGACTGATTTTCAGGCATTGGCTAATCGATTTCCAGAAAGATTTATCTATGTCGATGGCTCGTATTCATCAGACGGCCATTATTCTTACAATGGCAGTAACTGGCATACCGATGTGGGCAGTGCGGCGACAGATGCCAGCGGCAATTACAATGACCAGGTCATCCTGTATTTTGATGAATCAGCTGGCTGTCCAAAAATTAATGGCAGTACAACGATTTACGGATTGGTTTACTACGAAACCGCCAATTGCTCCGCCCAGGGCTGGGGCGGTGGCACTGTTTATGGCACTGTCGCTATTGATGGCGATTTAGACAAATTTAACGCCAACGCGGATCTGATTGCCGTGGACCTGGACACCTTTGGCGGGGGTAACGGCCTGGTAACAGTATTGGCTATTATCCCTGGCAGCTGGAAGGATTTTTAGGAGTTATTATGAAGACTCAACGAGTTGACTTTGCAAACCACCAGAAGTTTTCTATGAATCACCAACGAGGCTTCACCCTAATAGAGGCTTTAGTCGCGTTTGGCATCCTTATTATCGGCTTGACAGCCTTGTTCCGCTTTCATAGCACTAATATGGGGGCGACGGCTGAATCCAAAATAAGGGCCCAGGCAATCACCCTGGCCGAGGCGAAACTAGAGCAAGTACGCAGTTATAGAACCAGTGCCGAATACGATAACCGTATGACAGATGGATCCGGAATGGGCGCTTATGCAGCCGGTGTCGACTTTGCTGCAGACTTCACTCGCAACTGGACAGTAGTAGACAACAGCGCAAACCCCGATATCCCAGACTCGATGACTGTCGTGGTAAGCTGGACTGATCGTACTAATAACAACCAAAGTGTATCGCTGACATCAAACCTTCTCGGTGGCAACCCTGAGGATAGTGGTGTCCAGTTAGCGCTGGCCCTTGCCGGAGGAAATGACCCCAGTGGCGGTTTCGGTGGCGGCGATCCTGGTGGCGGCGACCCCGGTGATGACGATCCTGGTGACGGCGACCCTGGTGGTGGCGACCCCGGTGGCGGCGACCCCGGTGGTGACGACTCCGGCGGTGACGACCCCCCTCCCAACAGCTATCAAATAATTATTAGCGGCTCTGTGGCTGTTAATCCACAGGGTAATTTCAGCTCTTTTGAAGGAGCTATCGGGTCGGGAACTCATACAGTGCTTTGCAACTCCTCAGCGACGGCCTACTCGTGCGTGATAGGAAATATTCCCGCAGATGAGCGATGGTCTGGCACCATTACTCTGACTTCTAACCTGGGCAATTGTTCTCCCTCCCTAGAATTTGCAAATCTGGGAATCAGCGAGGATCAAAGTGTCAATGTTACCCTCGGTAAGTCTGGCAATAGCTGTGCTTTGAATCATACGTGATAATAAAGTCGGTCGGTGCATTCGTGTATACGATGTTAACTGTAAGGGCGATATGTTAATGAAAAAAAAGGGTGGCTTTACTCTTATTGAAATGATGATCGTGCTGGCTATAGTAGGTGTTCTTGCCGCTATCGCGCTGCCTTCATTTATGAATTCAATTCGAGAGGCACGCCGCTCTGATGCTGCCGATGCTTTACTCTATATTCAACAACTGCAGGAAAGATACCGGGCCAACCATACCGATTTTGGTAGCCTGAGTGAAATCGGCTACCCGAACGGGGCCGATGCCACGGTGTATTCTACCGACGCTTACTACGTTGTTTCGACGACAGGTGCGGGCAGTGCCACGGCTTATACGATCACGGCAACGGCCGCCAGCGGCACAAGCCAGGTGGGCGATACCGGTAACCCGGTCGATTGTACGACGCTTACCCTGACTGTGACTGCAACAGACCCAAGGGGCACAAAAGCCCCTGCTGCCTGCTGGTCTAATTAAAAGCCCTGGCGAACGAACTAGGCCGCTACCGCAAGCGCCAGGTTTTTATGTCTCAAGGCCTCTGGGGAATATATTCCCGGCTTTACCTGTGCAGGTCGGGCGACACCTTTGTAAAACTATTTCCCGCTATCTGTAACTGTCCTTCTGCCTATTGCCTGTTCTATTTGGCATTATGTTTTACATCGATCAAATTGCCAGCTTCTCACCGAGTTAGCTGATACTGTTCAGTATTGTTAGCGCCTTAAGGGCTTTATTGCACGGAACGCTTGTCCTCATGATCTAGCGTCGTATGTTTTCCTGGAGTCAGCGGTTCAGCTTCCAGCCGCCACTTTGCGTTTGTGCCTAAAAGCTCTTGTTCGAATACAATAAGCCACTCAAAAAACAGGAGAAAATAATGTCAGGTATTTTAGAAGGAAAAATCGGTCTTATTACGGGTGGCGGTTCGGGCATCGGTCGTGCAACGAGTGTGATTTTTGGCGCTGAAGGCGCCAAAGTGGTGGTTTCCGATGTTAACGAAGAAGGTGGTAACGAAACCGTCGATATGATCAAAAAATCGGGCGGCGATGCGGTGTTTGTCCGCTGTGATGTCTCGCAATCGGCAGAAGTGGAAGCCCTCATCAAAGCCTGTGTCACTCATTATGGTCAACTGGATTGTGCGTTTAATAACGCGGGTATCTCGGGCAAGATGGCCAATACGGTAATGTGTTCTGAAGCTAATTTTGACCGCAACATCGCGATCAATTTAAAGGGTGTGTGGTTGTGTATGAAAAATGAAATTCAGCAATTTCTCGATCAGGGCACAGGCGGTTCAATTGTTAGTACGGCATCCATTGCAGGGCTGGTGGCAGCCGCTTATGCGCCTGCTTATGGTGCGGCCAAACACGGTGTTAATGGCTTAACCAAATCTGCTGCCATTGAATTCGCTAAAAAAGATATTCGTGTTAACTCAGTTTGCCCTGGTTTGATTGAAACACCGATGGTGGCTGCTGCAGGTACCAATTCTAAATTGATTGACACCATGATCGCCGCGGAGCCTGTTGGTCGTATGGGCCAGCCCACCGAGATAGGTCATGCTGTTGCATGGCTGTGTTCGGATAAAGCCTCGTTTGTCACCGGCCACTGTATGCCTGTCGACGGCGGTTATGTGGCGCAGTAGCTGCAGTACCTGTAGTAGCTAATGCCTGCTATCTCTTACCGAGTAAGTATCCATCAATTCAAATAGAAACCACCAACATTGGGCTATCTTGTCTTTGGTGGTATCTATCTGAGGCGTTTATTGCCCAGGGTGTTATAAGCGATCCAGCACAATAACAGGAATCTCCCTATCACCAGCATTTTTCTGATAATCATTATAGGGCGGGTACAATTTCTCCTGCTGAACCCACAGTGCAGCCCTCTCATCTCCGCTGGCAACTCGCGCTCGGGCCGAAAATTTATCATTGATAACCTGTACTTCAACCTCCGGTTGCGCCAGCAGATTTAAATACCAGGCCGGGTGTTTAGGCGCTCCACCCTTGGAGGCAATAACGATATAGCCGCCATTGTCTGTCACGCCATAAATCAGCGGCATGATGCGTGGCTCACCACTTTTCCGACCAATAGTTGTCAACAAAAGTGTTGGTAATAGACCGGGACCACCGAGCGGTGCTGAATCCCACATGTGGCCTTCGGCGCCATTAGCCAGGTATTTTTCCCGATGTTCAGCTATCCAGCCAGACGTGCTGGCTTTGAGGATCGGATCAGTCACGTTATTCTCCAGGTAGGTTATTTTTTGTGTACACCATTGAACTAATTTCATGGAACTACATTACTGGGGTGAAATCAATGCCGTAGGGTTTAGCAAAACGACAAACCCCTGGCTCCTCATTTATAACAGCGTGACCACTACAGGATCAACTCATGATCGATTTATACACTGCATCGACCCCCAACGGATGGAAAGCCTCTGTCACTCTTGAAGAGCTGGGCCTGCCCTATAAAGTCCATGCGCTTAACTTTGACAGGGAGGAACAAAAATCCGAAGCTTATCTGAAAATCTGTCCCAATGGTCGTATTCCCGCTATCGTCGACCGCGATGCCGATAACTTTGCGGTCTTTGAAACCGGGGCAATTATGATTTATCTGGCCGAAAAAGCCGGCCGCCTGATGCCGAGTGATGCTAAGGGTCGCTCCAAAGTTATCCAATGGTTAATGTTTCAAATGAGCGGTATCGGCCCGATGATGGGTCAGGCGAATGTATTTTATCGCTACTTTCCCGAAAAGCTCCAGCCCGCCATCGATCGTTACCAAAATGAGTGCCGCCGTTTATTTGAGGTGCTCGACCGACACCTTGGTGGGAATGAGTGGCTAGCTGATGATTACTCTATCGCTGATATTGCCAACTGGTGCTGGGTGCGCACCTATCAATGGTCTGGTGTCGACGCCAGTGGCCTGGAAAACCTCAAACGCTGGCGCGATGCCATGCGTGAACGCCCGGCCTGCCAACGTGGTATCGCTGTCCCCCAGCGCCTTGAAAATATGATCGAAGATAAGGACGCAGCGGATAAATTTTCCACCAAGGCACAGAAAATATTGCAAACCTGAGCGGATTTAAGCCAGATAAAGATCGTTATTCGTTAGGTTAAGGCTTAAATACAGGGTTGACCAAAGCTGAAAAAGAAAAACCTGACGATCCTTGCTTGTAAATAAAGGCCGGGGCTGTTTTTATTACGCTCAGGTAAACGAAAAGAGAAGATAATAATGAACAATAAACATGTCATGGAAGGTTATCGAGTCCTCGATTTTACTCAGGTGATTGCTGGCCCTACAACCACCCGTTTAATGGCTGAGATGGGTGCCGAAATTATTAAAATAGAATTGGGCCCTACAGGCGACGTCACCCGTTTGCTGCCATTTGATAAGGCCGGCACCGGTGTTAGCTCCTGTTTTTTACAACAGAATCGCGGTAAAAAAAGTGTCGGCATCAACCCAAAAACTGACAAGGGTCGTGAGATTATCGAACAGCTCATCACCAGGTGTGATGTCCTGGTAGAAAATTACGCCGCCGGTGTAATTGGCCGTATGGGCTTTCCCTACGAACGGGTAAAAGAACTAAACCCCAGTATGATCATGTGCTCAATTTCTGGCTTTGGCCAGGAAGGACCGTTGTCTAATAAGCCCGGATATGACTTTATTGGGGCGTCTTTTGCTGGCGTGCTCGATAATATCGGCTATCCCGATGGTTACCCTCTCGCCCCTCAGCTGGCGATAGGCGATGCCACCACTGGCGTTCATGCCCTTGCTGCAATTAACGCAGCTCTCCTTTACCGAGAGCGAACCGGCGAAGGTCAGTACCTGGATATTTCTTTAATTGACTCCTATTTTCATACCCACGATGTTGGTGTGCAGCTACATAGCGCTACTGGTGGCGAGTTTATGCCCAAGCGCTCGGGGCACCACCATTTTGTCCTGAGCCCTCTGGGCATATTCAAAGGTAAGGGTGACGATGAGTATTACAGCATCATAGTCTTGCCCAACCGCTGGCCAGAGTTTGCCGCTTTTCTTGGTTATCCCGAATATGCCCAGGATCCGCGTTTTAGCACCAACGATGCACGAATGGAAAATCACCAGACTGTGGTCGATATGATCGAAGACTGGTTATGTGCCCAACCGAGCCGGGAAGTGATCCTCGAAAAATTTGAAGAGGCCCGCTTCGCCATTGGCCCCGTGTTATCGGTACCGGAGGTGATGAAACACCCTCATTTTGTCGAGCGTCGGATTATCCGCACTGTCAAAGATCGTAGCTTTGGCGAGATTGATATTCCTGGTATGCCGCTGCGCTTTTCGAAGTTCCCTGAAGAGTTGACTCTGGAGGCGCCATTTCTCGGCGAGCACAATGGCGTTGTACTCGGCGAATTACTATCTATGAGCCCAAAGGAGGTGGACGCACTAACCTCTGAAGGTGTGCTACACGCGGTTATACCCGAGCAATTTACCGAGTAGTTAAGTCACCCGGATACCAAAGCAGGCCGCCCGAAATGTTCCCTGCTTGGGATTTGATGGATCGGTGTGAGCGAAACATTTTTCCGAACGGCTAACCCACGCTTCCCTCTTTACGTAATTTTGCCAGATCTTCAAGGCTGTAACCCAGTTCGGTAAATATTTCATCGGTATTTTCTCCCAGAGCTGGGGCAGGCAAACGCACAGGACAGGGTTCACCGTCAAAAATAGCCGCCGCTCTGGCCTGTCGAACGCGACCGCCGAGGGGGTGGTCATATTCAATAATCGAACCTCGGTGGGTAACGCGAGGGTCGGTAATTACCTCGTGATAATCATTGACCTTAGCGCAGGGGACCTCGGCGTCTTCCATTTGCCTCACCAGATCATCGGTGGCGAAGTTGGCGGTGCGTTGCCTGAATTCCTCCATTAACGCTACGCCATTGGCAAATCGATCAGTGACAGTGCCAAAGCGTGGGTCATCGTGTGCCTCTGGGTAATTAAGTACTTTACAGGCGCCGGCGAATTCATCATCACCCACTGTAAACATCGCCGCATGGCCGTCAGCCGTGGGAGTGGTGGTGATAAATTCTGATATCAGGGGTTTTTCATCGACGTCATCGCCAACAAAACTGTGGTTCCAGAAGACGTCTGGCCAAAGAAAAGCCAGATTGGCTTCGAGCATAGTGAGCTCGATCAAATGACCGGCAACATGCCCACGTTCACGAGCAAACAGCGCCGAAGATACCGCTTGTGCAGCGACCATGGCGGCGACTTTGTCACAGACAATGGTCTTTACAAATTCAGGGCCATGTTTGCCAGTTTGTACCCTTACCATGCCTGATACGGCCTGAATTACCAGGTCATAAACACGGCGTTCAGCGGCTGGTCCATCGGGGCCAAAGCCTGACATAGACAGGTAGATCAGATTTGGATTGATAGCATGCAAAGTCTCATAGTCGTAGCCGATACGCGCCATAACGCCGGGCCTGGCATTTTGCACGAAAACATCGGCGCTGCGTACTAAGTCTTCCATCATCGGCCGGGTTTTCCCATCTTTTAGATCGACTGAAATAGAGCGCTTATTGCGATTAAGACTCAGGTAATAACTGGTTACACCGCCCCGAGTAGCGCCCACCGATCGAGCCGGGTCCCCTGCGCCGACGGACTCAACGCGAATCACATCGGCGCCTTGATCAGCTAGAAGGCCGGTGCCCATTGGCGCGGCGACGTTGGTGGTGAGTTCAATAATCCGAATATCTTTGAGTGGTTCCATGATGATTTTTCCTTTTATATTTGCTGTTGTGGGAAGCGCTATGCTCGGCAGCTTAGTTTATGTTATTTGTCTGGTTTGGCCACATTTGCGATCATGATCAGGGACGCGGCCTGTCCTGTGTCCGGGTTTAGGGGTTCTCTTAATTCCGTTAACTGGTAGCTCTTTTTCTGAAAGAGCTTAAACCATGACCCAAGTGTTCTAAAGTACCAGGGCGCTGGGTCACTAAACGCCTCACTAAAACCTTCCCATGAACCGACTCGCCAGCCATCGCGATAGGGATGATGTCCGCAGCTCGACACCGGGTGCAGGGTTTGTATGACGAGGATTCCGTCTGTTGACAGCAGGCTGGGAGCAACCTCAAAAATATGTTCAACCGATATTTTGCCTATCAGCGAGAAGTTACATACCAGCACATCATATTCATCCGCCAAGTTATGAGCGGATATCTCTTCATAGGCCATAACGCGAAAATCACCCCCGCCGCGTTTATTGGCTTCGCGCACAAGTTCGGGTACCACGTCGAGACCTGTTACCGATAAACCTGATCGCGATAGTTCGCGGCCCAGCCAGCCTTCCCCACAGCCTACATCCAGAACTTTTCTGGAGGGAGTGGACAGGTGGGCGGAGCCGGTCATTACGGCGTCGATAATGGCCTGATTAGTTACAAGCTTTCGGCTTTTTATTTGCTCTTGCTGAATGGCAGTGATCCATGGTGCGGCGTTCTTGATCCAGGACTCGATGATCTTTTTATCCTTGAGTGATTCCATATAAGATACTGACCATTATTGGTGGGGTAAGAGTAGTTGTCCGGGAGAGGCATTACTGTCGCCACGCGCCTTAATTTGGACTTCACTAGCAATCAGTACAGGAAGCGTTCAAGCTAGGGCGCAAAACTTATTTTAGAATACTGTGACTGGGGGATATCCATATTGGGATTGTGTTGGCACAATCGATACCGGAAAACTACCACAAAACAACGAACACTAAAAAGCCAGCGGCTCAAAACTTACGCGTTCAAATTCGTATCATTAATTTTGCTCAGGCAAGTTTATATCAATAAAAAGGAGAAACTATGAAAGCTAAGGCGGCAGTATTTAGAGAAATCGGCGTCGATATGCACATCGAAGAAGTGGATATTGACGAACCACAGGCAAACGAGGTGCTGATTACCACAGCGGCGTGTGGGGTTTGTCACAGCGACGTCCATTTTGCAAAGGGTTCCATTCTCGGGCCGGTGCCGACCATTCCAGGGCATGAGCCAGCGGGCGTGGTTGAGGCCGTTGGTTCAGCGGTTACATCAGTCGAGGTCGGGGACCATGTCATCGCCTGTACATCAATGTTTTGTGGTAAATGTCAGCAATGCCTGCAGGGCCGACCATATCTGTGCATGGATCGCCGGGAGTGCCAGAGGAAGCGGGGTGAGACACCGAGAATTTCCATCGATGGCAAACGCATCGCCCAGTTTGCTGATCTTTCAGCTTTTTGCGAAAAAATGCTGGTTCATGAAACTGCTGTTGCGAAAATTGACAAAGACATACCACTGGATAGCGCCGCTCTGGTGGGCTGTGCAGTGACCACAGGTGTCGGTGCAGCGCTTAATACCGCCCAGGTTAAGCCTGGCTCAACTGTCGCAGTATTTGGTGTCGGCGGCATCGGTATCTCCATCATTCAGGGAGCCCGCATTGCCGGTGCGAGACAGATTATTGCCATCGACGTGGTGCCCAGTAAGCTGGAGACCGCTCGTAAATTTGGCGCCACCCATACTATCCAGGGTGGGCCCGATAGTCCCGATGGTGATGCTGTCAAAGCCATCAAAAAGCTCAGTCGTGGTGGGGTGGATTACGCGTTTGACGCTGTCGGCATGCCCTTGCTGGTCCAGCAATGCCTTTACGCGCTGGCGCCTCGTGGCCTTGCTGTGGTGGTTGGCGCTATCCCCACTGGACAAAAACTGGAGCTTGACCCAGGGCATTTCTATCTCGAAAAATCCATAATTGGTAGCTTTATGGGCTCCAACCGTTTCCATATTGATGCCTTGAATTATTTTGATTTCTATAAACAAGGCCGTCTGGATCTCGACTCTATGGTCACCGACCGCTTTGGGCTAGGTGATATCAACGAAGCGTTCAGTTTGTTAGATGGAGGGGAGATTAATCGAGCTGTGATCATGTTCTAGAAGATTAAGCGTTGCGCCTGGAGTCGGACTTTTAATTGAGACGGAAAACCCGAAGGGGCTGAATTAAACATTTTGTGATTTATTCAGCCCTTGCCAGGCTGGCTCCTCTTGTGACCTATTCAACATTAAATAGTAAATACTCAAGCCCACGCTGCTGATCTAAAAAGGAAAACCCCATTGCCAAAAGCCAGTGAGTTAAAAAAGGGAATGGTTGTCGAGATCGACGACGCGCCGCATTCGGTCAAACAAGTCGAGGCGAAAAGTCCTTCCTCTCGCGGAGCTGTAACGCTCTACAAAGTGCGTTTCACTAACCTGAAAACCAGTCAAAAACTCGACCGATCTTACAAGGGCGAAGACCTTCTTAAGGAGGCTGACTGCGTTCGCGTGCCGCTGCAGTATTCCTACCTCGACGGTGAAACCTACGTATTTATGAATATGGAGGACTTTAGCCAGTACGGTTTAAATAGCGACGAAATCGAAGATCAACAAGCGTTTATTTCCGAAGGTTTGGAAGGCATCACTGGGCTGGTGATGGATGACGCGTTGCTAGGCATAGAGTTGCCCCAGTCGATCACCATGGCGGTAATCGAAACCGCTCCCGGTATTAAAGGTGCCACAGCTGCTGGCCGAACCAAGCCGGCCACACTGGTTAGCGGCCTTGAAGTTCAGGTGCCAGAATATCTGGAGGTGGGGGAAATTATCAAAGTGAATACTGTTACCGGCAAGTTTATGTCCCGGGCTTAAGGTCTAAGACTTTTCTGGGTGAGGCACCATCCGGCGATTAAGATTGTTATTTGTGCATGTAAGCTTTTAGGTCGATCCGGGTAACTAACTGTGCTGATTCGACCTTGTTTATGAGACAACCCCCTCGAGAGTGATATGAAAGCGGGGTTTTACTGTATCGAACGACACTTACAGGAAGCAAATACAGGAAGCAAAGCTGCTTGCTTATAAGAGGTTGTCTATCCTGCTTCCATTGCTGATTTAGGGCGTAAGTTAGCCCGCTCAAGATCAATCAGGTAGTCCACAACCTTAAGCATGCCAGTCTGGCTACCTGCCATACGAGCAGTGACTCGGTACTTGCCATTAACAATCATTTCAGGGGTGCCGGTAATCTGGTAACTGCGCTGTCGGGATTCAGCCTGCTGAACAGCACTGTTTACACCGAAAGAGTTGAAAGTGCTTTTGAATTTCTCAGCATCAACACCCTCGGCAACGAATAGCCTGGAAATATCGCTCTCGCTGGCGAGTTTATTTTTCCTGAGGTTCATTTCCTGAAATATTACGCTGTGTAAGGTGTCTAGCACCCCGAGTGCCTTAGCGGTGTAGAAGGCTCTGGCGTGTAGAGCCATGCTTGGATGCCATATAGCGGGGCTCTTTATGAAATTGACATCTTCGGCCAGGGTTTTTGACCAGGGGATTATAGCCGACTCAAAAGTGTAGCAATGGCTACAGCCATACCAGAAGACTTCGGTGGCCTCGATTTTGTTGGGCTGGCTAGTGCGTACAGGCGTGTCGAGCACCTGGTAATGGGTTCCAGCAACATATTTTTGTTCGGCAGAAGTGCTGTTTTCGGACTTAGCTCCAGTTTCAGCCAGGCCATTAAAAGCACTGGCCATCATCACGATTGCTATAAAGGGCGAGAGCAATTTCAGCATGATCGATCCTTATCTTTGTGTTGAGTACTTTGTGTCGATTTTCTCGTTGCCCGATTATAGACCATAGAGCGTACTCAAGTTCCGATCCGTAGAGCGCTTATTCCAGTGTGAGGTGAGAGACAGTTTGGGGACGAAATGAAAAGAGCGGCTATAGCCGCTTTTTCTGAGCATTCGGGGTGTGGCTCCCTGGTTTTTCCAGTGGTTTATTAATGCAGCCCTGAGATGTAATTGGCCAGGGCATCAATTTCCTGGTCATTCATTCGAGCCGCAACGCTGCGCATCACTTTTACATCATCATTTTTTCGGGCCGTGGGGTCTTCAGGGTCGTGAGCGCCCGTGCGGAATGCGCGCAGTTGCCTGGCGATATATTGGGCGTGTTGTCCACCAAGAGCTGGGTAACCAGCCGGTGTGTTGCCGTTGCCAGCGGGCGAATGACAGCCGGTGCAGGCCGGTACACCGGTTTCCAGATTACCCGCACGATAAATTTTTTCGCCCAGGATCAACTGCTCTCTGTTGTCCTGAGATCCTGAAAGTTGCCTTGTTTGACTAGCATAATAGGCGGCGATATCGGCCATATCCTGATCACTTAAATTTTCCAGCATGCCGGTCATTTCCGCGACCGGGCGTGTCCCGGATTTTATGTCCTGTAGCTGTTTGTTGAGGTATTTTTCACCCAGGCCAGCGAGTTTCGGAAAAGCGCCTGCAGCACTATTCCCGTCCGCACCGTGACAAGCGCTACACGTGACGGATTTTGTTTCGCCTGCGTCCGCGTTTCCTTCAGCAAATGCAAAGGGGGAGAGTAGAACAGCGATTAACACTACAGCCGTGTGCAAAGTCGTTTTCATCAGTGCGCTCATATTGTGATTGGATTGGGAGGTGATGCCGCGGCTCGATACCGAACTCGGTGCAAAAAGCGGCGCCATTATATACCAAACCGCTCGCTGAAATTAAGGGTTATACTCGCAGCTTATGACAGAAACCATCGCCTTCACCAAAGCTCAGTTTATGCAAAGTGCACCATCGCTCGGGGAGTGTCCTGAGGATGTTGGTTCTGAGGTGGCCTTCGCCGGGCGTTCAAATGCGGGTAAATCCAGTGCAATTAACGTCCTGGCCCGACAGGGTAAGCTGGCACGTACCAGCAAGACACCCGGGCGCACCCAGTTAATCACGTTTTTTTCTCTCACTGATAGTAGTCGCCTGGTAGATTTGCCGGGTTATGGTTATGCCAGGGTGCCGAAGTCGCTGAAGCAGCGCTGGGATCAGCATTTAGCGGAATACCTGCAGCAACGCCAGTCCCTGAAAGGTTTGGTTTTAGTGATGGATATTCGACATCCCCTCCAGGATTTTGATCAGCAGATGCTGATGTGGGCCGCCGATAGTGCCATGCCGGTACACATTTTGTTGACTAAAGCCGACAAACTTAAGCGCGGGCCGGCACTAAATACAGTCCAGATGGTCAGGCGAGAACTGGATAGTAATCTTGCTGGGGTGAGTATTACTGTGCAGTTGTTTTCGGCACTAAAGCGTACCGGTGTTGACGAGCTGGAGAACCATTTGTTGGGGTGGTATGGCCATAGGGAGGCCTGATGGATAAATCCCAGACAAAAAAACGGCGCTAAAAGCGCCGATAAGATGTTCAGCCGGGTAGCAACCTAGAGGGGGAGGATTGTCCCGGCTGTGCTTAAAAAGGGGAATAAGCATGTTAACGGTTAATCAGACCGAGGTATCGGGGCAAAGTTCACAGCATTATCATTTTTTTGAGAAAAATATAAATTCCCTGGGATTTGCTCAGCCATTATCTTATTTCGATTATAACAACAGCTACTTCTGCTCGTTCTGCTCGCTTAGACTGGTTTTCAATGGGCTTCATCCCAGTTATTACCTATGCCGATATCAACAATGAGTGGCACATCCAGTTGAGCCGCGGCTTCCATGTGACCTTTCAGTCCCGCTTGTACAATCTCAATTTCATTCATAGGCACTTCAAGGACCAGTTCATCATGAACCTGCATAATCATTCGTGTCCCCAGCTTTTCCTCACTTAGCCAGTTATCAACATTGATCATGGCCTTTTTGATGATGTCAGCTGCGGTACCCTGCATCGGTGCATTGATGGCGGTCCGTTCCGCGGCCTGGCGTTGCATGCCATTACGGGCATTAATCTGGGGCAGATACAAACGGCGGCCATAGAGTGTTTCTACGTAGCCCTGATTAGCCGCTTTGAGTTTGGTGGCGTCCATATATTTCTGCACACCAGGGTAACGGTTGAAGTAGAGGTCGATATATTCCTGGGCCTGATTACGACCAATGTTTAGCTGGCGACCTAAACCGAAGGCTGACATACCATAAATCAGACCAAAGTTAATGGCCTTGGCATTTCGACGTTGCTCGATGGTGACTGATTCCAGCGCTGTATCAAACACCTCGGAGGCGGTGGCACTATGAATGTCGAGATTTTGTTTGAAGGCTTCCATTAAACCTTGATCACCTGACAGATGGGCCATAATGCGAAGCTCGATCTGAGAGTAATCTGCTGCGACTAGCTGATGACCTTCGGGTGCAATAAAGGCCTGGCGAATACGTCTGCCTTCTTCGGTGCGGATGGGAATATTCTGCAAATTCGGGTCGGATGATGACAGGCGCCCGGTAGCAGTGACAGCTTGATGATAAGACGTATGAATGCGACCAGTGCCAGGGTTGATCATGGTTGGCAATTTATCGGTGTAGGTCGATTTCAGCTTGCTCAGGCTGCGATGCTCGAGAATAACCTTCGGTAGGGGATAGTCGAGGGCCAGTTCTTGTAATACTTCTTCGGCGGTCGATGCCGCGCCCTTTGGGGTCTTTTTTAGCACTGGTAGTGACAGTTCTTCGAAAAGTATCACTCCCAACTGTTTCGGTGAGGCCAGGTTAAAGGCCTTGCCCGCCAGGTCGTGAGCTTGCAATTCCAGCTCGTCCAGCCGTTTACCAAGTTCAGCGCTTTGGGTGTTCAGTAAGCCCTGGTCAACTTGGGCACCGTTGCGCTCAATTCGAGACAGAACAGGTATCAGAGGTATTTCAATACTTTGATAGACCGTCAGGAGGGAGGCTTCCAGTTTCAGTCTGCTGGAAAAATTCAGATGTAGGCGCAGAGTGATATCAGCGTCTTCAGCGGCGTAGGGGCCTGCTTCTTCGAGGGCGATCTGGTTAAAGGTGAGCTGCCCCGCACCTTTGCCGGCTATGTCGGTGAAATGGACAGTTTCCTCCCCCAGATGCTTCTTGGCTAGAGTGTCCATGTCGTGGCGGGAGGCGGTGGCATCGAGCACGTAGGATTCGAGCATGGTATCAAAGGCAACGCCCTGTAGATCAATGCCGTGTTGCGCAAGTACACTCATGTCGTATTTGAGATTTTGACCGAGCTTGGCTTTGTCTGGATTTTCCAGCAGGGGTTTAAGGTGACCCAGTACCAGGGCTTGAGATAACTGGTTAGGGGCACCGAGATAGTCATGGCCAAAAGGTACATAGGCGGCTTCAAAGGGTGACACGGCAAAAGAAACTCCAACCAGTTGGGCTTGCATATAGTCGAGACTGGTGGTTTCAGTATCAAAGGCAAAGACCTCTGCGCTATCGAGTCGTACGAGCCAGTTATCTAATTCGGCTTCACTGAGGATAGTGGTGTAATGCTTTTCGTTACCGGGTTGCTTACTATCTGGTGTGCTAGGGTCGCCGTCAGTAACGCCACCGGTAATGTTGACAAGTTCCTCAGACCAGGCTCTGAATTCCATGTCCTGGAAGAGGTTCAATAATGTCGCATTATCCGCCTCAGCGTTGTGTAGTTGGCTAACGCTAAGGTCCATAGCAACATCGAGTTTGATAGTGGCAAGCTGGCGGGACAGGTAAGCAAGATTCTTATATTCAGCTAATTTTTCGGGCATTTTTTTAGCGCCGCGAAATGATAGTCCTCTAATCTTTTCCAGGTCCTCATAAACAGCATCCATATCACCAAGTCCCTGAAGAATAGCCAGGGCTGTTTTTTCCCCGACTCCAGGCACACCGGGTATGTTGTCTGATGAATCCCCCATCAAGGCCAGAAAGTCGATAATTAGTTCTGGGGGTACGCCAAATTTTTGTTCAACACCGGCCGGGTCTAGCGTCGTATCGGTCATGGTGTTGACCAGGGTCACGTGGTCGTTGACCAGCTGGGCCATATCTTTGTCGCCAGTCGAAATCACCACAGGCATCTTCTGTTCACTGCTCTGCTGAGCCAATGTGCCGATCACGTCATCAGCCTCAACGTTATCAATGATTAGTAGGGGCAGGCCCATGGCTCTGACAATATTGTGAATTGGCTCAATCTGCTCGCGCAATTCGTCAGGCATGGGGGGGCGATGGGATTTGTATTCTTCATACAAATCATCGCGAAAAGTTTTACCTTTAGCATCGAAAACCACGGTAATTACGCTGTCCGGGTAATCCTTTTTCAGTTTGCGTAACATCGACGTAACGCCTCTGATGGCTCCGGTGGGTCGGCCATCCGAGGTTCTCAAATCTGCCTGCTGCATTGCGTGAAAGGCGCGATAAAGGTAGGAGGATCCATCGACCAGAACGATGGGGGCTTGCGGGGGTGTCATAGCATTACCTGGGTGTTAAAAAGCATTGAATTGAAAAGAGTTGGGCGGAGTGTTGGCTTCAAGCGTATCTGAGCGAGAAGGATACACCAAGTGATAACCATGATTTAATCAAACGCTTAATCTGGAAATTTGTTTATAGATTACTTTACAGGTGAGGGTTCAGGTCGATGGCCGTCTATACCAGAATTAACCAGGAAGAATTAGAACAACTATTGGTTGAGCTGAACCTTGGGCGTTTGCTGTCCTATTCTGGCGTTGCCGATGGCCTCGAAAACAGTACCTATTTTGTTACTACGGCGTCAGAGTCCACCAGCAAGTTTTCCGGACAGAAAGAACAATGGGTGTTGACGATTCTAGAGATGGAAAATCCACAGCAAACCGAATTTTCGGTGGCTTTGATCAAGCAACTCTGTTGTGCGGATCTGCCCGTGCCGCTTTTGGCCATGAATACCAGGGGTGATGCCGTCCACCAAATTGCCGGAAAGAGAGCTTTGGTGGCGAGAAGGGCTGAGGGCGTTCATCCAATCCTTGATAATGGCCGGAGTGCAGTCACAGGGCAATACTGTGCAGCCATTGGGGATTTTCTTGGCAGGATGCACCGACAATCGACCATGTTCACCGAACACCATGACAATCCTTACGGCCTGGCCTGGGCTATGTCGACCGCCGAAGCCTTAGGGCCGCGTTTATCTCGCGAAGATCGGCTTTTAATAGATGAGCAGTTAACTCGTCAGCAACATTTACGCGTCCAAAGCTCAGAACATAGCAACGCAATGCCAACGGGCCCTATTCATGCTGACTTATTCCGGGATAACGCTCTGTTTGATGGTGACAGGTTGAGCGCTGTGATTGATTTTCAAAGCGCTTGTATTGACTGGTTGTTGCTGGATGTGGCCATCGCAGTGAACGACTGGGCAAGCGGTGTCGATGGGGAGATCGATACCTTGTTGGCGGACGCGTTACTCAATGCCTACGCCAGGCAGCGGCGATTTACTCGGTTGGAACGTGAATACTGGCCGGATGTGTTGTGTTTTGCGGCCATGCAATTCTGGTTGTCTCGCCTGTTGACGCAGCTCCGTCTGGCTTCCCCCGCAGGTCAGATAGAGTTAACAGGCAGGCCGAGTAAAGATCCTGAAGAATATGCCTGTATGCTGAGATCCCGGCTGCGAGGCGTGGTGCGGTTGCCGGCCTGAGTTTTCAGTGAGTCCTATTGAAAGGTCTGGCGAAGGAGCCAGGACAGACCGGTTTTATAACGATGAGTGTGCCGGGATACTGGGTGAAGATGGCTGCGTGTTCGCTGGCAGACAGTTTTCCAGGCCCGTCGCTATTCCACTGATCAAATCCCGATAGGTGTTATCTGAGTCGGGAATATCTGCGCCGAGAGGATCGATGATAACTGATCGTGCGGCGGTTTTATTAGCGAGCTTTTCCACCCGCGTATGTCGGGATCGAGGTTCCGCAACAATGCAGTCAAATTCACTGTCGTTTAGCACAGACCGCAGGTTACCCGCGCTGGCTGGCAGCCCCGATGTGGTTTTAAGCGCTCCAATTTGCTGGAGCTTAAAAACCCCAAAGAAATGGCCGAAAGCATCGTGATCAACCAGTATTTTAAGTTTGCTTAAGGGAAGTAGGCGTTGGCTAACATTTGCAGAGCTAGCTAGAATCTGGCGCCAGAATAGCTGTTGATTGGTGTGTATTTGTTCTCGTAATTCCGGAAAGTGGGCCGCGATCCAGTTACTCACTTCGGTAGCGATCACAATGCCATTGTTGGGATTTAGCCAGATATGTGGGTCGTTTTTGCTGCCATTATTGGCTGGCTGGATATCTGCCAGGGAGCTTGAGGTGAGCACTTTTTCAGGATTCAGGTTGTTTACCGCCCGCAGTAGAAAGGATTCTAGCTCGGGGCCAACCCAAATCACAAGGTCGGCCTGGTTGAGGGCCAGTTTGTCCGAGACGCGCAAAGAGTAGTGGTGGGGCTCTTCGGTGTCGGGTAGTAACTGGCGGACCTCGATATTGTTGCCGACAATTGCCTGAACGATCATAGTCAGAGGGCGTATAGAGGTCACTATGACAGGCTTAGCCCAGACAGGTGTCGACAAAAACAACAGGCTGAGCAGAGCGATTAGGCGTGGTGTGTTTTTCATAAATGTAATTCATGTTATGTTATAACGAAATTATAGCCAGGGAGAGTTTGTCTAGCCAGACCCGGTGACTATATCTGTCCAGGCTACAGAGTCGAACCGGGATTAACCCAACCTCCACTTTTGCAATACTATAACACCTAATTATCGAGGTGCTTTATGATAACCAATTCCAAAGTAGCTTACCGACAGCATGATCATCTACGCTGCCAGAACGCAGCCTTACACCAGGCCCAGGCTCTGTGCGCCCGGGACGGCGCGCGTCTAACGCCGATTCGCGAGAGGGTATTAAGATTGATATGGCAAAGTCATCGCCCTTTGGGTGCGTACGATATTATCGAGCAATTGTCTGAATTCAGTGCTAAAAGGATTATGCCGCCGACAGTTTATCGCGCCCTCGATTTTTTGTTGGCCCGGGGCTTGATCCATCGTCTGGCGTCCTTGAATGCTTATATAGGTTGCCCGTTTCCCGGTAGCGTACACAGTAACGTGTTTATGGTGTGCCGCGTGTGTAGGAGTGCGGCCGAGTGTAGTGTGGATGCTGTCAATAATGCTCTTGTCACTACGGCCTCGCGCTCGGGCTTTGCCATTGAATCTCAGACGATTGAGGTCAGTGGTCTTTGTCCTGTCTGCCAGGATGGTGAGTTGCCCTCAGAGGATTTATCACAAGATACGGGCGTCACACAGGACACCTCGTCATGAGTAAGGATACGCTGATAAACCTTGAGGGGGTTTCAAAACAATTTGGTGAACAACTCGTACTGCAGAGTGTTGATTTAAGCATCGAAAATAAACAGATTATCACCTTGATTGGGCCTAATGGTGCTGGCAAAACCACTCTGGTTAAGCTTGTGCTTGGTTTGTTGAGCCCTGATCAGGGAAAAGTGGAGCGTTTTCCAGGACTTCGTATCGGTTATATGCCTCAAAAACTTCTTCTCGAATCAACAATGCCGCTACAGGTTGGCCGGTTCCTGCAGTTTGCGGAGTCCGACAAAAGCCTGTGCCTTGAGGCTTTGCAAAGAACGGGTATTGCCCAATTGATAAACCATCCTGTACAAAACTTATCGGGTGGCGAAACCCAGCGTATGTTGCTGGCCAGGGCGTTGTTGAGAAAACCTAATCTGCTGGTTCTCGACGAACCTGTGCAGGGTGTTGACGTCAGTGGTCAGGAGAAGCTTTATCAACTCATAGCAGGACTCCGTGATCAGCTTAACTGTGCCGTTTTTATGGTTTCCCATGACTTACACCTGGTTATGGCGGCCACGGATCAGGTGATTTGCTTGAATCAGCATGTGTGTTGTTCGGGTAACCCGCAGCAAGTCTCAGTCGACCCAGCTTTTGTCGAATTATTTGGCGCCAAAACCGCTTTGTATACCCATCATCATGACCATCATCACGAGCTTAATCTGGAGGTGGTTAATGACACCGTTACCGGGACTGAGGTGACAGATGGCGGCCTATGATTTTCTTTTACTAGCATTATTGGCAGGTTTGGCAGTTGCTATGGTGGCTGGGCCACTGGGGTCTCTCGTGGTTTGGCAGCGTATGGCCTATTTTGGCGATACCCTTGCTCATAGTGCCTTGTTGGGTATTGCTCTGGGGCTTTGGTTATCGGTGGAAGGAGGAGTCATGACGACAGTGACCTGCGTATTGGTCGCTATTCTGCTCACTGTACTTGAAGATAGACAAAAATTGGCGACTGACACCATGTTGGGTATCTTTTCCCATGCTTTTCTGGCTTTGGGGCTGGTAGCGATCACCCTGGTGCCTGGTGGGCGAACTGATATGGAGGCACTGTTGTTTGGTGATATCCTCACGGTTACCGCGTTAGAAGTGATCACTATGTGGGTTTTGTCGATCGTTGTATTAGTAGTGCTCAAGGTTCAGTGGTCACCCATCCTGGCGACGACGGTTCATGAAGATCTTGCCAGCGTTGAAGGCATTCCAGTGTACCGCTACAAAGTTATGCTCAGGCTCATGCTGGCGTTGACGGTGGCTATATCGATGAAAATCGTCGGTGTTTTATTAATCACTGCACTGCTAATTATTCCCGCCGCTGCCGCTCGACAATTCAGCAAAACACCCGAACAAATGGCTCTAGGGGCCAGCATGCTGGCAGCGGCAGGTGTTTGTCTGGGGCTAATAAGCTCGCTGTTATGGGATGTACCTGTGGGCCCAGCGATAGTTTTGAGCGCCAGCGGTTTGTTTCTCATTGCGCGAACCGTGGCTTAAAGAATTGCCAGAGGCATTGGAGCATTAGGCCGGTTAAATTTGTAACATTTAGGCGGCTTCGGGGGTTCCCAGCAAGGGTTGTCGATGAGAATAGTGTGTAGTTTTCCTGGCCGGGCCTTTCTTAACATAAAAGACTGTTCGACTCCTGCCTCCTGATTTTGCCATGTAGAGAGCCTCGTCTGCCTGGTCTACCAACCCTTCCAGGGTCATGTGCTGATTATCCTGTCGGCGGGTACTGACGCCAATGCTGACCGAAATGTCTGTTGAGTCTTGTTCGGGGAGGACTATGCTTTTGACCGCCTGATGTATTCTGTCGGTGAAATATTCGGCACCGGACAGATCGGTTTCAGGAAGAAGAATAACGAACTCGTCACCGCCGTAACGTCCGATCATGTCGCTTTTGCGGCGAATAGCATTCAAAGTTTTGCCGATTTCTTTCAATAATAGATCACCTGTGGCGTGCCCCAGTTGGTCATTCACTTGTTTGAAGTTATCCAGGTCTAAAAAGGCAATAGCAAAAGGTGCCTGTTTCCTTCTGGCCAGATTTAAATAGGAGTCAGCACTGGAAATAAAAGCACTACGGCTCATCAAATTTGTCAGTTGGTCGTAGGTTGCCAGCCGGTAATTGGTTTGTTCCAGAGAAAAAGTCTTAAAGAGCAGACTGATAAGTGGGTAGGCAGCGATGGGTAAGGCAATAAATGTCGCAAAAACAGGAATCAGAATGTAGGTAGAAATCACCGCAATACCGCTTAAATGGAAACCTAAGCATGTTATTGCGGACATTCCAGATGCGGCGGCCAGGGTTACGAGTACTAGCGTCCGCGTGGGGCCTAATTTTTCGAAATATTCTCGCATCGTTCCCTGAGCTACTATTCCCGCATCATTCCCTGATGTTACTAATATTTGGTGAGATGTTAGCATTTTACTTCGAGCGCCTGTTTTGGCAAGAAGTTTTATGCACTCGCTGAAAAGTTGGGCACTCGTTCTCACTTCTGAATCTTTTGGAAAAGTCACTAGTGAACAGTCTGCTCTCATCACCTGGTGCGGTAGTTAGAGGGCATCGCCTTGATATTTAGTTGATTTAAGCCAAATGTTCTTTGGGTAAGGTGTTAAATACCCGTTCAGCAGCATTCAAAGTATCGTTAATAAGATTCTCCGTATGAGCTTTTGACATAAAGCCAGCTTCATAGGCCGCTGGAGCGAGATAAACCCCCTGCTCTAACATGCCGTGGAAAAACCAGTTGAAACGCTCAGTATCGCAGGCCATGACTTGCTCAAAGTTGCTGATCGCTGGTTTATCTGTAAAAAATATCCCAAACATCGAGCCGACCTGGTTGGTGGTAAAAGCAATGCCCGCAGCATCTGCCTTTTCCTGCAGGCCATTTACTAACATGGTGGTGTGTTCAAAAATAGTGTTGTAAAAGCCCGCTTCAGCGATCTTTTTTAAGGTAGCAATACCCGCCGCCATTGCCACTGGGTTGCCGGATAAAGTGCCGGCCTGATAGACCGGTCCAAGGGGTGCCAATTGATTCATAATCGCTCGCTTACCGCCGAAGGCACCGACCGGCATGCCGCCGCCGATCACTTTGCCGAGGGTGATCAGATCAGCGTCAATATCGTAGCGGCCAATAGCTCCCTGAGGGCCAACGCGAAAGCCGGTCATGACTTCATCAATAATAAGCAAGCTACCCGACTGCGTGCATTGTTCGCGTAATGTTTCAAGAAAACCCGCCTCTGGGGGTATGCAGCTCATATTGCCAGCAACCGGTTCGACGATCACACAAGCGACCTGATCGCCAAGCTCAGCAAACGCAGTTTGTACGCTGGCGCTGTCATTGTAAGTGAGAGTGATAGTGTGATCTGCGAGGCTGCCTGGAACACCGGGCGAGCTGGGCACGCCCAGGGTTAAGGCCCCGGAACCCGCCTTGACTAGCAGTGAATCTGAATGGCCGTGGTAGCAACCTTCAAACTTGATGATCTTGTCTCTGTTGGTGTAGGCGCGAGCCAGACGGATGGCGCTCATGGTGGCTTCGGTGCCGGAGTTGACCATGCGTACCATGTCCAGCCCCGGCACCTGTGCGCAGAGCATGTCGGCGAGTGTGGTTTCTAGTTCGGTGGGTGCGCCAAAGGTTAGACCCTTGTCCAGTTGTTGGCGAATGCTATCGAGTACGGAGGCATCTCCGTGCCCCAGAATCATCGGCCCCCAGGATTGCACATAATCGATATAACGCTTGCCATCGACGTCGTACAAATACGGCCCCGAGGCACGATCGAAAAATATCGGCGTGCCACCAACGGCGCGAAATGCTCTGACTGGAGAATTTACGCCGCCGGGAATATGTTTTGAGGCGCGGGTAAACAGAATATCTGAAAGGGACATAGCAATTGTTCTCTGATGGATGATTTGAGCATTGGTTGGGCGGGCTTTTCATACCCAGCCAGTAAAGCAGCACATTATAGGACCAGGCGTCCCTCGGTTTCTTCCAGCCAGACTACCTTCATAACTTTCCAGGTCATCAGGCCAGAAATAAGATTGCCTACGGCATAACCATAAAACAGACCCGTCGTTCCTCCGAGTAGCCCGCCTATATAGGCCAGAGGGAGGTTGATGATTAAAAGACGTAATCCAGCGATTAATAAGGCGGTTTTGGGTCGCTTAAGTACATTCAGCGAAACCATAACCATAATCCCCACGGCCTGTCCGGTATAACTGAGCGGCACTATCCATAGATAATGGCTCGCTACAAGGTTGACTTGTGCATTGTTGCTGAATGCAGAGACAATGGTGCTCGCGCTGATAAGCACTAATAGCCAGACCAGGGTCTGGAAAATAACGCTAAACCACAGTACTCCGAACAGCGCTTTGTGGATGCGGTCGATGCGTCCCGCGCCAATGTTTTGGCCGATAAACATGGGTAGTGTCGATGACAGCGCAAATATTACCAACAGACATAGTGCTTCGATCCTCGTGGCCACGGTAAACCCCGCCACGGCCTCGGTACCGTATTGAGCCACCATCGCGGTGAGTATGGCCGCTGAAAAGGGGGTCATGAAATTGGCAAAAATTGCCGGAATACCAATCTGGGTTATTTCCTGCCAGTTGGCTAGAAGTGTCTCAATATGAATCTTGCCTTTTAAAATCAACTTTTCCTGAACGCCAAGAATGTAGTCGGAGACCAAAAAAGTCACCAGCCAGGCAATGGACGTCGCCAGCGCCGCGCCACCCATTCCGAGACCCGGAAGGGGGCCAAAACCAAAGATTAGTAAGGGGTCGAGCAGGCCATTTAATACCGCTAACAGGGTCAGAATAACAGCCGACTTAGCCGGGCTGCCAATGGCACGTAGCGTGGAGTTGCTGGTCAGGGTCAGCAGCATAATGGGTACTACGGGTAGCCATAAGATCATGAAATCCTTGATATGAATCAGAATAACACTGTCAGCACCCATTGAGCGGAAGATAAGGGTTTGAAGGGAATACAAAATGATCTGTAAAGCAATGCCGGCGGTGAGTATAAGTAGTCGACCATCGGTAATTAAGCGCGCCGCTAAAGAGATATTTTGTTGGCCAAATAAACGCGATACCAGTACCGACAGGGCCATTCCCAGCCCGAGCCCGATGCTGTTGACGCCATGAGTGACCGGTAACACGAAACCCAGGGCAGCCAGTTCGCTAAGGCCAAGCTGGCCAATAAAATAGGCATCAGCCAGGCCCAGAGCCATGAGTGCAATAATGCCGCCAACCATGGGTGCGGTAAGGCGAAACAGGGCACCGGCTATGGGTGCCGTGACGATGGCTTCAGTGCGAGCGTTGGCCTTACTGTTGGTCATGGTAGTTGCGCTAGCGATTTAAGTAGATAGCGACATTAGAAGGGTTTTACCACCACCATAATGACAATCCCGATGAGTATTAGAACCGGAAATTCATTGAACCAGCGAAAAAACACGTGGCTACGCTGGTTTTTATTTTCTCGAAATTGCTGGATCAAATGCCCACACAGGACGTGGTAAGCAACGAGCGTTAGAATTAATCCAACTTTGGCGAGAAACCAGTGCTGAGCCAGGTAATAATCCGGTGCAAAGCTCGCCAGCCATACACCAAAGGTCAGTGTGGCGAGCATCGCGGGTGTGCCTATGCCTTGGTATAGTTTGCGTTCCATAATCTTGAACCGCTCGATACTTGGCTGATCATCGGCCTGGGCGTGATAGACAAATAATCTGGGCAGGTAAAACAGGGCTGCGAACCAACACACGACGCTGATAATGTGCAGGGCTTCGATCCACTCATGGGGCATTGCTTAACTCCGTTGGGGTATTAGCTGGTTAGGAAGGATGGTGGTCAGGCTTTGGTGATTGTATCCTTTGGCCGGTGTATTGCGAGTCGTGATTCATCTGGGTGGCTTGTTTTTAGTAATTAGTTTTTAGTGGTTTATTGATAGTAACGATCAATATCTTTCTGAGTGACGATGCCGGCGATATCTGTTTGAGATAACGGCTCGGTTTGACTTACCTATACAGCGTAACCATTTTTTGCCGTATCAGCTTTAGCGCTTCATTGAGTGTGGCCCGGGGGTGGATAAGATACAAACGCCAACGTTCACCGGGGATATCCATTAGATCAATGCTTGCTTGCAGAGTGTCTGATTGCAGGTGGCGGGATAGATCAGCGGACCGCAAAATATACGAAGCTGGCCTGGCCGAGCATGGCCAGCTCGACAGTGTCGTAATCTATGCCCATGATCTGAGGCACTAATACCCCAGCGCAGCCAGCAATGAGTCCGGCTGCCAGTAAGCGGAGGGCGAGAGCTGAGATTTTTAAGCGCAGGGTATAGCTATGTAAGGTCAGCATTGCAGTACTGCGTTACGTAAGGGTAAATGGGCCTGGTGATTCTGGTGGCGTTCAATAACATAGCCAACACCGAGGCATTGAGCTTGCTTACTGTTGAAGTGAAAGATAACACCGATCACCAGAGCGCCAACCAGTGGCAGCAGGAACCGGAGCAAGGGAGATAAGGCTTCAAAGCCCTCACTGTTGTTTTCGGGCAACATGGTGCGCAGAGGCCATTTCATGGCCAGGCGGAATGCCACGGCAATAAGACCTGTCGCAAAGCCACTCAAAACACCTAAAATGGCCAGCTGCGGTAGTGCGTCGGCGTGGGCGGCGCAGACGAAATTTAAGCAGAATATTATTGATCGCGCGTTTCCCTGTTTTCTGTTGATGCCCTGTTCGAATTATTCATGTGTAATCGTTCATTGGCCGAATTTGTGATCATTTGCACAGGGTAAGCGCGCCTATCTTCCGGTATTATAGGCAGTTATTTTGCGTTATCGGTACGGTTTCAGGAATTGCCTTGTGATTAATGTGAGTATTGTTGGTGGCACCGGTTATACCGGCGTCGAATTATTGCGCCTATTAGCGGGACATCCCGACGTGGCATTGAACGCTATTACATCGCGAGCGGAAAGTGGACGTTCAGTGAGTGATTTATTCCCTAATTTGCGGGGTCATTTCGACCTGCAGTTCAGTGAGCCGGATGTTGTTCAGCTCAGCGAGTCGGATTTGGTCTTTTTCGCGACCCCCCACGGGGTTGCGCAAGCTATGGTGCCTGATTTATTGGCGCGAGGTACAAAGGTAATTGACCTGTCGGCCGATTTTCGAATTAAAGATATTGCGGTGTGGGAGCAATGGTACGGGCAGACCCATGCTTGCCCGGATGTGGTGAGTGAAGCAGTTTACGGTTTGCCAGAAGTTAATCGCGACAATGTTCGCAACGCCCAGTTGATCGCCTGCCCTGGCTGCTATCCAACTAGTGTGTTGCTGGGATTTTTACCTTTACTTCGCGAAGGTTTGGTCGTGGTCAATGATTTGATCGCCAGTTCAGCCTCTGGTGCCAGCGGTGCGGGTCGTGGAGCCAACGTCAATAATTTGCATACAGAAGTCAGTGATAACTTCAAGGCCTACGGGGTTTCTGGACATCGGCATTTGCCTGAGATTGAGCAGGAGCTCGCCGGGCTGGCGAACGGTGAGGTAGAGCTCACCTTTGTGCCACACCTGTTACCCATTATTCGCGGCATTCATTCGACCCTCTACAGCACGTTGCTCTCAGGCAAAGAGAATGTCGATCTGCAAGCACTCTATGAACGATATTATGCTGATGAGCCTTTTGTCGACGTTATACCCAGTGAGAGCTACCCACAGACTCGCAGTGTCCGAGGGGCCAATATCTGTCGAATTGGCGTAACTCGCCCGCAAGGAAAGCAAAAAGTTGTGGTGATGTCGGTGATCGATAATTTGGTTAAAGGTGCCTCCGGTCAGGCGGTACAGAATATGAATGTGCTCTTTGGTTTGCCCGAAACGCGGGGCTTGATGGCCCCGCCGCTTCTGCCATGAAAGCAAGTTGGCGCCCGTGCTGTCTGATAAAGGGCAAGCAAAGGTTTCAAACGATCGCGGTTGGCCTGCTTATCTTTTTGCTCGGGACTTTGTTGGGAAGCCGATATTATGGTGACCAAATGACAGCAGGCAGGGACAGTGCTTCGCAGTTGCTGGAGCAAAAGATGCTGATCGACCAGCAAGCTGCTGAATTGATCGGCCTGCGAGCCGCAAAGGCTATCGATCATCAGGCTTTGGAGAGTTTGCGGAAATCGGTAGCAAGCCTGGACGCACAACTGTCAGCACAGGAAGAAGAGTTGAAGTTGTATAGCAAGCTGTTGAGACCTGACAATATTCACGACGGTTTACATATTCTTAATGTCAGTATCAAATCCGCTGGTGAACCATTATTATTTGCTTATAGTTTTGTGATCAGACAGCAGGCAGAGAAATTAAAAACGGTTTTGGCAGCCTACTCATTACAGGTAAATGGCCAGCAGGATGGAGAGGTCAAAAGTTACACCCTGGCCGAGCTAGATGAGCAGAGAGTATCGGCGACCGCGACAACAAAATTAAAGTATTTTCGTGTGATAGAAGGGGTAATAAAATTGCCGGAGTATTTTGTTCCACAAAGTTTGTTGATAAGTGCATGGCCTGAAAAGCTCCCTGCCCGACGACATGATTTGACGTTTGACTGGGCTGATGTCTGGCGAGTAGAAGATGCGTAAGAAAAATACTGGAAAACTCACTACAAAAACACCGACGGTGATCGCCGAAGGAACCCACGTGTTAGGCGAGCTGAAATTTCACGGGTCTCTCGTTGTTGAAGGCGAAATAACCGGCAATATTATGTCCCAGGAAGGAGGCGAACCCCGAGTCACGGTGCTTGATAAAGGCCTGGTGCGGGGAGAGATTCGAGCGCCATCTGTGGTAGTCAGTGGCCGCGTTAAGGGCGACATCTATGCCGACAAACTTGTCGAACTTGCCAACGGCGCTGTGGTCGAAGGCAACGTCTACTATACTGTTCTTGAGGTGGCAAAAGGTGCGCAGGTCAATGGTAGTCTGGTGCAGGGCAAGCCGGATCAGAAGCTGGCTAAATCAAGTGCTGTCCGGGTTGATCAGGTGAATGATCAAAGTGGCGCCGCTAGTGGTGCTCTGAATCGTCGTGAATTGACGAAGCCAGCTTGATATTGTAATTGTCTACAGGTACCCCCATATCAGGGGGTAGCACTTAATTTTTCATTTTATTGCAGGGGTCCATCATGGGCGGTGCAGCAACATTTACTCCGACTTCAGTCAATATAACCCCCAAGGCGGTTGAGAAAGTAAAGAGCCTGGTGAACGAAGAAGGTAATCCTTCGCTAAATTTACGGGTGTTTGTAACAGGTGGTGGTTGTTCGGGTTTCCAGTATGGCTTTTCTTTTGATGAGAGCATCGCCGAAGATGATACTAAGATAGACAGTGATGGCGTATCGGTTTTGGTCGACTCATTGAGTTTTCAATACCTCGCAGGTGCGGAGGTGGACTACACCGAGGGCCTTGAGGGGTCGCGGTTCATTGTTAATAACCCCAACGCTGCGACCACTTGTGGTTGTGGTGCTTCATTCTCTGTTTAAGTAGCACTAGTCAAGCCGCGGCACTTATGAAGTGCTTGTTACCCTCCTGTAGTATAAATAAATCCGTCGGCTTTTTGCTGTTAGCCAGGCTAGTTGCGCCTGGTTACCAGCCCCGGATAGGCCAGGATGATTGTGACGAGGTGGAGTGGGGACTGCTAAAAGCAGAACGGTGTTATCTGGACAACCATGAGTTCGCTATTCTCTGTTATCGCCTTTGTGCTCGATGATCCCGAGGTAGAGATATTTTTTAGGCACAATTACAAATTTGTAGATCCATTGTTGACATGGCGACCCGTTGTCGACGTTAAATGTGGACGATACTAAAACCTCTCGCACGTGTCGGTGCCTTCTTGAAAGCAACGTAGCAAAGCTATTTCCTTTTATTAGTAGCGTTCAGGCCCGCCGAATTGATTAAGCTGAGCGGTGAAGAGAGCCGCGTGTCTTTCTAAATCTAGTTTTGAGCAAAGTTATCCCGGGAGATGGGCTTAGTCTTTCCAGGCTTTGCCTGGGTAGATACCTCCTAGCATGACCTCTTTTCGAGCGCCGGTAACGGCCGGTAGATTGCCGGTCTGGCCGGCTAAGGTCCGTTGTGCTAGCCACGCAAAAGCTAGGGCTTCGACCTGATCTGGATTCACTCCTAAAATATCAGTGCTAGCGACTGAGGTGGGTGCGAGTGCTTTTTGTAGACCACTGACCAGCTCCTTGTTGTAAGCTCCCCCTCCACAAATATAAACCTCATGGATAGGGTTCGGAAGAGCAGAGATGTTTTCGCCGATAGTTTGGACTGTTAAAGCTAATAGAGTAGCCTGCACCTCACCCGGTGTTAATTCCTGCCCATACAATGCTAGTTGTTGATGTAGCCATCGCTCGTTAAAGACTTCTCTCCCTGTGCTTTTCGGTGCCGACTCGATAAAAAAGGGATGGCTTTTAAAAAGGGACAGTAACGCCGAGTTGGATTTGTGTTGCTTAGCCCATTGACCTTTGTCGTCGAAGGGTCTCTTTAAATGTTGCTGGCTCCAGTAATCTAGAAGCCGATTCCCGGGGCCGGTATCAAATCCAGTAGCCTCTCCCTTGGTTGGCAGCCAGGTGATATTAGCCATACCGCCAATGTTGATAATTACTCTATTTTTCTTGGGGTGGCTAAAAACATGTTTATGAAATGCGGGTGCCAGAGGTGCGCCCTGGCCACCGGCAGCGATATCAGCGCGACGAAAATCCGCCACAGTGGTAATACCGGTTCGCGATGCAATGATATTAGGATCGCCAATTTGTAATGTGAACGGACGGGCTTGCTGCTTGCCAGGGGGGCGATGGCGGATGGTTTGTCCGTGACTGCCTATAGCGGTGACCTGTTGTGGTGCTACCGTGCAAGTCTCCAACAACGCCAGTGTTGCTTCAGCGAACAGCTCGCCAAGGGCTTGGTCAGCTTGACCAAGCAGGTCGATAGTGTCGGAGCCAGGTGTGCTTAGAGTGTTGAGATCCTCCCGTAGCGAATCGGGGATGCTATGGCTGTGCCAGCCCAGTACGACGGGTCTTCCAGTGTCGGAAAATTCGGCCAACAGGGCGTCGATGCCGTCAATGCTAGTGCCGGACATAAGCCCAATAAACAGGCGGCCTGGAGCAGTATTTGCCACAGGGCAGCTTACTTATTTGGGGAGGTCGATGCGATCTGTGTGCCACCCAACTGTTTTAATCTGGCGAGCAAGGGGGTAGTTTGTGTTGCAAAGATGGCCTTTTTACTGGCAGCTATGGGTGTGGCTTCCGGTAGTTTGACAGTTCTTGGATTTCGATGGACGCCACTGACCAGAAATTCATAGTGCAGATGAGGCCCGGTTGCGTAGCCTGTCGAGCCCACTGTGCCGATAGTTTGGCGTTGTTTGACGCTGTCGCCTCTACGGACTTTGCGTTTGTCCAGGTGCAGGTATTTGGTCACAAACCGCTCGCCATGTTTAATGAAGACATAGTTGCCGTTAGCCTTGCTGTAACCCGAGGCAACCACCTTGCCATTACCGGCAGCATAAACCGGTGTGCCACGGGATGCTGCATAGTCAACACCTCTGTGGGCTTTAATTTTTTTGTGTATGGGGTGTTTTCTACGCAAATTAAAATTAGAGCTGATACGAGTAAAGTCGAGCGGCGCGCGCAAAAAAGCTTTGCGCATGGGTTTGCCGTCCGGGGCATAATAATTCATCGAGCCATCAGCCTCTCTAAAAAGTACCGCGTCGAAAGTTCTGCCCTGATTGGTGAATGAGGCGGCGAGGATATTGCCATCGCCGACCTTTTCACCTTCATGGAATTTCTCTTCGTAAAGCACACTGAAGCGGTCGCCTTTGCGTATATCCAGAGCGAAATCTATATCCCAACCAAATATGTTGGCAAGCTCCATGATTTTGGCTTCGGTCAAGCCCGTGCGGCTAGCGTCAAGAAACAGGGAGTTTTCTATTACTCCTTGTTCAAAGTTTGGAACAATTTTAGCCTCATAGAGGATTTTCTCGCCCTCAAAGCCCTTGTCGTTACGACGATAGAGGTAATGTTCGAGCCTCGAGCGTGTGTATTTAACTTCCTCAAGCAAACCATCGTCGTTGACTGCGATGGCTATGGTCTCTCCGGGCTTTAAGCGCTTTAGCTGTGCGGATTCGGTACTGGCGTTGGCTACCAGGTAGACATCACTATCATTCAGGTTGAGACGCCTAAAAACGGAGGTGAGATTGTCGCCACTGATTAATGTCGTGGGCAGCCACTGCTTATGCGGGTTGGTCGTGGTGTCTGATATTGCTACAGGCCTGTTGTTGACTCGGGCGGATTCTTTGTCGAGAGGTGGGATTAAGGTGTTGCTAGGAAGCTCAAGTGTTTGCACACGGCGATTAGCCTCAACATTATCAGATGGCAGCAGTGATAATAAAATGATGATGGTCATCGTAACTCCCCCGGCTGTGAACAGGTGGCGACGGGGGAACGTTGTCACGGACAATTTATTCCAAAAGTCAGGATTTTGCTTTCTTTCTGGCGTATTCATATCAGTATTGCACCATCTTTGTAGGTTTTGTTCCTAAGCCGACGACTTATAACAAAAAAACTATTTTGGTTAAAGCTGAAATTCCAGCTTTTGAGAATTACAGCCCTTGTTTTTGAATTGGGATAAGGTATTGTCTGCCGTCTTTTTTGTTAGACAGAGGATATAGAGCCAAATGTCTGAACTGCGTTCCGATGTAATAGCGGATTTGTGTGAGCGGGAGTTGGTGGCACAAATGACCAGTGGCGATGAGCTCGTCGCCCACCTCAAGGAGCCACGCACTGTCTACTGCGGTTTTGACCCGACAGCTGATAGTCTTCATATCGGTAGTCTGGTGCCTTTACTAGCCCTGCGCCGATTTCAGACCAGTGGCCATAAGCCATTGATCCTGGTCGGCGGGGCGACAGGTCTTATTGGTGATCCGAGTCATAAGGCAGAAGAACGCCAGTTAAATACTCAGGATGTGGTTGCGCACTGGGTGGCTCGTCTACAGAGCCAGGTCTCACAGTTCGTCGATTTTGATGCCGGCCCTGGTGCGGCAGAGATAGTTAATAACCTGGATTGGGTCGGATCAATGCCTACATTGGATTTCCTGCGGGATATCGGTAAGCACTTTTCGGTCAATGCCATGATTCAGAAAGAATCTGTTCGACAGCGGATAGATCGCGAGGGTGCGGGTATATCCTTCACCGAATTTTCCTACCTGCTATTACAAAGTTTCGATTTTTCTGAGCTTTATCGCCAATATAATTGCACGGTGCAGATCGGCGGTTCCGATCAATGGGGTAATATCACCGGCGGTATTGACCTGACCCGGCGAATGCATCAGGCCCAGGCGTATGGCTTGACCTTACCGCTGGTTACCAAGACTGACGGTAGTAAATTTGG
>CALODO010000001.1:157500-196945 GCA_942492235.1 uncultured Gammaproteobacteria bacterium
AAAACACAGCACTCTGCAAACACGTAAGTGGACGTATAGGGTGTGACGCCTGCCCGGTGCCGGAAGGTTAATTGATGGGGTTAGCTTCGGCGAAGCTCTTGATCGAAGCCCCGGTAAACGGCGGCCGTAACTATAACGGTCCTAAGGTAGCGAAATTCCTTGTCGGGTAAGTTCCGACCTGCACGAATGGCGTAACGATGGCCACACTGTCTCCACCCGAGACTCAGTGAAATTGAAATCGCTGTTAAGATGCAGTGTACCCGCGGCTAGACGGAAAGACCCCGTGAACCTTTACTATAGCTTGGCACTGAACTTTGAACCTATTTGTGTAGGATAGGTGGGAGGCTTTGAAGCGTGAACGCTAGTTGTCGTGGAGCCATCCTTGAAATACCACCCTGGTATGTTTGAGGTTCTAACCTAGGACCCGTTATCCGGGTCAGGGACAGTGTCTGGTGGGTAGTTTGACTGGGGCGGTCTCCTCCCAAAGAGTAACGGAGGAGCACGAAGGTACGCTAAGCATGGTCGGAAATCATGCTATGAGTGCAATGGCATAAGGGTGCTTGACTGCGAGACTGACAAGTCGAGCAGGTACGAAAGTAGGTCTTAGTGATCCGGTGGTTCTGTATGGAAGGGCCATCGCTCAACGGATAAAAGGTACTCCGGGGATAACAGGCTGATACCGCCCAAGAGTTCACATCGACGGCGGTGTTTGGCACCTCGATGTCGGCTCATCACATCCTGGGGCTGAAGCCGGTCCCAAGGGTATGGCTGTTCGCCATTTAAAGTGGTACGCGAGCTGGGTTTAGAACGTCGTGAGACAGTTCGGTCCCTATCTGCCGTGGGCGTTGGAGATTTGAGGAAAGCTGCTCCTAGTACGAGAGGACCGGAGTGGACGAACCTCTGGTGTTCGGGTTGTCACGCCAGTGGCATTGCCCGGTAGCTATGTTCGGACAGGATAACCGCTGAAAGCATCTAAGCGGGAAGCCCCCTCCAAGATTAGATCTCCCTGGGACTTTAACTCTCCTAAAGGGCCGTTGAAGACTACGACGTTGATAGGCTGGGTGTGGAAGCGCTGTGAGGCGTTGAGCTAACCAGTACTAATTGCCCGTGAGGCTTGACCATATAATAGAAACGATTGTGTGCGATGCATATGAGCTGGACAGATGCGAGAGCATAAGTGTTAGGACACATAAGCCGGGAAATATTTTTTGACAGGTAGTGCTTCAACAATACATTTATTTTTTTGTACTGAGGATATGAAATATCCTCTGGTGGCCCTCCCCAAAAATCTGGGAAGAATCAATGCCACTATCAGCTCGATAGTTTTCAAAAGCTGAAGTAAAACCAGTTTGTCTGGCGAACATAGAGACGTGGAACCACCTGATCCCATCCCGAACTCAGAAGTGAAACGCGTTATCGCCGATGGTAGTATGGGGTTTCCCCATGTGAGAGTAGGTCATTGCCAGGCATCTAAATCAAAACCCCTGTAGAGTATTCTACAGGGGTTTTTTTATGCCCTAAATCGACGTTAAAATTTCTTGTGTTTAATAGGTCTTTGAAGGGTAATGTAGCGAGCGTAAATCGTAAAAGGCAATAGTCTGTGCACATGCATGTACCGTAGACTCGAAAGCGCCGATAATACGTCTCTTTTTTAGCGATTTATCATGGATTCTTTCCTTATATATCTGTTTGCTGGCGCGATAGCGGGTCTGATTGGTGGGCTGTTCGGCCTGGGTGGGGGCGCAGTCATCGTGCCCGTATTGATTTATTGCTTCAGTTTGGCGTTGATTGATGGCAGAGTGCTGACTCATTTAGCGATAGGGACGTCACTGGCAACCATCGTTGTGACCTCGCTGAGCTCAATCTACACTCACCATCGCAAAGAAGCTGTGCTCTGGCCTGTGGTTCTGTGGATGATACCGGGGCTGGGACTGGGTGCAATTGGTGGAGGGGTATTCGCTACCGCACTGTCTGGGCCAACTTTACAGAATCTTTTTGGGGGCTTTTTGATATTCGTCGCTTGCCAGATGGCTCTGGGGGGTAACCCAAGGCCGCATCGGGAGCTTCCAGGACCCATGATGGGTGCCGTTAATGGAGGAGGTATTGGGTTTATTTCCGGCATTTTCGGTATTGGTGGTGGCTCTCTGAGTGTGCCTTACATGGCTTATTGTAACGTTAGTATTGCCAGAGCTATTGCTACTTCGGCGGCCCTGGGTTTCCCTATAGCCTGTCTCGGTGCTGGCACTTTCATTTATCGGGGCTGGGGCGTTAGTGGGTTACCGGAGGGAGCGCTTGGATTCGTTTATTTACCCGCTTTTTTTGGTATCGCGCTGACCAGTATCCCCTTTGCACGGTTGGGTGCTCTGCTGGCGCATCGTCTCCCTGCAAAACTATTAAAACGCCTTTTTGCCTTAATTGCTTTTGCGCTGGGCATTGGTTTTATCGGCGCTAACAGCGGTTAAAGCCGGTAGACGGAAGCAGAGATGATACAACGGGCGATAGAGAAGGGAAATGAGTAATACTTGGAGAGCGGTGCTGGACATATTGGTTGAGGGTAATTGGGTGTCTGGGCCATCCATAGGCGCTCAGCTAGGTATCAGTCGAACCGCTGTGTGGAAGCACCTAAAGCAGTTACAGGAGTGGGGCGTTCCTATACAAAAAGTTAAAGGACAGGGTTATCGTATCGCCGAGCATTTAGAGCTCCTATCTAAGCCAGTTATTTTGGAGACGATGTCGGCAGAATCGGCATTGCTGTTAGAAAAACTTGATCTACTCGATCATGTCGATTCTACAAACACCTATGCGCGTGAGCAGGTTGGGCAGAGAGTCGCGAAAGGCTATGTTTGCATGGCGGAGCGACAAACCCAGGGTCGAGGCCGCCTTGGTCGTCAGTGGGTAAGTCCTTTTGGGCGTAATATTTATCTTTCTTCTACCTGGGATTTTGACGATGGGGTTGCCGCTTTAGAAGGTCTGAGTTTGGGTGTCGGTGTCGCAGTGTGTAGTGCGATTCAAAATTTGGGGGTAGAAGATATTGGTCTCAAGTGGCCAAATGACATTTTGGTAAACAGGCGTAAAGTGGGTGGTATATTGCTGGAAATGCTAGGAGATCCCGTTGGTCGGTGCCAGGTCGTTGTGGGTATTGGAGTGAACTTTGCCATGCCTGAAAACACAAAGATAGATCAGCCCTGGGCAGACCTTGGACATTATCAACATGTTAGCCGCAACGGTCTGGCTGCGGCGATTCTTTCCGAACTGTTGCCGTTGTTATCGACCTATGCAGATCTTGGCTTTCAGCATTATCGGCCGGCATGGGAGGGCTTTGATGGCCATCGGGATGAAAAGGTTAGGCTGTCTACGCCGGGCAGAGTTGTTGAGGGTATCGCTCGGGGAGTCACGGATACGGGGGCTATTTGTCTCGAAATAGACGGCGCACAGCGTGCCTTCAGTGGTGGAGAAATTAGTTTACGGAGCCTGGAGTGATTCTTGACATAGATGCGGGTAACAGCGCCATAAAATGGCGAGTTTCTAATCAGGGCCTGACTCCGCTTCGTGGCACGGTGGGTCACCGGCAGGAAGACTGGTTTCCTTTAATCGATCATCAATTTGCTTTGGAAAGAGCCCGAGTGTCCAATGTTGCGGGAAGAGAATTGGGCGAAAACCTGACACGATGGCTCGCGGGCAAGGCCGGTGTTGTACCTGAATTTGCAGTATCGAAAACGCGTGTTGCCGGTGTTGTAAATGCTTATCAAGCGCCGGAAACCCTCGGTGTGGATCGGTGGTTAGCAGTGGTAGCTAGCTGGAATCTGATCAAGGGGCCATGCTTGGTGGTCGATGCAGGGAGTGCGCTAACCGTTGATTTTGTTGATGCTAAAGGAAAGCATCAGGGTGGTTATATCGTGCCGGGGGCTTATATGATGTTTGATGCTCTGTACGGAGGCACTGCCGGTGGCACGGGCAACGCACGTTTTAGGCCGGATGTCAGTTGTACCCAGTTGCCCGGCCAAAACACTGCCGAAGCAGTGCAAAATGGGTGCTTTACTATGATGCTCGCTTTGATTGAAAAAAGTCTTGGTCAGTTACAGCGGGTTGAAGGTGCTGCAACCCTGTTATTAACAGGTGGCGGTTCGGATTCCTTAGTTAAGTGTTTAAACCAAAAGCAATTGCGTCATGTCCCTGATCTTGTTCTTGATGGGCTAGAGTATGCGTTACCTTAAAGAATATTGTGGAGGTAATAGCTGTCCATGAGATGGCTTTTCGCAACAATAGTCTTAATAAACCTGATTGTATATTACTGGTTTAGGGGCCAGTCAGTGCCAGCGAACGATGGCTCCGCAACCTCTCAGATTGGGTCGGATATCGCTTCGTTACGTTTCTTTTCCGAAGTTCAACCAAAGCATATTCTGGTCATTATGGAAAGGCCATTCGAGTTAACCACTCCCGAGTTCGGAGCTATGGATGGGGCAGTGGATTAATTAAGTTTGGCCAGTGTCGAGTGTTGGGATCCATTGATAGACGAGTCGATTCCCAGGCGGTTGGTCGGTGAGATGCTTGATTTTGGTTTTATCGTTGCGAGTAAAACAACAGAGTTTAGTGAGCAATCGGGATTTTGAGGATATCTCCCATCTTTTAAAAGACTAAATGCGCTGGAAGTGCAGCTTCAGATCGGAGCGGCGCAGAGTATTGAAAATTTTGTGTTTCGCAATGGTAAATTAGGAAGTGGCATTGCTCTGGAATGCTTCAATTGGGAGACTAATGCTCGAGTCAGGTAAGAAGATTTGGTGTTAAAGGTATTTGGAATGAGATAGTTTCCTCAGGAAGTGTTGTATTGAGCGTGTGGATGTTGATGTCTGCTCAGGTTTTTTGAGCCACTATCGGGATAAATTTGGCTTGATACGAACAGGCCGGGCCTCCAGCTTCAAAGCATGATTTGCGACGTTTATTATTAATATAAGCGCTCAAGCTACCTTTTCTGCCTGCACTTTGTGTCGTTTGGACCTCAAGCAGGATGTGTCGACTTTTGTTGAACTGATTAGCTATGTTAGGGCTGTATTTGTTGCTTCACAGGCCTAGTTCCAATAGAATCGCGCTTCCGTTTTTTTGCATGGATTTGCTGGCGTAGCTCAGTTGGTAGAGCAGCTGACTTGTAATCAGCCGGTCGGGGGTTCGACTCCTCTCGCCAGCTCCAAAATTAACCAGACTAGCAGTCTGGTTTTTTAAGCGGTTAGGAAGTTGACAAAGATGGGGCGAGTGAGGACAATGCTCGCCCTTTTTCGAGGAGGGGTTCCCGAGTGGCCAAAGGGATCAGACTGTAAATCTGACGCGCAAGCTTCGGTGGTTCGAATCCACCCCCCTCCACCATAAAATGGGCTAAGGTATTATTTCATAAGATATTTAAGGGTAATCGATTAGAGCTTTAAGTGGCGGGTAAGGTGTTGCGGGTATGGTTCAATGGTAGAACCTCAGCCTTCCAAGCTGATGATGCGGGTTCGATTCCCGCTACCCGCTCCAGATGCAGGTTTCATGAGAAATCGAGGCTCATATAGCTCAGTCGGTAGAGCACTTCCTTGGTAAGGAAGAGGTCACCGGTTCAAATCCGGTTATGAGCTCCACATTTTTCCCTGTGTTTGGATTGTATAAATAGAACGTAACGTTCGATTGTTTGGTTAGCCCTGTTTAGGAGAGTGCGTCATGGCAAAAGAGAAGTTTGAGAGGAATAAGCCCCACGTCAATGTAGGGACGATAGGACACGTAGACCACGGCAAGACGACGTTAACTGCGGCATTGACTCGAGTCTGCTCAGAAGTGTGGGGCGGTGAAATGGTCGCCTTTGACGGGATAGATAATGCCCCGGAAGAAAAAGCGCGGGGCATCACGATTGCCACCTCCCATGTTGAATACGACTCCCCGGATCGTCACTACGCCCATGTTGACTGCCCGGGCCATGCTGATTACGTCAAGAACATGATTACCGGAGCTGCTCAGATGGACGGCGCTATCCTGGTCTGTGGCGCGACCGATGGCCCTATGCCCCAGACCCGAGAGCACATCCTGCTGTCTCGTCAGGTCGGCGTACCCTATGTCATCGTATTCCTGAATAAAGCCGATCTACTGGCTGAAGACTGCGGCGGTGTAGGCTCCGAAGAATACAACGAAATGATCGAACTGGTCGAAATGGAACTGCGCGAACTGCTCGATACCTACGAATTCCCCGGTGACGACACCCCCATTATTGCTGGTTCAGCTCTGATGGCTCTCGAAGGTAAAGATGACAACGAACTCGGCACCACGGCAGTGAAAAAGCTTGTAGAAGCCCTCGACAGCTATATTCCTGAGCCAGAGCGAGCGGTTGATGGGGCCTTCCTGATGCCCATCGAGGACGTGTTCTCTATCTCTGGTCGGGGTACTGTGGTGACCGGTCGGGTCGAACGAGGTATTGTGAAAGTCGGCGAAGAGATTGAAATCATCGGCATCAAAGACACGACTACCACCACCTGCACCGGTGTTGAAATGTTCCGTAAGCTGCTTGACGAAGGTCGAGCGGGCGAGAACGTTGGTGTTCTGCTGCGAGGTACCAAGCGAGAAGAAGTCGAGCGTGGTCAAGTATTGGCCAAGCCCGGGAGCATCACTCCACACACCAGGTTTGAAGCTGAAGTCTATGTCTTAAGCAAGGACGAAGGCGGACGTCACACCCCCTTCTTTAAAGGCTACCGTCCGCAGTTTTATTTTCGTACCACCGATGTCACAGGAGCCTGTGAGTTACCTGACGGCGTAGAAATGGTTATGCCAGGGGACAACATACAGATGGAAGTGACACTGATCGCGCCCATTGCTATGGAAGATGGCCTACGGTTTGCTATCCGAGAAGGCGGCCGCACGGTTGGCGCTGGTGTCGTGGCTAAAATTATTGAGTAGCGATAGGTGGAAGGTTGTTCCGGTAACCGGGGGCTGGCTAGACGCTAGTGCCCCGGTGTCGCTATTACTCGGGAGCCCATAGGAAAAGTAACGGAGAAGTTGCCAGAATATTTTCAACAACAGGTAATAATAGGCCAGTAGTTCAATTGGTAGAGCACCGGTCTCCAAAACCGGGTGTTGGGGGTTCGAGTCCCTCCTGGCCTGCCAACTTGGTGTTCCATAGTTTTTGTGCTTGATAACCAACCATAGAGTAAAAGTACAGTGAGCGAAGAGGCGAATTTTCGGTTTGATGCCATTAAGTGGGCATTGGTGTTTTTACTGGTAGGCGGCGGCGTCTTCGGTAACTATTATTTTGGTAGCGAGCCGCTTTTGTACAGGGTACTTTGCCTGTTAGTGATTACCGGCCTAGCAGGTGCGATAGCCCTACAAACGGCTAAAGGTTCGGCTTTCTGGAGCCTCGCTCAAGGTGCCAGGGTAGAGGCCGGGAAGGTGATATGGCCAAATCGACAGGAAAGAAATCAAACTACGCTCATAGTAGTAGGCTTTATTCTGCTGATGGCGATGTTGTTGTGGGGCCTCGATGCTTTGTTTGGCTGGTTGGCGACTTTCGTTATAGGTTGACAAATCACCGTTCAAAGTCAGTAAAGTCAACGGTCAGCAGGGTTAAGGAATATTAATGTCAAAGCACTGGTACGTAGTACACGCTTATTCAGGGTATGAAAAGAAGGTTGCTGGAGCCTTGCGTGAGCGGGTTGAGTTGGCAGGCCTGCAAGAGGACTTTGGCGAAATACTGGTGCCGACTGAAGAAGTGGTAGAAATCCGCGGTGGGCAAAAGCGCAAAAGTGAACGCAAATTTTTTCCAGGTTATGTGCTAGTGCAGATGGAACTCACTGACGACACCTGGCATCTGGTGAAGGAAACGCCACGTGTAATGGGTTTTATTGGTGGAAAAGCGGATAAGCCTGCACCAATAACGAATCGGGAAGCAGACGTTATTCTGGCCCGAATGCAGGATTCAGAAGAGGCACCGCGGCCTAAAACGATGTTTGAGCCCGGTGAGCTGGTTCGCGTCATAGACGGCCCCTTCAACGATTTCAACGCTTCAGTTGAAGAAGTGAACTACGAAAAGAGCAAGTTAAAGGTGGCAGTGACAATTTTCGGTCGCTCGACACCGGTGGAGCTGGATTTTATTCAGGTCGAAAAAGCCTGATTTGGACCATTTTTAACAGGGCCCGAAGTAATACTTACAGGCGGGCAGGGGAGCCGGAGAAGGGTATTGCACACCCTGAGGCGTTTAACCCATAGAGAGGTAGCATAACATGGCAAAAAAAGTACAGGCGTATATTAAACTGCAGGTGCCTGCAGGGCAGGCAAACCCTAGCCCTCCTGTTGGTCCAGCTTTGGGTCAGCATGGTGTCAATATCATGGAATTCTGTAAGGCGTTCAATGCTCAGACTCAGGGGACAGAGCCTGGTTTGCCGATTCCCGTTGTGATTACGGTCTACAGTGATCGTAGTTTTACGTTTATTATGAAGACGCCTCCTGCATCGGTATTGCTCCGTAAGGCAGCCGGCGTCAAAAAGGGCAGCGGCCGTCCTAACACCGAAAAGGTGGGTAAGGTGACTCGGGCGCAGCTAGAAGAGATTGCCACCCAAAAAATGCCAGATTTGACCGCGGGGGACATGGATGCGGCGGTACGAACTATTGCCGGTAGCGCGAGGAGTGCTGGCCTTGAAGTGGAGGGCTTGTAATGGCTGGTTTGAGTAAACGACGCAAAGCAATTAATGAAGTCATTGAACCGGGTAAGGCCTATGGTATTACAGAGGCGGTGGATTTGTTGAAGTCATTGCCTGCAACCAAGTTTAACCAGATGGTCGATGTGTCAGTCAATCTGGGTATTGATCCGAAGAAATCAGATCAGGTGGTTCGTGGTGCAACAACGCTGCCTAATGGTACTGGAAAAGATGTTCGAGTGGCGGTTTTCGCTCAGGGTGATAGTGCTGATGGCGCGCGCGAAGCTGGCGCTGAACTGGTTGGTATGGAGGATCTCGCCGAGCAAATTAAAGCTGGCGAAATGGGTTTTGATGTAGTTATTGCGAGCCCAGATGCGATGCGAGTGGTGGGCCAGCTGGGTCAAATACTCGGCCCCCGGGGATTAATGCCAAACCCCAAAACCGGTACCGTTACCCCCGATGTGGTGGGCGCAGTAAAAAATGCCAAGGCTGGCCAGGTTCGATTTCGGGCGGATAAGAGCGGTATTATACATGGAGGCATCGGTTCCCTCAGTTTTGAAGCTAACGCTATTAAGGAAAATTTAGAAGCATTGATTGTAGATTTATCGAAGGCAAAACCGGCTTCGGCAAAGGGTATTTACCTGAAGAAAATCACCCTGTCGACGACGATGGGCCCGGGTTTATTGATCGATCAATCTTCGCTGGGAGTGTAAGGCGCTTCCTCAGACTTTAGGGCTATCACGGTATGGTGCCCATAAAAGCTCTTACCGTGGTGACTGTTAAAGACCGCAGGTTCCCCGTATGACTTTATGCATTAAGAAAAGGTTGGGGTTTAATGGCTGCAAGAAAATCGATAGTGATTTGTACTTGTGCCGCCAGCGCAAACGGTGTGACCCGATTCAGTTTATGCTGGGTTTGATCACCAATAAGTGGTCCGGCGTTACAGGTGTGGCATTTGAACGTTTTAAAGTGTTTGTGCCCGAGGTCGGAATAAAACCGGAGTCGCAAGGCTCCGATAAAACCCAGGAGATATTCGTGTGCCATTAAATCTCGAAGACAAAATAGCGATCGTTGCTGAAGTCAATGAGACTGCTAGTAATGCTTTGTCACTGGTGATTGGTGATGCTCGTGGCGTCAATGTTGGAGATATTACTGAACTGCGCAAGCAGGCTCGGGAAGCTAACGTTAATCTGCGTATCATCAAAAACTCTCTGGCTAAGCGAGCGTTTCAAGGCACTGAGTTTGAGTGTGTCGAAAGCTTGTTGATGGGGCCTTCCCTGTTTGGTTTTTCTATGGAAGACCCAGGTGCAGCAGCGCGGCTATTCAAAGATTTCGCTAAAGATAACGCAAACTTTGAAGTTAAAGGCCTGGCTGTTAGCGGTCAAATGTTGGCTAAGGAGCAGCTCGATGTGCTAGCTACTCTGCCAACCCGAGACCAGGCGCTTGGCCAGTTGGTCAGCGTAATGATTGCGCCAATTACCAAACTGGTTCGTACAGCAAATGAAGTGCCAACCAAAGTGACTCGCGTTGTAGCAGCGATTCGTGACCAAAAGCAGGACGAAGCTGCCTAGTCGGTTTCGGTGTTTTGGATTATTGATACTAAACAATTAGCGCCGGTAACCTGGCGTTGAATTACAGACTATTAGGAGATTGAGCATGGCTCTGTCAAAAGATGAAATTTTAGATGCAATTGCTGAAATGAGCGTAATGGATGTTGTAGAACTGGTTTCTGCAATGGAAGAAAAATTCGGTGTTTCTGCTGCGGCTGCTGTTGCAGTTGCTGCTGCTCCAGCTGGTGGCGAAGCTGTCGCTGCTGAAGAGCAAACTGAATTTGATGTGGTGCTGTCAGCCATTGGAGATAAGAAGGTGAATGTTATTAAGGCTGTTCGCGCCATTACCGGCCTCGGCTTGAAAGAAGCCAAGGAAATGGTCGATGGTGCCCCATCTACGATCAAAGAAGCTGCTTCTAAAGAAGATGCTGAGGCTGCAAAATCACAACTGGAAGAAGCTGGCGCAACTGCCGAACTGAAATAAGTTTGCATCGCGTAAGTCAGACTGCACTCGGTAACGGGGCGTGAGGCTGGTGGGTATATCCCACCGGCCTTTTCCGCTTTCTGCAGCGGGCCTGTTAGTCAAGTAGAGCTTGTCACCGTGGTCTAAAGATGAAGCTGGTATATCCGAAAACGCAAAACTTGCTGGGGAATATAAATGACTTATTCATATACTGAGAAGAAAAGGATTCGAAAGGATTTTGGCAAATTGCCGAAAGTGATCGATCAGCCCTACCTGTTAGCGATACAGCTCGATTCCTATCGAAAATTCACCCAGCCTGGTGTTGCTCCTGGAGATCGCGGCAACACGGGCCTGCATGCGGCCTTTGGTTCGGTGTTTCCGATAGAGAGTTATTCTGGAAATGCACGTCTGGAATATGTCGACTATAAATTAGATAAGCCCGTTTTTGATGTCGATGAATGCAAGTTGCGAGGCGTCACTTATGCGGCGCCTCTACGCGTTCGCGTGCGTCTGGTGCTCATCGACAAAGATCTCGCCAACAAGCCCATCAAAGATATCAAGGAGCAGGAAGTTTATATGGGGGAGATACCCCTCATGACCGATTACGGCACCTTTGTGATCAATGGTACAGAGCGTGTGATTGTCTCCCAGTTACACCGTTCTCCGGGCGTCTTTTTCAGTCACGATAAGGGTAAAACCCATTCCTCGGGTAAGCTCCTGTATTCGGCAAGGGTGATCCCTTACCGTGGTTCATGGCTGGATTTCGAGTTTGATCCGAAAGATCTGGTTTACGTGCGCATTGATCGACGCCGCAAGTTACCAGCGACGATTTTACTGCGAGCCATGGGTTACAGCTCCGAGGAAATCCTCGGTATGTTTTTTGATACCTCTATCTTTAAAATAAATAATGAAGGGCAGTTCGTTTTAGAGCTGGAGCCTTCACGTCTGCGTGGTGAAATGGCCGGCTTTGACATTATTGGTAAAGGTGGCAAGGTGTTGGTTGAGACAGGTCGACGTATTACACCGCGGCATATCCGTCAGCTAGAAAAAGACAAGATGACCTCAATGGTCGTACCTGACGAATACCTTTACGACAAGGCCACTGCTCATGACATTATTGATGAAGAAACCGGTGAGGTGTTATTTGAATGTAACTCCTTGTTGACCGAAGAGGTGGTCGGAAAAATCCGAGAGTTGAAACTTCCCGAAATTCAGACAATTTATACGAACGATCTGGATCAGGGGCCTTTCATTGCCGATACTATGCGGATTGATAGCACCAGAACTGAGCTCGAGGCGCTGGTTGAGATATATCGAATGATGCGTCCTGGTGAGCCGCCAACCAAAGACTCAGCTGAAAACTTATTTAAGAATTTATTTTTTAGTCCTGACCGTTACGACCTGTCTGCCGTTGGCCGGATGAAGTTCAATCGCCGTTTGGGCCGTGAAGACGTCGAAGGCGAGAGAATATTATCCCGCGAAGACATCGTCGGCGTATTCAAGGTGCTGATAGCGATTCGTAATGGCCAGGGAGTAGTGGACGATATCGATCATCTCGGTAATCGCCGAGTTCGTTCGGTTGGTGAGATGGCAGAGAATCAATTTCGTATCGGGCTGGTACGCGTTGAACGCGCAGTTAAAGAGCGTCTCGCGGTAGCCGAAACAGAAGGCCTGATGCCTCAGGATATGGTTAATGCCAAACCTGTAGCGGCTGCTATGAAAGAATTTTTTGGCTCTAGTCAGCTGTCTCAGTTTATGGATCAAAACAATCCCTTGTCAGAGGTGACGCACAAGCGTCGAGTGTCGGCTTTAGGGCCTGGTGGTCTGACCCGTGAGCGAGCCGGATTTGAGGTTAGAGATGTGCATCCTACTCACTATGGGAGAGTGTGTCCGATCGAGACCCCGGAGGGGCCGAACATCGGTTTGATCAACTCACTGGCAAATTATGCTCGTACCAATGATTATGGCTTTCTTGAAACACCTTATCGGAAGGTCATTAACAGTCAGGTGAGCGATGAGGTTGAATATCTGTCAGCAATTAACGAAGCTGATTATATTATCGCTCAGGCCTCGGCAGCTGTGAGCAAAAACGGCAAATTGACTGAAGAACTGGTCGCGGTCCGGCACGGTGGTGAATTTACCGTTAAGCATCCAAGTGAAGTTCAGTATATGGATGTATCTGCTCGCCAGGTAGTGTCCGTAGCGTCATCGTTGATTCCATTTCTTGAGCATGATGATGCTAACCGCGCTTTGATGGGCTCCAACATGCAACGCCAGGCAGTGCCGACGTTGAAAGCCGATAAACCCCTGGTTGGTACCGGTATCGAGCGGGTGCTGGCCGGCGATTCGGGTGTCTGTGTCGTGGCTCGCCGAGGTGGTGTGATTGAAACCGCCGATGCTGCGCGTATTGTCGTTCGGGTCAATGATGATGAGGTAGAGGCCGGAGATGCTGGTGTGGATATATATAATCTCACCAAGTACACACGATCCAATCAAAACACCTGTATTAATCAGCGTGCCCTGGTGAAATCTGGGGATGTAATTGCTCGGGGCGATATTATGGCGGATGGACCGTCGGTTGACCTCGGAGAATTAGCGCTGGGTCAAAATATGCGCATTGCCTTTATGCCCTGGAATGGCTACAACTTTGAGGATTCTATTTTAGTTTCGGAGCGAGTCGTTGAAGAAGATCGTTTCACCACGATACATATTCAGGAGCTAACTTGCGTCGCCCGTGATACCAAGCTGGGTGCCGAAGAAATTACTGCTGATATCCCCAATGTTGGCGAATCAGCCCTGGGTCGCCTTGACGAGTCAGGTATTGTTTACATCGGTGCTGAAGTAGGTGCTGGTGATATTCTGGTGGGCAAGGTAACGCCTAAGGGTGAAACCCAGCTAACGCCAGAAGAAAAATTATTAAGAGCAATCTTCGGCGAAAAAGCCAGTGATGTTAAAGATACCTCACTACGAGTGCCTGGTAGCACTAAAGGCACTGTGATTGATGTGCAGGTATTTACCAGAGAAGGCCTGGAAAAAGACGAGCGTTCTCTACAGATAGAGTTAGCCGAGCTGGATCAATTCCGCAAAGATGTTAATGACGAATACCGCATTATGGAAAACGCCACTTTCGAACGTCTTCGACGTTCTCTGGTTGGCAAGCCGGTGATCAGTGCTCCAGGCCTGAAAAAAGGCGATTTGTTGAGCGACGAAGTGATCGACGGGCTCGATGCGAGTTCTTGGTTCAGCGTGCGGATGGATGATGACACCTGCAACGAACAGTTAAGCCGCGCTGAGGCGCAGTTGATAGAGCGACGTACTTTACTGGACGAGCGCTTTGAAGATAAGCGTGGCAAGTTGCAAAGCGGTGATGATCTTGCTCCTGGTGTTCAAAAAATTGTCAAAGTCTACCTGGCCGTTAAGCGTCGTATCCAGCCGGGCGACAAGATGGCGGGTCGTCACGGCAATAAAGGCGTGATCTCGGTGATTATGCCGGTTGAAGATATGCCTTATGATGAACACGGGCAGCCCGTCGATGTAGTGCTTAACCCCCTTGGTGTGCCATCGAGGATGAACGTCGGGCAGATTCTTGAAACCCACCTGGGCCTGGCAGCCAAGGGCCTCGGGGATAAGATCAACGTTATGCTTAAAGAAGAGCGTAAAGTTTCTGAGATGCGTCAATTCCTTCAGGCTATTTATCGTAGTGGGGATGGCAGCGTAAAAGCTAATCTTAAAGACTTTAGCGGTGCCGAGATTATGGAGCTGGCCGAAAACCTGCGGGGTGGCGTGCCCATGGCGACGCCGGTTTTTGATGGTGCCTCAGAGCCCGAGATCAAAGAGCTGCTAAAACTTGCTGATTTACCGGAAAGTGGCCAGATGACTCTCTACGACGGTCGTACTGGTGATGCCTTTAGCCGGCCTGTCACTGTTGGTTATATGTATATGCTGAAGCTCAACCACCTGGTGGATGACAAAATGCATGCCCGGTCGACAGGTTCATATAGCCTCGTTACCCAGCAGCCATTAGGCGGTAAAGCACAGTTTGGTGGTCAGCGTTTTGGAGAGATGGAGGTCTGGGCTCTGGAAGCCTACGGCGCCGCTTATACACTTCAGGAAATGTTGACGGTTAAATCTGATGACGTACCGGGCCGTACCAAGATGTACAAAAATATCGTTGATGGTGACCACCAGATGGATCCGGGTATACCAGAATCGTTTAATGTGCTGGTTAAGGAAATCCGTTCGCTGGGTATTAATATCGAACTGGAATACGAATAAGTAAGAGCCGAAGCGTAGTCAAGTGCCAGACTAAGGTCTGGCAAGGCGAACACCGATTGGAGGAAAGGCCTTGAAAGATTTATTGAATTTGCTGAAGTCCCAGGATCAGAGAAGTGATTTCGAAGGAATTCGTATTGGTTTGGCACCCCCGGACATGGTGCGCTCATGGTCTTTCGGTGAGGTAAAAAAGCCGGAAACCATAAACTATCGAACCTTTAAGCCAGAGCGTGATGGCCTGTTTTGCGCCAAAATCTTTGGTCCGGTAAAAGACTACGAGTGTTTGTGTGGTAAATACAAACGTATGAAGCACCGTGGTATTGTTTGCGAAAAGTGCGGTGTTGAAGTAACCCTGGCTAAAGTTCGCCGGGAGCGTATGGGCCACATTGAGCTGGCTAGTCCGGTTGCCCATATCTGGTTTTTGAAATCCCTGCCCTCTCGTATCGGTTTGATTCTGGATATGACCCTCCGCGAAATTGAGCGGGTTTTGTATTTTGAATCGTTTGTTGTCGTAGACCCTGGCCTGACGACGCTAGAGCGGGGACAGCTGCTCACCGACGATGAATACTATGAGGCGATGGAAGAGTTTGGCGATGAGTTTGTTGCCCTGATGGGCGCTGAAGCGATCCAGGGGTTGATGAAAGATATCGATCTTGAGCAGGCGGTAGCCGAGTTGCGTGAAGAGATCCCCAATACGCGTTCAGAAACCAAGATTAAAAAATTCTCCAAACGGCTGAAATTATTGGAAGCATTTTTGAACTCCAATAACAAACCGGAGTGGATGATTCTCGAAGCGCTACCTATTTTGCCGCCGGATTTAAGGCCCCTCGTGCCGCTAGATGGAGGCCGTTTCGCGACCTCTGATTTGAATGACCTCTATCGTCGAGTAATTAACCGTAATAACCGTTTGAAGCGATTGTTAGAACTGAACGCCCCGGATATTATCGTCCGCAATGAAAAGCGTATGCTGCAGGAATCTGTTGATGCCCTGCTCGATAATGGTCGCCGTGGTCGAGCCATTACTGGTTCTAACAAGCGCCCATTGAAGTCCCTGGCCGACATGATTAAAGGTAAGCAGGGGCGATTCCGTCAGAATCTGCTGGGTAAGCGAGTTGATTATTCTGGTCGTTCGGTGATCGTGGTAGGCCCGACTCTTCGTCTGCATCAATGTGGTCTGCCCAAGCGCATGGCACTTGAGTTGTTTAAGCCATTTATCTTTTCCAAACTTGAAGGTCGTGGTCTTGCCATGACCATTAAAGCCGCCAAGAAAATGGTCGAGCGTGAAGAGGCGGTAGTATGGGACATTCTCGATGACGTAATTCGTGAACATCCGGTGTTATTGAATCGCGCACCCACCTTGCATAGAGCCGGCATTCAGGCGTTTGAACCGACCCTTATTGAAGGTAAAGCTATCCAGTTGCACCCGCTGGTTTGCGCGGCGTACAACGCGGATTTCGATGGCGACCAGATGGCGGTCCACGTGCCGTTGACGATTGAAGCACAGCTCGAGTCCCGAGCCCTGATGATGTCTACCAACAATATTTTATCCCCGGCGAGCGGCGAGCCGATTATCGTGCCGTCTCAGGATGTGGTGTTAGGGCTTTATTACATGACCCGAGAATGCGTGAATGCGCCCGGGGAAGGCATGGTATTTGCTGATCTGAAGGAGCTTTCACGAGCTTATTATAGTGGCAAAGTTGGACTGTTAGCGCGTGTCAAGGTGCGAATCAAAGAGGTTACTTTTGCTGACGATGGTGAGCGATTAGAAACCATCAGTCTTAAGGACACCACGGTTGGTCGAGGTCTGTTGTGGGAGGTCGTTCCCGAAGGGCTGGGTTATGAGCTGATCAACCAGGATATGAACAAGAAGGCGATATCCAAAGTTATCAACCAGTGTTATCGCTCTCTCGGTACCAAAGCGACGGTAATATTTGCTGACCAATTGATGTATACCGGATTTAAATTTTCTACTACGTCTGGAGCATCTATCGGTGTTGATGATTTCGTCATACCGGATTCCAAGACAGAGATTATCGAGCAAGCAGAAGCCGAAGTCATCGAGATTGAAGCTCAATTTTCATCGGGTTTAGTGACGCAGGGTGAAAAATACAACAAGGTGATCGATATTTGGTCTCGAGCTAACGACCAGGTTGCGAAGTCTATGATGGATGTGTTGTCCACTGAGGCCGTGATCAATAAAGACAACGAGGAAGAGCAGCAGAAATCCTTTAATTCGGTCTTTATGATGGCCGACTCGGGGGCACGAGGATCCCCCGCTCAGATCCGTCAGCTAGCAGGTATGCGTGGCCTTATGGCGCGGCCCGATGGTTCGATTATTGAAACCCCGATCACCGCTAACTTTCGGGAAGGTCTCAGTGTTCTGCAATACTTTATTTCGACCCACGGAGCCCGGAAAGGACTGGCTGATACGGCGCTCAAAACTGCTAACTCAGGTTACCTGACACGGCGTTTGGTTGATGTGTCTCAGGATCTGGTGGTCACCGAAAAAGATTGTGGCACGATGGAAGGCTTGTTGATGACGCCGATTATCGAAGGTGGTGACATCATCGAAACCCTCGGTGCTCGAATCCTTGGTCGAGTGACGGTCAACGACGTCTTCCGTCCTGGCACCAAAGAGGTTGTCATTCCCGCGGGAACCATGATTGATGAGAAGTGGGATGATCAAATTGAAGCGATGGGCATCGACGAGATCCTTGTGCGCTCACCGATTACCTGTGAAACCCGTTATGGCTTGTGTGCAATGTGTTATGGCAGGGATTTGGCACGAGGCCATATGATCAATATCGGAGAGGCAGTTGGTGTTATCGCCGCGCAGTCAATTGGCGAGCCGGGTACGCAGTTAACTATGCGTACGTTCCACATCGGTGGTGCTGCTTCGAGAGCGTCTGCGGTTGACAATATTCAGGTGAAATCAGCCGGTTCAGTGAGGCTGGTTAACGCCAAGGTCGTAGAACGTACAGGTGGCGAGCTCGTTGCTCTGTCCCGATCCACGGAGCTCGCGGTGGCAGATGAAAATGGTCGTGAGCGTGAGCGCTACAAGGTGCCTTTCGGCGCTGTTATCAAAGTTAAGGATGGTTCAGCGGTCGCATCGGGTGATATTGTCGCTAGCTGGGATCCCCACACTCACCCGGTCGTCACTGAAGTGGGCGGTAAAGTGGTGTTCTCCGGTATGGAAGAGGGTCTTAGTGTTATTGCTCAAACCGATGAGATGACGGGTTTGACTAGTACAGCGGTAATTGATCCTAACGAAAGACCGGCGGCTGGTAAAGATATGAAGCCGATGATCACCCTGCTTGGGCCTGATGGGGAGGAGCTCTATTTTCCGAACTCCAAAGTCCCAGCGCATTATATATTGCCAGCAGGCGCAATTATTACCATTAACGACGCTAATCAGGTTGAAGCAGGCGATATTATCGCCAGAATTCCCCAGGAGAGTTCCAAAACGCGGGATATTACCGGTGGTCTACCACGGGTTGCCGATTTATTTGAAGCGCGTAAGCCGAAAGACCCAGCCATATTGGCAGAGATTAGCGGCACCATCAGTTTTGGTAAGGAAACCAAGGGTAAGCTTCGACTGGTTATCACGCCCAATGATAGTGATGAGCACTACGAAGCCCTGATTCCTAAGTGGCGCCATATGGGTGTTTACGAGGGCGAGTATGTCGAGAAGGGCGATATTATTTCTGAAGGGCCGCCGAGCTCCCATGATATCTTGCGTCTTAAGGGCGTCGAGGCTCTGGCAAACTACATTGTTAATGAAATCCAGGAAGTGTATCGCCTCCAGGGTGTAAAAATTAACGATAAGCACATTGAAGTGATTGTTCGACAGATGTTACGCAGGGTCGAAGTGACCAGTATGGGTGATTCGCCCTACGTTAAAGGCGAGCAAGTAGCCTATGGCCGCTTGCAGGATGATAACGAGGCCCTTATAGCCAGTGACAAGATTCCTGCAGGCTTTGAACGGCAGTTGCTGGGTATTACCAAATCCTCATTGGCGACCGAAAGCTTTATTTCAGCTGCATCGTTCCAGGAGACCACTCGGGTTCTGACAGAAGCTGCGGTAACAGGGAAAATGGATTCCTTACGAGGCCTGAAGGAAAATGTAATCGTCGGGCGGCTGATACCCGCAGGTACGGGTCTCGCATATCATAATCAGCGGCAGAAAAGTAAAGAGGCCAGTCTCGGCGAGCAAGGTGCTTCCGCCAGTGATGTCGAAGCAGCATTGAGCGAGGCGCTCAGCGCAGATGGTGAAGCGTAAAGTGGATAACGATGGCCGGGTGAATTCCCTTGACTCAGGTAGGCGTGATCATTAGAATTCCGCCTCCCTGATTCAGGCCTCTAGGTATGCTGTTATCCCAGCTATGAGTGCAAGGTTAAGTTTAGTCCAGGGTTCTGACCAAGGTTAGCGCCCAGGTTCAGTGTAGATTCAGGATTTTTTCAAACCTTCTCCATGAAGGTATTTCTGTCATCCGGAGTATTGTAAATGGCGACGATTAACCAACTGGTTCGTAAGCCGCGAAAACGTCGAATTGCTAAAAGTGATGTGCCAGCCCTGCAAAGCTGCCCGCAGCGTCGAGGTGTTTGTACGCGTGTTTATACAACAACACCTAAAAAACCTAATTCAGCGATGCGTAAAGTTTGTCGTGTGAGATTGACTAGCGGTTATGAAGTAACCTCCTACATCGGTGGTGAAGGGCACAACCTTCAGGAGCACAGTGTGGTATTAATCCGCGGTGGTCGAGTTAAGGATTTGCCGGGTGTGCGATATCACACAGTAAGAGGCAGTCTGGATACCTCTGGTGTTGATGGCCGAATGCAGCGACGCTCTAAATATGGCACCAAGCGCCCAAAGGGTTAAGTTAGTAGCCATAGATGCATACCAGTGGGTCGCACTAAACAGGTGAGTGGGTAAGTTTAGTAAAAATAATTTTAGTTGAGCAGACGACTCTGCCTCGTTGCTCAGTAAGGCCGGTCAGGCACTCATGCCGGTACCGGAATAACCTGAAAAAGAGAGAGATATGCCAAGAAGACGCGTAGTTGCCAAGCGAGAAATTCTGCCTGATCCAAAATTCAACAATGGCACATTAGCTAAATTCATGAACCATGTTATGGTCAGCGGAAAAAAATCCGTCGCCGAACGTATTGTTTACGGTGCCCTGGATATCGTGGAAGAGCGATTAAAGTCTGACCCCGTGGTCGCATTTGAAGAAGCCCTTGAGAACATTGCGCCGATGGTCGAGGTTAAATCCCGTCGTGTTGGTGGTGCAACCTATCAGGTGCCCGTCGAAGTGCGTGCCTCGCGACGGGGTGCGCTGGCCATGCGTTGGTTGGTTGACCATGCGCGGGGGCGCAGCGAAAAATCAATGGCCCAACGTCTGGCTGGAGAGATCGTTGATGCTTCGCAAAGTAAAGGTGGTGCGGTTAAGAAGCGTGAGGATGTGCACCGTATGGCTGAGGCCAACAAAGCGTTCTCTCATTATCGATTCTAAACTACGCGGTGGTTGTGTGGTCTGACATGTTATGCACAGTTTAAGCAAGTGAAAAAGCCCGTGAAAGGCGGCCACTATGATGGCTGCCTTTCGTATTTTTAGCTGCGCGGTTTGGTTATGCCTTGTTAGATGAAACCTGTCTACACAGGCGGTTTATTTGGACGGTTTGTAAGGCTGATTTGCAGTCTTAATAGACCAACATATTTGGGGAAAAGATAGTGGCACGTAAAACACCTCTCAGTCGTTACCGAAACATAGGAATCGTTGCGCACGTTGATGCGGGGAAAACAACAACTACCGAGCGGGTTCTGTTCTATACAGGGCTGTCCCACAAAATTGGTGAGGTTCATGATGGTGCTGCGACCATGGACTGGATGGAGCAGGAACAGGAGCGAGGCATTACTATCACCTCGGCTGCGACCACCTGCTTTTGGGGTGGCATGCAAGGCCAGTTTGATCAGCACCGCATCAATATTATTGATACGCCTGGGCACGTTGATTTTACTATCGAAGTAGAACGCTCGCTGCGTGTGCTTGATGGTGCGGTAGTGGTTTTGTGTGGCTCTTCCGGTGTTCAGCCTCAGACCGAAACCGTGTGGCGGCAGGCGAATAAATACGAAGTTCCGCGACTGGTCTTTGTTAATAAGATGGATCGTGCCGGCGCAGACTTCCAGATGGTTGTCGATCAGTTAAAAGAGCGTCTTGGGGCTAATGCGGTGCCGCTGCAAATGGCAATCGGTGCTGAAGAGGAGTTTAAAGGCGTTGTTGATCTGATCAAAATGAAAGCCATTTTGTGGAACGAGGCTGATCAGGGCATGACTTTTGAGTATGGCGATATACCGGAAGACATGGCCGATGTGTGTGCGTCGATGCACGAAGAGTTAATCGAGGCCGCTGCTGAAGCTAATGATGACTTAATGAATAAATACCTTGAAGGTGAAGCGCTAACCGAAGAGGAGATTAAGCTAGGAATTCGTCAGCGTACTCTAGCCAACGAAATTGTTCCAGTGTTAGGCGGCTCAGCGTTCAAGAATAAAGGCGTCCAGGCTATGCTGGATGCCGTCATTGAATATATGCCTGCGCCGACAGAAGTAAAAGCCATTGAAGGTGAGCTGGAAGATGGTTCATCTGCGACTCGCGTCGCAGATGATGGGGCGCCTTTTGCTGCACTGGCGTTTAAAATTGCCACGGATCCGTTTGTAGGCACCTTAACCTTCTTCCGCGCTTATTCCGGTGTAGTTAATCAGGGTGATTTTTTATATAACCCGGTTAAGGGTAAAAAAGAGCGTATTGGCCGTATGGTGCAAATGCATGCCAACGAGCGGGCGGAGATAAAAGAAGTGCGGGCCGGGGATATTGCTGCAGCTATTGGGCTGAAAGACGTGACTACTGGGGACACTTTGTGCTCGCAGGAAGATGTGATCACCCTGGAGCGGATGGAATTTCCCGAGCCGGTTATTTCAGTAGCCGTTGAACCGAAGACTAAAGCTGATCAGGAAAAAATGGGCATTGCGCTGGGCAAGCTGGCGCAGGAAGACCCGTCTTTTCGGGTCAAGACCGACGAAGAGAGCGGACAGACGATTATATCCGGTATGGGTGAATTACACCTCGATGTTCTGGTCGATCGGATGCGCCGGGAATTTAGTGTTGAAGCTAATATCGGCAAACCTCAGGTAGCTTACCGAGAAGCGATTCGCAATATCTGTGATATTGAAGGCAAGTTTGTGCGTCAGTCTGGTGGCCGAGGTCAGTATGGTCATGTCTGGATCAAGTTTGAACCTCGTGAAGATGAAGAGGAAGGCCTCGAATTTGTCAACGAGATCGTCGGCGGTACGGTGCCAAAGGAATATATTCCAGCTGTTGAAAAAGGTATTGCCGAACAGATGAAGAATGGCATCCTGGCGGGTTATCCCCTGCTGGGCTTAAAAGCGACTCTGTATGACGGTTCTTTCCACGATGTCGATTCCAACGAAATGGCTTTTAAGGTGGCTGGTTCATTGGCCACTAAAAAACTTGCGTCGGAAGGTGGTGCTGTACTGCTAGAGCCAACTATGAAGGTCGAAGTAGTGATGCCTGAAGAAAATATGGGTGACGTGGTGGGGGATTTGAATCGCCGACGAGGTCTGATTCAGGGTATGGAGGACAGCAGCTCAGGTAAGGTGGTCACGGCTGAAGTGCCGCTGGGTGAAATGTTTGGTTATGCCACGGACGTGCGGTCAGCGACTCAGGGACGGGCAACATTCACCATGGAGTTTTTGAAATACTCAGAAGCGCCCAATAATATCACCGACGAGATTATTGCCAAAAATGCTTGATGGTAATCAGTTGGTTGAAAATAGTTAGGTTCAATAAAGAAGTTGAACAAAGCAGTTGAGCAAAAAGCAGGATTAAATAGGCACTAGATTTGAGAGGAGCAGCCTGATGGCAAAAGAGAAGTTTGAGAGGAATAAGCCCCACGTCAATGTAGGGACGATAGGACACGTAGACCACGGCAAGACGACGTTAACTGCGGCATTGACTCGAGTCTGCTCAGAAGTGTGGGGCGGTGAAATGGTCGCCTTTGACGGGATAGATAATGCCCCGGAAGAAAAAGCGCGGGGCATCACGATTGCCACCTCCCATGTTGAATACGACTCCCCGGATCGTCACTACGCCCATGTTGACTGCCCGGGCCATGCTGATTACGTCAAGAACATGATTACCGGAGCTGCTCAGATGGACGGCGCTATCCTGGTCTGTGGCGCGACCGATGGCCCTATGCCCCAGACCCGAGAGCACATCCTGCTGTCTCGTCAGGTCGGCGTACCCTATGTCATCGTATTCCTGAATAAAGCCGATCTACTGGCTGAAGACTGCGGCGGTGTAGGCTCCGAAGAATACAACGAAATGATCGAACTGGTCGAAATGGAACTGCGCGAACTGCTCGATACCTACGAATTCCCCGGTGACGACACCCCCATTATTGCTGGTTCAGCTCTGATGGCTCTCGAAGGTAAAGATGACAACGAACTCGGCACCACGGCAGTGAAAAGCTTGTAGAAGCCCTCGACAGCTATATTCCTGAGCCAGAGCGAGCGGTTGATGGGGCCTTCCTGATGCCCATCGAGGACGTGTTCTCTATCTCTGGTCGGGGTACTGTGGTGACCGGTCGGGTCGAACGAGGTATTGTGAAAGTCGGCGAAGAGATTGAAATCATCGGCATCAAAGACACGACTACCACCACCTGCACCGGTGTTGAAATGTTCCGTAAGCTGCTTGACGAAGGTCGAGCGGGCGAGAACGTTGGTGTTCTGCTGCGAGGTACCAAGCGAGAAGAAGTCGAGCGTGGTCAAGTATTGGCCAAGCCCGGGAGCATCACTCCACACCAGGTTTGAAGCTGAAGTCTATGTCTTAAGCAAGGACGAAGGCGGACGTCACACCCCCTTCTTTAAAGGCTACCGTCCGCAGTTTTATTTTCGTACCACCGATGTCACAGGAGCCTGTGAGTTACCTGACGGCGTAGAAATGGTTATGCCAGGGGACAACATACAGATGGAAGTGACACTGATCGCGCCCATTGCTATGGAAGATGGCCTACGGTTTGCTATCCGAGAAGGCGGCCGCACGGTTGGCGCTGGTGTCGTGGCTAAAATTATTGAGTAGCGTTGTCCTGTCAAGAAAAACCGGCTGTTAGCAGAGTTTTTTCTTGACAGCCGCTCGGAGCGTATATAGAATTTCGCCTCTTTTTTGGGGCCTGCCGGTCCAGTTATCGGCGGTTCAGACAGCGGTTCTCAGAGTTGCTAGTCCTTTTTGGAGTGACAGGTTAGATGCAAGATCAGCGGATTAGGATTCGACTCAAGGCTTTTGATCACAAATTGATCGATGCGTCTACGCAGGAAATTGTTGATACGGTTAGGCGAACCGGGGCACAGATTCGTGGCCCGATTCCGTTGCCGACGCGTAAAGAGCGTTACACGATATTGATCTCGCCGCACGTCAATAAGGACGCTCGTGATCAATATGAGATCCGAACCCATAAACGCCTGTTGGAAATTGTAGCGCCGACAGAAAAAACAGTTGATGCCCTGACCAAATTAGATCTAGCGGCAGGCGTGGACGTGCATATTAGCTTGGGCTAAAAGCTGGACTCGCCGAGAGTCTGATGTTGATGGCTCTGTGTAACGAAAAGAAGTGGCGTGAAATGAACCTAAGTTGGGTTGGCGTCATCTAGATAACAAGCCCTATCCTGGCACACTTGTCGGCGTTACTGTCGGTAAAAGAGCCCGGGGGTGTAACGCTCTGAAATGGGCGGCCATAGCGGGTAAAAGCCCCGTACACTAAAGAGGTTACAAAATGAGTGTTGGAATAGTCGGTCGCAAATGCGGCATGAGCCGCGTATTCACCGCCGACGGTGTATCTATACCAGTGACGGTGGTTGAGGTTGAATCCAACCGCATCACTCAGGTCAAAACTCCCGAGCAGGATGGTTACTCCGCATTGCAAGTTGCGTCCGGGTTACGTCGTGCGTCGCGGGTCACTAAGTGTCAGGCCGGGCATTATTCTAAGGCCGGCTCAGAAGCAGGTAGCAGTTTAAGAGAATTTCGCACCGAAGGTGTCGATGAAGTGTTTGAGGTCGGCGCTGCGCTTACCGTTGAGAGGTTTGAGGCCGGCCAGAGTGTCGATGTGACCGGTGTCTCTAAAGGTAAGGGTTTTGCTGGCGTCGTAAAGCGCTGGAATTTCCAGATGCAGGACGCTACCCACGGTAACTCCATTTCTCACCGAGCGCCTGGTTCTATCGGTCAAAACCAGACTCCGGGCAGGGTGTTTAAGGGTAAGAAAATGGCCGGTCATATGGGTGCTCGTAACGTTACCGTGCAAAACCTGGAAGTCGTCCGTGTAGATGCCGATCGTAATTTACTGCTGATTAAAGGCGCAGTGCCGGGTGCCCCTGGTGGCGACCTGATTATCCGTCCGGCAGTTAAGGCCTAGAGGGTTAGAAGATGGAGTTAAGCATAGCTACGCCTGACGGCAATGGTGGTACGTTAACTGTCTCTGATGCGGCCTTTGGCGGCGAATTCAATCGGGATTTGGTACATCAGGCTGTTACCGCGGTTCTTGCCGGGGCTCGACAGGGTACTCGTGCGCAGAAGACTCGCGCCGCCGTCGCTGGTGGTGGTAAGAAGCCCTGGCGGCAAAAAGGTACCGGCCGAGCGCGAGCGGGCACTATGAGCAGCCCAATATGGCGTTCAGGTGGTGTAACTTTTGCCGCTCAGCCTCAGGATCATGGACAGAAGTTAAATCGAAAAATGTATCGAGCTGCGTTGCGCTCTATATTTTCCGAGTTGGCCCGGCAGGATCGACTGGTCGTCGTGGAGGCCTTCGATGTGGACGAGCCAAAGACTAAAGCGCTGGTTGAAAAACTTGAAGAGCTCGGTATGCGCGAAGTGCTTATTCTCACAGAAGAGGTCAATGAAAACCTGTATCTGTCAGCGCGTAACCTGCATAAGGTGGATGTAAGGGACGCGGCAGGTCTCGACCCCGTAAGTCTGATACGTTACGAAAAAGTGATGGTGACCGTCGCCGCGCTACGCAAAATTGAGGGGATGCTGGCATGAATAAAGAGCGAATCTTCCAAGTGCTGCTAAAGCCTGTAGTTACCGAAAAGACAGCAGGTATGGCTGAAGCTAGCAACCAGGTGGCATTTAGAGTCGATACCTCCGCTAATAAGCGCGAGATAAAAGCCGCTGTAGAGCAGTTGTTTGACGTCAAGGTAGTCGGTGTTCGAGTTATTAGTGTGCTAGGAAAAACCAAGCGCACACGCACCGGTTTAGGTAAGTGTTCTGACTGGAAGAAGGCCTATATACGGCTTGCTCCCGGTCAGGATATTGACTTCACAAGTGCGGTTTAGGGAGCACTATAATGCCGGTAGTTAAGAGAAAGCCAACCTCTCCAGGGCGTAGATTTGTCGTTAGTTTAGTTAACCCCGATCTTCATAAGGGAGCGCCTCACGGTCCGTTGCTGGAAAAACAAAGCAGGTACGGTGGAAGAAACAATGCTGGCCGGATTACCACTCGTCATATTGGTGGTGGTCATAAGCAGCACTACCGAATTATAGACTTTAAGCGTGATAAGGATAGTGTGCCAGCAAAAGTGGAGCGTCTTGAGTACGATCCAAATCGCACTGCCAACATTGCCTTATTGTGTTATGCCGATGGGGAGCGTCGATACATCATCGCGCCCAAAGGTTTAAAAGCCGGTGACGTTTTGCAATCCGGTCAGGTTGCTGGCATTAAGATTGGCAATACACTGCCGCTGAGAAGTATCCCTGTCGGCAGCGTCATTCATTGCGTTGAGATGAAGCCTGGCAAAGGTGCGCAAATGGCGCGTAGTGCTGGTACCTCGGTACAGTTGGTGGCAAGGGAAGGTCGGCACGCAACACTGCGTTTACGCAGCGGTGAGATGCGCAAAGTACTGGCCGAGTGCCGGGCAACTATTGGTGAGGTGAGTAATAGTGAGCACAGCCTGCGCTCGTTGGGTAAAGCGGGTGCATCGAGATGGCGTGGTGTCCGCCCCACAGTTCGAGGTGTTGCTATGAATCCAGTCGATCACCCGCATGGTGGTGGTGAGGGTAAAACCTCCGGGGGCCGGCATCCGGTATCGCCCTGGGGTACGCCGAGTAAAGGTTACAAGACCCGCAGCAACAAGCGGACAGATAATATGATCGTGCGTCGTCGCGGCAAAAAATAACGTCGGCGACCAGAGGAGAGTTAATAGTGCCACGTTCACTAAAAAAAGGTCCGTTTGTAGATGTCCACCTGATTAAAAAGGTAGAAGCTGCGTCGGAAAATAACGACCGCCGGCCGATTAAGACCTGGTCTCGAAGGTCCATGATAGTGCCGCAGATGGTTGGCCTCACAGTTGCCATTCATAACGGTCGCCAGCACGTGCCGGTATCAGTTACCGAAGAAATGGTCGGTCATAAGCTTGGCGAGTTTGCGCCAACAAGAACCTATCGTGGTCATGTCGCAGATAAAAAGGCCAGAGGCTGAGTCCAGGAGTTATGGCGATGGAAGTTGCAGCGAAATTAAGCGGAGCAAATTTATCCGCGCAGAAGGCCAGGCTAATAGCCGATCAAGTCCGCGGTAAATCTGTTGAAGAAGCACTGGATATTCTCGCTTTTAGCAGAAGAAAGGGCGCGGCAGTTGTAAAGAAATTGCTCGAGTCAGCGATAGCAAATGCTGAGCATAACGAAGGCGCAGACGTCGATGAATTAGTGGTTTCGACTATCTTTGTTGATGAAGGTACGACGCTCAAGAGGCTTAAGCCGCGGGCTAAAGGTCGAGCAGACAGGATATTTAAACGTTACTGCCATATCACCGTAAAAGTAGCCGATCAGTAGAGTCGGAAGCAGGAGCTGACATGGGTCAGAAAGTACATCCAACTGGTATACGGTTGGGGATTGTTACAAAGCACACTTCCGTCTGGTACGCAGAAGGCGGAGATTATGCGGATAAATTAAACGCTGATCTGGAAGTGCGAGCCTTCATCAAGAAAACCCTGGCGCATGCGTCGGTGAGTCGAATTGATATTGAGCGTCCCGCAGAGACCGCTCGAATAACTATTCATACTGCGCGACCGGGTATCGTTATAGGGAAGAAGGGCGAAGATGTCGAGAAGCTGCGTACTGAAGTAGCTAGGAAAATGGGTATCCCTGTTCATATAAATATCGAGGAGATACGCAAGCCAGACCTCGACGCGCAGTTGGTCGCTGAGAATGTCACCCAGCAGCTGGAGCGCAGAGTAATGTTTCGCCGAGCGATCAAACGCGCGGTACAAAACGCAATGAGGCAGGGTGCGTTAGGTGTCAGGATTCAGATCGGTGGTCGACTGGGTGGTGCCGAAATTGCTCGAAGCGAATGGGCTCGAGAGGGGCGGGTACCCTTGCATACTTTGCGTGCAAATATCGATTATGCACATGCTGAAGCCGCGACTACATACGGAATTATCGGTGTTAAAGTCTGGATTTTCAAAGGCGAAGTGCTCGGTACTGAAGCGCTAGAAAAAACACCAGCCAAGAAGTAATTTGGGAATTAAGGGCAGGACGAAATGCTGCAACCGAAACGAACTAAGTACCGCAAACAGCACAAAGGGCGCAACCGTGGCTTGGCGCTGCGCGGCAGTAAGGTCAGCTTTGGCGAATACGGCCTTAAGGCAGTCGGACGCGGTCGTATAACGGCGCGACAAATTGAAGCCGCAAGGCGAGCCATGACTCGACATGTCAAGCGAGGCGGAAAAATCTGGATTCGAGTGTTTCCAGACAAGCCGATTACTCAAAAACCTCTTGAGGTACGAATGGGTAAAGGCAAGGGCAACGTAGAGTATTGGGTGGCACTTATTCAGCCCGGCAGGATGCTCTATGAAATGGAAGGTGTGTCTGAAGAGATCGCACGGGAAGCTTTTAGTTTAGCCGCTGCGAAATTACCTATACAGACCGCTTTTGTAAAACGATCGGTGATGTGATGAAAGTAACTGAACTGCGTGGCAAGTCTGAGGCAGAGCTACAGGAAAGTCTGGTAGGTGAATTGGAAAACCAATTCAAAATGCGAATGAAGCGCGCCACAGGCCAGATGGAGCAGACTCACGAAATGAAGCAGGTACGGCGTAATATCGCTCGTATCAAGACTGTATTAAACGAAACCGCGGGAAACTGAAATGACAGACAAAAAAGCACGAACACTGTCAGGTAAGGTGGTTAGCGATAAAATGGATAAGACAGTAACGGTGCTGATAGAGCGTCGAGTCAGGCATCCGGTTTATGGCAAGATTATTAACCGATCTAGCAAGATTAAAGCTCACGACGAAGAAAATCAGTGTCGTATAGGTGATGTAGTGACTATTTCGGAAACCCGTCCGATATCAAAATCCAAGTCCTGGAAATTGGTCGATGTGGTTGAGCGTTCAACGGCCGTATAGGGCTGAACAAGCAGGTTGGTTGATCCCGGTCGAGTAGACAGGGTCGGAGAGAGAATAAACAAATGATTCAGACGCAGACCTATCTCGACGTAGCGGACAACAGCGGTGCACGTCGAGTGATGTGTATAAAAGTATTGGGTGGTTCTCATCGCCGCTATGCGCGAGTGGGGGACATCATAAAGGTCACCGTGAAAGAAGCAATTCCCCGGGGCAAGGTAAAAAAGGGCCAGGTGATGGACGCAGTCGTGGTGCGCACCAAAAAAGGTGTTCGCCGACCAGACGGTAGTTTGATTAAATTTGATGATAACGCCGCGGTATTATTGAATCCGCAACTCGCACCTATAGGCACGCGTATTTTTGGGCCGGTTACTCGGGAATTACGCAGTGAAAAATTTATGCGAATTATATCCCTGGCACCAGAAGTACTTTAATCGCCGGGTAGGCGTAGCAGGAAAAAACATGGGAATGAAGAGAATTATCCGCAACGACGATGTTATCGTGCTTGCCGGAAAAGATAAGGGTAAGCGAGGCAAGGTTCTGAGTGTCCTGGCGGATGGGCGCTTGCTTGTGTCTGGTGTGCAAATCGTCAAGAAACATCAGAAGCCAAACCCTCAAATGGGAGTTCCCGGCGGGATAATCGAACGGGAAGCGCCCATCCACGCATCGAATGTCGGGGTGTTTAACCCTGCCGTTAGCAAGGCTGATCGAATCGGTTTTAAAACCCTGGATGGCGGCAAAAAAGTCAGAGTGTTTAAATCAACCGGCGAACCTGTAAAGGCTTAGGGGTATAGTAGCGATGGCGAGTCTAAAAGACCTTTACTCAAGCGAACTTGTGCCTCGGCTCAAAGAGGAGCTGGGTCTAAAAAATGTTATGGAAGTCCCCCGGGTTACCAAGATCACTCTAAATATGGGTGTTGGGGAGGCGCTGGCTGATAAGAAAGTGCTCGAAAACGCTTTTGGCGACTTGCAGACTATAGCCGGGCAAAAACCTGTGATAACACTGGCTCGTAAATCGATAGCTGGCTTTAAAGTTCGAGAGGGCTGGCCGATTGGTTGTAAAGTCACTTTGCGCCAGGATCGGATGTACGATTTTCTCGAAAGATTGATTTCCATCGCGATTCCCCGAATCAGAGATTTTCGGGGTATAAGCGCCAGGTCCTTCGATGGTCGAGGGAATTTTGCGATGGGTGTTACAGAACAGATCATTTTTCCAGAAATTGATTACGATAAAATTGATAAATTGCGCGGTCTCGATGTCACGATTACCACGAGTGCGCGCACTGATGATGAAGGTCGCGCGCTATTGCGTGCTTTTAATTTCCCTCTGCGAGGTTGATGATAAATTATGGCCAAGCTATCGATGATTGAGCGTGAAAAGAAGCGCGCTAGGCTCGTTGCAAAATATGCAGTAAAGCGGGCGGCCCTAAAGGCGACTATCGCCAATATGGAGTGCAGTGACGATGAGCGCTGGGAAGCGCAGCTGCAATTGCAGAAGTTGCCGCGTGATGCCAGCCCCTCCCGTCAGCGTCGGCGCTGCCGGGTAACTGGGCGACCTCACGGGGTATATAGGAAATTTGGCTTGTGTCGTAACAAATTACGTGAAGCAGCCATGCGCGGTGATGTCCCTGGTCTCGTTAAGGCCAGCTGGTGATACGGTTTAAGGAGTAGATTACGATGACGATGCAGGATCCGTTGGCAGATATGCTAACTAGAGTTCGTAATGCCTTGGGCCGGTCCAAGCCCAGCGTATCGATGCCATCAGCCAAGCTTAAGATAGCGGTCGCGCAAGTATTGAAGGACGAGGGCTACATCCTTGGTTACAGTGTTAGCGATGATGTTAAGCCCGAACTAACCATTGAACTCAAATACTTCGAGGGCCTTCCAGTAATTGAACAGTTGCACAGGTTTAGTCGCCCGGGTTTGCGTCGTTATGCTGGGTCTGGTGACTTGCCACAAGTGCGTAATGGTCTCGGTATCTCTATTGTATCGACCAGCCATGGGGTAATGACTGGCGGTGCTGCGCGCGTTGCTGGTATCGGTGGAGAGGTGCTTTGCACCGTATTTTAACGAAGCTATTTTTTGCAAGGCTTGTACTGTCACAGGAATATGTAGATGTCCAGAGTAGCTAACAGCCCGGTAGAGATACCCAAGGGCGTAGAAATTTCACTCAGCGGGAGTGATATCGCCGTCAAGGGTGGGCAAGGCAAGTTATCTATGACCTGTCACGAAACCGTTGAGGTCAGTCAGGAGGATGGAGTGTTGAGTTTTAGCGCTCGGGCTGGTGCTAAGAACGGTGATGCTATGGCTGGGACTACCCGAGCCCTGGTTAATAACATGGTTATTGGTGTTACCAAGGGCTTTGAAAAAAAACTGCAGCTCATCGGTGTTGGTTATCGAGCTCAGGTACAAGGGAAAAAAATCAATTTAACGTTGGGATTTTCTCATCCTGTTGAATATGCACTGCCAGAAGGCGTGAGTGCAGAGATGCCCAGTCAAACCGAAATTGTGTTGAAGTCCACCGACAAGCAACAGCTTGGTCAGGTTGCCGCGGAAATTAGAGCCTTTCGACCTCCAGAGCCATATAAGGGAAAAGGTGTACGTTATGCCGACGAGCACGTGCGTCGTAAAGAAGCCAAGAAGAAGTAGCAGGTTTAGTTTATGAAAGACAAAAAGCAGTCCCGCTTGCGAAGAGCGCGAAAGGCGCGTGGTAAAATCCGTGAGTTAGAAGTGTCCAGGTTATGTGTATTCAGAACCCCTCGGCACATTTATGCCCAAGTTATAAAGCCGACCGCGGGTGGTGATAGCGTACTTGCGAGTGCGTCATCGCTGGATAGTAGTATCCGCGGCAAGGTAAGCACTGGTAATCGTTCAGCCGCTGAAACCGTCGGTACTCTCCTCGCTGAGCGGGCCAGGCAGGCCGGTGTCACAAAGGTGGCATTTGATCGCAGTGGGTTTAAGTATCACGGTCGAGTCAAAGCGCTCGCTGATGCGGCACGCGCAGGTGGACTCGAACTCTAGGCAGACTGGAATACAAGGGTAGATCAATGGCAAAGCAAAACTCGCGAGATAACGATCCTAACGAAGGGCTGATGGAGAAGTTGGTCCAGGTTAATCGAGTCGCCAAGACAGTGAAGGGTGGTCGCATATTCGGCTTTACAGCACTGACCGTCGTCGGTGATGGTAATGGCCGAGTAGGATTTGGACGAGGTAAGGCCCGAGAAGTGCCTCTGGCTATTCAGAAAGCGATGGAAGCGGCCCGTAGGAATATGATTCAGGTAGACTTGAAAGACAATACCCTGCAGTACGCAATCCGTGCTAATCACGGCGCTTCTAAAGTCTATATGCAGCCCGCGTCTGAAGGTACCGGCATCATCGCCGGTGGCGCAATGCGCGCAGTACTAGAGCTGGCTGGTGTGCAAAACGTTCTGGCTAAATGCTACGGTTCAACTAATCCGGTGAACGTGGTTCGTGCCACTTTTGCAGGTTTAAGGACCATGCGAGCGCCTGAGCAAATCGCCGCAAAACGAGGTAAAACGGTCGAGGAGATACTCGGGTAGCTAACGTTCTTTGACGAGACGGGAAGTAGAAAATCATGGCTAAAACAGAAATGTTAACGATTACCCAGGTACGCAGTGAAATTGGCCGTTTGGGTAGGCATAGGGCCTGTTTGACAGGTTTGGGCTTACGGCGTATCGGCCACTCCGTGACGGTAGAGGATACCCCTTCAGTGCGCGGCATGATCAACAAAATCAGTTACATGTTAAAAATAGAGGATAACTGAGATGCGACTCAACACCTTAAGTCCCGCTGCGGGTAGTAGGCCAAATGCGAAACGCGTTGGTCGCGGCATCGGCAGTGGTCTTGGTAAAACCTGTGGTCGCGGCCATAAGGGTCAAAAGTCTAGATCTGGCGGTAGTGTTAAGCCTGGTTTTGAAGGCGGGCAAATGCCTTTGCAAAAGCGCCTCCCAAAGTTTGGTTTTACCTCTCGAGTGTCGCGGGTGTCTGCACAGATTCGCCTGGCAGAGCTAAATCGTGTCGATGTTGAGGTGATAGATTTGGAAGCCCTCCGAGCAGCTGGGTTGATCAGCAGCACGACACGTCGAGTAAAAGATTTCTTGTCTGGTGAATTAGCCAAGCCGGTTAAAATTCAGGGCCTCTCGATTACTGCCGGTGCCAGAGCGGCACTTGAATCAGCCGGTGGGCAGGTCGTCGAGGCATAAGGGGTCTAGGAACCAATTGGTGTCAGGACTGAATTAAAATGGCAAAACCAGCAAAACAGCCTTCGGGCAGTGAGAAAGGATTGGGCGAGCTCTGGGCTCGCCTTCGCTTTTTACTGTTGGCCATTGTTATCTATCGTATCGGTACACATATACCGGTTCCAGGTATAGATCCTGACCGGGTAGCAGCGCTATTTACGCAGAACCAGGGAACTATTTTGGGTCTGTTTAACATGTTTTCCGGTGGTGCACTGGAACGTATGAGTATTTTGGCTCTGGGAATCATGCCCTATATATCAGCGTCGATCATTATGCAGTTGTTGACTGCAGTGACACCGACACTGGAGCAAATGAAAAAGGAAGGTGATGCCGGTCGTCGAAAAATTACCCAGATTACACGTTACGCAACAGTCGGTCTCGCACTTGTCCAAGGTACGGGTATGGCTTACGGACTCGCCGGACAGGGTTTGGCATATTACCCAGGATCTACTTTCTTCCTGATTGCTATCACCTCATTGGTTACCGGTGCCGTGTTCATGATGTGGTTAGGCGAGCAAATTACTGAACGCGGAATTGGTAACGGTATTTCCATGCTTATTTTTGCTGGTATTGTGGCTGGCTTACCCAGGGCTTTTGGTCAGGCTTTTGAATCTGCCCGACAGGGTGACCTAAATATTATCGTACTATTGATCATTGCTATTCTGGCAATAGCAGTTATTTATTTTGTGGTATTTATCGAACGCGGACAACGCCGGATAACTGTTAATTATGCCCAGCGCCAGCAGGGTCGTGGCGCTTATAACCAGCAGAGTAGCCATCTGCCATTGAAAGTAAATATGGCTGGTGTCATCCCGGCGATTTTTGCCAGTAGTATTTTGCTGTTCCCATCAACACTGGCGGCGATGTTTGGGCAGGGTACTGGGGCGCCGAACTGGCTTCAGGATGTGTCATTATTTTTGGGGCCGGGCCAACCGCTGCATATACTGTTGTTTGCGAGCTTGATTATCTTTTTCTGTTTTTTTTATACCGCGTTGACCTTCAACCCTAGAGATGTTGCTGATAACCTGAAAAAGAGTGGGGCTTACTTACCCGGCATCCGTCCAGGTGATCAAACAGCAAACTATTTCGATAATGTCGTCACACGGGTGACGTTGGTCGGGGGAATCTATATTGCTGGAGTGTGCCTGTTACCCCAGTTTTTGAACGTGTATTTTAATGTGCCCTTTTATCTGGGTGGGACATCTTTGTTGATTGCGGTAGTGGTTACGATGGATTTCATGTCCCAGGTTCAGTCTCATTTGATGTCTCATCAATATGATTCGGTGCTTAAAAAGGCCAACATGAAAGGCTATGGTAGCGGCGGTCGCTAAGCGTATTGAGGTTATAAATATGAAAGTCAGGGCATCGGTAAAAAAACTCTGTAGGAATTGCAAGGTGGTGAAACGCAAGGGCGTCCTGCGCGTTATCTGTAGCGCTGAGCCTCGCCATAAGCAGCGCCAGGGTTAGACGGCGAAAGCTATTAAATAGATTGATTTAGGCGGTGTTAGGCGATATCCTGTTGCGCCTTTTTGAACGGCTACCAGTCAGGTGAAGACGTGGAAGGTACGGTCAAACACCAAAACATAGACATTATTGGATACTTGGAGTAAATCGGATGGCCCGTATTGCCGGCGTCAATATCCCTGATCATAAACATACCGTGGTTTCGCTCACATACGTTTATGGGGTAGGCCGCACAACCGCACAAAAACTGTGTTCTGAATCTGGCATTGAAGAGTCAGCCAAAGTCTCAGATTTGACAGAAGCACAGCTAGACGTATTACGTAATGCGGTTTCCCTGCACGTGGTCGAAGGTGATTTACGTCGGGAAATTAGTATGAATATCAAGCGATTGATGGATCTCGGTTGTTACCGGAGGTATTCGCCATCGTCGCAGCTTGCCCCTACGTGGTCAACGTACCAAAACCAATGCGTACTCGCAGTCATCCGCGTAAGCCGATTAAGCGCTAGTAGTAAGCGCTCGAACTGAACTAGCTGCATGTTGAATAAGTGTTTTCTGGAACTGGACTGATATGGCAAAGACTCCCGCAAAAGCAACGCGAAAAAAGATTACCCGTACAGTAGTAGACGGTATTGCGCATATCCATGCGTCTTTTAACAATACCATTATCACCATCACTGACCGCCAGGGTAATGCGCTGAGCTGGGCGACGTCGGGAGGATCCGGTTTCAGAGGATCTCGTAAAAGTACGCCCTTTGCGGCCCAGGTTGCATCTGAGCGTGCCGCTTCGGAGGTAACATTGCAGAACAGGGAAAGCTTGGTTTCTTCGGATGCATCAACGAGGCTGGTGACCACGGGTCCGTGAAAGGTCACCAAATTGCAGCGGGTGAACAAAACAGACAATAGGGTGGTGATATCACTAAATCCGATAAAAACTTTCGGGTTGTTTTTAATGGCGTCATAATCCAACATGGGCAGTATTCTCATCGAGCCATACCCACCCCGGGCACAAATGATGGCGTCAACGGAATTATCGGCAAACATCTCATTTAAGATTTGGACCCGATGTTTATCAGCACCGGCCAGATAACGATTTTTTTCAAATAACCCCGGGGGATAATAATTTTAAACCCCATATCTTCAATAATACGAGCCCCGCGCAAAACCGTTTGGCGGTCAAACGGGCCGGCCGGGGCTACAATTCCAATGGTGTCACCCGGTTTGATCCGTACAGGCACGCTGATTTTCATCTCTTTGTTCAATTTCAACTCCCCCCCCCAGGGCTGTATCTTTTGCACAGATAATTGGCTGAATATACTAAGGTTACTTACAAATGAAAGTCATAAAAATTCCAAGCACCAAAATCCAAATTTCAAACAAATCCCAATGACCCAAATTCAAAATTAGAAACAAGTGATACGCCGGCATTTGTGCCAGACAGCATAATGATCGGCAGACAAAGATTTACGCATGGATACGGTACACCCGCAGTGAATGTTTTGGTCATTGGATATTGAAATTTGAGATTTATTTGCAATTTGATGCTTGGAATTTGGGATTTTATCGTTCTATTAAATTTTCTTATTCAACTGGCATAGGATTTATTTTGATCTTACCCTGGAAAATATCCCATCCTAACTTGACAGGATCAGATCAACCTGATAAATGATGCTTTTCGTGTCGGGGCGTAGCGCAGTCTGGTAGCGCACTTGAATGGGGTTCAAGGGGTCGGAAGTTCAAATCTTCTCGCCCCGACCAATTATTATTAGTCATAACAGCGAATTAGGAAATTTCATTCGCTGTTTTTTTTATGATCACAAAAATAGAAAGCAATTCCAAAAACAATAGGCAAATTGTTGGTAATCCTCTCCTTGGTTCAACCGCTCATGCCGTAGTAGGATGAAAATACATGTCATTTGTTGAAGGATCCCTGGACCCCACCATGTACCTCACTTCTCCTAAGTCTGATCATAGCAAAATCAACCCAATCTGTAAATAAACATTTGATATCTTTATGTTTTAGGATGACACCAAAAAAACTCCGCGTTCAAGAAAAGCTCAGCTGCTCGCGGAGAGCTATTTTCCCTGGGGACGGCGGCAACTGCCAAGGTGGTTGCTGGGACTGGTAAGAGTCCTGATATCGGAAAGCGGCTTTTTACCTTCACAAACAACTGCACGTTTTCAATTTTGTGGTCATAGTGAGCGTATCATCTTCCATTTGCCGGGTGGGCACGGTGCGGTCTAAAGCGGGAGCACTATTGAACAATGGCGAAAGCGTTTCAAATCATTTTCTGATACTGAGTCTTAAATTTTTCCCCTCTTTATTTAAAACAGTGATCTTGACGGTTTTCTGATCGACCTGGCCGTTTTAATCCAGCATCTGGAGTCTAAGGATGTCTTTCATGAGTTTAAAATGGCTATCAAGCGAATAAATTTCACAGTGATTTTGTCTCGCGTTTTGGGCAACTATTAGGTCGGGAATGCCAATTCCATTTAAACCGTTTTTCAAACATTTCAATTGGAAATCAATAAGCTGATCCCAATTTATGGATAGTTTTAACTTATTAATATCATTTAATAGTTCAACAATCTTTCGCTGGTTGCGTACCCTTAAAGATGGGACCAATTCTGCAAGAATAAGATCATTAATAACAATGAGGTTTTCATCAATTAAGTAATCAAGTTTTTCAGAATTATTCCCAGTCCTGAAATACTCTATCCATATGGATGTATCGACTAATACCGACATTGACGCCCTCTAATGGAGTTCATGTCAATATCCAAATCTACCTTGCCCTTAAATTCTTTCAATCCGGAGATCTTTGATTTCCTTATTAAATCTTCTAAGGCGGTAATAATAACTTTAGTTTTTGTGTTAATTTGAGTAGCTTTCATAGCCTCATTAATTAAATCTTCAGGTAAATCAAGTGTTGTTCTCATCATTGGCCTCCCTTATGCATCAATCTAATAAACCATGCATATGATGTCAAGTTTTATGTCAAAGTCTATAATTTATGGCTGGTTGGCATCGTTATCGTACGTTTAAATACGGATATTTCAATTTTATTAAAAAAATTAGACAATTAACTTGACAGCCACTCCAACTACCTGTATGATTTCCGAAAATTAACAGTGTTCCTGGTTGTAACTAAAAATCACGTAAGCCCCGGAATAACTCCGGGGCTTTTTTTATTGGAACACAGAAAGAAGGTATTTATTGAACTTTGAAACATTTAATTTTCATCCCTCCGTTGCCGCAGGCGTTGCAGCGGCGGGTTATGAAACCCCGACCCCGATTCAGGCTCGGGCAATCCCGCAGGTATTTAATGGTCGTGATGTAATGGGTCTGGCCCAAACCGGCACCGGTAAAACGGCGGCATTCGTTCTGCCGATACTCAATCGACTGGTGGGGCGTAAATACGGATGCGTTCGCGCCCTGATAATCGCCCCCACCCGTGAATTGGCCGAACAGATTCATCAGGCTATCGAAACCCTGGGTCGTCAGACGCGCATCAGAAGCGTTGCTGTTTACGGTGGCGTGGGAATTAATCCGCAGATTCAGAAACTGAAGCATGCCGATATTGTTGTTGCCTGCCCTGGCCGGCTTCTTGACCATATCGGACGTCATAGCATCGATCTTTCCCAACTGGAAGTGCTGGTTATAGATGAGGCCGACCAGATGCTCGACATGGGATTTATTCCTGATATCCGGCGAATTTTAAAACATCTTCCCAAGAAGCGCCAGACGCTGCTTTTCTCGGCTACCATGCCCCCCGAAATCCGTCGTTTGGCCGGGGATATCCTGCGAGATCCGGCCACCGTCCAGGTGGGAATCACCGCACCTGCTGATACGGTCAGTCACGCACTCTACCCGGTAGCCCAGCATTTAAAAACGGCGCTGCTGCTAAAGCTGCTGGGAAACACCCATACCAAGTCGGTGCTGGTCTTTACCCGAACCAAACATCGCGCCAAGAGCCTGGGAAAAAAGCTTGTTGCCGCCGGATACCGATCGGCCTCACTGCAGGGAAACCTTTCCCAGACACGCCGCCAGGCAGCACTGGACGGCTTTCGCGACGGGACATTTCAGATTCTGGTGGCCACCGATATCGCCGCTCGCGGCATTGACGTTACCCAGATTTCGCATGTCATCAACTATGATATCCCTTCCACCCCCGAGGCATACATTCACCGCATCGGACGGACAGGCCGGGCAACTCGCAGCGGCGAAGCTTTTACCCTTGTTACCGGAGAAGACAAGGATATGGTGCGCGCCATCAATCGAATTATCGGTTCTAAAATCGAGCAACGCATCTTATCAACTTTTGACTACGGATC
>CALODO010000002.1:0-9946 GCA_942492235.1 uncultured Gammaproteobacteria bacterium
CCGCCCGCATCGGAGCAGTGTTGATAATCGTGGTGATGTTGATGGCCGGGTTTAGCGTTGCCAGTCATAAACTAGGCTTTGACCAGGCCCTCAGCCTGACATTTTTCCCGATGGTGATACTGGCCTGGACCATAGAACGCATGTCCATCACCTGGGAAGAAGACGGGCCCAAAGAAGTCGCTATTCAGGGTAGCGGCAGTTTAATCGTTGCCATCACCGCCTACCTGGCAATGACCAATAGTCTGGTCGAACATCTAACCTTTAACTTTCCCGAATTACTTTTAGGCATTCTCGGCATTATTCTCCTGCTCGGTCAGTACACCGGCTTCAGGTTACTTGAGTTCTACCGATTTCGGCACATGGATAATGATTAGATGACCTGGCTGAATCGGCGTAACAATTTGCACGCCAAGGGCATCGTCGGTATTAACGAACGCAACATCTCGTATATTTCTAAATATAACGAGCGCCAACGCTTTCCCCTGGTGGACAACAAGCTGCTCACCAAACGCGCCGCTGAGCAGGCCAATATCGCCGTGCCTGAATTACTCGGTGTTATCGAGTCACCCTATCAGCTAAGAAAGCTGGGACAGCTATTAGCGCCGCTTGAACAATTTGTCGTCAAACCGGCGCGGGGCAGTGGTGGTAAAGGTATTCTGGTGATCGACCAGCGTAAAGGGGAGCTGTTCTGCAAACCCAGCGGACAAACCCTGAGCCTGCGCAATATTCGCCACGACATATCCAATGTGCTTAGCGGTGTGTATAGTCTCGGCGGCAAGCCAGACTCCGCATTTATCGAATCTCTGGTTCTCTGCACCCCCGATCTCCAGCACTATAGCTATGAAGGTCTGCCGGATATTCGAGTTATTATTTTTCAGGGTTTCCCAGTAATGGCCATGCTCCGATGCCCCACACACGCTTCCGATGGCAAAGCCAACCTTCACCAGGGCGCCGTCGGTATTGGTCTTGATATCAGCACAGGGAGCGCCCTCAACGCTGTGCAGCTTAATCGAGTGATTGATCATCATCCCGATACGGGTGTCGACTTATCCGACCTTGTTATTCCTGACTGGCCAACGCTGCTCCGGCTAGCAGCCAGTTGTCACGAGCTAACTGGCCTCGGCTACCTGGGCTGTGACATCGTTATTGATAAAAACCGTGGCCCTTTATTACTTGAGATCAATGCCCGTCCAGGGCTAAGCATTCAAACGGCCTGTGGTCTGGGTTTAAAGACTCGCCTAAATCTGATTGAGCAATTGCCTCAGCATAATTGGAATATCGAACAACGAATGGATTATGTCAAAGAGCATTTTTAAACCACTGTTGGGAATCTAGTAGGATGCTCCCTATTACTAGAACCCAAGATTCTGACCACCAACTCTATGACTAAGATCAGCCCCAATATAACCTGAGCAAAAAAGTAACCAATGCGGTAAAACTAAGGCGCTGTTCTAAACTTTCCACACAAACTGTGCAAGGGCGATTCAAGTACCTCCATAGCATTATTTAGTAATAGTTGTTGTGCCTCAGCTGTCGGATGAATGCCGTCTTCCTGCATTAGCTCCTGGTGCTCTGCTATGCCGATGAGAAAAAAGTCTAGCAGCGCCACTTGTTCATCCCGCGCGACATCGGTAATCGCCTGTTCAAATAAACGTTGGTAAGCCTGTCCATAGTTTGGTGGGATCAGTATTCCCAACAACACAGGTTCAGCGTCTGCCGCTCGTATCAAACTTATCATGTCACGAAAATTTCTTTGCATTTCGGCAGGCGACAACCCTCGTAGACCATCATTACCCCCCAGCTCGATAACCACCAAACTCGGCTTCAGTCGCGCCAACAAGTCTGGCAGACGGAGCAGCCCCCCCGCCGTAGTCTCACCACTTACCGAGGCATTGTGTACAGTCAAATGTGGACATTGTTGCGCCAGTTGACGCTCCAGCAAGGCCACCCAGCCAAGCGACTTGTCAATACCGTACGCTGCACTGATACTGTCACCCAATACCAGCAGCCCCGATCGCCGCTGGGCCACTGGCTCGGCGGCTGCAAGGTTGTCATCACTTGACCCAACAATTATCCACCCGAGAACGGGCAAAGCCGCAATAACAACAACTAATCGTTTAATATGAGCGGCTAATCGCTTGATAAAAGCCTCCATGAATAAAACTTTCAGTATGAATCAAGTTATGCCCCTATCAAAAACGCTGTCGAAAACACCACTTTTGCAAGCCAGATCTTTAGGTAAAACCGTGCCTGGGCCAGATGGTGAACTAACTCTCCTTGAAAACATAGATTTTACCCTATCCCCCGAACAAAGCGTCGCCATTACCGGCCCCTCTGGCAGTGGTAAGTCTACCTTACTGGGTTTGCTGGCAGGGCTGGACACCCCCACCTCCGGCGAGGTCTTGCTGGGCGACAAAGCATTTAGCCAGCTCGATGAAGATGGCCGTGCAGTGCGTCGTGGTGAGTTATGCGCCTTTGTATTTCAGCATTTTCATTTAGTCAACGATTTAAATGCTCTCGAAAATGTCATGCTACCACTGGAATTAAAAGGCGTGCCTTCACCCCGGAAAACCGCCAGCCACTGGCTTCAACGGGTCGGTCTGGGACACCGCCTTAAACACTTCCCCTCTACCTTGTCTGGCGGCGAGCAACAGCGCGTTGCCCTGGCGCGGGCTTTTGCTGTGCAACCGCAACTACTATTTGCTGATGAACCCACCGGCAGCCTCGATCACGCCAATGGCGGGCGCATCGGAGAATTACTTTTTGATCTGAACCGGGAATCGGGCACAGCACTGGTGCTGGTTACTCACGATGTCCAACTGGCCGGACGTTGTCAACGCCAATTGCAGTTAGAAGAAGGTCGTTTGTTCGAACATCCTGGTACCGAAAAGACGCCTTTGTCCGGAGACACCTCGCTTGCAAACTCTGCATCACCGAGGCGTTCCGCCCCGTGATTCTCTCTATGATGAAAAGCTGGTTAGGACCCTGGCGGGACAGAGCCTTTCAACTGTTAGCCCTGGCCATCACCATTGCCAGTTTTGCCCTATCGTCAATCATTTTATTACACGCCGAACTGGAGCAGCGCTTTGCCGTGCGCACCGCCGAAATGCTAGGCGGCGAACTGGTCTTAACCGGCACTCGCGCACCGGAACCCGACCAGCGCAAATTATTGAGTGATAGCCTGACCGCCACGGTGGTGGATTTCTCCACCGTGCTGGTTCACAACGATGAACTCCTACTGGTGAGCGCCCGCGCGGTAGACGAGCACTATCCCTTATACGGCCAGATGCAAACCGCTCCAAGTCGTTTTGACAAAGCCCAGGCTACTGCTCAAGGCCCAGCACCCGGCGAGATTTGGGTTGAAGACCAGGTGCTTGATCGCCTCAAGATTAAACCGGGCGACAAGTTGGCGATTGGCAGTGAAGAACTCCTGCTCAGCAGGGTTATTCAACAGCTGCCCGACCAAAGCGCGGGTTTTTACAGTATGAATCCGCGTATTGTTTTTAACGCGAAAGATTTAGCCTCGACCGGTGTCCTTGGCCCTGGTACGCGGATCACCTATCGTCAGATGATTAGCGGCGATGCTACCACTATCACCAAATTACAGAACGATCTCGATGCCACATTGCGACCAGACCAACGGCTGGAAGACATCGAAAATGCCGCCGTCCGTTCTATGGGTCCACTGCGACAATTAACCCTGTGGGCAAACCTGGCAGTTTTGCTGGTAGCCATGCTTTGCGGCGCGACCATTTATCTGGCCACGTCCGAACGCGTGGCTCGGCGGGCACGGCTAGCAGGTTTGTTACGCAGCTTCGGTGCGTCCCGCCGCCAGATTATCTCGCGACTGCTAGGCACAGAATTTATTGCCATGCTGCCCGCCTCTGCCATCGGCAGCCTGCTCGGTATCGGCTTAATCTCAATCATCCACCAAAGCCTCGACTGGCAAGGTTCATTGACGGCTACCGGTGTACAATGGACAACCATCCTGATCGCACCGCTGGTATTGTGGCTGGCCTTCGCCTTGCCTCGTCTGACTGCACTAATTCGTATTCCTGCCATTGACGTGCTCAACCAGCGCAATAAACCCAAACCCCTGTCAACCAATATCGAATTGACCGCTGCCCTGGGTGCGCCGGTATTGCTGGCCGGCTTATTAACCGAGTCACTCGCTGACCTTGGCAACCTGCTTGGCTTACTGGTGGTTCTCGGTGTTGGCTTGCCCGCGCTGCTTTGGCCTATACTTAAAACCCTTGATCTGATCAGCGGTAAATTACCCTTGGCCTCACGTCTGGCGTTACGCCGCCTGAGCCGCCGACCAGCATTGACCTTACCTCTGCTCGCCGCTTTAACTATGGCCATGGCCGTGATCGCTCTGGCCGGCCAAACAGGTAATCAGCTGCTGGACGAATGGCGTTCACGTTTGCCCCAGCAAGCGCCCAATCATTTCGTGCTTAACTTGTTTGAAAAAGATTTCCCGATTTTTAATCAATGGCTGGAGAAACAAGGGGCCATTACCCAACCTTTCTACCCCATCGTGCGGGGTCGCCTGACCGAAATTAACGGCGCACCTGTCAGCGAGGCCGTCACCAAAGAAAAGGAAAATCGTAATGAAGCCCTGAACCGCGACCTGGCGCTGACCGAAGCCGCCGATATGCTGGCTAGTAACAAAATCAACTCCGGCACCTGGCATCCGGCAAAGGGTACTGTCTCCGTAGAACAGGAACTGGCGGATAGGTTAGGATTAAACCTCGGCGATAAGCTCATGTTTATCACCAGTCGCGGCGCGGTGCGTGCGGAGATAGCCAGCCTGAGAGAAGTCGACTGGGACACCTTTGAGCCCAACTTCTACTTTATGTTCGCACCGGGTGGCCTGGCTGATCAGGACATCACCTGGTTAACAGGATTCTGGCTACCAGACGGCGACGGCAAACGACTCGCCGATCTCATGACGCAACTGCCCCATATCACCCTGCTCGACGTCAATACCCTGTTAAATAAAGCCAACGAAATTATTGGCCAGGCCAGCGGTGCTACCGCCCTGCTCGCCGTGCTGTTAATGAGCGCCGCAGTACTGGTGCTCGCCGCCGCACTACTCGGCGGTCAGGCCCAAAGAGGCCGGGATAACGCCCTGCTACGCACTCTCGGCGGTGACCTCACTCTGATTTATCGCGTCACCTGGGCAGAATTTATAACCCTCTGCGGCTGTGCCGCCAGTGCCGCAATGATTATTATTTTTGCCGCGCTGTATCCGCTGACGGCACAACTACTCAATGACACGCCTGACCTGTCCTACTGGCAGCTGGTTCCTTTGCTGATTGGTCTTGGGGTGGCTAGTGTGGGAGTTCTTGCCAGTCGCGGGGCACTGAACAAACCTGCGCTGAGTTTGTTGCGGGATGAGGCCTAGATAGAAATCCGCTGGGTTCGGCAATGGCGGCTAGATAAGACCTGATTTTGCTCGACACCTGCTATGGCAAAAATGCAAGTGAGCATAAGTTCTAGGTCACTGCCTTTAAGGTTAATCACCAATCTGCTCTGTGGAAACGAAGCTCAAACTGAGAGAAACGCGGTTTGCGTCCAGACGATTGACATGCTGAGTATTCTTTATAAGTTTACCAGGCACTTAGCTCACTTAAAGACGTTGATTCTATTAAATATTTAATATTATTTTCCAAAGACAGGACTTGTATCTTATTCAACAGTGCTTTCATGCTTAACGAATTGCGTTCCCGACCTGGAATTGAAGCGTATTTAGACACATAACCCCACATATGAAATAAGGTATTTTCGATTAACTTTTGTTCTGGTTTGTTTCGTAAAAGGGTCGATATTTCTGATGAGATGCGAGGAAACTCTTTCGAGCTGGACTTTGATGCTAGCCATTTACCAATTCTTTTATAGGCACCTGTATCGCGCGCCATAACAGAGTATTTGTGCTGAGCCCAGAACTCCTGTGCATTCCGGGGCAACGGAATACGTCCCGGTTCGAGGGTTTTATATTTTCTTTTAAGAATACAAATTTGTTTCAGCGGCGTATCTATATAGCACTCTGGCCATACCTCATGTTTTGACCGCAATAAAACCGGCGACCTGTCTTCATATCCTCTAAGATTCATCTCGGCAACAAGCAGCTTATGACGTTGCTTTAGTGCCCAGCCATAACCAACCCACCGTAATGTTTCAGGATGTTTAGAATAACCCTTTTTTTTATGCTTAATAATCGACACGATGCCATGGAGTTCACGATGTTCCCCCAGAAGGCTTTGTCTATTTAAATATCCTGGATGTAAATCCCATATTCTCATACGGTTACGTAAACTATATGGCGCCGCTTATCAGGCACGCGGCTTTTTTCCTTCAACTGACTCCTGTGAATAGGACATACCAGTTTACAGATGTCAGAACTCCGCGCATCGGCCTTTTCTATTAGCATATTGTTAATCGAGGCTTGTTCCCTTTCGAATAAAAAGAACTCGGCTTCATGACCACAACTTTACTAGAAACTTCAGTGGTAACCTTGAGGTTATGATGAAGGTCGATAAAAAGGCTGGTCACCGTTGATGGTTACCCGCTGCATTGTTCGTGTCTGGGGAAAGAAATCCGCGGTCGCGCGATGTTGTGTACACCGATTATCCCAAAAGGCAACCGAGTTTTCCCGCCAGTGAAAACGCACCTGAAACTCCGGTGTTTCGATATGCCGAAACAGGAAGTCGAGCATATAACGCTCTTCCAAACGGCTTAACTCCTTAATCCCGGTTGTAAAGATACTATTGACATAGAGTCCCTGTCGGCCAGTCTCGGGGTGAGTACGAATAATGGGGTGTTCTGCACTGGGGTAATTCTCCACAGAGCCTTTCAATTTCGAATACACGTGGGCGCTTTCGTGAATACCGGTTAGACCTGAGAGGAATTTCTGCATCGCATCGGAAAGGCCATCATAGGCCGCATACATACTTGCCCAGCAGGTATCGCCACCACTCGCTGGTACAACTTTTCCGTAAAGTATCGAACCCAGGTTAGGGACCTGATCGCAGGATACATCTGAATGCCAGGCGCTGGCGGCCATTTGCACTTTTTCGTCTGAATGTAGCATCAATATTTCAGGATGCCCTTCCGGACCGGGTATAGATGGATGACAGTGCAATGTCCCAAAGCACCTTCCGAGATTTTTGTGCTGTTCCAAGCTCATGTGCTGGTCACGAAAAAATATCACCTGATACTGCAATAAGGCCTCATGTATATCTTTTATTTGTTGCTCACTCAAAGGACCGCCTAGATCAATGCCCTCCAGCTCTGCTCCCAGTACAGGTGTTACTGGCGTCGCCTGAAAAGACTGGTAGGCTGTAGTCCCAACGCTCGCCGGGTCTTGTCGTAATTTGTGCGGGCTAGCAAATAGGTCATTGTTCATTGTATTGTTCCCCTGGCACACAAAAATAAGTGTATACAACTTGCGAATTGGCCATCATCGCTATTCTCCAGAGCGGCTACCACCACGAATAAATCGTGCCCCGCCTTGCCATATAGCCATTGCCGATGACATTCAGGTGTTTTTCTATACTTTATATAGTCCGAAGCATAGGATATACCAGACGCTAGTCAAGTGTTTATATGTGATCGGCACAGGGTTACTCGGGGTGACAGCTAGCATAAAACTCTCCAGGGTGGCCATTAAAAGAGACCCAAAATGGATGAACCGCTTACAGCAGCCACAGACTCTGCTCTCGAAGCAGAGCGGCTCACACCGTATCTCCGCAGCTTACTTATTTTTATCTGTGTCGCCAGTTTCTTTGAAGTCTACGATGTAATAATTATAAATCTTTCGCTACCCTATCTGGGTGAGGCATTCCAGGCCGATTCTCAGACCCTGGGGTTTGCCCTCGGTTTTATCAGTATCGGCACTATTGCTGCTTTTTTACCGGTGCGCCTCGCAGATCGTTATGGTCGCCGACCGGTGCTACTTACGGTCATTGCCGGCTACACGATATTCACTGTAGCGACCGCCTTTAGCACCGACATATACACATTTGTTGGCCTGCAGTTTATTGCCCGAATGTTTATGGTGGCGGAGGTCGGAATTGGTGCGATCATTCTGACCGAAGAGATGCCTGCTAATTTTAGAGGGCGAGCGATCTCACTAATGCTAGGTGCCGGCTTTGTTGGCGGAGTGATTGCCTCGGCAGGTTTCCCATACCTTATAAATACATCACTAAGCTGGCGTATGCTCTTCCTCGTTGGTGGGGCGTTGCTGCCCCTGTTGATCATATATCGCAACAGATTGCAGGAAACGCGCCGGTGGCTGGAGCTTCAAACCCAGAGTGACGTCCAAAGAAAAACTTTTATCCAAACAATTCGAGACACCAAAGTTCTTCTTGAACGGCGTTATCGACGTAGTTTAGTTACAGGCACTTTAATTTGGTTTTTAACCAATTTCTGGACGTCCGCCGTATTATTCTTTTTTACCCTCTACGTTATGCAAGAGCGTAGCTGGAGCCCTGAACTGGTAGGCAAGGTGATGCCGGTTGCTGCCTTAATCAGTATTGGCACTTTCCTCCTTGTCGGTCCGTTGTTAGATTTGATCGGCCGCCGGTTTACCCTCGCATTGTTTTTCAGCATAGGGGGCTTAAGTTCGATCGTTTGTTTTCAAGCTGAAACCACGCTGGTTATTGCCATAGCCTATATGTTTGTCATGGCGTCTAATGCAGTGTGGGCGATTTCGGCTACTGTCACCAGTGAAATTTTCCCGACTGCTATTCGGGCTACCGGCAATTCTGTCGTCAATAACCTGTTAGGACGAACTGGTATGGTCATTGGACCCGCGCTGGTTGGCTTACTATCTAAAAAACTCGGATCCGTAGGCGATGCGGTATCAATATTAGCCCTACTCAACTTCCTGCTTATTCCGGTCATCCTTTTCTTTCTACGTGAAACAAAAGGTAAAGTATTAGAGAGTATTGCCAAGTAGCGATTACCGGTTTAGCCACTAATTAGTGGCGGTTCATCGGGCAGACTCCACCAATAGCTGAGTGATCAAAATCTACAGGCCCGCCCCAGAGTTTACTGATCTCCAAATTTTCCGCAGGTTTTGGCGAAATGGGTGCTCCGCCTCATGCCCCTGCGTAGCTGTGGCCGTGTACTGCAGTGAAAACCCGCGCTATTTCGACTCGATGCGCATATTCAGGGCGGCATGCGTAAATTGAGGGCCGCGTGCGCAGAATGAATCGCGAAAAATTACCTACTCCTGGGGTGTACGACTCAAACAGCCTTATCGCTATCCACCGATGCATGAGCTTAATCGGTCTAACTCATGGTTGAGCGGATACCATTGGTGAGTCCAGGCCACATTTTCAACGCAAAATGCAGACACCACCCTATGCAACATAAACTCTGCCGGCAGGGGTGGGGTGCAGCGGCAGCTACCCCACAAAACACCACGCTAATTGCCTATAATGCATTATGCGCTTCTCAATCGTTAGAAAACTCCATCCAGATTACACGTACCATCCAGGTTAAAAGGTATTTCAATGACTGCACCAGATCACACCTTCTCCACCCCCAATAATGCCATTACGCTTGATGCGGTAATCGTCGGCGCGGGCTTTGCGGGGCTGTATATGCTGCATAAGCTTCGCGAACAAGGCTTGACCGCGCGGGTTTACGAGGCCGGTAGTGGCCCCGGTGGCACCTGGTTCTGGAACCGCTACCCAGGTGCGCGGGTTGATATTGAGAGCATGCAATACTCCTATCAGTTCTCGGAAGAACTGCAACAGGAATGGGAATGGTCGGAGCGATACGCCGCCCAGGCCGAATTGCTGGATTACATCAACCATGTGGTTGAGCGTTTTGATCTAGCCAGAGACATTCAGTTCAACACCCGCATCAAGTCTGCCATTTTTAACGAAGCCAGTAGCCTGTGGCAGGTATCTGCAAACAATGGCGATAAGCTCAG
>CALODO010000003.1:0-14697 GCA_942492235.1 uncultured Gammaproteobacteria bacterium
ACAAACTCAGCGGAGATTCAACGCAAACCCTGGCTTCAGAGACTCGGCCCCTGGAAACTCGGCCCCTGGAAACTGAGGTTACGCAAACAACATCAGGGATATGCTTACTCGAAATCAGTCACCTTAAGACCTGGTTTGGCAAAACCAAAGGCCGCAAGAATAACGATACTGTCGTTAAAGCCGTTGATGATGTCTGCCTGTCCGTTTATAAACATGAAATCCTGGGCATTGTCGGTGAATCTGGCTCTGGCAAATCCACTCTTGGGCGATCAATTTTACAACTGCTTAAACCGACCAGTGGCTCGGTGTCATTTGCTGGCAACGAACTCTGCACGCTCAGCGCACAAGCCATGATGCCCTATCGCCGCCGTATGCAAATGATTTTTCAGGACCCTTATGCTTCGCTCAATCCACGTATGAATGTCCTGGAAACCCTTGCTGAACCTTTGCTCTACCATCGCCTGGCAAACCATAAAACTGTCCTGCCCCATGTGCTGGAGCTGATGAACGATGTTGGGCTGGCCAGCTCATCACTGCGTAAATACCCCCATGAGTTTTCCGGCGGTCAGCGCCAACGTATTGCTATCGGTCGAGCCATCGCCACCAGGCCCGAGCTGATTATCGCCGACGAACCGGTTTCAGCACTGGACGTCACCATTCAGGCGCAGATTCTAAAATTGCTCCTTGAACTGGTCGACAAACACAACCTGACTATGCTGTTTATCTCCCACGATCTCTCAGTGGTTCGTTATATCTGCGACCGAGTGGCCGTTATGCATCGGGGCAAGCTCATTGAAAGCGGTGAGACCGAAGCGCTTTGGCATAATCCCCAGCAAGCGTATACACAAACATTATTGAGGGCCGTGCCGAGTATCGCTATCACTGAGGCTTAATCTTCAAACCGAACTCAGCTTATACAACTTAACCGCGCAGCGGCAAGGCATCATAAAAAATCGGGTCAGCAAGTCTTGGACAACTTCCACACTAATAACAAAATCCCCGTCGGCATTAGCAGCTGCCTGCTGGGCGAGCGCGTCCGTTACGACGGCGGGCACAAAAATAACTCACTGATAAAAAACACCTTAAGCCGTTATTTTGAATTTCGCCCTTTTTGCCCAGAAGTGGCGATTGGTCTCGGTGTACCACGTCCCACAGTACATCTGGTAAAACAGCACCAGCAAATTCGCTGCGTCGCCACAGCTGATCCAGACCGCGATATCACTGAACAACTCGTCGATTGCGCGAATCAACAAACGCACTGGCATAAAATGATTTACGGTTATATTTTCAAAAAAAATTCACCCAGTTGTGGGCCACGCAATGTCAAAGTACATGAGGATGCCGAGGACCTTCGACACGGCAGTGGCTCCGACGAGAATGCCGCAACGGGCGCAGGAATTTATGCCCGGGAGCTCATCGTGAACTTCCCCCACCTGCCTGTCGAGGATGAAGACCGTCTCAGCAATTCGGTGGTCAGAGCAAATTTTGTAGAACGGGTGGTTATCTACCAACGTTGGCAAAGGCTGCTCAGTAACGAACTTAGACTGCAAGCATTAAGCGCCTTCCACCACAAGCACCAACATATTTTCATCAAACACCATAAACAGTTGGCAGCTGAGCTTGAGGGTCTCTTAAGCGCCGCGCGAGAGGATGATATTGAGCAGGTCAAAAATATTTATATCGAAAGACTCACCAATCTATTGAGAATAGCGCCCGTATCGGACAACTCATAGGGTCTCAGACACCACAAAATAATTGTCCTCAATGGTGATTAATTACCGCATCAGCGGTTATATAACACTAACACGCAGACAACCTGGGGAAGGCACCGCTATTTTTATATTACATATTTATAATATAAGTGCTAATCTCAGGTGCCCCGATCACAGGGTGGCTGAATAATTACCGTAGAAAACCGAGGCACTACCATGGCAATCGAAACTTCTCATCCGAGCTTGCTGTTACGTCAACTTTTCGACCGCGACACGTTCTCCTATACCTACCTGCTGGTTGACCCAGAAACTCAGGAAGGTGCCATTATAGACGCAGTGAAAGAGCAGTTTGATCGCGATTTACAACTGATTAAAGAGCTAGGAATAGAACTACTTTATGCTATTGAAACTCATGCCCACGCAGATCACATCACCTCTGCCGGTATACTGAGACAAAATACCGGCGCCAAGATTGTCTTTGGTGAAGCGGCAGGTATCCAGGGCATTGACCTGATCGTCAAAGATGGGGACAAACTACCACTGGGTCATCACAACATAGAGGTTATATCAACACCTGGCCATACCAGTGGCTGCTCGAGCTATTACGTCGATGGCATGGTATTTACAGGCGATACATTGCTCATACGAGGTTGCGGTCGTACTGACTTTCAACAGGGTGATGCCAAAACCCTCTATGACAATGTCACCACCAAACTGTTTACCCTACCGGATAAAACCTTTGTCTATCCGGCCCATGATTACAAAGGGCGAACCTGTTCCACAATTGGCGAAGAAAAACGCTGGAATCCACGGCTCGGCGATGGCAAAACAGCACTTGAGTTCATCGCAACAATGAACAATCTGAACCTGGATATGCCGAAGAAAATCAACGAAGCGGTACCGGCCAATGTCAGCGTCGGCGTCGATTACAATCCCCGCCAGTACGTTCACGAGGATTTTTCTATGGAAGACCTCCACAAGGTCTGGCGAGATATCGATGATAATGAGCTCATTATCGATAATCGCACACCCGAAGAATACGCCGAAGGCCATGTGCCCGGCAGTGTCAACCTGCCTTTTGGTGAAGAGTCCAGGCACGCTGATACCCTCAAAAAATATCAGAAGGCCTATATTTATTGCCGGTCTGGACGTCGCGCCCAAACTGCGCTGACCAACCTGTCCCTGGCTGGTGTTGATAATCTGATCTGTGTCAGCCACACTGGCATGCCCGACTGGGTCTCGGCTGGCCACCCTGTCGAGCACTAAAGTCTGTAGTTGGTTCATTACATCTAAGCCAGAACCTGAACTGCTAAAAACCGTCACGAAACAGGAAAGAAGCATGAACAAGCCTCAGACACGCAATCAAACACAGCTGTTTGAGATCGGTGATATTCAAGTTGCCAAGGTGGTCGATACCCTGGAATCCTTTAGTCCAAAATTGCTTTATGTTGACAAAGACCGCAACGCATTTGATCCCCACCTCGACTGGCTCCAGCCTCATTTTCTCGATGAAGCCAAAGGTATGCTACTCAGCATTCATACCTTTGTCCTGAAAACGAAGCACCACACCATCCTGGTTGATACCTGTGTGGGCAACCATAAAACTGAAGCCGGCTTTCCTCAATGGAATCATCGCGAAGGTAACTACCTGGCTGAACTCAGTGCTGCCGGTTGTCGACCGGAAGATGTCGACTTCGTCTTTTGCACCCACATGCATGTGGATCACACCGGCTGGAATACCCAGCTGAAAGACGGCCGCTGGGTACCTACCTTCCCCAATGCGAAATACCTGTTCAATCAGCGGGAATGGGCAGGCTGGAAGGATTCAGAGAATCAACATGACAGGGCAGTCCTTGAGCAAAATATATTGCCTATCATTGAAGCCAATCAGGTTCAGTGGGTTGATAACAGCTGGTCTATTGATGACCAGGTTTCCCTGGTGCCAACGCCCGGCCATACACCGGGCCATTGCAGTGTCTCCCTAAGCGGCGGCAACAACAGCGCCTTTATTACTGGCGATATGATGATCCACCCGGTACAAATCGCCGAGCCACAGTGGATTCAAAGTGCCGATCAGGACAGACAACTGGCCATCCAAACCCGAAGTAACTTCGTCAATGAACATTGCGACCGGGATATTATGATTCTCGGCACTCACTTTAATACACCGACAGGGGTTTATATCGTCGAACAGAAAGGCCAACGGCGCATTCGCTTTTAATCACAAGCACGCCATTAAATACTAAGACCGATCCATCATCACATCGGCAATCATTTCGTAGGAGCGAACACGCGCCTGATGGTCAAAAATTTGACCGGCGATAATCAGCTCATCAGCACCGGTTTTTTCGATAAAGTCGAGCATTTGTTGGCGAACCTGCTCTGGCGTGCCCACTGCCGAACAGGCCATGACATCATTAAGCATCTGTTGCTGGAAGGGTTCGAGACTATGAAAATAGCCTGCTACAGGCGGCTGTAACTGACTGGGCCGTCCGCTGTACAAATTGATAAAAGCCTGCTGCCAGGAACTCGCCAACAGACGCGCATCCTCCTCCCGCTCAGCGGCAAAAACGCTGATTCCCGGCATGATATAGGGTTGTGCCAGCGTCTCAGACGGCTTGAATTGCTCCCGATAGACCTGGATCGCAGCCGTCAACTGGCCCGGCGAAAAGTGTGATGCAAAGGCATAAGGTAAACCCAGATGCGCCGCCAGTTGCGCGCCAAATAAGCTAGAACCGAGTATCCATACCGGCACCGACATACCCTGCCCCGGTACCGCTCGCACCGACTCACCCGTGACATCTGAATCAAAATAACTGATCAGCTCAAGCACATCCCGTGGGAACTGCTCAACGTTCACATTTAAATTACGCCTGAGCGCGCGACTGGTAGCCGGATCTGTGCCGGGTGCCCGACCCAGGCCAAGATCGATGCGCCCAGGATTTAGTGCCTCAAGAGTGCCAAATTGCTCGGCAATGACCAATGGCGCATGGTTGGGTAACATAATGCCTCCCGCGCCGACCCTGATCTTTGATGTGCCGCCCGCAATATGCGCAATCACCACCGCAGTGGCCGCGCTGGCGATACCTGCCATGCCGTGGTGTTCGGCCACCCAGTAACGATGATAAGCCCAACGTTCGGCATGCTGGGCTAGATCCAGACTATTAGCCAGTGAATCACTGACGCTGCCGCCTTCTATAATGGGGGATAAATCTAGAATAGATAAAGGGATCAAAAAGCCTGCCTCTCTAATGGAGAACCTGACACAAAACAATTAGCGCCAGCCACTCACTCATAATATACACAATGCTATGATTGAAAATTATTACAATAATTGACCATCACTGAAACACGCCATTTAACCAATCACTAACAATTGAGAACTCACCGTGGATTTTGAACTGGACGAAGAATACCGAATACTGAACGAAACAGTCAGTAAATTTGTCGACAATGAACTGGTGCCCCTCGAGGCAGCCGTACTCGAGCGTGAAGCCAATGGCGGCGGGTATGAACTCAGCGCCACCGAATTAGCGCCCCTCCACGCTAAATGCCGCGAGCTCGGCCTCTGGGGCCTGGACTGCCCGGAAGAAACTGGGGGCGCCGACCTGCCTGCGCTGGCTCTGGTGGGTGTCAACGAGGCTTTGGGACACACCGTCACGCCCTTCACCTTTCCACCCGATTCTCCCAACCTCCATATGATGTTGGCCACTGTGAACAACGCACAACGTGAAAAATACCTGGAGCCCTACGCCCGCGGTGAAACTATATCCGCCATTGCGATATCAGAACCCGGCGCAGGCGCTGATCCAGCAGGCATGATTACCAGAGCCGTGCGTCATGGCGACGACTGGGTAATCAACGGCCGTAAAATCTGGATCAGCAAGGTGAGAGAAGCTGACTTCATTATCGTGATGGCGGTCACCGACATAGAAAAGGGTTCTCGTGGTGGCATCTCGGCATTTATCGTCGATAAAGGCACACCGGGCCTGGAGGTCGCCCGTGACATCAAACTCATCGGTGGTCACAGTAATTGCGAAGTGGTCCTCGAAGACTGTCGCATACCGGCCAGCCAACTGCTCGGGGTGGAAGGCCAGGGCTTTGCACCCATGCAATTGCGCCTCATTGTCCGGCGTCTGCAAATGGGTGCCTGGTGCCTGGGTATGGCCAACCGTGCCCTCGATATGATGTGTGAGCACGCCAATCAACGGGTGACCTTTGGTGAGCCTTTAGCAAACCGACAATCCATTCAATGGTGGATAGCCGACGCTGTCACCCGCACCCATTGCCTAAAGCTGATGTTGTGGGATGCGGCCACCAAGCAGGACAATGGCGATGATGTACGCACCGAGGCCAGCATGATCAAACTCTACGGCACCGAGCTCGCCACCGACGTGATTGATAACGCTATGCAGGCCTTTGGTGCCATGGGCATGACCAAAGAACTGCCTCTGCAGATGATGGCCCAGCGGGTTCGGCTCATGCGTATCTACGAAGGCCCCAGCGAAGTGCATCGCTGGGTGCTTGCCCGACAGCGGCTGAAAAAAAGCAGTTAATTTGGCAAACTTTTTCCTTCTGACAGCATACCTGACCTGGCTGTGGTTGACGCCTGCCAGGATAAACGCCATTCTAAAAAAATGATAAGCATAGACGATATACGCAGCGCGCTCGATAAAAGATCACACCAGCCGACAGAATTTAAAGCCCACTACACTCAGGCTGCGGTGGCCATGATATTGGCCGACAGCGATACAGCGGGAAGCAAAGCCGACGGCAGCGAACTGGACGTATGTTTTATTCGCCGCGCTGAGCGCAATGGTGACCCCTGGTCCGGCCAGGTTGCCTTCCCCGGTGGTCGCGCTGGTCCCGACGATCCCGATGCTCAGGCAGTAGCAGAACGAGAAACCTGGGAAGAAATTGGTTTAACCTTGGCGGAAAGCCACCGCGTCGGGCCCCTTCCAGTTCGCCCCATTGATCGGGCCGATTTGCGGGAACCCATGACGCTGTCACCTTTTGTTTATTACGTCGATCAGGAAACCAGGCATGCTGCCTATGCGAGAATCCCCGAAGAAGTTGCCCATGTGTTCTGGGTGCCAATCTCCCATCTCTTCGATGAAACAGCGGTCACGGAACTGGAATACCCTATAGCAGAAACGCTGAGCACCTTTCCGGGCATTCTCTTTGATGAGCACGTGATCTGGGGATTGACCTTGCGTGTACTTAATAGTTTTGCAGAAATTACCCAGCGTACCTTGCCGGCTTTAAGGGGCAGTAACTGGTAACTGCTTAAGATGGATTATCCCTGGCAAAACACTCTCTATATTGACCCAAATGGGAAAACTATTCCTTACCAGGCACCGCAGGCCGCCGGTCCCGAGGCCAGGGGTTTTATTAACCTCAAAAAGCTGAGCGGTGCCGTTGAACATCTTGAGGAGATTCGGGAGAATATCGAGCTAAAATCGGCGCTGGTGGAAATTAACAGCGAAGACACGAAGGTTTTCAGTGTAGGATGTCACGCTGAAAAGGCCGTCAATAACAACCGCCACCAGGCAAGCGGCTATCTTGAATTTGCGGTCAATGACCAGGCACTGGTGAGCGAAGCGACGACCTATTTTGCTATTTATTTCCAGTTTCAGAATCGACTGGCACTCAGCAAATTTCCTCACGCGGTAAAATTTGAGTGGGTCATTTTACCTGCCGTATTTACAAGCATTAGCCATCAGGGCTTTACTTGCTCAGTTAAAATAAATACTGCCTGGTGCCCAACCCAGATCGACTGCAAACAGGCCTGGGCTGAAGCCCTGGCTTTGGTAACGACACATTTACTTGAGCTTGATTATCCCGATGTACACTTTAATCGACATTTCCAGAGCCAGATCGAAAGAAGGCAAATCTATTAGTTAGTCTGGCCCTGTCGAGATCCATTCATGAATCCCTTTTCATCTCCACCAGAATGGCGCGAAAGCGTTTATCCGTATTGTTAAAGGCCTTCTCAACCCCACCTTTTTTAACCCAGAATAACTTCCCTCGATTTACTCCAACCTCCATATGACCATCATGTCCTGTAGCATTTCCCGGTAATGTATCTGCCTCAACCCTGTCACCCTCTACGCAAACGATTGCATAATCGCTCTCATGTCTATGCGGGCCTAAAAGGTGGCCGGGAGGCATCACCTGGTCCCAGATTCGCACCTCATCGTCTTCGTAGATAATTCTTGTACCAATGGGGCCAAGCGTATTTTCAAGTTGCTCGTTATTCATATCATTATCCTTATATAGACTACTGTTTAGTGCATGTACTAACCGATGTTAATATTACCTGCTAACAAAGCAAAATTAGCATAAAGACGTACCAATAAGGTATATTGATCGATCAGTTTACAATTGACATTAGCAAAAGCCGCTTATTAGACTCGATAATTTCCAGACAAAATTAGTAAATAAAACCCGGCTCACCGGGTAGATAAACCCAGCAAAGTGCTTAAGTCTATTTGTCTTACCATTACGGACTAATTTCGATGAAAAAATTGACCCTGGTGCTTTTTTTCACGCTGTCGCCTTTAATATCCTCAATATCAATATCACTAGCTGCCGGATCAGCAGATACCCACGAATACCAAACTGCCACGAGTAATATAACCACCAATATTAAGCCCGAGACCAGTACAGATAATGCTAAAAACCTGAGCTTTTTTGGCGCGGAAATGGCGGGCAATAAAGACGGTACGATTCCTGCCTGGACCGGCGGGATAGCTACCCCACCGCCTGGCTACAAGGAAGGTGATTGGCATATCGATCCCTTTGCTTCGGACCAGATCCTGTTGACCATTGACCAGACCAACATTGAGCAACACAAAGACAAAGTCTCTGCTGGTCATCAAGCCTTGATCGCCAAATATCCAGACAGCTATCGTCTACGGGTTTATCCCAGCCACCGCAGTGTTTCTTACCCATCGAGAATCGAGGCGCAAACCTTCAAATACAAAAACCAGGCAAAAATTGTCGACGATGGTGCAGGCATTGAGGGCATCGTTCAGGGCATACCTTTTCCCCAGCCAGAAAATGGCGAACAGGCTATCTGGAATATGCGCCTTAGCTACAAAGGTGGTGGTTACAGTGGTTACTATGCAACGGCACTAACAACCCGCGAAGGCGACTATGAACTGGGTATCTCCAAACACGAAATCGAATACATGTATGGCGATCAAAGAACCACTCTGGAAAATCTCAACAACATAAAAACCCGCGCTGTGATGTATACCCTGAGACCAGCAAAAAACGCTGGCACGCTGTATCTGTACCACTTTTTGCTCAACAGTAAAGACGAAGAACGGCGCAACTGGGACTATAACCCCGGCAAACGCCGCGTCAAACGCTCGAGCATGATCAGCCATGACCAGCCGATGGCTGGCTCAGATGGCATCCATATCTGGGATCAAGGTGACATGTGGCTTGGCCCCATAACTGAGTTTAACTGGACAATCATCGGCAAACAGGAAATGTACGTACCGTACAATGCCTATCGACTACACAGTGGCGATACCCGGGTTGACGATATCGTCACCGCCCGACATATTAACCAGGATCTGGCGCGCTATGAATTGCACCGGGTCTGGGTAATCGAGGCGACCCGCCGGGAAAACAGCGACCATTTGTACCAGCGGCGGCGCTATTATCTTGACGAGGACTCCTGGCGAATTATGTTTGCCGAACACTACGATGAAAACGGTGCTGTACACCGATTCTCAGAAGCCCACCACATTAACTTTTATGAAGCCAAAGTTTTTTACACAACGCTCGACACCTATTACAAGCTGGATACTGACCGCTACTACCTGCGTCACGTGGACAACGACTACTCACCGTTTGACTTTACCTTTGACCAGAACGCAAGCTACTACATTCCCGGTCGACTAAAAATGAAATCCACGCGCTAACTTAACCCGAAGAATAACTACTAACGGCGGCAATTAGCTCGTTTAATATGGTGACAAAAACACCGATAAATTACGTAAAACACCATGTCCACATCGGTAACATTACTCCCCTGTGGTACCAAATTTCGATTAAAACCCATCCCTGGAGACATTTTGTTAAATATAAATTTGAGTGGTGGGCATCATAAATCGCCCCTTTATAAAAATAATCGGCACCAATATTTACGGTTATACATCTATTCCAACATGATCCTTCTTGCAGGTTCATTTATCCTGGCCAGCGCGCCCGGGCATGCCCTGCAAATTCGCTTTAAAGACCGCGATATTTTGTTTTTTGTCGACTCTACTCTTACCGCCAGTGCCGCCATGCGCACCCAAACTGGACAGCAAGGGACGGCTTCGGGTAACCGCAGTATTTTCCCTGACGGTGGAGACATCTATAGCACGCCTTTGTCTCTGATCACTGACATCAGTGCCAGTAAAAATGGCATGGGGGTGTTTGCCCGTGCATCTTATATTTATGACCCGACAATTTTAGGGAGAGATTGCACTAACTGTCAGCGCCCAACACCACAAATGGGCGCTAACGGGATCGCTAGCAGTGCCCAACACCTGGCCGGCAACAAGTTTCGTCTACTCGATATGTTTGTTTTTAATACCTGGCATTTCGGCGAACATCCCTTGAACCTAAAAGTCGGCAAACAAGTTATATCCTGGGGTGAAAGCAACATCATCGGCGGTGGTATTAGTCAGATGCAAAACCCTGTTGACCTGGCAAAAGCAACAACACCAGGCACAGAAATCAAAGAAACCCTGATGCCCCAGGAATCTATCTATGCCCAGTTCGGTCTGACCTCGAATATCGGTCTCGAAGCCTATTACGTGTGGAACTGGCGGGAATCTATATTTATTCCAGCCGGCACTTTTTTTAGCCCCTCCGACCTGCTTGGTGCAGGGTATAACCCCGACCTTTCCCCAGGCATTCCTTTCAAAGGCGATCATGCCAGCAATGAGCCGGACGGCGGCCAATGGGGACTGTCGCTATCAACGTACGTTGATTCGTGGAACGGCACAGACCTTAGTATCTACTGGATCCGCTCCCATGCATTCACACCTTTCATTAGAGTCGACGATAGTTACATAGTTACTGACCCAGTACTCGGTGGCTTCACTTTAGGTGCTTATGAAAAAGTCTTTAGCCACGACCAGAACACCTATGCCATCTCAGTGGGCGGGCTTTTTCCAGGCCAACTGGGCATCTCCTTCCAGGGTGAACTCAACTACAAACCGGATTTTTTTGACACCCGTCGATGTCCTGCCTGCCCGACTGAAAATGGTGATGTGATTACACTTCTGGGTAGCATCTCTCATTCAGCAAATTACGACTTCCTGGCGTCGGATCGAGTGAGTCTGGTACTGGATACGCAAATCCAGAAAATAAACCATCAGGGCAATGGTGGCACCTCTGCTTTTGGCAACCGCATTACCGCTTTTTCCTGGGGTTATATCGCCGTCCTTACGCTTGATTATCAGGATCTTTTTGCGAACATAAAAGTCTCGCCGTCCGTTGTTTGGGTGCACGATGTCCAGGGGTTTCAACCCGGTGCAGCAGGTGGTCTCTCAGAAGACGAGCAAGCTATCAGCACCAGCGTCAACTTCTCTTACTTATCTCTGGCTTCATTGAAATTCACCTATTCCACCTGGCTTGGTGATAATGGCAATTTTTACGATAGGGACAACCTGTCAGTGTCTTTCAAATACAATTTCTAGCGAAACCCTAACTCTAACCGAGCATTTATAGTAGAGCCCATCAAATGAACTATTTACCCTGTATTGAAGTTAGCTCAGGCACTGCAGTCGACACCAATGCCTCGATAATCTGGCTTCATGGTCTCGGAGCATCTGGTCACGATTTTCAACCTGTTGTCCCCGAACTACATTTACCGGATGATATGGCTGTTCGCTTTATTTTCCCTCATGCACCGAACATACCGGTAACCATTAATGGTGGCATGTCTATGCCCGCCTGGTACGATATCCTGGCACTGGATATCGAACGGGAAATCAATCAACAGCAGTTTCAGGCCTCAGTCGGGGCATGCACTGCCCTGATCGAACGAGAAATTGAACGGGGCGTACCCAGTGAACGCATTGTCCTGGCAGGCTTCTCTCAGGGCGGGGCTATCGTCTATGAGGCTGCGCTCAGTTACGACAAACCACTGGCTGGGCTCATGACCCTGTCGACCTACTTTGATACCCACAAAAGCGTTCAAGTCCACCCAGCTAACAAAAACATTCCCATTCATATTTTTCATGGCAGCTACGACCCTATGGTGCCAGAGACCATGGGCAAACAAGCCTTAAGCGCACTGAAAGATCTAGGCTTCACCCCGGAGTACCGCGCGTATCCCATGGAGCACGAGGTTTGCCTGGAACAGATCAATGATATTTCTGCCTGGTTACAAAAAGTACTTGGCGCATAGCGGAGTTGATCCAGTCTACAATAGAGATCTGGATCGTTAGGGGGATATATACCATGGTAAAAACCAAGCCCACTGCAGCACTGGTTAGCACCGGTGAAGAGGTGCTCCGTGGAGAGATTTTTGATGCCAACAACCATCACCTGGCCAATACCCTGGGCGAACACGGTTTTGATGTGCAACTGATGATGACTGCTGGCGACCGTCGGGAGGACCTGCAGTTTGTCATGGACATCGCATTACAGCGGGCCGACTACCTGTTTATGAGTGGCGGCCTTGGGCCTACCGAAGATGACCTCACCACAACAGTTGCCGCCGAGCTGGCTGGCTGCGAACTGGTATTTGATGAGGCAAGCTGGGACGCCATCGCCGCCCTTTTTCGCAAATATAAACTGCACCCTGCCGAAAATAACAAGAAACAGGCAATGTTACCGATGGGCGCAGAAATTCTTGCCAATAATAACGGTACAGCACCCGGGTTTAGCCTGAGCTTCGAACGCCATGGCGGACAAAAAACCCTCGTCGCCCTGCCGGGCCCACCCCGAGAACTTCACCCAATGATCAGTAACTGGCTCACAGATCGGGATTACACTGCAATTCCCGATGAGGAGCACCTGTTCCTGCATTTTCTCGGTATCGGCGAATCGCCCCTGGCAGAAGCGCTGGAACCGTGGTGCAAACAATGGGGTGAAGTCAGCTTTCGTCAAGCCTTCCCGGAAATGGAGGTTAAGCTATATCAACCGACGCTGGAGAAGCGCCTGTCCCTGTGCCAGTTTGCTGCAGAAAAGCTCGACCAGTTTTTGACCACTTACTCCCGTCGGACAATACCGGAACTGTTCACTGAATATATGCAGGCTAACGGCCTAACGCTCGCCACGGCAGAATCATGCACTGGTGGACTGGCGGCGAAAACTATTACAGACACACCCCACGCCTCAAATTATTTTCTCGGCGGTCTGGTCGCCTACACCAATAAAATTAAAAGCGACATGCTCAATGTATCAGCAAGCGATCTGGAAGAGGATGGCCCGATCACGAGTACCACCGCAGAACAGATGGCTGTGGGCGTACAAAAACATTTTAACGCCGATCTAGCCCTCAGTTTCACGGGCATTGCTGGACCTGATGGTGGTACTACAGAAAAGCCAGTGGGCACTGTCTGGATAGCGAAAGCTGATGCCAATGGTTCTGCCAGTAAAAAACTCAATCTGCTACAGGACAGAGACAGGATACGTACCGCGGCGGTTTCCCAAGGCTTACGCTGGTTAATGGAAGACTGGTTAAAACAACGATACACAGAACAGATAGCGGGCTGGTCAAAGAGCTAAAATAGCAGTCCTATTCCTTACGATACCTGTTAAACCCTGGTCCGAAGCAATAAAGTGCGACAAAAATTTGCGCTTTTATTTTAGTTTTTCGGTAATAACCCGCATGCCTTCCACCGCAAATGGAAAACCAGCATAGGCAGAGATCATAATCATCAACTCTTCCAGCTCTGCTTTTGTAACACCGTGATTGATGGCGCCGGGAATATGAATGTCAAGTTCATCCTTACGTCCCAGCGAAGCCAGCGCCGTAACCACCACAAGACTACGATCTCGACGCGAAAGCTCCTTTCTGGTCCAGACTTCGGCAAATAGGAATTCAATGGCATAAGTCCCCACATCGCCCAGCTGGGCTTGTACTGTTGCTAGTGCCTGCTGCGGGTCAGTGGGAAACGCTCCACCAGAAACGCGGCTTAGGGCTTCACTGCCTAACCGACGCCTTTCTTCAAGATCGATCTTCGCAGCTGGTGGAAGTTTCTCTTCATCTGGGACTAAACCCATCTCGGCAAACACCTGATTAGCAATGGCCATGGCATCAATCGCTTTAGGAAAGCCTGCATAGCCACATAGATGGAGGATGATTTCACGCACTTCCGTTGGTGTCAGTCCGTGGTTAAGACCGCCTCGTATATTTGTCCTTAGAGGCGGGTCGAGCAAATATTGTGAAGTCAGTGAAGCAATGGCAATCAAACTCCTGTCCCGTTTGTTTAAGCCAGGACGGTGCCATATATCACCGAAGAAATGATCGATGACAAAAGAGGCCAGTGCACCATTGGCCGCTTACAGTTGCTCTGCACTACGAGTTGGCTCTGGGGTACCGAGCAGCGATTCAAGTGTCTGGAGTCCGCGAGTTCTGCGTTTGTCATTGTCTTGATCGGCCATTTCTTCACCTCTTGTCGTTAATTTTATAAGCAGGGAGATACTGTTCCGGTAACATTCACAGCCACAGTAGGCTAAAAATAATCATTAATACAGTCATGATTAAAAATAGAGGGCGCTAAGCACCCAGGTCAAGGTGATCCACATAAGTATTGTCAATGGCACCCCCACTTTTACAAAGTCAGAAAAGCTATAGTTGCCCGCGCTCATCACCAGCAGGTTGGTTTTATAGGCCATTGGTGTGGCGTAACTCATATTGGCTCCAAATAAAACAGCCAGGACAAAAGGTTCCGCAGGTAAATTGAGGCTCACAGCAATGCCCACACCGATGGGTGTACCGATCACTGCGGCGGCATTGTTCGAG
>CALODO010000004.1:0-172258 GCA_942492235.1 uncultured Gammaproteobacteria bacterium
GTAGTGCCCCATAGGGTGATGTAACCCGGTGGCCGAGGATCGCCTGCAGCTACGTGTTGTGCACGAGACGCCGACGGCCACCGTGTGATCCTTCCGATGGCCGTCTAAAGAATCCTCGAGAAGTCATCACGATGGCTTCACCCCATATTGTCGACCCTGCAGGCCTACTTGGCCAAGCCCTATCCGACGCATCACCGGATCTGATGCGCGAGCCGCTGCAGACCATGATCAACGCCCTGCTGTCCGCCGACGCCGACAGCGTGTGCGGCGCCGAGTGGAACGCCCGCACCGCCGAGCGCACCAACCGGCGCAACTACACCGGCACCGGCCCCTGGAGGACCGCGTCGGCACCGTCGACGTCGCGGTGCCGAAGCTGCGTTTCGGCAGCGCGATTTTCCCGAATGGCTGCTCGATGGCCGCGCCGAGTCCGCGCTGATCACCGTCGTGGCGGACTGCTACCTGGCCGGGGTATTTCACGCAGACTTGCGCGGCTGGGAGCATTGCCTTGTCACCCGTCATCTTGTGTGCCCGGGCATAAATCTGCGCTGTGTGGATCGGATGCTCGTAGCCTGCCGCATAGGGCTGCCAGAGATCAATGTGCCCGCGCGGTTCGTATTGGGCGTACCCGCCAACGACGCGCGGTCCCGGCTCCGGTGTACCGTCCAGTTTCAGACAACCCCAATACTTGCCCGCATCGGCATCGTAGCCGAGCTTCGCATAGGCTCGGAGGTATGCCAACGCGTAATCACAGAATAGAGGTTCGCCAGTATACTCGTGGGCGTCCAGCAGACCACGGCAATGAAAACCAGTTATAGATGTATCGAAGTGCGATCCGTCAAAACGGTCTTTGCCGGCATTAGGTCGGTTGGCAATCAGATTGGTCTGCTTGTTGCGCCGCTCCCAATAGTACCCGGCAAGCAGTTTCGCGCGGTCCAACCACCGCGTGTCATCCGTCTTGGTGTGAAGAAAGGCAAAGGCGGCGATCATCTCGCCTGCGCTCATGGCAAAGTCGCAGCCGCGCTGCCCGTCGCCGTGCCGATTCACTTCACCGGTCCTCTTGTCGATCACGTGCCACTGCCAGATGGCCTCGATCTCTCGACGGACTGCCGGAGAATTCACTTCCCAAAGCAGTGGCCAGTCAACTTGCTGGATGTGAATCTCGTGATGGTTGCCCGCATGCCCCGTCATCACATCGCGGTGTGCGTCGTAATGACGATGCCAGCCCCACCAGAAGAAGCCTTTGTCATCGACGAGTTCCGTCATGGTGTAGTTGGCCGACGCGCCGGCGAACTGCCTGTAGCGATCGTCGCCGCTGACGCGTGACAGGCGGACCATGGCTGCGATCGTTGGCAAGTCCGCGTACAGATTTCCGCCACCGGGGCCGCGCCGGCCTCGGCGAGTCACGCGAAAACGCTCGTCCAACTCCAGCGGATCCGCGGGACATTCGCGAGTGCGCACGTCAAGGATGTTCATCAGCATCGGACTGTGGACCGAACCATAGCGGTCGGTGCCATGCTGGATTAGCAGGTCCACGCACTGACGAACGTATTCCAGATAGGATTGGCGGTCGACATGCTCGGGCTGGATACCGCTATCCAGTACGTTTTGTGGACTAGAGCCTTCTGCAAGAAGGTACGTGTGATCTGCCAGTAGTTGTGAGCGCGACGACGATAGACAGAATGGCGGGATGCCGTGTTATCTTCATGATTAACGATCCTATCATTTCGCAAAGATCATGGATTCTGGTGATGCGTTTCAATCGGATTGCCTCCATGGAATCGGTCGGGAGTCAGGCGGATGCGGGTTTCAGCTTTGCAATCCAATTCGATGACGTGTTCGCGGTAACGGACTCTGGCAAGGGCGGCTGATCCGGGGCTCAGAACCGCCTCGTCCAGCGTCCCGTTCCGCCACACGTGCATCTCATGAACTTTCATCAGACCACGGATTGTGACCGAACCGAGGTTGGATGGGGGGGGGGGGGGGGGGGGAGAAAGGGAGGGTTGGCCATGCAAGGGGGGGGGGGGGGGGGGGGCGGGGGGGCCGCAAGCACCCTCATTGCAATCAGTTGATGTGGTGCCAGGAAAGAAACGACAGGGGAGGGGGGGGGGGGGGGGGCTCGCGGGGATCGGCGCGCAGCGACATCAAACTCCCAGCGGTCAGGAGTTCCCGGTCCCCACCCTCGCCGCCGCCATGGCAGACCACGTGCTCAAGACTCCGCGGGCCGTCCCTGATCCCGCGGGCGAAACGGGTAGCTGTCACCCAAATGCCATTTGCCGAACATAGCGGTCCGATAGCCAGAGTCTTCGAAGAAGGCCGGCAACATGAGTACTCCCGGCACGAGGCATGGATCGTCCCCAGGTCAACTTTCTCAGGCTCCGACTCTTGACGCAGTCACGGCCGGGTCATGAGAGCCGCCCGGGTACGGCGAGTGCAGCAAGGAGCCCCCCGGAGGGGGGGGGGGCGGGGCGGGGGCGGCGGGGGCGCGAAGCGGAGGAGACGTGAAAGTCGGGTAAGCCTGGCACGCTGTACGCCGTGAAGACCCCGGGGTCGAGGTTCAAACGGCGGCGGTGAGAATCATCCGATTACCGTGGCAGCCGAGATCGCCGCGGCCCTGGGGTCGTCGAGGGTGGATTACAAGAACGACGTTCGGCCACGAGATCCGCGAGGAGAAGCAAAACCCGCGAGGAGATTCGCGGCGGGGGGGGGGCGGGGGGGCGCCGAACCCAAAAACGAGCGACTGCGTAGGAAGATCTTCATTGCACAATAATTGCCAGAGGTTGGAGGCGGGGCGCCTTTTCCAAAGTGGTAGCCAAATAGAGTCGGAAAAAAAAGAGGCGGTGCATACATTCGAATGCGGATCATTTTGTTTCCTCGACAAGATAGCGGTCAAAGGACTCGACGGTTGCATCTTTCAACGGGCCTTCAAAGAGACGCTCTGCCAGCGCAACAAAAGCCTTTGCTGCTGAGGTGTGGGTTCTTCGGGCTGTAGGACCAGGCCCCATAGTTTTCTTCGAAGCTGCCGAGGCCGATGTCGATGACATGGCAATTCGGGTCATTCGCTGCGATCGTCAGCTGCGCGGCAATGACCGTTTGTATGTTCGGCCACCGGAAGATGTGTTTGCGGATAAAGAAATTCAACTCAGGGATTCCAGTCTCACGACGGACGACGTTGATGAAATTGGTCAGGTTTTCCTCATATTCGTCTGCTGCATTCGCACCATCCGACTCGCCCTGGTCCCAATAGAGCCCGATGACGCGTACTTCCGGATACAGTTCGACCAGGCGAGCCATTGCATCACGGTATGACGCCATGAACTTGACGTAACAATTCTTGCTGCTTTCCCATTCGGGGTCCCAGTGTCTGTAGAGCTTGGTCCCTCCATGGGCAAGCTTGATGACGATAATGTCGTTTTCCGGGAATCGCTTTTCAAGCTCCCTTACGACTGGCAGCTCCATTCCGTGCCCGGTCACATTCAGCCTAGCCGGGTGCAGGTTGCTCATCGGATCCACAGGCTGCAACGCCTTGGCCTCAGGTGCCCAGATGTAGCTGTGCGTATAAGCGCTGGCCTCGATCGGCAGGCCGACCTCTTTCGCGGTGGAGCCCGGGACCAGGGGCCTTCTGGCCTTCTGCTCCGCTTTGAATTCGGCATAGATCTCGGGCGACAGGATGCCGCAGCCATTGGCATTCGACTGTCCCGCCACCAGGAACACGAGTGCCGGCTTATCTAATTGCCTACCTTGGTGACGATGTTCCGCCGACTGTGCCCATGCAGGCAGGGCACCTGCCATTACGAGCAGGGAGGCAAAAATCACTCGACACATTATCGAAGTCATGAGTATCCTCTTCGTTTGTCTTTTCATTCATCGAAAGCCCGATGCATCATCGGGGTTAAGGTCACCGGCCCCAGCAAGCCCGACGGCACCATCGGCCACTTCGATGCGCTGAATTTCTTGTAGTTGTGGTCCACGAAATTGATGTCCTGAAAGATCTTCCATTTCACTCCACGGATGTCCAGGTCACGGATCCGATTCGCGCTGAGGTTGGTGACCTCAATCTCCAGCAGATTACGACCGGTTTTGAGGAAGCTGCCAACCGGCGCACTGAAGGGCACGCTGAAGAGACCAGCGGCTTCTTTGCCGTTGATGAACACACGGGCGCTTTCGCGAACATCGCCAAGATCAAGCTCCCACTCATCAGCGCCTGCGGGGATGTCAATCTCGATAGAGTACCGGGCGGTGCCGGCAAAGCGTTTCGCTTCCTCGTCTCCGATATCAGTCCAGGATTTCAGTTCCTTTGTGGTGATATCGGCCGGCAGCTTCGGACCGCCGTCGATGAAGGTGATCTTCCAGATGCCGTTGACGACTAGCGGGTCGCTGCTCTTGGTGAGTATCGGCCACCGATCACCGTCTATCGTCTGTTGGTCAAAGGTGCGGAGGATGCGTGTTTCTCCGGGTTTGAGCTGCAGATAAACTTCCTTCCCGCGTTGCGGGGCCACGCCGGTTGCGGCCGACCGTGGGTCCAAAATGGCCGCGGTGCTGAACGGAACACCCAGCGGTACCCACCCATTCACAGCCGTGGCGCCCATATTGGCAACGAAGTAGTGATAGCCGCGATCGTGTCGGCGGCGAATGAAGTCCAAGCCTCTATCCACCATGGGTTCGCGTACAACGGATGCTTTAGCCAGCGCCTCGCCTAAATCCGCACTCTTGACGACTCGCGTCTCCTGTCCCTGGATCAGGCGGCCCAATTCGGCTCGCCGCTCTTCCAGCCTGTGGAATCCGGGGACATCCTTGGGAAGACTGTCGACGAAGTAGATCGGCTGACCCTGGGCGGTAGATTGAAGCAGCTTCTTCAGCGTACCCAGGGGCATGTGCTTGGTCGTCGGTACGAGGACCGCCTTGTAGGGCTTGCCCAGATCGTTGAGCAACTGCCGATCAGATATGTAGTCGAAGGTGAATCCTCCATCCACCAGTTGCTGCGCAAGCTTGCCGCACGGGGCGTCGACCAGCCAACCGGGAATGTGAACGCCAAACTTCTGCTTCATGCCTTTTGCGTCGTGCCATAGATCGTAGACCGGCCAATAAAGCGCGACGTCATTGTCATGCTCACCGGACTGCAGGATCGATTGGCACCGGGTGATGTAGGCATTCAGCAGGGGTGCATCGCGCCAGATGGCGTTGCGAGGGTTGTATTCAAACGATGCATAAAACAGCCATCCCGGCCACGGGGCGCCTTTGGGGCTGTAGCAGGTGCCGTGGAAAAAGACGTGGTTGATGCCGTTCAGGAAAAGCTGATCGACTTCCGGCTTGGCCTGGGCCAGGCTCGTGCGGAAGTGATTCCGGATCCAGGTGCAAGTTTCGGAGGCAACAAGCGGCTTGCCTGTCACATGCGCAGCGGACGACGCCATGCGGTTGATCAGGGGCTGCGGCTGATCCCTGTTGCGATAGTTGTCTTCCTCCAGCCGAACCCCCGGGATGTTGAAGCGGGTTGCACCAAAGATCTCCGTCTCCGGAATATCGGCCGCGGCATACGTGTCGAGCAGGTTCCCCGGCCCCCCGTGAGCCTGGTCTCTTGTGATGCACCCTTTGGATGCCGACCATTTCACCCACGCCTGTATGTACTCGATGTGCAGATCCGAAAACGTCTCGCGCACGTCTGACTTGACACGTTCAACGGTGTCTGGATCCCCTTTGCCGAAGAGCTCGGGCAGGTGCGCCATGATATCATAGCCGCGACGTCTCTTGAACTGCTCCGGCATGTCCTTGCACCAGTCCGCTCTAATCTCAAATGAGTCATGGTACATGGCGCGGGGCATCTGAACGCCCTCTTTGTCGAAGGCCGCGTCAAAGTGGCTCAGGTAGAACGCCAGCGCCTCTGTGGAATAGGGAGAGACTGCCCTACCTGCGCCACCGGGCGCCGCACGTTTGACCTTGGTGCCGGAGAACCTGGTCGAGAAGCTCCCGTTCTTGTAGACAGGGCTGACATCCTGATACGCATCGGTGATCATGGGGCCGCCGAAGGGCCAGCCGGTACCGGTGGTCATATCCACCCACATCCCCAAACGATCGGCTTCTTTTGCTGCATAGCTGACCATCTCCACAAACTGAGGTGACAGGTGTTGGATATAGCGATCCTCGTAGCCTCTGACGCCATAGATCGGGACGATGGTTCCGCCTCCCATGCCGGCCTTGCGCATGGTCTCGAGGTTCCAGGTGATGTTCTCCCTGTCGACTGCACTTCCCATCCACCACCAGTAGCAGCCGGGGCGGTTCTCCGTTTGGACTTGGGGCCAATCCAGGTCTCCTGCGACTGCAGACAGACCGCATGTGCAAAGGAGAACCAACAAGCCGCTCAATACTTCTTGCTTAATCTTCATCGTTTGTGTTCTCTTCATTCTCTGGGGCAGCAGGGGCAACTGTGTCCGGAATCCCATCGCTCGTGATCAGACCAATCCCTCGCCCCTTGTTGCCGACGGCGTTGTAGAACATGTAGTAGGTCTCGTTCGCCGGGTTCCAGACGAGCGAGATCTTGTGGGCGTAGGTCTTATCCAGCCCGGATGGGTTTCCACCGGCCTTGTAGAGCGGCTCTGGATCCGTCGTCCAATGCAGCAGGTCGCGTGAGAAGGCGACCATGATGTGAGCGCCACCCTTGCCGACGCCGAAGAAGAAGCACGTCCAGTGATCGCCGTCGCGGAAGATCTTGCCGTCGGCTGAAAAGCGATCGTTGTAACTGCCTTTCGCGCCGACGGGGATCACGGGGTTCTTTTCGTAACGTTCCCAGGTAAGCAGGTCCTTGGAGAAGGCCAATCCCAGCTGCTCGACTTTGCCCTTGGCGTTGTACATGTTGTAGAACTTGCCGTCATGCTCGACCAGCCAGGGCTGATAGATGCAGTCCCTCTCCCATGCGCCGCAGTCGGGCTGGTGAACCGAGAGTATCGGTTCGTCCTGAGCTCGGTGCCAGGTGATTCCATCATCGCTCCAGGCTACGCCCTCGTAGCCGGGTTTGAGCTCGTATCCGCCCTGTCTCGGGTAGGCGCCGTACAGCGTCCAGTACTTCCCGTCCTTCTTCTTCAGCGTTCGCGGCGCCTTGATGTCGTAATCCTCATAGAGATAGGCCCCGAGCACCCGGCCGCCGAAGTCAAACTCACCCTTCTTGCCGAAACCCATTGCCAGGCGCATGTTGGTCCAGTGCAGAAGATCGTCGCTTTCCGCCACAAACGACTGATACCCTCTGCCATCGAACCCGATGAAGGTCATGTACCACCGGCTGTCTCCCGGCAGTTGGAAGACCGTCGGAACGTCGGTCATGTGGACCTTTTCATACCCCTTGATGTTCGGCTTTGCCGGAATCACATGGTCGGGTTGGTAGTGCCAGCTCCGGTAGGGGGCGGACCACTGTTTGACTGTCTCGGGACCGATTGTCATCGCTTCCTCCGCGCGCAATCGCTGCACAAGCCCACACAAGAAAAGCGACGATAGCAGGACGGACGTCTTGCCGATGGTGCGAATTGTTTGTTTCTTTGTCAAACCTGCCTCCTGTTGCTGTTGTGAAGCCTGGCTCTACGAAAGGCGGGGGATTATCGAGCCTTTACCTTTGTTCGCCCCCACGCAAACCTCGCCCGTTCCACACGGAAACTGATTAACTTTTACCTGATTCCGCGGATGTCCCTTCGGCACCATTGAAAAATCGTCCATCATCGACTCAGCGAGTGGCGATTTGGTAGATCTCCTCGGCACACGCTTTGATCTTCTTCTCCAGCATCGTGTACGGATTTCCGTACCCGTCAAGCAACCCCGAATGCTGCCGGTCTCGCTTGTGCGGCACCTGTTGTGTCGCATCGATCAAGCCGCAATAGTGCCAGCCGACGAAGTCGCCTCGGGCGAACGCGTTACGGAAGAACTCTTCCGTCCACTCAGCACGCTCCTGGAGTGTGTCGGCGACGGGACCGTAAGGGCGCGGCATGTGCTCGGCGATCATGGTGAATGCGGAATCCCCATTGATGAACGGCTTGTCCGTAATTGTGGACCACCGGTCCAGCCCAGGCTTTTGCACCTCGTACCTCGCATACATCTGGTACAGGACCACGTCCGTGTACTTGCTGGTGATCGGCAGAACGGTATCCATCGAATCGGTGTTCGCGTTGATCTTATCGCCAAAGAACATGTGGTTCGAGTCGTACCGACGAATGGCCGTCTTGGCCGTCTCGTAGTATTTATCCACCACCGCTTGCAGGAACACGATGTTGTCCCGCGTCTCGTTGGCGTTCGACAGCCGGGTGTGCGGTCGCCAGTCCACGGCAGCCGACAGGGCGTCGAACGAATCAAACGTCGTACCATACGTGCTGTTGAAGTCCTGAATCCGGCCCGAGTACAGCTTCTGCATAGTCCGGACGTAGGCCTGTTTGCCCGGTGCTGAGGCAGGCATGTTCCGTAGTCGGCGGGGCCAGCCGATACGCGATTCCCGCCGAGCTCCGCCGATGACGTCCGGCCGTTCCCGGCAGTCTTCTTCGGTGAACATGGTGCAGTCTGTCATGGAGTAACCGAGAACGTAGGGATCGTCTTTGACGGGGAGAGCAAGTTCCTTGGCCATCTTGTCGCAGTGCCGAGCGAATTCTGGAGCGAAAACGTCGAGGAAGTTCTCATCGGGGATCTCCGGTTTCCAGTGCGGGATATCGACGAAACGAATCGGCTGCATGTAGGCGATGGCGGGAGCCGGTTTATTAATGGTCTGCAGAGACGTGTGAACACCCGCTGTGTTGAAGCCGTACTGCTCGCATGTTTGCAGGAACCACCGCCTGAGCGCGGGCTGGAATTCCGGCCAATTTGTACTTTCGATGCCCAATCGCTTCAGCCACGCTTCGCGGTTGTAATCCTGCTTAAAGAGACCCGACTCCAAGTGGTTGATGCCGAAGGAGAGGAACGCGTTGCCCTCGGGTGTGACCAGCCACCAGCGGTCCTCTTTCTCCACGCGGAAGAAGCCTGTCGCTTCGAACTTTTTGGCGGTCCACCCGCCGAAGCGGTCGAGTTGATTGAGCGGAATGGCTCCCAGAACGCGGTTCGCTCCGAACAGCCCGGTGCCGAGAGCACTTGCCGCTGCACATTGGATAAATTGACGTCGTTTCATGATCTCTCTCCCAACAATGGTCGCGCGTCGGGGTAGACGCGAATCTCGAAGATCCTGGCTGTACTGGCGCCATGTGTGCCTTCGACGGTCAGGCGCACCTTGTCAGTTACCACCTGTACGAACTGATGCCGACGGAAGCGTTGGAAGTTGTCCCGCACCCGGGCCACGCGTTTCCAGCCGCCGTCGACCCAGCACTCCAGGGTGTAGTCGCGTACGCACTCTTTCGGAAAGGGATTCCCGCGTTGATTGGGCATCGATACGGTCAGGTCCGTGTCGAATACGCAATGAATCGCACCAACTTTAGCCGGCTCCCTCAGATGCAACTCGATCCACTGCGGCAGGGGCTGTCCCGAGGCAGACTCCCAGGTGTTGGAGGCACCATCGAGCCACGGCCGGGCAATGCCGTTCACAACGTTAGCCGGCTCGAAGGTGTAGATCACGGGTGCTTGCGTCGCGACTGGTTCGGGGTCCAGCCTCAGCCCCATGCTCGAGCCCGGCACGGAGGTCCACTTTTGGCCGTCGCCGTAGAACCGATAACCCCCGGGGCGGTTCTCGCCCGCACTCCATGCGACACCAGGAGTCGGGTCGAGCGAGATCCAAGCAAAGGGGGCGGCAATGTCCTTGCTGATCGGGAATGTGACCCAGCCCTGCGTGCCCGCCTGGATCTCTTTGGCCACGGTTGCGACGTCCGCAGATGCGCCGAGGTCGTTGGCGCTGTTCGCTTCACGCAGATGCAGCGTCACCTTGCCGGCCTTGTTGGCCTTGAGCCGCAACTGCACGGCCGACAACGTCTTGCCGGCGGGCCACTTGAACAACTCGCCCCGAGCCATGCCCAGCTCGAACCAGCGCCCTTCGTAGGGCGGCGCTCCCGGTTTGCGCGTGCTCGAGGCCGTCACCGACGCGGTCAGGGCCAGGTCGGCGGGATCCCGGTTGGGAACGCCCGGCACGAACTGGTCGTGTTTCAGGAGTAGTTGGTGCAGCTCGTTCAGGTGCGCCTTGTAGACCCCGCGCGGCGTGGTCTTGCGGTGCAAAGCCAGTGCCGCTGCCGTTCCGGCAGCCTGCCCCGTGACGGCACAGGTTGCTTCGATGCGCACCGTGCCGAGCGCAAGGTGCGTGACACTGCTGCAACGGCCGGCCATCAGCAGATTGTCGACGTTGCGTGAATACAGACAGCGATACGGAATCTGACCGACCGGTATCCTGGTGTCGGTATGGTAGGGACCCGTGGTGGAGAGAATGCCCTGGGGCGCATGCACGTCCAGCGACCAGCCGGTGTGGGCGATCACATCCTCGAACTGCCGGTTGTTGATGGCGTCGTTGGCATTGAGCACCAGATCACCCATGAGACGACGGCTCTCGCGCTTGCCGGCCATGAAGGGGACGTAATCCAAGGTGTAATTGGCCAGGCGACCGCGCTCTGACCACTCGTTCTTCATGTAGTTCCAGAAGCTGTGGATCACCCGGATCAGCTCATCGCGGGCGCCCTCCGGATCCCAGAGGTCGTCGACCTCGCCGGGATGCTCAAGCCACCAGGTGCCATGGAGTACGGCCCCGACGAGCCGCCCGGCGTCCCCACGCTTGTTGAGCACGTCTTTCGGCAGCCTGTAAACCCAGGGCGGGGCCTCGAACGGCTGCGGGGAGGCGTGCTGCTTCGACGCCAAAAAGATGTTCTTTCGACCGTCACGGCGGCCGCCGCGCAGGCAGGCGCTCATGGTGATTCGGTCCGCCTTTTCCGGGGCGCCGTCTTCTTGATATTCCCGATAGGCTTCGCGTCCGACCCGTTCGTCGGCGCCTGCGTGGTGGCCCAGCCACGCGTCGCCGGTGCAATCGATGAACATGGATCCGGCGAGCGATTGGCGCTCACCGGTCAGTGTGTCCAGCAGAATGACCTGCGTGATGCGGCCATCTTCCTTCTTCACTCCTTCGAGCCAGAAGTTCTCGTAAAGGTCGAGCAGCGGCTCCTGTTCGGCCATGGTCTGGAACGGGCGTGACATGGTGATGTGCCAACGCTCCTTGAGCAATCCGTCGACACCGATTTCGTGCATGGCGAGCCGACCGGCCTCCTCGATGATGCCGGTCTCGCGCACGGGCTTACCACGGTGATGGGCGCCAGCGCCCTGCACCGGCACGCCGATCTCGGCGCTGGCGTTGCCACCGAGCACCGGGCGATTGGAGATCAGCGCCGTCTTCGCTCCCAGGCGCGCTGCCGCGATGGCCGCAGGGCAACCGGCCGGACCTGCGCCGACTACGATCACGTCGTATTTCTTGCCGGGCTTGATCGCACTGGAGATGCCGCTCAAACGGGCTCGCTCAGTCTTGAATGCCTCCACATCGGCCGGCGGCTTGTAGTCCAGGTCGCGTGTCAGAATGAAGGACGAGCAACGGCCAAACTGACCGGTCCTGTCCTGTAACGTCAGAGTGACCGCGCCGGCCAGGTCGTGCACGCCACCGTCCTGCCAGGTCCAGCTGTTTTCCTCTTGCGCACCGAATGTTTTTCCTGAGTCCTTTCCGTTGACTGCAACTCCAAACGTACCCGGAGCATGCTCAGGAAACCAGTTGCGGCTGCGCACCCACAACCGGTACCTGCCAGGCTTCACGTCCTTGAGTTTGAGCGTGGCGTCCTTAACCGTCCGGGAGGTGCCGTGGGCAAGCAGGTAGGAAGAGCCCATGAATCCCACATGCTGGGTGTCCAGCGCCCAGCCACCGTAGGTCTGGAAATCGGCAGCATCCGCCCAGAGAAAACCGGTGACCTCCTCCTTGATCGCCCGCGGCTCTTTGCGGAAGGGTATGCAGTGGTTGTACTCATTGCCGAAGTCGTCCTGCGGCGTGAAGTCAAACGACCACCCACCCGTTGCGGCAAACGTGAATGCCAGCGTTCCGCGTTTCATAAAATCACGTCTCTGCATGAATGTGCTCCTACCGTTGTGAAACCAGTTGCAGACATGCCGCTGCATCGCGTCAGTCCTTCTTGATCGTTATCGTCCCCACCCGGTAACGCCGCTGGCCGTCATCGCCTTCCAGCGGCAGGGCAATGGTGGGTGTGCCATCGCGAAGACCGACAGAGACATACAGACGTCGTAGGTGCCCGGCCGGGTGACGGGCGCATAGAGGCCGACGATGAATTCGCTCTCGTGGTTGGTGACCGGGACGTTGCCGGGCTCCCCCACCTTCAGATCGCGCAGGTTGAGCGTCTCATCGACCAGCACGGAGACGATTCCCCCTTGGTCATCTTTCAGCGTTAGCGTAGGGAAACCACCGGGGTAGCAGGGAGCGACGCCTTTGTTGATCCATGACCACTGCACTTTGAAGTGCTTGCCGGAGTCACCATCCTTCGTCACATCCTTGTAGTCGGTGAAGGCTCTCTGCGTGGTTGCGATTGGTACGGTTCGGGGCCAGGTCACGCTAACCGGCAGCAAGCGGTAGCCGATCCGCAGGTTGATCCGGTCAATGATCTCGCGATTCTCGCTCAACAACTCCCGCGGCCAGCCATGGATGGACATGAAACTGGCGTGATAGTCTTCCACGGATTTCAACCACAGTTCCGGCTTCCACGCACCTCGTTGTTTGGATCCGCCATAGTGCTCGTGTTCGAGGATGACCGGCAACCGGGGCCAGAATGCCTGCGCCATCTCGGCATGGTACCAGGAGCGTGGGGGCGGCTGAACCATAATGCTGTCGTCACGGATGGTCACCCCCTTGCTCAGCGCATAATCCGTGATCGGGAAACGCTCGCCCGGCTTGTTATGACCTGCAAAATCATCCGAGATGCACAGCAAGGTCTTCTTGAAGTGTTTCAGGTGCAGGTCAATGTGCAGCTTCTGCAGCTCAAAACTGTCCTGCCTGCTGCTGGCATGGGTGTGACCTTCGCCCCACAGACCGTAAGTGCCGACATCCACGAACTCGACATTCGGGTTGCCGTCGTAACGCCTGGCGTAGGCTGCCAGGAAAGCGTCCAGCTTTTCAATGAAGACAGGATCATCGTAGAAGGGATCCCACGCCCCACTCTCTTCCTCCGTCACACGACCTTTGCCGTAGCGGTAAAATGTTCCTTTGGCGCCGGCATCCCGAACCCATTTGGGCGTCGCATAGGTCATCCAGTTCTCGGAGCAGGTCAGGCGCAGCGCGATGCGTTTGCCTTTCGCGATCCATCGTTGCGCGGGCGTATCGAGAATGGCCCAGTTGTAGCGGCCCTCCTCGGGCTCGAGATAGGCCCAGGGCAAACGCAGGTAGACCGTCGAGACACCGGGGAAATCGTCAAGTGTATCCGAGGGTTCGAGCTTGGAACCGTAGTTGCGTGCCACGTTGGAGTAGAAGTGCATGGTCCACCCCATGCCGGGGTTGATCAAAGCCCTTCCCGTGTCCTCGGGTCTGACGGTAATCGTCTCTTCTGCCGGCAGCGTTACGGTCGTGCCCATCACGTAGAGTTATCCTTCCCGCCATTGGTGATGCGGCAACTCTTAAAACAGATGCCGCGGGCGGGATCGGTCTTGTTGACCCGGATCAGGTCATAGGGCGCCGGCTCGACTAGCCAGTGCCACCCGTGGATCATGGAATCCTCGAACCATATCAGGCGCGGGCGTCCTTATGGTCAACGCTGCCGATCTCGATCCCGATGTACTGGGAAAGATAACGTAGATGCTGCGGAACGGGATTGTTACGGGGTCACCCGATTCGGAACGAAGGGTGATGGTCGCTTCCTTGTTGGCAGGTGAGCCGCAATTGCTGAGAGTGGAGATTCTCGAACACGCACTCCATCACCTGCTGCTCAAGGTAGAGCGCAGATCCCGTCGGAGCAATTGTTGATCCACAGGTCGCGAAAGGTGGATTCGGTGAGCCAGCTGAGGAAAATTCCCTTGCCTTGGCCGTGGCCCTGGATGGCGAGATGCCGAATGTGCACACCCAGAGTCGGGGATAGCCTGAGCCCGGCCCTCAACCGTAGCCTTGCGCCTCGCCTTTCTTGTCCCAGCCCGGAACCTTCCGAACGTGGGCCGGCGGAGTTCCAAAGCTCGCATAGTGCCGCTCAATAGAGCGACCATCGAGCGGATGATGAACCTTGAAGGCGAAATCGCCGCTAGGCGGTTTGATCTCAGTGGCCCTACCCTCGCCCACGATGCTCACCGGGAGCATGACTTCAATGGGCTGTGAGAGGACGTACTTGCCGGCGCGCAGAAGCACCTGACCGCCCACCGTCTCCTTCAGCCGGTCAATGGCATCCTGAATGATCGTTGCATCATCGGTGCCGGCTTTTGCCGCTTCTGATGAGCCCGACTACTGCCGTCAAACGACTCGATGGTGTTGCCTGTGACGCGAATGGTCATCGAGGCGACTCGGGTATTTGTCATCGCGTCAACCTGCGAAGAGGCGAGCGCGGGCGCGAATGGCCTGGCCTGGTAGCTGTGCCTCCACCGCCGTGGCGATGCTGAGGCAAAATGCCGTACCGAGCAGGGCTGCATGCCGGTTTTGAGCTGCCAGGCATAGGATGTCCTTCTTCTATTCTTTGCGTGGCACTGGCGGCCGGACATGCGGTTCGGCGTTCCGGGCGTGGTAGATTTCCGTCAACTCTGCAAATGCCTTGTTGCACAGATCATTCGGTTTGCCTCCGTTGGCCTTCAGCTCCGCGTCGAGCAACGCCCGCAGAATAGAGTTGCCGCCAGCGGCACGCCTTTCGGGCCTGCGGGGAGAGCAGCTGTCGACGCGTTTCATAGTGGCGTAGGCCTCTTCCGCCCCCGGATCGGCCTGCGGCTTGGCGCTGCGTGAGGGGAACCAGTTCATGGCCAGCTTCACCCCCTCCAGCTTGCCGGGCCACCATCGCCAGTGGTGGTTTTTTTCCAGCGTCCTTATGACTCCTGCGACCTCGTCAACAACATCCGGCGAGAACTCGAAGGCAATGTATTCCTTCACCGTCTCCTCCACCGGTCGATCGCTCCAATAGAGCTGGCTGTAGACCACCTTTGTCAGGTCTTCGTAGATGCCTTCCGAATAGGGGAATCCTCCTGCATGCGTCGCCTTCACAGCATTCCACTGTGAACGGGCCCTGGCGGTCAGCGGCGTGGCCCCGAATCCGCCCCAAGGGAAAGTCCCATGCATGCTGATCTCGGGAAAGCCAATGAGTGGTAAGACCGAGGTCTCTTCGGATTGATTGAGGCCGTGCAGGGCCGGGCTCAGAGACAATCGCGTCAACCAGGCCTTTGTTTTGCGTAAGCTGATCCCTGATGCCACTCCACTCATTGTCCTTTGTGAACCATGAGGACAGGACGATCTGGGATCCCGGTATCTTGTTGCGGGCGAGCCTGCCTACTTCTCTGACACACTTCATGAAGCCCGTCGAGCCCCAGGGCTGACACTCCGAGCCCCCGCAACCGCCCTGGTCGTAGGGCCAGATCCAGATCGACCGCGGCTGCAGGTCGGCCGCCCAGTCGAACTCCTCGCCGAGGACCTTCAGAATGTACTGCATGCCCTCCGGCTTGCTCGGACAAACATCGGCAGGCGTAGTAGCCGCCCCGTCCGCCACCCGGAGCCGCCCGGATTTCTGCAGGGGAGTTTCCATAGGCCTCGTTACCGATCACCACAAGCGAGACATCCATCCCGATCTGTTTTGCCGCCAGTAGGATCGCCCGCCTGCGCCCTGAAGGCGACGGCCCCGGGATCGTCAGCACCGTTGAAATGGTGCATGTCGTACCACACGAGCAACTCGTTGAGCCCCCAGAGGGCGAGATCCTCCACATAGCTTTGAATCTTCTCCACCGGCGCGTCGTGATAGAAGTTGTGGAAGTGGGTCGCGAAGTAGATGCCGCGGACCCGTTTTTCAGGAACCGATTCACCCCGCCATGACCCGGCAGTAAAACCATCTTCCGAATACCGGCTTGTGCGCAAAAGCTTGCCCAACCCGTAGAGCACGCCCAGCTCATTCTGTCCGGCCACCTCGATGCCTCCATCGGCACAGGTCACTGATCCGGAACCCTTCCTTTCCGATGGCCGGGTCAATCGTTTCAGTGCACCGTCAAAGGCGCCGGCCCCGGGTTGTGACTTTCGCCGGACAGCGTCTCTCCACCTGGCGGGTAAAAACCGAGGCGCTCCGTTCTATCAGATCATCATCTCCGGGCAGCACTACTTGGCCACTTTGCTTGACGGGGAAGCGGTCTCGGTCACTTTCACAGATTTCAACCGGCTCGTTGACCTGCCCGTTGACCCACACCTCCACCAGTTCAAGCATGGTACCGCCAATCACCTCGTCGGTCCAATCCTCGAAGAGAAGCCGCACATACCGGCCCTCGGCATTGAGTCCGTACGTATCGCGGTTGCTTCGTACGGGCTGTTATTGGCGGGCACATCGGCCGAGCTGCTCACCGCCGTGGTCCATTTTGTGCCGTCATCGCTCACCTGGAAGGTGATCGTCTTAGGTACGAAATGATAACGCCCGCTGAACCCTCGAAACTGGATGTGTATCTTCTCGATGGGGCTCTTTGTTCCCAAGTCTTTCTGCCACCATGCGCCCGACGTCCTGGTGGTCGGCGGCACTGGCCCAGAAATTCTCCTGGTCCTGGGACAAGGAGGATGCCGTCAGAGGCTTTGCCGGCACGGTAATCCGCGGCGAACTCCGTCGAGGCGGCAAAACGCTTTTTCAGGGCCTCTTCATTCGACAATGGTTGTTTCCTGCTTCTTGCCGGCCAAATCCAGTACACAGGACTTCACAATCTCATCCCAACGCCAGTCCGTCTTCACCCACGGCGGCGCGGGGCACCAGCTTGACGAAGCGTCTCGCCGATCTTCTGCGTGCGATTCGGATCGCTGTAGCTGTCATCCAGAAGATCGAGCAGCACTCTGGCGGTCTCGGCTTCGGGTCCGAAGTAGAGCGCGCATACTCGTCCAGGACCGTGTCGACGGGCTTGTGCGCGTTCCAGAACCACGACCAGGAACACCGCGCTTGCCAGCGTGTCTGTGTTCCAGCAACTCGCTGTAGGGCCAGCCGCCTTTCATCAGATCAGGATCATGGTCGTTCAGTTCCGCTTGCAGCAGCTTCCAGTACTTCTTGTTAACGAGCATGCCCGGTGGTTGCCCCACATGGAATATCCGGAAACACCATCAAGGGCTGCTTGGCGTTGTTGTAGTATTTGCGGTCGTCGGCGAGCACGTCCCAGGCGAATGGATGATGGGGGCGGCGCTTGAGCCGACCTCGAATCCACCACCGTCACTTTAGCCGTTCCTTGGTCCCGTCCAGATTGGCAACCAGGTTCTTCCAGTCCTTGCCGCCGAAGGTCGGGTGGTTCAGGTGCCAGGTATCAATCCAGATCTCGGTGTTTGGCGAGATTTCATGAATCCTGTCACCTAGGGCTTTGCAATCCGCCAGAGGCCCTGGGTTGGCCAAGGCGTGCAGTCTTTGCATGAGCACCCGCGGCGTCTGCAGGAAAAATGTTGTAGATATCGAGCGGGGACAGGGCCTTGACCACCTGTTCCTGCCAGGCAATCATCTTGTCCACTGCTCCCGGTTTGGACGGGCACAGATACCAGTTCGGGCAACCGATAATGGGACGAATGCGCGCTTCCGGCGAGGTCCTGTAGGCATCGTTTGCCGCCATGATCAGTCCGGTCTTCATGCCCATTCGGCGTGCCGTCTTGTAGAACCGCCGGTACAAGGCTAACCATTCCTGCGGGAGAGTCGATTCGGTGCTGGTCGTGGAAGCCGGTTCTTTCGTCCTGTGCTTCCGTGTCGCCGAAGCTCTTGAACAGCCCCATCTCGAACCATAAGCAGATCCCATTGCAACCCCACAGAGCAAGCTCCTCGATGTAGCGGTCTGCGGATCGGGTGGTTGAAGTAGGTGCTTCCGTGCCCACAGGTACATGCCGCGATTCGGCATCTGCGGCGTTTCGCTGATGTGAAGGTCGGGCAGCTCGAGCTTGCCGGGTTGATATCGCATTTCCGCATCAGCCGCCGACCCCGGCCACAACGCCGCTATCGCTTTGGCCGACCACGTAGAACTCCGGCTTCCGCGCGTCCACCGCAATGCAATATCCGTCCGTGCCAAGCGAAGCGATTTCTTGCCAGTGGCAGAAAACGCTTTGATCTTCTCATTGGATGCCGCCGTCCCGATCACCCAGGGCGAAAAACGGTCTTGGCACCTGGTGCCGCCAACGTGATCCCTGTGCGGCTCTTTGATGCGGCTCGGCAAGCAATTCCGTGACCCGCCGCTCGGCCGGGCTTGACCCCAGCGCCCAGCACCACGGACAGCTCCCGGCCGCTGGTGATGCTCACGCCAGGCTGGGCATGCTCAGGGCCAGATTCACTCGGCGCTCATTCGCTGGGCTCGGCCGCAGAACTGGGTTACGGGATGAGTCGCAGTACCAGGGCGCCATCCGCTTGATCTGCTTTGTTTGTGGTGCATGTTGATGCTCTCTGTTTGTCTTTCGGCATTCAACGACATGCTTTATGATACCCGAGGGGCTGAACCATGATACTGTCGTCACGGAGGGTGACTCCCTTGTTCAGTGCGTAGTCGGTGATCGGAAAGCGCTGACCCGGCTTGTCATGACCGGCGAAATCGTCCGAGATGCAGAGCAAGGTCTTCTTGAAGTGTTTGAGGTGAAGGTCAATGTGCAGTTTCTGAAGTTCAATCCTGTCCTGCTGGCTGCTGGCATGGGTGTGACCTTCGCCCCATAGACCGTACGTGCCGACATCCACGAACTCGACGTTCGGGTTGCCGTCGTATCGCCTGGCATAGGCTGCCAAAAAGGCGTCCAGTTTCTCGATGAACACCGGATCATCAAAGAAGGGGTCCCAGGAGTTGCTCTTCCCGACCCGTCCTTTGCCGTAGTCATAGAAGGTTCCTTTGGCGCCGGCATCCTTAACCCATTCCGGCGTTGCATAGGTCATCCAGTTCTCGGAGCAGGTCAGGCGTAGGGCGATACGCTTGCCTTTCGCGATCCATCTTTGGGCCGGCGTGTCGAGGATAGCCCAATTGTACCGGCCCTCGGTGGGCTCGAGGTACGCCCAAGGCAAGCGGAGGTAAAGGGTCGAGAGACCGGGGAAATCGTCGAGCGTGTCGGAGGGCTCGAGCTTCGAACCATAGTTGCGGGTCACGTTGGAGTAAAAGTGCAGGGTCCACCCCATGCTGGGGTTGACTAAAGCCATTCCCGTGTCCTCGGGCATGACGGTCATCGTCTCGTCTGCCGGCAGCATTACGGTCGTGCCCAACAGCACAAACCCCCATAGGACTAACCTCGCCAATACCGGTTTGATTCGCCACAGCCTTTGGCACGGTGTGCGCTGGCTCCTTGGCGATTTCGCTGCGGTCGTTGAGGTGCGACAATGCTTCATCGCTTCTGTTCCTGCGGATGATGGGTTCCAACGTCGTCCCGTCTTTCGCCGGACTGGGTCTTCCGGAGATTTCGTGGGTGAACTTCGTTCTACTACTTCGCAGTTTGTTGTGTTTTCTTGGTAACCATTTTGTAGGACGGATCGCTGATCCGTCCGGACAGAATGGCATTCCGTCCTACTTTGGTTGCGGCCAAAGGCTGCGTTGGTTAACGCCGAGCCGGCAGGCGACTGCAGGTTAGGGCGCTGGGCATCGCCTGCCGGCTCCGCGTGAAACGACCGGGCCCATGGATTTCAACTCGCGGACCGCTACTTCTCAGACAGTTGCATTTCACTGATAGTCGGGACGGGGTAGTTCGCGGCTTCGGTTCGCAGGATGTTCAACCGAACGCACCGTTGGGTTTGGACCGGCGGAAAGGAGAACTGCTTCATACCCATCTATGGTCGTGCCACGGGCGGTCTCCTCCCGTCGTCTTCCGCCCGGTATTCGATCGCTAAACTCTTGCGCTTTAGGGAACTGAAGTTCTATAAGCGACCCCTGAATCCGGCCGATCGTCTTCACTTCGCCCAGATCGACCTGAAGCCAGCCACTTCGGCTGCCGGCGATTCCCGCCCGGCGGCGTATCGGGATCGCCGTCAAAAGCCTTGGATGCCGCATACGTAGCATTCCAGCAGGACGAGGCGGTGGCTTGCTTTCCGGTCGATAGCGGTTCCAACTTGATCTTCCGAAGGCTACCGACGGATTGATCTTCGTCGGATCGGCAGGCAGCGGGCGGACGATCAAATCGGTTGGGTTGCCTTCGCTTTGCAGGACGGCTTCATCCCCTTGGCTAATTGTTGGCTGAAAAATGCCATCGGCGGATGGGGCAATGTCGATCGCCTTGCCGTTGATCTGCACAAAGACTTTGCCGCTGAGGTTTACATCTTTACGAATATTACTGCCGTTATCAGCAGCTTTCGCAACGGTGTACACGTACGACCGGCAAGCGTTCCAGGTTGCATACATATCAGCGAGCTTGCCCTGCATCAGCTCGAATTCCCCAATTGGTCGACCAAATTGCTGACGCTCGTGAATATACGGCAAAACCACATCCATGCAAGAAGTCATTATACCTAACGGACCACCGGACAGCACCAGTCGTTCGTAGTCAAGACCGCTCATCAAAACCTCGACTCCACGATCAAGCTTGCCAAGGATGTTTTGCTCTGGCACTGCGCAATCTGTAAATACCAGCTCGCAGGTAGGTGAACCACGCATTCCAAGTTTATCGAGTTTGGGGCTGGTGGAGAATCCCACCATGTTTTTTTCTACTAAAAAGGCGGTGATACCCTGGTGGTGTTTTTCCGGCGAAGTCTTGGCATAAACCACCAGCACATCAGCATTGGGACCGTTAGTGATCCACATTTTTGTGCCGTTCAGAATATATGTATCCCCCTGTTTGACAGCTCGTAGGCGCATGCTGACGACATCAGATCCTGCCCCCGCCTCGCTCATGGCTAAGGCCCCGATATGTTCACCGGAAATAAGCTTGGGGAGGTAGCGTTCTTTCTGCTCGGTTGTTCCGTTTCGGTTGATCTGGTTCACACAAAGATTGGAGTGGGCACCGTAGGCAAGGCCTACTGAGGCGGATCCCCGGCTGATCTCTTCCACCGCAATGGCATGCTCAAGGTAGCCCATCTCCGCACCGCCGTATTTATCCGAAACGGTAATACCCAAAAGGCCTAAAGCGCCCATCTTCTGCCAAAGCTCTGTCGGAAAGTGGTCTTCGCGGTCAATATCAGCTGCAAAGGGGGCAATTTCTGTGCTGACGAAACCTTGCACCGATTCTCTCAGTAGGCTCGCGGTATCTCCCAGATTGAAAAGGAATTCAACGAGGAGAAATGTCTTCATGGTTTCTCCAGTTTATCAGAAGTTCAGCTCCTTGATCTCGGCAAAAAAGTCCAGAGCTTCGGGGTTTTTCAGAGCGTCTTTTTTTCTCACTTCCCGTCCGTGGATCATCTCTTCTGCACAGCAAGCTCGACCTTTTTCATATTGAGGGTATACAGGATATCCGGCGCTTCTATTATCTTTTGCCGGAACATGCCGGGGGGAGGCGTTAGCCCTCGGATCTTTTTTCTGATCCTTTGCTGTAATTCATCAGTGAGGACGTAGCCGGATTTCATCTTAACAAAGAGGATTACCCGGCTGTCATTTTGCCATTCCTGACCTACCACAACGCTGTCTTCGATCTCCTCCATCTGCTCGAGGACCCTGTAGATCTCCAGCTGTTCCGATTCTGACGCCACCGGGGTTTAAAAAAGGTTGCATCGGATCTCCCGTAAATGATCAGGCCGCCCCGCTCGGTAACTTCGATAAAATCTCCATGGGTCCATACGCCAGGAAACCCTTCGAAATAGGCAGCCTGATATTTTTTCCCGTCTTGAGTCATACGAAATAGATCGGCATTGACGGGAAAGGGGCCGTGCAGACTAGCTCACCCTGTTTACCCACCACTGGCCTACCGTTCTCGTCATAGGCAAAGACTTTCATGCAAAGCCCCGACACTGTAGTTCTCCCTCATATACCGGGCTCATCGGGTTGCCGAAGGCAAAGCAGCAATTCAGATCAGAACCACCGGAGATCGAGGCCAGTTGCATATCGGCTTTTGCCTCCTGGTAGATGGAGCGAAGTCCTCCTTGAAGGAGGCGAGCCAGTTGGAAAGAGGTGCCTTTAATGGGCTGAGATCAAATAGGTGCCGGGCTCGTCGCTCAAGGCCAGCTGGAACACCTTGACCTTGAGGGATGTGAACCGATCCGAGATGATCTTGTGAAACTCGGGGAGCGGCTCGAAGCCATAGTGGATCCCGCCAGAGCGCGCATTCCACGCCATCTGCGCCAGCATGTCCCCCGGAAGGAGCCAACATCAACGCCGCTCGCCTCCCCGTCCAGCTCCCGCTTCATGATCTCGAAGGTCTGCTCGTCATACTGCTCGTTCACCGCGTCGGTCGCCGCCATCGCGGACGCGCTGAAGCCCATTCTCGTTCTCGCGGGAGGCAGGAGAGCGGAGCCAATCCGCGACACAGCCTGCCAGGGCCGCCTTGATGTTGATCGTGTCAGGCATGGTTTAACCTTATCCTGCTGAACGGTCCGACAAGGAAAAACGGCGCTCCCCTCAGGCGCGAATGGCACTCAGTGAGGCAGGGACCTACCTCCGGGAGGTCCGGTGGGTAAGGCTTCCGGGTGCTCCTCGCACCTGCTCGTTCTGGACCGCCGCTCCTGTTCTCCGTCCGGTTGTTCCCGGTCTGAACCGCCGGACGGCCCGGTAGGTACCCCGCCGTAGCCTTGCGCGAAGGAGGGAGGTCCATCCCTCTGCCTGATGACATCACGGTTGCCTCGCCAAATCTCTGTGATAATGAGCTGAACTGAGCGCCATTCCCCTCTCATCAATCCCCCGTGTTCGTCAAAACCCCGTGCCAGGGACGGGTCCCGGGTGTCGCCGCAATGCCACTTTCCGAAAGTGAGCCGTCGCATAGCCAACTCTTTTGAAGACCTCCGCCATGGTGGCGAACTTTGAATCCGGTCACTCCCCCGGTGTGCGCGCCAAACTGCCTTCGTCCGCCCCGGATAACCACCCCGGCGCCGCTCAACAGCGCCGAACGGGATGCCGAACAGATCGCCTGCGGCACGTAGGCCAGTTCCGGGCGCATCCCCTCCGATGCCAGAGCGCTCGACATGCGGCGTCTCGTATGCCGGATCTAAACGGTAAAAATCACCATAACCGGAATCGTCGAGAAAAAGTAGTGACGACGTTCGGTTTCCGGGATTCCGCGCCATCAACCAGCTCCCCGCAGCCAGCAGCACCATCGTCAACAGAGGATCAATCTCATGACAACCCCACTTGTTCCTCATCCCGGCCCAGCGATCAAGCGCCATGCGCCGGAAAAATCCGGACAACATGAAGGTAGCGACATTCTCGTCAATTTCGATTGGCTTGACGATATTCATCGCAAAATCTTGCCCGTTGACCGATCGGAATCACGACCTCATTCACCAAGGTCAAAGCCGACCGAATCGAAATGAACGTCCTGGCCGTCTTGGTTAGGAAGAAGACCGCCACGGGGCGGGCCTGACAAGAACAACTCAGAACCATAACAATACAATGAACATGACAACAGGAACAATCGGATCCGTCACCTTGTTGATCGGCAGTCTCTTCATGGCCCAGGCCGGGAACCCCAGGGTGACGGCATCAACCACGAGGAGTTTGAACGCGCCGCAGCCGTGTTGAAAAAGGGAGTCGCCGAGCAATATCTCGGAGGAAACGGCAAAGGCCGGCGTCGAAGGCTTGCGGGCCGCGATGAGCGAGCTGAGCAAACGCAGTGATCGGGAGCGGAGCAGTGGACACAAACCCCCCGCGAAGTCTACGCCACAGCCGCAGCCGAGCTCAAAGAAGCCGTCAAGGAAGGAACCATCACCGAGAAACAAGCCAGAGCGCCTCGCAGGACTGCGGAAGCACTTGGCTGCTGAACGGGAACGTCGAGGCAAGGACCACCGGAAGACGAAGTGCGCGATCAGGATGCCGGACGCGCCATCGAAGAACGGCTCAAGAGCGTCGGCGCGCCTGCAGGGCGTGGTAAGTCCGGCGACATGACTGCGGACGAAGCGTGGGCCAAGTGGAGTGAAATCAAGAAAACCTGTCGGCCCACGCCTGAAGAAAGCCGTCGAGTCCGGTGAGATGACCGAAAAGGAAGCCAAAGCGATCTGGCGCGGCCTTGAAGGCGGGCTCGGCGAGAAACTCAAAGCAGCGGTGGAAGCAGGCGAACTCGGTGAAGAAGCCGCCCGCGCCTGAAAGTTGAATCCTTTGAAACGGAACAGAAGTGAAGAACCCGGCGACCGCCCGCGGAGAATGGGCGGCACCAATCGTCTCCTTGTCCTCGGCTCCCGGATCATGGATCCATCGGACCACCGCTCCCAAATCCCGCCGATGATGATCCAAGCGGTGAACCGTTAGAGACCCCAAGTCCACTTAACATTCAGCGAACAAGTCATGCTCAAGGCATGTCCCCGTCCTCGCCATCATCATCTCCCTGGTCTCCCTTGTATTGGCCGGCATCACCCGCCGTGGCCATTCCGGTAAGGACTCCAACGAGAACACCCGCCTGGAAGAGCGCTTCCGGATGCTGGAGCGGAAGCACGCCGAACTGGAAGAATCCTGGCAGCTCCTGGCACAAACATCCGGAGTTCACCCAGGCGGACTTCAGGCGTTGTCGTCCGAGGACGGAACCGATGACATCACCGCCCTCCCGCCCGGCAAGGACGCTTGAGAACATCACCAGGAACTCGACAAGCTCGGTCATCAAGGCGATGGAGGAGGACGTGCGAAAGGCCCAAAACACCCTGATGGACGACAATCTCCCGGTCTGGAACCGGCATCAAGGTGGCCGACAAGCTGAAGACCCTGGGACAGTTCGACGATGATGCGGTGGGAGCAATGAAGAAGATCTGGCATGAAAGCGAAGACTTCAACGAAATGGCGGCAGCCCTCAAGGAGTTGGAGGCTTCATCGACGTCAAGATTCGGGACGAGATCGTGGCCCTTACCTGCAACAGGAGTTCGACGAGAACTGGCCCGGCGCCGAGTTCCGGGCCATTGCGGTCGAATCCCTCGCAGCCATGATGGATGATCCCGAGGCGGCGGAATGGGTAAACTTCATTGCCACCAGCGATCCGGAACCACGCGTCCAGGCCCGCATCGAAGTTTCCGCCCGCTCCCGCCGCCCCCCCCAAGGACACCGCCCCGGCTGGCCGCTGATGACCCCGTCTAGCGGGGGTCTGGGAGACAACGGACGGACCCACGCTGAAACGCCCATATCAATGCCCCCGCGATGATCGGGTGATTCGCCCTTGCCCTCGGACCTCGAGCGGCGAGTCTGGCGGCATGCCACAGGAACGGATTGCTTGGCGGGTTGCCGTATTGTTGTCACGCTCGGATGGGCGGCCCCGAGGCCGAGGTCCGGTTGCCGGGGTTCTTCGGTGACCACATGGTCCTGCAGCGGGAAATTCCGATCCGGTGTGGGGGTGGGCGGATCCAGGCGAGGGCGTGACCGTGAAGCTCGGCCGGGCAGCGGTTACCGCCAAGACCGATGCCGACGGCCGATGAGGCGGTGAAACTGCCGGCCATGGAGAGCGGGCGGACCGCACACCCTGACGGTCGGAGGAACCAACACCATCGCCCTCGAGGACGTCCTGGTTGGCAAGGTCTGGCTGTGCTCCGGACAATCGAACATGGAATGGACCGTCGCCCGCAGCAACGAATTGCTGCTGTATGAGGCGTTTGTCGATGCCGTACTGGGCCAGCTTTTCTAACTTCGGATTAATGACCAGCATCGGCAGGCCAGTGATTTGCTCCACCTGTACATCGGCGATACCCTCTACGTCTCCAATCGCGTCTTCAATGTCATCGCCCAGGCTCGCTAATAGCTCCAGGTCATCACCGAAAATTTTAATCGCTAGCTCTGCCCGCACACCCGACAGCAGTTCGTTAAAACGCATTTGAATAGGCTGTAAAAACTCATAGCGATTGCCGGGAATATCACTGACAAGGGCTTCCAGTTCGGCCACCACCTGGGTTTTAGGTTTGCTGGGGTTGGGCCACTGCTCACGCGGTTTCAAAATAATAAAGTTATCCGCCACGCTGGGAGGCATCGGGTCGGTTGCTACATCGGCAGTACCAATTTTGGCGAATACACGCTCCACTTCCGGGTGGGATTTAATACGCGCTTCAAGGGTTTTTTGCAGGGCGATGGCCTGGCTTAAGGAGGTTCCGGGGATGCGCAAGGCGTGCATGGCGATATCGCCTTCATCCAGGTTGGGTGCAAATTCACTACCCAGACGGCTAGCATACAGGCCGCTGACCACGACCAGTAATGCTGCTAGGCCGACCACTAAGCCGCGATGGCGCAATACCCAGCACAGCGCAGGCTGATAAAGCGTTGTGGCCCCCTTAATAATAAGGTTTGGTTTTTCCTCCACGGGCTTCTTAAACAGTAGCGCGATGGCCGCAGGCACAAAAGTGATGGAGAGCAATATAGAGCTGAGCAGGGCAATGATTACTGTCATGGCCATGGGGTGGAACATCTTGCCTTCTACCCCTTCCAGCGCAAAAATCGGCAGGTAAACGGCGGTAATAATGAATACCCCAAAGAGTGCTGGTCGTATCACCTCTCTGGTGGCATCAAATACCACTTCCAGGCGGTTGCGCAAGGGGAGCACTTGCCCATTGACACTCGCCTGGCTTAAACGCCGCAGGCAGTTTTCTACAATGATAATGGCACCATCAACCAGCAAGCCAAAATCTAGGGCGCCGAGGCTCATCAGGTTGGCGCTGACCTGTGTTTGCACCATGCCGGTGACGGTCATCAGCATGGCAATGGGAATCACCAGTGCGGTGAGAAAAGCCGCACGGATATTGCCCAGCAATAAAAACAAAATAACGATGACCAGTAGAGCGCCTTCAGTAAGATTGGTCTGCACGGTGCTCAGGGTTTTATCCACTAGTTTGGTGCGGTCATAAACTGCTGTAGCGACGACGCCTTGGGGTAAGTTTTGACGGATTTCGTCCAGCTTTTCGGCGACAGCCTTGGCGACTGTGCGACTGTTTTCGCCAATCAGCATAGATACTGTGCTCATCACCACTTCCCGGCCATTCTGGGTCGCTGCTCCGGTGCGTAAGCCGTGACCTTCGCTGACCTGAGCCACATCAGCTACCTTCACTGAGGCACCGTTTTGGGTGGATAGGGGGATTTGACCGATGTCGTCAATGGTCTCCGCTTGCCCGGGAATGCGCATCAGCCACTGGGCGCCGTTGCGCTCAATAAATCCAGCGCCCTGGTTGGTGTTGTTGGCGTCGATAGCCTTCACCACGTCAGCCTGAGTCAAGCCGAAGGCGAGTAGGCGAGCGGGGTCAAAAGCCACCACAATCTCGCGCTCATAGCCGCCGATAGGATTGACATCGACCACGCCGGGCACGCGCATCAATTGCGGGCGAATAATCCAGTCGTGAACCGAGCGCAGTTCTATCGGCGTAATGAGTGCACCATCGGCGTCGGTGGCTCCGGGCTCGGCATCCACCGTAAACATGAAAATTTCACCGAGGCCGGTGGTAATTGGGCCCATTTCCGGTTCTAGCCCGCTGGGTAATCGGGCGCGGGCGGCGGAGAGGCGCTCGTTAATCAGTTGGCGCGCAAAATAGATGTCGGTTTGGTCGCTAAAAATCGCCACCACCTGGGACAGTCCATAGCGGGAGATCGAACGGGTGTTGATTAGGCCCGGCAACCCGGCTAATGATGTTTCCAATGGATAGGAAATGCGCTGCTCGACCTCCAATGGCGTAAAACCGGAGGCCTCGGTATTAATCATCACCTGCACATTGGTGATATCGGGCACTGCATCAATGGGTAGTTTGGTGAATTTCCAGGCGCCGATGCTCGCCACTGCCAGCACCAAAATAATCACCAGCCAGCTGCGTTCAATGGAAAAACGTAATATCTTATCCAGCATAACCGAGCTCCTAGTGATCGTGTGACGCGCCGGATTTTTCGATATCGGCTTTGATGATGTAGCTGTTTTCAGTCACATACTCGGTACCTGGCTCTAAGCCACCCAGCACTTCCACCCAAGGGCCCGCTTCGCGGCCCAGCTCCAGCATTCGCACTTCGTACTCTTCTCCAACCTTGGCGTAGACCACGGTAAAGTCACGGAAAGCTTGTAAACCATTGCGCTTGACAGCCAGGGCCACGGGAATCGTTGCAATCTCGATATCGCCGGTGATAAACAAACCCTCTCGCAACACGCCGTCGACATTGCTTATTTCAGCTAAGAACAGCCGGGCTTGATCACTGCGCAACGCGGTTCTCGATCCACTGATAGTGCTATTGAATGGCGTATCGATACCGTTGATGGACAGACTTACCGGGACCCCGGTTTTGATGTTGTTACTGTCGGCGGGATAGATGGCTAATTCAGCCAGCAGCGAATCGGTGCGGGTTATTTCCAGTAATGTGCGCCCGGCAGTTTGTTCGCCAGTACTGGCGAATTGCTGACTAACTACACCCGGCATTGGCGCAACGATGTGATAGCTTTTTAGGCTCTCGTTACTTTCAATGGTGGCTAGTCTCTGTCCGGCCCGAACGAGTTCCCCTAACTTGACGTGTAGGCCTTTAATCACGCCATCAAATCGGGCCTGGATGTTGCGTTTCGCACCAGGGGGTAGTACTAGCTGGCCATATACGCGAATGGTCTGATGCAGTGTCGCTTTGCCGGCGGTTTCCGTTGCGATACCCATGCCCCCAGCCACGGCATCGGCAATTCGGGTGCGTCCTTCAAGGTTGTCGTACTCCCAGCGATATTTTTTGCCCTGGTAATCTGCTGTCAAAGTCACTAAGAACGAGTGGGGTTCGTAAATCACCGTATCACCGCGCAAATAGTCGCCTTCGGCTTTAAATCTAATATCGTCTACCACATTGCCCAGCCGGGTGAGTTGTACCCGAATCTCTGCGTCAGTTGGCGTGACTGGCTGACCTTTGTTAGTAAGCCAGACCCTAAACTCCGGTGGCACACCTGTTTCGAAAATAGATAGCTCAACAGCGAAGTCGCCCTCGCGTAACATGCGGCCACGGTGTGGCCCTTTCTCGGGTTCAAGCTCTTGCGCCTCTGGTTCTGATACAGCAATGGCCATTGAGGGTAAAAGCAGTGCCCCCAGTACAAGCTGACACAACAGTAAAAAACGGAAAGCAGAGTGGTGCATAATAATTTCTCTCACGGTGGCAGCGTCCTTAGAAAGTCAATGTTGTGCCGGTCAGGCGTTGAAGTTCGATATGTTGTAAATGGAATGCTTCAAAGGCACTTAACAGTTCTTGCTGCGTACCCAGCTTCTTGTTGAGGAGGATAGCCCACTGCTGATAGCTCAGTTTGCCGGTTTCATAGGCCTGCGTAGCTTGTGCATGGGCACTGTTTAGGGCGGGAATAATCCGCTCTTGCAGTGTCTCTATGACATGATGACTGTGTTGAATTTCCTGCAGCAGCACGTAGAGCTGCGTGTCTAACTGGCGCTGGAAGGCTTTTGATTCACTGGCAAATTCAGCTTGCTTAGCCTGAAGATTCCTGATTTTACCGGCGCTACTGCGCTCTGTACCAAAAGGCACAGAAACACCCGCCACCATACCGACATTGTCGCTTGCCTCAGAACGCCGGACGCCGACTGAAAATTGCCACTGCGGCTTGGCCTCAATTCTCGCGAGCTCAATTTCTGATTCTGTAATACGCTGCTGGGTGGCCAGTAGCGCCAATGTGGGGTTTTGTTTGAGTTGCTCAAACTGCTGTGTGATATTGACTCGTTGGGGAATCGTAAAGAGCTCACCCTTTAACCGGAAATCGTTACCTTCACCACCCCATTGCGCACGCAACTGATAGCGGGTTGAGGCCAGTTCATGTTGTAGGTCTTCAGCCGCCAGTTCTTTTTGTGCCATTTCTACCTCGCCTAGAAGCCGTTCAAAATCCGGGCTTTTACCCGCAACAACACGTTTCTTGATGGCGTTGACGGTTTTCCTGGCTTGCTCTGAGGCTTGCTTCACGAGCGTTAAACGTTGCTCTTCGACTAGAGCCTGAATAAACAGCCGGGCTGTCTGTGCAGACAAATCAAGCGCTTTGATTTGCCGTTGGGTATCTATCTGGCTGGCGGCTACCTGTGCCGACGTAATACGTTTATTGATTCGTGCTCCTTCCATTATCCAGTTGATGGACAAAGTGGACTGTGCGTTATCAAAACCACTGGTTTCTCCACCGCCAGCGAAATCTTCCACGGTCAAACCAATAGTGGGTCGTGCGCTGGCGCCAGCCTGTTCAATGAGCCCTTGGTAGCCTTCACGTCGATGTGTAAAAACACCTAATTGCGGATGTTGCTCGAGGGTGAGTTGAACCGCTTGCTCCAATGACAATACGGCCTGGTCTGGCGTACTTCCCCCTTGGCTGATTGGCGCGGTTAGGCAGGCACTAACCAGAAACATGGCAAACGGAAACCGTAAACAAAACCGATGGGCGGTCGGTATTTTTGGCAAGCTGAAAAAGCGCTGATTCATTTATCGGCCTATGGTCTTCTAAAAAATTAGTGGGAAAAAAGGGCTTCCATCAGGTGATGTAAGGCATCGACCGCCACGGATGACAGCAGAGTAATAAGCACCATGAGAAGTAAGCAATAAGCCCAGGGGAGTGATCGAAATGTCTGTGGGGCAATCAATGCCCTGACGCGTATGTCTACATCGTCCGCCGAAACATAATTAACCAATAATGAATTCGTGCGGGTAGAGACCTGCTGCGCTCGGGCGGCTTTGAGCAGGGTTTCAGCGATATCGAAGGCACAGTGCGATTGGCATACATGGGCATCGGCCAACTGTTCCATCGCCACGGAAAACAATCGATTCAAACGGCGCGCGACGGGCTTTGGATAGAGTGACGCGAATAGCGTAAACAACAACTTTTTCTGCACATCTCGGTGCCTAATGTGTGCTCGCTCATGGGCGATAATGATATCCAGTTCGGTCTCGCTAACCTGCTCAATAAGCCCAGTCGTGATGTAACATTTAGAGTGCACTAGCCCGGCGGCAAAGGCTGCCGGCGTTTGCGATTCAAGCACGATAGTATCCCGGCGAGTTCTCTCGTGGCCGGTTCTTTTCTGGGATAGGTGGGTGATGGATTTCAGCGTATTCAAATGACGGGCCGCGTCCAGCCCTTTTCTGGTCAGCAGATACGCCAGGCCAAGAATGAATAACACGAGTGTCACACTGTGCCAGCTATCCAGTTGGAACACATAGGGGTGATGCCAATGTGCCAGTTGGTCCAACCAAAAGAGACGATCCGATTGCAATAGGGAAGAGAAAAAAACGCATACACAGATGCTACTGACGACCCAGGGGGTAACCACAAACAACCACAACACTCTCTGTTGTGTGAAAGGCGATAATTGCTCGATGTAACGCGCTGTAAACAGCCACAATAAAACCAGTAGTGCTGTCGCCGCCAACAAGCCCAATAACGCAATGCTAATGAGATTCAGCAGCATCGCCGACTCATTAATTAGCATCTAACTCTTCCTCACTACGCCGCCGACGTTGCTGCTGAATCAGTGTTTCAAGTTGAGAAAGCTTGTCATCATCCAGTCCAGATGAGACAGAAGCAAAGGCGGTAATCAGGCTATCTTCGCCTTCCCTGATAAAGTCTCCAGTAATGCTCTGGATCAGCTGAGCGATCAGCGCTTCCCTCCCTACTTTGGCGTGGTAATAATATGCATGCCCTTGCTTCTGGCGGGTCAGCAGGCCTTTTTTAAACAATCGATCCAGGGTGCTCTGAATGGTATTGAGCGCCCCGCCCTGGCGCTTAGTCAACGCCTCATGGACCCGTTTAGCATCAGCATCCGGCGTTTCCCACAAGTATTGAAGAACGCGCTTCTCTAGCCCACCTAATATCATCGACAAGTTTCCACGAATCTAGACTCAGCTTATCCTAGCATAAGAAAACCGATAGGCAATAGGTTTTTATCCTGGTTGTTTGGACATATCACTACTGGGCAGGCGATGAAAACGGGCTGGCTGACAACGAAATCTTTAACAGCGACATTTGTCGTTGAGCTGGTTTCAAAAGTCGCAAAACGCAACGATAAACTGAGTGCATTGTTTAGCTACGTTGTCCATGATCACCATCATGGTACTGATCTGGCTCCAGATCGAAATCGGTTCTGCTGAGCAAGTTTCCAATCACGTCTGGTAAATGATCCCAACACTCCCGATGTTTCTGATTGTCCCTTCGTTGCTACTGCGACGGTGATTCTACGGAGCTTTACCAGCAAGTGCCCTCATGATTCTGATCTGGTTTGGGTTATTTACTCAAACCGTCAAACCATGCAATAAATACTATTAGCGCTGTAGCCCATATTATTCAAGCATCATTTTTTTATTACACTTCAATTCGTAAAAAATCAAAGCTACTCCCGCTCGATAATGGCCTATGACTTTAAGATATACCTTAGTCAACACGAGAAACACCTGATATTGCATCAATGATACGTCCTAATACTAGCCCAGGAAAATAGTAGGAAAACTAAATCCAGGGGGTGACCATATAGTCGATTGTCTCTAGTGTGCGTAGCAACACCAGTACTCACTGAAGGGCCAACACGGAAACACGCTTGACCATCTTTGCAGGCGTTGGGTTCTGCGCCGTTTTATCGATAGCTTTAACGGTAATCAGACCCTGGAAGTCTAAGTTCTCGTTAATGACTAAAACGTTTTAATGCAATATTTGCGCGATAAACACTTCACTTCATCAAGGTACTCACCTTCCTGCACGGTGACCAGATACTTTTTCTGCTTCATTTCAGTTGCCACGGTTACAGCAAAGTCTTTTTCATAACACACGCCGCGACAGGTGACGATATCTAGCAGTTCACCACTCTCAACTACCGGCACACCGAAAATATTGTGTTCCTGCATCAAGGCGCCCAGTTCCTGAGCAGTGGCACCACCCGTAATGGTGATCGGATCTTTCACCACACCACTTTGAAACTTTTTCACCGCCCACTCTTCCAGCACCTCATAGGCAATAGTCAAACTTTTATAGATGATGCCAATACCGCCCTCTTCAGGGTAATGGCGAGGTGAAATTCGGTAACGGTATCGATCGTTGCGGAAACCCGGGGGATAGTGAGAGACATGACCCGCGTCAAATGGATTTTCAGACGAGAGCTAGTGCTACCACCTCGGAATATCCAGGGATGAGTAGAAGGTTGTCAAAGACCAGTGTTTCCTGAGAAATTTCCAGTATAAAACCTAATTCCAGAGAGGGAGGAGGTGAGAAAAGCAGCGCGTCATATCTAAAGTAAACCGCTGGGTAGACGCCAGTATCCGCGGTTTTTTAGCCTTTAATACACCTCTCTGGTTTTGGCTCAACGGCGAACGAAGCCACTGGTTATCTTTAAACAACACAAATTATCGGTATCGCATCCATTAACAATCTTGATATCAGAGTGTTGACACCTTACAAACCTTAAATGATAATAATTATCATTATCATTTAAAAACCGCTCAACACTTAATGAATCAGGGAGAACGGGTATGAAGAGAAAACCAACTTTGGCCTACAAGAATAACTTCACGGTGACGCCAAACACGCCAAATATAAGCAACACCTCATCACCAGGCGGTTCCAAAAATACCGAGCTGTTCGATCAGCACAGCAGTAATAAAACAGAACCCTCCCAGGAAACCCTGCAACTGTCGCTCATGTATTTGATGAGCAAATTTGCCCTCACCCAGGAAAAATCGTATGCCGAAGCGGTTTACCAACATTTGCACATGCTCGCTGTACGCTGTGACACCGATTCGAAACCACGCTTTTTATATCGCTCACTGGCAATGGATTGGGTGCAGATGTGTCGCGGACAAATGTCCACAAAACGCACATCACGGACCGGACCTCACTAAAAGTACAGATGAACCCTTTCAATAACCCAGGAGAATACAAATGAATTTAATTGGTCAAAGAGCGCCTGATTTTTGCGCGCAAGCTGTTATTGGTGACGGCTCTATTAAAGAAGACTTCAATCTGCATGAACAGCTTAGAGGGGGCTATGGCATATTATTTTTCTACCCGCTCGATTTCACCTTTGTCTGCCCATCAGAACTCATTGCCTTTAATCACCGCCTGGAGGCCTTCGCCGAAAAAAACACCCAGGTTATCGCCGTGTCCATCGATTCACAATTCACCCACCTCGCCTGGCGCAATACGGCAATTGACGACGGTGGTGTTGGCCCGCTGGGCTACCCCATGGTGGCAGACTGCTCACATAAAATCATCAATAGCTATGGTGTGCAGGCACCCAGTGGCGATGTCGCCCTTCGCGCCACCTTCCTGATTGATACAATCGGCATCATTCGCCATCAATCCATTAATGACCTGCCGCTGGGCCGCAATGTTGATGAATATCTCCGCCTGATCGATGCCTGGCAATTCCACGAGGCCCATGGCGAGGTCTGTCCGGCTGGATGGCAATCCGGTGAGGAAGGCATGAAAGCTCACCCCAGTGGGGTTGCGGATTACCTGCGTGAACATAGCAAATCTCTTTGAGCAGGCTGAATAACGCCAAGCAAGCTTTGCCACCACCGGTTTTGTTATAGCTTTTAGATATTCGCTACAGACCAGAACTCGATTTATCAATCTCTATAAACCGAATCCCTGTCTGCAGATACAGGCAGAGATTCTGCTCTTTTTTTGTCAAGAGGTTTGGCCAGCTCGCTGCGGCCCCTTTCTTCCTGCTGTTACGGAGAACATTGAAATGAAGATGTGTTACTTATTCCCACCGCTTTTCCTTTTATTTCACGGTCCGGTTCTGCTAGCTGATACGCAAGAATCCGAGCACAAAATTATGGAGGAAGTCTATACCACTGGGAAGCTAACCCGTTATTCCGCCACTAAATCTGACACCCCTATCATGGCAACCACGCGCTCGGTGTCGATAGAAAACCAGCAACAAATAGTCGACAAAGGCTCCCTTACCCTGGATGAAACCTACACCTATTCGGCAGGGGTAATAGGTGAAACCTACGGATTTGCAACACGGGGTGATTGGGTCAAGGTGCGAGGTTTAGATGTCCCCCAATATCAGGACAGCCTGCAATCTCTGTTTGGCAATTACAACAATACCCGCCCCGATATCTACACGCTTGAGCAGGTTGAAATTCTGAAGGGGCCTGCCTCAGTGCTTTACGGCAAAGGATCGCCGGGCGGTCTGGTCAATGTGGTGAGTAAGCGGCCACAGGCCGAATCACAGCATGAAGTGGTCTTTGAGGGTGGCACATTTAACCACCAACAAATGGCCATCGATTCGACAGGGGCCCTCAGCAACGATGGCCAATGGCTGTATCGCGCTATTGGCATCTATCGTGACAGTGACACGCAGGTCGACTTTGTCGACGATAAAACCCGGGTCATTGCGCCCTCGTTGACCTGGCAGCCCAGCGATGCTACCAGCGCTACAGTACTCGTCAATTACACGGAGACCGAAAGCGATACCGCTGCCCAGTTTTTACCGGTAGCTGGCACCTTGTTCCCTGCCAGCAATGGCAAACGTATCGATAAGGAGGCCTATCTGGGCGAGCCCGACTTCAACACATACGACGCCGAAACCTTGTCGGTGACGCTACTGGCCGATCACCAAATCAATGACATCTGGGGTGTTGAGCTCACCACGCGCTACACGGACGCCACTGCAGATTATCAACAGGCATGGCCTTCGTTTATAGGCGGTGATCGCTACGTGCGCAACCCCGATGGCTCTCTTTACAAGGATGGCACCGTGCCACGTACTTTCTATAGAAGTGACGCAAGCTCTGATCAGATAGCCGCAGACTTACGCTTTCGCGCCAGTTTTAATCATGGGGATGTAGGGCATCGGATATTATTCGGCGGTAGCTATCAAGATGTCACTACCGATAATGATGGCTATACTGCCTTTGCTATCGGTGCCTCAACCTTCGATGACCGCTACTGGATAAATGTTTTCCACCCTCAATATGGGGCCATGCCCCCGGCAGCGCTGCTCGATAGCCTTTACAGCAACAGGCCCGAAACAAACTCCAAAGATGCTGGCTACTATATCAGCGATGAAATCAGTTTTCATAACTGGATATTTACCGTTGGCCTGCGCTATGACAATACAGAGACTGAAACTGCCAGCGAACGTCAGGACGATGACGCGCTTAGCACCAGCCTCGGCGTACTCTATCAATTTGAGAATGGCCTATCGACCTATATCAGCTATGCAGAATCCTTTGAGCCAGTGATCGGCGATAACGGCAACGGTCAGGCACTGGAACCCCAGGAGGGTAAGCAAACAGAAGTCGGTGTTAAATATCAGCCGCTGCGTTTTCCCGGCATCGTCACCCTGGCCTACTTTGATATAGAGCAGAGCAATCTGTCCGACCCATTCTCCCTGCCAGGTAGTTTCGAACAACAAAGTGGCGAAGCTAAAATCAAGGGTGTTGAGCTTGAAAGTGTACTGAACTTTGGCGACATCACCCTTGAGCTCAACGCCAGTAAACTCGACACGGAAAGTGCCTATGGTTATCAGCTTAGCAGCGTACCAGAGAAACAGGCCTCAAGCTGGATCAGCTACCGGCCCACACAATACTGGCAAGGTTTTAAGGTGGGCGCAGGTATACGCTATGTCGGTGAAAGTTACGGTGGCGCAGATACGCTAAGAACCCCGTCATATACCCTTCACGACGCCATGATTGGTTATGAAACCGGCCACTGGGATTTTGCCATGAACGTACACAACCTCACCAATAAGGATTACTTCGCCACCTGCCTGGTACGAGGTGACTGCTTTGTCGGCAAAGAGCGCTCCGTCGTTGCTCGTATGCGCTATACGTTTTAATTGTCGATGCTCATCAACACATTCCTGGACTGGTTGCCACTATTGCTCTCTGGCGGCGCAATTGTTGCTCTGCGATCAGGCTGGAAAAAACCTGGCTTAAGGCATCGGATGATGGTGCCTCTAGGGATTCTGCTAGTCGTCGCCGCCGTCAAGCTCTGGACCCACCGAGTCGGCGTAGAGTTTGCGGTCATTTACACCCTTCTTACCTTAACGCTCACGGCCTGGTTCACCACTGCCAGTGGCATTGAGTTTAGAGCTGTCAGGCAAACACCCCCGACCTTACCGAGGCAGCTTTTGAACACCTCACCGACCCGTAGAGTGGCAACCTTCATCGTTGCCGGTCCGCTCACTTTAGTGGCAGGCTGCCTGGTGACAATAGCCCTCGCCAGCCTACTGCCCATTGCTCGTAACGAACAGTTAGCGATAGGCGCTTTTGTCTACCCCCTACTCATTGCTGTAGCCATTTATCGGTTCTGCAGTAGCGATGGCCTGGCCCGTAACTGCCTTCTTCTATTTGCAACCAGCGGGGCGGCAAGCGCCTACTTATTCCTATGAAAAATATCGTCTCACCTACACAGGTAAAGGCCTCACTGGATGCCCATTCAGTCATTGGCTTATGTGCCGGTGGTCTGCTCTACCTCATTTGTTTAACCGGAACCCTGGCTGTTTTCGCTGAGTTTTTTGACCGTTGGGAGCAACCTCTGGTAGCAGAGTTTACCGACTACGACGCACAAACTATCACCACAGCCATGCAAGCCCACAGCCAACGTACCGGCGGGTTTGCCGATAGTCTGTTCGTTGTACTTCCCAGTGAAAGCCAGCCTCGTATGCACGTCTCTGGCGACCATAAGGAGTGGTATTTACAGCCCGACGGCTCTCTGGGCGAACCCGTCGTTGAAGGCTGGACTCACATGTTGCGTAAGCTCCACTATTATTTGCACCTACCCGAAACGCTCGGCTTGCTGATCACTGGCTCCTTAGGTGCCTTGCTACTGGCCCTGATTATTAGCGGCCTGATTGCCCACCCCCGCATTTTCAAAGACGCATTTAACCTGCGCCTGGGTGGCACACGTCGCCTTGAGCAGACCGATATTCATAATCGCCTCTCTGTCTGGGGCTTACCTTTCTATATGATGTCTGGTATTACTGGGGCTTTCTTTGGCCTCGTTGGTCCACTCGTATACCTTAGTGCCGCTGCGTTTTATGACGGCGACAGGCAAGCACTTATCGACGATATTTACGGTGCTGACCCTGTGCTTGACGCCCCCGTGGTGGCACTGGATATAGCGCGTGCATTAGAAACCCAACAACAGCTCCACCCCCAGGCCCAGCCCATTTTTATCGTTGCCCGCCAACTGGGAACACGGAAACAGTTTTTGGAGATAGGCGCCACCCTGCCCGGGCGCTTGATTTATGCCGAGATGTATCGCTACTCCGTCGACGGACACTATCTGGGCCAGCAGGGTTTGGCAGACGGTCCGCTGGGTCGTCAAGTCCTCTATTCGACCTATCGCTTACACTTTGGTTACTATGGCAACTTCTGGGTGCGCGTTGCGTATAGCGTTATGGGCCTTGCATTAACCGTAATAGCAGCCAGTGGTGTCAATATCTGGCTGGCCCGGCGCGGAGGTCGCAACTGGATCAACGATATATGGACTGCCACGGTTTGGGGTATTCCCCTGGCACTATCTTGCGCCGCTATAGCCAGTGTTTTACTCAATCTATCGGCGCTTATTGGTTTCATCAGCACCAGTTTGGTAGCAATGTTATTTTGCTTATATCAACAAGACGCGCACCGTAGTACGACCACCTTACAAGGTTTTCTTAGCGCGTCACTGCTAGCACTCGGTGCAGGGTTCTTTATCCGCTTTCCGGATTCCCTTGCCCGCCCTTTGGGTTTATCGATGGCAGTCGTATTTGCCAGTTTGGCAATCGGCATATTACTTATCATAAAAGCGCGTAAGCGCAAACTTTCACGCCCCTGATCAAAGCCAAAAACTAAACTCGCAGAATCCCAGGACCCCTAATACGGCTATTACACTTGGTGCCAAAAGAGTTGTGTGCACTCTGTGAATGCATCTCTGAATATAACGGACAGCGACAACAGCCTGGACTGTGAACTCAGGACGAACATCATCGACTTCCTGTTAACTCGACCGTGGGCAAGCACTGTAAGTTAACGATGAAGTACTCGCCAGTGTTGGCAAATCGAAGTCCAGAGCAAATTCCATAACCCATTCAACTTTATTGGCCACTCGCGGTAGCCCAAGGCTTCTCGTGGACACCAATTTGAATAATCTTAAGCTTGTTTTATCCACCAGAGAACAGAAACAACAAGTGTATACAATCGGTTACGCGTCTTCAGAGCTGGGCGCTAACTTGCGTATATAGCTATTACCTGGCGCTGAATCGCCGTCTAAAGACTGGTTAACCGCCGATAAATATCGGCAACTTTGAGTGGTAGCTTTTTGACTTCGTGAATCACAGCATAATTCCCGACACCATACATATGGGGTAGATAATCCTGAGCTTCTTTATCAATGGTGATACAAAAAGAATGTATGCCGTCGTGACGTAATTCCTGTAAAGCATGGCGGGTGTCTTCGACGGCGTAGCGACCTCTGTAAGCGTCATAATCTTCAGGGCGACCATCGGACAGTGTAATCAATATCTTGGTGCGTGCCTGACTCATATTGAGCAGGTGTCCGAGGTGACGAATCGCCACGCCCATACGGGTAAAACCTTTTGAGCGAATACCGCTAATCCGCTGTCGCACCAGGGGACTGTAAGGCTCATCAAATTGCTTAACACGATACGTTTCGCAGCGCTTATTGGTTTTTCCGGAGAAGCCATAAATGGCGTAACGATCACCAAGAGTCTCCAGCGCCTCGCTTAGCAGGATCAATGACTCACGTTCAGCATCGTTTATCCAGCCATGAGTGGAACCGCTCATATCGACCATAAACATGACCGCGACACTACGTTCCCGATTGCGATAACGGGTGTACACACATTCACTCATCTCCTGGCCACTGGCGAAGTCCGCCTGAGCTTCGACCAGGGCATCAATATCGATATCGTCGCCATGGGATTGCCTGCGCAGAAGTTTTGACTCGCCCAGTACTACCTCAAAGGTCTTTTTAATGGACTTAAGCAGGCCACGATATTTTTCCCGGGTTACTTCGACGAAGTTGTCATTCACCGGCGGCACATCCAGCTCATTCATCAGGCAGTAACCTTCCCGATAACGCTGGCGGAGGTAATCCCACTCCCGGTAGCGAATTGCGTCGCTGCTGTCATTCTCGATCAAATCAAAGCCTTCATCGCCCAGGTCGGCTTCCCGGTCACTGACGTAAGGCACGCGTGCAAGGCCATCCATATACTGGTCGGGAATATCGCCAAAATCCTGAGCAATAGATTCCATCAAGTCCTGTATATCCGGAGTCATTTCGATCAGTTCGTCGTCGTAATATAACTCCAGATTGGGACCGCCACCCTGCGTCTTATCGTCCGCATCAAGAACAGTAAAACGCCCTTCCTTATCATCGTCCTGGCTGTCGTCGCCCTGGGTGACTTGCTGGATGGCACGCTGCAATTCGCTCAGCGCTTCCTGTACAGCCTCTTTCTCTCGGTTGATTCGGTTGGTCATTACTTTACGCACCGCAGCCAGATCCATTTTCCCCTGGTAACGTTTTAGTGCGGGTAACTGTGTCTCTTTTTTAAGGTAGTGCTCTATTAGCTGAGCACTATCCAGCGCTGTCGCCGTCGGGTTTATGAGGTCAGCGTGCTCGGCGCGCAAACTTTGCCACTGGTTTCTGTGTTCGTTCGAACAATAGCCAAGCTCCTCAAACTGTCGATAAATACCCGGTAGTTCCCGAGCAAGACAGGCATCGAGGCGAATACATTCAAGAACATTAAATATCTCTAGCGCGGCTGCATTATTCGAAATAAGTCCTAAAACTTGCACCACTTGAAAGCGCCATGTGCCGTAACGAGCCTGAGCCCAAAAATGCACAGCAGCCAATTTATAGAGGGTAAAATTTAATTCAGGTTCTGGACAATCTTTAATATGATCGGGCAGGAAGATTTTTTCAGTATCGGTGTAAGCCTCATGGTGTTTGGTAATAATTAATTCACGTCCACCCAGGCCAATTACTAAATGCTGGAGGAATTGACTGACAGAATCAAAGGTGCAACGGCTATGCTGAAAAACATAATTAGCAATAAAGTCGGCGGGCTCGGCAAGTACGCGGAAGGCTTTATCGGCATCTTCATTGTCGAAGACCTGGAGAGCACTCATTAACCAGGCCTCAACACCAATTTGATCCAGTTCACCGAAGACCGTTGGTGCGCTGCTAAAAAACTGAGCTGAAAGGTCAGGGTCGGTCTCGCTGACGATTTTTGCCCACTTGAAGATAAACTGCTGATCCTCAGTCTTTAAGGCCGCAAACCGTTCTGAGAATTTACCACCAGGTTCGGCTGCGTTGCGGCTCGTGCTTTGCTCACCGTATTCGGCCGGATTTAGCGCGCTGCCACGCTTCTCATCTGTCATCGCTAATTAAACTTAGCGCTATTAAAAAACAGAACGGCTAAGTTCGTGCACCGCTTTGAGCATTTCGACATCATCGGTCAGCGCCAGAGCCACAGCGGAGTCGGTCGCCACCACGGGAGAAATTCCGTCAACAATTAATTTTGCTGCGTTGACTAAGAGCCGCGTACTGGCGCCCTCTTCGAGACCCACACCTTTCAGATTTCGGGTCATATCGCCAAACTTAACCAGCTGGGCAGCCACCGCGCTGTCGATACCAGCGGCTTCCCGCTCGACAATCATTTGCTCTTTCTCGGCGTTAGGGTAATCAAATTCGAGCGCCACAAAACGCTGCTTGGTGCTCTGCTTGAGGTCTTTCATGACACTCTGATAGCCGGGGTTATAGGAGATCGCCAGGCAAAAACTATCTGGGACCTGTATCAATTCACCGAGTTTTTCGATGGGCAGCAAACGTCGATCATCACATAAGGGGTGAATGACTACCGAGGTATCTTTGCGAGCCTCAACGATTTCATCGAGATAACAGATACAACCATTGCGTGCCGCATTAGTCAGAGGGCCGTCGACCCAAACCGTCTCTCCGCCTTTAACCAGGTAACGACCGATTAAATCAGAAGCGGTTAGATCGTCATGACAGGAAACCGTAATCATTGGGCGTTTTAAATACCAGCTCATATATTCTATAAAACGGGTTTTTCCGCAGCCAGTCGGACCTTTTAACAAGACCGGTAATTGATTACGGTAGGCGGCAGCAAAAACCTCGACTTCATCACCGACAGCTTCGTAATAAGGCTCTTCGGTGATCAGGTTTTCTTCCGTGCGGAGGGCTTGAATTGACATAGTTTCTCGACTCTCTCAAGAGTGGCAGCGCATCGTTACAACTGCACACAAGTTTTTGGCAGCGCGCATGGTGACAAACTGCACCCTTTTTGGCAATTTAAAGCGTGAATGTAAACAATAATGCGATTAAAAATTTAAGTACCGCAAAATGTTCGCAACACTTCCTGCTCCGGTGTAGGCGCCATCGCCAAGGCGCTATTGTCCTTACGATACTCAAAGGGTTTCGCCAGCACATCGACCAACTGATGAAAAATACTAAAGTCCTGATCCTGCGTGCCTTGCTGGATAGCTGCTTCTACCCAGTGATTTCTTGGGATATAAGCAGGGTTAGTCCTGACCATTAGGGCGTAGGCGACCGATGCCTCGTTATTTTTTTGAGCAAGTAAGGTCTGCCATTTTTCCAGCCAGGGCTGGAAAGCATTGGATAATTGGTACACTTCATTTAGCGTATTTGTCTCACCTTCAGGTGCCAACGAATCGGTCAGCGCACGAAAGGTCAATGTATAGTCACTGTGTTGCTCGGCCATCAAGTCAAGTAATTCGTCAGATAGCGTATTCACCTCCGGACTGGACCTGGCAAAACCTAATTTTTCTGCCATCAACCGATGATAGTGTTCATTAAATAGTTCGGTGTACTGACCCAGCGCATGTTGCGCTTTGTTAAGTGCCTGGTCTTTGTCGTCGTCCATTAATGGCAGTAGCGCCTGCGCCAGCCAACTGACATTCCAGCCACCGATATCGGGCTGGTTAGCATAGGCATAACGCCCCTGCTGATCGATGGAGCTGAATACCTTATCTGGATCGTAGTGATCCATAAACGCACAGGGACCGTAATCAACAGTCTCTCCGCAAATCAGCATATTGTCGGTATTCATGACGCCGTGAATAAAACCAACTGACATCCATTTCGCAATCAGTTGAGCCTGAGCCTTTAGCACACAGGTCAGCAAAGCAGTGTAAGGATCAATACCCGAGCTTATTTGAAGAGCGTCTACAGCCTCCTTGTAGTGCCGATCTATCACATAATCTGCCAGAATTTTGACTGATGCGAGATCATTACGCGCAGAAAAAAACTGAAACGTACCAATGCGAATATGGCTTTGCGCAACACGGGTGAATATTGCACCGGGCAACATGGTTTCCCGCGCCACCTGCTCGCCAGTACTCACCGCAGCCAGCGCCCGTGTGGTGGGGATATTCAAGGCCGCCATGGCTTCGCAGAGGATGTATTCTCGCAACACCGGCCCCAACGCCGAACGGCCATCACCCATACGGGAATAGGGTGTTTGTCCGGACCCTTTTAACTGGATGTCGTAATACTTACTATCCTTGCCAAGCACCTCGCCCAACAGGATCGCCCGACCGTCGCCTAATTGAGGGTTCCAGCTGCCGAACTGGTGAGCGGCATAAACAGTCGCTATGGGGCTAATATTTTCCGGCACCCGGTTCCCTGCCAGGACTTCTAACAGATCGGGATTACTCTGTAGACCAGCAGGCAAATTGAGCTGTTCGGCAAGAGCCTCATTAAAGCGAATCAACACCGGTGCTGACACGGGCGTCGGTTGTTGCTTAGAGAAAAATTGCTCCCCAAGTTGTCGATAGCTGTGCTGGAAAGGGATGGCGTCAAAGGCGGTCATACAAGTTACCGTAGAAGTTACGAAAAGCCGACAGGCGCTGGATCGAAAAACGTGGGTTTGTATAACTATAACAGGCAAAAAGAGTTTTATCTGCCCGGCTTACCGACCTGTTTTTCCGGTCTTGTTGCTCGACTATCAAACGCCTGATGAATATGAAAAACTGTGCGCTTAAAGTGTCCACTAAAGTGGTAGCAGATCATCTGCGTTAAACGGGTCGTTAACGTATCGGCGTTTTTTGAAAGGTGACGGTGAAGGTCTGATTGATTACCGAGCCAGCGGTTTGGCGGACATTTAATGCCTCAGGTTGCCATTCGATGGCCGGGGCTGCGTGGGCAGAAATAACAAAAAAAAGCCAAAAGTGCAACAGGAGACTATCAAAAGGATATGACTAACAATACGCATGTATCGTCCCTGGTTTTGCGTGAAAACTAACGATACAAAACCCCTATTAATTTGGTCAATGCCAGTTCTCGAAATAGAGATTGACGAAGCCACTTCAAAAATATGGTAAAACAAATACCTCGCTACCTACCAACTTGATTAACGCTCGCAGATCAAGACTAGCCTCGTCCAAACTTGCCTAAATAATAATCATGCAGCATAGTCACCTCAACAATTACAATCCCTTATTCATCCTGTGCTGGAGAAATTAAAGTGGTCAAACACGTATTTATTACCAAACCTGGCGACAACGTCCGGATGGAACCCAAAGACGAATATACCCACGAGCCTGAAGCGGTTTCCAATTTTAACGAAAGCGCCTATTTCAATATTTATGATGGCGATCAAAAAATGGGTGGCTGGTTTCGTATCGGTAATCGGGTCAATGAAGGCTATGCCGAAGTCACCATCTGTCTGTATTTTCCCGATGGCACGGCAGGCTTTATGTTTCAAAAAGCCAAAATTGACAGCAATGACGCCTTCGAAGCCGGTGGTGCGCGCTTTGATATTATCGAGCCCTACAAAAAACTCCGCGTTACCTATGAAGGCGAAATTCTTCACATGGCCGACCCCCAGGCTCTGTTAAACCCGAGCAAGGCCTTTAAAGACAACCCAAAACTACCCTGCTCTGTAGACCTCGATTATACCGGGGTATCTCCCATGTACGGCGGTGAGCACCTCAACGCTGACGGCTCCCAGCCCGAACTGGATATGGAACATGCCCTGGCTCGCGCTCATTTCGAACAGCATGTTAAGGCGGAGGGGATAATCACTGTCGGTGATAATACCTGGACGATTTCGGGTTACGGTCTCCGTGACCATAGCTGGGGACCACGCTACTGGCAAAATATTCACTGGTATCGTTGGCTGCCCATCAGCTTTGATGAAACTTTCGGCGCCATGATCATGACCACCGGCACGGCTAAAGGTGATCTCGATTGCGGCGGTATGATTTTAAACAATGGTGAATATGAGTTGATTATCGACTGTACCGTAGATTCAGAATGGGATGATGACTTTAATCAGACCTCCCTGCGGGCCTGGGCAAAAACTGAAAAAGGTGAATACGTTATTACTGGCAAGGTCACCACTCTGGTGCCAGTGCGCAACCGCCGCCAGCTGGACAATGGTGACTGGTTGCACACCCGTATTACCGAAGCAATGACAGAGTATCGCTACAAAGATAAAATCGGTTATGGTTTATCTGAATACTGTGATCAGATTATAGATGGCGTACCAGTGGGCAAAACTATTCCCGCCGCCCGCTAAGCATGCATAGAAAATCAGGATAAAAAAGCCATGACGACGGTCGTCATGGCTTTTTTATTTATCTCCCCGCGCTTAAACGCTGATCAGGCAGGCTGAAAAAACGGCAACGCCGTGCCCTCACCCGTGTCAACAAAAGCTACTTCCACGGACTGGCCAATACTGAGCTTATCAAAATCGCAATTGATCAGATTGGTCATCATCGTCGGGCCTTCTTCAAGGGTCACATAGGCTATGGCCCATGGTTCTTTGGTTCTGCGGGTAACACTGTAGGTATAGATCACACCCTTACCAGAGCACTCCAGGAATTCGGTATTGTCACTGAAACAGAACGGACAAAGAGTACGCGGATAAAAATGGTTCTCGCCGCAGCCATTGCACTTTTTAACCAGCAACTTACCTTCTGCAGTCGCATCCCAGAAAGGTTTGGTTTCGTGATTAACCCGCGGTGCCCGAACCTGAGGTTTACTGTTTGGTTTCTCGCTCATTACGCGTCCCCCCTTTCCATAATCAATGTGCCGCTGCCCATGCGTGAACCAAGCAGGCCGCCCGTACCGTGAGCCAGAGCGATATCGCAGTTGGGCACCTGAACTTTCGGGTGTGCTTCACCGCGTAATTGCCTTACCGCTTCGATTACCTTGGTGATGCCGCCCCGGTCGCTGGGATGGTTATTACACAGGCCACCGCCATCGGTATTAAACGGTAATTTTCCGACACCAGAAATAAGATTGCCGTCGGAGACAAATTTACCGCCTTCACCTTTGGCACAAAAGCCTAAATCTTCCAGAGTTTCGACCACAGTTATAGTAAATGAATCGTAGATGGAAGCGTATTTGATATCTGCAGGGGTGACCCCGGCCTCGGCAAAGGCATCAGGACCAGACCAACGGGCACCAGAAAATGTCAGGTCAACCTTGCCACCATTTAAATGCTTGGGCGCTTCACCGGCTCCCATGACTTTGACCAGAGGCCGTTTAAGTTGTTTAGCAATTTCGGGTGCGACCACAATAATCGCTCCCCCGCCATCACTGACCACGCAGCAATCAAGACGATGCAGGGGATCGGCAATTACAGGTGAATTAACCACATCCTCCACTGTGACCACGTCACGCAACATAGCGTGTTCGTTATATTGGGCATGATGGGAAGCTGCCACTTTCACCCAGGCCAGTTGTTCGCTGGTAGTACCAAATTCGTACATATGGCGCATCGCTGCCATGCCATACATATTGGTTACAGTGGGACGAAACGGGCCTTCAAAACCGTATTCGGCCGGTGCTCCGCCGCCAGGACGAACACGAATTTGATCTTTAGCATCTGCGCGTGGCCGGCCAGCCAAAGTAATCAGCGCCACTTTGCAGTGGCCTGTGGCAATAGCCTGCGCAGCATGGTTAACATGCAGTACGTAGGAGGAACCACCGGTTTCGGTGCTATCGATTTGACGCAGCTTAAGGCCCATATATTCAGCCTGATTGATGCCGCCCATGCCGGGCACATCGCCCGCACAGTAATAAGCATCGACGTCATCTTTCGTTAGCCCGGCATCTTCCAGTGCGCCTTTAGCGACTTCGGCATGGAGCTGGGGCACGGTTTTACCGGTCGCTTCCCGCGTCGGATGTTCATAAATTCCGGCAATGTATGCTTTGCCTTTTATGGTCATGGAGTAATCCTTATGGTTATTGAAAATTTGGTATTCAGTAATTTTAGGCGTGATTATTTATGCATGGTAATTGTTTTACGCCTACCTTTATCCGGTCAAACTTAACCTGTGCCCCTCGTCCGGTCAATTCAAATCACAGCGGTCTCTTTTGTTGGTATGCTTGCACAGCCTGGTTTGAACACTTGCAGATCTTTTAATCAAAGGGCCAGATATTCAAACATCAAAAGGGTGGCGCAGAACAATCGTCTCTACCCGGTCTGGGCCAGTCGAGACGATATCTATGGGTACGCCAGTTATTTCTTCAATGCGGCTAATATAGGCACGCGCTTTGTCAGGCAGGTCTTCGAGCTGTTTTGCCCCGACCGTCGATTCCGCCCACCCCGCCATCCTTTCATAGACTGGCACCAGTTGTTCATAATCATCCGCACTTACTGGAGCCGAAGCAATATCACCATTGGCGTCCTGATAACCAATACAAATATTGACCTCTTCGAGGCCATCAAGCACGTCGAGTTTAGTCAGGCACAGGCCCGATATACTGTTAATCCGCGCGGCCTGACGGACAGCCACCGCATCAAACCAACCGCAACGCCGGGCTCGCCCAGTGGTGGCACCAAACTCGTGGCCCTTTTTGGCGAGATGTTTGCCTGTCTCACAGAACAATTCAGTTGGGAAAAGGTCCAGAACCCACACGCGTGGTATAGGCCTTGGTTATACCCAGCACATAGTCTAGAAATAGCGGTCCAAAGCCACTACCCGTTGCCGTACCACCGGCAGTGGTATTGGAAGATGTCACAAAGGGATAGGTGCCGTGGTCAATATCCAGTAGCGAACCCTGGGCTCCTTCGAAAAGAATGTTGTACCCTGCCTCACGCCCGTCGTGCAATTTGCCGGTCACATCAGTCACCAGAGGGGCCAGCTCACCGACCCACGCTTCAGCCAGGGCAAGGATATCGGCATAGTCGCAGGCCTCAACACCGTAGTACTGAGTGAGCATGAAATTGTGATATTCCATAACCTCCTGCAGCCGCTCGGCAAATACCTTCTGATCAAATAAATCACCTAAACGTAAACCACGTCTGGCGACTTTATCTTCATAGGCAGGGCCAATACCGCGCCCAGTAGTCCCAATTTTTGCCGCGCCACGCGCTTTTTCGCGGGCCACATCAAGGGCGACATGGTAGGGCAGGATCAGGGGGCAAGCTGGGGATATCTGCAGGCGCTCCCGTACTGGGATGCCTTTGCCCTCAAGCTCGGCCATCTCTTTGAGCAGTGCATCGGGAGCCAACACCACACCATTGCCGATCAGGCAGCTCACATCGTCACGTAAAATACCTGAGGGAATTAGATGCAGGACGGTTTTTTCACCGTCAATAACTAGCGTATGACCGGCATTATGGCCGCCCTGAAAACGCACCACGATTTTTGCCTGATCGGTGAGTAGATCGACAATTTTACCCTTGCCCTCGTCGCCCCACTGGGTACCTAGTACCACAACATTTTTTCCCATCACTTAATCTCGATACTCTCGTCTACAATTTGAACTAACGGCTGGTTTACTTGTTATCTAAATATTGGTCTACCTGGCAGCGGGTATTTATTCTTCTGCAGCGACCAGTTCAAACCCGGTTTTGGATACCAGAAGTCGCCTGTCGCAGTGTAGCTCGGCTAAATTAGCGTCCTGGCCCTTGAAGCCCAGTACCACTCGCTCGCCAAGGCTTCGTAACCTGGCGACTTCGACATGGACAGCATCCTGATCAGTGGCTGGGACAAAGATACCCGGCGCAATTTCTTCACCACTTTCGACTAGAGATGCAAGGAGACTGAGATCAACACCGAAACCAGTTGCCGGGCGTGTTCGGCCAAATGCCTCGCCAATATCGTCGTAACGCCCCCCGTTACCCAGTGGCACCAGCGAGCTTTCGGTGTAAGCGGCGAAGACAACCCCAGTATGGTAGTGATAACCACGCAACTCCCCGAGGTCAAGATAAACATCCACACCATCGACACGGTTGTCTATGGCCTCCATCAGGAAGGAGATTTCCTGCAAAGCCTGCGCTACGGCAGCAGAAGCATCTGCCAGAACATCTGCTGCCCTGGCGAGCACCTCAACAGAACCTGTCAGAGTCGGTAAAACGGCGACCATAACGGCAATGGCTGGATCTTCAATATTTGTGTGCACCCACTCCTGCAAGGAGGCATCTTTAGTTTGCAGCAAAGCAAATAGCTCTCTGCTTTGCTGGTCGTCAAGCCCCGCCTGGGCTTCGAGGCCTCGATAGATGCCGACGTGGCCCAGATCGAGATGGATACTGTCAACGCCTGCCTGCTTAAGGGTTTCGATCAGTAATAAAATGACTTCGATATCGGCTTCCAGACCTGCCTCACCAAACAATTCAACGCCGAGTTGAATCGGTGACCGGGTTTCCATCTGGTTTTTCGGTCGAGCATAGAGGACCTGTTCAGCGTAACAGAGTCGATTCGGTCCCTGCCGTCGCAGGCTATGGGCATCCATGCGGGCGACCTGGGGCGTGATGTCAGCACGGACACCCATCATCCGACCACTGAGCTGATCAATAATTTTACAGGTCATCAGGTCAAGATCCGCACCGGAGCCGCTCAGCAAGGATTCGGTAAACTCAGCGAGCGGCGGAATCACCAGGTCATAACCCCAGGAGTGATACAAATCCAGCAGGCGGCGACGCAAACGTTCAATCTTTATAGCTCGATTAGGCAGAATCTCTTCAACGCCTTCAGGCAATAGCCAGCGATCTACAATATTCGTCATACTCTGATTACCAACCTTACCTGTCACTTGTCCTGTCTTACTCGTTAGAGCAAAGCCTTTGAGCGACCCCTGCCGGGCGTTTACTTGACAAAATACAGCAAGCCCGCGCCGAGCAACATGCTACCAAAGCCGATCATACGAATACTTCGCTCATCTACCTGAGTTAAGGACAACATCATTTCACGCCAACGTCCTGGCATCAGAAAAGGCATGATACCTTCCAGCACCAAAACCAGGCACATGGCCGCCAAAAAATCCTGCCCCACTGCTTGCCTCTCTAGCCAATAAACCGGTCAATACTGCGATACATGATCCGCGAAACCAGCCAAAATACCCCTTACTGATACCGGTTTCACTTATCCAGCCCGTAAAAAAACCGGGTCACCCCGGTTACGGAATTGTAGCATCCGAACTCGGTGAACACCCCGAATTTTTAAACAGGGTGTTCACCGAATTGAGTTATTTGCCACCCTTGTCCTTCATGTAGGTAAAAAAATCACTATCCGGATCGATCAGCATGACATCGCCCTTGTTCGCAAAAGCCTTGCGGTAAGCAATTAAACTACGCGAAAAAGCATAGAATTCAGGATTCTGCTGATAGGCCGTAGCATAGACCGTCGAGGCTTCAGCATCGCCGGCACCACGGGTTATTTCTGAGTCCCGATAAGCGTTCGCCGCGATGATCGTTTCCTGACGATCGGCATCTGCACGAATTCTTTCAGCCGCTTCTTTACCCTTGGAGCGTAGCTCCCGAGCCTCTTTTTCTCGCTCTGCCTTCATGCGGCCAAACACTTGCTCACTGACCTCCTCTGGTAAATCGATTCGTTTAACTCGCACATCCACCACGGTGACACCCAGAGACTCACGCACTGTTAGATTGAGGTCGTCGACAATATGGATCATTAATTGATCCCGTTGACCCGACACTGCCTCGTGCAGAGTGCGCGTACCAAACTGGTTACGCAGACCATCGTTAACCCGATCAGCCAGACGACTATGGGCCACCGATTCATCGCCGCCAGTGGCCTTATAGTAGGTAGCGACATCTAAAATCCGCCATTTGGCATAAGCATCTACGATTAGACGTTTTTTCTCCACGGTTAAAAAGCTCTGTGGCTCTGCATCAAGGGTCAGTGTCCTTGCATCAAACTTACGGACATCATCAGCAAAGGGAATTTTAACGTAAATACCGGGCGAGATATCTGGCTCTACTATCCGGCCAAAGCGGAGTTTTACGGCTTTTTCTGTTTCACTAACAACGTAGAGGCTGCTGTTGGCCAGCATAACCGCCACGGCAAGGGCAATTAGAACACTCGAAAATTTCTGACTCATTAGCGTAACTCCCTGCGTGGGGAAGAACTTTGCTGACTGCGAATATTGATATTCTCAATCACTTTCTGGGTAATGTTATCAATGTCCCGGCTTGACAGGCTAGCGTTCTTAACACCAGCTACAGATGACTGCTGGACTATTTTATCCAGCGGCAAATACAGCATATTGTTGCCGCCTTCGACATCGACCATTATCTTTGATGCGCTCTCCAACACATCCTGAATAGCATCCAGATAAAGTCGCTCCCGGGTCACGCCTGGGGCTTTTTGATACTCGCCTAAAATCTGGGTAAAACGTTGCGCCTCACCCTGGGCTTCGGCTACCACCTTGGCTTTATAGGCGTTAGCTTCCTCAATAACCCGCGCAGCGCGACCTTGAGCTTCCGGAATAATACCATTGGCATAAGCCTCGGCTTCGTTAATCAGACGTTCCCGGTCCTCCCGCGCCTTGATAACATCATCGTAAGCAGCCTTCACTGCCGACGGCGGTTTGGCCTCAAGAATATTCACTTTGACGATATGAATACCCGCATGATAATTATCCAGATAATCCTGCAAACGGATACGAATATCGATGCTGAGTTGTTGCCGACCAGTCGATACCACCTCATCAAAACTTGTACTACCGACGACATGGCGCAAGGCACTTTCGGTCGCATGACGCAAGCTGATTTCGGGATCTCTAACAAGTAACACGAAATCCTTGATACTTTTAATGTTGTAGTGGACGGTCATCGGCAATTCAACGATATTTTCATCCTCGGTGAGCATTTCTCCCCGGGTTTGATATTGCCTTTCTTCGGTGACGCGAATCTTCGTCACTATATCGATCAGTGGTGGATTCCAGTGCAAGCCATCACCGACAATACTGTGGAATTTACCAAAACGCAGTACTAAAGCCTTTTCCTTGGCATCGACCTGATAGATACCAAGCATTGCCCATACCAGAGCAGCAACTACAGCAGCAACCATGATCAAACTCGCGCCTGGGCCTTTGCCGCCATCGCTACCACCGGCATCGCCTTTGCCACCACCAAAAATCCCACCGAGTTTATCGGAGAAGCTTTTTAACAGTTCATCAAGGTCAGGCGGATTATTCCGGCCGTTGCCACCGCCCCAGGGGTCTCGTTCACCACGGTCTTTACCGCCACCATTGTTGCCACCACCGGGTTCATTCCAAGCCATATTTCACTCCAGAGAGTACAGGGGTGCCGATTTTAACAACCCGCCTATGAAAAGCCACTGAACTCTGTTTAATTTATCAATACTCAAGCCCGTCAGACTGATTTTTGTCAGCTGACAAGAGCCAGATTATCTTGATCATCAACATCCTCGCACCGCGAGTCTACCTGCGCCGGCTCAACGATCAATTGCTCGCTCCTGAAGTTCTCAGCCTTGAGTAAACGTTGCCACTCATTTTTGGCGATACGAAGACCGACTATGGTAGCACCATCATCGTCGCTATATTCAGCAAGCACAGCGTCTGCGGCATAAAGTTTTGCGCGCAAACGCCCAGCTTCAGGCGGCAATCGACAGGTCATTTCAACTGCCTCCATACCCAGGCGCTGCTGGATCGCTTCAAACAACAGATCTTTGCCTTCACCGTTCTCAGCAGAAAGCCAAACCGCTATTGGCCGACGCTGCTCGTCGTACTCGATATGCGGCTCGATCTGATCAAGTAAATCAATCTTGTTGTAGACTTTAAATGTGGGGATATCGGCAGCACCTATCTCTTTAAGCACTTCTTCAACGCGCTCAACGTTATCAGTCAGCTCTTCAGCACTGGCATCGACAACATGTAAAAGCAGTGACGCGCTAGCTGCCTCTTCAAGGGTTGCCCGGAAAGCGTCCACCAGTTTATGGGGCAAGTGGCTGATAAAACCCACAGTGTCAGCGAGAATGACCGTGCCCGCTACGGGCATTTTTATGGCTCGCATGGTCGGATCCAGGGTCGCGAAAAGCTTGTCAGCGACATAAACACCTGCGCCGCTCAATTCATTAAATAAGGTGGATTTGCCCGCATTGGTATAACCGACCAGGGATACCGTTGGGGTCTCAGCCCGCTGTCTAGAGCGCCGAGTCTGGTGCCGTTGGCGCCGAACCTTTTCGAGTCGCTTATGGATTGATTTGATACGTGCACTCAATAAGCGGCGATCGGTTTCGAGCTGTGTCTCACCGGGCCCGCGCAAACCAATACCCCCTTTTTGGCGCTCAAGGTGTGTCCAGCCCCTGACCAGGCGAGTACTCATATACTCCAGCTGAGCCAGCTCAACCTGTAATTTTCCTTCGTGAGTTTTCGCCCGTTGGGCGAAAATATCGAGGATCAAGCCGGTGCGATCCAACACCCGACAACACAGAGCCTGTTCGATATTACGTTCCTGACTGGGGCTAATATCGTGATTAAAGATTACCAGTTGGGCTCCAGTTAGCTGGATTTGTTCGCTAATTTCTTCTAATTTGCCGGCGCCGACAAAGTGACGCGGGTGGGGACTACGGCGGTGCCCCGCTATTTCACTCACAGGATCACCACCAGCGGACAGAACTAGCTCTTCAAACTCCCGTCTATTTTCAGGCTCAAGCTCATTATCGAGATTTAGGTGAACAAGAACCGCTAGTTCACCAGATTCTGGACGATCAAAGAACAATCAAACCTCACTACCGTCGTCGCTATCTTCCGATGTTACTGCCATTGGCAATTTTACCGGGCGGGAGGGCACAACAGTGGAAATCGCATGCTTGTAGACCATCTGGCTGACGGTGTTTTTCAGGAGCACAACAAACTGATCAAAAGACTCGACCTGGCCCTGCAATTTAATACCGTTAACCAGAAAGATTGACACAGGTATGCGTTCTTTACGCAGTACATTTAAAAAGGGGTCTTGCAGATTATGACCTTTTGACATTATTGTTCTCCAACTCACTTCGATGATTTACAGCCATCAACGCTGATCAACAACACTGGTGGCTCATGTAATGAGAGACGTATACCATACTGGTTAAGATTCCAGCGACTCCCACCAAATTTTGGCCGCGAATGATACTACTCAGGCTCAATAAAGTATATGGCAGCTTTTTCTAAAAAATTCAAGGTATTAGTTAGTATTTGTTCAGAGGATAAACGCTCGTTAGCCCCTGACACCCCTGTGTTTATAGACACCAGACCGGGCCATTTCCGTAACCAGGTTAACTGCCTCTTAGCCAGCTGACGGGTCGCTGCAATACCTTTCGCCACCATTTCATCGTAATCGTACTCACCGGCCAGGTAGTCCCATACCTGGCGATAGCCGACAGCGCGCATAGATGGCAGAGCCAGTGATAAATCACCTCGGGCCATAAGCTGTCGGACTTCAGCAATCAAGCCTGAGGACAACATCCCCAGAAAACGCTGCTCTATGGCTTTATGCAACACTAAACGATCCGGAGCCATCAACGCTAGCTGCACCACCTGGTAATCCTCAGTAAGCGGGGGGTGTGCTGACAAGCCATTGTGCTGCCTGGCGATAAGTTCAGACAGCGGCGTACCAGTAATCCGAAATACTTCCAAAGCCCGGGCAATACGCTGAGAATGATTCGGGTGGATATTATCTCCAGTCGGGGCGTCAACTGCCATTAACAGGCCATGCATATGGGGCCAACCATGGGCTCTGGCCTCAACTTCTATTTGCCGACGTATCTCCAGATTAGCAGGAGGCAAATCAGCGAGTCCATCTAATAGACCACGAAAATAGAGCATAGTGCCGCCGACCAATAGCGGTATCCGCCCAGCCTCGGTGATGTCATCAATGTGAGCACGGGCGTCGTTCATAAAGTCACCCACAGAATAGGCTTCAGCAGGGTCACGAATATCGAGCATACGGTGAGGAGCGAGAGCTAATTCCTCGGCATCCGGTTTGGCGGTACCGATGTCCATACCTCGATAAACCTGGGATGAATCAACGCTGATGATATCTACCGGTAAATACTCTCGCAGTCTCATAGCGAGCCTGGTTTTTCCGGAAGCTGTGGCCCCCATCAGACAGATTACCGGCGGTTTGTCATACGGTCTCGCATCAGCTTCAGTCAAACTGAGCTACCGACCACGCAGGAAGAGCTTATCCAGCTCGCCCATGGACACCTGTGTCCAGGTGGGGCGACCGTGATTGCACTGGCCGCTTCTCTCGGTTACCTCCATTTGCCGCAACAGTGCATTCATTTCGGCGATAGATAAGGTACGATTAGCCCGCACTGAGCCGTGGCAAGCCATACTGGAGAGTATCTCGTTAGCCAGAATTTCAGTGCGATCACTGTGCCCATGGGCCAGCAAATCCGCAAGGACATCTCGAATCAGGGCTTCCGCATTGGTATCACGCAGTAGTGCCGGGACCTCGCGAATCACCAATGCTTCAGGTCCGGTACGCTGCAAATCAATAGCCAGGCTGTTAAACAACGCCTGGTACTCCATCGCAGCGTCTGCCTCACCCTCACTGACAGACAGACTCTGCGGCACCAGCAAGGGCTGAGCGACCAGGGATCTATCATCATAGCCCAGCTTTAGTTGCTCATAGATGATGCGCTCGTGAGCAGCATGCATATCCACCAGCACCATACCCAACGCATTTTCGGCGAGGATATAAACCCCTTTGAGCTGGGCCACCGCATACCCCAGGGGCGGAATGTCGTCAGTCACCGAGTCCACGGCTGGTGTTGATTGCCATGCCCCACGATCACCTAAGGGTCTGTGTAAAGACTGGTACGCGGTCATTTGCTCCGCGACACCAGCAGGTGTAGGCCTGCGCAAAGCCAGTCCCGACTGCTGGATAGGGGCTGGACCGCCATCGGACGACTTACTCTGGTTCAGACCAACGGTATGAGCATTTAAGTCATGGTTTGCCAGAGTGTCAAAATAAGGATTTCCCTCACCGGTGCTTTCTGGGTCCATAATATTGTTGGAATCAGAATTATCGCCAGGGCCAAAATCCGCTACCGCTCTGTGCAAGGCTCCGTAGAGAAAGTTGTGTACGGCACGGCTCTCTCGAAAACGTACCTCATGTTTGGTCGGATGCACATTGACATCGACCTCCGCAGCGGGTAGTTCCAGAAACAGCACGCAGGCTGCATGACGATCGTGGTACATCACGTCCCGGTAGGCCTGGCGCACCGCGTGGGTAACCACTCGATCACTCACCGTTCGTCCATTGACGAAAAAATACTGTTGATCAGCCTGACTCCGAGACAGATGGGGTGAGCCCAGCCAGCCCCATAAGCGCATACTGTAAAGCTCGATATCGACAAATCGCGCCTGCTCCATAAAGGCCTTTCCGCATACTGCAGCTACCCGGCGTTCCTGTTCTACAACACTGCCTGCAGATCGATATTGACGCACCGCTTTGCCGTTGTTACGCAGATTAATTGTGACACCCAGGTTGCTCAGCGCCAGTCGTTTGACCACATCATCTAGACGCTTGAATTCGGTTTTTTCCTGACGTAAAAATTTGCGGCGGGCTGGCGTGTTAAAAAACAGATCACGCACTTCAACAGTAGTGCCACGAGGGTGGGATACTGGTTCAACGCTGGCCTCCATATCGGGGCCGTCTGTTCTGACTCGCCAGCCTGCCCCCTGAGGTTCGGTATTACTCACCAGACTTAATCGAGATACCGAGGCGATACTAGCCAATGCTTCACCACGAAAACCCAATGTGGTTACCGATTCAAGATCATCGAGATTTTCAATTTTGCTGGTTGCATGACGACTCAGCGCTAGAGCTATTTCATCACGAGCAATGCCACTGCCGTTATCTCGTACCTGTACACGCTTGCTGCCGCCCTGTTCGATATCAATATCAATCAGCGTCGCACTTGCATCGAGACTGTTCTCAAGCAGCTCTTTAACCAGAGAAGCTGGGCGCTCAACCACTTCACCAGCGGCTATCTGATTGGCGAGACGAGGATTAAGTATCTGGATTTTAGGCACGTAACCAAACTCCGATGACAAGACCCCTGGTCTGTTCCGATTTATTTCCGGGCTTCAAATAAAGTCTACGTTTCCAGCTATCCTTATTTTTCTGATCAATAAAAGGGTATAAAAGCTGTAGACTCAGAGTCATGCTAAAGCTCATGATGAAAATGGGATTTTAATGCGTTGGCCGACACGAATTCTAGTTGACTTCAGGTTGTTATGGCGCTGAATGGCTTTAACACTAACCTGATGCCGGTGAGCAATCCCTGACAGCGTATCGCCACCTGTCACGATATAAACCGAGTCGGATCCTTTTTGCAACGAAGCTAACAAAGACCCCTCTGGAGGGCTTTGCTGAAAATGTTCTTTGATGCCCTTAAAAATAGCCTCGGCCATTTTGCGCTGATAACCCCGCTGATTCAGCCGTTTAGCTTCTTTAGGATTAGAAATAAATCCGGTTTCCACTAGTATAGAGGGCACATCGGGAGCCTTCAGCACCATAAAACCGGCCTGCTCCACCCGTTTTTTATGCAGCGGGGTAAGTGCGCCCATCGATTCTAGCACCCGGGCACCAACTTCCAGACTACTGACGAGGGTCGCTGTCATCGATAAGTCCAACAGCACACCTACCAGCATGGCATCTTTGTCATTGAGACTCACCGAACCAACGCCACCGATTAAATCGGCCCGGTTTTGACGTTGAGCGATATAGCGCGCGGTTTCGCTAGTCGCGCCCCGTCGAGACAACGCGTAGACCGAGGCCCCATGGGCAGACGCATGTTTAAAAGCATCAGCGTGAATCGAGACAAACACGTCAGCACGGCTTTTTCGAGCGATATCCGTGCGTTCACGCAATGGCACATAATAATCGCCGGTCCGTACCAGTAGCCCCTTAAAACCAGGCTCTGCGTCAGCCAAATTTTTTAAGGCCTGACTAATCGCCAGGGACACTCTCTTTTCGTAAATATTACCCGGCCCGATGGCCCCGGGGTCATCACCACCGTGACCTGCATCAATAGCGATGATCACGTCCCGTTGTGCACCCCTGCTAGAAACCACATCCTCCACCCGCTTACTGACAGAGCTTGCGTTATCATAAAGATCGACCACCAGACGATCACCATATTGCTCATTGCTACCAAGGCTAAAACTACGCGGATTAACTGGCCCCGTTAAATCCAGTACCACACGCAAATCTTGTTCACCTCGGACCGCTGTGCGTATTCCCTTGATTGCCGTGCCACTAAAATTTAGCCCCGCCAGTTCCATGCTTGAACTAGCGCCAACCACATCGATTACCAAACGGCGGGGATTGTCTAAAGCAAAGACCCTGTGCTCAACGGGTGCCGACAGGTCGAAGACCAGACGGGTATGATCGGGGGCACGCCATAACCGAATACCTTCGACCGCTGCACCAAAAACTTGATGACTGGCACCAAGTAGATAAATAGCCAATACGAGTCTGATAATAGAGCTCGCGTAAAAAAAGTGAAACATACTGGTACTAAAACGATTGCCCCTGGAAGGAGTATTTCTGTTAAAACGATCTTCGTAGCGCGCAGCCAAAGCCTTAATCGATCTGGGCATAAGACTCACGTATTTTATTGATTAGCTTCTCACCTCGCTGGCTACCGGCGACTAATTCCAGCTTCCGGCCCTGGTCCTGATAGTCCAGAAATACCTCAAGATCAGGTTCCGGCAACATCGCCTGACCTCGTTCTGGCCACTCGACAAGGCATATATTACCTGGCTCAAAATAGTCCCGAATACCGATGTATTCAAGCTCTTCGGGGTCCCCGAGACGATACAAATCAAAGTGGTAAATATCGACATTCCGGTAGCAGTAGGGTTCAACCAGGGTATAGGTTGGGCTTTTGACAGCACCGGTATGACCCCAGGCACGGAGTACACCACGGCACAATGTGGTTTTTCCACTGCCTAAATCACCATGAAAAAAAATGGTGCCGCCGTTTCCCAATGCCGCTCCCAGTTGTTCGCCCGCCTCTACCATAGCCGCCTCACCGTTGATAAGGCTGGGCGATGAAACAAGTATTTTTGGCTTATTCACCAAACTATTTACAATTCACTAAGCGCTGTAGAGGCACCAACAAATCCGTAGCCATCATACCCCGCTCACCGCACTCATCAGCAATACAGTCTGCCGCCGCGCCATGCAGACAAGCGCCAAGTTGAGCGGCCTGATCAGCGCTTAGTCCCTGGGCCAGCAAACCACCGATGATACCCGCCAGGACATCACCCATACCGCCGGTTGCCATACCTGGGTTGCCGTATGGGCACAAGGTAAGCATTTCTTTACCGCTGGAAATTAGGGTGCCAGCGCCCTTCAATAAAACAGTACCGTGAAAAGCCTGTTGAAGCGCTTTACATGCGCCAAAGCGATCCGCTTGAATCTCAGCATTACTGATATTCAACAGCCGTGCTGCCTCACCAGGGTGAGGGGTTAGCACCCAGTTGCGCGTATCAGCGCCAGCACCAACTCGACCTTCACAGATAATATTTAATGCATCGGCATCTACCACCATAGGGATACCAGAGTTAATCGCCTGCTGCAGGACCTGCTCTGACCAGGGCGAGCGACCCAAACCGGGGCCAATCACCAGCACGCTGGGCGCAGCCAGTAATGGCTCCAGTTGCTGACCTGAGTCGACCGGTTTAACCATCAGCTCTGGCCGCCGGGCCAGCAAAGCGGAGACGTGGCATGAGCGCGTGGCCACGCCGACTAAGCCCGCCCCTACACGCAACGCTGCTTCTGCCGCCATCGCCGCCGCGCCGCCAAAGCCTTCGTCCCCACCGATCACCAGCACGTGACCGAACTTACCTTTGTGAGCATCCCTGTCGCGCCGTGGTAACTGCTTCATCAGGTCCGATAAATTCAAACGCTGAGCACTGACCGGCATATCCTCAAAAACCTGCAAAGGAACGTTGAGATCGTGATAACTGATATCACCACACACGGCTGGCCCTTGACCAGTTAAGAGACCAGCTTTCATACCGATAAAGGTTACCGTTAGCTCCGCCATTACTGCCACACCACGTACTGCACCAGTGTCGCTGCAAAGCCCGGAGGGGATATCGATAGCCACTACCGGACTTGCTGACTGATTTATCGCTTCAATAGCCTGCACGTAATTTTCTCGCACCTGGCCCCGTATGCCGGTGCCTAGCAAGGCATCGACGATAACTTCACCACCGCCCTCACCAGCGGCATCGACATCGACATCGACATCGACATTATCAACATCTATAGCGTCAGGATTATCTATCGTGCCCTGGAACGCTGCCATCGGCACATCCGCCTGACAGGCAAACTGCCAGGCCCGGCGGGCATCACCGGTTAATTTATCTGCGGGAACAAGCTGTAGCACTTTAACCAGCAAACCTCGCTGTCTGGCCAAAGCTGCGATGATGTAACCATCACCGCCGTTATTGCCGCCACCACAAATTACAGTAAGCCTGCAGGCCCTGGGCCAACGCGCCAATAGCGATTGAAGGGCCGCTGCACCAGCATGCTTCATGAGTGTGATGCCAGGCATACCATGATCTTTTATGGCTCGTCGATCGAGTTCTCGCACCATCTCGGCCGTATAAAGTCTGTCTGAAATGTCCACCGCTGAAGTATCCGCCATTATTATGTATGTTCGCTGCGCTTATAAAGCCCTGTATCCTGCCCTCAATTCTGAGAGAATTATACGGCATGGGAGACAGGCTGGGACGACTTCCACCGCTACCTCGACCAAAAAATACCACGTGTAAGGACGTCTCGAATTAGTAAACCCGAAACAGACCCCAAATTTATGCCCCCATCAAGCCAAACAAAACTGATAAGCACCCAACTCGCCGAAGATATTCGTCGGTGGAGTCGGGAGCTGGGTTTCCAGCAAATCGGCTTTACCCAAACTGACCTGAAACAGTCTGGGGAGCGCATGCAAACATGGCTCGACAGGGACTATCATGGCTCAATGCAATGGCTAGCCGAGCACGATGATAAACGCTGGCGTCCAGAAAGACTGTTGCCCGGCACCGCCTCAGTCATCTGTGTGCGGATGGATTATTTACCCGCCGACAGCAATATGATTGCCTGCCTGAAAGATGGCGAAAAAGCCTATCTATCACGCTACGCTCTGGGTCGTGATTACCACAAACTGATGCGTAAACGTCTCGCCACTTTGGCCAGTAAGATTGAAACGGCCTGCGGCGATGTCGTTATTCAACGCCCCTTTGTGGACAGCGCCCCGGTTATGGAAAAACCCCTGGCTGAACAAGCTGGCCTCGGCTGGATCGGTAAAAATACGCTGCTGTTAAATCGACAGGCAGGGTCATGGTTTTTCCTCGGCGAACTCTATACCAGCCTGGTACTTCCGGCAGATAAACCGACGCCAGAAAAACAATGCGGACAATGCCGGGCCTGTCACAAAGTCTGCCCTACCGATGCATTCCCGGCACCTTATGTGCTCGATGCTCGACGCTGCATTTCCTACCTGACTATCGAAAACAAGGGTCCTATTCCCGTTGAGTTTCGCAAAGCCATTGGCAACCGCGTCTTTGGGTGTGACGACTGTCAAATTATCTGCCCCTGGAATCGTTTTGCATCAACATCAACAGAACAGGACTTTCAGCCTCGCCATAACTTGGATAACAGCGACTTAATCACCTTATTCGGCTGGAGCGAAGAGGAATTTCTCAGCAATACTGCAGGCTCGCCGATTCGACGCATTGGCTATGAACGTTGGCAACGCAATCTCGCAGTAGGTCTTGGCAACGCGCCCTATTCGACACAGTTAGTCACTACCTTGAAAACAAGTTTAGACAGCGCCTCCGAACTCATCAAAGAACACATCATCTGGGCACTGGAACAACAATCAAAAAACGCGCCCGATAGCGCTGCGAGTATTGATATCAATAGTCATGTTCTGTAGACTGCGCCGCCTCGCAATCTCCCTATCAAGATCCCTGCCCAAGTAGTGGCAAACCAGTAACAGGAGCAACACGGTGGCAAACTCACCTCAGGCACGCAAACGCGCCAGACAGAACGAAAAACGTCGTCAACACAACGCCAGCATGCGCTCCATGGGCCGCACTTACCTGAAAAAGGTCAACGCCGCTATTGAATCCGGCGACGTAGAGCAGGCTAAAGCCGCCTACACGGACGCCGTTTCGGTACTCGACCGCTATGCTGACAAAGGCGGTATTCTGCATAAGAACAAAGCGGCACGACATAAAAGCCGACTTAATAAGCAGATCAAGCTGATGACCACCTCTGCCTGACAACATCGCAGCTTGTCTGCTTCATAGACAAAAGACAAACCGTAAAAAAGCCGACAGTGTTGTCGGCTTTTTTGTATCTCAGGTTTAAACTTTGACCGTCTAAACCAATAAGTATATTGAACATAGAGCTCAGTAAATAGCCTCTGGTAGACAGCTAAATAAATGCCGATCTCTTCTGGCTTATGCTGTGCCCTGTTACAAATGCTTACATCACCTAAAGCACGACCATATTATCCCGATGGATCAATTCCTCATCACTGCAATAGCCTAAGATTTCACTAATCTGAGCACTGGCTTTACCCATGATTTTAGCGCACTCAGCAGCACTGTAGTTAATCAGGCCGCGCGCCACTTCCTGCTGCTTACCATCGACACAACTGACCATCTCCCCACGCGTAAAACCACCACTCACCGCCTTGACGCCGACCGGCAGCAAGCTTTTACCTTGTTCGCGGACCACTCTAACGGCACCATCATCCAACACCAGTTGACCGCGCATCTGCAGGTGCCCGGCAAGCCATTGCTTCCTCGCATCGAGAGGTTCCCGCTTAGAAACCAGCAAAGTGCCTTCATCCTCCCCAGCCTGCAGCTTTAGCAAAATATTGTCGATGTTACCGCCGGCAATCAAGGTGTTAGCACCAGAACGGGCTGCCAGTCTCGCCGCTTCCAGTTTGGTAATCATTCCACCACGTCCGAAACCACCGCTACTGCCGCCAGCTATCCGGTCGAGACTACGATCCTCGGCGTCGGCCAGGCGTATTAGAGGAGAACCCGCGTGCTTGCGGGGATCCTGCTCAAACAAACCCGCCTGATCGGTCAGTATCACCAGTAATTCAGCATCAAGAAGGTTAGTGACCATCGCTGCCAGCCTGTCGTTATCGCCGAAGCGGATTTCGTCTGTAGCAACCGTATCATTTTCATTAACTATGGGCACTGCCTGCAGCGCCAGCAAGGTATTGAGAGTACTGCGCGCGTTGAGGTAGCGCTGACGGCTAACCAGATCATCGTGATCAAGCAGAATTTGCGCGGTGTGCTTGCCATATTGCTGAAATTGGGTCTCATAAGCCTGAACCAGACCCATTTGACCGATCGCCGCTGCGGCCTGTAACTCATGCACTGTACTGGGTCGTTGCTGCCATCCGAGACGGCTCATACCTTCGGCCACCGCACCGGATGACACCAACACCACTTCAATACCCTGCGCCTGAAGCTTGACAACCTGCTTAACCCAGCCAGCGATAGCAGTACGATCGAGACCGCGACCATTATTGGTCAGCAGAGCACTGCCAATTTTCACCACCCAGCGTCGCGCGTCACGAATTTTGTGTCTGGGGCTACCTTCGGTATTCATGTTGCCTCTCGAATACGGCTATCAATTTCACTTATTCCGTCTGAGAATCGCGATTTAGAACAGCGCTTAGGGCTCGTAAACAACTTCAACATCCATATCATCGTCGTCTTCATCGTCACCGCCTGGCGCATCCCCCAGCTTCACCGCTTTACGCGCATTACGCAGGGTTTCAATTTGCTGGCGAACTTCGGCCTGCATCTGGTTCTGTATGGCCTGCTCTTTTTCCAGAGCCTCAGGATCGTTAGCCACCGCTTCCTGATGCTGGCTAATATGGGCGTAAATAGCCTCGCACAATTGCTCAGTGCCTGTGTCGGCTAGCGCCGAAATTTGATATACCGGACCTGTCCATTCAAGATCTTCAACCAGTGCCGAGCAGCGTTTATCCACTTCGTCATCGGGCAGCAGATCAACTTTATTTAGCACCAACCAGCGGTCACGTTCCGCCAATGTCGGGCTAAAAGTGTTTAGTTCACGATGGATAGCCCGTGCATTTTCAAGAGGCTCTGAACCATCAACCGGCAACATATCGACCATATGCAATAGTAAGCGCGTGCGTGTCAAATGCTTCAGAAAACGGATACCCAGGCCCGCGCCACTCGAGGCCCCCTCTATCAAACCCGGCACATCAGCCATCACAAAGTTTCTGAATGGTCCAACCTGCACAACTCCTAGATTGGGAATTAAAGTGGTAAAAGGATAATCAGCAACTTTAGGCTTCGCTGAGGACACAGAGCGAATCAGTGTCGATTTACCGGCATTGGGCAAACCCAACAAACCAACATCCGCCAGCACTTTTAATTCCAGGCGCAACTGCAGTGCTTCGCCTTCACCCCCCGGCGAGGTTTGCCTCGGCGCACGATTGGTAGACGATTTAAAACGGGTATTACCCAGGCCATGAAAACCCGCACGAGCAACAATCAGTTGCTGTCCAGCAGTGGTCAAGTCGCCTAGAACATCACCACTTTCAATATCGATAACAGTAGTACCAACAGGTACTTTAAGGATTAAGTCCTCACCCTTCTTGCCGGTGCGCATTTTACCCTGACCAGGCTCTCCATTCTGGGCCTGATAGTGGCGTTGGTAACGATAGTCCACCAGGGTATTGAGATTTTCGTCGGCTTCCAGAATCACCGAGCCTCCGTCGCCCCCATCACCGCCATCGGGGCCACCCCTGGGGATATACTTTTCCCGGCGAAAACTCAGACAACCGTGGCCACCGTTGCCGGCTCGCACACTGATTGGTGCTTCATCAACAAATTTCACCTTACATCCTCACCTAAACCTTGCCAGCGGATGATACCTTGCGGCCATAAAAAAAGCCCCGCATGCGGGGCTTTTTAATATTCTATCCCGTGTCACATCGATAACATCTAGGCCGGCACAATATTAATAAACTTGCGGTTGTTGGGACCGCGCTGTACAAATTCCACGACACCATCGACAGTAGCAAAAATAGTGTGGTCTTTACCTAAGCCAGTATTACTACCTGAATGGAAGCGAGTGCCACGCTGTCTGACAATAATATTTCCCGCGATCACCTTCTCACCGCCAAAACGCTTCACACCCAGACGCTTGCTCTGCGAGTCGCGTCCGTTACGAGTACTACCACCAGCTTTCTTATGCGCCATAATTTACTCCTGAATTCTCTAAATCTTTTACCACTAAATTTGTCGTTGGCCAATATCTCATGAGCCGCTGGTACCACGGTATTAATAGTACCACTGTATTAAATTAACCGGCGCTAATATCGGTGATTTTAACCTCAGTATACCATTGACGGTGGCCCATCTGCTTACGATGGTGCTTGCGACGACGGAATTTTATGATCATCACCTTATCAGCTCGCCTGTGTGCGACCACTTCCGCACTCACTTTACCACCATCGACATAGGGCGCGCCTACTTTGACAGCTTCACCGTCTGCAACCAGTAAGATCTTGTCAAAATCAATGCTGTCACCCGTCGGTATATCAAGCTTTTCCAGCTTTAATACCTCGCCAGGTTCAACGCGATGCTGTTTACCACCACTGACTATTACCGCGTACATGTTTTGCTCCTGACTATTCTCTTGAGGCTGGGTTTTGAAGGGCGGCAATTCTATGTTAAAGACCGACGCGCTGCAAGCTCTGATCACCGCTTAAATTCCGCCCTGATTGCCTTGTCACGTACAAGCTAGCTGAGTTCGCCACCTTGACACAACAGGTGCCCAGCCCTAGGATGCCGCGCTACGCGCCGCAACATAAATTGTTCGTAATATGCTGTCATTTCAAGACACGGTCGGGGACGATTTCGAAGCAGTCAACCAGTTGATTATCAATCAACTCCATTCAGAAGTTGGCCTGGTCGAAAATATCGGTCACTACCTTATAGAAGCGGGTGGCAAACGACTGCGCCCGCTGTTGGTGTTGCTTGCTGCTAAAGCCTGTAATTATAACGGTGACCGGCACGTTGATCTGGCCGTCATTATTGAATTTATTCACACTGCTACATTACTCCACGATGATGTCGTAGATACTTCCGAATTGCGTCGTGGTCGATTCACTGCTAATGCTCAATGGGGCAACGCCCCCAGTGTACTGGTTGGCGACTTCCTATATAGCCGCGCCTTTCAGATGATGGTAGGCCTCGGCAACATTGAGATAATGCGTGTTCTCGCTGATACCACCAATATTATTTCTGAAGGTGAGGTTCAACAGTTAGTTAATATAGGTGATCCAGACCTCAGTGAGTCTGCCTATCTGGAAGTCATTGGTAGTAAGACTGCTGAGCTGTTTAAAGGCGCTGGACACAGCGCAGGCCTGCTCGGTGATACGAATGCCGATATCTGCGCAGCTTTAAGTAACTATGGATGGCATCTTGGCCTGGCTTTCCAGTTAATCGACGATGCTCTTGATTACACCAGTGATAACATAAAGCTGGGCAAACACGCCGGGGATGATCTGGCTGAAGGCAAGATGACGCTACCGATCATCCAGGCAATGAAATGCGGGTCGGATACTCAAAATCAGCTCTTGCGCAAGGCTATACAGAACCAGGACGCATCGCAACTACCCACAGTTATCGACATTATTAAGGACACCGCCTCGTTGGACTATACCTTCGCTGCCGCCAGGGAACACGCCCAACAAGCTAAGCGATGTATTAATATCCTGCCTTCATCGAAGTACCATAGCGCCATGCTCGAACTCGCCAACTTCGCTGTGGAGAGAAATTATTAACTGAGTATTAACAACCTTCATAGCGCTTTGATGTCTATCACATGTATGGCGAGATTAATAATACCTGCCTCGCTATCCCCACTGGAGCAGCAAGCATGAGCGCAGGCCCAAAGCCCACCCAGATTACTACTAGTCCCGCCTGGCAGGCCTTACAGAATCATGCTGAAAGGCTCAAACAAACCACCCTGAACCAACTCTTTACCGAAAACCCTGACCGGGGTAAGCAATTCTCCGCTCAATCGTGCGGCATTTATTTTGACTATTCAAAAGACCACCTTACCGAACAAACGTTAACACTACTTTTCGAACTCGGTGCCACTGCAGGTTTATCTGGGGCTATCAATGGCTTGTTTAATGGCAAACCGGTCAACAGTACAGAAAACAAACCCGCCCTTCATACTGCCTTGCGCAGTGGTGGACAAGGCAGTAGTGGTGTCGATCAGGGGGCTAATGATGTCTTTAAGCAAGTCTGTGCTTTTGCGGAACAAGTACGGCAGGGAACGATCAAAGGCAGTACCGGAAAAGTTTTCGAAAATGTCGTTAACCTCGGCATTGGAGGCTCTGACCTTGGCCCCAGACTCGTGGTTGAAGCATTTCCTGAACTTCATGCCACTAACATCAGCAGCCATTTCGTCGCCAACATAGACAGCGACGACTTATCCGCCGTATTAGCTCAGTGCTCACCAGACACCACCCTGTTTATCGTTTCATCAAAAAGCTTCTCGACCCTGGAGACACTCACTAATGCCAATGCCGCAAAAGCCTGGTTACGCAGGGCAGGCATTGCCAACGCGGATATCGCCCAACATTTTGTCGCCGTAACCGGCCATCGTGCCGAAGCTGTTGCCCTGGGTATTTCATCGGAGCGGATATTTCCAGTTGAAAACTGGGTTGGCGGTCGCTTCTCACTGTGGTCGGCGATCGGTTTGCCCATCGCAATTAGTCTCGGTTCGGAAGCTTTCACACAAGTTCTGAACGGCGCCCACGAAATGGACAAACACTTTTGCAATGCTCCCTTTTCAGACAACCTGCCCGTAATCCACGGCCTACAGGCCATCTGGCACATCAATTTTCGCAACTATAAAAGCCGGGCGGTGCTGCCCTATGCCCATAAACTCCGGGGACTGCCAGGTTATTTGCAACAACTGTTCATGGAAAGCCTCGGTAAAAGTACTACAAAAGAAGGCTTAAGCATCTCTTACCCAACTGGCCAGGTGGTCTGGGGCAGTGAAGGCACCAAGGGCCAACATTCGTTCCACCAATTACTGTTACAGGGCACCGAAGTCGTCTCTATCGACTTCATTACGACCCGATCAACTCACTGTGAGGCTAGCAGCCATGAATGCCTGGTCAGTAACTGTCTAGCCCAGAGTAAAGCGCTGATGGAGGGCAAATCTATCGCCCAGGCTCATGAAGAGCTACTAGCTCAGGGCGCTAGTCAAAGTCAGGCCCAGCGGCTCGCCAGCCACCACGCCGTGCCCGGAAATCGTCCTAGCAACACGCTATTGCTAGAAAAATTCACCCCTTATTCCCTGGGCTCATTACTGGCTTTCTATGAACACAGCGTTTATGTACAAAGTGTTATCTGGAACATCAATGCCTTTGACCAATGGGGCGTAGAATTGGGCAAGAAAATAAGCAATGAACTACTCGCTTTACTAAACGAGCCTCTATCAGACCCAAGCGCTTATGATCAACTCGATAGCTCAACTCGAACTTTGTTAGCCCATTTACATAAAGGCGCGGCCCACCCCGATAAAAGCTAGAAAAACTACAAAAATAAACCTTAATTATCTTTTCTTTATCAAGCACTTAAGATCACCCTCGAGGGACTCAAACGGGCTGTCCTTTTAAAGTTTTTTAGGGTAGAGTGGCCGACCTTTTTACCACCCTGCTAACATTTTGCAACGCCGCTAAATATTCTAGCGCGATATCCACCACTCAAAACTAAGCCATCTATGAGGGGAATACACTGTGATTATAGGCATACCCCGGGAAATCAAGCCCGGCGAAAACCGGGTAGCCATGACTCCCGCCAACGTCCAGGTCTGGACTCAAAAAGGAATTGATTTCATCATCGAAAGCGGCGCTGGTGCAGCTGCTGGGTTTATGGACGATCAATACGAAGCCGCAGGCGCTTCGGTAAAGAATGAGCGCCGCTCAATTTTCGCCGATGCTGATATCATCATGCAGGTGCAGTCTTTTGGCGCCAATGAAGTTAACGGTGATGATGACCTGGCACTGGTAAAACCCGGACAACTCATCGCTGGCATGATGGATCCACTCGGCGGACCCAGGGTCTCTGAAAAGATGGCCAGTACCGGCGCGACTGCCATCGCAATGGAACTAGTCCCACGTATTAGCCGCGCGCAGAGCATGGACGTACTTTCATCCATGGCAACCCTGGCTGGTTATAAGGCCGTAATACTCGGTGCTAGTTACGCACCGCGCATTATGCCCATGCTGATGACTGCTGCCGGCACACTCAACCCGATGCGTACTCTGATTATGGGCGTTGGCGTTGCCGGACTGCAGGCTTGCGCAACAGCAAAACGCCTCGGTGGCGTGGTCGAAGCCTACGACGTCCGCCCCGCAGCTCGTGAACAAATCCTGTCGGTAGGAGCCAAACCCGTAGAGCTGGATCTGGAAACCGCCGAATCTGAAGACAAAGGCGGTTACGCAAAAGAGCAGAGCGCCGAATTTATTGCTCGTCAACAGGAGCAACTCACACAAGTGATCGCCGAGCAGGATCTGGTGATCACCACAGCCGCTATACCAGGTGCCAAATCGCCTATATTGGTCACCACAGCGATGGTAGAAAGAATGAAGCGCGGTGCTGTAATCGTTGACCTCGCTGCGGAGCGCGGCGGCAACTGTGAACTCACCAAGCTAGGCGAAGTAGTGGTTGCTCATGGCGTTACCATACTCGGCCCCGACAACTTTGCCTCGACGATGCCAACCCATGCCAGCCAGATGTATGGCAAAAATATGGAAATCCTGCTTGGCCACCTACTTGGCGATGACAACAGTCTGAAGCTGGATTTTGAAGACGAAATCATTTACGAAACAGTCATCGCTCATGGCAATGAAGTGCCCCATAAAAGAATGCGAGAACTAGTGGGTTTACCCGCTTTGCCTGAGCCTGAGCCGACAAAAGACACAACCGAAGAATCAACCGGGGAGGCTTCCTGATGGAATTACTGATAATGCAACTGGCTCTATTCGTGCTCTCGCTGTTCCTCGGCGTCGAGCTGATCACCAAAGTGCCGCCTACTCTACACACGCCCTTAATGTCCGGCACCAATGCTATCTCTGGAATCACGCTGGTTGGAGCAGTTCTGGCTGCAGGTGCGGGCGAAGCATCTACGCTCGTTCATATCCTGGGTTTTGCGGCAGTTGTCATGGCAACGCTAAACGTTATCGGTGGCTATCTGGTCACCAACCGAATGCTCGCCATGTTCAAAAGGAGAGACTAGATAATGAATGATTCTGTTGTAAGCCTGGTCTATCTGGCTGCCGCCGTGCTTTTTGTGCTTGGTATCAAAGGTCTGTCCAAGCCAAAAACTGCGGTACGCGGCAACACTCTGTCAGCGACCGGCATGCTGGTTGCTGTGGTCATCACTTTGCTGGATCGCAACATCATCAGTTACGAATATATCGTCGCTGGCATGATTACCGGCGGCGTATTGGGCGGCTTAATGGCCACTCGCGTACAGATGACCTCAATGCCGCAGATGGTTGCTCTGCTCAATGGCTGCGGCGGTGGCGCTTCGCTAGGCCTTGCCGCCGCCAGTTACTTCCTGGCCATGGAAGGCAGTGGTTACACAAGCGACATCATGGGCATCCTGGCAGTGTCTTTTGTGATGATTACTATACTGATCGGTGCCGTCACTATGTCCGGCAGTCTGGTGGCTTATGCCAAGCTACAGGAGTTGATATCCGGGCAGGGCATTGGTTTTTCCGGTATGAAATTCCTCAATGCCGCTATTTTTATTGCTGCCATCGCGACACTAGCACTGCTCTGCATGAACCCCGCCAACACGCCCCTATTCTGGACTTTGGTTGCCCTGGCCATCATCCTCGGCCTGACGCTGGTACTGCCCATTGGCGGTGCTGATATGCCAGTAGTGATTGCACTGCTGAACTCCTACTCGGGTATCGCTGCAGCTGCGGCTGGTTTCATCCTTGGCAATACCGTGTTGATTGTGACCGGCTCACTGGTGGGTGCTTCAGGCCTGATCCTGACCAATATTATGTGCGTCGCCATGAATCGCTCACTCACTAATGTCCTATTCGGCGTCATGGCCGAAGGTAGTGAGGCCATCGATGCCGACGAAGTCTACGGAGGCAAGGTGAAAAGCGCTCAGGCAGAAGAGATCGCCATGATCCTCGAAACTGCACGACGAGTTGTTATCGTACCCGGCTTTGGTATGGCTATGGCTCAGGCTCAACACGCGGTTCGCGAGCTGGCAGACGTAATGGAAGCCCGTGGTATAGAGGTGGAATACGCTATTCACCCCGTCGCTGGACGTATGCCCGGACATATGAATGTTCTGCTCGCTGAGGCCGAAGTCGCCTATGACAAAATGATCGAGATGGATCAAATTAACCCGACCTTTGATCAAACCGATGTCGCCATCGTGATTGGTGCCAACGATGTCACCAACCCTATGGCCCGTGAAGATAAAGGTAGTCCCATCTACGGCATGCCGATTCTCAATGTTGATAAGGCCGGGACGGTGGTGGTTATCAAGCGCTCCATGAGCCCGGGCTTTGCCGGTTTGCCGAATCCCCTGTTTGCTATGGACAACTGCTTGATGGTCTTTGGCGATGGTAAAAAGGCCATTATCGATATCACAGCGAATCTTGATTTGGCGTGAGATGCCACGATAACTCGGTATAAAACAATAAGTTAATAACCAATAAAAAAGCCCTTAAAGGGCTTTTTTATTGGTTATGTTCTCTCTCTGATTTTTCTAAGATCGGTGTCTTTTAACCAGGCCTCGAGTATCCACTAAGCCTCAATCATCGCCAAAATTTCCGCAGTTTTAACTTCCATCAACGCTTGATCGCCACGACTTTCAACATTGAGCCGCACCAAAGGCTCGGTGTTAGACATACGTACATTAAAGCGCCATTGAGGAAACTCCATGCTGACGCCATCGGTTTTATCAAGCGATTGAGCGCCGGCAGCGTAATGGGCTTCTATATTCTTTAGCACTTGCGCCGCATCAGATACTGAGCGGTTAATCTCCCCACTCACCGGATAAGCCGCCTGACGTTCCGCCACCAGCTCTGATAGAGATTTGCCGCTTACGGACAGTAGTTCAGCTACTACTAACCAGGGAATCATCCCGCTATCGCAGTAGGCAAAATCCCGGAAATAATGATGGGCACTCATTTCTCCGCCATAAACAGCATCGTGATCGCGCATGACCTGCTTGATGAAAGCGTGACCAGTTTTACTCTGTACGGCTTTGCCATGGAGCTTCTCGACGATATCGATGGTATTCCAGGTCAGGCGCGGATCGTGCACCACGACGGCAGCACCATCTTTTTTCAGAAAAGCTTCCGCCAGGAGGCCGACCAGATAGTAGCCTTCAATAAACTCACCCTGCTCATCAAAGAAAAAGCAGCGATCAAAATCGCCATCCCAGGCAATACCCAAATCAGCTTGTTGATCACGCACCGCCTGGGCGGTAACGATCCGATTTTCTTCAAGCAAAGGATTCGGTACACCATTAGGGAAATGACCGTCAGCCTCGTGATGCACCTTGACAAAGGAAAACGGCAAAGCAGATTCTAATCGATCAACAATCGATCCCGCGCCACCATTGCCCGCATTAACCACCACTTTCAGGGGGCGCAACGTATCTATCCCGATATAAGTCAGCAAATGAGCGATATAAGCGCTTTTATTGTCATCCCGGCTCAGCAAGCCTCGATCAACAGATTCAGCAAACTCACCGCTCTCTGCGAGGGCTTTTATTTCCGGCAAGCCATCATCGCCGCTAATCGGTCGAGATTGCTCACGGACAAATTTCATTCCATTGTAATCTGCAGGATTATGACTGGCAGTCACGACCAGCCCGCCATCAAAGTTTCCGTAAGAGGTCGCGAAATAAATTTCTTCCGTGCCACACTGTCCAATATGGGAAACATCGCAACCAGCATCCAGAATACCCTCTATGACGGCATCGCAAATCGCCGGACTGGTTAGGCGAATATCGTGCCCGACGACAACTTGTTTAGCCTTAAGGTATTGAGCAAAAGCGCGGCCAACACGATAGGCAATAACTTCGTTGAGTTGATCCGGCACCCGACCACGAATATCGTAAGCCTTAAAACACGCGTACTTCTCTGGTAAAAATAGGTCAGACATCAGCGACCCTCATCGGCGAGGTAAATATTCTCATACACATAATTAGTGGCCTCGACGTAACCATCGACACTGCCGCAATCAAAACGCCGTCCTTTAAACTTGTAGGCCAACACTTTACTGGTTTTAGCCATCGTCAGCAGAGCATCGGTAAGCTGAATCTCGCCATTTTTCCCCGGTCGGGTATGGCGTAATATTTCAAAAATATACGGTGTCAGTACGTAACGTCCAATAATCGCCAGATTGCTGGGCGCATCAGCAGGTTCAGGCTTTTCCACCATATCGGTCACAGTAAACAATCCGGGTTCTTCCTCAATCCCTGCGATCACGCCAAATTTGGACACATCTCTTTCATCTACTTCCTGAATTGCAACGACCGAACAGTTGGTGCGCCGATAGATTTCTACCAGCTGCGCCATCACGCCCTGATCTTCCGTAATACAGAGATCGTCGGCTAAAACCACGCCAAAAGGTTCATTGCCCACCAGCAGTTCACCGGTAAGAATTGCGTGCCCCAAACCTTTCATTTCTGACTGACGGGTAGTCGAGAATTTCGCCTCGGCAATCACTTCGCGAATATTCGATAAATACTTTTCCTTTTCAGTCCCCGCAATCTGATGCTCCAGTTCAAAACTGGTATCAAAAAAATCACTAATGGCGCGTTTACCGCGTCCGGTTACTAGGCAAATTTCATTGAGACCACCGTCGAGAGCCTCTTCGACCCCATACTGCACCAGAGGTTTATTAACGACGGGTAACATTTCCTTAGGCATAGACTTAGTCGCAGGTAAAAACCGGGTGCCATAGCCAGCGACCGGGAATAAACACTTTTTGATCATTGATTACGTCCTTTTACGCGTATCAAACAATTTCAAAAACAGGTTAAATATACGTCCCTGAAACCGGCGCTATATTATCTACTTATCAGGTTCGACACAGCCTCGTACTGAAAGACTACCGCCATTGAATTAACAAACCTGGCCTAATTAAAGTCACATGCACAAATCTGGAATCTGGGCCTCTCCAGGATTTGGACTTCCAGGGTCAGTAGGCTAGAATGGCGCGTCCTTTTTTCGACCCATTTGCGATAAGTCTTATCACTGTCGCATCCGACACTCCATCCAGCTAGAGGTTCAATTGACCGACTCAAACGCCCACCAACGTAATAGCTTCGATTACGATGATCTGATTGCCTGTGCTGAAGGGCGCTTATTTAACAAAAACAGCGCACAGCTGCCATCTCCGAATATGTTGATGATCGACCGTATCACCCACATCAGCTCCGAAGGCGGTGCTCATGGTAAAGGTGAAATTATCGCTGAGATGGATATCAAACCTGACCAATGGTTTTTTGGCTGTCATTTTCCAGGTGACCCAGTAATGCCTGGCTGCCTGGGCCTGGACGCACTCTGGCAGTTAACCGGTTTCTTCCTGACCTGGAAAGGCAATAATGGCCACGGCAGGGCGCTTGGTTCTGGTGAAGTTAAATTTTTTGGTCAGGTACTTCCAAGCGCAAAAAAACTGACCTACAAGCTGGATATTACCCGCGTGATAGAGCGTAAACTGGTCATGGCCATCGCCGATGGCGCTGTTTATGTGGATGACCGTGAAATATATACCGCCCAGGGATTACGGGTCGGATTGTTCCAGTCAACTGACAATTTTTAGTGAGATTCAGTACAATTCGAACACTGTCAAGAAGCGAATAATCAAACGCAAAACGAGGTCGATATGAGACGTGCAGTAATTACTGGTATAGGCGTGGTTTCTTGCCTGGGAAATGACACGGCCAGTGTACGGGACTCACTCCACAATGGTCACTCAGGAATATGTACCAATGAGTCCTACCGAGAAGCGGGCATGAAAAGCCAGATTGCTGGCCAAATAAACCTTGACTTCAAAGATATGATCGACCGCAAACACCTCCGTTTTATGAGTATCGCGGCAGCCTATGGCTATGTTGCCATGCAGCAGGCTATCGACGATAGCGCTCTCACTCAGGCCGACATCAGCAACCCGCGCACCGGCATCATCATGGGGTCAGGTGGAATTTCCGGTGAAAAATTTGTCGAGTCCATAGACACCTGCCGCAACAAGGGTGTGCGCCGCATGGGGCCTTATCGCGTGACTCAAATTATGAGCAGCACCGTCGCAGCCTGCCTCGCGACACCTTTTCAAATTAAAGGCCTGAATATTTGCATATCGTCTGCCTGCGCTACCAGCGCTCACTGCATTGGTTCAGCGGTTGAGCAAATACAATTAGGCAAGCAGGATATTCTTTTCGCCGGTGGCGCAGAAGAGGAGCACTGGTCAATGGCCAGCATGTTTGATGCTATGGGTGCCCTCTCAACACAATATAACGACACCCCCGAACTGGCCTCACGCCCGTACGATGTCGATCGTGACGGCTTTGTTATGTCCAGTGGTGGCGGCTGTTTCGTGGTTGAAGAACTCGAACATGCCCTGGCACGAGGCGCCAGGATTTATGCCGAGATTGTCGGCTATGGTGCCACCTCAGATGGTCACGATATGGTCGCCCCTTCAGGCGAAGGTGCGATGCGTTGCATGCAACAGGCGATGGCCACAGTCGGAGGCGATATCGATTACATCAACACGCATGGTACCAGCACGCCAGTGGGTGATATCGCTGAAATAGGTGCCATTCGCAGTGTCTTTGGCGATAAAGCACCGCCCATCGGATCAACCAAATCCCTGTCCGGACATTCCCTCGGCGCCGCTGGCGTTCACGAAGCCATCTATAGCGTGCTCATGATGGAAAATAATTTTATCGCCGAATCAATTAACGTTAGCAACCTTGACCCTGAAGTTGCCGATATGCCAATTGCGACCAAACGAATAGACGATGTGAAGCTTGAACGGGTGATGTCAAACAGCTTTGGTTTTGGTGGCACCAACGCCACGCTGGTGCTGCAGAAATATCACCAGTAAAACGAAACCAAGACGATGCATACCCCGGGAGTGATAAGCAGTATATTCCTACTGGCGAACAGGGATCTGACATCCTGCGGGTAACAGCCTGAAAACTCGTTTCCTTTCAGAGCCGAACAGAACGACTAACTATATGTACTGCTTTTCAACCAGATAGTTAATCAATTGCTCTGTACAGGTCTGGATATCATTGACACCGGTATCGATCACTAACTCTGGGCTCATCGGTGCCTCATAGGCCGAATCTATTCCAGTAAAAAAAGGAATTTCTCCAGCCCGCGCCTTTTTATAAAGCCCTTTTGGATCTCTCTCCTCGCAGACCTCAAGCGAGGTCGACATATGGACTTCAATAAACTCATCGTTTTCCACTACGTCTCTTGCTAGCTGGCGTTCGGTGCGAAACGGCGAAATAAACGCTGTCATTACGATCAAACCGGCATCAACAAAAAGTTTAGCTGCCTCGCCAATGCGTCGAATATTTTCGACGCGATCTTCATCGGTAAAACCCAGATCACCGTTGAGGCCTTGCCTGACATTATCACCGTCAAGTAAATAACAGTGGTGGCCGCGCTCAAAGAGCGCTCGCTCCAGGGCATTGGCAATGGTTGACTTACCCGAACCACTCAGCCCTGTAAACCAGATTACACAAGGCTTCTGGCCTTTTTTATCGGACCTTTCTTGTTTACTTACAACAGAATCATGCCAGGTTAAATTTGTATTCAAAACAACTCCCAAGGATAGTTATATTGTGTCTTAACCAGGGTCAAGAAACCCCGATCAGCACACAACATAAGTCAAAAATTATCACACATTGATTAAGCTTAAAATTTAAAAAGGAATATCGTCATCAAAATTATCAAAACCACCGGGCTGAGCCGCCGATGACTCAGCACCACCTGCAGCAACGGCTCTTGGAGCCTGCTGAGGTGCCGGCTGTTCAGCAGGAGCATAATCACCACCTGCCCCGCCGCCACGACTGTCCAGCATCTGCATTTCATTGGCGACTATCTCAGTGGTATAGCGATCAGCGCCGGTATTTTTATCCTGCCATTTGCGCGTCCGCAACGAGCCTTCGATGTAAACCTTGCTGCCTTTGCGCAAATATTCACCGGCAATCTCAGCTAGACGATTAAAAAACACAATCCGGTGCCACTCGGTACGTTCCTGTTGCTGACCACTTTGTTTATCTTTCCAGGTCTCGCTCGTAGCAACGGTGATATTGGTCACCGCACCGCCCGAGGGCATATACCGGGTCTCGGGGTCCTGTCCCAGATTACCGACCAAAATTACTTTATTAATACCTCGACTGGCCATATAAGCCTCCTGTCTTTGACTATCACTCGAACAACATAAGCCATGCTGGTTTAATTAAGTGATGTTGGTTTAAACCTCAATTTGCATCAGCCACACATTGACGCTAACCCGGGGAGTGTAACGCGTTGCACAGCCCTAATAAATCTATCGTGCCAATTTATCTTACCGAGACACGACCACTGCTTGTCAGACACACTCAAATCTAGAGTCTGACCTTGTCTTCCAGGGCTTGTCTGAATGCCGTCTCATCAAATTGATCATCATTGACTTTGATGTAGGCGAGGTTTTCCCCAGGGATCACCACCACATCTTCCACTCCGGCAAATTCGCGAACCATTGCACCCACATTTACCGACTGTCCATCGCTCAAATCCACCGCTAGACTGCGCAGGTTTCGCGGTGCCTGCATGGACAGCGCCACCGAGAACCAGACCAGCACAAGCACAAAGGCTATCCAGAACACACCTGAGTAACCAAAATGATGCGCCACCAACCCGCCTGCAAGGCCACCACAAAACGCACCCAGAAACTGGCTGGTGGAATAAACCCCCATAGCAGTACCTTTGATGCCCGCAGGCGCAATTTTACTGACCAGAGAGGGCAAGGTTGCTTCAAGCAAGTTAAAGGCCATAAAAAACAACAGTAAACCGGCAGCCATAGACCAGAAATCAGCATCTGCCTCAGCCATAACCAGTTCCGAAATAGCCAGCAAGGCCACTGCGAATAGAAACACTGTTTTCATCTTACGTCGGGTCTCGCCGTACCAGATAAACGGGATCATCAGCAGAAAACCACCACCCATGGTTGCCAGGTAAAGGCTCCAGTGCCTGGCTCGGTCAAAGTCATAGCTTTGTTCCAGTAAAACAGGCACTGCCACCCATGTAGCCATCTGGATAAAATGCAGACTGAAGATGCCGATATTCAATCGCCAAAGCTGTCCGTTATTTAAAACCTTGCCCAACATCGCCGGTACAGGGATCACTTCATGTCCGCTATGGCGAAGAGAAGGGCTCGGCACTGCAGCTAAAACAATCAACAAACCCAGACCTGCCAGCACCGAAGTAAACCAGAACACCCCGGACATACCCCAATGAGACGCCACCAGGGGGCCCGTCACCATGGCAACGGCGAAAGAGAGACCGATACTGCCACCAACCACCGCCATCGCCCGTGTCCGATTCTGCTCACGGGTCACATCGCTCAATAGTGCCATAATCACACTGGCCACTGCACCGGCACCCTGCAAGGCCCGCCCCGCAACGACCACATAAATTGAGTCTGTCACCGCACACAAAATGCTGCCGGCAAGAAACAACAGCATGCCAGCGGCGATGACAGGCTTGCGCCCCACCCGGTCGGATACCAGGCCAAAAGGAATTTGTAAAACACCCTGACTTAGGCCATAAATACCCAGCGCCAGCCCGACTAAAATCGCCGAACTATGGTTGTAGCCTTCGGCGTACAGGGCAAATACTGGCAATACCATGAACAGGCCCAGCATGCGGGTGGCATAAAGAAAAGACAGTGCCAGGAGCGCACGGGTTTCGGCGGTGTTAAACATGATGACCTGTTAAAACAAAGTGACCATTATACGCGATCAAGCTAACAACCTTACCCCATAAAAAGACAAGCCTTAATGAATAGCAACACAGATCCTGCAAAAGTGGATCAGGTCAGATCTTAACAATCTATACGCCAAGTAAATGCGTTATACTCCCTCATAGGCAAGGCTTAGGCAGTAAATAGCGCCTTAATAGCTGAAAATTACTTGATCGTGGCAATGCAAGCATTGAAAGACACAAATAGTAGTTGCAAGACAACCTCCGTCAGCGAAACCTTGACTGTTGATAACGATAGAATTTCTGATAACTTTCAGAAATCAAAGCGTATGTCACAAAGTATTCCCGAGCCTTGCATCGCTGTACTGCTTTGCACCAAAGATGGGGATCGCTTCCTGGATGAGCAAATTAAATCGATCCGGACTCAGGATCACCAAAACCTCCGTCTTATCGCATCAGACGACGGTTCAGTGGATAACACCAGAAACATTCTGAACACGCACCGCTTATCATGGGATAAGGGGTCGTTTACAATTAAATCCGGCCCCCAGCGGGGGTATGCAGCAAATTTCCTCTCTTTAGTCTGCTGTCAGGAAATCAAAGCCGACTATTACGCTTTTGCTGACCAGGACGATATTTGGGAATCAGACAAATTATCGCGAGCAATATCAAAACTGGAAGCCGTACCCAATGGGACACCAGCGCTATATTGTTCCCGCACGAGGTTAATTGAAAAGAACGGTGCGGAAATTGGTCACACGCCGCTTTACCGCAGGCCACCCAGCTTCGCTAACTCACTGGTACAAAGTATTGGCAGCGGCAACACCATGGTGTTTAATCACGCCGCTCGTATTATTTTATCTCAGGTAGGGCAAATACCTATCGCTAGTCATGACTGGTGGGCATATAGCCTCATAACGGGAGTAGGCGGAACAATTATTTATGACCCTTATCCTGGCGTCAGATATCGACAACATGACGGCAATGTGCTCGGCGCAAGTCCAGGTTGGCGTGCTACCTGGCTACGCATTCGTCTTATCCTCAGAGGCCGTTTTCAAAACTGGAACACTCTTAATATAAGCGCACTACAACAGACTCGGGAACTCTTAACGCCAGAAAGTAAAAAAATTCTCGACACGTACACAGACGCCCGAAGCCGTTGGTTAATTCCTCGAACATTAGGCCTCTGGCGCTCAGGAGTTTATCGTCAGACTTTGATAAGTAGCATCGGGCTTATTACCGCAGCTTTACTTAACAAAATTTAAACGCATGGCTAATAAATGACGATACTGGTAACTGGCGGCGCGGGCTTTATTGGCTCAAATTATATTATTGATTGGTTTAACGAGTCAGATGAAGCCGTTGTCAATCTCGACAAACTGACTTACGCCGGTAATCTAGACAACCTCTCGCTGATTGACGACCATGACAACTACACATTTGTCAGAGGAGATATTGGCGACAAAGCGCTATTAACTAATTTACTTACCCAATATTCACCTCGAGCAGTACTGAATTTAGCCGCAGAATCCCATGTTGACCGGTCAATTACCGAGCCGGAAAGCTTTATACAAACCAATATTGTCGGCACCTTCAATTTACTGGAATCCGTGCTGGGCTACTGGCATGAAATGCCATCACCGGCCAAAGAAACCTTTCGCTTTCTGCATGTTTCAACGGATGAAGTGTACGGATCACTAGCAAGCACAGAACCCGCGTTTAGAGAAACCAACCCCTATCAACCCAACAGTCCCTATAGCGCCAGCAAAGCATCCTCCGACCACCTGGTCCGGGCCTATCATCACACCTATGATTTGCCCGTGTTAACCACCAACTGCTCCAACAACTACGGCCCCTATCAATTTCCCGAAAAACTGATCCCACTGGTGATACACAATGCCTTAGCAGACAAACCCTTGCCAATTTACGGTGATGGTAGCAATGTACGCGACTGGCTTTATGTGGGTGATCACTGTGCAGCGATCCGCAGCGTACTCGAAGCGGGGCAACCCGGCGAGGTCTACAATATTGGCGGGATCAACGAGAAAACCAACCTGGAGGTGGTCAATACGCTTTGTCGCTTATTAGATGAATTAAAACCACGCGCTGACGGCTTTGCCTACGCGTCACAAATCAACTATGTGAAAGACCGGGCTGGGCACGACCAACGCTATGCTGTCGACGTCCATAAAGTTGTCAGCCAACTAGGCTGGCGGCCAGACCAGTCGTTTGAATCCGGCATCCGCCGAACCGTGCAGTGGTATATGGAAAATCAAGACTGGGTAAGCAATGTCGCCAGCGGCGAATATCGAAACTGGATTGAACAACAGTACCCATGAAAATCCTACTGCTAGGCGCTTACGGACAAGTTGGTTGGGAATTACAGCGCACACTGGCGCCTCTCGGTCTGCTCAAAGCGTGTGACAGACAATCGGTTAATCTCGAGGATTTTGAGCAACTTCAATCGACTCTGCGTGAATTTGCACCGGATATCATCGTTAACGCCGCCGCCTACACAGCTGTCGATAACGCCGAGTCTGACGCCGAGAAAGCTTTCTGCGTCAATGCTGAAGCAGTGAGCTTGATAGCAGAACATGCAAAACGCCTAAACGCATGGCTGATTCACTATTCCACCGACTATGTTTTCGACGGCAGCAAATCAGAGGCTTACACGGAGGCGGATCAGCCTAACCCTCTCTCCGTATACGGAACCAGCAAACTCAAAGGGGAGGAGGCGATAGCCAAAAGCGGATGCAAACACCTTATTTTTCGCACTAGCTGGGTTTACGCTGTACGTGGTGCAAATTTTGCCAAAACAATGCTGAAGCTTGCCCATGAGCGAGATCAACTCAATGTGGTATCTGATCAATTCGGGGCACCAACCAGCGCAGAACTCATCGCAGATATCACTGGCCTTTGTCTTTACCGCCTCACCCAAGACAAAGACTTTGCTGAACAAGTCGCTGGCATTTACCACCTTGCACCGAGCGGTGAGACCAGCTGGCATGGCTTTGCAAAATATCTCATCAGCGAAGCACAGGCTCTGGGCAGAATTTTTCAACTTACGCTAAAATACATCGAAGCGATTCCAACCAGTGAATATCGGACGCCAGCAACGCGCCCAGAAAATTCACGACTGAATACACGAAAACTTACCGACACCTTTGGCGTTTACCTGCCACCGTGGCAAACTCACGTAAAAAGACTGGTCACCCAATTAGCAGCCCAGGATAATTGATGAATCGCAAAGGCATAATTCTAGCGGGAGGCTCCGGCACTCGGCTTTATCCTTCTACCAAGGTGATCTCCAAGCAATTGCTGCCCGTGTTCGATAAACCCATGATTTACTATCCCTTGTCAACGCTCATGCTCGCGGGGATAAGAGAACTACTAGTAATTTCTACACCCCGAGACATTCCCAGCTATCAAAGTTTACTCAGCGACGGCTCTCAATGGGGTTTAGACATTCAGTATGCCGAACAACCATCCCCAGACGGCCTCGCCCAGGCTTTCATTATTGGCGAAGGTTTCTTAAACGGCTCGCCATCAGCTTTGGTACTAGGAGACAATATCTTCTACGGCCACTCCCTCGACGCACTACTTAATTCAGCCAATCAACGCTGTCAGGGCGCGACAATTTTTGCCTACCACGTCCAGGATCCCGAGCGCTACGGCGTTGCAGAATTTGACCAGAATGGACAGGTCACAGGTCTGGAAGAAAAACCTGCCGCCCCTAAATCGAATCACGCCGTTACTGGACTCTATTTTTATGACGACAAAGTGGTTGAGTACGCCAAACAAATAAGTCCCTCACCACGGGGCGAGCTGGAAATCACTGACCTCAACCGGCTCTACCTGGAACGGGACGCCTTGTCGGTAGAACTGATGGGAAGAGGCTATGCCTGGCTCGACACCGGCACCCACGAAAGCCTGCTTGAGGCCCACCAATTTGTGCAAACCATTGAACACCGCCAGGGTTTGAAAATCGCCTGCCCAGAGGAAATTGCTTTCCACAAACAATGGATTGACGAGACCACAATGGAGAAATTAGCCGAACCCATGCTTAAGAACGGCTATGGTAAATATTTGATGCAAGTATTAAGACAAGGTCGCTTATAGTGAAGTTTACTGCCCTCGCGATTCCCGATGTTATCCTGATCGAGCCAGAAGTGTTTGCTGACGAACGTGGCTATTTTTATGAAAGCTTTAATCTAAAAGTATTTGAAGAAGGCACTGGACTACGCCCAAATTTTGTCCAGGATAATCATTCAAAATCGGCCAGAGGGGTATTACGAGGCTTACATTATCAACTACCGCCTAAAGCGCAAGGGAAGTTAGTCCGTGTCACTCAGGGTGAAGTCTTCGACGTAGCTATAGATATTCGCAGAAACTCCCCTACCTTCGGTCGATGGGTCAGCGAAATTTTATCCGCCGAGAACAAAAAGCAGGCCTGGATTCCAGAAGGCTTTGCCCACGGATTTTTGGTCCTTAGCGATAACGCAGATCTGATATATAAATCCACAGCACGCTATGCGCCTGAACTTGAACGCTGCATAGCTTGGAACGATCCTGAACTAAACATCAAATGGCCAAATTCAGACACGCCTATCTTGTCTGCTAAAGATCAAAATGGGTACAGCCTACGCGATACGGAATTATTTAAATGAAGTTTGAGACAAGTACAAAATCAACCTGTGTCACATATAAATATGCTTAGCGATTTTTTTTCAGCATTTAAAAACCCCAGATCATGGCTTTACCCAGCTTGGCTCGCACTTGCTGTAAAATATCGCAGTACACGAGCAGGATGGCTGTGGGTTTTAGCTGGCCCTTCAGTTTTTATTTTTATCGTCGGCCCACTTTTTGGACGTTTTTCAAACAAAGATATGGATGTTTTTATTCCATACTTGACAACGGGTATTGTTATATTCTCTTACATCAGCGCGTTGCTAGGAAGCGCTCCGTCACTTTACACCAGCAATAAAAACCTCCTGCTACAGGGAAAGCAATTTTATCCGTTAGTTCCTCTAATCTTTATTGCCAAAGCCCTCATAAACTTACTGGCGGTGAGCAGCCTTATTATTGTCGTAATGATAATATACGGGGTTCCTCTCACTGACCGTATATTTTTTTTGTTGCCAGCGTTCTTCCTCATGCTAGTCCACTCATTTTGGGTATCTATTGTATTAGGCGCTTTAGGCGCCAAGTTTCGCGACATCGGAGAGGCCATGGGGGCGATTATGCGCGTGGCATTCATTGCAACCCCCATTATATGGATGCCTGAGTCTAGCGGGCGCGGCGAAACTATGGGCCCCTATTTGATATTCAACCCGATTTACCATGTCTTAGAACCCGTGCGAGCTGCCATTCTTGGCTATTCGGCGCCAGTATTAAGTTGGGTCCTATCATTAAGTATAGCCTTTGTCGGCATCATCACTGCGGTGCTTGTTTATAACAAATTGTCTCAACGCATTATCATGTGGGTGTAAATTGAACCGACAGACGCTAATAGAAGCTAAGAATATTTACTTAACTGCCCAGGTTATTACTAAGCAGTATACTTCCCAGAATATTGTCGATTCCTTTAGACTTCGCAAATTGACGGCGAAGCGCCGTAAATTTCCAATTATTGACAATGTCTCCTTGTCAATAAAGGAAGGTGACCGAATAGCTCTCACAGGAAAGAACGGTGCTGGAAAAACCAGCCTCTTACGCTTACTTGCAGGAGTCTACAAGCCTGATCGTGGGATAGTATCTATCAATGACAACGTTGGCGGTTTATTTTCGTCAAATGTCGGCCTGAACCCGAAGGCAACGGGTTTTGAAAACATTCGCCTCAGGTGCTATTTGTTAGGTATTCGTGCATCTGATATATCTCGGAAGACCGAAGAAGTAAAAGCGTTTAGCGAGTTAGGCACCGATGTATTGCAACGCCCCGTTCAAAATTATTCGACAGGAATGAAGCTTAGACTGAATACCGCGTTAACTTTTCTTAAAACTCCTAAAATTCTTATGATGGATGAATGGATAGGTGCTGGCGATAAAACCTTCAAGACAAAAATATCAGCAAAAATGGAGGTATTGCTGGGTGAAACATCAGCACTAGTAATAGCGACACATAGTAAGAGAATCATCACCGAGCTGAACTGCACAGAAGTCCTTCTAGAAAACGGACGTATAATGGATACAGGGGCATAGCGTGCTAAACATATTTCTTCATTTTGGACCGCATAAAACCGGTACTACCTCAATACAACAGTATCTCAGGAGAACGATTGGGTCTGACGCACCGAAAGTTAATTGGTACCCCGAAACTTCCGGTGCCAGCCCAGGTCATGTTGACATATTTAAAGATTTGAGCGGTCGCAACCCGCAGTACCGAGGCTTATTAGAAGAGTATGTCGATTTAGCTAAATCAAATAATGTCGATAACCTAATTATAAGTCAGGAAGATTTCTGCACATCTGATCCAAAGGTTTTCAAAAATATAAGGACGATCTGCTCGGGCCTCAAATTACATTTAATTTTGACTCATCGCTCTATTCGAGATCGTACTGTTTCACAGTGGCAAGAACGAATAAAACATGGTGGAAGGCACCCCATTGACGATTTGGGTCCGTCACTTTCGAGCAAGAGGTTCTCTACAACTCTAACGCAAGATATAGCCAGCCATTTGCTCCCCGATCAAATATCGATCGTGACAAGTAGCCCGCAGGAACCAAATGATAAATTAATACAGCGCTTTATAGACTGCTTAGATATTGAAGAATATATTAACAACTTTGGCAATGAAATCGATCCAGACGTTCGAATCAACACTAGCCACGGGCGCATTGAAACAGAGTTTATTCGACACCTAAACATTATGTCACAATACCTTGACGATATAGCAATTGAGCACGACTACGAATTCATGAGACGGCAGTTGGTACAAACGATGCTGTCAAAACGCTGGAAAGACCGGTGCGAAAAAGTCGCAATTAAGCTTCCTTCAAATTTGGAATGCCAAGTTGCTGCAATTGCAAAAGATACTTACGATAATTTATTTAGCGAGTTTCATAAAGGAAACATAGCTGTCTTTGGCAACCTAAACCACTTATTAGATTAGATTAATCAAATGAATAGCAGACCGATTCAAGTAGTAGCACCTGTTGCCCCAGACTTGGAGATATTAAACCGTCTGAATAAAGAAATCATCGAATCGGGACAATATACCAACTTTGGCGATAAAGTGAGTGAACTTGAAGGGAAGCTTCGCCACTTACTAGGCCTTAGGTACCTGAGGCTTGTCAGTAATGGCACGGCAGCACTACAAATTATTTTATCTATGTTTGCCAAGAAAAATAGGCGATTTGTGATAACCACCCCATTCACATTCCCTGCCACAGCTAGTGCAATTATCATGTCAGGTTACGAACCTTATTTTGTTGATATAAACCCTCAAACGTTAAACTTGGATCCCAGCCTTACAGCTCAGGCACTCAGGGAAATTGCGCCAGATACGGCAGCCATATTGCCCGTACATGTTTTCGGTAATCCCTGCGATCCAATCGAGTTTGAAAGCCTGTCAACCGAATATGATGTGCCTTTGCTCTTCGACGCTTGCCACACATTCTCTGCAATTTACATGGGCAAGCCTCTATGTAGCTATGGCCAGGCAAGCGCTATGAGTTATCACCCCACAAAGATTTTCCATTGCGGTGAAGGCGGCGGTGTCATCCTTGGAACTGGTTGCGATCATGAACTAGCAAGAGAATACATAAACTTCGGGTTTTCGAAGTCGGGGGAAATAAATGCCATCGCTGGCAATGCAAAAGTTTCCGAGTTCAATGCTGCTATCGGCTTGTCTGTCATAAACGCTATACCCAATGAGTTGGCTAAAAGAAAATCCATAGCAGCCATCTACACATCAAGTTTTGCTGATATCAACGAAATAAATTTTCAGCGTAAACCACAAAGTCATATTGATAACCACCAATATTACCCGATACTGCTAGCAAACCGAATAAGAGAAAAGGTGATAAAAAAACTAAATACTAATAATATATTTCCAAGAAGATATTTTTCGCCATCACTATGTGACACACGCTCCTACTCAAATTATTGCAAATATCCTTGCCTTAACTCTAAAGTCGCGTCACTGGAAACACTTTGTCTTCCGATATACGGAACCCTTCCTGAAGAAAAAGTTAAATTGATCGCTGACTTAGTAATAGAAGGTATTACAGATTGAAATCCTATGACTGCACTGTGCTTATAACTGCATATCAAGCCGCCGAAACAATAGAAGCGTGCGTAAGGTCAATATTCGCGCAACTAGTCGATGGATATCAGGCCCTGATACTTGTAGGGTACGATAAATCTCAAGACAGTACATTCAAAAAACTTGTCCAGTTAGCTGACGAATGCCCTAGTTGGGCAGAATTTCGAATTCTGATCAATTCGGAGCCAACAATAATTATTGACGACCAAAGGACTGGCAGATCTAATTTTCTAAATTGTTATATGCACGCCAAAGGGAAAGCTGTACTCTTTTGTGATGGTGATGACTCCTGGGTAGATAAGGACAAACTCTCTTCCCAATTAAAGATAATAGAGCTAACGGGGAAAGCATCGTATACGCCGCCGGATGATCAATATCTTAAAACAAGACTCAACCCATTCCTTAATGGTAATCATGTGCTTTTCTCAAGTCTTTGTATTCCCAACGGCTTATTGCTGGGCAACCAAGCCAAGAATGTTCGACTGCTAGATTGGTATATTGTCTGCTTGTGCCACCAAGGCCCGGGACTAAAGCGCACAAACCACAAGGTATTGTACTCCCCAAAAAAACCCGGTTTCTGGAGCGTACTATCTAAACAGCAGCGAATAAAAAGCACGCTGACCACAGCTTTTCATATGATTTCCATGGGCAACATTAGTCTTATGTATAAATTTTATTTATTAATATACATGACCAAACTCAAAATATTACTGATTACTAAATTTTGAAAAAACTCACATTATTGGTAAACGGTGTCCCCAGGTCAGGCACATCTGCTATTGGCCACGCTCTCGGTAATGGTAGTGAGTGCTCATACCGTTTTCAGCCTCTATATTCATACAAATACCGCAATAAAGCGCATTTATTTAAAGGTATCAATGGGCTAAATGCACTGATAAAAGATCTCGATCACTGCGATGATAACTTTATCAGAAATGGCATGCCGGGAAGTGATTTAGATATATCTGAATCCGAGCTAACTAACACCATGGTTATTAAGCATGTCCGGTATCACGAGTACCTTTCCGAATGGATAAAGCGGGAAAACACCAAATTGCTATGTATTATTCGCGACCCACGAGCCTGTATCTACTCACAAATTTCTATCAGCAAAGAATGGAAAGGCAGTTTAAAGGAGCACCCGGATTGGATTAATGCCCCTCATTTAAACTCAAATATCTCTCAATATTTTGGCCTATCTGGATGGCTTCGATTTTGTTATATGGCTGAGGCCTTAAAATCAAACCACCCAAACAATGTAATAATACTACGGTACGAGGAGTTTAATAAAAACAATCAAATATTACACAAAATTGCTGACAATCTAAAATTACCAGTATTCCTCGGCCCAGAGAAAGAAAAGATACACCCCAACAATTCCACCTACGACATCTCTTGCCGATCAAGTAAGTCGTGGGAAAATGGGCTCTCAATAAAAATTAGGAAAGAGATAGAATTCATAGTAACCAAACTAAACAAAGAGCTTTATCTATGCGACTAGGTATTTTACAACCCTACTTTTTCCCCTATCTAGGGTACTATCAACTAGTAAATGATGTAGACCATTTAGTTTTTTTAGATGACGTTAAATATATTAAAAATGGCTGGCTTAATCGAAATCAAATAAACTCCAAACAAGGTAAAGCATGGATAACTCTACAAGCAAAAAAATCAACATTGAGCCTTATTTCAACTTCTGAACCATCCAACCTAACATACGACTTAAGCAAAATATCAAAGACAATTAGTCAGACATACTCCAAAGCGCCGTATTTTAAAAATGGCATCAAATTCTTAGACGAGTTTATAGACAAAACACATCACTATACTAGTCTGTCCAAAGTATCACAGGAAAGTATCATATCTGTGTTCGAATACCTAGGCATAAGGAAATCTTTTTCATGCTCATCTACTTTGAGCACACCTGGTATCGCTCAAAGTCGCGTAATTGAAATATGCAAAATGATGGAGGCCGATAACTATACCAACCCAATAGGTGGGACGGCGCTCTATGATAAAAATGAATTCAAAAATAATGGTATAACACTGTCTTTTCTAAGAAAAAAGGCCGTTTCTCTAAATAACACCCCGCATTACTGGGAAGATAACGCTTCGATTTTAGACCTGATCTTTCTATGTAATAAAAATGAACTAATTAATTTATTGGGCGAATACGATCATGAGTAACGACCCTATAATTTCAATATGTGTTACTGCCTTTCAACATGAGGAATTTATTGAAGACTGTATATATTCTATCGTATCTCAAGAAATTAATTCCTGTATCGAAGTAATAATTGGTGTACAGCCTTTTGACAATACCGACAGAACGATAGATAAAGTTTATAATATGTACGCCCGCTATCCAGAATTAATAAAAATAGTACTACTACCATCCAATGTTAAACACATTTATATGAACGGAAAAAAAACAGGTCGAGCAAACTTTCTACACACCTTCTCCTATGCGAGGGGGCGTTACGTTTGCTATCTGGATGGTGACGACTTTTATGACAGATCTGACAAATTAAAGAAGCAATTCAAATTTTTAGAATCACACCCACAACATGTAGTTGCAACCCACGCAATTGTTAGCCAATCAGACAATCGAGACCGCGCAGTTTACTGGAAACACCATCAAGACGGATTTACCCTAGACAATATTTGTGGTGGCCTGTATTTCCACCTATCATCTTGCATGTACCGTAATATATTCAAGGGAAACTTCCCCTTTGACTTCACTTTGCCTGGCACTGGAGACTTATATTTATTAATGCAATACCTGAAACATGGCTACGGATTCTATATGCCAATTTTAGGATCAAGGTATAGAATACATGAAAACGGCCTGTATTCAGGTGTTAGCAACAAAGTGAAACGTAAGCGAATGGTTAGGAATTTGACGGTATATGCTAATACCGGACACTTCCCAAAACATGCGGAAAAACTTTTGTCGAGAGCTAAAAAAATTAATTTAGTTAGAGAGTACGACATATATCGCGCAAAGAATAAACATATCGCAACTCTTTGTTTTCTTCTCAAGAATTGGCCGTTCGCTTTGACCAAGCTTAAAAATAGATTTCGCCGCATAATAAGGCGCCTATTAGTTTTATGATGGTTTTTTGTTATATGCTTTCACTATTCTCGACTCTTTTTTTTACTATCCCCGATGACTACAACAGACCTTCAAAACACACAAACTTGGTCATTAACTGTTTTTTTATTACTACTCATGCGACTAGGGGAAAATTAAGTAATGGACAGTTCTATCAGTGGCCATATCCGCCCCTACGAATCGGAACTGAATATTCTCAAGCATGCCGTAGATGGCGTGCTGCTAATTCTAGTCTTAGTGCTGGCATGCTGGTTGTACCTCGATACCTGGGGAAAAAAATACACCATTGTGGCCATTAGCGGGGTAGCGCTTTTTTATATCACCGCAAAAATTAACAATCTCTATGTATCCTCGCGCTACCGCCGTGTCAGCCAGGAAATAACACCTTTATTGTATTCCTGGTTTAGCGCTTTCGCTGGGCTGTTGTTCCTGGGTTATGTGTTTAAGGTAACTCAGGATTACTCTAGAGTTGTGCTGGGCATCTGGTTTCTTGGCGCGCCACTTGCTTTGACACTGTGGCGAGCGCTGCTGAAATCAGGGTTAAACTACGGTCGGCGTCTGGGCTATAACACGCGCAGTGTCGTGATAGTCGGCACAGGGAAATCTGCTCAGCGCCTGGCCAGTAATATCCAGGACATGAGCTGGATAGGCCTCAAATTGTTAGGTTTTGTCTCCGAAAATGGTACCTGCCAGAACGACAATCCGGATCAGGGCCCGGGCGGTGGCTTGCTCGGCGGATTAGACACTCTTTATGAAATGAAGGCGGCAGGTAAAGTCGATGTGGTATACCTTGCCCTGCCCGCCGATCAACACCGCCAGATAGATGAAATTCTGGAGGTTTTGTCGGATTCGACGGTGTCGACCTTTCTGGTACCAGACTTCGACCATTATGGCATAGCACAGGGCCGGTGGATTACCATTGGCGACACCCCCACTGTCAGTGTTGCCGAAACACCTATGCTGGGCTCGAGCGCCGGCGTGAAGCGATTAGAAGACTTAATTGTGGCAATTTTTGCCATCATCATCACAGCACCCCTTATGATAGTCATAGCCCTTGCTGTAAAGATGGACTCGAAAGGACCGATTTTATACAAACAGCGTAGGCATGGTTTAAATGGTCAGGAAATCTCTGTCTGGAAGTTCCGGAGCATGAAGTGCACCGATAAAGATTCGCCCTTCAAACAGGCCTGCAAAGACGATCACCGTATTACTCGGCTTGGCAAATTCCTTCGCCGTACATCTATGGATGAATTACCCCAGTTCTTCAATGTACTAACTGGACAAATGTCTGTGGTCGGTCCCAGACCTCATGCTCTGGCACATAATGAAGAATACCGCGGCTCAATATGGGGGTATATGCAACGCCACAAGGTCAAGCCGGGCATCACCGGTCTGGCCCAGATCAATGGATACCGCGGTGAAACCGATACCCAGGAGAAGATGGAACAGCGCTTCAAATATGACATGGAGTATCTGAACAACTGGTCAATCTGGCTCGATCTGAAAATAATCGTACTTACGCCAATAGCCGTTATCCGTGCCAAAAATGCCCACTGAGGCTTAAATTAAGCGGGTCTCGACAGCTCGCAATACCCTTTACCACCCAGTCTTTACTTGTAGTCGCAAGTGTAAAGAAACTATAATTTCCGGTTCGTTTGCTACCTGTTACGCCCTATGAAATCCATCCAACTGCGCGGCGTACGTACGCATAATCTGAAGAATATCGACCTTGATCTGCCCAGGGATAAACTGACAGTCATTACCGGCCTGTCCGGCTCCGGCAAATCTTCTCTGGCCTTTGATACCCTGTATGCTGAGGGCCAACGTCGTTACGTTGAGTCGCTGTCGGCCTACGCTCGGCAGTTTTTGTCGATGATGGAAAAGCCTGACATTGATCATATTGAAGGCCTGTCTCCGGCGATTTCTATTGAGCAAAAATCGACATCCCATAACCCCCGCTCTACCGTAGGCACCATTACTGAAATCTACGATTACCTGCGCCTGCTTTATGCCCGCGTCGGTGAACCCCGCTGCCCAGATCACAATGAAGCGTTGGAAGCACAGACCATTTCCCAGATGGTTGACCAGATCCTCGCCCTTGGCGAAGGCACGCGCTTACTCTTACTAGCGCCACTGGTACGAGAACGTAAGGGCGAACATTTGCACGTATTTGATCAGTTACGTGCCCAGGGCTTTATCCGCTGTCGGATCGATAGTCAGGTCTACGAGCTGGACGAGTTACCAAAGCTGGAGAAAAACAAAAAGCACACCATTGAGGTAGTCGTTGACCGCATCAAAGTGCGGGCTGACCTGGCACTGCGCCTGTCTGAATCCGTCGAAACTGCCCTTGGCCAGTCAGAAGGATTAGTGCTAATCAGTTTTGTTGGGGATGAGAAACCTGAGCTGGTTTTTTCTGCCCGCTTTGCCTGCCCGGTGTGTAATTACAGCATTAACGAATTAGAGCCGAGAGTCTTTTCATTTAACAACCCTTCCGGTGCCTGCTCGGGCTGCGACGGCCTGGGCATTAAACAATTTTTCGATGTAGGCCGGATTGTGCAGCACCCGGAAGCGACCTTATCGGAAGGGGCTATTCGGGGCTGGGACCGCCGCAACCTGTTTTATTTCAATATGCTGACATCACTGGCTGATCATTACGGTTTCGATATCGACACCCCCTTCGAGCGACTCACAACCCTACAGCAGCAAAAGATTTTGTTCGGCAGCGGCAACGAAGAAATCACCTTTAACTACGTCAATGATCGCGGTACGGTGTACAAACGCACCCACCGCTTTGAAGGCATTATTCCTAATATGGAGCGGCGTTTTCGAGACACCGAATCCCAGTCAGTACGAGATGACCTGGGCAAATACCTCGATACCCAGAGTTGCCCGGAATGCAAAGGCCAACGCTTAAATAAAGCCGCCCGCCATGTCTTTGTCGATGAACGCTCCCTACCCGCCATCACGGCACAATCGGTTGGCGAGCTGAGCAAATATTTCGAGTCTTTCGCACTACCCGGTCAAAAGGGAGAAATTGCCAACAAAATACTTAAGGAAATCCGTGATCGTCTGGTATTTCTTGTCGATGTGGGCCTCAATTATCTAACGCTGGACCGCAGCGCCGAGACCCTTTCTGGTGGCGAGGCCCAGCGTATCCGTCTGGCCAGCCAGATTGGTGCGGGTTTGGTCGGTGTCATGTATATCCTTGATGAACCTTCCATTGGTCTGCATCAACGGGATAACGAACGGCTACTCGCCACTCTGACCCGGCTAAGAGATTTGGGCAATACTGTTATCGTCGTCGAGCACGATGAGGAGGCCATCCAGGCTGCCGATCATATTATTGATGTAGGGCCCGGCGCTGGCGTCCATGGTGGCGAAATCATTGCCCAGGGTAAATTAGAGGATATTATTGCTGCCCCCCGCTCTCTCACCGGCGATTATCTTGCTGGACGAAGAAGCATTGAGCTGCCGAAGAAGCGTATTCAGACCAATCCGGACAAAATGCTCCGCCTTGAGGGCGCCACCGGCAATAACTTGTGCAATGTCGACCTGGAAATCCCCGTTGGCCTGTTTACCTGCATCACCGGTGTCTCGGGTTCGGGCAAGTCAACGTTGATTAACGAGACGCTCTACCCCCTCGCTGCCACAGTGCTTAACAAAGCCACAACCTTGAAGGCGGCTGCTCACCGGAACATGGATGGCCTGCAACATCTCGATAAATGTGTCGATATCGATCAAAGCCCAATCGGGCGCACACCACGCTCTAACCCCGCAACCTATACTGGCATTTTCACACCAGTGCGAGAACTGTTCGCCGGCACTCAGGAGGCGCGATCACGGGGCTACAAGCCCGGTCGTTTCAGCTTTAACGTCAAAGGTGGCCGCTGCGAAGCCTGCCAGGGCGACGGGGTTAAAAAAGTCGAAATGCATTTTTTGCCGGATATTTATGTCACTTGCGATACCTGCCAGGGCAAGCGTTACAACCGGGAAACCCTTGAGATTCATTACAAGGGCAAAAATATCCACGAAGTCCTGGAAATGACGATAGAAAACGCCTATCCATTTTTCGAGGCGATTCCTTCCATCGCTGGCAAGCTGAAAACGCTAATGGATGTGGGTCTGTCCTATATAAAACTTGGGCAGTCGGCCACTACTTTGTCTGGCGGTGAAGCTCAACGAGTCAAATTATCCAGGGAATTATCGAAACGTGATACCGGCAAAACGCTCTATATTCTTGACGAACCGACCACGGGCTTGCACTTTCAGGATATAAAACAATTACTGGCAGTCCTGCATCGCTTCCGGGACAACGGCAATACGGTAGTGGTCATCGAACATAATCTCGATGTGGTAAAAACTGCCGACTGGATTGTCGATCTCGGCCCCGAGGGGGGCAGTGGTGGCGGCAAAATTATCGCCACCGGTACGCCGGAAGACGTGGCAAAGTCGAAACGCTCTCACACTGGGCGCTTTCTTAAGTCGATCCTTAAGCCTGCACGCAGGGCTGCATCCAAAGCGGTATCAAAATCAAAGCTGAAAAAACCCAGAACAACAAAACCGTCGAAACAAAGAGTCGGGGCTAAAGCATCCACAGCCACCACCCCTCCCTTATAGCGCTCTGTCCTGTAGCTTCTGCCTGTGGCAACATTCCCGCTATGAAAACCTTTCTTGTTGGCGGCGCTGTCCGTGATCGCTTACTCGGCATACCGGTTACCGACCGGGACTGGATGGTGGTGGGTAGCTCCCCAGAAGAAATGCTCAAGGCCGGCTATCGGCCTGTCGGCAAGGACTTCCCGGTCTTTATTCACCCCGAGTCGGGGGAAGAGTACGCATTGGCACGCACCGAACGTAAAACCGGGCGCGGCCACGGTGATTTCACCTTTTATACTAGTCCTGATGTTACTCTGGAAGAAGATCTATTACGCCGCGACTTTACCATCAACGCCATCGTCGAGGATGTATCTGGCAAACTGATTGACCCCTTTGGCGGTCAGCAGGACCTTAACGCCAGAATACTGAGGCATGTCTCCAGGGCCTTTATCGAAGACCCATTACGCGTATTGCGAGCCGCCCGTTTTGCCGCGCGATTCAAGCATCTAGGTTTCACCATCGCAGAAGAAACTCGGCAATTGATGGTGCAAATTGTCGCCAGTGGCCAGCTACAGGAACTCAGTGCAGAGCGGATCTGGCAGGAAACCCAAAAAGCCCTGTCTGAAGGGTCACCCCGCACCTATATCGAGAGTCTGCGAGATTGTGGTGCGCTCGCCGTACTGCTTCCGGAAGTGGATCGTTTGTTTGGCGTGCCCCAGCGAGCGGATTATCACCCGGAGATTGACACCGGCCTGCATACCTTGATGGCCCTCGATAAAGCCGTCGAACTGAGCGATAGTCCAGAGGTTCGCTACGCCGTTCTGGTCCATGATCTCGGCAAAGGTATCACCCCGGAAGATATCTTGCCTCGCCACATTGGTCATGAAGAAAAGGGTGTACCTCTGGTCGAGGCGGTGTCAAAAAGGTTGCGCGTGCCAAAGCGGTTTCTCAAAGTCGCCGTCGCTGTCACTCGCTTTCATTTACAGTGCCATAAGATAGATACTTTGCGACCTAAGACGATCCTCAAGTTACTAAAGGGCCTGGATATATTCCGTAACCCTGAACAGCTGGATCTGTTTTTACTGTCCTGTGAGGCCGATGCGCGGGGCAGGACTAATTTCGAAAAGCAGCCTTACCCTTCTGCAGTTTGGTTAAAGGATTTGGTCAGTGAAATTAACTGTCTGACCACCGGGGAACTGATCAAGGCGGGCTTCAAAGGTGTTGCTCTCGGTGAAGAACTCAATAAGCTAAGACTTGAAACCATTAGTCAGTACAAAATAGCCAACCCCAAAACTACTAATATCAACATGACCACAAATCATGTCTAAAACAAAACAACCACCTGTCGTCCTTATCACCGGAGCCGCACGCCGTATCGGTGCCTGCATTGCTCGACGACTTCACCAAAGCCAGTATCAAATCATTATTCACTACCAGAACTCCGCTGCCGAGGCCGAAGCGCTGAGCGAGGAACTAAACAATCTACGGCCCGATTCTGCCTGCGCTATAAAGGCTGATCTGTGCGATATTTCCTCTGTCCAGATTCTCGCTAGCAGCGGTCTCGAGCATTGGGGCCGGATAGATGCACTGGTCAACAACGCGTCGAGTTTTTACCCAACGCCCCTGCCTGACGCCACTCCTGATCAGTGGCAGGCATTGTTTGGCAGTAATTTGCAGGGACCGTTTTTTCTTTGCCAGGCACTTAGTAAAGAATTAGTTGGACGACATGGCAGCATCGTCAATATCGCGGATATCCACGCTCGCCAGCCGCTAAGTGAACACAGTATTTATTGTATGGCCAAGGCTGGCAACCTCATGCTCACCAAGACTATGGCTAAAGAATTGGCACCCCAGGTCAGCGTCAATGGCATAGCTCCTGGGGTTATTCTCTGGCCAGAGAATGAGCAATCCCCAGGTACTGAAAAGAATCAGCAGAATATGCTGAGTAGAATACCCATGAACCGCATGGGCAAGCCCGGTGACATCGCCCAGTTAGCGCATTTTTTGATCACGTCTCCAGGCTACATCAACGGCCAAACTATTGCCGTTGATGGCGGTAAACACCTGATTTTGTGAAAACTGAAGTCTGTCAATGACAGATAACTTTCAGGGGTTGATAAACCTACCAATCAAACCACACTACCAATTTATTTTTAAGACTCTAATAAGCTGCCACAACCTTGACTCTATTTAGCGTTAGACAACTGACGCTATATCAACAGTATTCTGAACCAACAGTATTCTGAGCCGGCTAACTCTGCGTCAAGCTTAATTAAAAACTCCGGCGAGCTGTCTTTACGCCCTAAGTCCTCCATTCTTTATGCCCGACGCCCGCCACAATGTACCAGGGACCGAAATGATAGCTCACTTGAAACCAGCAGATAATTGTCGGCCTTGCCAGACAAAATCAACCGGCCAGAGTTTTTGTTCATCGGTGTTCATACGTGCTGCAAGGTCACAATAGGTCTGTCGGTTCACCGGATGGAGCTCTTGTCCGGCTATATCCGCCAAAGGTATGAGTACAAAAGCATTTTTTAGTATTTCATCTCGAGGCAAAGCCACCTGGTCAATAATACCGACACGTTGTCCGTAGGTAAGGATATCTATGTCGAGAGTTCTTGGCCCGAACTTGACGCCATCACGTCGTCGTCCATTGTCCTGCTCAATAGTTCTCATGATCAGGGCTAACTGAGCGACCGGTAGCTCCGTATCGATACCTACCACTAGGTTATAGAAGTTCTCGCCACTAAAACCGATAGATTCACTTTCGAATACCCTGGAAATAATCAGCTCACCAAAGTCTTTCGCCAGGGCATCCAGAGCCCTTGCGACGTATACATCGCGGTCTATATTACTGCCGATACTGAGATATACCCGTTGTGGCCCGGTGGATTTATTCATTGCGATCTAATACCCGGCGCTGAATCCCTGTCGGGATCCGAATTTGGAATAGAGCCCGGGCCTTTGACCCCTCTTTCAATAATTAGCCCGACATCCCTGGAACCCCGTAGTGCACCGGGTTTGCTGAGCCTCAACTTCACCCAGGACACATTAAATTCTTTAACAACAATTTGAGCAACCTCCTCCGCCAGTCGCTCAACAAGCAGACAACTACTGCCTTCGATAAAGCTGATCAGGCGCTTAGCCACCGCCTTGTAGTTAAGTGCGTCCTCAATATTATCGCTCCGAGCGGCTTTGCTGATATCCGCTGCCATATCCAGATCAATTGAAATCGTCTGGCGAACCTCACGCTCCCAGTCATAAATGCCGATAATTGTCTCGACCTGCAAATCACGGATATAAACAATGTCCATCATGCTTCCTGTTGTACTGGCTTAACACTGCCTGAGTGCTCAATTAAGATTCAGGATAGTAACCCGTCGTCGATTGAGGCCAAAGTATCCATCGGCCAGCGCGGCTGCGCGTAGATGGCCAAATCATCCTGCTGACCCGCCAGTAAGCGCTGGCAACCCGCGTAGGCGATCATCGCACCATTGTCGGTACAGAATTCATTGCGGGCATAAAACACAGAGGCATCGAGTTTGGCTAAAGCATGAGTAAGACGTTCCCGAAGTAGAACGTTGGCCGATACACCTCCCGCCATTACTAGCACTTTTAGCCCAGTTTGCTCTAAGGCACGACGACATTTGATCACCAGTGTATCGACCACCGCATTTTGAAAAGCACAGGCGATATCAGCCATGGTTTGCTCATCAGGCAGCACATCATCACCCCGATGATCGGCAACCGTGTTCAGGGTGAAGGTCTTAAGGCCAGAAAAACTGAAGTCCAGACCCGGCCGATCGGTCATGGGTCTGGGGAAGGTAAAACGCTCAGCGTTGCCCTGCTCAGCAAGACGGGCGATTCTCGGACCGCCAGGGTAGTCCAAATCTAACATCTTGGCGACCTTATCAAAGGCCTCACCTGCGGCATCATCTAGAGATTCCCCCAGGATTTCGTAATCTCCGATACCTGCCACAGAAACGAGCTGGGTATGTCCGCCGGATACCAGTAAGGCTACAAAGGGAAACGATGGCGGATTATATTCGAGCATAGGCGCCAGCAAATGACCTTCCATATGATGCACTCCCAGAGCAGGGATACCCCAGGCATAGGCCAGAGAGCGACCCACCGCACCTCCGACCATTAAGGCTCCAATCAGGCCGGGGCCAGCCGTATAAGCAATACCGGTAATATCCTGCTGCGTGCAATTTGCCTCAGCCAGTACCTGGCGAATCATGGGCAGTAATTTACGCACATGATCTCGGGAAGCCAGCTCGGGGACAACACCCCCATATTCTGCATGCTCTACAACCTGACTATATAAGGCATCTGCCAGTAATCCCGCGTCGCTATCGTAAATAGCTACGCCGGTTTCATCACAGGAGGTTTCTATACCCAATACGCGCATATTCTTCTTTCATCGCCCAGGGGCTGGGCATCATAATGTGGGACGCATCGCAAAACCACCCCGAATTCATATGCTTAGACCTCTGCCACTAAGTGAGTCGCCGTAAATAAATTTTTGCAAGCGAGTGGGTATATGTATAGAATGCCCGCCCTGACTAAACCACATGACATTTGAACAAGGGAAGATATGCCATCAGTACGCCTTAAAGAGAACGAACCTTTCGATATCGCATTACGCCGCTTCAAGCGATCCTGCGAAAAAGCCGGGATTCTGGCGGAGGTTCGTCGCAAGGAATTCTACGAGAAACCTACCTGGAGCCGCAAGCGCAAAGCCGCTGCTGCTGTTAAGCGTCACGCTAAAAAGCTTCAACGCGAATCTAAAAAGTTTGATCGTATGTACTAAAATCTCTCGGAGATTAAACCACAGCCACGCATCCACAATGGGCCAGTAACCCGTGCTGCTAGAGCACCATTGAACGCCACAGCTAGCCGTGAAAAAAGCGCCTCCGTAATGGCGCTTTTTTGAGCTCCACGGCCAGATTATTCTGACCAGGTTTTTTTCAGCACATTGTTGTAAGCAAAAACATATTTATCATGGGCTAGACTGATGGTAGAGGCTTATACAAATCTAAACTCTACAAGCTATACCATCACTTATCCAAAATCTGAAAAACAATCAACGATATAACTCTAATAGTAGCCAGATCATGACTGACAACACGCTTAAAAGCATCATTAGCGCTGCCATGAAAGATGCTATGCGCGCCAAAGACAAACCGCGCCTGGGAGCAATCCGGCTTATCCTCGCCGACATTAAACGTATTGAAGTCGATGAGCGCATTGATATCGACGACACTCGCGTACTGGCCATTCTCGATAAGATGACCAAACAGCGTCGAGATTCAATCGCCCAATTTAATGCCGCAGGACGAGACGATTTATCGGCCCAGGAAGAAGTCGAGTTAGCGATCATTGCAGAATTCCTACCCACCGCTTTGAACGACCATGAGCTTGATGAACTTATTGCTAGCGCCATCAATGACAGCAAAGCCGAGTCTATGCGGGATATGGGTAAAGTCATGAGTATCCTTAAGCCACAACTCCAGGGTCGAGCCGACATTGGTGCGGTGAGCCAGCTTATAAAAGCTAAACTAGGTGCACTTTAGTTGGTTTAGGGAGTATCAACATAAGCCACCGCCCGGTGGGTAAAACGGTAATCCAGCGGCAATAATCGAACATCTGGCTCGGCACCTTACGTTCATCTCTGGTGATAATGGAAAGCCTCATAATTAAATAGCTCTCGCTGTTAAATACTCTGTGGTTAAATAAGCCCGCTGCCAAATGAGTAAGCGAATGTCCGGAAGAATCCCACAACGGTTTATCGATGACCTGCTCGACCGAGTCGATATTGTCGATGTCGTGGGCGCCCGCCTCGACTTGCGTAAAACAGGCAAAAACCACTCGGCACGCTGTCCTTTTCACGACGAAAAAACACCCTCCTTTTCGGTCAACCCGGACAAGCAATTTTATTATTGCTTTGGTTGCGGGGCAGGTGGCAATGCCCTGGGTTTTGTTATGGACTACGATCGCATCGATTTTCCTCGCGCGGTTGAAACCCTCGCCAGCCTGGTGGGTATGGAAGTGCCCACCGAAAGCTCTCGAGATGACGAATACACCAACCAGCGGCGACAACTCTACGCTGTGCTCGAAACTGCAGATCAATTTTATCGCAGTCAACTACGTGAGCAGACGAGCGAGCAGAGAGACACACTGTCAGACAACGAAGCCGTTGCCTACCTACGACGCCGCGGTCTGAGCGGCGAAGTAGCCCGCACCTTTGGCATCGGCTTCGCTCCACCGGGCTGGGACAATTTACTCGTCTTAGCCGAGGGCGACGAAAGTAAAACCGAACAGTTCATCAATGCTGGCTTACTGGTGGTCAGAGATCAGAACAGAAAAATATATGACCGTTTTCGCCATCGCGTCATGTTCCCTATTCGCGATAGCCGAGGCCGTACTATCGCCTTTGGCGGCCGCGTTCTAGGTGATGACAAGCCGAAATACCTAAACTCACCCGAAACAGCTGTATTCCAGAAAGGTCGTGAACTTTACGGCCTCTATGAAGCCAGTCGCGTCGGGAAAAATATGGATAACCTTCTCGTTGTAGAAGGTTATATGGATGTTGTTGCCCTCGCCCAATTCGGCATCACCAACGCGGTCGCCACCCTCGGCACCGCAGCATCAGTAGCGCATTTAGAAAAAATATTTCGTTACACCAGCATTGTGGTCTTTTGCTTCGATGGCGATAGTGCCGGGCGTAAAGCTGCGCGCCGAGCTATGGAAACCTGCCTGCCGACCATGAGAGATGGTCGTAGTGCCAAGTTTTTATTCCTCCCGGACGGCGAAGATCCGGACACCCTGGTACGAAAAATTGGCAGTGAGGCATTCCAGCAGCTTATCGCCAGTGCGACGCCGCTTTCGACATTTATGTTTGACACCTTAAGCGTTGGACTGGAGCTAGATCTCCCTGACGATTGCGCGAGGTTAAGTCAGCTGGCCGCATCCTTAATCAATCGTCTGCCCCGAGGAGTATTCCATCAATTAATGATCGACCAGTTAGCCACAAAAACCGGCATGGCCTCGGGCACGCTAGAAAACCTTATTGTTCAGGAAATCAGTGAACCTGAAGCCTGGCAAACAACATCGGTAGCCGACAAGGATAGTTATCAAGACACTTACCCGAAACATGACGATTCAGGAAATCACAACCCTGGAAATTACGGCCAAAATTATGGCCAGAGTTACCCCGAAAACCAGCTAGGCGATCAGATTAGTCACCACGACAAGCGTCAGAATCATCGCACCCAAGTACAGGCTGGGCAAAGACGACCGCAACAATCTGACAAAAAAGTCAGCTTGCCCCGAGTGCACTGGTTAATCGCATTACTGGCAAATAATCCGAGTCTAACGCCGATTATTAACCTTGAGCATACATCTCAACTGAGCGAATTGAATCACCCGGGGATGGATATATTATTGCCCTTAATCGAGCTGCTCCGCGATCGTCCCAACTACTCACTGAGTAATCTGCTCGGCTACTGGCGTGGCATGTATGGCGAAGAGCAGGCCAATCTGCTCACCAAAATCGTTAACACCGACCTCTTGACCGCTGCCCAACATACCGACCAATCCAGCCGCACCCAGGTCGAAGATATCCTCACCAACCTGCTTCGTGATGCGCAACAAAACCAGCCAATCATCCAGCAAATTGAACGTCTGTCAAACAAGTCGCCTCTCAGCGAGGAAGATCACAAGGCAGCCGTTGAACTGTGGCTCAAACTCAAAGCCGAAGATGCCGCACCGGAATTAATTCTTGCTGTAAAACAATTAGTTAGCCGGACAGGCCTGGCGAAACAATAGGCTTGGTCTACACTACACACAGGCTTGCAAATAAGAGACAAGCCCCCATTAATACTGTACAATCGCGCGCTTTATTCCCGGCCCGCAAGATCTCGGTTACCAAGATGATCGCCCGACATGATAGTCCCAACCACAGACTGAGCATGAATAATCTATGAGCAAAGCTGCCCACGAACAATCCAGGATTAAAGACCTCATAGCCCAAGGACGCGAACAAGGCTTCCTGACCTATGCTGAAGTTAACGACCACCTGCCTGAAGATATATCAGATCCGGATCAAGTCGAAGATATCATCCAAATGATCAACGACATGGGCATTGGCGTCTACGAGACAGCCCCGGATGCGGACTCTCTGCTCATTTCCAGCGGTGACAATTCCGCTGACGAGATCGCCGCCGCCGAAGCCGCCGCCGCCCTCGCTGCCGTAGAAACCGAAAAGCACCGGACCACTGACCCCGTGCGCATGTATATGCGCGAAATGGGCACGGTCGAATTACTCACCCGTGAAGGCGAAATTGCCATCGCTAAGCGTATAGAAGAGGGTATCCGCGAAGTCATGGCCGCCTCTTCAGAGTGGCCCGGCAATGTTGAGCGTGTTTTAGAGGAATACGACCTCGTCGCCACTGAACAACGCAAGCTTACCGATATTATCACCGGTTATCTCAACCCCGTTGAGCACGTTCCTTCGGCCCTCGAACAAGCCAATAAAAAAGCCGCCAAGGAAGCCGCTAACGAGGACAATAACGAAGCAGAAGAAGAGGACGAGGATGAAAATGAAGGCGGTCTCGATCCGGTAGAGGCCGAGCGCCGCTTCAGTCAAATTCGTAAGCAAAACGACAAAACTAAGCGTTCCCTGGCGCGCAATGGCCGCAGCCATCATTCAGCACAAAAAAATCTGGCCGAACTGGGTGAAATATTTAAGTTCCTGAAATTAACACCGCGACAATACGACCCACTGATCGAAGCAGTGCGTAGCAACCTGACAAGGGTCAGAATTCACGAACGCAATATCATGACTATCTGTATCCGTGAATGTGGCATGTCACGACGGGATTTTATTGAAGACTTCCCGGGTAACGAAACCAATCCAAAATGGGCCAGTAACCTGGCTCGCCGAAAACAGCCCTATGCGGCGGCGATACGGGAACGTCAGGAAGACATTGCCCGCGAACAGCAAAAACTCGCGGCAATAGAGGCTGAGCACGGGCTCAGCATTCTTGAAATCAAGGACATGAACCGGCGCATGTCCATTGGGGAAGCAAAATCCAGGCGCGCCAAAAAAGAAATGGTCGAAGCCAACCTGCGCCTGGTCATTTCAATTGCCAAAAAATATACCAATCGTGGTTTACAGTTTCTCGATCTTATTCAGGAAGGCAATATCGGCCTCATGAAAGCGGTCGACAAATTTGAATACCGCCGTGGTTATAAATTTTCCACCTACGCCACCTGGTGGATTCGCCAGGCGATTACCCGATCCATCGCCGACCAGGCACGCACAATCCGTATACCAGTGCATATGATTGAGACTATCAATAAGCTCAACCGAATTTCCCGACAAATGCTCCAGGAAATGGGCCGCGAACCAACACCTGAAGAACTTGGTATCCGCATGGAATTGCCGGAAGAAAAAATCCGCAAAGTACTCAAAATTGCCAAAGAACCGATCTCTCTTGAGACCCCTATCGGCGATGACGAAGATTCCCATCTCGGCGATTTCATCGAAGATATCAATGTCGACTCGCCCGTCAACTCCGCGACCCAGGAAAGTCTCACCGAGGCTACCCACGAGGTACTCAACGGCCTGACAGCGAGGGAAGCAAAAGTACTGCGGATGCGTTTTGGCATCGATATGAATACCGATCACACCCTTGAGGAAGTCGGCAAACAGTTTGACGTCACCCGCGAGCGTATTCGTCAGATAGAGGCTAAAGCGTTACGGAAACTACGCCACCCCTCTCGCTCGGAACATATGCGCAGCTTTCTGGATGAATAATGTAGATGTCAAACCGGTTAGCTAGAAGTCTATAAATGCCTGATTAGCGGACCGGCCGGCCGAGAATTTACCAGACACCGTCAAATTCTAAATCTGGCAGATACGCCAAAAGACTTTTATAATACCCGCCCGTCGTAGCAATAAGCCCCAGGGCGACAATGGCACGAGCAGTTAGCGCCAAAGACTTAATAAACTCACTAACATAGTTCCGGGCCTTTAGCTCAGTTGGTTAGAGCATCCGACTCATAATCGGCAGGTCCCCAGTTCAAGTCTGGGAAGGCCCACCATACAAAGCCCCCTCCGAAATGGTGTGGGGCTTTTCTTTGTCTGCAATTTATGTCGCTTAGCAAGCTTAGATGCCGCTTATCTGTCACTTCTTAGACACCAGCGCCTGATCTAACATGTGACAAATGCAAGAAAGCTATGTCCTTACCTCGCATTCGCACCGAGACGCTTCTCAGTAATTCCAAACAAGTCACATATAGCCGATATTATCCGCTCTGGAGCAGTCTCCAATTCCGGGTAGCGGCTATAATAGGCCGAAGGTTTTTTAAGTCCTCTATAGCTTCGCCTGACATTGATTCGATCAGGCAACCGTAAACAACAACTGCGATTACTCAAGGATGACTACTCTGCCTATAAATAACCGAAAGGCCCTCGATGATGTCGAATGGGTCTTGCAGGATGCAAAATATTCACCCTTCAAGCCAAAAATTTATTTTGTAGACTGGCGAAAGCGGTCGCTCTGTATCAAGGATTTTTCCCACTGCAATGTCCTTGTCAGACAATCACTGGGCCGATGGACAGTCGACAAGGAAGCCTCTGTCCTGGCCACTCTGAACGGCATCTCTGGAGTCCCTGACCTCACTGGCGTTATTGATGGCCCGGCAATAATAATGGAACGACTCGACGCAAACGTATTGCCTAAACCTGCACCGACAGAATTACTCCCTGATAGCAGGCTGACACCCACATTTTTTGCGCAGGCATCAGCGCTCCTCACAACACTGCATAACATTGGCGTCGCCCACGGAGATATCCACCGTACCAACCTGCTAATAGATCACGCGGGCCAACCCGCATTTATCGATTTTGCATCAGCCCTCGTCAAGAATAAAAACATGTCGAAACTAAAAGGCTGGGCCTGGCGAACAATGGCGCAAATAGATTTAATATCCGTACTAAAGCTACGGCAAAAATATTTCCCGGGTCACCCCGTGAACGACAAAGAAGTCACTCTACTAGCCCAACAACCCAGGGTCTACCACCTGCACAATACATTGCGTAATAACTGCGTGCGCCCAATCAAACGGTTATTTAGATCTTTATAGTTATTTTTCCCTTCATCATAAAAAAGGGTGGCCAACGCCACCCCTTCTCAATGACAACCAAATAAACTTAGGCAGCTAGTGCTGTTTTATCACAAACCGGGTCACGCTTGCCGCTTGCCGGCAATTTACGTGATCCAGGCTTCACTTCACTAGGGCCAGGCAAATCCAGTTCTTTCGCCCATTCTCTCATTTTTGGCAACACGTTTTCACCCAGCAATTTCATACTATGCATGGATTGCTCATGAGTAGTCGGACCACCTTCAATATGCCACACTGCGAAAATACCCGGACGTAAAGTTTCCATAATATTCCGAATCTTCACCAGACAGGTTTCCGGTGTACCGGTAATGATCTGTCGATTACGTATTAAATTTTCGTAAAGCACTTCGGTATTATATTTTTTCATCTCGGGAACATCAATTTCTCCGCTAGCGTCTTTACCTGAAACCACTGCTTCATTTGTTTCAGGGTCAGTCAGGGCATAAGCCATACGTTTTGTCGCAGCTTTGGAATTGTAGCCCGCAGGAAACATCCACTCGGGTCGAGCAAAAGCTGGTTGTCCACCGCCATAAACATAGTTTTTACCCAGCTCATAAGCTTCTTCATCAGTATCGGCACAGACAACTTTTTGCAGATAACCAAAGCATTCTGGTCCGGCCTGCCAGCCCTCCTGCTCTGCGGTGTCCGCATAGAGGTTCCACATTTCTACTGTTGGTGCCAAAAAGGTCGCAAGCGCAAAATAGGTATAGCGATTACGTGCCGCAAACTGAGCGGTTTCTGGGCTGACGAGGCTGGGTATCCAGGTTTCAGGAATGGGTTTCTGAATAGGTTTTACCCAGGGATTGACGTGCCGATACTCGTAATGCTTGCCTTCATAACGCCACGGGCCATCCTTACTCCAGGCTTGCATAATAAAGTCATGGGCTTCGTCAAAACGTTCACGGTTATAGGTCGGGTTGATATTATTGGCCAGCTGCTCACAACCAGCACCCCGTACCCAACCGGTGACCAGGCGTCCGCCGGAGATCATATCGATGGTCGCTAATTCTTCTGCTAACCGTAATGGATCGGCCACCGGCAGCGGGTTGCCCATCAGAGCGATTTTCACTTTTTTGGTAATGCGCGCCAAAATAGACGCTTCTACGTCCATTACGCCCCCCATAGTAAACGGGTTGGCATGATGCTCGTTGAGCATAACGCCATCAAATCCCAGCTCTTCAGCATAGACTTTTTCATCGAAGTAACGATTAAACAGTGCGCCGCCTTTGACCGGATCAAGAAACTTATTAGAAACCCCAAAAAAACTGGAATTTTTGATCACTTCTTCTTCGGGAACATGGGCGTAGGGTCGTTCCGTAAATGTCGTAATATGCATGATTGGATCTCCTGTATCTGATACTAGCCCTCTCAGCTATGCCTCGTAGGCTAGTATCGATCTAAGATAAAAATGCCTGAATTTCGGCAAGAAATTTATCGGTTTGTTCGATTTCTGGACGATGACCACAACCTTTAAAGGTCACCACCTTAGATCCTGCGATAGCTTTTTGATAAACAGCAGCCGTACTGAACGGCACGATCTTATCTTCGTCGCCCCACAGGATTTGCGTCGGCAAGTCTTTAATCAAACCAAGGCGATGACTCAGTGCCGGGTTATTCATGTAGGGCTGCCAGGCAAAACGCGCAGATTCGGCCGTCGCATCCTGGAATCGTTCAAATTGTTCGGGGGTTATATCGCCCCCGAATAAACCAGAAAACTCAGGCGTGGCCTCAACATTGCTGACACTGGCAGCGATGTAATCGGCAGTAAGATATTGGTAAATATCGCAAATTTCTCCCTCTGGTGGTTTGATACCCATGGGCGCTACCAGTGTGATGGATGAAAACTGCGCCGGATTTTGCGCCGCCATCTCCGCCGCGATCCAGCCGCCGAGGCTAAAGCCAATGACATCAGCACCAACCCAGCCCTGTTCAACCATTACCTGAGCATAATAATTAGCTAGATCACCGATACTTAGCGCCCAGCTAATACGCGGTGACACACCAAAACCTGGATGCTGTGGCGTGATCAACCTACGTGTTTTAACGAGCGTCTGTTTCCATTTCAACCAGCCTGGATCGCCTAGCTCTTCACATAGTACCAACAGGGGCTTACCACTACCGCCTTCTGTGAAGACCAGCTCAGAACCCCCCGCGGTAATTGTTTTTGTTGTCCACTCATTTATCGCCAACGCGCTTCTCCCCTTACTTTATGATCTCATTTGTCTACTTTGACGCTGATTTTTCTGGCTTGCGGGCAGCCCCATAAAAGACTCCCTGAAACTACACCGGACAAATCAGGCTGCTTTTTCCTTATATTCCCACTTTTTCAATGCCGGCAAAGCACCTTCGGCAAACAGGGTCATACTTTGTTTGCCCTGCTCATAATCCATACCGGCATAGGTAAAGAAACAATTGAGCTCGATCGGACCAACAATGTCTTCAATACCCCTCAGCTTTTCGAGACATTCATCGGGTGTGCCATAAATTTGCTGTTCGACGTATTGCTCGGTCACGCGCTGCGCGTCTTCGCGCATCGCTACAGCGGAACGCCCGTAGTGTTCGTAACCTTTGATGCTATCGAAATGCTCGCCTTTCATTTCGTAGTGCTTCATGGCCGATTCCCAGTAGTCGCCCATATATTTATAAGCCATGTCCTTGGCCCGACCGGAGTCTTTATCACAATAGGTAAAAATATTCGCCGAAGTGGGCGGCGCTGGCCGATTATGTTCCTTTTCAAAGAGCTCTCGATACAAGCGAATATCCTTCGCCCGCTGCTCCCAGGGACCCACCGCAAAGGTCATCATAGTACCACCCAGGCGTGCCGCATGAGGCACAGTGTCCGGCGACATCGAAACAATGTAGGTACGGTCTTTATAACTTCTGACTGGTTTGGGGCGGATATCTACGGCGATCTGATCGAAAAATTCGCCATGGTGCTCGGCCATTACGCCATTTTCGAGTGCGTCGAGAATCATCGGCGCAGCTTCGTTAAAACGATCCCGCGACGAGGCCATATCAATACCAAAACCGTCGTATTCAACTCTGCCCAGGCCCCGTCCGAGACCGACTATCACGCGGCCATTTGATAGATTGTCGAGCATGGACAAATCCGTGGCGATACGCAATGGGTCTTTATGCCAGGGCAGAATCATCGCTGCCGTACCCAGCTTGATTGTACTCGTGATGCCCGACATATAGGTTAAAAACTCGATAGGATTGGGACACATGGTGTAATCAGTAAAATGATGTTCTACCCCCCAGATGGAACTAAACCCCAGTGGTTCAGCCAACTTGGCCACTTCAATTTCTTTCTGGTAAACCTCGAGGTCTGATAAAGGTTGATTGTGGCTACTTTGAAAAGCCATAACGACGCCAACGTCCATACATACTCCTTGCAATTTTAGTTAGTAGAGAATTTCGGTTTAAAATAGGACTACTGATTCTGCCATAATGCAGCGATATTTACCTAATTTGCTTGATGGCAATTATTAGTCTGTGAAAACATTTCCGCTATACAATGCACAGGCAACGATTCAAAGGCAAGTGGCACAAACACCCACCTCACACTGGAGCACAGCATGCAACAGCAATTGCAGATCCATCTGACCAAACAAGCCTTCGCTCATATCGATGCCGATACCACCGACTTGGGCGTAAAAGTGCTGAAACACCCGGTTAGCGAATACACATGCGCCGACTGGTTTCGCCGTGAGAAAGCCACCCTGTTTCGTGACTATCCACTGTTTATGGGGCTTTCCGGCCTGATCCCCGAAGCTGGCGATTATCTGGCCGAAGAGCATGGTGAAATTCCAACGTTGCTAATCAGGGGTGATGACGGTATTGCCAGAGCCTTCGTGAATATGTGTCGCCACAGGGGTACACCACTGGCCAAAGGTTGTGGCCGCAGTGCCTCATTTATATGTCCTTACCATGCCTGGAATTACAATAAACAAGGCCAACTGATTGGCCTGCCAGACAAACGTTCATTTCCCGGTGTCGATCCCGCAGAGGCTGGTTTAATCCCCCTGCCGACCCTGGAAAAGCATGGCATGCTCTGGCTTATCCCCAACCCTAAGGCTAATGGTAGCGAGGATCTCGAGCAGCTTGTCGACGCTCACCTCGCTGGTCTAGGGAGTGAGCTAGCAGCCTATGATTTCGGTGCTTACCACGCTGACGAAACCCGTACCATTGAGCGCCGCGCCAACTGGAAGCAGCCCATTGAGACCTTTCTGGAGGCCTATCATTTCAACACCTTGCACAAAAACACTGTCGCGCCGCTGTTTTTCCACAATAAATGTCTGTTTGAACCTTTTGGCTTAAATCATCGAGAAGCAGTCATCCGCAAAAGCATTGAATCCCTACGCGACAAACCGGAAAGTGAATGGGACTTTATCAGGCACACGGGACTCTCCTACCAGCTTTTCCCAAACACGATTTTCGTTATGCAGGCCGACCATGTCGAAACCTGGCGGGTTTTCCCATCCAAAGATCGAGTCGACGAATGCGTGATTCGCTTCGATTGCTATGTCCCTGAGCCAGTCACCGAACCCAAAGCCAGAAAGCACTGGGATGCCAACATCGACCTGGCCTTCAGGACGGTTGACGAAGAAGACTATCGGATTTCGGAAGATATCGAACGCGGCTATCTATCGCACGCTCTAGAGGAAGTCATTATCGGCTGTAACGAACCCTCATTAGGCCATTATAAAAAATCGATACAGCAAGCTGTCTCTAATCACCGTTAAGTATTCGGCAGATCACGAAGAGGAAAAAATCCACTCTATCTGTTGCGAGAGGAGCAATATTTTCTACCCTAAATCATTGCTACCCTAATCAGGTAATAGAAGAAAACAGCTGGGCGGGGATCTAGAACAGAAAAAAGCTGGAGTAATTAGCCCCAGCTTTTTATCCATTCAGTATGTCTATCACCTGCCGTCTTATCAGCGGGCCTGATAAGACGGCAGTGAAGATAACCCTACAAATTCGCCAATACATTCTCCGCAGAGCTAACTTCAAAGGCACCGCCTTCTTCGATAAAAGTCTGTGTCACTGTACCGTCTTCTACCACCAGGGCAAAGCGCGCGCCCCGCTGGCCCAGGCCAAAACCAGTACCATCCAGCTCAAGGCCCAGAGCTTTAGCATATTCACCGTTGCCATCAGCCAACATCAACACATTGTCGCCAACATTTGCGGACTTACCCCAGGCATCCATGACGAACGCATCGTTGACCGCTGTACAGGCGACAGTATCAACGCCTTTGGCCTTAATCGCACCGGCCTGCTCAACAAATCCCGGCAGATGCTGCCGCGAGCACGTTGGCGTAAATGCGCCAGGAACAGAAAAAATTACCACTTTTTTGCCATTGAAAAGATCTTTGGTGCTCAAAGAACCCGGACCATCTTCGTTCATTACATTGAAACGACCTTCCGGTGCTTTGTCGCCTGCTTTAATTGTCATACTATCCTCCTGGTCTTATAGATTGAGCGATTAAGTCTTACCTCGACCACAGATTATGGCATTATCCCGCGCCGCCCGTCACTGATAATTACACTCAATCACATCAGGTTTTAATCCGTTTAGTCGTTACTGCTGGTAGTCGTTGCAGAAACGGCATACATAAAAAGCCAGGTTTACTGAGAGCCTGCAACGATTCAAATATGTCGTTGAGCAATTGGCGAAAGTCGCTCCCTGCTTTATGCTAAACATTCGTTTCTACCATTGAACCGCCCATGAGATTGCCCTTGTGAGACCGTACCGGCAATGATCCCAGCCCTTGCAGACCGTCTAAAACACTTTATCAAAAGTCAACGTCTTCCTGATGACTTTCTGGAGATTATCGATAATTACTATCTGCCCCTGGCCGAGTGGGTTCACCGCCGGTGCACACCTGGCACCGATAAGCCCCGCATCGCTGACAAAGCCACCAATGTCGGTGCCGTACTAGGCATTAGCGGCGCCCAGGGCACTGGGAAATCCACGCTAAGCGCAGTATTGAAGATCATCCTTGAAGAAAACCACCATTGGCAAACGGCTATTTTGTCACTGGATGATATCTACTTGTGTCGGGCCGATCGACAGAATCTGGCCCGCCTCGTGCACCCTCTATTACAGACTAGAGGGGTGCCGGGAACCCATGACACAACCCTGGGTATGACTATTATCGAACAACTCAAAGCGCTGAAACACGGACAAACAATACACTTACCTCGCTTTGACAAAGCCCTCGACGACCGCAAACCTGAGGCCCAGTGGGAAACTTTTACCGGACCCACTGATTTAATTATTTTTGAGGGATGGTGTCTCGGCTCAAGCACTATGGATAACTATGGGTTGAGCGTGCCCGTTAACACTCTCGAAGCGGAAGAAGATAAAAACGGAGTATGGCGCAACTACATTAACGAGCAATTAAAAAATAGTTACGGGGACTTATTCAGATTGATTGATCGATTAATTATGCTGAAAGCGCCGAATTTTGACAGTATTCGACGTTGGCGCATTGAGCAGGAAGCCAAGCTTGTCAACAACAATAACTGGAACAGGAATACCTCGAACAATACCCCTACCAGCAAAATTATGGACGAGGACACCCTGATACGGTTTATTCAGCACTACGAGCGTCTGACTCTACACAACTTGTATGAGATGCCAGAAAGAGCCGATGTGGTGCTGACGCTAGATAATCATCATCGGGTCACAGGTCTGCACTACAACACAAAAGCTAATTTCTAGCCTCTGGCACAAGCAACATCAGCTTAATATACTGAACCTTATAAACAGGATACAGGACCTTTGTTCGGACTAATCGCAGCCTTCTCCCACTCCTGTTCAATCCGGTATGATGCCTACACAGGCAATTGATCCATAATTATAACGAGGTAGGCCTTTGAACAAGCTCATCATCGAAGCTCGTATCAACGAATATGCTGAGCGAGACCACAACCCCCATGTCCCGTGGTCACCGGAAGAAATTGCTGAGGCAGCGACTCAATGTCGGGAAGCAGGGGCGTCGATCGTCCACTTCCATGCCCGCAATAAAGACGGTGGCCCTGAGCATGACGTAGCGGTTTATGCTGATATTATCCGCCGCATTAAGGCAGGCAGTGACATTTTGATTCATCCGACACTAGGGGCTTTTGCCAATGATGGTGATGCCTCCGAAAGAATTCAGCCAATTTTGGAACTCGCCAAAGATCCAGCAACCCGACCCCACTTCGCGCCCCTCGATATGGGCACCACCAATATCGATGCCTATAACCCCGTGGTAAAAGGCTTCCGCAGTAACGAGGCGGTGTATTTAAACACCACCAAAACCCTGCTGCATTTTGCCGAGCAATTGAAGGCGGTTCAGGTCAGACCCTACGCTTCCCTGTGGAATATCGGTTTTACCCGGCAGTTTTTGGCCTTTATCGATATGGGTGCAATTGCAGAACCCGCATTTGCCAGCCTGATTATGACCGGTGACGACCTGCCATCTGCCCATCCCGGCACGGAGCAAGGGCTGGATGCCCACAGTATGTTTATTCCGGAGAATCGCAATATCCACTGGACAGCGATGAATCATGGCGGTGATTTGCTAGCCCTCACACCAAAGATTATTCGCGAGGGTGGGCATATCTCCATCGGGCTGGGCGACTGGCCTTATCTTGAACTCGGCTTACCAACCAACGCCGAGGTAGTCGGCCAAGTCAGTGAATTATCGCGCTCCGTGGGTCGGGAGGTCGCCACACCGGCTGAGACTGCTGAAACCCTGGGCGTGAAAATTTGAGGATCGGATCTCGGTTATCGCATTTACTAAAAACAAAAACTAAAGCGAAAAGCAGGAAACAGTAATCCGAACCCGGTAAAAAAGCCGACAGGATATGTCGGCTTTTTTACGTTTTGAGGGCACCCTTTGCCTCTCCTGTCTCTGAAAACACCTCATCCTGAGACTATTTTTACACCATCCCTATTTATACGCTACGCCAATCGAACCGATTTTTTCGCGGGTAATGATAGTCTTCATAATTTGCGCGGTGCCGTCACCGATCTGTAAACCCATAACATCCATCATACGCTGATGGTGGGGCATTTCGGTGGTGTATCCATAGTGGCCATTGAGCAGAATGCAATTTTGAATTACATCGGTAGCCAGTTTCGGTCCCATCCATTTCACCATCGCCGCCTCGCTGGTGTGGGGTAGGCCTTTGTCGCGCATCATCAAGCCCTGATGGCACAACGCTCGCACGGCGGCCATCTTGCCTTCGTGTTCGGCCAGAGGAAAAGTGGTGCCCTGAAACTTGGCCAGGGGCCGTCCAAAGGCTTCCCGATCCTGTATATGCTGCCAGGTCTCATCCACCGAGGCCTGAGCAGTACCCAGACACTGCAGAGCAATCAGCATGCGGCTGAGGTCGAAACCCTCCATCACTTTGGTGAAGCCTTCACCTTCATTGCCCAATAAAGCGCTCTCTGGAATGGCAACATCATCAAAAAAGACCTGACCACGGCCCACGGGGCGGGTCCCAATATCATCAAAGTGGGTGCAGGTGACACCGGGTAAATCCAGCGGTGCTAAGAATGCTGATACTCCGCGCGCGCCAGGTTTGTTTTGATCAGTGCGAGCAAAGAGCAACATCATTTCCGCCTGATCACCATAACTGATAGAAGTCTTCTCGCCGTTAATTACATATTTATCGCCCTTTTTTTCGGCTTTGACAATCAGGTTCGCTGCATCAGACCCACCGCGAGGCTCGGTCAGACCTAGTTGCACGATCAATTCACCTGCCGCCATTTTTGGCAATACATCTTCTTTCATGACTTCGTTGCCGTATTTTTCAATCACCCCACCAATTAAGGGCGTGGTCATACAGATGTAGCTCATACTCAGATCAGCGTAGGCGATAGCCTCGCAGATCACCCCTGACAACAAACTGGTCGAGCCGATACCACCGTAGTCTTCACCAAAGGTCGGTGCGATTAATCCCAACGCGCCCATTTCTTTGAGCAGTTTACGATCAAGGTGGTGGTCATTGCAGCGGCCCTGATACCCGTCTTTAAGTCGCTCGCGAGCAAAGCGCTCGGCAGTATCTTTGATAAACAAATCTTCTTCGGATAACCAGGGCATAGTCATATAAATCTCCTCGTAATAGGTAATAAGAGGCAATTAAGCCCGCTTTGGTAGTGTGCGCCTTTAATGTCTGATATTAGCTGTTGAGGTTATCCGTCACGAACGGGTTTGATTAACGAATTGTTTTCGCAATTTCCCGCAATTCAAATTTCTGAATCTTACCACTGGCGGTACGGGGCATCTCACTGAGAATTTCAAGATGCTCCGGCAGATAATTTTTGGCCAGCTTGTTGTCCTTAAGAAACTCGATCATTTCGTTAAAAGTCATTGTCGCGCCGTCTTTCAAAGTGGCAAAGCAACAGCCCAGCTCTCCGAGTCTGTCATCGGGCATGGCAACGACAGCGCAATCAACCACGTCAGGGTGGGTGTAGAGCAGATTCTCAACTTCTACGATGGGTATATTTTCGCCTCCGCGAATAATAATGTCCTTCGAACGTCCAGTGATGCGAATATAACCATCGGCATCCATGGTGGCGAGATCTCCGGTGTCAAAGAAGCCATCTCCATCGACATCATAAGCTTCGGGCTTTTTTAGATAACCAATAAAAGTCGCCGGGCCACGTTCCAACAAGCGCCCCTCTACCCCAACAGGTACAGGCTGGCGATTCTCGTCGACAACCTTCACAGTACAACCCGGCACCGCTACACCATCGGTACCAAACACTTTATCTTTGGGATCATCAAGCCTGGTTGTGGTCGCTACACCACACTCACTCATGCCCCAAACCGCCATCAAGTGAATATCGAGATGTTCAGCAGCCGTCTCGGCTAACACGCGGGGAATCGGTGCGCCACCACAGACAAACAATCGAAAGCGCGATGAATTACATTCTTCGACACGATCAGAGTTGGTCAGGTCAGCCAGGAAAGGGGTTGCGCCCATGGCAAAAGAAGCCTGCTCGTCAGCAATCAGTTGCCAACCGGTATTGACGTTCCAGACATCAAGCAAAATCATTTTAGTTTTCAGCATCATCGGCATCCACATGCCGTACATAAAGCCAGTCAGGTGGGCCAGCGGAGAACCCATCAGGACATTATCGTCCCGACTAAGCTTACAGCGCCCGATCATCGTGTGAACGTTGTAAACAAAGGTATTAGCGCAATGCATCACACCTTTGGGCATACCGGTAGTCCCGGAGGTATACATTAGTAAAATCACGTCGAGTGGGTTGAGCTGACGTTCCCTGAATAAAACGTCCGGATCAGTGGACAAAGAGTGGTTAAGCAAATGATCCTCGAAACTACTGTCGCCCTCGCCACCCACTGCGAACAAATGCTGTAAGTGGGGTAGTTGCTCACGCATATTATTGATCATCACTTCATGATCAAAGCCACGAAATAGTTTGGGCACGATCAAGATTTTTGATTCGGCAAAATCCACCATAAAAGACAATTCCCGCTCTCGAAAAATCGGCATCAACGGGTTGCTAACTGCACCAATACGCAAACACGCGAGGTTGACGGCAACAAACTGCCACCAGTTGGGCAGTTGAAAAGACACCACATCCTGTTTTTCGATACCGTAATGCGCAAGGGCAACAGCGATACGCCGAGAACGCTGATCGAGCTCCCGATAGGTAACAATAATTTTCTCACCAGTTTCGGTGCGAAAATCCACTACAGCAACTTCATCAGGACATTCAGCCAGCGCAGTGTCGAAATAATCCAGCAGGTTTTCATCACGCCACCAGCCTTCACTGCGCATCGCCTCAATTCTTTGCCTTGGAATAATGGGGTCTACAATCACGACTATCTCCTACAATATTTTTTAGAGGCTACATCAACGGCGCGGCTCCAGGAGCCGGGCCTCATTCATTGATAATAAAATGCTCGCGGTAATAAGCGAGTTCGGCAATAGAATCCTTGATATCGTCCATCGCGAGATGAGAACCCTTCTTGCGAAAGCCACTGAGTAATTCTGGTCGCCAGCGCGTCACCAGCTCCTTGATGCTACTGACATCGAGGTTGCGGTAGTGGAAGAAGTTTTCCAGGGCGGGCATTTCGCGGGCTAAAAAACGACGATCCTGGCAAATCGAATTACCACTCATGGGGGATTTCCCCGGCGGCACCCAAACCTTGAGAAAGTCGATGGTTTGCCGCTCAGCTTCTCGGGCAGTCAAGGTACTGTTACGAACCCGATCCGTTAACCCGGATTGACCATGTTGGCGGGTATTCCAGTCGTCCATGCCATCAAGCAGTTCATCGCTCCGATGGACCGCCAACATTGGACCCTCGGCAAGCACATTAAGATTCTTGTCAGTTACCAATGTTGCGATTTCAATAATGAAATCCCTGGCAGTATCAAGTCCGGTCATTTCCAGGTCAATCCAGATAAGATTTAGTTCATCCATTTTCGTATCCATATGGTACCGGGTCAGTTAGCATCAAATCTCACAGCGAATTCTTAGCCAGGGGAGCCTTCAGCGAAAAAGGCCTTCCGCATAAAGAACCACCTGGAAAGTAATTTAGTCACCGAGGTTTTCCCTGGCAACCCGCAAGACATTTTCCAGATGCCGGATACGATCTTCTGCCTGATGGAGCGCTGATTTATCATCACTTCCGTCCGATACACCTTCTTCGACTAGCTTGGTGCTGGCTTTAACCTGATCTTTAAGCAAACTCAATTCCTTTTCAAGGGCACCAATTTTTTCTGCTCGCTCAGCTTTATCAAAGATTGAATACTCGGGCTCGCGGATCTCGTCTATCCCGACAACTTTTGATCTGGCCGGTGCGATTTTACGATCGCCCTCAAGCATACGTCGCTGATTGATAAAAGCGGGAGACACAATTTCTATGCCAGCGCCATGTAGTTGATCGAGTAAAGCCTTGTGCAGACGGGTTCGTAAACTCAGTATGTGTTTTACCTCAGCGCAAAAGCCAGCTATCTTATAGGTAATAGCATCGTCACCCAGGACTAAAATCTGCATGAAAGGCTCCTCTAAACCGGCATCGATGCCCGCCTGCCTGGCTAACGGCTCCACTTTATAATAAGGCACATCGTAACCCAGTGATAATTCACAGGAAACTACCGTCCCAGAAGCACGTACGACCTTTACTGGGTGCGTGGTTAAATAGAGGTTAGGCAGGGTAATCAAGTCCCGTTCCTCGGACTGTATTTCAGTGTGAAATAAACCACGCTCCGTAACTCGACCAAAATGTTCGTTGACGCGCACGAAATCACCAAGATTAAAGCTTTTGACTATACGGAGCATAAAGCCGGCCATAGCATTAGAGACAAAGGTAGTCGAGGACAAAGCAAAAACACCAGTGAGGACAAGGCCAAGTAAACCTAGCAGGTCACCCCGCGCTGCCTCGGAAACGGGTAACGCCAGAATCACCGAAATCAAAGCAATAACGGTAAGTACTAGCAGGCTTATCTGTCGAAACAGGGGTGAGGATCGATGATCTGGCCGCCGGATTAACATCTGATGCGCAAACCTCAACACCGCAACAGAGACCACCACAACAATTAGCAGTGGCAGATACTCTTTCAGTAAGTCAAAAATGGCATTTTGCAAAGTTGCTGGATCCAATGTTATCGCGGCACATTATGCTATAAGCTGAGCAGCCGTGACAGCCGCAGACGACAGGGCCATGGTTAAGTCAAAGCTCACCTTGCAACAACAAAAGCGCATACGCGACAAAAAATCCCGCGCCCTGTCGACACCAAAGACCGATCGCGTGCTTGAGCAACTTCTTGCCTCCAGCGAGCTGGGACCAGAACAAAAAGGCACCGTCGTGACCCGTTACAGCAACCAGGCTGACATAATGTCAGAACTCATACCAGATAGCCCTCTGCGCCGTTGTTATTTCCGATCTCACCTTGAATCCCTGGTTACTGGCGATCGGGTGATCTGGCGTGACGGCAATCCAAACGGGGTAGTCTCTGCCGTATTACCCAGAACCAGCCAACTGGAACGTCCCGATAATCGCGGCAATATCCGAACCGTGGTGGCAAATATAGATTACATCCTGATTGTGGTGGCACCCGAACCCGAACCCTACGGTGAGTTAATTGACCGTTATCTTGTCGCCAGTGAACATCATCAGATTTCACCAATTATTATTCTTAACAAAAGTGATCTGGATACGGAACGGGTTTCCCAGGTAGCGACTATGCTGGCATCGTACAAAGATCTGAGCTATCCGGTCGTAACCGTGTCTGCTAAGACTGGTGAAGGGATCGATCAGCTAAGTACTTTACTCACCCACCGAACCAGTGTCTTTGTTGGGCAATCTGGCGTCGGTAAGTCATCGATTATCAATACTCTGTGCCCGCCGGCCCAGGCTACAACTGCCAGGCTATCAACCGCTAAAACAAAAGGCCGTCACACCACCACCACAGCAGATCTGTATTTATTACCCGGCGGCGGAAGTATTATAGACTCACCGGGCATTCGGGAATTTGGACTAATACACCTCGATCAACAACAACTGGCCAGGGGTTTTATTGAATTTAGAGCTTTTCTGGGCCGATGCCGGTTTCGTAACTGTAGCCATAAAGATGATCCTGACTGCGCTCTACGTAATGCCTGCGAAGAGGGCGAAATATTGGTCCGGCGCTTCGAAAGTTATCACAGAATTAGAGCAAGCCTGGACTATGTATAAAGGTCCAAATATCAGGACCAAAAACAATAACCCTGCAACACTCTGCCCAAATCACCGTACAATAGCGTCGAACGATCCTCCGGCTTTCTGGCAGTCAAAGCCTGCGGGCACCAACTTAGAACCTGCGTCTATGAGTACTAGCGTGAACAGTATCAAAGATAAGCTTTTCTGTGGTCTACAGTACCTGTTGCCACAACATCTACTGTCTCGGCTGGGCGCTGGCCTGGCTGAGTCAAAATTACCCTGGCTCAAAAATTTCCTGATCAGGATTTTCAGCAAGAAATTCCAGGTTAATATGAACGAGGCTTACGACCAGAATTTAGACGCCTACCCCTGTTTCAATGATTTTTTTACCCGAGCGCTGAAGCCAGATGCCCGCCCCATTGCCACTGATGCCAATGTGCTAATCTCACCCGCCGATGGCACTATCAGCCAGTGCGGAGCTATTACTGATGGGCAGTTAATCCAGGCCAAAGGCCTTAGCTATCTTGCAAGTGATCTGATCGACGATAAAGCGATTGCTCTGCAGTTCCAATGTGGCAAATTTATTACCACCTATCTTTCTCCAGGGGATTACCATCGGGTACATATGCCGCTATCAGGGAGACTACTACATTCTCAGTATATTCCTGGAAAGCTGTTTTCCGTCAATACCGCGAGGGCCTCGCTGATTCCCGAATTATTCGCCCGAAATGAACGCTTGGTGTGCGTGTTTGAATCCCAGCAAAGGTCCATTTGCACTTGTCATGGTCGGAGCGATGATGGTCGCAGGTATTGAAAGTGTATGGCATGGCAACTATTTACCGCGCAAACCCATCGTTTGCAATCATAGAAATATTCACAATAACAGGTCATCTGGATTTGAAAAAGGAGCCGAAATTGGACGCTTTAAATTTGGCTCTACAGTGATTTTGTTGTTACCTGATCAAACACGTCTGGAAGCTAAGCTGGCACCTGGACTGGCTGTCCAGATGGGTGAAAGCATCGCTATGTCATTGGCCAACGAATTCAGCCAGACTAGCTAAATCCCCCGACTGGCTTGTCAGCCGGATCTCCAAATCTGATTCCTAATTCAATCTCGCGAACCCGATTTTACCTCGTACGGACGACCAGAATCCTTCTTTAGATTCCGTTGTGTCATTCATAAACAGTGTCGATACGTTTGCCAAATCAATATCGTAGCCCGTAGGTTCCAGGTCTCGAGCAATTGCTATCCGGTCGGCATCCTGTAATCGGGTCCCATCAGTTTGACTAAGCGCTTCGCGGGTCTTCTCTTCGTCCTTGAGATCGATCAAAAAGATATTGTCGTTCAAATCATCAGCACTTCGACCAAGAATTGCGACTTGTGGGGTAAGACGGGATTGAGGGTGTTGTTCAACGATAACACCAATATCCCCAGTTGTAAGTTCGACAAGGGTCCCGGTGGGATACAGACCCACCGACTGAATAAATTGAACCACCAGGTCTTCCTGAAACTCTTCACCGCGCATGTTGTAAAGCAGGCTTACTGCTCTTGAAGGCGCTGCTGGCTTATCGCTTTGTCTGGGATTACTGATAGTATCGTAGGTAGTGGCAATACCAGCAATTCTTGCCAGCAGAGGTATTTTTGTCCCCGATATTCTTTCGGGGAAACCTTGGCCATTGTGGCGCTCAGCGTGATAACGCACGATTGAAATAACCCGGGGCTCAATATTACGAGTGTTACGCAACAGTTCAACACCATAGGACACGTACTGATGATACTCATGGTTTTCTTCTTCAGTCCTGTTTTGTTTACGCAACAGGGCGTTACTCAATTTAGTTTTACCGATATCTTTCAGCAAAGTACCCAGGCACAATACTGAAATTTCCCGTCTATCCATACCGATGAAGCGGGCGAACTGTACCGCCCACAATGCTGATCGTAAGCTGTGGTCATGGGTATGTTGGTCTTTATCTCGCAAGCGCACCAGCCAGGTAAATGCGTCCGGACAGCGCAGTACGCTCTCCACCATCCCCCCAACATTTTCTTTCAATTTATCGTAATCCTCCAACTTGCCTCGGGCGATTTGGCGGCTTACCAACGACAAATTAGCTCGCAGATCTCGAACGATGTGCTTTGCCTGCTCAACCTCGACACGTAAGGACGCTTTAACATCGTAGACCCCTTTGCGGACATTGATGGGCGGGCTATCATCAACAACCGGGTGGTCCCTCGAAGATTGCCGCCGACCTGGGCTGGTCGGTCTGAACTGCGCACGTCGATCACTCCGGGGCAACACCACGCCAGTAGCGTCGAGTACACCTCGGCCCTTAGTTACATCGATATAAACATAATCACAATAACTTTTTAGTGACGCGATATCTTCACTGGCCCTGATATGAAAACCCTGCAATGGGAAAGGCGTATTTTTCCATGGCCGGTCTAAACGCGATACATACATACCTAAAGTCAGATCCGATACGCTAATTTGGATTTGGGAAATGGCCATCGTTGTTTAGCACTCTTGCAAACTGCTCCGTTATACCTCGCCAGAAACCAAATCGGTAATCAGTATTAATTTGCTACCCGACCTAGCGTATATCACCAACTGGAATTGGTCTGTAGGCTAAAGAGTAACCCTCATATCGCCAAATGCAAGACGATTTACCCGGCCGGCAGTTTTAGGTGACAAGCGCTCATTTCAAGGCGCATTTTAGTGAAAGTTCACAGAATAATCGTGAACTGCATCAACAAAAGCCGAAACACGCTCGGGATCAATATCTGGGGTAACCCCGTGACCCAAATTGAATACATGCCCGGCGCCCTTACCGTAACTAGCCAGTATCGCGCCCACTTCAGCTTCAATGACACTTGCTGGCGCACGAAGAATAGCGGGATCCAGATTGCCCTGGAGGGCCACACGGCCCCCTACTCGGCTCCTGGCCTGACCAATATTCTGGGTCCAGTCCAACCCTATTGCCTGACACCCAGACGCAGATATCGCCTCAAGCCAACCGCCACCACCTTTGGTAAACAGGATGACTGGCACCTTTCTGCCTTCAGCATACGTATTCAATCCTGTGACAATCTGAGTCATATATTTTAATGAAAATTCCTGGTAGGCGGAGGTACTCAATACCCCACCCCAGGTATCGAAAATCTGTACCGCCTGGGCACCAGCAGCTATTTGTGTATTGAGATAATCGATAACCGACAGCGTCAACTTTTCAAGCAATACAGCCAGTAGATCCGGCTGGCTGTAAGCCATTGTTTTTATCCTGGCGAAATCCCTACTACTCCCACCTTCGATCATGTAGGTGGCAAGCGTCCACGGACTCCCCGAAAAACCGATCAGTGGTACCCGGCCATTCAATTCTCGTCTGATTAAGCGAATAGCATCAGGCACATAGGGTAAATCGGAGACGGTATTTACGATGGGCAGATCTTCTATATCTTTCGCCGACTCGATGACTTTTCGAAATTTGGGACCCTCGCCCTGATCAAAGTATAGACCCAGGCCCATGGCATCGGGGATAGTCAAAATATCGGAAAACAATATCGCTGCGTCCAGGTCAAAACGCTCCAGAGGCTGCAAGGTAACCTCGCAAGCACCTTGAGGATTTTGACACAAGGACATAAAATCTCCGGCCCGTTCCCGCCTGGCCCGATATTCCGGTAGATATCGACCGGCCTGCCGCATCACCCACACAGGTGTAGCGTCAACAGGCTCGCGCCATAAAGCCCGCAGGAAACGGTCATTTTTTAGATCCGACATATTATGGCCTGTTGTCACTCTAACCCTCTGTAAGTCCTCTGGTTAGCCTTCAAACTCAAACATCAAGAAAGTCCAGAATCCCTTCTGCTGCCTTACGACCTTCCCAGATGGCAGTAACCACCAAATCCGAACCACGAACCATATCGCCACCTGCAAATACTTTCTCATTGTCGGTCTGGAAAGGATAAGCCTGATTTTCATCGGCGATTACACCGTTCCAATCGTTAAGCGCAATGTCGTGCTGAGCGAACCAGGGGGCAGGGCTGGGTTGAAACCCAAAGGCTAGTAATACGATGTCAGCAGCGATCACCTGTTCACTACCAGTGACGGGTATCGGCTTTTGCCGCCCGTTTTCATCGGCAGCGCCCAATTCAGTCGCGATCACTCTAATGCCTGTAACGTGGTTATTACCGATGATTTCCAGGGGTTGCTGATTAAACAAAAACTCAACTCCCTCTTCCTGGGCATTAGTCACTTCCCGACGAGACCCCGGCATATTGGCTTCGTCCCGCCGATAAATACAGGTCACTTTGTTGGCACCCTGACGAATAGCGGTGCGGTTACAATCCATGGCGGTATCACCACCACCCAGAACCACAACATTTTTGCCTTTAACGGACAGAAAATTCTGACCCTCTTGTTGAGGCCAGCCCTGATTATGGTTCACATTGGCCACCAAATAGGGCAAGGCGTCCTTTACGCCAGACAAATCTTCACCGGGAAAACCGCCGCGCATGGATTTATACGTCCCCATACCCAGAAAAACCGCGTCATATTCCTTGAGGAGGTCTTCAAATTCAAGGTCCTCACCTATCTCGATATTCAAACGAAATTCAATACCCATTTCAGTGAATATTTCGCGACGTTTAGCCATCACGGATTTTTCTAACTTGAACTCGGGAATACCAAAAGTTAACAAGCCACCAATTTCGGGATAACGATCAAATACCACGGGATGAACGCCGTTGCGCACCAGGACATCTGCACAACCAAGACCCGCCGGTCCAGCGCCAATAATGGCAACTTTCCTGTCGGTCGGTTGGACGGCAGACATATCTGGTCGCCAGCCCATGGCCAGGGCGGTATCGGTAATATATTTCTCAACATTACCGATAGTCACCGCGCCAAAATCATCATTGAGCGTACACGCACCTTCACAGAGTCTGTCCTGAGGACAAATACGACCACAGATTTCGGGCAGGGTATTGGTTTCATGGCATAGTTCAGCAGCTTTTAATATATTTCCGTCGGCCACTAACTTCAGCCAGTTTGGTATGTAGTTATGGACGGGGCATTTCCACTCGCAGTAAGGATTGCCACAATCGATACATCGGTGCGCCTGAGCGGCCGCATCGTGAGTAGCGTAAGGCTCATAGATCTCCGCAAAGGCTGTAGTACGATCAACGATGGATTTTTTTTTCGGTTCCCGACGCTCCAGCTCAAGGAACTGAAAGTGATTACTCAGGCGCTCAGACATAGGTATTTACTCTTAGTACATTCACCCATAGTATGGTCCACACTTGCATCGCTTCTATCAATCACTCTGGCCGTCCACGGGTATTTTCAAACAAGCTGGCAAGTGAGGCGGATTTGGGCTTTACCAACCAAAATTTGGTGACATAATCATCAAAGTTTTCAGCCAGTTCTCGACCGCGTTCGCTACCGGTTTCTTTGACAAACTCCTCAATCATGTGTCTCAGAAAAGACCGCTGATTCTCCAGTGATTCCTGGGTTATACGCTGCACTTCGACCAATTCGGTATTGACGCGCTCATAGAAGCTTCTTTCCATATCAAGCACATATGAAAACCCGCCGGTCATGCCAGCTCCAAAATTATGCCCCGTCGAACCCAGAACAACGACCACACCTCCGGTCATGTATTCACAGCAATGATCGCCTGCACCTTCTATAACAGCATGGGCACCAGAGTTCCTGACCGCAAAACGCTCCCCGGCCCGGCCAGCGGCAAATAATTTACCGCCAGTTGCACCGTAAAGGCAGGTGTTGCCCATAATTGGCGCATCATGGCTGGCAAACCGACTGCCCGATGGTGGAGACAAAATAATCTTCCCGCCCGCCATGCCTTTACCGACATAGTCATTGGCATCGCCCGATAAATATAACTCCAGCCCACCCGCATTCCAGGCACCCAAAGACTGCCCTGCAATACCTCTCAGCGTAATTTTAACTGGCGTATCAGCCATGCCCTGATTACCGTGCCTGCGCGCAATTTCTCCGCTCAGACGGGCACCAATTGTGCGATCACAATTGGACACTGTGTATTCAAAATGACCGCCGGCACTGTTTTCGATGGCGGGCAAAATATCAGCCACCATGCGTTCTGCAAGCTCACCCTTATCAAACGGTATATTGCTGGCAACCTGACAATATTGCGGTTTATGGTCAAGTAAGTCATCTCTATGTAAGATTGGCGACAGGTCAAGCTGCTGCTGACGCGCAGTCTGACCGGGCAGCACTTCTAGCAAGTCAATTCTACCAACCAGCTCCACGAGGCTTGAAACACCAAGCATGGCCAGGTATTCACGCACCTCTTCGGCAACAAACAAAAAGAAGTTTCGAGCATGCGCGACCGTGCCAGCATAGTAACCATCTCGCAAACGTTGATCTTGCGTAGCAACACCAGTCGCACAATTATTGAGATGACAAATGCGGAGATATTTGCAACCCAGCGCGACCATAGGGGCGGTACCAAAACCAAAGCTTTCAGCACCTAAAATGGCGGCTTTTATGACATCAAGACCCGTCTTTAAGCCGCCATCAGTCTGCACACGAACCTTGTCACGCAGGTCGTTGGCCCGCAAAGTTTGGTGGGTTTCTGCCAAACCTAGCTCCCAGGGCGAACCAGCATAGCGGATCGATGTTAGCGGGCTCGCAGCAGTACCTCCGTCGTAACCTGAGATAGTAATTAAGTCAGCGTAGGCCTTAGCAACTCCGGCGGCGATGGTACCAACTCCTGGTCGAGATACTAATTTTACAGAGACCAGCGCCTGGGGATTAACCTGTTTCAAATCAAAAATCAGCTGAGCTAAATCTTCTATCGAATAAATATCATGGTGCGGAGGGGGTGAAATCAAAGTCACGCCCGGCACGGAATAACGCAGGCTAGCGATAAGCGCATTGACCTTGCCACCGGGCAACTGACCCCCTTCACCTGGTTTGGCTCCTTGAGCCACTTTTATTTGAATCACTTCTGCATTCACCAGATAATGCGGCGTAACACCAAAACGACCGGAGGCGACTTGCTTGATTTTGGAACTTTTACTGGTACCGTAACGCCTTGGATCTTCACCGCCTTCTCCAGAATTTGAACGACCACCCAAACTATTAAGGGCTTCGGCCAGTGACTCGTGAGCTTCCGGAGACAGCGCTCCCAAAGACATTCCAGCAGAGTCGAAGCGCGCAATAATATCTTTAGCCGACTCAACCTGATCAAGAGGGATTGAAGGATTGTCTGTTTTCAAACGCATTAAATCCCGCAGACAGGCCACCGGACGATTATTTACCAGATCTGCATAGCTCCGCCAATCAGCGTAGTCGCCGCTGCGCACAACTTTATGAAGTGCTTGAACGACATCGGGATTAAACGAATGATATTCTTGGCCGTGTATATATTTGAACAGACCACCGGGTGATATAGGCTTACGATCTTTCCAGGCAAAGTTGGCCGCTGCTTCCTGATCTTGCTGGAAATCAGTAAAACGCGAACCTTGAATACGGCTAATAAGTCCAGGGAAACATAGATCAACAATCTCATCAGCAAATCCGACGGCTTCATAGAGCATCGCCCCTCGATAGGAAGCGATCGTTGATATACCCATTTTCGACAATATTTTCATCAGCCCTTTAACAATGCCTTTCCGGTAATGCTTAAAGGCATTATCAACATCGACCACCAACTCGCCGTTTTCACACATCTCATGAAGGAGGTGGTAGCTTAGGTAGGGGTAAACCGCAGTGGCACCACAACCAATCAAGGTCGCGATCTGATGAGAATCTCTTGCAGCACCGGTGCTGATAATAATATTTGCATCACAACGCAGACCCCTTGCAATTAAATGATTATGCACAGCGCCGACAGCAAACACTGCCTGGATAGGGATTTCGCCAATATCTATTTTGTAATCCGACAGGATACAGATGGTCACGCCATCCCGTACGGCGGACTCAACGTCAGTACATAAACATCTAATGGCCGATTCAAGGTTAATCTCAGCCGGACTGTACTTCAATGCGAATTTTCGAGTTTGAAAGCCCTCCAGGTCATTATTTTTGAGCGAAAAATATTTTCGTGGCGACAGTACCGGACTATTAAGGTTGATACGCTGAGCATGCTCTGGTGTTTCTTTAAAGATGTTGCGTTCTTTGCCTAACTGGGTGCTCAAAGACATGGCAATACCTTCACGCAAAGGATCGATTGGTGGGTTGGTCACCTGGGCAAACTGCTGGCGGAAATAATCAAACACACTGCGGCTTTTTTCCGACAACACGGCCATCGGTGAATCATCCCCCATTGAGGCAATCGCTTCCTGTGCACCCTCAGCTAAAGGCGCCAGGACCTGCACTCGCTCTTCATGGGAAACGCCGTACATCTTCATATAGCGTTGAATAATCTGATGAGAAAGCGTTCCTTCCGCTTCTAAACCATCCTGCTCCATGGTTGATTCAATGGCCTTAGCGCCCTCCCTCAGCCAACGTCGGTAAGGCTGGGCTCCTGCCAGTCGAGGGTCTATCTCGTCGCGAGTTTCAATTTCACCAGTGGCAATATCAATAGACAGGATATCACCAGGGCCAAGGCGACCCTTTGAAACCACCGCCTCTGGAGCATAAGGGTAAACACCCACTTCTGAGGCCACGGTAATAATGTCGTCATCAGTCAAAACCCACCGCGACGGCCGCAAGCCGTTTCTGTCCAGTGCACATACAGCGTAACGGCCATCGGTAATCACCAGTCCAGCGGGACCATCCCAGGGTTCCATATGCATGGATTGATAAGCAAAAAATGCGCGCTCGTCGGGATCCTGGTCTTCGACATTATGCCAGGCTGGTGGAATCAACATTCGCACTGCACGGTGTAAAGGAATACCCCCAGTTACCATCACCTCCAGCATATTATCAAGACTCGAAGAGTCGGAACCGCTACGGTTCACCAAAGGCGCAAGTTCGGCTAACTCTGGTAACAGGGGTGTATCAAATTTAGGTGTTCTCGCAACCGTCCAGTTTCTGTTACCGAGGATGGTGTTAATCTCACCATTATGGGCAAGCATTCTAAAAGGCTGCGCAAGTGGCCATTCCGGTAAGGTATTGGTACTAAAGCGTTGATGGAACACACATATAGCAGTTTCGAGTCTCGGGTCTGACAGATCGGGGTAAAAGCTCGGTAAATCCACTGGCATCATCAAGCCTTTATAACAAACCACTCCTGCAGACAGGCTTGCTATATAAAAATTCTTTTCCCCCGCCAGGGATTTTTCAATGTGTCGTCGGGCAACAAACAGCCGAGCATCAAAATGGACGGCATCTAGATCACCCTCGGGAACAATAAATACCTGCTCGATCACTGGTTGCGACTTCAGCGCAATTTCGCCGAGGCAGTTATTATTAGTCGGCACTACACGCCAACCAACCACGTTGAGCTTTTCACGGGCTAATTCCTTTTCGAAAACCGCTTTCGCTCCATCCCGCGCCAGCTCATCCTGACTTAGCATTATGACACCGACCGCATAAAGCTCTGGCAGATCTACCGCCAGCTCCTGTTTAACCAGACATCTAAAAAACCCGTCCGGCTTTTGCATCAACAGGCCGCAGCCATCACCGGTTTTACCATCCGCTGCAATACCGCCGCGGTGGGTCATGCAGGTCAATGCTTCTATCGCTTTTTCCAACAGACCATGACTCGCAACACCCTTTAAGTGCGCAATCAAACCAAAACCGCAATTGTCGCGAAATTCGTCTAACCGATACAAGCCTTTAGACATAATTTACTCTAATAATATCAATATGTTATAGCTGCAGCCGCGGGAGAATCACAAGCACAGAAGAGCGAAAGGACGCACATTTTACACAGAGGATGGAGGCTGGACAAATATACTTGATTCAGCGTAATTCGAGGATTGCAGCTAACTTTGACTGATCATAGTCAGCACTGACAACCGCTGTGCCAATAGCTTCCAATAACACTAAGCGGATAAGCCCTTGCTGGGCTTTCTTATCGACGGCCATGAGATCGAGGAACTGCTGCGCAGAGATATTTTCAGGCCGGACTACCGGTAAGCCTGCGGCATTTATCAGACTTTGGATTCGATCTATATCTGCGGCACTCAACCAGCCCATAAGCCCAGACATTTGAGCGGCCATGACCATGCCCACAGCCACCGCTTCCCCATGGAGCCATTCGCCGTAGCCCTGGTGGGTCTCAATAGCATGGCCAAAAGTGTGGCCACAGTTAAGAATGGCACGAACTCCACCTTCTCGCTCGTCGGCACTGACCACCTGGGCTTTTAGGCGACAGGATACTTCGATGGCATGGAGTAAGGCAGTCTCCTCCCTCCTGAGAAGCGCCCCCATATTGTTCTCTAACCAGCAAAAAAAGTCGTTATCGATAATCAGGCCATACTTGATCACCTCTGCCAGGCCAGCTTTAAACTCCCTGTCCGGTAAAGTCTGCAATGTGTTTATATCAATCAAGACAGCTTTAGGTTGATGGAACGCACCAATCATATTCTTACCGAGCACATGATTCACAGCAGTTTTACCGCCGACTGAGGAGTCGACTTGCGCGAGTAAAGTGGTCGGAATCTGAACAAAATCGACACCTCGCTGGTAACAGGCTGCTGCAAAACCGGTCATATCTCCAATAACGCCTCCACCTAACGCGATTAGAGTGACGCCGCGACTGCGGCCGCTTTCCAGAAGCCTACTAAAAATACGGTTCAGAGTGTCTAGGGTTTTGTATTGCTCGCCATCTGGCAGTATGAGCTGATCGGTCATGCGTCCACCTAGCAGGTGGACAGTTTGATCCAAATATAACGGTGCAATTGTTTCATTCGTAACGATTAATCTTCCTTCATTACCCAAATACGGTGTTAACACTTCCTTATTCTCCAAAAGGCCACTACCAAAGAAAATTGGGTAACTGCGCTCGCCGAGTTCAAGGCTCAATTTATGCATAGACAGTATTTGGAAATGGCATGATTTGGGAAACAGAGGGTTTTCGTCGGCGCTTATTATTACTTAAAGCACTACATTCGCTTCGATAACACCAGGTTTTAGGAGCGTGCCTGGATCAACCGCCGCAGCTCATTGGCAGTAGCTGAAGGGCTATCATTAACACCTTCATAGGTGATATCAGCGACCTCACGATAAAGGGGGTCCCGTTCACTGACCAGTTTATCTATAAGGGCTCGTCGATCTTTAACCTGTAACAGCGGTCTTTTGCTGTCACGTAGTGTTCTTTCGTATAACGTATCAGCTGACACAGCCAAATAAATTACCAGCCCTGTGCTACGCATCACCGCTCTATTATCAGCATTTAGCACCGCCCCGCCTCCAGTGGCGATAAGCGTGGCTTTTTTTTCTGCCAATTCAGACAACATTGATGATTCACGCTTACGAAACCCAGCTTCACCTTCGACATCAAAAATCCACGGTATGTCCGCTCCGCTGCGCGCTTCTATTTCAGCGTCGAGATCCAGAAATGTGAGATGTAACAGTTTGGCAAGCTGCCTACCAACCGTGGTTTTGCCGGCTCCCATGGGGCCGATCAGGAAAACGCGCTGGCACACTCATTGATCCAGAAGCGAGTCTTTTATAATTCTTGGGGTGACAAAGATAAGAATTTCCCGCTTGCTTCGATCGTTAAAATTTCTCCTGAACAACTTACCAACGTAAGGTATATCACCGAGTACAGGCACTTTATCAACCGACTGGACTTCCTGCATCTGGAAAATACCGCCCAGCACCAGGGTTTGACCGTCGCCAACTAACGCCTGGGTTGCGACTTCGGTAACGTCGATAGTTGGTTCTGAACCGCCTTCAGAAGTAGGGACAATAACCCCAACCTGATCCTGGTTGATGATAAGATTCATGATAACCCGGTTATCAGGGGTGATTTGCGGAGTAACCTCAAGTTTGAGCACTGCCTCTCTAAACTCCAGGTCAGTCTCACCGCTGGATGTCCCTGTTTCGTAGGGGATCTCGACACCAGACTTAATAATCGCAAGTTGCTTATCCCCGGTAAGCACTTTCGGTTGCGAGATAATTTCACCAAAGCCGTCGCTTTCCATGACGCTCAACTCCCAGTCTATAAAAGTGTTGTCTTTTAATAGACCCAAACTTAGACTACCAAAACGTTCAGCAGCGCCAAGATCGACCGCAAGTGTATCATCCAGAGACATGTCACCTCCGCCACCAAAGGCATCTATGACGCCATCGGGGTTTTGTTGAGCATTCCTTTGCCCCGCAAATGTGTACAGTGTGTCGCCCCGATCTCGAAGCCCCGCTATCCCCCACCGCATACCTATTTCTTTTCTGAAATCGGTGGTTGCCACGATAATCCTGGCATCTATCTCAACCTGGCGAATAGGGATATCAAGTTCCTTTACCAACCGGCGGAATTCTTCTATTTTTTCCTGGACATCGGTAAGAACGATGGTATTAGTTCGCTCGTCAACTATGGCCGTACCCCGTTCTGACAAAATACTTGATGTTGCATTACGATCATCAGAGCTACCGCCTCCACCTCCGCCTGCTCCCCGATTTTCTCTAACATTAAACAAATCAAATAGCTCTCGCGCATCAGCATAACGAACCCTGACGAAGTCAGTGACCAGCGGGGCCAGCTCGATTAACTGCTTATTCGCCTCGACCTGTAATCTTTCCTGCTCCGCAATCTCTACTGCCGGCGCTACCATCAACACATTACCTTGCTGGCGTTTATCTAGACCCTTCGCTTTAAGCACTATTTCAAGCGCTTGATCCCAGGGTACGTTTTCCAAACGTAGAGTAATGCTGCCGGTAACGGTATCACTAGCAACCAAATTCAGGCCGGTAAAATCAGCAATCAGCTGAAGCACAGAGCGAACTTCGATATCCTGGAAATTTAGTGATAGTTTTTCGCCGGTGAACTCAAATTTTGATTTTTGTTCAGCCAGTGCTTCTTTCGTCAACGGCTGCACACTTACCACGTACTGGCCATCCGCCTGATAAGCGAGATAGTCATACTCACCTACTGCCTCTATAACGACCCGAGTCGTGGCGCCATTGCTTGTACTGTCAATCGTCTTGATCGGTGTCGCAAAATCGATGACATCCAACTTGCGATCTAAGGCTTCGGGCAATGCCGTATGGTAAAAAGATACTATCACGGAGGAACCTTCTCTTGAGACATCAATCGGCGTTGCCGCGTTAGCCAATGCAATCGATACTATACCTTGACCCGCCTCACCTCGGCTGAAATCCACATCTTCAACCGTATTTTCAGTTTGCCTAACGGCTATTGTGCCTGTACCGGAAGTCGCTGATGGACTCACCTGGCCCCCAGAACCCTGCGCCAACGCGGCAACCGAGGCTTTATTGCCAACCAGCAAAGTTAAATTACTCCCGTTGACTGCGACCTCATACGGCACCGGCGTCTTCAAATTGACTATCATGCGAGTCCGCCCACCTGCACTCAAAACAACCGCACTTTCGCCATTGTCGAAGGATAAGGCATATTTTTTTTCAGGTAATGCGCTTTCTGTTCCTTCGAAATCCAGGACAATTCGGGCCGGTGATTCTACCGTGTAGCCTTTTGGTTCCACCGCCTCACCATCGAAGTTGAGTTTGATTTCAAACTGCTCATTAGGCAGTGCAGCAAAGTTTATTTCCTCAATAGTCGCTGCCTGAATGCTCATAGATTGCAAAAGCACCCCCGCACCGACCGCTGCCATCATGCCGTACCTTATTGACTGGTCAAGCCAACGAATCCCCTTCATGCCAAATTCCCCAAAATTTACCATTAATCATTCTCCTTGAGCGCCAGGGCTCGAGGTCTTTCAACCCAGCCGGTTTTACCATCTGGTACGATCTCTATCACATCTATTTGAGATGCTGTAACAGCAACAATTTTTCCGTGGTTTTTGCCAATGTAGTTGCCTACGGTTACTCGATGGACGCTACCTTCGCTATCGTTTATCAAAGACCAAATCGTGCCATTTTTTTCAATGGTACCCACCAGGCTTAATGACGAGAAATTAAATCCCTCTAGATATTCTTTCTCTCTATTTTCATCAGGTTTAACCGCTAACTTGCCATTTTGATCGTCCCCTACTGTGACTGTCAGCGGTTTTTCAAAAGGACTCCGAAACGCCATTACACTGTATTTAAATGATTCATACATGCCAAACGTCGGCAGGGGCTCTATCTCACCCTGCGGGCTAGCTCTTGCAGCATCCATGAATGCTTGCAAATCCTCATGATCATTTCCTCCACCACATCCGAACATCATCAAGGATAAGCCAACGATTAAAAGAGCTTTGTTAGAGGCCTTATTCATTTCAATCCTCCTCGCCTTTGTAGCGATAGGTCTTTGCCTCTATCTCAAACACTTGACGATCTTGCCCTTTACTAAGTTTTAATGAGTAATCATGCAAGGTGACGATGCGGGGCAGGCCCGCAACCCCACTCACGAATGTTGCGACATCATGATAACCGCCCTCGGCAACAATCTTTATAGGCAACTCAACATAAAACTCTTTTGCTTTCTCTGGTTGTAAGGAGATAGTTTTAATTTCCAGGCTGCTCCCGTAACCAAGATCAGTAATATCTTCAAGTAAACCCGGTACTTCAGTGTCGCCAGGTAATTGCCCCAATAGGACACTAAAAGACGCTTCAAGCTCAGCCATCTGTACCCTATAGGCGTCTAAATTAGCCACTTCAAAGGCTTTTTCTTGGTAAGTCGCCCGTAATACTTTTTCTTTAGCAATCGCCGAGTCAAGGATCACATAGAGGTCTTTGACGTGAAGAAAATAACCCGCAACCAATATAACCACTAAAACAGTTGCGCACACCAACCCTCGATACAACACTGGCCATAAGCCAATATTGTCTATACTAAATTCCGATACTTCCAGGTCTTTTGCTTTAAATGCACCCGTAGCCATTACGATCATGCCTCCTTGTCAGCAACAGGCTGAGCGACCTTCACTTGTAGCTCAAACCGGCTTCCTAGCTCGCCCAGCATTGGGTCCGCTTCGACCTTGGTCAGGTTCGGTTCTGTAAGCATTTCCACCGAATCCAACTGCCTCATTAAAACCGCAATCCGGCTATTTGATTCCGCGTAACCGACCAAAGATATGCTATTAGCTCTTCTTACCATCTCTACAAAATAGACGCCGCTCGGAGTAGCCCTGACAAACTGGTCATAGATCTTAACGATATCCGCCCGGTTACCCTGTAGAGCAAGAATTACCTCCATACGATCAAGCATCTGTTGTCTACGAATTTTTAATTCACTAATCTCTTTCACTTTCTCGTCAAGGATTGATATCCCGTCATTCAAAAAATCATTGCGGCTATTCTGTGCATCTATTCGATGGTTGGCCCAAAAACCCCAGGCCAAAACCCCAACCAACCCAATAACGAGCACTCCAGCAATAACAGCTAGGAACTCCTTTTGCTTCTCCTGACGGTGCTCTTCTCTCCACGGGAGCAGATTAATATTAGCCATGCTATTCTAAGCTCCTCAACGCCAACCCTGCGGCCACTAACATCGCTGGAGCATCCATCGCTAGCGCGACAGCATTTACTTTGTTGCTAACAGCCATGTCCGCAAAAGGGTTAGCAATCATTGTGGGTAAACCCAGCTTCTCCTCTACCTCAGCCCTCAAGCCTTCCATTGCTGCGACTCCCCCGGCCAATACAAGATGATCAACATAATTATATTGGCTCGAAGAAAAGAAAAACTGCAAGGATCTCGATATTTGCTGGATTAACGCTTCTTTGAATGGTTCCAGTATTTCCGGTTCATAATCCTCAGGTAAACCACCTTGCTTCTTAGCCTGGCCTGCTTCTTCCAGAGACAAACCATAGCGACGCTGAATCTCTTCAGTCACCTGTTTTCCGCCAAATGCCTGCTCTCTGGTATATAAGGTCTTTCCCTCGACGAGAACACTGAGGGTCATCATAGTCGCACCGATATCTGCGATGGCCACAACCTGCTCGCCCAAATCCTCCATCTGACTCGCGATCAGTTTAAACGCTCTCTCGACTGCGAAAACCTCGACGTCGACGATCTTTGCCTTAAGCCCGGAACGTTCCAACGCCTCCGCTCGGACATCAACAGTCTCTCGGCGACAGGCCGCTAACAATACGTCAACCTGGTCTGGGTTAACCTCTGACGGCCCAAGCAGTTCAAAATCTAGCGCCACCTCGTCAAGGGGGTAGGGAATGTATTGATCTGCCTCAACGGAAAGCTGGGATTCCATACCTTCCTCACTTAAATCCCCCGGCATTTCAATAACTTTGGTTATGACAGCTGAACCCGCAACCGCGACAGCTGTATCTTTATTCCTGACTTTTGCCTGAGCGGCCACTTTTCGTATCACAGTGGCTAGCGCCTCTACGTCCTTTATTTCCTTTTCAACCACTGTATTTGGTGGTAAAGGCTTCACCATATAGCTCTCCACCTTATAGCCACTGCCACTCTTACTTAATTCAAGCAACTTAACGGTGGAGGAGGTTATATCAATCCCCAAAGTGGGCTTCGATTTTCCGTCTAAAAAAGAAAAAATTCCCATTTTTATTTATTAAATCCTGTAGTTATAGAGCCTTAATAACAACACACTCTAACTTATTATCATAACTTTGCAAGTATTTATTAGCAGCGCTTCCGCAGTATAATGCCTTTCCTTTTCATCCCCATGCCACAAATAAACACCAATGAAACTAAGCCTTCGGTTACTCTTTAAATTTGCCCGACTATTAGTAGTCCCGGCAATCGGGTGCGGCCTGTTAGCTGCCGCCAGCTTGTATCTGTACCTTAGCCCTAAACTACCATCCGTGGAAACTCTAAAAACCGTTAAACTTCAAACACCTTTGAGAGTTTATTCACAAGATTTAAAACTAATCGGTGAGTTTGGCGAAAAGCGTCGCTCACCTGTGACCTTCGATGAAATTCCTCCTCTATTCGTCCAGGCAGTATTAGCCGCCGAGGATGATGCCTTCTATCAACACATCGGTGTGGATTTTAAAGGCTTATTGCGTGCCGGCATAGAGCTTGCCACTACAGGACACATACAAACCGGCGGCAGCACCATCACGATGCAGCTTGCCAGAAACTTTTTTCTTACCCGGGAACAGAGTTTTGTTCGTAAATTTAACGAAATTCTACTCGCTCTGCGCATTGAAGATGAACTCAGTAAAAATGACATTTTTACACTTTACGCCAACAAGATTTATCTCGGCAATCGTGCTTACGGTATCGAAGCTGCTGCGCTTACATATTATGGGGAATCGATCAAAAAGCTGAGCTTACCTCAACTGGCAATGATTGCGGGACTCCCAAAAGCACCCTCGACATTCAATCCAATTATTAATCCAGAGAGAGCTATCGAGCGCCGGGACTGGATATTGAACCGCATGTTTATATTAGGCTTTATCACCGCAGCAGAGCATCAAAACGCTGTAGAAAGCCAGATTAGTGCCCAATACCATGGACCGATAATCAACTATAACGCCCCCTACGCCGCTGAGGAGGCTCGAGCCATAGCCTTAGCTGAGCTAGGCCCTACTGCTTACACTAATGGCTACGCTGTCATAACCACACTCGATAGCGCCCTACAGCAGAAGTCGGATCAAGCACTCCGAGCAGGTCTGAGCGCCTATGACTGGCGCCACGGCTATCGCGGTCCAGAAGCGCACATAGACGACCCTGAACAATGGCACACCACACTGATAAATACGCCTGTCATCGCCGGTTTGCAGCCGGCCATAATTGAAACGGTCAGCCAAACAGGTTTATCTGTGATTACTTCTTCGGAAGAAAAATTGTTGCTAAGTAGCAAGCACAAGTCACTGTCGAGCTTGCGTGAGTTTATTTCTGAAAACCACCGTGGCCCCACCGTCAAAGTGTTAGACAATATTTTTTCACCCGGCGATTTAATACGGATCAACTATGATGAGGACAATACCCCTTATTTGACCCAGCTACCTCTGGCTCAGTCAGCCCTTATCTCGCTTGACCCCGATACCGGTGCCATCAAAGCCCTTACTGGTGGTTTCGATTTTTACCAAAGTCACTTCAATCGGGTCTATCAGGCAAAAAGGCAGCCCGGTTCAAATTTCAAACCCTTCATCTACACAGCTGCCCTGGAACAGGGTATGACGGCCGCCAGTATAGTTAATGATGCGCCAGTCGTTTTCGATGGTGATGCCACAGAAAAAGCCTGGCGCCCTGAAAATAGCAGTGGTCAGTTCTATGGCCCTACCCGGTTAAGAGAGGCTCTATATCGCTCTAGAAACCTGGTGTCCATCCGTGTACTACGCCGCATTGGGATTAACGCAGCATTAGAGACTATCGATAAGTTTGGTTTCAACAAAAATGAATTACCCCGAGATCTTTCATTAGCGCTCGGAAGTCACGCTTTGACTCCGGTCAAAGTAGCCGCTGGCTACGCAACTTTTGCCAACGGTGGCTACAAAATTGAGCCCTACTTGATCGAACGAATTGAGCACTTGGGCGGCGAAGTGGTTTATCAGGCCGATAGTCCCATCGTCTGCCGGAACTGCGAATTGAATGAGGCTTCATCTGATCCGGCAAGCATCACAAACCCCAACAACCCAGATCAGAAAAATTCTCCTGAAGCTCCCTCAATAGATGTGCTCGGAGATTCTACTATGACAACCACCACGTCCGAAGAGGTCTACCCAGAAAACCATAGACCTGAATCCATCACCAGTTCCAAGCCACGCCCAACAGCCAAACAAATCATTGATCCCCGCATCGCCTACCTGATCGATTCAATGCTAAAAGACGTGATCATTCGCGGCACTGGCGTCAAAGCCCAGGCTTTAAAGCGAGCAGATATTGCCGGAAAAACAGGCACTACCAACGGGCCGAGAGACGCCTGGTTCTCAGGTTACAACCCTGATCTGGTGACCACTGTTTGGCTAGGCTTTGATGACAACAAATTATTAGGTCGAAGTGAGTTTGGCGGCTCAGCTGCACTACCGATATGGATCGATTATATGGCGACAGCCCTGGCAGAAAAAAAACAGCGCTTTCACCCTCAACCTGACGGTTTGGTATCCGTAAAAATTGATCCGACTACCGGATTAAGAGCGACTGCGAACACCGAAGACCCGATTTTTGAATTTTTCCGTGAAGAAAATATTCCGGCCGATGTCGACCAATCAGGATCAGCACGCACTTACGGGGACTACCCTGCCCCTATGCCTGAGGACATTTTTTAGAGCGGGGTGACGCGTCCGGATCCAGGTCTGCACTAACCCGGTGTCTGTCCACAGGCTAACAACTTATTCCAGGCAAAAGCCTGATCACCGAGCACATAAAAATGCGGATTAAGGAGGTCGTCCTTAGTATTGTAACGCATCGGTTTTAAGTCTTCGTCAAGCACCACACCGCCAGCGGCCTCGACAATCGCCTGCGCCGCCGCAGTGTCCCATTCCATCGTCGGCGCTAATCGGGGATAAATATCCGCCTCACCCTCTGCGACAAGACATAACTTAAGCGAGCTACCCATATTGCAGGTTTCCACTGCACCCAACTGACTACCAAGCTTCTCCAATAATGAATCGACCGCACCTGCACCGTGGCGCCTACTCGCTACCACTTCAACGGGACAATCGGCTCTACCGCGATCGACCATAGAGCGCACAGCGATCGCCGTTCTCGGGCCTTCCCCTTCCTGCTTAAAAGCACCTTGCCCACCAAGACCGGCATAAGTGACACCTCCCACAGGCACATGCACAACACCAAGTACAGGAACACAATTTTCGATAAGTGCGACATTGACTGTGAACTCACCATTACGGTTAACAAACTCTTTGGTGCCATCAAGTGGATCAATAATCCAGTATTTCTGCCACTGACGCCGTGTCGCAAAATCGGGTATATCTGATTCCTCAGACAATACGGGCACGCCCTCGAGCATGTTTTCAAGCCCCGCCTGAAGGACAAGGTGAGCAGCGAGATCAGCAGCCGTTACCGGAGAATCATCAGCCTTTTGCATCACTTCAAAATCATCGCTGCCATAGACTTCAAGGATTGCCTCACCAGCTTTTACTGCTAACGCTATAACATTGTCCAACAAATCAGAATCCACACTCACTCCCTATCGATACCATGAAGACCTAACAAATATGCTAAGTAGCAATTTGATTAATCAGCTTACCTTAACTTAGTATCCGGCAAATGGGCCTTGTTAAAAAGTTCCCACTTGTAAACCATTATTTCCTGTTTCAAGAGGTTTTTTTTGCCTCAAGAGAATCTCTATCCTGAAGATAGTCCCTGACCAAAAAAAGCGCGGCAATCGTAACACCGTCACTTATATCGTCTCTGCTGAGTAACTCTGGCAACTCACTAAGGGGCCATTCCATTTTCGCCAAAGGCTCAGGTTCGTCACCCGGCAAAGAAGCTTCGTAAAGGTCTTCGGCAAAAACAATATTGATAGAACGCTCCATGTAAGAAGGGCTCATATATATATTCTTCAAATAAAGTAGAGAAAGCGCCCCGACCCCAACCTCCTCCATTAACTCTCGGTTGGCCGCTTCAATCTGGGTTTCGCCAGGGTCAATAGCACCCTTGGGTACTCCCCATTGATAACCGTTGATACCCGCGCCATATTCCTGGACCAAAATAACCTTACCTTCAGGGGTAACAGGAACAATAGCAACCGCGCCATAGCCTGACGATGTCAGTCGCTCGTAAGTCCGTTCCACACCGTTGGCGAACCTCAGATCCAGCTGCTCGACCTGAAACAGGCGGGTCTGCGCCATTCGGTGGCGCTTCAAAATGGTTGGTTTAATCGGCATACTCTTAAGTTCAATTTATATGTCATAAGGTATTATCCGCCATGATCGACTGGAACACCATCGACACCGTATTGCTCGATATGGATGGTACCCTCCTGGATTTGCATTTCGACAACCAATTCTGGCAACATTTTCTACCGGCCCGCTATGCAGAACATCACCGAATCGAACCGGAGCAGGCTCTCGACGACCTCTATCGTCGTTTTAATGAGAAACGTAACACTATCGAGTGGTACTGCACCGATTACTGGTCTGAACAATTGGCCATGGACATCCCCGCGCTAAAAAGAGAGCTCCAGCATCTTATTACTGAGCGGCCCTACGTGACCGAGTTCTTAAGCCACCTAGATGCCAACGGATCTCAACGAATACTCATTACCAATGCTCATCGTCACAGTCTGGATATCAAACTGGAGATCACCGGTATCGGCGAGCACTTCGACGCGATTATATCCTCCCACGATTACGGTGCTCCGAAAGAGCACGACAGGTTCTGGTTGCGACTACAACAGGAAATCGTCTTCGAGCCTGCTCGGACTTTATTTATCGACGATACCGAAAGCATGCTAACAGCCGCACAAAATCATGGTATCGGCCATCTTCTGTGCATTCGCCAACCGGACAGTAGCAAAGCTCCAAGAACCGACCTAACTTTTGCGGCAATTGATTGCTTTGGCGATTTACTGCCAAAAACCTGACTTTATTTCCCTGCTCTGGAACCCTTCGAATGATAAATACTCGCGAAGCATCACACTCATAAAACAATGGAAAAAACCCGTATAGACAAATGGCTCTGGGCAGCCCGCTTTTACCGCACCCGAGCACTGGCAAAAAAAGCACTTGAAAGTGGCAAAATCCGTATTAACGGTCAGCGTGTCAAACCCAGTAAAGATGTAAAAATTGGTGAAACCCTCGTCATCCGCCAGGGCTGGGACGAAAAAGAGATTCGGGTCGAAGAGCTCTCAGATCAACGTCGCGGCGCGCCCGACGCCGCCAGGCTTTATACTGAAACGCAGGGTAGCCTGGCTCGGCGAGAGCAAAGCGCCGCTGACAGAAACGCAGCTCACGGAGGTCATCTAGCCAGCGACCACAAGCCCAGTAAAAAGGAACGTAGACAAATCCACCGGTTTCGAAATCTAGATGAGCTGTAATCCCTGCGGGTTTTTCGACATTAGCTACGAGCAATGGTCGGCAGCTCAACTGGATCCGTTTAGCTAAACCGCCCTAACTGGACAGCAGCGTGCATCTTCCGTACATTCCTGCAGCCTCGAATTTGGGCAGTCAATCGATGGGCAATCAATGACAAATCCAGATAATGATGTACGGCAACGTTTTATTTTCGACAATAGCGATATTCGTGGCGAGATATTATCGCTTCAGGAAAGTTACCAAACTATTCTTCGACAAACCAATTACCCCTCTGCTATTGCTCATCTGCTCGGCGAATTCCTGGCCGGTGCCTGCTTGCTCAGCGCGACCTTGAAGTTTGACGGTACCATCTCTTTGCAGGCCTCAGGCACTGGACCTTTGAATATGATCATGGCTGACTGCACACACGACCACGACATACGAGCCATCGCACATTACCAGAATGATCTGTTCGAAAATCCTGACAGCTCTGTCAATCAACTACCTTATCAATTACATGAATTGCTGGGCAAAAATTCTACCCTGGCGGTTACTATCCATCCCGCAAAAGGCGAGCGATATCAAGGTATTATTCCTGTCGAGAGTAATACCTTAAGCGAATGTCTGACAGAATATTTCAATCAATCAGCGCAATTACCCACCAAAATTTGGCTGCGCGCCGATGGGTCTCGAGTCGGTGCACTCTTACTTCAGGCCTTGCCTACCGATTTGCAAAGTCAAGAAGATAAACAGCAACTCTGGCATCACCTCAGCTTGCTAGCGCAGACCTTGAGCCCTGCTGAACAACTCCAGCTCAATCATGCCGAGCAGTTGCACCGGCTCTTCCATGAGGAATCACTACGTCTTTTCCCGCCCTCTGATATCCGCTTTGCATGTAGTTGCTCAATCGAGCGAACAACCAGTATGTTGAAAGCCTTTGGTGAAGAGGAAGTTCTGGCAATGCTCGACGATACAGACCCGATAGAAGTTAGCTGTCTATTCTGCCGACCGCTTTATCTTTTTGACAAAAACGATATCAATAAACTGTTTATTGATGCCCAACCCACATTACATTGACAAATCTTATCGTGGCAACATCGCCCCAGGGTTCGCGGCGCTACTCTTTTCTGGCATAATCAGCGGCCTTTTTTAACCAGCCAATTTCAATCAGCCAGGCAATCACTTCGCCGGATCGCACATAGGACAACCCTTAATGACCGAAAACGAAAATTCTGCAGCAAATGTCTACCAGGACCTGTGCTCAGCCGAGCTTATCGAACAAGCACTCCAACGTGGCGAAGGAGTACTCACTGACACCGGTGCTTTACGCACCGAAACGGGCATGCATACAGGGCGTTCACCTGCAGATCGATTTGTTGTCGAAGAACCCAGCACCAGCGATGCTATCAATTGGGGACCGGTAAATCGTCCATTTCCATCTGAAAAGTTTGATCAGTTATGGGAGCGAGTCAAAGCCTATATGGCTGACCATGATCAGTTTGTTTCCCATCTGCATATTGGCCAGGACAGCGAACATTACATCCCCGCAAAAGTTACCACCGAAACAGCCTGGCACAACCTCTTCGCACGCAACATGTTTATTCGCACGAGCAAATACAATCCTTCTGGGAAGGAGCAATGGCACATTCTCCATGCCGCCAACTTTGTCTGTGAACCTGAACGTGACGGCACCAATAGTAACGGCGCAGTTATCATTAATTTTGCCAGGCGCCAGGTGCTACTCGCCGGAATGAAATATGCTGGCGAGATGAAAAAGAGTATGTTCTCAGTACAAAACTTCCTGCTCCCCGAAAAAGACGTCATGCCCATGCACTGTGCCGCAAATGTCGGGAAGGATGGTGACGTCGCTTTATTTTTTGGTCTGTCTGGTACTGGCAAAACCACCTTATCCGCTGACCCAAACCGCTACCTGATTGGCGATGATGAACACGGCTGGGCCAAGGGTGCTGTATTTAATATCGAAGGCGGCTGCTACGCCAAAACCATTGATCTAAGCCGCAAAAATGAGCCAGTAATTTGGGACGCTATCCGTTTTGGCGCGATCATTGAAAACGTTGCACTCAACGCAAATCGCCAGGCTGATTATAGCGATACAACCCTAACCGAGAACGGTCGCTGTAGTTACCCCCTTGATCTTATCGAAATGCGTTCGGAAAAAAACCGCGCAGGAGAGCCGGCTAATATTATTTTTCTAACCTGCGATGTCACGGGTGTATTACCCCCAGTGTCTATTCTATCCAAAGAAGCTGCTGCCTATCATTTTCTGAGTGGCTACACAGCCCGCGTTGGCTCGACCGAACTCGGTGGCGAACCAGGTATCCATCCGACCTTTTCAACCTGTTTCGGGGCTCCCTTCATGCCAAGGCCTGCTGGCGTTTACGCCGAGCTCTTAATGAAACGCATCAACGATTTTGGCAGCCAGGTCTATCTCGTCAATACCGGTTGGACCGGCGGGTCAGGTGGCACTGGAACTGGGCAACGCTTCCCTATCCCGGTAACCAGAGCCATCATTGCCGCCATACAAAGTGGCACACTTGCAGACACTGCGACAATAACAACTCCCTTACTTAACCTCGATATCCCCCTGAAAGTTCCCGGAGTAGAGGATCACTACCTGAATCCAGAATCAGCCTGGGCTGACCCTCAGGCTTATAATCAGCAAGCGAAAAAGCTGGCGGGCCTGTTTGTGGAAAACTTCACACGATTTGATGTATCTAAAAGCATTATCGATGCTGGACCATCGCTGCACTAGGTCTCCGGGCCTAATCGACGACCTCCCCCCCGCTATTTATTTTCCCGGGGCGACCATGAGTTCTTTATCCAGGCCCAGCATTGTCAATAAACTCTGCTTGAAGAGCTGTACGCTTTGCTGTTCTTCGCCAAACTCAGCTAGAACGATAGCAAGTTCAGCACAGGTTTCGGGTCGGTTATCTAGCTTCAGAGAGGCTTCCAGATAATCCCGCCCTTTACCCCATAACTTGTTCCGTTTACACAGTCGACCCAGAACCAGTAATAAAGCAGCATTGTCGGGTTGATGTCGCAACCAGTTCTCTGCATGAACAAGCTGTTTTATGGGGTCATTAGCAGGTAGATTGCCGTAGAGTAGCACTAGATCATTGTCCCAGTTTTTACTAATCGCCTTACGCAACACCGACTCCGCTGCACCCAGCTCACCACATACCGCCAGCGCTTTAACGTATTCACCTACCACTTCAGCGACAGCCTTGAGCGGTTTTGGCGTCCGCGACCACAATTGCTCAAGTTCTTTCAACAATTCGCTGTTGCTCTGCCGACTTTGGCTCAACTGCGCTAATTGTGCACAACGGATGCGTACCTGCAAGGCCAGCGCTGCCTGTTTACCGAGAACTTTACTCCTCTCTAAATCCGGTAATAACTTTTCAAGCTTATCCCACGCTCTGGTCTCGCTGTAAGCCTCTGCCAGTAACCCAAGAACAAAAGGATGGTGGGCATCCTGTGCATGTAGGGCAGCTAGCTGGGCCACTGCCTCCTGGTAACGTTTAGCTTCCACAAGCACCCGTGCCCGAGTCACACTAATAGCAAATATATTACCCGTATCGGATTGCTCTGCCTGCTTTAAGGTCGCCAACGCTTCCTCTGTTTCGCCTTTTTTTGCCGCGGCATTAGCCGCCGCGATATAACTGATTAAACTGCTGGAATCGTCTAATTTATCGGCGGTTTTCAGTAAGTCGCGTCGGCCCTCATCCCAACGACCCTCTGCTAAAGCCAGTAAACCTTGATTATTTTGCTGACGCCACCGCGCATGGCGACGACTTTGTCGACCGGCGAGCATCGTTATGCCTGGGGCCAGCAAAGCCTTTAGAGTACTGTAGAGAAGGCGCAAGACAACGACACCTACAACCAACATAATCAACGCGACCCAAAGACTAAACTGAACCACGTAATGTTGTGTAGAAATTAATACGTTGCCGTCATTATTTGCCACTAACCAAAACAGCAAACCACCTACAACAATGATTATTATCAGAAAAAAAACAATTCGCTTCATGGCCGTACTCCGCCAGCATCTGTATTACCCAACGAAGTACTCTGTAACTGCCGAAACGCCTCAATAGATGTGCTGATATCAGGCAGATCCTGTTTAATATTTATGGTACGAAGCGCCTCGACCTCAGCCATCAAAGTCGAGGCCTCGTGGGAACCCTGGAAATAACGCTGCAGGTGATGGGCAATGGTAGAGAGACTGGCCTCATATATCTGCTGCTCATCGCGCAGCAGAGCTTGCTGGGCAGTAGAAATATTGATCACCATATGATGACGCAACCATTGTTCCTGATCGACAGAAATAAGTGGCTCTATGGGCATTTCCCGATAACGAATATGGAAATGATCTCGACCAAAACGAGACAGGGCCGATTTTGCATTCGACCAAAGCTGATCGTACCAGGTGGCCGTCGGGGCTATGCCGCCCATGGTGGAGGGTTCACCCGTTTCGTCACGAGCGTTCTCCAGGTTTTCGTTAGCGTCTTTAACACCAGCACCACCTGACTCAGCAGCCAGCTCGCTTAGCCCCTCAGATGGCAGGGCAGTTAGCCGAAGTACAGCAGGGGTCAGTGCCCCCAAACGAGAGTAGATACCTTCCCGATCAACCGTCTCTACTAAGCGAAGCGCGGTGATATCCCTGGCTAACACACCACGAATCGACAAAGCGGCTGCATCATCCAGCGAAGCGAGCAACTTATCGGCAGCCTCAAGCAAAGCCAATGCACCTTGCGGACGACGTTCCGTCAACAATCGCTGATGAGCCAGACGAATCAGGTATTCGAGTTCAGCATAAACCCATTGGTCACGATCTAGGCTACTTAACTCAGCGATAATTTTTGCCTGGGCACTCAGCGCTCGGTTAGCATCCTCTATCTGCGCCGCAAACTCTGCTTCTTTTGCCCGCCGTGCAGCTTTTTCAGCTGTCAGCCGTTCATTGATGCTGGCTACCTGGGCAGCTTGCTGTTCATCATACTGACTAGCGGTGTCGACGCTCTGATAGAGTTGAAACCCATACCATCCGACAGCACTAACGAGCACCAACAAAAACACTAACAGTAGCAGGGACAGCCATCGCCAACCGCCTCCTGCTTTTTTCTGTTCTGCTCCCTGTTGGTTGTCAGTTCCGCCATTTACAGTCGTTTCTTTACTCCCTGGAATCGCCGCACCATCTTCCTTCGCCACCATTTCATCTTCAGAGTTACTTGCCACATTGCCATCCTGTCTAATAATTACTGTAGTTAAGTAAGCACGCGTGTATATACCGCAAAAAAACGCTAGAAGCCCCACTAGTCAGTTTATTAACTGGTTTGCTTGGGCTACCGATATTCAAAGTGTCTGAATTTCAGTGTACCAGCCTAAAAGCGCCTCCTCTATATCTTTGGCTAACGCACTTGCCGCAACAATCACCTCCTTAAAGCCAACTGCTTGAGCGTATTGCTGCAAACGGACTCCCGGAACGATAATTGGCGATGCATGAATAATTTGCTGATGTTCAAGAGGATAAGATGCAAGCAGGGCATCTAACACACCGCCACTATGGGCGACCAAAACACAGGATTGAACCGTAGCCAGTAAATCTATAATTTGGTCTTTAAAAGTATCGTCCCGCTGACGTTGATATAACTCGCAATACTCTACTAGCGCGCCTCGCTCGACCAGGGCTTCGCTGAGTGTCGGTAGCCCACCCTGACCACGAAATATAATGATGCGCTCTCCCTGCACCTGACTCATTGCGGGTAGAGCGAGCAGGCCTTCACTATTCCATTCGTCAACAGGCATTTGAACTTCGATTTGTCTACTTTTTAGTGGACCGGCTGTGGTAGGTCCAACGGCAAAACACTGATCTTTAGGTCGTAGGCTTAGACAACTGCTATCCAGCCAAGTCAGGGCCAGGTCAGCAGCCTTGCTACTCACAAATATGGCTTTGTGATAGCTATCTATACATTTAATCTTTGACGTGATGCTACTTTCATGATCGGCCAGCGCAGTTATGTTTTGCACCGGCAATGAATATACCTGCCCCCCGCGAGCCAGTATCAAGGCTGCCAGTGGATCATCAACACGGGGAGATCGTAAGATGATGACCTTGAGATGATTAAGTGCAGCCATATATGTCCGGATGTAGACAGGCTCAAGTCCTTAATAATTGTAGTTATGCTGCTCGAAAAACTCAGCGAGTACTTTATCGGCACCCTTATCAAGTAAGCGTTCGGCAAGCCTGACTCCCAGCTCCTCGCCCAAGCCCGCCTCGCCTCTTAATGCGTCAGATAAAATAATTCGACCATCGACAGAACCGACCAGGGCCCGCAGAAAAATCTTCTTGTCGGTAATTTCACCGTAGCATGCAACAGGTACCTGACAACCACCATCCAGGCGACGATTCACCGCCCGTTCAGCCTGGACAGCAAGAGCAGTCTGCGGGTCATGTAGTCGCTCAATCAGCGAGATTGTCTGATCATCCTCGGCGCGGCATTCGATCCCGAGCGCGCCTTGCCCAGCGGCTGGCAAAGACGTTTCGACGGGGATTTTCTGCTGAATTCGAGAAGTCATATTCAGCCTCAGCAGACCTGCGGTGGCGAGAATGATGGCCTCGTAGTCACCATTATCGAGTTTCGACAACCGAGTATTCACATTACCCCGTAAATCACGAATATCCAGATTCGGATACTGAGCCCGTAGCTGGCATTGCCTGCGCAGACTCGATGTGCCCACCCGAGCACCAGGAGGGAGACTGTCCAAATCCCCATATTGCTGACTGACTAAGGCATCGCGGGGGTCTTCTCGTGGGCAATACACGGGCAAAATTAAACCTTCAGGTAATTCCATAGGCACATCTTTCATTGAGTGCACAGCAATATCAGCCTCATCCTCAAGCAGCGCAACTTCAAGCTCTTTAACAAACAGGCCCTTGCCACCTACTTTGGACAGAGCCGTATCAAGAATACGATCACCTTGTGTTGTAAAACCAATGATCATGACATCCAGCCCAACATGGACTGACTCAAGTGCGCTTTTCACATAATTTGCCTGCCACAATGCCAGCGGGCTATTGCGGCTGGCAATGCGCAGAATTTGACGCTGAGGAGAGGCTGTCATTTACGGTTTATCCAGATCAAAGGGTTTTTCAGCCAGCTTCGCCAACCAGGCCAACACACATGCCGTCAAAAAGGTCGGACTTTTACGGAAAATTCAGACAATCAACAAAGCCACAAGATTCTCGGCAAAATGATAACAGATCGATTAGAGATGCTCGATTAGCTTTCGGACAATGGTCGCATGACGACGGCTCACCTGTGGGGTGATATCGAGTCCGTTGAGGCGAATGAAATTTTGTCCATCCGAGTCTTTTATCAGGCCTTCAATATGACTAATCGAAACCAGTGCATTGCGATGTACTCGCACAAACCTGCCTTCAAGCTCCTGCTCCAGATCTTTAAGCGTTTCATCCAGCAAGGCCTCTTGGCCATCTCCACAGTAAGCTGTTACATATTTGTGGTCAGCCTGGAACAACCTTACTTCACTCAAAGCAATCAAATCTACCCCACGCCGACTTTTGGCGGCGATGTGACTCCGACCATTAACAGACATACCTGGATGCTGCTGTAATTCGGTCAGTTGGGCTTTGTTTATTCTGCGAGACTGATTAAGCGCCCGCTCAAGGTCTGCCTGTTTAACGGGCTTCAATAAATAACCTGTCGCCTGAGAGGAAAATGCTTCAACAGCGTAGTCACCATAAGCTGTACAAAATACCACTGCTGGCGGCGGATCTAGCTCAGCCAAATGATGGGCTGCAGCTAAACCATCCATACCCGGCATCCTGACGTCCATAAATACAACATCCGGCTGATGAGCCTCGGCAAGACGAATCGCCTCCTGGCCATCACCGGCCTGACCAACAATCCGCCTTCCACCCTGCATCATTATCATTCGTACCAGACGTTCTCGCGCCAATGGTTCATCATCAACAATTAAAATATTCACAGCTTCTCAACCACTGACCGGATAGCTAATATGTGTTATATAATGATCTTCCATAAGCTCCGACTCTATACCTGCGGTCGGGCCAAAATGGGCTTTAAGACGGTACTGTACGTTTTTCATCGCCATTTTTCTTCCCTTATTATGTTGGATACGAGGGTTCCTGGGATTGCTAACATCTATAAGAATCCGGCCTCTTACTCTTCTAATTTTGATATTTATTTTACCACCATCTTGAATCAACTGGATGCCATGATAAACCGCATTTTCCAGAACCGGCTGTAATGTCAAACAGGGAATTTTGACATCGTCACCATAATCACCAATCTGCCACTCAGCGGTGAGCCGATCACCCAAACGCATTTTTTCTAGCGCCAGGTAGCGTCGACACAGGGACAATTCCTCGCGCAGGGGAATTAAGGTTTGGGAACCGGTCAAAATACTGCGAAATAATTCCGATAAATCCTCGACTGCCCGCTCGGCTTTCTCTGGATCTGAGCCAATTAAGCTAGCGATAACATTCATACTATTAAATAAAAAATGCGGCCTGATTCGCGCCTGATGCGTCTCAATCCCGGCTTCTTTAGCATGCAACTCTTCTACTCGTGCCTTTTGTCGAATAAATAAATAGCGCAGTATAATAGCCACTGGCACGACTGCTAAAAGCACGATTTCGTAGACATTAGAGAATCCGTACCGACGGTCCGGAAAAGCAAAGGCCATCGCCTGCTGGGCAATCACTGCCGACATTCCAACCACAATCATTACCAGGGCAGCAGCCAGCAATGTACTTCTAGCGGGACGGGAGTTGCTCAAAAATTGCTCACCAAGAGTCAGCACCAAAGCACTAAATAAAGCAGTACCGACAGCAAATAATGAGACTTGTCCAAGCAGCCCCCAATCGAAAGTAAACACCCCACTTTTGCCGAGGACGAAAAACACACAGAGCGCCTGGGTAATCACGATAATATCCAGCAGGCCTTCGCCTCGATACAAATCGGGGAAAAAATAGTCTTCTCCACCGCGCGAAGACGGCTCTTGCAGGGGGAATAGACGGTCTTTCCAGTTCAATAGCTAACCCTCGCCTTTTAATGCCAGCGCTTCATTGTCCATTGATTTCGTTATAATGCCAGCACTGAGCATGCTACCAATCTTTTAGCTATAGCCAGTATATTTAACACAGAGGTGATAATGAGCGGAAAAAAACCCGCAAACAAGGCCTGGGGAGGCCGATTTAGTGAAGCAACAGACGAATTTGTTACGCGCTTCACAGCATCCGTCACATTTGACCAGCGACTCTACAGACAGGACATCCGTGGCTCTCTTGCCCACGCTCAAATGCTCTGCGAGGTCGAACTCCTCAATGAAAACGAATTCAATCAAATTAGCACTGGCCTGACGAGCATATTGGAAGATATCGAAAACGGATTATTTGAATGGTCCGTGGAACTCGAAGACGTGCATATGAACATAGAGGCTGCTCTGACCGCGAAAATTGGCGAGGCTGGCAAGAAGCTTCACACCGGACGCTCGCGCAATGATCAGGTCGCCACAGACATCCGGCTTTGGCTAAGGGACGAAATTGCCAACATCCACGCTCAATTAATTCGTCTACAAAATGGTTTGCTCGATCTTGCCGAACGTGAAGCAGCAACCATCATGCCTGGTTTTACACACTTACAAACCGCTCAACCCTTAACATTTGGCCACCATATGATGGCCTGGTTTGAAATGCTGGATCGAGATAAAGGCCGCCTGCAGGATTGCCTTAAGCGATTGAACCGCTCTCCTCTGGGCGCTGCAGCTCTGGCTGGCACCTCTTTCCCCATTGACCGCGAACTGACGGCCAGCCTCCTGGACTTTACTGGCCCCACAGCCAATTCCCTGGATTCAGTCAGTGATCGGGATTTTGCGATTGAATTCTGCGCCTTCGCCAGCCTGTTAATGACACATCTTTCCCGTGCCTCAGAAGAATTAATTTTGTGGACCTCGGCACAATTTTCATTTATCGACCTGCCCGACCGCTTTTGCACTGGCTCCTCAATTATGCCCCAGAAGAAAAATCCCGATGTCCCCGAGCTAGTCCGCGGCAAAACCGGACGAGTTTACGGCCACCTTATGGGCCTGTTGACCCTTATGAAGGCTCAACCTCTGGCCTATAACAAGGATAACCAGGAAGACAAAGAACCTCTTTTCGATACTGTTGATACAGTACGCGACTGCCTGAGAGCATTTGCCGATATGATCCCTGCGATCGAAGTAAAGTCTGAAAATATGCGAAAAGCAGCCTTGCAAGGCTATTCAACTGCCACCGATCTAGCCGACTATCTGGTGAATAAAGGGATCGCTTTCAGGGACGCCCACGAAGTGGTCGGCAAAGCCGTGGCTTTTGGTATCGCTCACAACAGGGATTTAGCTGAACTATCCCTGGCGCAATTACGCGATTTTCATCCATCAATAGAGGAAGATGTCTTTGCCGTACTCACACTGGAAGGCTCAGTCAGCAGCAGAGATCATATCGGCGGTACCGCTCCGGAACAGGTAAAAAAAGCTGTGGTTGCTGCTCGCGCTTGCCAGGCTTTAGAAAATTGATGGGATTGATACCTTTCCCGGTAAAGAAAAGAGCCAAACTCGTTTTGGGCTACCCCTAAACCCCCTATTGGTCAATCTCCAATTGAGTCCATAAGCCCACAACCGGTATACTCCGGGCCTCGCCATGAAGGCTTCACATTATGAAATTTCGTAACACCAACAAACATTCAACTTTCATGGTTTTTTTATTGTCGTGCCTGGGAGCGCTTAGTCTTGGTGGGTTAAGCGCCTGCGGCAATAAAGGCCCACTCTATATCCCTGCACCTCCGGTAGAACAACAGCCTGCCCCTGCTGAACAACAGGTGCCTGAACAGGTCGACTCTTCCGCTAGCCCACCTTAGTGATCGAAATGCCTGTAATCTAAGTCTCGGTAATTTCCTAACCCTGGTAACATCAGTCACTCAAAGCATGAATTATTTCGCCTATTCAAAAGGCCAGTTGTATGCAGAAGGCGTTCCACTGACCGATATCGCATCTCGTTACGGAACGCCAGCCTATGTTTATTCGAAGCAGGCCCTGAGCGATCATTTTTTAGCCTATCAGCAAGCGTTATCCGACAAGTCACATCTTGTCTGTTATGCAGTAAAAGCCAATTCAAACCTGGCCGTACTCAAAGTGCTAGCAGATCTGGGCGCCGGATTTGATATTGTTTCCACTGGAGAATTGCAGCGGGTTTTACAGGCCGGTGGGCGCGCAGATAAAACAGTTTTTTCGGGTGTTGGTAAGCGCGCTGATGAAATCGAGTACGCACTCAAAGTCGGTATCCGTTGCTTTAACGTTGAATCTGAAGGCGAGCTCGATCAAATCCAGAGTATTGCAGCTCGTCTGAATGTGACTGCCGCAGTCTCTCTGCGTGTTAACCCTGATGTTGATGCGCTAACCCACCCTTATATTTCCACCGGTCTAAAAGAAAATAAGTTTGGTATCGATATCGACATGGCGGTAACCGTCTACCAACGAGCCGCGACATTAAGTCATATCGAAGTCATCGGCGTTGATTGCCATATCGGCTCACAACTCACCGAAATCGCGCCTTTTCTCGATGCTCTGGATCGCATTCTGGCGCTGGTCGACAAACTGTCTGAATTCGGTATCACCATCAAACACCTGGATTTAGGTGGTGGCCTGGGTGTCCGTTACAAAGATGAATCGCCACCACCCATTGGGGATTATATTGCTGCAATCCATAATAAAATACGCCATTACGACCTGTCATTGATCCTGGAACCAGGTCGCTCTATAGCAGCCAATGCCGGAGTCTTGCTAAGCAAAGTCGAATATATTAAAAATAATAATGACAAAAATTTCGCTGTGGTTGATGCTGCCATGAACGATATGATCAGGCCCGCCCTATATGAAGCATGGCTAAATATTGAGCCCGTACTCCGTGAAGACAATGTCACCGAGAAAATTTATGATATCGTTGGCCCGGTCTGTGAAACGGGTGATTTTCTCGGTAAGGATCGTCGCCTTGCCATTAAGCCTGGGAACCTTCTCTGCATACACTCTGCCGGGGCTTACGGTTTTACGATGAGCTCAAACTACAATTCGCGACCACGGCCCCCTGAAATAATGGTTGATCGAGGCAGCGCACACCTGGTCAGAGCACGAGAATCTATCGATAACCTGATGCAGGGAGAGCAAACGTTGCCAGACGCATAATGATATCGATTCGATTTACAAAAATGCATGGTCTTGGCAATGACTTTGTCGTGATCGATGGTGTCTCCCAGGCCATCGACATGAACCCTGCTCTGGCACGCAAACTTGCTGATCGCCATCGAGGTATCGGCTGCGACCAAATTTTACTGGTAGAACCACCGACCGCCCCCAACGTTGATTTTCGATACCGGATTTTTAACGCCGACGGCAGTGAAGTAGCCCAGTGTGGCAATGGCGCACGCTGTTTTGCCAAGTTTGTTCGGGACCAGAAACTCAGCGGAAAAACTCATCTCAAGGTCGAAACTCATGCGGGCATATTAGAGCTATACATCGATGGTAGCGAAGATATCACCGTAGAGTTAGGGCTTCCGATATTTGAGCCAGGTCGTATTCCGTTCAAACGGGATAAAATACAAACACTTTATCGACTTAATATTAATGACACTATTTACCAACTTTCAGCTCTGTCTTTGGGTAATCCTCACGCTGTGTTAGAGGTCGACGACATTGCCAGCGCTCCAGTTACCGAATTAGGCCGACAAATAGAAAGCCACCCTGACTTTCCAGAAAAAGTTAACGTCGGGTTTATGGAAATCCTGTCTCGTCGGAAAATAAAACTCAGAGTCTATGAGCGCGGCGCGGGCGAAACCCAGGCTTGTGGCAGTGGTGCCTGCGCTGCAGTTGTAGCAGGTATCGGGCAAGACCTGTTAGACTCGCCGGTAACTGTCTATTTAAACGGTGGTCAGCTCGACATTTCATGGCTCGGTGAAGGCCAGACCGTTGCCATGACAGGGCCTGCAACCACTGTGTTTCAAGGGCGAATAAAAATATGAGCGACACTAACAAGCCCCAACGGCAACTCGATACAAAGCTCAACGCTGAGCAGGTGGGTGCTTTTCTGCGTGCTAACCCTCACTTTTTTGATCAACACCCCGAACTTATAGAGAGTCTCGAACTCCCCCACGAAAGTGGGAAAGCAGTCTCCCTGATTGAGCGGCAGGTCAGTGTGCTCCGCGAACGTAATATGGAAATGCGCGCACGCCTCAATAACCTCCTTGAGTCCGCGCGCGACAATGACAAGCTGTTTGAAAAAACCAAACGTCTGGTGCTAAATATTCTCGAAGCCCCCAATCTCGATACCATCGTTACTACGCTTTACGATAGCCTCGGCACCGACTTCAAAGTTGAATACCACAAACTCATTCTCCTGGGCGACCAGGAAACCACTCCCACCAACCGTGCCCAGGTCGTGGGTCTGGATGAAGCACAAAACGCTATCGGCACTTTGCTGCGAACAAATCGGGCAATCTGTGGCGTGCTCCGTCAAGACGAACTGGAATTTTTGTTCGGTGATGATGCAGATAAAATCGGATCCGTAGCGGCGGTGCCGCTTTGCCACGGTAATATTTTTGGCATTCTTGCGGTCGGCAACAGCGATCCAAATCACTATCGCAGCAGTATGGGTACCCTGTTTTTAAGCTACATCGCCGAAGTCCTTAATAGAGTCGCACCAAAGTTACTGAGTTAATCTTTATGGGCTACGATGCCGATAAAAATTCAAAACCCACAAACTTAAGCCCAGACTTTTCGGTTCCGAATAAAACTGAGCTCGACAACTTTAAACACTACCTTATCACCGAGCGCACTTTATCGCCCCAGACTGTCATTAACTACCTCAGGGATTTAAGTAAATTACGCCGTTGGACCCAAACTCAAAATCTGCAGTCCCTAACGCAAATAGATAGCCTCCATATCCGTCAATGCCTGGCCGAGTTGCATGAAAATGGACTCGGCGGTGCCAGCCTGCAACGCTGGTTATCATCGCTACGGGCTTTTTTTCGCTACGCGATTCGCAAACACTGGCTGGAGTCCGACCCCAGTGTCGGCATTACTGCCCCGAAAAAAAATCGTCGATTACCCAAAGTACTGGACGTCGACCAGACAGATCAATTTATGGAAATACCTGGTAGCAATTGGATCGCCCATCGCGATCGAGCCATGATCGAGTTGTTCTATTCCTCGGGTTTACGCTTAGCTGAGCTGGCCAGCCTTAGTATCGACAATCTTGACTTCGCCGACCGCACCGTCACAGTACTGGGTAAAGGCAATAAAACCAGAATCCTGCCGGTAGGCGCACCAGCCCTAACAAGGCTTCGCGAATGGTTAAGAATACGCTCCCAGCAACAGAGGCTATGCAATGGCACGGCGGATGATCAACAAGCCTTATTTTTAAGCCAGCGCGGTCGACGCCTTAGCCATCGGGCGATTCAACAAAGACTCGCTCGTCTTAGCGCTACACAAGGACTTGATCAGCGGGTAAACCCCCATATGTTACGCCATTCTTTTGCTAGCCACTTACTTGAATCCAGTGGCGATTTACGCGCTGTTCAGGAGTTGCTGGGCCACGCAAATCTGTCTACGACTCAAATTTACACCCATCTTGATTTCCAGCACCTGGCTAAAACTTACGACCAGGCCCATCCTCGGGCATTACGCAAAAAAACATCAGATTAGATCAGCTGCGGCGCGGGCCCAAGGCTATACCGCTTCCTCACCAGTTTCGCCGGTACGAATACGAATAATTTCTTCCAGTGAGGAGATAAATATTTTGCCGTCACCAATCTTGCCAGTGCTCGCCGTTTTGGTCACCGATTCCACCACTGCATCGACCATGCTATCGGCCACGGCTATCTCAAGCTTCACCTTGGGCAAAAAATCAACAACATACTCGGCACCTCGATACAACTCGGTATGACCTTTTTGCCGACCAAAGCCTTTGACTTCTGTGACAGTGACACCTTGAACACCCACATCGGCCAGCGCCTGACGGACATCATCTAGCTTAAAGGGTTTAATGATCGCGGTGATCAACTTCATAAGTTATTCCTCGTTATTTACAGTTGCAAATTCCACTCTGAATTCAGGGTCAGAGCCTTAAACCATGACACTCTATTAAGACTTGGTTCAGTGGCTGAAACGGGGAAAAAGATACACTTTTCCGCACCATAATGCATCTGTTCAAACTCATTCTGCGGTAGAAATAAAAACGGGGAACCTATAGTTCCCCGAAAGTAAGTGTTAATGCTAGCTTACTTGGCAGTCGTAAACTCTGGATAAGCCTCCATTCCGCACTCGGACATATCCACACCTTCGTACTCATCCTCCTCACCAACCCGAATTCCTACAATGGCTTTAAGAATGAACCATACCAAAAAGCTAGCACAAAAAACCCAGGCAAAGATGACCCCGATGCCCAGTAATTGAGCGCCGAGGGTAGCGTCAGGATTACTTAAACATACCGCTAATAAGCCCCAAACACCCACAACACCGTGAACTGAAATAGCTCCCACTGGGTCATCAATCCGGATTTTATCCATGGCAACTACCGAGAACACGACGAGAACACCACCGATACCGCCAATCAAGGTTGACAGCATTGGGCCGGGAGTCAGAGGCTCAGCGGTGATAGCCACTAAACCGGCCAATGCGCCGTTAATGGCCATCGTCAGATCAGCTTTACCAAACATCACACGAGCCATGATCAAGGCTGCAATCAGGCCCGCGGCGGCAGCGGCATTAGTATTAACAAAGATATCTGCCACCGCGTTAGCTTCGCCAATATCCGAAACCTTTAGCTCAGAACCACCATTAAAACCAAACCAGCCCACCCAAAGTACAAACATGCCTAGAGCCGCAAGAGGCATGTTGGCACCAGGAATCGCTTTTATAGAACCATCAGCGCCATACTTACCCTTACGAGCGCCCAACAACAGCACCCCTGCCAAAGCGCCTGCGGCACCGGTCATATGCACCACACCCGACCCGGCGAAATCGAGAAAGCCAGCGGCATCGAGAAATCCACCACCCCATTTCCACATGCCCTGTACCGGATAAATAATACCAGTCATCACCACGGCAAAAGCCAGGAAAGCCCAGAGCTTCATGCGCTCGGCGACCGCGCCGGAGACAATCGACATGGCGGTCGCAACAAAGACCACCTGGAAAAAGAAGTCAGATGCACCTGAATAATAAGTGTAATCATCCGCATCAGCGGCAGCACCGGCCAGTACTTCTTCAGGAGAAGCATTGGCAATACTATTACCAAACCAGCTATCAGGAAAAAAGCCTCCTTCAGAACCGCCATACATAATGGTGTAGCCCATAATCAGGTACATCACACAGGACACTGCGTACAGCGCGACGTTTTTAGTCAGAATTTCAGTGGTATTTTTGGCCCTAACCAGCCCGGCTTCCAACATAGTAAAGCCAGCTGCCATCCACATCACCAGTGCACCACACACCAGAAAATAGAAGGTATCCAGCGCGTACTTAATTTGAACGATATCGCTTTCCATTATTTATTCCTCTACAGTAAAAGTCAGTTAGCTATCAAACGGCGTCATCGCCAGTTTCACCAGTACGAATGCGTATAACTTCCTGGATTTCCGCAATAAAGATCTTGCCATCCCCAATTTTTCCAGTTTGTGCAGCATTGACGATGGCCTCTACCGCGCTGTCAGTCATTGCGTCACTAACCCCGACTTCGACCTTGACCTTAGGCAGGAAATCGACCACATATTCAGCGCCTCGATATAACTCTGTATGACCTTTCTGGCGCCCAAAACCTTTTACTTCCGTTACCGTCAGGCCCTGCACGCCAACGTTAGCCAGGGCCTCACGCACATCATCCAGCTTGAACGGTTTAATAACCGCAGTAATCATTTTCATCTTGTTCTCCGATTTAAGGTGTACGCGATACTGAGCAGCACGAAGCATGCCAGTTATTGAACTAGCGAAACTTGATAATTTAAATCAGAAACGCACAGCTTTAGTGCATAACATAATTACGACTGTTATATAGCGACCCAAATCAGGGCACTGCATGCAGTCACCAACACTGACCAACCGCTAAACCGCTTGACCAGATGATGCAGTCATTGACAGCCCCACCTCTCAGTCGCCCGAACAGCCCTGGGCACAGGCATATTTACCGGTCATTTATAAATGCCTCTGTCACAGGTAAGATCGGATGCAGTAGTATTTGTTACCCATTGAGCACTGCACATCAAGGAAGACTGCATGACTCTCGCCATCATCCATACCCGCGCGCAATCCGGTATCGATTCGCCAGCCGTATCGGTAGAAGTTCATTTATCTAATGGTCTACCCAGCCTGAGTATGGTCGGCCTGCCAGAAACCGCTGTGAAAGAGAGTAGAGATCGGGTACGAAGCGCGTTGCTTAATTCCCATTTCGACTTTCCAGCGCGCCGCATCACCATCAATCTCGCCCCGGCTGACTTACCCAAAGAAGGCGGACGCTATGATCTACCCATAGCGCTGGGCATCCTCGCAGCTTCCGGACAACTACCTCAGGAGTCACTGTCCAACTACGAATTTATCGGTGAATTGGCACTATCTGGAGAAACCCGACCAGTGGATGGCATCTTGCCCACCTCCCTTGCCTGTGGGAAACAGGGGCGAAAACTGATCGTACCCGCCGCAAACGCCCGTGAAGGTGCGCTAGCCCGTGATACTGAAGTCTTCGGCGCCGGGCATTTGCTAGAAATATGCGCTCACTTACAGGGCACAGAACTGCTGGCAAGACACGCTTTCGAAGCTCCAGACAACCTTTTCAAAGGCCCGGATATAAGCGATATTATTGGTCAGCATCAGGCCAAAGAGCACTGGAGATATCTGCAGCCGGTGCCCATAATCTGCTATTTAGTGGGCCGCCAGGCACTGGAAAGACGATGCTTGCCAGCCGACTGGCGAGCATCTTACCTGCCCTTGATGAAAAAACAGCCCTCGAAGTCGCCACCATCTACTCGGTAGCAGGTAACGGTCTGCGCCAGAATTTTTTTGAGCGACCCTTTCGAGCGCCACACCATACTGCTTCGGCGGTGGCATTGGTTGGGGGTGGTAGCAACCCCAAACCCGGCGAAATATCCCTCTCCCACCACGGCGTGCTGTTTCTCGATGAATTACCGGAGTTCCCGCGCAGAGTTTTGGAAGTGTTGCGCGAACCTCTGGAGTCGGGAAAGATTATGATTTCCCGTGCGCAAACCAGCGCTGAATATCCGGCAAGGTTTATGCTCATCGCAGCCATGAACCCTTGCCCCTGCGGCTATCTGGGAAGTGCGCGATGCCGCTGCACACCGGATAGGATCAACCGCTATCGGGACAAAATTTCGGGGCCGCTGCTGGACCGTATTGATCTTCAGGTATCGGTGCCCCAAATCCCCCGGGAACAATTGACTCGACCTGAGTCCAGCGATGCTGACGAGAGGGGTGGCAATAGCGCTACGCTCGCCAAACGAGTAGCTTCGGCCAGACATATTCAAATACAGCGTCAAGGCTGTGAAAACAGTTATCTCGGCGCGGTTCAGGTAAAGCAAATCTGCACTTTGACTGATAGCCAGGTAAGTTTAATGAGCGCAGCGATTGAACGTCTCGACCTGTCGGCACGGGCTTATCACCGGGTTCTAAAGGTAGCTAGAAGTATCGCCGATCTCGATGGCTGCACAGTTATAGGAGATCATCATTTGACCGAGGCTCTGGCTTATCGGCTATCGTAAAGCCTAGCTATAATCCAACAGGTCAGCAACACTACTCGCCAAAAAATCCTGTTACTCACAAAAAATTAAGGACGCAAGCGCGTCCTTAATTTTATAACGCCTGTTACCGCTACAGTAGCGGCGCAATCACCAAACTAACAATAGCCATAACGTTAATCAGAATGTTCATTGACGGCCCAGAAGTGTCCTTAAAGGGGTCACCTACAGTGTCGCCAACCACCACGGCAGCATGGACATCTGAGCCTTTGCCGCCCAGATTGCCTTTCTCAACATACTTTTTAGCGTTATCCCAGGCACCACCGGCATTAGCCATCATCAATGCCAGTAACACACAACCCAGCAGGCCGCCACCCAGCATGCCGCCCAAAGACTCTGCACCGAGAGAGAAACCAACCACAACAGGCGCGACAACAGCAATAGCACCCGGTAACAACATACGTCTCAGAGCAGCCGTAGTCGCTATATCGACGCAGGTTGCCGTATCTGGCTCAGCAGTGCCCTCCAGCAAACCTGGAATTTCCTTAAACTGCCGCCGGATCTCCCGGATCATATCGAAGGCCGCGTCACCCACCGCTGTCATAGTAATGGATGCAATCAGGAAAGGAATCGCGCCACCGATAAACATACCCACCAGCACCATTGGGTCAGAAAGTTCCAGACTAAAATCAGGCTTGTTTGCAGAAACTGTCTCCACAAAAGCAGCTATAATCGCCAGGGCCGCCAGGGCCGCTGCACCGATCGCAAAACCTTTACCGATAGCTGCCGTAGTATTACCTAACTCATCAAGTGAATCAGTAATTTCACGGGTCTCTTCACCCATACCACCCATTTCAGCGATGCCTCCGGCATTATCTGCAACCGGGCCATAAGCATCGATGGCCATGGTAATACCCACAGTGGACAACATCCCCACCGCTGCAATACCTACCCCATAAAGACCCGCTTGCTGGGTCGAGAAGAAAATGATCGCGCTAATAAACAACACCGGCAGTACCACTGATTGCATACCAACCGCCAAACCAGTGATCATAACTGTCGCAGACCCGGTTTCCCCAGAATTAGCAATTTTCTTAACTGGGCCCCCACCGGTGTAATATTCCGTGATCAGACCAATCAGAATACCGCCCACCGCACCACTGAGCACGGCAAACCAGACGCCACGTTCAATGCCCATTCCATCAATGAGGAAGTAAGCTGCGATAACAAACAACACAGGTGCACCGATCGTTCCAGAGCGCAGTGCCTGGCCGGGCTCGGCAGCAGAACGCGCCCTCACAATAATAATACCGATAATGGAAGTGATTAAACCAATGGACGACAAGGCCAAAGGCAGGAGCATCATTGCCGATTGCGTCTCACTCGCTGTAAATGTTGCCGCAATCGCAATGGAGGCAATCATCGCTCCACAGTAGGACTCAAATATATCCGAACCCATACCAGCAACATCACCAACATTATCACCGACATTATCCGCGATAACGCCTGGATTACGAGGGTCATCTTCGGGGATACCTGCTTCAATCTTACCTACCAAATCGGCACCAACATCTGCGCTCTTGGTAAAAATTCCCCCGCCAACCCGCGAAAACAACGCAACTACTGAGCCACCCATACCAAAACCATGGATGGCGTGGGCGGTGTGTGGCTCACCACCAAAATAAAGATACAAACTACCCAGACCAATTAAGCCTAAAGAAGCAACACAAAGGCCCATCACCGAGCCGCCATAAAACGCCACCGACAACGCCGTTGCCGCCCCTTCGGTATTGGCTGCAGTAGCGGTACGCACGTTGGCCTTAGTAGCCGCAATCATACCCAGCCAACCAGCAGTGGCAGAACACAGAGCACCAATCAGAAAAGCTAGAGCGGTATTTGTTCCGAGGGGTGACAGATATATTGCAATAAGCACTACCGCAGCAAACATTGCCAGCATGGTGTACTCGCGGCGCATAAAAACCATAGCACCGAGGTGAATCTGGTCCCCAATTTTGGTAATCGCCTCTTCCCCAGCCGGGTAACGCATAACAAGCATGTAAATAAAAAGCGCACACAGTAGGCCAGCGCCGCCTAGAATCGGCGGTATGAGTGTGTAATCGATCATGAAACCCCCAGGATGTATGATGTGTTGGAATATAATTTTAGTTATAGGCCTACCAACTTTGCCGGGGCGAAAAAATAAATCGCCACCCGGCAATACAACTGACCCGGGAGCATCATAGCTATAAACAGGAAATTATCAAAGCGCCAGTCAGCGCCTGGCGTCGGTCGGCATAACAACGCTCAGGCGATATCGCCTGGGTAGAGTCCTTAAGATAAACAGGCAGTACCTCAAACGCAGCTTTGACATCCCGGGGCTTTTCTGAGGCTAATCGGTAATAAATGAAGCTTAGCGATCTAGACGAAATCCTACTTTCAGCGTTACTTGCCAATGCTTAACCTTCCCATCAGAGATAAAACCTCGACTTTCTACTACTTCATACCAGTGTAAATGATCGAGTGTTTTGGAGGCCTCGGCGATAGCAGAGCTAATCGCATCGTCCGAACTCGTCGTAGAGCTTCCGGTTATTTCAATATGCTTGTAAGTATGGCTTGGCATGTTGGCACTCCCATGTAAATTAAAAATGGACCGTAACACCGGGACTTATTCACCACTCTAACGCAGAGATTTTTTATCCAGGCGCCTACTTTGAACAAGGTTTATATGTATTAGTTCCGATCTAATCTGACACTTCTGGTTAAACAGAAGAGAGTTTCCCGTTTTGATACAGGTGTCGACTCTTAAATCAAAACAAAAAGATAACTCTCATGATCCGTACAAACAATCCCATCATCAAACACAAAGCTGGCTTGCTGAATTTGGCAGAAGAGCTTGGTAATGTACACCGCTGCACGAAGAGGCTTCGCACACAGACTGTAAGGGGCTAACATTTCCTGATATCGGCCCTTCTGCTGTTTTCATCTCGGTCTTTTATATGCCACAAAACACACTGCATGCAGGCCTGACTGAGCACTTACCTTCCGATGCTTAAAATAAGTCTCGTTTCCTCGACAGCGGGAATAAAAATATCAGGCTCAAGCGCATCCGATTCCGAATGAACCTAACAAAGTGAAGCTTCAGCTCCAACAGCCTGGTCACCGGTGGCAATACCCACTTATGCTTGTAACATACTTCCAGCTCACCACGACCAGTTGAACTTCCGAAGTCTGCCTCCAGGCTAAAACAGAAATTAGTCTCTGCTTTGTAGGGCAGGATCATAGAAAACGACCGTATCACGGCCACTATTCTTAGCGAGATACATGGCGGCATCGGCATGCTGAAGAATAATATTAGCCTTAGTACTATGCTGTGGAAAGACCGCTACGCCGATACTACCCGACATATGGTAGGACTTGCCGTTGAATATATACTCCTTAGCGATGCTTCTGCCCACCTTATCGGCGACAGCGCAAACTCGGCTTGCAACTAAGTCAGGATTGCCTCCGATAGAAGGCAATAGCACCACAAACTCATCGCCGCCCATACGGGCAACGGTATCCTCCGCGCGCAAACAGGTCTCTAACCGTTTACCCACCTCGATTAACAGCTCATCACCCACCTGATGCCCGAGACTATCATTCAGCAATTTAAAATGATCCAGGTCGATAAACAACAACGCGCCACTGGTGCCATGTCGCTCAGCCTGAGCACAGCATTGCTGTAACCTGTCGAGTAGCAATCGTCGGTTTGCCAAGCCTGTCAATGGGTCATAATAGGCCAGCGTTTCAATTTTTTTCTGGGTCCTTTTTTGTTCGGTGATATCTGCTACGGTGCCACGAATAGTCACCGGTTGGTGACATTCATCATAGTCAGTTTTACCTTGAATACTAAACCAGCGATTAACTACACTGTCGACATTACTCCCAAGCCTGCTAATTTCAAATTTAAACCCCTCACCTGACCTAATGCCATCGACGATCGCCTCCTCTAACTTGACCAGTTCATCGCTATTCATCCCAGCTTTGAAGTCATCCACTGATTTGCCCAACGTGCCCTGCTCAAGGCCCAGTGAGTCTTCCGCGCCGTCGGACCAGATAATAGCTCCGGTTTCGAGATCACAAAGTCCAGATACAACGCCTGAAGCCATACCAGCTAATCTAATCATCTCCTCCTTATCAGAGAGCTCCTTGAGCAATAATTCACGCTCTTTTTCAATCAGTTTTCTTTCTGTTACATCCCGCGTCGTTGCAACCAGTATGGATTCCTTACCAAACATTGCTCGACTCAAGCTTGCCTCAACCTCTATTGGTTGACCATTGGATCGCTGTAAGCGCCAGTCTATCCAGCCTGGCTGCCCAGCCACTACTGATTTAAAAACCTCGGCAGCCTTGATTTTTGAACTGGAACCGTCTTCCTGAATCGGAACAGAGAGCTCCGCAATCGCCCGCCCAATAATTGATGTCTTATCCATCGATAACATACATGCAAACTGTTCATTGCAATCAACGATCTCCGTTTTACGAAGCATAACGACCCCATCGTGCATGGACTCCATAAGGCTGGCGTAGGTCTGCTGGGATACTCGAAGAGCCTGTTCCGTTTCGAGTATCTGATTAATATTCTGGAAGTTCACCAGATAATTCCTGGGCTGGCCCAACCCATCCCGGACGATGGTAATTGTTTCTATAAAATTAATTTCCTGCCCAGACTTAGTCTTCCGAACGGTCTTCCCTGAACAGGACTGACTGTCCCCAGGATCCGACAAGAACGCCAAAATTCGATCTTCGACAACGCTCGTAAAATTATTATGCTCTACGGAGTACAGGAGAGCCATGGACATGCCGCACAGGGTTTCTGCAGAGAAGCCAGTTAAATCAACACAAGCCTGGTTTGCACCAATTAATATTTGGTCCCTGTTAGCAATCAGCACAGGGGAGCTTGCCTGAAATGCTAGAGACATCATGGTTAGCTTATTCGTCATAAGTTATTCCCTGCCAGCTCGCACGAAGCTTTCCTGAATAACACTTTTCTATATCGAGCAGCAGGAACCTTTTTATAATTACCTAAAACCGATTGTACAATCGTCATTAAAACTGAATTAAGCTCATAGCAGCAATAGCCGAACCATACGGTTTCTATCGACTCGACTTTGCTGCAAATTTTTCTCTATTTTTTTCTGTCATTGCCAAACTTTTGCGCAGTAAAACATAGCTTGACCCGGAACCACCATGCTGGACTATGCTACTGTGAAAGGCCAGCACCTCATGCATCTGCTGGAGCCAATGATTGACGCAGCTTTTTAACAAAGCGGGAGGGTCACGGTGTAAGCCTTTGCCATGGGTGATGACGGCGCAGCGAATATTTTGCTCGGTACAGCTCTGTATAAACTCGAACACCTCCTGCCGAGCCTGTGTAACTGTGCGACCATGTAAATCGATGCTGGCATCAATGTTGTATCTCCCTCTCTTGAAATGACGGAAAACACCCAGTTGTACACCATCGCGCTTGAACGAAAGTAAATCCCAGGGTTTTACAAGTGCGATAAATTCCTGCCTGGCCAGATAATTACCCGCTTTTTCATCTGAGACCTGGGCTGCTCGGCGACGTTCGACAAGACCAGGCGTATTCTTCGGCGTTGGCTTTATTTGCTTGAGGGCAGTCTGCTTTAACGGCTCTATTTCACCGACAAATGCGCGAAACAGCTCGCTGTCATCATTCTTAACCATAAATAACCTCCAATCATAATAGACTCAAGATTAAACGCTGCTTATCTTTTCAGCAAGAATCCTGACAAGCGTACCAGCTAGCGAATTTCCCAGCGCACCCATTTCACAGTTAGAATGTCACTCTCCAATTTTCAGCCGTCGAGATCATGACCGAGCCACAACCTGCAGCGCATCTAATCGAATCCCTCTTTAGATCGTATAACAGCCTGGACTTTACGGTTCCGGCAGCCAGTGGTTTTCCCTTAGCACTTTGGAAAGACCTGGCGAATAAAGGCCTGTTGGGCAAATACAGCACCGAACACAGCACTTATCGCGATATAGCGGCCGCCGGACTGGCGCTGACTAAACACTCTGGACATCTGGGTTTAACCATGACCTGGTTGGGCCAACTTCTAAAACTCAGCTTCCTAAAAAACCAGGGTGAATCATCACAGGTCGCTGTTGACGCGATATTATCGGGCGAGACCTTATGCTCACTGGCTATTTCCGAACCAGGGGCCGGTGCCCATCCCAAACATTTGAGCTGTACCGCCACACGCACCGGCAGTGACTATGTACTAAACGGCAAAAAAGCTTATGTCAGTCATGGCCCCTACGCCGACTGGTTTATCGTATTGGCTATCACCGATGTTATCGCCGAAAAAAAACAGTTCTCAGCGTTTTTGATCCACAAAACAATCTCTGGGTTAACCCTCGGCTCAGTCGAACAAAGTGCCCGACTCGCACCGAGCAGCCACTGCACCCTCACATTCGATCAATGCCGGGTATCAGAGCAAGCCTTAATCGGCACGCCAGGTAGAGCCTTTGAAGAAATATCCAAACCGATGCGAACCCTCGAGGATATCTTGATGCTGGCACCGATTGCCGGCGCAATGCAGGTACAACTTGAGTTGCTCGCTCCCCGTCATTTCGCAGGTTCCAGTGTGGATAACTTAAGCCTCGATCTATTGGGTCACTATTTATGTCTTGCCGAGTCTGTTGCAGAATTAGGCCTGCTGGGCGCACATAAGCTGGATCAAAGTGCAGGTGCAACGGACCTTGCTTACGGGCTAAATGCCGATTTAACAGCCCTGATTATTGGCACACGAACTATGATTGGCGAAGCCCAGAAACTCCTCAAACCCTCGCTCCACTTCCATCCGAGACTTGAAACAGTGTTTAATGATATCCAGCTGCTAACCAGTATCGCTCAGGGGGCCACCCAGGCTCGAGTGCAATCCATCGCCGCGAAGTTTTTAGCCAGCGATTTCGGTTCGGGCATCGAACCCACAATAATCAAATCAGCATAATTTGTGCTGGGACTCACCACGTTTTCACCGCCAATCCACCCGTTCCATTTAGCTAAAAGTAACTTAATAACCTAATAACCTAATAACCTAATAACCTAAGGGAATCAAATCCTATGAAGCAGTTGTATAAGGATAAATTTCAATCCGTCGAGGAAATCAGAAATCGCTTTGAAGATGCCCAATATATTTGTAGTAACCAGATCGCCACATGCGTCTATATCGCCCATAACCTGCAAAAGCCGGTTATGGTCGAGGGTCCCGCCGGGGTGGGCAAAACCGAACTGGCAAAAACTACCGCTCAAATCCTGAATGTCCCCCTGGTCAGGTTGCAGTGTTACGAAGGTCTCGATGAATCAAAAGCATTATACGAGTGGAAATACGCCAAGCAGTTGCTTTATACCCAACTCCTCAAAGACAAGTTGGGCGATCTCCTCGGCGATGCCTCCGGGCTGCGGGAGTCTATGGACAAAATCCATAACCATGATGATTTATTCTTCTCTGAAACTTTTCTGGAGCCGCGGCCTTTATACCAGGCTCTACACGAAGAGCTCGGCTGCGTGCTATTAATTGATGAAGTCGACAAATCCGATCATGAGTTCGAAGCCTTTCTGCTCGAAGTATTATCCGAATTCCAGGTCTCCATACCTGAACTTGGCACCATTAAAGCTACTGTCAAACCCCTGGTGTTCCTGACCAGCAACAACAGCCGGGAAATGAGCGATGCTCTAAAACGACGTTGCCTGCACCTCTATGTGCCCTATCCTGATGAAAAGCTCGAGAGCAAGATACTGAGCAGCCGGGTGCCAGAATTATCAGCTACGCTGCGTAAAGAAGTAGTCAGTTTTGTCCAGGACGTCAGATCACTCGATCTGAAAAAGGTACCGTCTATTTCTGAAACCATTGACTGGGCGAAAACACTGCTGCTATTACACAGTGAACAGCTCGATGCACCAATGGTGAAGCAAACCCTCAATGTTTTGCTAAAGTTCGAGACAGATATTGAAGCGATGCGGGATCACACTATGAGTTTTATCAATAAAGCCCACAAGCGCTCTGGCACCTAGTGCACCTTAAGCACAAGGGCCTGATCAGCCAAACCCGAGAGGACGGCAAAGATGCAACAAACACTTGAAGACTTTTATAAAGTGGTCCGAGCGGCGGGCGTCAATATCTCGCCCTCAGACAGTATTGAAACCAGCCGAACTGTAGAGCTGGTTGGTTACCGGGATCGCGGCACTCTCAAGGACGCTTTTCAGGTTAGTTTAGCGAAATCCTTGCCCGAACAGGACATCGTCGCTGAATGTTTTGACCGATTTTTCTACTTCAATACCTTTGAAACCATCGAGCAGATGGGTCATGAACAGAAAAATTCCCCATCCGCAAATGCTGACGAAGCCATACCTGTGCCGGCAGACGAGTATAAGGGCGATCAGCCACTGGCAAAAATGCTGCTTGACCGCGATGCCGCCAGCCTCAGCACGGAAATGAAAAAGGCTGCCCGGGAAGTAGGCCTTACCGACATCTGGTTCTTCACCCAAAAGAGCCTCTACAGCCAGCAAATCATGCAAAAAATGGGCTTGCGCGATTTACAAAATGAAATAGCCCAGGCGGCTGGCCGGGGCGACTGTCCAGAGGGAACCGGGCTAGCCGAAGAACTACGTCAGGCGAAGGACTATCTCGCTGAGCAAGTGAAGGATTTCGTCGAACAGCAACTGTCGATGTTTGGTAAAAATGCAGCCAGAAACCTCCGTGAAGAACACCTGCAAAGCGCCAAACTGTCAAATATAGAGCAGCGAGACTTCCACATCATGCACCACCTGGTGCTGAAAATGGCCAAGCGTTTGAGTACCCAGTATTCAAAAAAGAAAAAGCGCGAGAACCGCGGTCAACTCGACTTCCGCAAGACCCTGCGCCACAACGCCGCCTACGATGGCGTGTTATTTGAAACCTACTGGAAAAGTAAATTCATCGACAAGCCCCGGCTGATGGTGATGTGTGATATCAGCGGCTCAGTGCAGGCCTATGCGCGCTTTTTGTTGTTGTTTGTTTATAGCCTGAATGACGTGATGACCCGTATCGACTCATACGTCTTCACCGGCAACCTGATTGACGTTAACGATATTTTTGATGACTTCCCAGTCGAACAGGCCATCGACATAATTATGGACAAGTTTGGTATGGGCGGCTCCGACTATGGCACTACCCTGCTCGATCTCGAAGATCAATGCATGGACAATATCGATAACAAAACAACTGTGCTGATACTGGGCGATGCCCGTAATAACTTCCTCGAACCACGCAGCGAAGTCATGCAATTACTCCATCAGCGTGCCAAGCGCGTGATCTGGTTAAACCCGGAACCAGAGAATTTCTGGAAAACAGGCGATTCGGTGATGTACAAATACCGCCCCTATTGCCACATGGCCAATACCTGCAACACTTTGGAGCACCTGGAACGGATGCTGGATAACTTGCTAAAGGCTGCTACCGGGACGGTTTAATCTGTTTTAAGCAACCATAAAAAACGTCGGCACCTGGCCGACGTTTTTTATGGTCATGAGTGAGGCTAAAACCCTAAAAGGACCTCATAATCAGAAATTAAAGGCTTTTACTAACCGCAAACACAACTGTGCTATCGCACCAGTTTGTGCCAAAACATTCTGACTCGCTTAAATCTGTATCTATCCAACTTAAACTGAGATCAACACCAGCGACCGCTTTGCTCACCGTCACGGAGTAATCTGAATAGCTATCCTCACCATCCGATAAAAATGCTTGCTCAGCATCTTTAGGGTTCGAATCATCAGAGCTAAACTCAAAATCGTTATAGCCATAATGCAGGCCCAGGGACATATCGTAAGGCAGTGCGAAGGAATAATCCCCGTATACATAGTAGAACTCGCCGGTCTCCAGATAGTAATCATCTGAATACACTATACCCAGGGTAAAGTCATGGACCGAAATGCTGGCATATATTTCTTCATAGTCGTCTTCTGCACTGGAATTAAACACACGAACTGTTTTATCTGTACCTGGATAGTCGTAATAAATATAGCCCACATCAAAGCTGACATCTTCACTGATATTACCAGCGTAACCAAGGTAGTAATCCAGCTCCAGGCTATTGGCAAAATCGACATTAGACCCCCATGTACCAACATAAATACCGTTTTCAAAGGCGACATCAAACCCACCCTGAACCGCCAACCGCCCGTTCCGAAATGTTAGCCGCCAATGCAGAAGTCTTCGATGCTAATGTAACTTGCATGAGGGCAATGGCTTGACCTTTGAATATGTAGAATGCAGCGAAGAAGACCTTGCCACGACAGAAGCAGGCTTGGAAGAAATCGCAGCTGCCTACGGAAGAACGTATGACTGCTCAGAAGACGAAGAATCTGCCGATTTCACCGCTATAGCTATTGGCTACGGTAGTCTCGCTAACGGCTTTTGGCTAGAAGTTATGCCAACTGTTCCTGTCTGTGGATGCACAAGTGGCTGGCTTTGGTTCAGGCTTTAATTCTGATGAAAGTTTCGTCATTGCTGGCTTATATTATCTTGCCGCAGCAGAAGCAGAACTTGGCAATGAAGATGTTGCTACTGTCTTGTTGGAAAAAGCGCCGAATTGCGTACTGAAATCTTGTTGGCAACGCTTGAAGAAATGGAACAAGTTAAAAGCCGTATCCGTTAATAGTCTAGGGCAGAAGTTTATTCTGCCCTCTACCAACTGGAAATTTCTAGCTAGTGATTAAAGGCTTTCGCACATCTCTACAAAATCACATCACTTTTTATCAATTGTCTTTATTGCGCTTCTGCAACCTTTCTAGCTTTAGCGCGGCGGATAGCGACAAGATATATCCACAAAATTTCATGTCAATAAGGTTCTGCTTAGTTGTTTGGAGAAAAGCTCATGAAACGTATTATCCCGATGCTTACCTTGCCCTGGATTTTCTTAATTTCGATTGCGACACAGGCACAAACTAGCATCACCACCGTTACCGTTGATTATTCAACTCGCCCTGTTGGAACATTTTGTAGAGATGCTTTCAGTGACCCTCTCATTGTAGGGTAAGCAATTGGAGTTTTTATAGCGCCTTCGTTACCGCTAGCACGAATGGTATCTGCCCAGAATGTTCCCACACCACATGGCGTGAACTGGTCGTTTATCTCGCAGCCCCTGCCGATGCCATCACTATTCAGATGAAACGTGGAACTACTAGTGTGCTTCGTTTT
>CALODO010000005.1:0-63324 GCA_942492235.1 uncultured Gammaproteobacteria bacterium
GGCCTCGAAAATGCAGTCTGGAGTTGTTCCCCTTACATGCTGATGTGGGCTTTTTATTGTTGCATATCTTTTTGTCCCAAGGACTCGCTTCCCAGCGCCAGCGCTAGTTTAAGCGTACGTATTCAAAGTCACCTTCGCGCTTGTTAATGCCGGTTTTTGGTTCGGCGATCCATTTTGCAAAATGGCCAGCGCGTGTTTCTGCTAACATTAGCGACGCAATAAATTCAGCGTCATCCCCATCAGGCAGGAAACCTCCACGTCGGTGTTGCCATTGATTAGCGTCGAGTATTTCCCCCCTGGGTGTCACGTTGAGATGGTTAAATTCGCCTATATTTCGATTAAATGCGATGTGGGGAAGTGTTAGGGTGAAGCCGATATTTTTATTTTCGATAATCTTGTTCCAGCGCTTGATACCTCTTGCACAATCGTCCACATAGTTATCTCGCAAGCGCATGTTGAGTGCGGTCAGGGCGGGCTCGTTAACCCATGTGAACTGGCCGTCGATCCACTTCAGCACAGGGTAGGTGGTGTCACTAAGGCGGTGATCGTCGTTGATTTTGCTTTCTTTGAATCGGCCTTTGAGGCTGGCATTGTAAAAATTTGCTGCATTGGTTGAGACTTCAGACCCGAACAGGTCCAGGGAAAGGGAGTAATGCAGGTTGGCTTTTTTCTGAATAGTGGGGAGGTCGATAACGCCGAGCTTACGAACGCCTTCTATATCAGTGGGGTCATCGATACCGGCTTCTATCATAGCCTCACAGGTGCGTTGGATGATTCTACCCACCCCGCTTTCGCCGACAAACATATGGTGGGCTTCTTCAGTGAGCATAAAACGACAGGTGCGAGCGAGAGGATCAAAGCCCGACTGAGCCAGACTTTCCAACTGCATCTTGCCATCGCGGTCAGTGAAAAAAGCAAACATGAAAAAAGATAGCCAGTCGGGGGTTTGCTCATTGAACGCACCGAGCATGCGCGGTATATCCGGGTCGCCAGAGCGTCGACGCAGCAACTCCTGAGCCTCCTCTCGGCCATCCCGGCCAAAATATTTTTGCAATAAATAGACGATTGCCCACAGGTGTCGGCCCTCTTCGACATTAATCTGGAAAACATTGCGCAGGTCATACAGTGATGGGGCGGTGGCTCCTAGATATCGTTGTTGCTCGACCGATGCCGGTTCGGTATCGCCCTGGATGACAAGTAGGCGACGCAACATAGCGCGGTATTCCCCGGGCACTTCCTGCCAGGCATCTTCCCCTTTGTGTTCTCCAAAATGAATTTTCCGACCTTCCTCCTGGGGGGCGAGCAGGATACCCCAACGATAGTCAGCCATTTTCACGTAATCGAATTTAGCCCAGCCTTCGGTTTCAACGCTTACAGCAGTACGTAAGTATACCGACGCATTATGGAAACCTTCTGGTCCCATGGCTTTCCACCACTCGACATACTTTGGTTGCCACTGTTCAAGGGCTTTCAGGACTCGCCGATCGGAGGATAAATCAACATTATTGGGGATCAACGTATCGTAATTTACAGCCTGGTTAGACATGCAAACGACCTCTTTCTTTAGGTTCTATTGGGATCGTAACGACCCTTTTTGCCGCTTCCGTAGCGTTTGAGTGCGCCATCTTCGCCGGCTGCGTTGGCGCGTTGGAATATCCAGTTCTGCCAGGCGGTCAAACGGCCAAATATTTTTGTCTCCATCGTTTCAGGTCCGACGAAACGTAAGTTTGCTTCCATGCCGGTCAAAGAATCAGGGGAGAAGCTGCTGCGTTCTTCCAGGAAAATCCTCACTTCGTCATCCCAGTCGAGATCGTCATAAATAAAGGTGACCAGGCCCAGGGCGTCGCATTGTTCCGCATTCAGGGCTTTATCCACTACTTCTTTAACAGCTGCCAGGTCATCTGGCTGGCCGTAAAAGCGCGTACTCAAACGGCTAACACCATTGCTCATGGGGTATAAGCCGAAATTTGATTCCGTCACAACGAGTGTGGGGGCCGGGCGTCCGTCATCGTCGTATTGGCCCTCAAGCATATAGGTGCGGTCTGCACTAAAGACCAGTTCATTGAGCAAGCCGGCAAAGCAGCTGCCTTGCTCGATCAGGGTGACGAGTGATCTCGATGTCAGGTCTATGCGTTTCAGCGTGCGCTTCCAGTATAGACTTATCTCGCGGACTAACCAGTTATCAAGATGGTCGCGGATAAAGCGGTCGTATTTGAGTACTGCCCGGGTATCGCCGCTGGATTTAAATATCAGCGTGCCAAGCGATGGCTCGTTGAAACGCAGATGTAAAATAGCATCATCAAGCTCCCTGCATAATTGTAATGGCCAAAATTGATCACCCTGCCTGGCCGGCAGTTCTCGCGTTAATTCTTCGTCGTCCGATGGCCCCAATAAATTGATGGTCGCTACCTGCATGTTTCGATCAAGCGTGACACTCAGCGTTGAGTAGTTAATTTCTGTCTCGCTAATCTCGCGCTTCAAGAGGTTGAGTGAGACTCCCCGCATACCACGCTCGACGGGCCTATATGACTTGTTCGAATGTTTGTGGGTCAGGTCAGTGACTTTGGCGGCAATGGCTTGTTCAAATTCAGAGGGCGGGATTAGTGCATCGACCAGACGCCACTGTAACGCGCGCTGCCCTTTGATCCCTTCCTCAATCGTGCAAAACACATCGGCCAGGTCACGTCGAACCTTGCGTTTGTCAGTCACGCGACTTAGTCCGCCGGTGCCGGGTAATACCGCGAGTAGAGGTACTTCGGGTAGCGCCACCGATGAAGCTCCGTCGTCGGCGAGAATGATATAGTCCGTCGCCAGCGCCAGTTCATAGCCACCCCCGGCACAAGTGCCTTTGATGGCAGCGATGTAAACTTGCCCGGAATGCTCGGTGGCATCTTCCATGGCATTGCGGGTTTCATTAGTGAATTTGCAGAAATTGACTTTATGGGCATGACTGGCGGAGGCGAGCATGCGGATGTTTGCGCCCGCACAAAATACCTGATCTTTGCCCGATTCAAGGACCACTATCCCTACTTCGGGATGCTCGAACCGTAGTCGCTGGATAGCATCGTACAATTCGATATCGACACTTAGATCATAGGAGTTCAGCTTTAGTTGGTAGCCGGGAAACAGACCACCAGCCTCATCAACCGCCATGATTAACCGAGCCACCGCACCCTCAATTTCAACTTGCCAGTGTTTATAATTTTTTGCTTCGATGCGAAAGTCGACAGACATCATACGGTGACCATAAAACTGTTTTCGAGAGGTTTAGGATGACCGCTGGAGCATAACAGGTTTGATTGAGATTTTAGGAGTTTGGGCTGAAAGTCCCCGGTTTATGACTGGCCTATCTAAAGCGACCTGAGTGTAGCGATGATTTGCAGGTTTGAATCTGCTGGCGCGTATCACTCACTGGTTTAAACGTCAGGGCCGGTCCGTAATGAGCAATAACACGTTTTAGAAGATGGCGCCCCCGGAGAGATTCGAACTCCCGACCAACCGGTTCGAAGCCGGTTACTCTATCCAGCTGAGCTACGGAGGCGTGGTAGAAGTAGTGCAAATAGCGATCCGCGAGGCGGGGCCCCGCGGGCCGCTATTGTGCCATTGAGTGACCGCTAAAAGCTAGCGGACTTTCTATTTATACAGCTAGCGGCCTTTCCAGTCAGGCTTGCGTTTTTCAGCAAAAGCTTTGGGTCCTTCAACAAAGTCTTCACTTTTGAACAGGGTGCGCACGGCATCGAGTTTTTGGTCCATGGCTGTTTGTAAGTCGGCATCGTTTAAACCATTCATAACCGCCGCTTTGCTGGCCCGAATTGAGAGTGGTGAGCACTCAAGAATGAGCGTCGCCCAGCGCCGGGCAGCAGCCATCAATTCTGCCTGGGGAACGACTTCATTGACGAAACCCAGTAGCATGCCTTCTTCAGGGCCGACCCGGCGACCGGTTAGTATCATACCCATGGCTTGCTTGAGGCCAATTTGGCGTGGCAGCCGATGCAGGCCACCGGCCAGTGCGGCCAGGCCGACCCGGGGTTCAGGTAGTGCAAAAACAGCATTGTCTGAGGCAATAATCAGATCGCAGGCCAGAGCGATCTCAAAGCCACCGCCCATAGCGACGCCGTTAACCGCAGCGATAACCGGTTTGTTCAGATCATAGCGGGATGTGAGGCCAGCAAAGCCGGTTTTTGCCGGCACCATCGTGCCGCCCCCAGCCTGATACTTCAGGTCATTACCGGCGCTAAAGGCGCGATCACCAGCGCCGGTGATAATGGCGATCCACTGTTCGGGGTCATCGGCAAACTGGTTGAACACCTGCTCCATTTCCGCATTACCTGGTGAATGCAGGGAGTTCATCACTTCAGGGCGGTTGATTGTGACCGTGAGGATATGTCCGTCCAGCTCCGTGGTGCAGAATTCAAGTTCTTGCTTGCTCATGGGAGTTTCCTTATCGGGGGCTAATGAAGGCTTAAATAACGGGTTTAATAACGAATTATAGCCAGTGAGTTATCGTTAGTTCGACATCATATTTTTTTCGGGGGTCAAAGCCAACTGCCCCTTGGACACTAGTTTGATTTAGGTGGCACTGAAAACTAGACTGAGTGGCATCAACAATTAAAAAGCGATCAGGAGATCAACATGGAAATAGGCCTAATTTCGATATTGGCAGATATGTCTGCCGATCCGGCGATTGTTGCTAAAAGAGCCGAGGAGCTGGGTTTTGATTCTTACTGGGTGCCGGATCACACCATATTGCCGGTCAATTATGATGAAAAATACCCAGGTGTTGCCCAGGGTGTACCGGATCCAGATTACCTGTGGAAAATGCCCGACCCACTGATGATGCTGATGCGTGCGGCGGCAGTGACGAGTACCATCAAACTGGGTACAGGGGTTATTCTAGTGCCCGAACGTAATCCTCTGCTAATGGCGAAGCTGGTGGCGACCCTCGATGACGCCTCCCGGGGTCGATTCATTATGGGCATTGGCGCCGGCTGGAACCGCCCTGAATGCGAAATCCTGGGCGGCAATTTTGATCGACGCTGGGGACAAACGAAAGATTATATTCTGGCTATGAAAGAACTCTGGACTAAAGATGAATCCGAATATCATGGCGAATTTATCGATTTTCCGCCGGTCAAATGTTATCCAAAACCCTTTCGTAAACCTCATCCGCCGATTTTACTCGGTGGCTTTACCCATAAGCGGGTTTTTCAACGGATTGCGGAATGGGGTGATGGCTGGTTACCAGCAGTGCAAAGTGTAGCTCAGTTTAGTGAGGGCGCGGAGAAACTCAGGCGTGCGGCGGACCAGGTGGGTCGGGATTACAATGAACTGGATAAGACAGTCTTTAGCGGCCACGGCCAGTGGCGTAGACCGGAGGACCTCGAGGCACTGGAAAAGGCTGGCGCGAATCGGGTTGTGCTTTGGTTGCCGGAAGGCCCACTGGACGCAATATTGGCGGAGATGGAAGTAGTAGCTGCGCAATTGATGTAGCGATACGTCATCTAGCGATAGAAAACCCTAATCGGGAGTCCTGTCTGGAGGCGGTGGTAGAGCTCCGTCGTCTTCGCTAACAAAATCGATTTCCAGGTCCGCTTTATCAGTAAAATAGTCTGGCAATTCGGAACGGATGGCCGGCGCCAAGTTTTTGAATTCACCCACCTGTTTGACCAGATTACCTTTGCCACTGACCAGTTGCCCTTCGGCTTTTTGATAGGCTTCGTGAGCTTTATCGAGACCATTTTTAACGTTCTGAAAACTTGCCAGAAAGCTGTTCAGTTTTTTAAACACGCCTTCAGCTTTTTTTGCCAGTTCGGCGGTATGTTTGTTTTGATCTTCATAACGCCAGAGCTGGCGAACGATGTTAAGGCTGGTCAGCATGGTCGTCGGTGTCGCGACCAGCACATTTCGTTCGATAGCCTGAAGCAACAGAGCTTCATCGGCCTTCAGTGCTTCAACAAAAGCTGACTCGATGGGTACGAACATAAAGACCATTTCTGGCGAATTGAGGCCAGGCAGTTTGTAATAGTCGCGGTCGGCCAGCTCTTTGATCCGGCTCGCGAAAGCAGCGACATGTTCTGTTAAAGCCAGTTGGCGTTCGGCTTCATCCTCGCTATTAACAAAGCGGGTATAGGCGTTAAGCGATACTTTGGCGTCTATGACCAGGTGTTTGCCCTGGGGCAGGTAAATAATGGCGTCAGGTCGCGCGCGGCCACCTTCTTCCAGATTAAAGGAAACCTCCCGTTTGTAGTCCTTGCCGTATACCAGCCCTGAGCGTTCCAGAACATTTTCCAGCACCAGTTCCCCCCAGTTGCCCTGCATTTTGTGCTGACCTTTGAGTGCGGTGGCCAGCGCGTGGGCTTCTTCGGTGATTTGCTTGTTGAGCTCTTTAAGCTGGCCCAGTTCACTGCGCAGGTGAGCCTGTTGCTGGGTGTCTTTGTGATGAATGTCTTCAGCCTGCTTTTTGAAGTCGTCGATCTGTTTTCTAAATGGCCCAAGCACCCCATCGAGGGATAGTCTGTTGGCTTCAGTAAAGGCTTTGCCCTTATTTTCGAAAATTTGATTAGCGAGGTTTTCAAATTCGGTCTTTAATTGCTGCTTATTTTCGTCGAGCAATAATAATTGCTTATCGAAGTGAAGCTGCTTTTCTTCGAGGCTGGTTTTTAGCTGTGTATGCTCGGCGATAAGCTGTTGGTAACGTTGGTTCAAATCGCGGTGTTCCTGCTCGCGACTGGCCAGCGTCTGTTTTAGCTCCGTGATTTGCTGAGTAGTTCTTTCGACGTGCACTTCATAAACTTTTGCCTGCTCTCGTACTGTACTGATGACCTGACGTTCATCGTGAAGGGTTGAGCGCTCAGCTTCGAGTTCAGTATTTAGAGCTTGGATACGTGTCTCATGACTGGCCTCTCGCTGACTGCTAGCGGCCAGTTCGGCGACCAGCTCTGCTTCGCGTTTGTCGGCAATATGATAGGCGCTGCGCGCACGCCAGATGGCAATCAGGTAGCCGCATAACAAGCCTCCGAGCAAAGCGGCAAAAGTTACTATAAATATCAGTGATAGTGAGTTTGCTTGCATGGGCAGGGCAGAGTTCTTTAGTCGAGGAAAAGAATCTTGAATCGGTGATACGATCCGGTTGCTGACCCTGACTATCCTATCAGATCGAGGGATGCGGAGTGCCAGTATTGAGGGCCTGAATAATGGCTTTATTTGCCCCTCGTTGATTTACCAACCATGCTGTGTTGTGAATATATCGGCGATTGAGAAATAAGATCAGGGGCTTAAATTCCAGTGATAGACTATCCTTGGAGTATAAACGGTGGCTTGTTAGCCCGAGCCCAGCGCAGGGATTGACCCAGATGCTGTTAATATCGAGAAAAAGCATAGTTGCGTAAACGAACACTGAGTAGAAGCAATGAAACATTCGCTACAGGCACACTTAACCCATGTCGTTGATAAAGGTGGTGCGCTGGCTATATACAACTATCGACCCGGGCCAGATGACCCGGATCTTAGCGCGACATATCAGGAGCCTGAGTATCGACAATACAAGGTTGACATATCTGATATGCGCAGCGCCGATCAAAGCTTTTCTCTGGACAAGCAGGGTTTGGTATGTGTGTCTGTCGATACCGTTCTGAGCGATTATTACGATGACGAGCAGACGCGAAGAGTTTACCTACCGGAAATGGAGGCGCTGGTTAAAAACTCCACCGGTGCAGCCCGAGTGATAGCCTTTGATTACAACGTCAGGTGCGAGACGTATTCAGAGCAGAAAAAATATATGGCTCGTAAGCCCGTACGTTTCGCACACAACGATTACACCCACGTCTCAGGGCCTCAGCGCGTCAGAGACCTAATGGGCGATCAAGCTGATGAGCTACTTAAGCGCAGATTTGCGGTGATTAATGTCTGGAAACCGATTGTTGGGCCCGTGCTGCGTACGCCCCTGGCGGTGTGTGATGCCAGTAGCATGGAAGAGAAAGATTTTATCGATACAGCAGCACTTCTTTATCGTGATCGTACTGGACAGATTCAGATGGTGGCCCATCGACCCAGGCATCGTTGGTATTACGTCTCCAGGATGACGGCAAACGAGGCTCTATTACTAAAATGTTACGATTCTGAACAGGATGGTCGAGCTAGGTTCACCGCCCACACAGCCTTTGATGACCCTGATACACCGGATGGTGCGCCGGATCGGCAGAGTATTGAAGTCAGAACACTGGCTTTTTTTGATTAACCAGGTTTTTCACTTACTCAGGTTTTATCCGGAGTATCTTGCCGCTATCGGTGGAGACATATAACCAGCCTTCCGGACTTTCGATCACCTGGCGTATACGCTCGTTTAATTCTGTCAGTAAACGTTCCTCCGTAACAATATCCCCAGTTTTATCTATCGTGACTCGATTGAGGTGGGTGAGCTTTAACGCTCCGGAAAACAGGCTGCCCTGCCAGCGGGGAAAAGCCTTACCGCTATACAGGAGCAAACTGCTCGGCGCGATAGACGGAATATAAATTTTCTTCGGGTCTTCCATACCCGGTCTTGATGTCGCCTCCCCGACAGGAAGTGGATTCCAGTATTCCTTGCCGTGGGAGACCGTTGGCCAGCCATAATTTCGGCCTTTTATAATCAGGTTTATCTCATCGCCGCCGCGAGGGCCATGCTCGTTAATCCACAAACGCTGATTTTGCTGGTCATAAAAAATACCCTGGGGATTACGGTGGCCGTAGCTCCAGATTTCCGGCAGGGCATCCGCTCTGCCGACAAAGGGATTATCTTCCGGTACGCTGCCATCGAGATTAAGCCGCAATACCGAACCGGCATGGCTACTAAGATCCTGGCCATTGGACCGGACGCCGCGATCACCCACCGTGAAAAACATATGACCCTTGCCATCGAAGGCTATGCGGCTACCGAAATGGCGGGTGGTGTCGCTGGCGGATTTTGTGACCAGTAGTTCCTGCCAGTCAATCAGCTGATCCTGATCGAACCGGGCGCGGGCGAGGGTGGTGAGGCCCTGGCCATTGCTGTCTTTACAGTAGGTAAAATAGAGCCAGTCTCCCGTCTGGTAGCCGGGACGGGTAGCGACATCAAGCAGGCCACCCTGGCCGCCGGTCCAGACTGTTGGTGCTCCGGAAATAGCAGAGGCCAGACCGGTTTGTGTATTCAGTAAGCCGACCTGACCGCCGCGCTGGGTGTAGAGGATTTCAGCATCATTAATAAACGTCATGCCCCAGGGTACGCCCAGGCTACTGACAACTTTCTCAATGACGTAACCTGATTCTTTTTCCTTTTCTGGTTCTTGCGGGGCGGGGTTTGCCTGACTATAAAAGCTGTGGTTTGAAAAGATTAACAGGGCGACCAGGAATGCCGGTTTGATGACCTTATTCATCTTCTCCTCTCTAAATCAACCGTTACGCAGAGCCACTTTCTTCTGCTGATTTCAGCGTTGTTCGATTCAGGCTGCAATAGGCCCCATCAAGAGATCAGCCAGTTTGGCGCGCTGGTAACTGGCGTCACCGTATAAAATCTGATTGTGCTTCTGGCGCTTGGTATATAAGTGCACAAAGCATTCCCAGGTAAAACCGATACCGCCGTGAAATTGTATAGAGCGATTCGAAGCAAAGGCGGCGACATCCGAGGCGCGGGCCTTGGCCATTCGAGAAAATTGGGCAGCATTCTCCGGCTCGGTGTCATAGGCGCAGGCGGCGTTGTAGGTCAGGGATTTGGCATGGTCGATCATAATCATCAAATTGACCAGTGGATGTTTGACTGCCTGGAAATAACCTAGCGGGTGACCAAATTGCTCACGGACTTTGGTGTATTCAACGGTGGTCTGCAGTTGCCATTCAGCGGCGCCACATATGTCGGCAGAGACCAGCGCCAAAATGCCAGGTTCGGCACGATCCAGGGCCGCGCAACCCTGTCCGGCTTCAGCCAGTAACTGTTCGTTACTCACCTGGACGTTATTAAACTTGATGTGCGCCTGGTCGCGGGTTAAATCGATAATTGTATCGGGTATAATTTCCATGTTTTCGGCATCGAAGTCGACTTCGTAGAGAGCGATGCCCTTACTATTTTTAGCTTTCACGATAAAGCTGTCCACCTTGCGGGCATCCTGGACGAACCAGACAGTGCCGTTGAGCACCCCGTCTCCAAGCTCGACATCACAATCACTTGCTAACCACGAGCCGTCTTGTGTTGTCGTGGCCAGGGTCACAGCCTTGCCCTGGGCAACTTCGCCTAATAATCGGCTGGCTGGCGCAGTGTTGCACTCCCGTAATACCAGGCTGGCGTTCGCCGTGACCATAAACGGTGAGGGTAGGCCGACTCTGCCGCATTCTTCAATCAGCGCAGCGAGCGCGACGAGGCTCATGCCCATGCCACCGTTCGCTTCGGGGATGATAACGGTGGTCCAGCCGAGTTCGATAATTTGCTGCCACAGATCTTCGTCCCAGATACTTTCTGACTCACGATAGAGATCAGGATTGCCGGCGACCAGTTGATGGAGTTTGTCCGTAGGTAAGCTATCCTGGAGAAATTTCCGTGCCGTGTCGCGAAGCATTTTTTCGTCATCGCCAAAAGCAAAGTTCTTAGGTTGTGTCATGGTTTTTCCTGCTAAATTGGTTAATTATTTCACTCAACGTCTATTTTGATTTGGCCATGCCCAGCACCCTTTCGCCGAGGATATTGCGCTGGATTTCACTGGTGCCCGCAGCGATGGTGACACCGTAGGAATTCATATAAGCTAAAGGCCATTCACCACCAACTGGCGCGTTATCATCATTTATATAGAGTGAGCTAGCGGCACCTTCGATTTCCATAGCGAGCGCGCCGGTATCCTGACGGATTTCAGACATCACCAGTTTTGATTGCAGGGGAATGCGCATTGGGTGGTCGCAAAGACCCTCAACTCGGCTTCGCCGGGCGCCTTGCTTGGAGCCTTCCTGGCGAATGATCATCTCCATGATTTTGTCCCTTATAACAGGGTCATCGGCAGCGGTACGGCCGTTGCGGGCCGAGCTTTTCGCCAGGTTAATTAAGGAGTGAGTGCCACCAACATGGAGGCCTTCTTTGGCACCGCTGCCGCCACTGGTGGCCCCACCGCTGGAAGGGGTCACCATGGGGCCAGCACCGCGCTCATGGAGCAGGGTGGTTTGGGCGACCTGCCAGCCTTTGCCAAGCTCTTCGAGCAGGTAGTCTTCGGTGACTTCGAGATCGTTAAAAAAGACCTCGTTAAAGCCGGTTTCACCGGTAATTTTGATCAGCGGCCGGACTTCTACGGATTTGCCCAGTTCCGATTTAATCGGCACTACAAAGTAGGATAGGCCGTCATACTTATCGGATTTATCTGTCCGCAGAAGCAAGATCATCCAGTCGGCAAAGTGCGCCAGAGAGGTCCAGACCTTGTGGCCATTTATGACCCATTTGTCGCCTTTTTTCTCGGCGAAAGTTTGGACATTCGCCAGATCAGACCCGGCCCCTGGCTCGCTAAAGCCCTGACACCAGATGTCTTCGCAGGAAAATAACCGGGGTAATAATTTTTCCCTGATCGCCTGTTTGCCGTGAATATGAATGGTCGGTGCAGCCATACCCAGACCGAGAATATTGGGTAAAAATGGTTTGTTGGCAGCCTGCATTTCCTGATTAGCAACGAGCTGACAGTCCTTGCGACCAGCGCCGCCTTCAGCAACCGGATAGTCGCAACCGATCAGGCCTGCCTGGTAGGCTTCCCCCTGCCACTGGCGCAGGTAATCCATTTGCGGGGCGTGCATGATTTCGATAGCTGACTGGGGCAGTCGTACTGGAGGTTCTGCCTGAACATGATTGGCCAACCAGTCTTTGCAGTAAGCGCGGAACTCCGCCTGCTCGGGGGTATCCTTTTTACGGTCTTCTGACATAGCGCACCTTTTGTGGATTCAATGTAGTCGATTCAAGGGGTAGATTAATTTAAATAAGGCTAAGTGCAGTTCTAGTTATATTTTTCTGGGCGGTGATCTTAGCATTTTCGCTGGCCGTACCAAATGTAGATCAAAAACTATTTCGATAAGGGCTATGATTAACATTCACTGACTACTAAAAAAGACTAAGACCATGGCCGATGTTAAGACCGACCTTAAGACGCACACATCAAATTCTCGTAAAACCCTTCAATATGAAACAATCCTCTATGATGTGGAGGATAAGGTGCTGACGCTCACTTTGAATCGGCCAGACCGGCTTAACGCCTTCAATGGTCAGATGCTCAAGGACTTGCTCGACGCGCTTGATAAAGCGGATGCCGATGATGATATACGCGCTATTATCGTTACTGGTGCGGGGCGGGGGTTCTGTGCTGGAGCGGACCTGTCCGCTGGTGGTGACAGCTTTAAATCGGCCGATAAGCTTAGCGCCGACACGCGTAAAGATCTGGCGGTACATCGTGACGGCGGCGGATTATTGACCCTGCGTATTTTTGATCTCAAAAAGCCCATTATCGCTGCCATCAATGGTGCTGCGGTGGGTGTCGGTATCACCATGACTTTGGCTATGGATGTGCGTCTGGCCTCAGATAAAGCTCGCATGGGTTTTGTTTTTGCCCAGCGGGGCATTGCTCCAGAAGCCTGTTCGTCGTGGTTTTTACCGCGCATTGTTGGTATCGCTAAATCTCTGGAATGGGTTTATAGCGGTCGGGTCTTTCCTGCCGCTGAAGCGTTGCAGGAGAAGCTGGTGACGTCAATGCATGCTCCAGATGCCCTGCTGCCCGCTGCTCAGAAAATCGCTCAAGATATCGCCGATAATACAGCGCCTCTATCCATTTCTTTAAGTCGGCAAATGCTATGGAAGATGCTCGGCGCTGATCATCCTATGGAGGCCCACAAAATAGACTCTCGCGCGGTAGCGGCGCTGGGTAAAACCACCGATGCCAAAGAGGGTGTTGAGTCATTCCTTGAAAAACGGCCTGCTCAGTTCAATAACTCCCCGAGCACGGACTTGCCGGATTTTTTTCCCTGGTGGGAAGATAGAGACTTTTCCTGATAGCCGGGTTTACATTACTGCGATCGCTACGGAGTGGTGCGAAAGAGATTAGCCATTGCGGCAAGGGATACGTCATCGAGACGCCCCTGTTGTCTGGCCAGTTGCAAAGCGACTTTGCCCAGTTCTTCATAGAGAATTTGATGTTGTGGGCTTTGGTTGGTGATGGCGTCAAGGTGGGCACTAAGCGTGTGTGTATCGCCACGGGCAATGGGTCCCGTCAGTGCTTCGACGGGACCCAGGTTCTCAAGGTTCTGTAAGGATTGTGCCATCAAACGTTGCAGGATTTGTTTTGCATGCGGTGTGCTAATACCGGCCTGTTCAAGTATGTTGAGGGCAGCCTGTTGCAACGCGACCAGGTAGTTGGAGCCGAACACGGTGGCGGTATGGTACAGAGCCTTCCCTGAAGCCTGTATGGGGATAACAGTGCTGCCGATCTCAGCGAATAAATGACTTAGCTGGTCAGTAGCCAACGGATCTCCCTCAAGGGTGCAGGTCGTGCCACGATAGCTGAGAAGGGATTGCTCGGGATTAGCAAAGCTATGGGCGGGATGGGCACTAGCTACTGCTGCGCCCTTGTCTTTCAGGGCTTTAAGCAGGACGGAGTTGTGTAGCCCGCTGGCGTGGAAGACGACAGTGTTGGCCCAGCTTAACTGGGCCCCGTTCTTAGCCAGGGTTGCAGCGATTTCGGCGATGGCGTCATCTGGTGTAGCAATTAAGTAGATATCCGCAGCGCGCATATCATCGATAGATTCACATAGTCGACCGCCGTGACAGAACTCAATGGCGGCGAGACTGTGCGCTGATGAGCGATTAAAGACATCACCTATCTCCGCGACCTGATGATCAGCGAAAAGCCGGATCAACGTCCGACCGAGTTTGCCGGAGCCAATGATATTAATACGGGGTATCGGCATCGCTGGTCTTATGGACCGGTAGCCGCTGGGACAGGCCCCAACAAGGCTTTGTAGGCTTGCACTGTTTTATATAAACCCATATCGATGGCATCGACGATCAGCGCGTGACCAATGGAGACTTCCAGCAAGCCGGGAATCTGAGCGAAGCGGGCCAGATTGCCGAGATTGAGGTCATGGCCGGCATTGACGCCGAGACCGATTGTAGTAGCGTGTTGAGCAGCTGCGTAATATTGCGCATAGAGCTCGTCTCGCAATTCAACATTATGCCAGGCGGTAGCATAAGGGCCGGTGTAAAGTTCTATGCGCTCGACACCGAGTTGTTCAGCCAGGCTAATCTGCTCAATGTCGGGATCCATAAACAGGCTGATGCGTACCCCCAGGGCTTTTAACTGTTTGATAACGGGTTTTAATGAGTCGCTGCTACGGGTGAGATCGAAACCGTGGTCTGAGGTCAGTTGCTCGCTACTATCGGGAACCAGGGTGCACTGCTGGGCGTGAGTTTGTTTAACAAGGGCAATAAGCCCGGGGTAACTGCCCTGGGGAGGGGCGAATGGATTGCCTTCGATATTGAATTCGACGTCCGGAAATTGCGCTGTGAGCTGCCCGAGTTCAAGCACATCGTCAGGACGTATATGACGTTGATCGGGCCGGGGGTGGACGGTGATACCGTCTGCGCCAGCATCGATACAGGTGCGCGCATGGGCGACAACGTCGGGGTGATTCCCTGCGCGGGAGTTGCGAATCAGCGCAATTTTATTGACGTTGACACTGAGGGCGATCAATGAAGGTCTCGTACTGGGGTTTGCAAGTGACATTCCTTAATTAACGTCAATGGGACCAAAAATTCAGGCCCATTCAGAATAACCGCGCCGTTTGCGTTTCAGGTGAGGTAGGATAATGCTTAGCAATGCACCCATAAAGACTGACAACGCACCATAGAAAAACCATTTCTGTGTGTTGCTACTGGCCAACTGCGCGGAGGTGGCTTTTAGAACGTCTATTTCGCTTTGCAACATTTTATTTTGCTTGAGCAATTCCTGATTCTGGTTATGCAGCTGCAGAGCATTTGCCGAAACTTCCTGAATTTCTCTTAATTCTGTGGTCGTGTCCTGGTTTTCGTCCCGGAGTGCTGCAAGCTCGCTGCTGAGTAGTTGCGCCTCCTTATGGGCGTTCGCCAGTGCGCTTTTCATTTCAGTATTTTGAGTCTCAAGTTTTTCATTTTGAGCCTGAAACTTGGCGATGCGGGTTTTAGCGATAGGCTGACTGACCAGGTACTGGCTCTCAAGCCAGCCGTCAAGGCCACTGGGGGTGATGACATGGCTCCAGCCTTCCTGAGTTTCTATAACATTTAGCTGTAAACCCGCTTTAAGGCCACGATGGAGGATTGAACAACGGCTGCAAGGGGTTTTTCGCAACGGTACTCGAAGTTCATCGCTGATGTAGCGGGTGGCGGCGAGAGAGGGTAACGCTGTGATCAATAAAAATATAAGACTAGCAATTCGATACATATTTACAGGTCCGGTTTTCCTAAAGTCAGTCGTTTTCTGGATATTTGATGCAACTTTTCGGTTTAGCGTACTTACAGGCTCAGTTTTCGGTAGTGAGCTATTTTAGTGGGACAACGGTGCTTCTGGTTGGGGGAGCAAGGGTTCAGGGTAAGACCTTTTTAAACGGTTTTACCTTTACCTCTGCATAAACACCAGCTATCAGATAGGGGTCGGTATCTGCCCAGGCTTGAGCGTCCTCAGAGCTATCAAATTCGGCAATGATAATACTTCCGGTAAAACCCGCTTTACCGGGATCATTGGCGGCAATCGCCGGGTTTGGACCGGCGACTAGCAAACGCCCAGCCTGCTTTAAGTCTTCCAGCCGTGCCAGGTGGGCAGGTCTGGCCTGTTGGCGTAAGGCGAGGCTATTATTGATATCTTCACAAACAATGCTGAACCACATACTGACTAACCCTCAGTGTTTCGCTGTTTTGTACTGCCCCTGACCCCTCGAACCGGAGCAATTTCTGACTCAGTCTCCGATTCAGCCGGTGCGCCCTGGTGCTTTATGATGGTCTCGAAGGGCATTCCTGTTAGTTTTGTGATACCTCGAAACAGATAAACCATAGCAATCACCATAACCACTGTCGCAGGGAGGGCAATAACAGGAAAACTCAGTGCCGTCATTTTGCCCAGTTGAGCATTGTACTCGACGCTTCCGGGTTGGCTGGTGACGATATAAATTGCCAGTAGATAATTGAGGGCGGAGGATAAAAGGAAAGAACCGGCGATAATCCATGAGGCTGTAACGAGACGTTTTTCAAAGGTCTGGATATTATTGGTTTTGTGCAAAGCGTTTTCGACCTTTTCCAGATTGATAAGGACATCGTTAAACAGCAGAGTACGAACCAGTGGAAAACGGGTTTTTAATGACGCCAGGGTGGCAAGACCAAAAATAGCCGGTATCGCGGCCTCTTTAATCGCCAGGTATTTGGGATCAAGGCCCAGGAGGCTAATGCCACCGGTCATAAAAATGCTGAATATCCCGAGACCAGAGAAGAAATTGATTTTCTGACGTCGATAGAAATCACTCAAGCCGTAGCTGATCGGAAACAGGAGCGCAACAATAATACCCCAGGTGGTGCCCAGGTAATCTTCACCGCTGAGTTTGGTCAGAATCAAAGTCGGTACGACCACGTTAATGGCGAGGTTCAGCAGCATATTTTCCTGCTTCGGAGAGTTTTGCTTTGGCGTGGGCGGTTCCAGGGTTTTCGAGTTGCCAGTGCTTTTGGTCATGATTTATCTTTGCTTTAATAAAGAAAGCAGCAATTTTAGCGCTTCCAGTTTCGTTTAGCACGGAGCTTCCCCAAACTTTGCCGCAATCCCTGTGATGAATCCTTGCCGATCTGGCATAGTTGATAGTGCGACAGGGCTTCGCAAGGGGTCGTTTTTGTGACTAGCTATCGTGTTTTAGCATCTAAGGCTTTATAGTCTGCGCCCTTTTTTGAATCCAGAATACCCTGTGGCACAGACACTTTACATTCATCCAGAAAACCCTCAGGCCCGTTTGATCAATCAGGCAGTGGATATTATTACTGGGGGTGGCGTTGTGGTTTACCCCACCGACTCAGCCTACGCTATTGGCTGTCATCTTGGTGATAAAGCCGCTATGGACCGTATTCGGCAGATCAGGGATCTGGACAAGCACCATAATTTCACGCTGGTGTGTAGGGATTTATCAGAGCTGGCTGCCTATGCTCGAGTCAACAACCAGGTTTTTCGTCGCTTAAAGGCCAATACCCCCGGCGCCTACACATTTATTCTTGAAGCGACGTCAGAAGTGCCACGGCGGCTTATGCATCCGAAGCGTAAAACTATAGGGTTACGCGTGCCTGACCACCCGATTACTCAGGCCTTGCTCGAAGCGCTGGGTGAACCGCTGATGAGCATCACTTTGATTATGCCGGATGATGAATACCCTCTGACTGATCCTGAGGATATACGCGATCTGCTAGATAAACGTGTTGATTTGATTGTTGATGGCGGCTTCTGTGGTCTTGAGCCAACCACCATTATCGATTTGACAAAAAACTCCCCGCAGTTGATTCGCGAAGGTATGGGGGACCTGAGAGCTTTTGATTTGTGAAGCAAAAATGGGCGGTAGAAATAGGCGGTATTGGTAATTAGAATTAATATTCGGTCTGAGTATTCGGGATAAAAGAGTGGCTCTGATAGCGTATACTATGGGTTGCTCGTAACCACTATCAAGCCGAGAGGCTCAATGACGACAGAGCCAGCCATGGTAGATCCAGAAACTTCAGCAGAACTTCCAGGACAGCCTGAAGCAGCATCGTCAGAAGAACCTGGAGCAGCAACCAGGACAAATTTGCAACGAGGAGCTGATCAAGTATCCGCTCAGGGCGAGATGTCTTTCGCCATCGTGCAGGGCAAGCAGCTCACAGAGTTACCCAAAGATTTATATATACCGCCCGAAGCACTCGAAGTCATTCTTGAGGCCTTCGAAGGGCCTCTTGATTTATTACTCTATCTTATCAATCGGCAAAACCTCAATATTCTCGAGATTAACGTTGCCGAGATTACTCATCAATACATGGCATATATCGAGATGATGAAGGCTCTTCACTGGGACTTGGCTGCGGAATACCTGCTTATGGCTGCGATGTTGGCAGAAATAAAATCGCGCATGCTGTTACCCCGACAGGACGAACTGGAGGACGATGAAGGGGATCCCCGGGCCGAATTGATCCGACGGTTACAGGAGTATGAGCGCTTTAAAACGGCCGCTGAAGATATTGATAAATTACCTAGAACGGGGCGAGATACTTTTATTGCTGAGATCAAAGCACCGGAGCGTGGTCAGCAGCGCCCCGAGCCAGCGGTGACCATACAGGAATTGTTACTGGCGCTTGCGGCAACGCTACGGCGTGCCGAATTGATTGATAGTCATCATATTTCCTTTGAAGTGCTATCGACCCGGGAGCGTATGAGTCAGGTACTAAGTCAGTTGCGGGATCAGCGCTTCGTGCCGTTTCAGGACTTGTTTAAGTTATCTGAGGGGCGCAATGGCGTTGTCGTAACCTTTTTGGCATTGCTTGAGTTAATGAAGGAATTCCTGGTAGAGATTGTCCAGGGTGAGCCACTAGGACCTATCCACGTGAAAGCGAGAATAAATTGATGGACGGTGATCAGCTTAGAAAAATTGTTGAAGCAGCCTTGCTGACGGCCGGGCGATCCCTTGATGTTCCTGCATTGAGGAAATTGTTTGCCGAAACAGAATGCCCAGAGCGCGATCTGATTACTGCAACACTCGAAGATATCGAAGCTGACTGCAGAGATCGAGGTTACGAACTCAAAAAGACCGGCAGCGGTTATCGTTTTCAGGTGCGGCAGGAACTGGCACCCTGGATTGATCGGCTCTGGGAAGAAAAACCGAAGAAATATTCACGCGCTTTGCTGGAAACCCTGGCTTTAATTGCCTATCGTCAGCCGCTTACTCGAGGTGATATTGAACAGGTGCGTGGTGTGGCGGTGAGTTCCGAAATTATTCGGACCCTTGTGGAACGGGAGTGGGTACGCTCGGTAGGACACAGGGATGTGCCGGGTCGGCCAGCACTCTATGCCACGACTAAAAAGTTCCTCGATGATTTTAACCTTGCCGGGCTGGGTGAATTGCCGCCGCTCAGTGATATTCGCGATGTTGAAACCTTTAGTGAGGAGTTGGGCTTTGGTTTGCCGGCAGTGTCGCCAGGTGGAGAGCCTGGGACGAATATCGAGGCGCTCGAGGAAGCTGAAGCGTTTGGCGATACACACGAAATTTCTGAGCCTGAGCCTGGGCCAGGGGACGATCATCAGTCACAAAGCTCATCGCCAGAAGACTTACCCTCGGAAGACTTAGCCTCGGAAGACCTGGCCCCAGAAGACAGGGCACCAAACAACTCGCAGCTACAAAATTTGGCACTAAACGACCATGAGTGAAAAAATTCATAAAATTCTGGCTCAGGCTGGCTTAGGGTCTCGCCGAGAGATAGAGAAATGGATTGTTGCTGGTCGCGTTAAGGTGAATGGTAAAGCCGCAACTATCGGTGACCGCAGTGATATCGAAGATAAAATCACGGTTGATGGTCGGCCTGTTAAATTAGGCCGTCGGGATGACCGTCTGCGGGTGATTATCTATAACAAGCCCATCGGCGAGATATGTACACGCAGTGATCCAGGTGGTCGGCGCACGGTGTTTGAATCACTGCCGCCGATCAAAAATGGTCGTTGGATAGCGATTGGCCGTCTCGATATCAACACCAGTGGCTTGATATTATTCAGCAACGATGGCGAGTTGGCCAATCGTATGATGCATCCCTCAAACCAGATGGAGCGTGAATATGTAGTGCGTGTACGTGGTGTGGTGGACGACGCTATGTTGAAGCGTTTACAGGAAGGTGTCTTGCTTGACGATGGTGTCGCCCGTTTCGCTCGCATTGGTGTCGGTGCGGTCTCCGGTACCCATCAATGGTTCACGGTGGTATTGACTGAAGGGCGTCAACGAGAAGTCAGACGTCTGTGGGAGTCTCAGGGTCTTGAGGTGAGTCGACTAAAGCGCAGTAAATTCGGCACGGTGGTCATGCCATCCTATGTGCGTGCTGGAGAATATCTGGATTTAACACCTGCCGAAATTAGCAAACTGGGCAAGTCAGTGGGTTTGAAATTACGGCAATCAGCGCTGACCCCGGGCGAGCATCAGGCGCGGGATCGTCAATTACGTCGTTTGAAGGCGCGGGGTGCAAGCCATAAGGCAGGGCGATAACAGAGGCATTTTTATCTGATTTATCAGGTATGCCAATTATTGGGCATCAAAAGACTGTCCGGTGACGCCACGGCTGTCAGAACCCATAAGATAAAGATAAGTGGGCATGATCTGTTCTGGCGTTTTTAAGGTGCCCGGGTTTTCAGCCGGGTAGGACATGGCTCGCATGTTGGTGCGTGTAGCACCTGGGTTGACACAGTTGACCCGAATATTCGTGGTTTCTTCCAGCTCATGACTGAGCACCTGGGCAAGGCCTTCGGTGGCAAATTTCGATACCGCATAAGCACCCCAAAAAGCCCGACCTTTACGACCGACACCAGACGAAGTAAATATAATTGAGGCATCAACTGAAGCTCTTAGCTGCGGTAATACCGATTTTGTCAGCAGGAAAGCAGCGTTGACGTTTACCTGCATAACGTTTTCCCAAACCGCCTGATGGTAACTGCCGATAGAGGTTCTCTGGCCGAGTAATCCGGCATTATGCAGCAGACCGTCAAGTTGGCCGAATTGTTCTTCAATGGCCTCAGCCATAGTTTGGTAATCCTGCTCGTTAGCTTTTGCAAGGTCGAGTGGAAAGATAAGCGGCTCGGTATCGCCGCTGGCCATGATCTCATCGTAGACTTGTTCCAGTTTCGCGACTGTGCGGCCCAAGAGAATGACCGTAGCGCCACTGGCTGCATAGCTGTGGGCTGCGGCTCGGCCGATACCATCTCCAGCGCCGGTAATCAGAATAGTTCTACCGGTGAGCAGCTTATCGGGCGCTTGATAGTGTTTGGGGCCAGCTGGGTGTTTATTCATGGAGTTAGTGTTGATCCTGGCTATAGGTATAGATGTTTTCAGGGGTATCAGTTTAGATTGTAAAGGGTCGATGTTGTCAGGTTATGAACATAAACAACCAAAACCGCGGGTTATTAGGGCATGGTTACTAAAATAACAGAGCTGTGATTTCATCAGCATGATTAACCAGGTGATGAGCACCCCAGGTGTCGGGGTGATCATCGTCGATATAGCCGTAGGCAGCGGCAATAGTGATGGTGCCAGCCTCCCGTCCTGATTCAATATCGCGACGATGATCACCGATAAAAATAGTCTGTGCGGGGGCTACGCCCAGTTGTTCGCAACCCAGCAAAACGGGTTCAGGGTGAGGCTTGGTATGGTCAACGTGATCAGGACAGACCACAGCGCTGGGTGCCGACTGCAATTGCAGCCTGTCGAGAATCGCTTCTGTGTAGAGACTGGGTTTATTGGTGACGATGCCCCAGGGCGTGCCTTGTTTTTGGAGGCGACCAAGCAAGTTTTCTATACCGGGGAAGGGCCGTGTTCCCTCACAGAGAGTATCCAGATAGATGTTAAGAAATTCGCCACGAATTTTTTCAAATTGACTATCTTCTTCCGTGCATTGGAAAGCATAAGTTATCAAGCCCGCGGAGCCATTGCTAACAATAGTTCGAATTACTTCTTCGCTGAGGAGCGGACGATTTTTGCGGGCGAGTAATTGATTCAGAGACAGGGCGAAGTCGGGGGCGGTGTCGAGCAGGGTGCCGTCGAGATCAAAGAGTACGGCCTGGTAATTGAGAACAGTCATGAGTCGGCTTTGTATACTCGCATCAGTTTTGGGTTTTGGCTGTTTCTGACTCAGTAAGGTCAGGTTTAGTCGCGTGGACCATATAGTTGACGCTGACATCGCTTGCGTGCAGCCGGTATTTTTTGGTCAGCGGATTATAGATCAGTCCGGTCATATGGTTGACTTGCAGGCCTGCGGTTCGGATCCAGTTGCTTAGTTCTGAGGGTCGAATTAAATTAGCGTAGCTGTGAGTGCCTTTGGGTAGCAGGTTGAGCAGGTATTCAGCCCCGACAATGGCCAATAAGAAAGACTTCGGATTACGGTTAATGGTCGAAAAATATAAATCGCCGCCGGGTTTAACCAGATCAGCGCAGGCCTTTATGACCGAACTGGGGTCGGGTACGTGCTCAAGCATCTCCAGGCAGGTAACAATGTCGAAGCCTGGTGCATTACTCGTAGCATGGTTTTTGGCAAGTTTCTCAGCGGTGCTTAGCTGGTAGTCGATGTCCAGCTTCGATTCAATGGCATGTAATCGGGCTATTTCCAGCGGTGTTGCCCCCATATCAATGCCAGTGACCACCGCGCCGCGGTGGGCCATTGATTCGCTTAAGATACCGCCACCGCAACCGACATCAAGGAGGGTTTTCTCGGCTACAGGCGAGTGTTTGTCGATCCAGTTGGCGCGTAGCGGGTTAAAATCGTGGAGGGGTTTGAATTCGCTGTTGGGGTCCCACCACCGCGTCGCGAGGGCCTCAAACTTGGCTACCTCGGCAGCATCAATGTTTTCATCGCTTTGTTGTGTGGACATAGACTTTAATCTTTTTGTATAGACATTTGTTGTACAAGCAAGGGGACTTATTTGGGACCAATTTTTTCCTGCCAGGATCTGGCTTTACTGATGATTTCGTCCTGGTCGAGGGTTTGTAGCTTGCCATCGGCGACCAATAGTCTGCCATTAACCCAAAGATGACTGAGCTGCTGGGCACAATCGGTATAGACCAGTTGTGAGAGCAGATTATACAGGGGTTGTGACTGGATAGAGGTCATATCGATTGCAATCAGGTCAGCGCATTTACCGACTTCAATACTGCCGATTTCATGTTCCCGGCCCAGGGCTTTAGCGCCGTTTATAGTCGCCATGCGCAGAGCCTGTTCGGCATTGATGGCAGCGGCATTACCTGTTGCACCTTTAGCTATGAGTGCCGCCAGGTTAACCGCAGCAAAGAGATTGAGGCTGTTGTTACTGGCAGCACCATCACTGCCCAAAGCGACATTGATGCCGGCGTTGAGCAGTTTTTCGGTGGGACAAAAGCCACTGGCCAGTTTCATATTTGATTGCGGGCAGTGCAGGACATGGGCGCCGGTTTGTTCCAGGGTGCGGATATCTGAGTCGCTGACCTGAGTCATATGGGCACATTGGGTCAGCGGTGTAAGCGCCCCAAATTGATTGAGTTTTTCCAGGGGACTACAACCATCCTGCGCGATGCCGTCCTCGACCTCCTGAGCGGTTTCGTGGAGGTGGATCTGGATAGGGGCATCAAGTTCATCTGCCAGTGATACCACTTTGCTCAGGGATTCGTTGCTGACGGTATAGGTGGCATGAGGCCCGAAGGCCACATCCACCAGGGCATCATTTTTACAGTCATCGTAAAGGCCCAGGCCCTTGTGAATATATTCATCGGCATTACGCGCCCAGGCAGAGGCAAACTCCAGTACCGGGAAGGCAATCTGGGCCCTCATACCGGCCTTGCGGATACTGGCTGCAACCTGATCGGGAAAGAAATACATATCCGAGAAGCAGGTGGTGCCGCTGAGTAGCATTTCAGCAACCGCAAGTTCAGTGCCATCGCGTACAAAAGTCTGACTAATCCAGCGCTCCTCAGCAGGCCATATGTGCTCCTGAAGCCATGACTGCAGAGGCATGTCGTCTGCAAAGCCGCGCAACAGAGACATTGCAGCGTGACCGTGAGTATTGATCAGTCCGGGCATTAAGACGGCGTCCGGTAAGCGTTGCTCGCTTTCGATGGTATAACGCAATCGGGTTTCTGCCGTGGGCATGATCGCGGCGATTTTGCCCTCGCAGATGACCACGCTGCAGTCTCGGAGCACCTTGCCTGGCTCAGTCATAGTGATGATCCAGCCGGGACTGATGATAAGGTCAGCCTGGAGCTTGTCAGTTGCTGTAGTCATAGAGGAGGACTGTCTGTTGGTGCCAGTGTGTAAAATTGGCGTTGGTACCGCTAAACGATTATTGGACTGGTGTGGAGCAGCGGGCAGTATACCCGATGCCGGGGTGGGAGTAGATGCCCTGCAGGTCAGTTGGCCGACGCTTTATTGCCGACTTTATATGGTATGATCCGCGGCTTGTATTCTGTCGTTTGGCAGTACCCGCTTATCCTCCCTGTGAGTGTCATTGGGTCGGTAGTTGCCACACAAACATCAAGAACAGGTCGTAAATAAAAGCTGAGGTAACAAGACAACGTGGCTGAGCTAGCAAAAGAAGTCCTGCCGGTAAACATTGAGGACGAACTCAAGAACTCCTATCTCGATTACGCTATGAGCGTCATTGTTGGCAGGGCCCTTCCCGATGCGCGGGATGGCCTGAAGCCGGTACACCGGCGTGTGTTATTTGCGATGAGCGAATTGAATAACGACTGGAATCGCCCTTACACCAAGTCAGCTCGAGTCGTGGGTGATGTTATTGGTAAATATCACCCCCATGGTGATACTGCTGCGTATGACGCCATCGTGCGGATGGCGCAATCTTTTTCCCTGCGTTACCCGTTGGTAGATGGTCAGGGAAATTTCGGTTCAGTGGATGGTGATTCCGCCGCGGCCATGCGTTATACCGAAATACGTATGTCGAAGATTACCCATTCCCTGCTTGCTGATCTGGATAAAGAAACCGTCGATTTCGTCCCTAACTACGACGAAAAGGAAATGATGCCCAGTGTTATGCCAACGCGGGTGCCGAACCTGTTGATCAACGGCTCTTCTGGTATCGCTGTGGGTATGGCGACTAATATTCCTCCCCATAATTTGCGGGAAGTGATAGCAGCCTGCCTGGCGGTGATTGAAAATCCCGATATTACTGCTGATGAACTCATGGAATATATTCCTGGGCCGGACTTCCCCACCGGGGCTATTATCAATGGTCGGGCTGGGATTATTCAGGCTTACCGTACCGGGCGAGGGCGAATTTATATCCGTGCCAGGGCTGAGGTGACGATCGATCCGAAGACAGAACGGGAAACCATTATTATCCACCAGATTCCCTACCAGTTAAATAAGGCACGTTTGATTGAACGAATAGCTGAGCTGGTCAAAGAAAAGAAAATTGAAGGCATTTCAGAGCTACGTGATGAGTCTGACAAAGACGGCATGCGTGTGGTGATTGAGCTTAAGCGTGGTGAGATGGGTGATGTAGTGCTCAATAATCTATACGCGCAAACCCAGCTCGAAACTGTGTTTGGTATCAATATTGTGGCTCTGGTGGATGGTCAGCCTCAGATTCTCAATCTTAAGCGTTTGCTTGAAGTATTTGTCCGCCACCGCATGGAGGTGGTTACCCGGCGTACTGCCTATCTGCTACGTAAAGCCCGTGAGCGTAATCATATTCTCGAAGGTTTAGCTGTGGCGATTGCCAACATCGATGAGGTGATAGCACTGATCAAAGCCTCCGCAACACCGGCAGAAGCCCGTGAAGGTTTGCTGGGCCAGGGCTGGGCCCCCGGTGATGTAATGGCTTTTCTGGAGCGTGCTAATGAAACCAGTCGGCCCGATGATCTTGATAAACAGTTCGGGCTACGCGACGGTAAATACTACTTATCGCAAATCCAGGCTCAGGCTATTCTTGAGTTGAGGCTGCACCGTTTAACTGGTATGGAGCATGAAAAGCTGCTCGGCGAATATCGCGAAAAACTCGATGAAATTGCTGGTTACCTGGCTATCCTCGGAGATACTGGCACGTTGATGACAGTGATCAAAGAAGAGCTAGAGGAAATTGATAAAGAATTTGGTGATGAACGCAAGACCGAGATTGTCGGTTCCCGACAGGATCTTACCGTTGCCGATTTGATTCCTGTGGAAGATCGAGTAGTAACTATTTCCCACGCTGGTTATGCGAAAACGCAACCCCTTGATGATTACCAGGCACAGCGTCGCGGTGGCACAGGTCGGTCGGCGACGGCGGTTAAGAATGAAGATTTTATTGAGGACCTGCTCATAGCCAGCACCCACGATACAATTTTGTGTTTCAGCAATGCAGGTAAAGTTTATTGGCTCAAGGTTTTTGAAATTCCGGTAGCTAGTCGTGGTGCCCGTGGTCGGCCGATGGTTAATCTGCTGCCCCTGGATGAGGATGAGCGCATTACCTCGATTTTGCCGGTTAGCGAATATCGGGAAGATCAGTTTGTCTTTATGGCGACTTCCAGCGGTACGGTGAAAAAGACCGATTTAACTGCGTTTGCTCGTCCACGCAGCGTTGGTCTGCGGGCTCTTGAGCTGGACGAAGGCGATCAGCTGGTGGGCACAGCCATCACTGATGGCAAGCAGGACGTGATGTTGTTTTGCAGTACCGGTAAAGCGACTCGCTTTCCTGAATCGGAAGTGCGAGCCATGGGTCGAACTGCTCGTGGTGTACGAGGTATTAGAGTGCCGCCGGGTGAGCGGGTCATTGCCCTGATAATTCCCGATGCGAAAAAGACCTTATTGGCTGTTTGTAAAAAGGGTTTTGGCAAGCGTACACCTGTAGATGAATTTTCCGTATTTAAACGGGGTGGGCAAGGCGTTATCGCCATACAAACCTCAGATCGAAATGGGCAGTTGGTGGCTGCCGTTGAAGTGAGCGATAACGATGAAATTATGTTGATATCTAATCAGGGAACCCTGGTGCGTACCGGTGTTGATCAGGTCCCCGTGCAGGGCAGGAATACCCAGGGCGTAAGATTGATCCGAGTACGGGATGATGAATCTCTCGTTGATGTCGCGGTTATTAAGGAAGCAGTGGTGGATGGGACAGTAGTTGCTGGGACAGTGGTCGATGGGGCAATGGTAGATATTGACGAAGCCAGCTCAGGTGCAGAGACTGGTTTGGACTATACCGGTTCAGACAGGGATGTAGATGACAGTGAAGCAGAGACTGAGTAATGTCAGATCAGCCTGAATCACCAGGGCCGACTTTACCCGAGCTGCGTCAGCAGATCGATGATCTGGATGCTGAACTGCTCACACTGATTAATCAGCGGGCTAGCTTTGCCCAAACGGTTGCTGAGATAAAGGTGGGGCAGGGTGACGAGGTGTTTTATCGTCCTGAGCGTGAGGCCCAGGTCCTGCGTCGTGTTATGGAACATAATGCTGGCCCTCTGGCTGACGAAGAGGTGGCCCGCCTGTTTCGAGAAATTATGTCGGCCTGTCTGGCCCTTGAAAAGCCTGTCACCGTGGCATATTTCGGCCCCGAAGGTACATTTACCCAGGAAGCAGCGCTGAAGCATTTCGGACATTCGGCACATACTAGTCCAATGTTAGCTATCGATGAAGTGTTCCGAGAAGTGGTGGCAGGCGCGGTCGATTACGGTGTTGTCCCCATCGAAAATTCTACCGAGGGCGTGGTGAGCCATACTCTGGATAGTTTTCTCGACTCCTCCTTGCAGATTTGTGGTGAGGTCGAGCTGCGCATCCACCATCATTTTCTGGTTGGCCCCAGCACCTGCGAAGAGAATATCACCCGGGTGTATTCTCATCCCCAGTCTCTGGCGCAGTGTCGTAAATGGCTGGACGCCAATTTTGGCAAGATTGAGCGGGTACCCGTGAGTAGCAACGCCGAGGCCGCTCGACGTGTTCAGGGCGAGTGGAATTCAGCTGCTATTGCCGGTGCCATGGCCGAAAATTTATATGGCTTAACTCGGCTGCGGGAGCGCATTGAAGATCAACCTGATAATTCAACCCGCTTCCTGATCATCGGACGGGAGTCTGTGCCTCCTAGCGGTAACGACAAAACCTCGATCGTGGTGTTTATTCGCAATGAGCCGGGAGCTTTGTATAGCTTGCTGGAACCTTTTCGGGCCCATAACGTGGATTTGACCCGTGTTGAAACAAGGCCCTCGCGCACTAATAAGTGGAGTTATGTTTTCTTTATTGATTTCACTGGCCATCATACCGACCCCAATGTAGAGGCTGCGCTAATAGCAGTCAGGACGCGGGTAGCTGACCTGCGGGTGCTCGGTTCTTACCCTAACGCCGTGCTCTGATTTTTCTATGTCTGTGACGAACTCTCTTCAATCGAGTATTGAAACGCCGATGATCGGCCGTTTATTGGTGATTGGTCTAGGCCTGATTGGCGGTAGTCTGGCTCTTGTTGCGCGGCAACGTAAATTGGCAACTGAGGTGATTGGCTCATCGCGAAGTCAATCGACACTCGATACGGCAATCGCTCTAGGAGTCGTTGACCGGGTGGTAACTGATTTACCCACGGAGTTGCAGACCTTGCAGGCCAATGACCTGGTGTTGATTGGGGTGCCGACGCTGACTATGCCAGCGATCTTGCAAGTGCTTCAGGAAAACCTGCCTAGAGGTGTCACCTTCACTGACGCAGCCAGCGTTAAAGGCAGCGTTGTTGAGGCAGTGCGGGATATTTTTGGCCATGTGCCAACCGAATTTGTGCCTGGTCATCCGATTGCTGGCTCTGAAAAAAGCGGGGTTGCAGCAGCCAGGGCAGATCTTTACGAAGATCATCAGGTGATTGTCACCCCTCTTCCAGAAACGGGGCCGGGACATCTGGCGCGGGTAAGGGCGCTATGGAGTGGGGCGGGGGCATCGGTTCAGGTCATGCCTGTAGCCGAGCACGATGAGGTGCTCGCTGCGACCAGCCACATACCCCATTTGCTGGCTTACTCTCTGGTCGATACTTTGGCCAGTCTGGAAGAAAATCGTGAAATTTTCCGTTATGCTGCCGGCGGATTTCGTGACTTCACTCGTATAGCAGCTAGCGATCCCCTTATGTGGCACGACATCACTTTGGCCAACAAGAATTCAATATTGGCAGTCTTAGATACGTTCTCGGATAACCTCGCAGGGCTGCGCGAGGCAATTATCAACAAGGATGGCGACTATATGCTCGGTGTGTATACCCGGGCAAGTGAGGCGCGTAATCATTTTCAGAAAATGTTGGAAGAAAAGGCGTATCTCGAACCTATGAATGGCTCAAGTGTTAATTATCATGTGCAACCCGGTGGCCAATTAAAGGGTGAGATTCGAGTACCCGGCGATAAATCCATATCCCATCGAGCTATTATGCTGGGCTCGTTGTGTGAAGGTATTACCGAAGTGTCCGGATTTCTCGAAGGTGAGGATAGCCTGGCAACACTACAGGCCTTTCGTGATATGGGGGTTGTTATCGAAGGTCCAGATCGGGGACGAGTAGTGGTCCACGGTGTTGGTCTGCATGGTCTAAAAGCGCCACCAGGACCGTTGTATCTGGGTAATTCAGGCACATCGATGCGCTTATTGGCAGGGCTTTTAGCTGGACAGAAGTTTGATAGCGTACTGACCGGTGATGCTTCCTTGTCAGGACGTCCCATGGCCCGAGTGGCTGAGCCTTTACGACTCATGGGTGCCGAAATCGCCACAGCTGAGGATGGTAGGCCGCCGCTGTCTATTACCGGTAATAAAACTATCAATGCTATTGATTATGCGCTGCCAGTAGCCAGCGCCCAGGTTAAATCCTGTGTGATGCTGGCGGGGCTTTATGCTGAAGGTGAAACCAGCGTTGTAGAGCCTGCTCCGACAAGAGATCACACTGAGCGCATGCTGACGGGCTTTAATTACCTGGTCAGAACCGAGGGCAATACCATCGCTCTCAGAGGTGGTGGCTCTCTAGTGGCCGGCACCATTGACGTGCCGGCGGATATTTCTTCAGCCGCTTTTTTTATGGTGGCGGCATCGATTGCGCCGGGTTCAGATATTTTATTGCGCCATGTTGGTATCAACCCGACGCGGGTTGGCGTCATCAATATTTTGTGTTCGATGGGTGCTGATATCGAGCTGCTAGATGAACGTTTTACTGGCGGAGAACCGGTTGCTGATATTCGAGTGCGCAGTGCGGCGCTGAAGGGTATTGAAATACCGCAAGATCAGGTGCCTCTGGCTATCGATGAATTCCCGGTGATTTTTATTGCTGCAGCCTGTGCCAGTGGAACCACAGTTTTGACCGGTGCTGAGGAGTTGCGCGTCAAGGAAAGTGATCGAATTCAGGCCATGGCCGATGGCATGGCAATACTGGGTATGTCAGCGCAGGCAACCGCAGACGGAATGATTATTGAAGGTGGGCGTTTTGGTGGGGGAACAGTAGATAGCCAGGATGATCATCGTATCGCTATGGCTTTTGCGGTTGCAGGTTTGTGCTCCAGTGAGCCAGTGATCATTCGGAATTGCAGTAATGTTGCGACATCGTTTCCGGGCTTTATCGAACTAGCAAACTTTTTAGGCCTTGAAGTGACGGAGGAAAAGGTCTGATGTCTGACAAAGTCCCCGTTATTACCGTTGATGGCCCCGGTGGCGCTGGCAAAGGCACGATCAGTCAGATGCTAGCCACTGATTTGGGCTTCCATTATCTCGATAGCGGTGCCTTGTATCGTCTACTGGCATTGGCTGCAAGACGACACAAGGTAAGCCTCGATAATGTAGCGGGCTTGATAGTGCTGGCCAGGCATATGGATATTACCTTCGAAATGAACCCAGAGGCAGGGCGGCCTACGGTCGTGCTTGAGAGTGAAAATGTGTCTTCGTTGATTCGCAGCGAAGAGGTTGGAAAAGACGCGTCAATTGTTGCGGCGATACCGGACGTCCGTCAGGCTCTTTTACAACGTCAGCAGGCTTTCGCTCAGGCACCAGGTTTGGTGGCAGATGGGCGGGATATGGGAACCGTTGTGTTCGCCAATGCCGAGGTCAAAATATTCCTCACAGCGAGTCATGAGGAAAGGGCTAAAAGGCGACATAAGCAGTTGATTGGTAAGGGAGAAAGTGGTAGCCTTGCCGCCCTCGCGGACAAGGTAAGACAACGGGACGAGCGGGACGAGCATCGTTTGGTGTCGCCGTTACAGCCGGCGGACGATGCGTTGACCCTCGACAGCACAGAATTATCGATAACCGAAGTCTTCTCGCAGGCAAGGACATTGGTAAGAGATAAATTAAATTTCTAGCGTTATACCAGGAAGCATTAAAGCTTGAATATGATTGAAACGGTAGGTGAACAGCCAGAATTGCATTTACCTGTTTCGTAACTTAAAGACCCCGAGGCGCTGGTGCTTCGGTGATGAGCCTTTCTGATTAAATCTAAGAAGGTTCTTATTGATTAATGAGGTATAAACCGGATGAGCGAAAGCTTTGCGGAACTATTTGAAGAAAGTCTGAAGTCTGTAGAAATGGCACCTGGATCTATCGTCACAGGTGTGGTCATCGATATCGACAAGGACTGGGTAACCGTCCATGCTGGATTGAAATCAGAAGGCGTAATTGCGCTTAGTGAGTTCTTTGACGAGAATGGAGAATTTTCGACGGCTATTGGTGACGAAGTTCAGGTCTCACTGGAAACCGTTGAAGACGGTTTTGGTGCCACTCGCCTGTCCCGCGAAAAAGCTCGCCGAGCAGAATCATGGCTTGAGCTTGAAGCGGCACAAACCGCCGACGAAGTTGTTACCGGAATTATCAGCGGTAAGGTCAAAGGCGGTTTCACTGTCGATGTAAACGGACTGCGTGCATTCCTTCCGGGTTCGCTGGTGGATATCCGGCCTATGCGTGAAACCACGCATCTCGAAGGTACGCCCCTTGAATTTAAAGTCATCAAGCTGGATCAGAAACGGAACAACGTAGTGGTATCTCGACGTGCTGTCATGGAAGCGGTGAATTCTGCTGAGCGCGAACAGCTACTTGCAACACTTGAAGAAGGTATCTCTCTCAAGGGTATTGTTAAAAACCTTACTGATTACGGTGCTTTCGTTGATTTAGGCGGTATCGATGGTCTGCTGCATATCACTGATATGTCCTGGAAGCGTATTAAACATCCTTCCGAAGTGGTCAATGTCGGCGACGAAATCGATGTCAAAGTACTCAAGTATGATCGTGAAAGAAACCGTGTATCTCTGGGTATGAAGCAAATGGGTGATGACCCATGGACTGATATTAAAGGCCGCTACCCAGAAGATATGAAAGTTATGGCGACGGTTACCAATTTGACTGATTATGGTTGCTTTGCTGAGCTGGAAGATGGTGTAGAGGGTTTGGTGCACGTTTCCGAGATGGACTGGACAAATAAAAATGTTCACCCTTCGAAAATTGTCCAGGTCGGTGATCAGGTCGAGGTTATGATTCTCGATATTGACGAAGAGCGTCGGCGTATTTCTCTGGGTATGAAACAGTGTTTCATGAACCCGTGGGACGAATTCGGTACCAAGCACAGCAAAGGTGATCGAATCCAGGGGACAATCAAATCGATTACTGACTTTGGTTTATTTGTTGGCCTTGATGGCGCTATCGATGGGCTGGTGCATATGTCCGATATTTCCTGGAATGATAGCGGCGAAGAAGCGGTTCGCAATTTCAATAAAGGCGATGAAATTGAGACAGTGATCCTGGCTATTGATGCCGAACGTGAGAGAATTTCTCTGGGTATTAAGCAAATGGCTGACGATCCCTTCTCGAACTTCCTGGCAGCCAATGAAAAAGGCGGCCTGATTAAAGGCACGGTAACGTCTGTTGATGCCAAGTCTGTTGTCATTGATTTGGGTGAAGGCGTCGAAGGCCATATGAAGGCTTCCGAAATTTCCCAGGATCGTGTTGAAGATGCGCGCTCAGTCTATAAAGAGGGCGACGAAGTCGAAGCACGGGTTGTTGGTATGGATCGAAAAAATCGTGTGGTTAGCCTGTCAGCTAAAGCAAAAGATATGGCGGAAGAGAGGGAAGCGATCAAGGAGCACCAGGGTAAGGAAACAGCCGCTGCCGCACCGACTACCATTGGTGATCTTATTAAGGCGCAAATGGGGAATAGCGACAAATAAGGGTGTTTACTAATAATAAAACCCGATAATTAATCGATAGCCAAAATATGACTAAATCTGAACTGATAGAAAAAATTGCGAAGCAACAGGATCAACTCCCCTCCAAGGATGTTGAGCTAGCTGTCAAGGTGATTCTGGAATATCTAGCTCAGGCTTTAGTTAATAATGGCCGTATCGAAATACGAGGTTTTGGTAGCTTTAGTCTCCATTTCCGAGAACCACGACAGGGGCGTAATCCCAAGACCGGTGAAAAGGTTGAATTGCCTGGCAAATATGTGCCTTATTTTAAGCCTGGGAAAGAATTGCGAGACCGGGTTAACAAAGGTATGCATAAATCGTAGGTAAATTTAACGCATAATAAACGGGAGAAAACGGTAAAGGGAAGCTTTGCCGTTTTTTTGAAATTATGAAAAAGATAAAACTGATTGGGCTGGTAATAGTTGTCTTTATAGCCGTTTTTATAGGTATCTGGGTGGTGCAGGATAACCCGATGGAAACTACTGTTATCCTATTTGGCTTCCCCTTGCTCGAACTACCGGTTGGTTTATGGGTGCTGGCTTTCTTTTTGATCGGTGTAGCTGCCGGTGTATGCCTGTGTTATCCAACAATATTTGCTCTGCAAAGACGCTCCCGGGCAAATTTAAAGCGGTTGCAAAAGCTGGACGCTGAACTGAATGTGATGCGTAATCAAGCGACTGCAGAATAAATTAGCAGGCATAGTTTTTATTTAATAAGGTATTGCAGTTGCTCCGTACCTCGGTTGGGATATGTCAAAAAAGCTAAGTACCCGTATTATTGTAGCTCTTGATTATACTGACCAGCGTTTAGCCCTTGATTTTGTTGACCAGCTCAGCCCCGATAAATGTAAGCTGAAAGTCGGTAAGGAGTTGTTTACCCGAGCCGGTCCGGAATTGGTAAAGCGGCTGGTCGATCGTGGTTACGACGTATTTCTTGATCTTAAATTTCATGATATCCCGAATACCGTAGCTGCAGCGATATTAGCCTGTGCCGATCTTGGCGTGTGGATGGTGAATGTCCACTGCTTCGGAGGGCCAAAAATGCTGCAGGCTGCGCGGCACGCTTTAGATGAACACGGCGGCGAGACCTTGTTGGCGGGTGTAACGGTGCTAACCAGTTTGAATCGCAGTGATTTGTTAGAAGTCGGTGTTGATAGAGGGCCAGGGGAGCAAGTATTACTATTGGCAAGATTGGCAAAGGAAGCCGGTTTAGATGGTGTCGTTTGTTCCGGGCGAGAAGCGGGCGTTATTAAAGACCAGTTCGGCGGCAATTTTTTGAGAGTGACGCCCGGCATTCGACCAAACGATTATGTAACGAGGGATGATCAGACTAGAACACTAACGCCAAAGCAGGCAATTTCCCTGGGTAGTAGTTATCTGGTTGTAGGCCGGCCCGTGACAGGGGCATTGAACCCTGTAGACGCGCTGCTTGATATAAAAAAGGAAATTGGCGAAGATAGCTAACGGGAATGGTTTCCCGTGTTTAAATTCTAATGGAAGTGCATGATGCACAAGGAGTAGGAAATGAATGTATCTCACCTTAAGAAATCAGTAATACGCTTACCTCGAAAAACATCGCAGCTTTTCAGTGTGCTTATCCTGGGCCTGATATTGATGGGTAGTCCGACGAGCGGGGTCCACGCGGAGCAAGCTAAAACCGATGACGTTTCGGTGATGGCTACCGTCAACATTAACAGTGCCTCGGCTAATGATATCGCTGAGGGGCTGCTTGGTGTCGGTATAAAGAAGGCCGAGGCTATTGTTGAATATAGGGAGCAGAATGGGCCCTTTACTGATAAAGAGCAGTTGTTGGGTGTAAAGGGTATTGGCGAGGCGACTTTGCGAAAAAACAGTCGTGTGATAACGCTTAAGTAGCTCTCAGACGTCCGGACTAACCACCTGAGAGGGTGGTTAGCCCGATCTTCTAATTTTCTGTGTTTGCCGCTTTAAATTTGTACCTCTCGCTTTTCTTTTTGCTTGACGTTTTCTGGGTGCCGCTGATTAGTGGGCGCCAGTTTTACAATCATGTCTGCCCAGCAGTGTATAATTCTGGCTGACAGACAATGATTGAGAACAGGCCATGAGTCGGTTTCAAAATATAGCTGTGGTTGCAAGGTTGCGTCAGCCAGCGGTGGTAGAAAGTCTCCGACGACTGGTCGCCTTTCTCAAAGCTGATGGTCGCACGGTATTTTCTGAAACCCTGACCGCTGAATCCCTCGATGATCCAGGTATTAAAACCATTAGCCGTCGCTCTCTTGAAGGCGTAGTTGACTTAGTTATCGTTGTCGGCGGTGACGGTAGCATGTTGGGCGCAGCCCGCGCGCTGGTCGATCTCAACGTACCTTTGTTAGGTCTGAATCGCGGACGACTGGGCTTTCTGACCGATATCCACCCTGATGATATGGAAGAGAGTATCGGTCAGGTGCTGGCGGGTAAGTTTCGTACCACAGATCGATTTTTACTTGAGATGGAGGTGGAGCGAAATGGTGAGACTATCGCCAATGGCCTTGCATTAAATGACTTTGTTTTACATCCTGGAAGATCCGTTCGGATGATGGAGCTAGAGCTTTATATTGATGGCCAATTCGTCTATAGCCAACGCTCCGATGGTTTAATTGTGTCAACTCCGACCGGTTCCACCGCTTACGCATTATCTGCAGGTGGTCCGATTATGACCCCGGAGCTAAACGCAATGGTGCTGGTGCCGATGAATGCCCATACTTTGGCTAGCCGGCCGATTGTGGTCAGCGGTGAAAGCCAGCTTGAAGTCCTGGTGGGTACCCGTAATGAACTTCATCCTCAGGTCAGTTGTGACGGTCAGGCGGGTGTCACGACGGAACCCGGTGACGTCATTAAGATTAGGCGTAAAGTACAACCCCTGCGTCTTATTCATCCTGTCGATCATAACTTTTACGAAACATGCCATAACAAATTAGGTTGGGGGAAACGACTAGACTCACTTCACAGTGAGCCAGGCAAATAAGATTTCTATGGCTGATGGGTGGAGTGAAGTAGAAGGTCTAGCCCCTGATGTGGACCTTGATGCTTTGGTGATTAACCTTAATCGGCAAGGTATCGAGCATAAAATTATTCGAACTAATGGTTTGATACGCCTGTGGGTTAAAGATACGACAGATATGGCGACGGTGCTTGATATTATTAGTCAGGTGCAGCGGATGTCTACTATCGACAGCCAGAATGCTGTGTCAAGACCACCAAAACCGTTGGTATTGTGCGCTTATGTGAAGCGCTTCCCCATAACCCTGTCCGCACTACTATTGTGTTTTCTCGGGACATTGTTGGTGACATCATTTCCACCAGGTTTTATATCGATGTTTACTTTCCAGGACTTCACAATCATTGACGAACGTGAAATCCACTTTGAACCAGTTTCCGAAGTTTTTGAACAAAATCAATGGTGGCGTCTAGTCACCCCGGCCTTTTTGCATTTTGGCCTTTTTCATATTGTTTTTAATGGCCTGTGGCTTTGGGAATTTGGAAAAAGGATTGAATTATTAACCGGCAGCGGAGCATATTTAATTCTTTTATCGGGGCTCGCCATTGGCGCCAACGCTGGTCAATATCTGTGGAGTGGCCCAGCACTATTTGGTGGCTTTTCGGGCGTGGTATATGGATTGTTAGGTTATATCTGGGTACGCAATAAACGAAACCCAGATCCTTTGCTGGCATTACCACCGGCTATCTTTCCTCTGATGATTGGTTGGCTGGTTATTTGTTTGCTCGGTATTGTAGATTTTCTGCTTCAGGGAAGTGTCGCCAATGGAGCCCATGTGAGCGGTTTGTTGATTGGCATGGTATTTGGTTTCTTTTCGGGGCAGAGTAAGACCGAAGGGCTTAAGTGAAAAATTAGATATGAATATTAAAGAACTGAATATTAAACAACTTATAGCAATGATCGATCCTCATATTTACCAAAACCTGAAGCAGGCGGTAGAGCTGGGCCAGTGGAACAACGGCACGATTTTAAGCCAGGAACAAAAAGCTCTCTGTATGCAGGCGATTATCGCCTACGACATCAAACATAAACCGGAACACGAACGGGTTGGTTATGTGGCTCGGTCCGATGGTAGCTGCGCGACTTTGGATTTAAGGGATGATTCTGAGCCGAGGCCGGTCAAAATACCGAGGCAGTAATTCACAAACTGGAATCCTAACCCTATGAAGGCAATAAACAGTGGTCACCTGTCGAAAATGCATGGAGTCTTACCGGACCAAGAATCCCAGGCAGGGCCAGTCCAATATTCCTTGCCTCTTGATAACTGTCGGGTGCCCCTGAATGAATTATTGGGGCAGTCGTTGCAAATCGAATTTGCCGGGGCTATTCACTGCACGAACTGTGGCCGGGCCAGTAAAAAAAGTTTTAATCAGGGACACTGTTATCCCTGTTTTAGAAAACTGGCCAGTTGCGATGTCTGCATTATGAGTCCAGAGAAATGCCATTTCGAGCAGGGGACCTGTCGGGAGCCGGAGTGGGGCGAGCAATTTTGTATGACAGATCACTTTGTCTATCTAGCGAATTCTTCAGGTGTCAAAGTCGGTATAACCCGGGGTACTCAAATACCGACGCGCTGGATCGATCAGGGCGCGACACAGGCCTTACCCATTATGCGCGTTGCCACGCGTTACCAGTCGGGCCTTGTGGAGGATATCCTCCGCCAGCATGTCGCTGATAAAACCAACTGGAGGGCTATGCTCAAAGGCAATGCCGAGGCTGTCAATCTTGCCGGTATTCGTGATGAGCTTTTTGAGCTGTGCACCAGAGAATTGGATGAATTAAGTACACAGTTTGGCGTCCAGGCTATTCGACGGTTGGACGATGTTGAAACCGTCGAGATTGAATATCCGGTTATTGAATTCCCTATCAAAGTTAGCAGTTTTAATTTTGATAAAACCCCCCTTATTGAAGGCACCTTGATGGGTATCAAAGGTCAGTATCTTATCTTGGATACTGGGGTGATTAATATCCGTAAATTCACGGCCTATCAAGTAGAACTTAGATCTTGAGCGAGAGGCCTGGCCCTGTGTTTGCTTACTAAGATGTATTAAATACCTTCGAGAAATTCCTATGCTTTTTCGTGATGCACAAGCTAAAACTATTCACCTCAAAGATTACCAGGCTCCGAATTATCTGATTGATAAGACCGTGTTACGTATCGAGCTCAATGATGACGAAACTCTGGTAACGGCAACGCTACAGATACGTCGTGCTCAACGAGACCGACAAGGCCGATCGAATGAGCTGATTCTCGATGGTCAGGAGTTAGAGCTGCGCAAAATATCTATTAATAATACGGAGCTTGATCCGGCCGGCTATCGCGTTACTGCCGACAGCCTGATTATCTCCTTAGTGCCTGATAAGTTTGAGCTGGAAACAGTCGTCGCTATTGAACCCCAAAATAATACCTCACTCGAAGGCCTGTATAAATCCAGCAAAATGTACTGCACACAGTGTGAGGCTGAAGGTTTTCGAAAGATTACCTATTACCTGGATCGCCCCGATGTGATGGCGGAATTTACCACCACTATTGAGGCAGACCTAAGCCGTTACCCGGTCTTGTTATCCAACGGTAATCCTGTTGATTGGGGCACGCTTGAAAATGGCCGGCACTGGGCCACCTGGCATGATCCGTTTAAAAAACCAGCTTATTTGTTTGCCATGGTCGCTGGTGATTTAGCCTGTATTGAAGATAGCTTCACAACAATGAACGGTCGTGACGTTGCTCTGCGAATATTCGTTGAAAATAAAGATGTCGATAAATGTGATCATGCCATGGCCTCTTTGAAAAGTGCTATGACCTGGGATGAGGAAGTTTATGGTCGTGAATACGATCTCGATATTTTTATGATCGTCGCTGTTGATGATTTTAATATGGGTGCCATGGAAAATAAGGGCCTCAATATTTTTAATACCTCCTGTGTATTGGCGAAACCTGAAACCACTACGGACGCAGGTTTTCAGCGTGTCGAAGCGGTGGTTGCTCACGAATATTTCCATAACTGGAGCGGTAATCGTGTTACCTGTCGAGACTGGTTTCAATTAAGCTTGAAAGAAGGTTTCACAGTTTTTCGGGACGCAGAATTCTCTGCGGATATGGGCTCGCCAACGGTTAAGCGCGTCGAAGATGTGAATTTATTGCGTACCATGCAGTTTGCCGAAGACGGTGGTCCAACTGCCCACCCGGTGCAGCCGGCGTCTTTTATGGAAATTTCAAATTTCTATACGCTGACAATTTATGAAAAAGGTGCAGAGATTGTGCGCATGATTCATACCCTGTTGGGGGCAGAACAATTTCGCGCTGGTAGCGATCTTTACTTTCAACGCCATGATGGTGAGGCGGTGACTATAGAAGATTTCGTCGAGGCTATGAGCGAAGTGAGTGGGCGTGATTTTACCCAATTCCAGAATTGGTATCGTCAGGCTGGTACGCCTCAATTGGCGATCACCGGTGGATACGATGCGGTAGATAAAACCTACCGTCTCGATATTAAACAAACCTGTCCGGCAACGCCGGAATGTGAAAATAAAGCGCCCTTTCTGATTCCGCTGCGTATGGGTTTACTGGGTAGCGGGGGTGATTTACCTTTATTTATAGAGGATAAGGCGAACGGTGAAACCGAGCTGGTGCTCGAAATCACCGAAGCTGAGCAGACGATTATATTTGAGCAAGTTTGTGAACGACCTGTGCCTTCGTTTTTAAGAGGTTTTTCGGCACCGATAAAACTCGATTTTGCCTATAGCCGTGATGATCTGGTGCAGTTAATGTCGCAAGATAGCGATGGTTTCAATCGATGGGAAGCCTATAATCAGTTAGCTCTCGGCGTTCTTCAGGAGTTGGTTAAGGCATACCTTGCCGGCGCTGAGCTTAAACTCGATAAGCGATTGATAGAAGCCTACCGGCGTTTACTGAGCGATACTTCCTCGGACAAAGCGATGGTTGCGCTAATGCTCAATTTGCCCACCGAAGCCTATTTGAGTGAAGTTGCAGAAGTTATTGAGGTAGAAGCTATCCACCAGGCTCGACAGTTCGCCTGTCGCACTCTCGGACAAGTGCTTGAGAACGAATTTCTGGCGGTATATCAGGTCAACGACGCCGAGTTAAAAAAGCGGACTTACATTGCCAATGGTGAGCAGGTCGCAATGCGCAGCCTTAAGAACACGGCGCTGGCCTACCTAATGCTGGCCGCTAGCCCTGGGGCTATGGAGCTCGCCAGTGAGCAATTTGAGTCCGCGGATAACATGACAGATTCGAGCGCTGCATTGGCTGCTCTGGTAAACAGTCCCGTAGCTAATCAAAATGGAATGGCAGCGGCAGCGCTGGAAAATTTTTATCAGCGCTGGGGGAATGAATCGCTAGTGGTGAATCTTTGGTTTCAGCTTCAGGCCTGGTGTTTACTGCCCGGTGGTCTTGACCGGGTCCTGGCCTTGTTAGAGCACGAGGCTTTTGATATCACTAACCCAAACAAGGTGCGCGCTGTGATTGGTGCCTTTGGTATGGGCAATGCTATTAATTTTCACACGACCGATGGTGCCGGCTATGCATTTTTGGCGGATCAGATCATTACATTGAATACGCTTAATCCGCAGATAGCTTCCCGTCTTGTGGCACCGTTAACCAGGTGGCGAAAATATCCCCCTCAGCGGGCTAAATTGATGAAATCTCAGCTAGAGCGCCTTTTGAGCCAGCCGGCGTTGTCAAAGGACGTTTATGAGATTGTCAATAAAAGTTTGGTATAGAATCAGCAAGGTATCTCAAAATTAAACAAGCGGGCCGCATTTGTACCGAGTATTTTCTTGCGTGATTCTGGTTTTAAATGCCCCATTGTCCGTTCGATGGCTTCTGAAGAATGTGGCCAGGTACCTTCGTGATGAGGATAGTCATTGGCCCACATAAAATTGTCGACCAAATCATAATCTTCCATTAAGGTTAAGCCGATCTCATCTTCCTGAAAACTTGAATAGCCATGAGCCCGGTAATAGTCGCTCGGTAATCCCTGCAGTTTTGGTCTGGCCCACATGTGGTGTTTTTTGTAGGCTTCATCCATAGCGTTTAGCGCCCACGGGATCCAGCCAATGCCGGCTTCAATAGTGGCGAATTTTAATTTCGAATATTTTTCGAGTACGCCAGAGGCACACAAACTTGCCACGGGCTCAATGGTTGGCGACAGGGAGTGGGAAACATAATTTATTACTGCACCGCCATTGCCTGTGGCAGCTCGTGGGTCGCGACCGGTGGAGATATGGAAGGTGACCGGCAGACCGGTCTCTTCAATTAAGGCCCACATGGGGTCGAACACGGGCAAGTTGTAATTAATATCGCCGTGATGATGAGCGCCAAAAACTGGTTTGCAGGGGAGTGTCAAACCTTTGAAACCCAGTGTCGTACAGCGTTCAATCTCAGCCATGCCCAGATCAATATCTGCGGTAGTGATGCAGGCCATAGGCGCGAGTAGATCATTATAAGGCCCGAAGAGATCCCAGGCCCAATCATTCCAGACGCGGCACATCGCCGCGGCAAATTCGGCATCATTGGTGGCCCACATCATCAGCCCTTTGTTGGGGAACAAAATTTCAGCGTCCACGCCATCCATTTTTAAATCAGCCAGCCGACCTTCAGGGAGTTTGCCGGCTTTATTTCGGGCTAAATCCTCGCCGACAAAAGCGCTTTCCCGAATTTTTGTTCGGCGAGAGCCTTCCGATAAGGACCACTTTTCGCCTTTTTTATCGACTTCAACTCGTGGAAGCCGAGCTCGGTATTTTTCGGCAACGCGCTCTACAAACAAATTGGCGGGTTCATTTACATGGCCATCTGCTGATACCACAAAGAGTTTATTGGGATCACTGGCACGAGCCGTCTGAGGCCAGCCTTCAGCGCCCGGTGTTTCAAGTCGCCATAGATTGGGTTCGTTTACTTCAATACTGTTTTGTCCCATGTCCGTTGCCTCAGTTATCCAGGAGAGCTGGGTCTGACTGTTTAGGCTGGCGTGCCTGACTGCCACTGCGCCAGAGTAAATGGCACTTTTGCGTCGGGGTGGTGTTCAAATACCACGGTGACCGGCGAGCCAATGGCTATATCCTGCTCAGGATCACCCAGCAGATTACCTACCATACGAATATTACCCGCCTCCGGCAATTCAACCAGTACCACGATATATGGCCCTTGTTCCAGTAAAGCCGGATGCACCGGATGCCAGACGCGCTCCCAGCTATAAATTACGCCCTCACCTTTTACCTCAACCCAGCCCAGGTCAAAGGAGTGACAGGCATGGCAGATCCATTCTGGCCCCCATTGCCAGCTCTGACAGCTATTACAGCGCTGAATCATTAGTTTGTTTTCTTTCAGACCCTGCCAATAGGCTGTATCGAGACCATCGCGGGAAGGCATTGGTGACGGCAACCCCTGGGGGAGGTAGGCCTGTATCTTAGTTGAATTGCTCATCAGAGGGTCTCCTGACTGCCGAAAATACAGTTGCTGACCGGTGTCACCATGGGGCCAGAGGTGACCATTGATACCTTTGCATTTGGCACCTGATTAGGTGATTCCCCCCGTATCTGACGTACCGCCTCAACAATTAATTCGAGGCCGTGCATATAGCATTCGGCGAGATTGCCACCGCTGGTATTGAGTGGCAATTTTCCAGTCCCTGCCAGCAAATTCTCGTAACGAATAAAGTCGTTAGCTTCTTCGTGGGTGCAGAAGCCGTGCTCGATAATGGACATCACTACACCGCCTGTAAAGTTTTCATAACTTTGCAGAACATCGATATCCTGCGCGCCGACGCCAGCCATTTCATAGAGTCGTGGTGCCAGTGAGGTGAAGCTGGATGTCGCATAAAGAGGCGCGTTGTGACTGGGTGCGGCGTTCCGGTATTCAGAACCTGCAGTGGCACCGAGCAGGTAGGCTGGAGTTTGCTGCATGTCTTTCGCTTTCTCGGCAGAGACCAGTACTACGGCTGCAGCACCGTCGTTTTCCATGCAGCAGTCATAGAGCTGGTAGGGCTCAACGATCCATCGAGCCTCGTCATATTTCTCTGGTGTTAAAGGACGGCCGTGCATGACCGCACGGGGGTTATTTTGCGCATGTTCATAGGTGGCGAGCGATACCGCCTTGTAGGTGTCACGAGTAACACCAGTTTCATGCAGGTGCCGGGTGCAACGCATAGCAAACATCTGTGCCGGCGACATCATGCCATAAGGGATAGTGTAAGCCGCGTCCCCAGAGACTCCAGAGGATTTCGGTCCTTGGCCAAATCGCGCAAATTGCCCCTGAGCCAGTGCGCGAAACACTACAACGCAGTCGGCGACCCCAGTGGCGATTGCTGCCGCAGCGTTAGCGACTGCGCCGCTACCACCGCCCCCACCCCCACCCCATTGCATATTGGCGAATTTTAGTTCGCGCATACCCAATGCGGCCGATAATCGCGATGGATCGCTGCGGTCATTGCTGAAGGACGCAAAGCCATCGATATCGCGAGGACTGATCCCAGCATCACCACAGGCAGCTAAAATAGCTTTTAGCGCCAGTACAAACTCCGGATCATCGGAGCCACCCCGTTTGTAGTATGTGGTTTCGCCCAGCCCGACAGCAGCCACTTTGCCCTTTAAAGTTCTATCCGTCATCTTTTTATACTCTTTTATATAGCGTGTTTGGTATTGCGGATACAGTGAGTTATAGAACTTTGCAGAGTCAACTGTCAATCTAACTATACAGAATGACGCCATCTTAGGACCCTTCGTCTTGCCTGAGGTTATATGCGAGACTGGTCGGTGAGGGTTCACGGAGCAGCATTGACGGTATATGCTTTCCAGTAGGCATGAAGCTTAGTTACGCTGGTGCCACTTACTAACAGGGAAAAATTAGAACAGACATGAAAATTGATGTAATGAGCAATCCCCGTGAATTGCACGCAATCCAGACGGAAGCGCGGGATATCGAACAGGCCGGATTTAGTGGCATTACTTTTACTGAAGGGGGTCGAACTGCCTATTTATCGGTGGCTGCTGCAGCCCTTGCCACCGAAAAACTGGAGTTTTCTACCGGTATTGCCGTAGCTTTTCCACGCAGCCCCATGGTCACAGCTGCTAACGCCTGGGAATTACAGGAAGCCAGTCGAGGTCGATTCAGGCTGGGCCTCGGCACTCAGGTGCGTGCTCATATTACCCGGCGCTATGGTGTTGAATTTGATCCACCTGGCCCGCGTATGCGCGATTATATCGGTGCCCTGAAAGCGATATTCAAAGCCTACCAGGGCGAAGCTAAACTCGACTATCAGGGGCCATATTATCAACTCACTCTACTCAACAAGATGTGGTCTCCCGGCCGGATTGATTATCCGGCCCCAGCTATCGATGCGGCAGCCGTGAACCCCTACATGCTAAAAATGGCCGGTGAACTATGCGACGGTATTCAGGTTCACCCCTTTCATAGCCAACGGTATATTAGCGATATGTTACTGCCTGGGGTAGCTGAAGGAGCGGCTCGGGTGCAGCGTGATCCGGGTGATGTTGACCTGCTAATCCCGGTTTTAACGGTGGTTGGAAATACCGAAGAGGAGAAAGCCGCTTCGCGAGCATTCTGTCGGCAACAAGTGGCCTTTTATGGTTCAACACCCAACTATGCTTTTCAATTTGACCTGCTCGGTTTTGAGGGTACTACGGCAAAGATTCGCCAGTGTCAAAAAGCTGGCGACATAGATGGCATGTCTGATGTGGTCACCGATGAAATTCTCCAGCATTATGTTACCGAAGCGAGCTGGGATGATCTGGCAGATAAACTTATTGAACGCTATCACGGCATCGCTGAGCGCTTAATTATATATACCGCCGGGATGGATTATGCCCGTGATCCTGGTTCTATTGGTCCATGGGGCGAGGTGGCCAGAGCGGTGGTAGGCAAGGCTTCATAGCATATTTGTGCGTCCCGTGAGGGAAAGGCCTATGGACGTTTTGTGATTGATGGCCCGTGGGGATAGATTGCCGTTTCAAGTCAGGGTATTAGAACGGTAGAAGTGATTTCTGGGTCTGTTGGATCCTGGCTTATATTGTTTGTCTGGTAGAGCTGTTGTTCACCACGCGCTATAAGGGGTGAAACGGTTAATACTATTTAAAGTCACATGAGCAGAAGGGTCATTCAGGTTTTGAAAAATGCTACTCCTAAACGTAGGGAGGCGGGCCAACGCAAAATTATTCATTGTGATTGTGATTGTTTTTACGCGGCGGTAGAGATGCGGGATGACCCGTCGTTGGCGCAGGTTCCACTGGCGGTGGGTGGTCGCGCTGAACATCGGGGAGTGGTGGCGACCTGTAATTATCAGGCCCGCAAGTTTGGTCTTCATTCGGCGATGCCGATGGGCCAGGCTTTGCAATTGTGCCCATCTCTGGTCGTGATGCCTCCAGATTTTCCAAAATACCGTCGTGTCTCTGAGCAGATCAGAAATATTTTCCATACGTTTACAGATAAGGTTGAACCCCTGTCTCTGGATGAGGCTTTTCTAGATGTTAGCGAGGCAACAACTCATTCTGGTAGCGCTACCTTGATAGCTCGAGCGCTGCGTCAACAAATTAAAGCTGAGGTGGGTATCACCGTATCGGCTGGTGTGGCGCCCAATAAGTTTCTGGCAAAAATTGCCAGCGACTGGAATAAGCCGGATGGCTTGTTTGTAATTACCCCGGACGAGATTGATGGCTTTGTTAAGCGATTGTCTGTGGGTAAGCTCTTTGGTGTGGGTAAGGTTACCGAAAAAAAGTTAAATGATATGGGTGTTTCAACCTGTGGTGAACTAAGGTCCGTGGCCTTATCTGAATTAACTGACCGCTTCGGGGTGATGGGTCAGCGGCTGCATGAGCTATGCCGGGGGATCGATGTGCGAGAGGTTAGGACTGATCGACGGCGTAAATCTTTGAGTGTTGAAACCACGTTTGTGAATGACCTGCCTGACGCTAATGCTTGCGCCAAACCTTTAGGCGAGCTATTCGAAAAGTTGTTTGAGCGCTACGATAAGTTTAATGCTGGGACACAGAAAGAACTCAAACTCGCGGGTATGAAAGTGTCTGGAAAGACTCCACGTACTCGACATTTCCTTAAAATACGCTTTGATGATTTTACGGTAACGACCATAGAGCGGTCATTGGGTAGCGGCTTGAGCCTTGAGGCGTACCAGCAGTTGTGTGAGGAGGCATGGCAGCGGCAATCCCGGCCGGTGCGTTTATTGGGTATTGGTGTGCGTTTTACTGATGTTGATATTAATGATGGTCAATATTGTCTTTTCCAGTGAAGGGGTTTGCGCATCTGTGGTAGTTACCGATTGCAATGATTATTCATTAAGTTAGTCTAGGCTGCTGGAAACTAATTGATCCTCCATAAACTATAAGACCAACTGAGGGAGACAGCGTATGGCAACGAGCAAAGCGCAGGCAGCGCCAGTGGATGCTTATCAGCAGGGCCAGTTTGACCCAATTACTGCCGAAGTAATTCGATCATCGTACGACAATATCGCCACTGAGATGAGTCTCGTGTTACTGCGGACCTCCGGTTCGGCAGTACTGACTGAATCCAAGGATTTTTCCACCATACTGTTTGATGCTGACTGTAATCAACTCGGTGTGGTGGGTTATCTGCTTTATCACCTTGCGACTTCCCGACTGGGTGTGCGCCATATCGCGAAAACCCGGGCTATCGAAGACATCCGTCCCGGTGATGCCTTTATGTGTAACGACCCCCATAACGGCGGCGCGGCTCATCAGGGTGATGTCGGCATCATCATGCCGATATTTTCTGAATTAGCAGGTGCTGAAACACTGGTGGGTTGGTGTTTTGCCAATGCCCATATGAGTGATATTGGTGGTTCCGCGATTAGTGGTTTCGCGCCAGAGGCTCGCGATGTGTATTCCGAAGCACTGCGTTTTCCCGGGACCCGCGTTGCCCGCAATGGCGTGCTAGATCCTGAGTGGGTTGGTTTTATTAGTAACAATGTGCGTGTGCCCCTGTCGCTGATCAGTGATACCCGTAGTTTAATCGCGGCCTGCAATACCGGCTCTGAGCGCTATCGGGACATGATTGAAGAGTACGGTTATGACCGCCTTAGAGCCTACTCAAATTATAACGTTGATCTCACCGAGAAAGCCTTCCGCGATCGGATTGGTCAACTCCCCGAAGGCACTTATCAGACCTTCGAGTGGGTCGAATATGATGGCACTGGTACTCCCGATTTATACCCTATGTACTGCGATATGACAGTGCGGGATCGCAAACTACATTTCAAATTTTCCGGTTGTCCCCAGGTGCCGGCTTTTATTAATGCCGCCCAGGGCGGGCTCGAAGGCAATGTCATCGCGCCAATTATTTGCCAGATGGCGCCAGATGTGCCGATTAACGAAGGTTTTTGGCGCTGTATAGAGATTGACCATGGTGAGCCGGGAACAATTACTAATCCGATAGCGCCAGCGCCCGTTACCGCTGCTCATGCTACCGGTGGTGTACGCGCCGGTCGCATGGTTCAGGAAGCTTTGGTAGCCGCCTGCTCCCTGTCTGAATCGGAAACATTACGTGGTCGCGTGTCGGGTTTATCCTCTGGTGCACTGGCGGTTTCAGTCTGGTTTGGTCGCAATAAAAACGGTGATCCTTCGGTATTTATCCCTCTTGATTCCGGCGCCGGAGTGGGTGGTGGTGCTCAGTCCATAGGCGACGGTCAGGATAATTATGGGCTTCAGGCTGCCTTGTCTCTGAATTGGGCGGATGTAGAAGTTTACGAATTGAGTGATCCGGTACTACTCCTGTGGCGGCGTATCAAAACCAACTCTGGCGGCGCTGGACGGTATCGAGGCGGCATGGGTATGGATGCCGGGTTTACAGTGCGGGAAGGAGAAAGCCTGGTTGGCCAAAACTTCCTCACCGCCACGGAATTGCCGGGCAAGGGTTTTGCGGGGGCTTATCCAGGCAGTACCTGTGCTAGCTGGGTGTTGCGCGATACCAATGTTCGGGAGCTATTAAAGGCTGGTAAATTACCTAAAAGTCAACACATGCTAACAGGTGAGGAAGACCCGAATTTGCGTGCCAATACCACCAATGTGCATTTTTCAGAGGGCGATGTATTTCGGGCAGTGGCCTCTGGCGGTGGCGGTTTGGGTGATCCCTTCCTGCGCTCGGTAGAGGAAATCACGGATGACCTGAACAATGATCTGATTTCTGTTGCCGCTGCAGAAAGCCTCTACGGTGCTGTGGTGCTCGGTGGGGCCGATGCTTTGTATCGCGTTGATGAGCAAGCCACATGGGCACGTCGCGATGCTATACGCAAAGAGCTGGTGCCGGGGAAAATAGGTAGCCTGTCAGCTATTTCAGGTAGCTCGGGCATTGAGGGCGTGCTGCACGGGGATAAACAAATGCGGTGTAGTCATTGCCAGGCCGATCTGTGTTCAGATAGTCATGACTGGAAAGACGGTGTGCCAAGCGTACGGCGAGATCTGGCAGATTGTTTTGATGCGGCTGAAACGGTGATACGGCGCCGACAGCAAAACCCGGTCGATATTATAGAATATTACTGTCCAACCTGCGCCTGTTGTCTGGCTATAGACCTGGCGGTGGCCGGGCAGGATAGAAAGCCGCCGAGTTTTCGTTTTATCTAGCCGTTTTACTCAGATGTTTTAGCAACAGACCTGGTTACTGGATGCGTTTGTTTTATTCGTAGTCGCTGATCGGTGGGCAGGAACAAACCAGGTTTCTGTCTCCGTACACATTATCGATACGGTTCACCGATGGCCATATTTTATTGTCGCGTAGCCAGCTGGCCGGGTGCACGGCTTGCGCGCGACTATAAGGTCGATCCCAGGTTTCGCTTAATATATCGCTCTGGGTGTGAGGTGCATTTTTCAGGGGGTTATTATGTTCTCCCCAAAGGCCGTTTTCGACATTAGCGATTTCTTTTCGGATCATGACCATGGCTTCAATAAAGCGGTCTATCTCGGTTTTAGATTCACTCTCGGTCGGTTCAATCATCAGAGTGCCCGGCACTGGGAAGGACATAGTGGGGGCATGGAAACCGTAGTCCATCAGGCGTTTAGCGATATCTTCTTCCGTAATACCGCTACTAGCCCTGATCGGGCGGATATCAATAATACATTCGTGAGCGACGAGGTCACCTTGCCCGGTGAACAGCACAGGGTAGTGGGGGTTGAGTTTTCGTGCGATGTAGTTGGCGCTGAGTATGGCGACCTGAGAGGCGAGCTTAAGGCCATCGGGGCCCATCATTTTGATGTACATCCAGGCGATAGGTAGAATCGATGCAGACCCCCAGGGTGCGGCCGAAATCGTATTGTTACCTTGATTTTGTTGGTGTCTCCTTTCACACAACATCGGGTGCCCCGGTAAAAATTCTCTCAGGTGTTCAGCTACCGCGATTGGTCCCATGCCTGGCCCGCCACCGCCATGGGGGATGCAGAAAGTTTTGTGCAAATTAATGTGGGAAACATCGCCGCCGAACTTACCCGGTTCTGCCAGACCAACCATGGCGTTGAGATTGGCGCCGTCAATATATACCTGGCCACCATGATCGTGAATAAGCCGACAGACATCGACGATATCGCTTTCGAAAACACCGTGCGTGGAGGGGTAGGTTACCATTAGCGCGGCCAGATTGTCGCCATACTGATTGGTTTTTAATCTGAGGTCATCAATATCAATATCGCCGTTGTCGTTGCATTTAACGACCATCACTTTCATGCCCGCCATTTGCGCGCTAGCAGGGTTGGTACCGTGCGCAGAGGAGGGAATCAGGCAAATGTTGCGTTGCGACTGTCCTTGAGACTGGTGGTATTTTTTTATCGCAATCAAGCCCGCGTATTCCCCCTGAGAACCAGCATTGGGCTGGAGGGAGACCGCATCATAGCCGGTGCATTGCACGAGCATCTCTTCTAGTTCATGAAATAATTGCTGATAGCCGAGCGTTTGGGTGGCTGGAGAAAAGGGGTGAATATTGGCGAACTCTGGCCAGCTGATGGGGATCATTTCTGCTGTGGCATTCAACTTCATGGTGCAGGAACCAAGGGGAATCATGCTGTTGGCAAGGCTAATGTCTCGATTCTCGAGGCGTTTCAAATAGCGCAGCATTTCGCTTTCACAGTGATAAAGGTTAAAAACCGGATGGCTAAGAAAGTCGTCTTCCCGCAATAAACATGGCGCTAAACCGAGCAAAGTTTGCGGTGAGGCAGTGAAAGAAACTGCCGCTGCTTGAGGTTCTGCGATACCTGAGCTGAATAGCGTGAGGAGTTGTTCAACAAGTGCGTGATCGCTGGTTTCATCCAGACTGATTGCTATGGCATCACCATTGGAGTCGTTGACTGCTCGTAAATTAATGCCCTGCTGATTTGCCTTGCTCAGTAGCGCGCTTTGCTGGTTTGGTGTTTCTATTGTCAGCGTGTCAAACCAGCTCTCGTAGCGTAGTGCGTAGCCTGTTTTTTTCAGACCTGTGGCGAGCAGGTTTGTGAGCTGATGAATACGCCCGGCAATAGTTTTGAGTCCCTGGGGGCCGTGATAGATGGCATAGAAGGCGCTCATCAGGGCCAGTAATACCTGGGCTGTGCAGATGTTTGAGTTAGCCTTCTCCCGACGGATATGTTGCTCTCGGGTTTGCATAGCCATACGGAGGGCTGGTTTACCTTTCTGGTCAATAGACACACCAATGATTCGACCCGGTGCCGAGCGCTTGTAATCCGCTCTGAACGCAAAGAAACCGGCGTGGGGACCACCGAAGCCCATGGGTACGCCGAAACGTTGGTTACTGCCGACAACAATGTCAGCACCCATGCTGCCCGGTGATTTGACCAGGACCAGACTCATCAAATCAGTGGCGACGATGGCCAGAGCACCGTGTTGGTGAATGGTTTCGATGGTAGCCGTTAAGTCCCGCACTGACCCATCCCGACCCGGGTTTTGCAATAACGCAGCGAAATAATCGTGGTCGTTAAGCCTGGCATTCGTCCCTGTGCTAATAGGGGCGGTGTCGCCAATCACTACGTCAAAACCAAAATGTTCAGCACGCGTCTGGACCACCGCAATGGTTTGAGGATGGCATTGGCTATCCACAAAGAATGTTGAACAGGTATTTTTTCGGAGTTGTCGCTTAGCCATGGCCATGGCTTCGGCAGCGGCGGTGGCTTCATCAAGCATCGACGCGTTAGCCATGGCCATGCCGCTTAAATCCATGATCATCTGCTGGTAATTAAGCAAGCCTTCGAGACGACCCTGTGAGATCTCGGGCTGATAGGGGGTGTAGGCGGTATACCAGGCAGGGTTTTCAAGGACATTGCGCTGAATAACCGGAGGTGTGATTGTGTCGTAATAGCCCAGTCCGATCAGCGATTTATACACGGTGTTCTTTTCAGCCAGACCTTTCAGCTGGCATAGGGCCTCTTGTTCCGATAAGGCCTGAGGGAGCAATAACGGCTTTGACTTATGGATTGAAGGGGGTACAGCTGTGTCGCTCAACTGGTCAAGTGAAGCCATGTGCAGTTCGTCGAGCATTGCCTGGAGCTGTGTGTCTGTTGGGCCAATATGGCGTTTTGCGAATACCTCTGATTTGAAACTGGTGGCGCCGTTATCGTCAGGGTTATTGTTGCCAGCCATACAACGCTCTTTGTTTACAAAGGTGATGGTGAATCGTAGTCAGCGGCTGTGGGGAAGCGTGCTGACGATAAAGTGAAATCTGAGGTCAAAGTTGCGTTTAATCATAGCAACCTTTGTTTATTGTCGGCAAACCGCTGCTAGCGGTGAAACTGTTGGTCACCTGGCACTGGGGAGCGCTGATTCGAGCGCTTTACTCCTTCGCGTTGAAAACCCTACATTCTGTTGTTAGCCATTTTAGGGTATAAACTTCTATACAAACATTCCATAGAGGCAGCATAAATATTAGCAATGCGTGTCCGATCTAGCGAAGGGTGTTCTGGAATCCTTTGAAGGGCTTGAACTCAGTGATTATTGTGTTCAGGCAGGGGTCTTTTGTGCTATTTTCTGCAATCAATAGGTAGCGATTACTGAGCAAACAGCAGATTGATATGGACGATTATTCTGGGGACAACAAAAAAACCTATTCGAAAGAAAACCTGATTAAGGTGGCTGCCTCGCAATTACAGGTGGGCATGTATGTGGCTGAGCTGGATAGGCCCTGGCTCGGCACACCTTTCCTGACTCAGGGTTTTGATATTCGTCATCGTAGCCAGGTGGCTAAAATAGCCGAATATTGTGACCACGTGTTTGTATTAAGGCAGGGTGTTGCTCGACAAAAACAGGAACCAAAGCCCTTCCCTAAGCTAGGCCCAAAGCGACCAACGGGCCCAAATAAAGGCATCTTGTTGGCTAATTCGGGGCAAAGAAGACACAAAAAGCGAGCTTTAGTACGATCGCGGCCTGCTTATGACAACATCAGACCCGTGCGCGAAGAACACCCTGTCGCGCGGGCAGCTCATGCCAAAGGTAAAGCTGTTGTCAAGAAACTGCTGCATTCTGCGCAAATCGGACAGATGCTAGACACGGAAGTAGCGGAAGCGGTCGTTGAAGATTGCGTTGAAAGTATTGTCAGTAATGCAGATGCAATGATCTGGATGAGTAAGATTAAACATGAGCATGAATACACCGCAGAGCATTCTTTGAATGTTTGTATCCTTGCCATTGCCTTTGGCAGGTATCTGAACTTTGAGGAGGATGAACTAAGGAAATTAGGACTCTGCGGCTTGTTGCATGACATCGGTAAAATGAAAATCCCGGCCGAAATTCTAGATAAGCCAGGGGATTTGACTGAGGACGAATTACGCATCATGCAGGATCATACGGTCGCCGGCCATAAGCTCTTATCTGAGGAGGAGGGCGTGTTGCCCCTGGCCGTTGATGTGGTGCTTAATCATCACGAACGTCCAGACGGCAGTGGTTATCCGAGGGGATTATCGGGCAATGAAATTTCAGAATACGCAAAAATTATTGCGGTGGTCGATGCCTATGATGCGATGACTAGTGATCGCTGTTATTCGCGAGCCAAGTCACCGGTCGATGCGCAAAAGATTTTATACGAAAATCGTGGCAAGCAGTTTGATGAAGATTGCGCGTTACAATTTATGCAGGCCATTGGACCCTATCCGCCGGGTACATGGGTTGAGTTACATAATGGGATGGTGGGGATAGTTTTGGCGGGGCGAAGAAAGTTCCGTCATTTGCCCAGTGTGATTTTGGTATTGGATAAAGACAAACAGCGGATGGAACAAACCACGGTTGATCTACACCTCACGGATAAAGGCGGTCTTGATCGAGGGTATTTGATCAAAAAGACCCTTAAGGATGGCACCTATGATTTGCGTCTTGAGGATTTTAGATTAGAAGTCGAAGCTGCTGGTTAAAGTTTTACCCTGGTGTTCCTGTATTGAAAGTATAGGTCGGGGCACAGCGTTCCATCGGTGCCTGCCAGGTTAAGCGTTAATTAACGCTATCGCTTCCGTCACCATAGTCAATGGCAATAATGAGCCTGACATGGGTTTTTTCGTCGTGTCTAAACTCAACCGTTTCTCTACAGGTTTTTCCTAACAGGGCTCGCGCCATGGGTGAGTCGATGCTGATATATCCTTCGAGGGGACTGATTTCGTCGCTACCAACAATCCGGTAGCGCTCTTGGTGACCATTATTGTCTACTACTGTGATCCAGGCACCGAAATAAACCCGATTTTGATCTGCTGGTAATTGATCGACAACGGCGACACTTTCCAGCCGTTTTGACAGGTAACGGACCCGAGCGTCAATTTCACGTAAGCGGCGTTTGCCATAAATATAATCACCATTTTCAGATCGGTCACCATTCCCGGCAGCTTCGTTTACTGCAGCGGTGACGACAGGTCGTTCAACTTTCCAGAGTTGCTGCAATTCATCCCGAAGTTTCTTTGCACCCTGAGCGGTGATATAGGGACTGCCAGGTGCTTGTGATGGTCGATAGCGCGACATATTGACTACTACGGGCTGAGTTAAGTCTGATCTGCGGGTAACTTGAAATCAAAAACCTTACTGTAAAACAGCAGCTCCTGGTCTAAGGCGTGAGCGATATTCTCGGCTTTGCGAAAGCCATGACCTTCGCCACTAAAAGGCACATAGTCGCAGTTTAGTTTTTGTTGTTCGAGGGCCGAAACCATGGCCTGAGCCTGATCCGGTGGCACCACTTTATCATCTAAACCTTGGAAAAATATCACCGGGCAAGTCAGTTTTTTGATGTGATTAACAGGTGATCGAGCTTGGTAAAGCGCCATTTCTGCGGGGTAAGCACCGACCAGGCGCTCAAGGTATTGAGATTCAAATTTGTGCGTGTCTCTGGCCAAAGTTTCCAGATCGCCAATGCCGTAATAGCTCGCCCCGGCTTTAAAGGTATCGTGAAATGTTAATGCTGCAAGCACGGTATAACCTCCCGCGCTGCTACCCCGAATAGCTATTTTACTGGGATCAACCAGGCCTTGCTCAATAAGGTATTCAGCGCCAGCGATAACATCGTCGACATCACTTAGTCCCCACTTGCCATCGAGTAGCTCTCGGTAATGTCGCCCATAGCCCGTGCTGCCACGATAATTAATATCGAGCACGGCAAAGCCGCGACTGGTCCAGTATTGAATTTTCAGGTTCAGCGACGCGCTGGTCGCACCAGTCGGCCCCCCGTGGCAAATTACAATAAGTGGTGGTTTATCGTCCTGCGCTGCCTGGCAGGCAGGATTGTGGGGTGGGTAGTAAAAAGCGTGGGCCTGATCGTCGTGGCTGCTGGTAAACGAAAGGGCCTGGGCCCGGCTGAATAGGTTTTTGTCTAATGAAAGGGGAGTGGCTCTATCAGTTTGGGGTAATTCATTGATGACCCGACACAGACCGGTCTCAACCGACAGCTGGATTAACTGATTACCGGTTTCGGGGCTAGCAGCGATAAACCAGGCAAGGCGATTACTACCAGTCACTGCTGATATTTGAGTAAATGAGCTTTTGACCGGTGCTAAGTCATGCGTCTCGACATCGATGAGGCCAAGATGCCATAAACCATTTCGCGTGTAACAAGTTGCTATTTTGTCGCTGTCAGGGTTATCGCCATCGACAAAGGCATAGGTAGACATGCCCAATGTCCATAGTGGGGTGGCAAACTCGGCTTCCATAGGGCAAATTGGGGTGATTTTGCCGCCATTTTCCAGGGTATCTCCTTGCTTTGTCTCATAGCGATAAAGATTCCACCACTGGGAACGATCAGAGACGAAATACAATTGTCCACTGGGCGACCACTGGGGTTGAAAGATAGCCTCGTTGTCGCTGCCAGCAATGTGCTTCTGTTCAGATACCGCGCCGGATTTATCCAGGTTTCCCAACCACAGCTCGGTGCCATACCAGGGCATTGAAGGGTGATCCCAACTCAGCCAGCATAGCTGCTGTCTTTGTTCTGGCATTGTATGGGCGTTGAGACTGGGCTTAACGCGCGGATAGGCATAAAAATCAGCACCGCTGACCAGCTCTGTCAGTTCGTGAGGTGTATTTAGAGACACCCCGGTGATAAAATTTTTAGCTTCTCTGGTTTGTCCTGGGCTACCTTGGCCCAGGCTATTTTGCTCAAAGTGCTGTTCACACACGCAAAGCAAACGATGATGGCGTTGATCGTAACTGAGGTCGCCGAATCGATAGCCGCAACCGGCGGGGGTGATTGCCAGAGGCTCAGTCTTGTCACAGCTGCTGTTTTCTTCAAGCTCGAATCGATAGATTCTCTGATCTTCCTGGGCGACGAAGTACAGAATGTTGTCGATAACGATATAACAGGCACCACCATATTCATGGACACGGCTTCGAGCGCTGTAGGGGCTGGGTAGCGCATCGCGTTGAGAGCCGTCGCCATTGCGGCAGACGATAGCATTACGCCCCCCTTCGTCCGGGCGACTTTCGAGCCAGTAGATTTTTTTATTGTGGCTATCGCCCCTGCCTTCCTCGCCCTGGTCAAGGCTTGGGAGATCAATTGCTGGCGTGGCGCGGGCAACCATCTGAGCGGTGACTGATGAGGGCCATGAGCCGTAAGGGACAGTTTTTTGCATAGTGAGCTGTTGAGGTTGTGTATATAGCCAGAGGGTTTACCCGCCCGCCATTTTTACAGTGAATCCGGCCTCGTTCAGGGCTCTTGCGATTTTGTCCCGGTGATCGCCCTGGATTTCTATCACACCCTGCTTGAGGGTGCCGCCGCTGCCACAGAGGCGTTTAAGGGTTTTTGCCAGAGTTTTTAATTCCGCGTCAGAGCGGTCTATGCCATTTACTGTGGTGACTCCGCTACCTTTGCGACCGCTGGTTTCTCTGCGGATTCGGACAATGCCGTCGCCAGTAGGGCTTTTTGATTCAGGTGTCTCTGATGCCTTTATTCGGCCCCGATCAGTGGAGTAAACCAGTTTAGAATTGCTTTTCATCTGCTGAGGCTCCTGATTAAGATTGAGATATTTTATGTGCTGGTTCCTGTCTATACTCAGGGTAGCAGCAGCAGTTTGCCGATATGGGCATTACTTTCCATAAGGCTATGAGCTTCGCCGGCCTCATCCAGACTAAATCGGGTATGGATAATGGGCTTGATGGTGCCATTTGCCAATAGCGGCCAAATTCGCTCTTGCAGAGCGGCGGCAATGTCTGCTTTGTTGGCAACCGGCTGGCTGCGCAGAGTAGAGCCGGTTAGCACTAATTGCTTGAGCATCATGGGGCCGAGATCAACCTCGACTTTCGAGCCCCTTAAAAAGGCTATGGATATGATTCGACCCTGGAAGGCAGCGGCACGAATATTTTTTTGTACATAATCCCCGCCGATCATATCGAGGATCACGTTCGCGCCTTTTGAAACGTCTTTGATACCGGCGACGAAATCTTCCTCATGATAATTAAACGCTTTCTCTGCCCCCAGTTCTGTGCAGACCTGGCATTTCCTGGTACTTCCTGCGCTGGCGAAAATCCGCGCACCAAAGGCTTTAGCCATTTGAATGGCCGTTGTGCCAATGCCGCTGGTGCCGCCATGGATCAAAAATATCTCTCCATCTTGAAGGCCGGCTCGTTCAAATACATTGTGCCAAACGGTAAAGGTGGTTTCAGGGAGAGCCGCCGCGTCCTGTATGGCGATACCTTGTGGTACCGGTAGGCACAGGCTGGCTTCTGCGATAGCGTACTCTGCGTAGCCGCCGCCATTGAGCAGGGCGCAGACCTGATCGCCGGGAGTGATGCTCGTTACATCACTTGCGCAAAGAACGACCTCTCCAGATATTTCAAGGCCAGGGAGGTCTGAGGCACCCGGTGGTGATGGGTAGCCGCCCTGTCGCTGGATGACATCGGGGCGGTTGACGCCGGCAGCTGTGACTTTTATTAACACCTGTCCAGAATCCGGTTGGGGAATTGGCCGTTCGGTCGAAACTAATACCTCAGGGCCACCGGGTTGGGCAATTTCGATACACTTCATGGAGGTAGGTAAGGACATAATGCTGAAATCTCTCTTTCTTTACAGGTGTTTGCCAATGGTTACACCAGGAATTGCAACGTGACAAATATTATACAAATAAACGTGCTGATAGCGGGCAGTGATATTACCGTCAATTCTTTCTGATGGCTGCGCCAATTCAAGGCTAATGACAAACCGCGTCTGCTGTTATGTCCGGTCAACTGGGCAAAGTGTGAGTATAACCTCCAGCGCTGACAGGTATACTTGTGGGTGAAGAAGATTTTGTTATGCAAAAGACATATATTCGATGTTGTTTAAGATGGCCGCCTACAGACGTAGATATTGATTGAGCTAGACCTAAAAAAATGGGCAAGCACGAAGATGAGTAGACGAAAAAGTATTAAAGAGACGCTGAGTACCGTTATATTTGGCACCGATACGCCTGCCGGTAAGCTGTTTGATATGGTGCTGATTTATTCGATTCTAATCAGTGTCGCGGCGGTAGTTCTCGATTCTGTCGCTGGCTTACATGACAGTTATGGAAGGTGGTTTTTTTATCTGGAATGGTTTTTTACTCTGCTTTTTACCGTCGAGTATTTTCTAAGAATTTATATTTCTGAACGACCACTGAAATATATTTTTAGTTTTTTTGGCATGATTGATTTGATATCTGTTATTCCTTCTTACCTGGCTTTGGTGATTGTCGGAGCGAATTATCTACTGATTGTTCGTATGCTGCGAGTACTCCGGGTTTTTCGAATACTCAGGCTTGTTCGTTATATGAGTGAAGCGAATCTGCTGATGCGATCTTTATACATGGGTCGGCGAAAAATATTTATCTTCTTTTTTACCGTGATTATTCTCAGTTTTATTTTCGGTTCTCTGATATTTGTTATTGAAGGTCCGGAGCACGGTTTTACCAGTATACCGAAAAGTATTTACTGGACAATTGTGACGATTACCACTGTTGGTTACGGTGATATCACCCCGCAAACGATTGCTGGACAATTTGTTTCGATACTGGCGATGCTCACAGGTTATTCGATCATTGCCATTCCTACCGGTATTGTTACCGCAGAGATGGCATCGGAACTGGGTCGGGTTCGATCAAAGAAACTCTGTGGTAAGTGTGGGCGTGCCGGTCATGAAACTGATGCGGAGTTTTGTAAATATTGTGGCGCGGGCGACCTTTTCCGGGAGGAGTAGTGGCCGTCGAGTAGCCAGACTCAGTGGCTGCACCGCAGGCTGTGATGTGTTGGCGGCTCTAAATGTTGTTCACTTGATGCGGCTATTGCGACATTGTTTAGTGACATAGTTTAATAACAGCCTGCAATTATTACCTAACTAACCAGGAGCCAGGAATGACCGGCGAATACACACAGGCTTACGAGGCTTCATGTCAAGATCCACAAACATTTTGGGGCGATGCCGCAAAAGATGTAGGCTGGTTCGAAGCGCCGAAAACAATTCTTGATGACAGTAACCCACCGTTTCTAAAATGGTTTCCTGACGGTACCACCAATGCCTGCTACAACGCCCTTGACCGCCATGTCGATAGCGGTCGTGGGGATCAGCTGGCGCTGATCTATGACAGCCCGGTGACTAATACCAAAGCTAGCTTTACTTATCGCGAGTTGCTCGATCGAGTATCGCGCTTTGCTGGAGGATTGGTCGCCCAGGGTATTGCCAGGGGTGACCGCGTGATTATTTATATGCCCATGGTGCCTGAAGCTGCCATTGCTATGCTCGCCTGTGCACGTATCGGTGCGGTGCATTCGGTGGTGTTTGGCGGCTTTGCAGCTAATGAGCTGGCGGTCAGAATCGATGATGTCAAAGCCAGTATGGTAATTTCTGCCTCCTGCGGTATAGAGCCAGGTCGTTTGGTGGCGTATAAGCCATTGCTTGATGAGGCGATCGAGCTGGCCGTTAACAAACCCGCTTCCTGCGTTATTCTGCAGCGTCAGGAGGCCCCTGCGGACCTGATGCCAGAGCGTGATCTCGACTGGAGTGAAGTGGAACACTCTGAGCCTGTACCCTGTGTCGAGCTGCGTTCTACCGATCCGCTTTACGTTTTATATACTTCCGGAACCACTGGCGAGCCGAAAGGTGTGGTCAGGGATATTGGCGGCAGTATCGTATCTCTGAACTGGAGTATGAAAAATGTTTATGGCGTTAAGCCCGGTGATGTGTTTTGGGCTGCGTCCGATGTTGGCTGGGTGGTGGGGCATTCCTACATCGTCTACGGCCCTCTGTTTAATGGCAGTACTTCCGTGTTGTTTGAGGGTAAGCCGGTGGGAACCCCGGATCCTGGGACATACTGGCGGATCATAGAGGAATACGGGGTTAAAGTGTTTTTTACTGCGCCCACAGCGTTTCGTGCTATTAAAAAGGAAGACCCCAGAGGCGAATATATTGAAAAATATGATTTGTCTAATTTTAAAGCTCTGTTTTTGGCTGGTGAGCGCTGCGACCCTGATACCCTCGACTGGGCGATGGATAAACTTGGTATTCCGGTGATCGACCATTGGTGGCAAACCGAATTGGGCTGGCCGGCCTGCGCCAATTGTCTCGGTCTGGAGTTGTTGCCGGTCGTGCCTGGTTCTCCTACTAAGCCGGTGCCAGGGTTCGAGATCCGTGTACTCGATGAAAATGGTGTAGAAGTGGGGGCGGGGGAGATAGGCGTTCTGGCCATCAAACATCCTTTGCCACCTGGATCGTTTACAACCCTGTGGGGCAATGACCAACGCTTTGTATCGTCTTATTTTGAAAACTTCCCAGGCTACTATGAAACCGGTGATGCAGGCTTCATCGATGAACAGGGCTATGTCTTTGTTATGGCTCGTACGGATGATGTGATTAACGTTGCGGGTCATCGTCTGTCTACGGGGGCGATGGAAGAAGTTCTGGCTGCACATCCTGATGTGGCTGAATGTGCTGTGGTGGGCGTCGCAGATGCCATGAAGGGCCAGGTGCCCCTGGGGCTTATTGTGCTCAATGATGGTGTCACGAGACCGACGAACGAGATTTGCCTGGAAACGGTCCAGTTGGTGCGTGAAAAAATAGGCCCAGTCGCCGCATTTAGATTGTGTGATGCCGTTATCCGTCTACCTAAAACTCGATCTGGAAAAGTACTGCGCGCCACCATGCGTAAGATTGCCGATGGTGAGGACTGGAAGATGCCAGCGACTATTGACGATCCCGTTATTCTGGATGAAATCACCGAGGTTTTGCGCGGGCTAGGCTACCCTTCGGTATGATGAGGACTATTCCTGTTGTGATTGATTATATCGGTATGATTACGTAGCATTGCACCTGTTTGCTTACCCATCCGTAAGATTTGGCATATCAGCATTAAATTTTGGCATAAGTAGTATTTCATTATCCTATGCGTAATTGGTGCCTTTTGGCTCCATGATTTGATATAAAGGCGTGCCTTTTATCATTTGATCGAAGAGTGCGGGTCAGTTTTCAAGGGCATACACCCTGTTCGAAGGGGATACACCTTACTGAAAAAGATCCGCGACGCTAATTAATTAACGCAACCATGACCGCCGGAGGTTTGAGGTTGAAACCGACTAATATTGCAGACCCAGAATATTTCCACAAGGTCGTTGACTGTCAATACGCCTGTCCCGCGCATACGCCCGTGCCTGAGTATATTCGGCTGATAGCTGCTGAACGTTATACCGAAGCTTATATGGTCAATTGGGAATCTAACGTTTTTCCTGGTGTGCTGGGCCGTACCTGTGACCGGCCTTGTGAACCGGCCTGTCGTCGTGGTCGGGTTGAAGAAGAGCCTGTGGCAATATGCCGTTTAAAGCGTGTCGCTGCAGATAATAAAGATGATATCACCGAGTTCCTGCCCACACCTGGTAAGAAGAATGGTAAGAAAATAGCTCTCGTTGGTGCTGGTCCTGCATCCCTGGCAGTGGCCCGTGATCTCGCCCCACTGGGCTATGAACTACATGTTTACGATGAAAACGCCAAGGGCGGCGGCTTTATGCGCAGTCAGATTCCCTCTTTCCGTTTGCCTGAAGAGGTGCTGGATCAGGAGGTGGCGTACATTACCGATAACAAAAATATCGCGACGTTTTACAACACACGGATCGAAAGCTTAAAAGCGCTTTTGGCCAAAGATTACGATGCGGTTTTTATTGGCTCTGGTGCGCCCAAAGGCCGGGACCTGCCCGATTTGCCAGGCCGTAAAGAAGGTGCGGACAACATTCATATAGGCATCGACTGGCTCGGCAGCGTTGCTTTTGAACATACTTCCAGCATCGGTAAAAAAGTCATTGTCCTCGGTGGTGGTAATACCGCCATGGATTGCTGTCGTACCGCACGCCGTATTGGTGGCTCTGAGGTGAAAGTCATCGTCCGCAGTCCTTTTGCCGAGATGAAAGCATCGCCCTGGGAAAAGGATGACGCCGCTTCCGAAGATATCCCCATTATAGATAATCATGTACCCCTCGAATTTGTCATCGAAGAAGGCAAGCTGGTGGGTATGCGCTTTGATCGGGTGCGGGCTGAGTACGATGCGAAGGGACGCCGCAAGCTTATATCTACCGAAGAAGAACCAGCCTTTTATCCCTGTGACGAAGTCCTGGTGGCGATCGGTCAGGAGAACGCTTTTCCGTGGATTGAGCGTGACATCGATATTGAATTTGATAAGTGGGAGTTGCCGGAGCTCGACACAGTCTCGTATCAGTCGACGAATCCGAAAGTGTTTTTTGGTGGTGATGCGGCTTTTGGGCCAGAAAATATTATTACTGCAGTCGCGCAGGCACACCAGGCAGCCATTTCTATAGACCTGTTTTGTCGGGGCGAAAAGCTTACTAAACGACCCGATCCGGGGGTTTCTCTGGTCAGTCAAAAGATGGGTATTCATGAATGGAGTTATGACAGCTCGGTGGTCAGCGATATTCGTTATCAAGTGCCCCATGCCGATAAAGTTGCTGCCCTGAGTGATCGAAAGCTGGAAGTAGAGTTGGGGTTTTCCAGGGACACTGGTTTTGAAGAAGCACAGCGCTGTTTAAACTGTGATGTGCAAACGGTGTTTGTTGAGGCGCTATGTATAGAGTGCGACGCCTGTGTCGATGTCTGCCCAACCGAATGCATTAGCTTCGTCGATAATGCTAAAGAGCCTGAGTTGCGCAAAAGTTTACGCATGCCGGCAGAGAACCTGGATCAGGATCTCTATGTCTCCGATAAGTTACCGACCGGGCGAATTATGGCCAAGGACGAGGATGTTTGTCTGCACTGTGGCCTATGCGCTGAGCGTTGCCCGACATCGGCCTGGGATATGCAACAATTTCTCTACCAGGTGACGAAAGCTTCCCAGATATAGGGTTCAGTAATTATGAAAACAATAGCAGCAGTCAATGAATTTGTTATTCGCTTTGCTAATGTCAATGGCACCGGCTCGGCCAGCGCCAATGCCATGTTTGCCAAGTCAATTTTCCGTATGGGTATCCCCTCAGCGCCGAAAAACATTTTCCCGTCGAATATTCAGGGTTTACCAACCTGGTTTGAAGTGCGTGTTAGCGAGAAAGGTTATCTGGGTCGTCGTGGCGGCATCGATATCGCCGTATCCGTTAACCCGCAAAGTATGGCTCAGGATATCGCTGATCTAAATCCCGGTGGTTATTTTGTTTATGACAATACCAAACCTCTGGATTTGCGATTACATCGCGACGATGTCCATTTAATTGGTTTGCCTCTGACGGATATGTGCCGCCGAGAATATACCGAGGCACGGCAGCGTCAATTATTTAAAAATGTGATTTATGTTGGCGCTTTGGCGGCTTTGCTCAATATCGAATTTCAGGTGTTGAAGGAATTGGTTGACGAGCAATTTAAAGGCAAGGATAAACTGGTTGCCTCCAATATTCACGCCCTTGAGCTGGGCTATCAGTACGCGCAGCAAAATTTTCAGTGCCCCCTTGATATTCATATGGAGCGCCGAGATTTGCTGGGCGATAAAATTATGATGGAAGGCAATGAT
>CALODO010000006.1:0-163035 GCA_942492235.1 uncultured Gammaproteobacteria bacterium
TGCCAGTTCCCAATAAGTGGTAAAGTTTTCTGTCTCTTCCCGTTCCCAGATAAAACCCAGCGTGTGAACATAAATGTCCTGCACACCAAAGCGGGGCGCCTCCTGTTTGTACATGTAATAAAGATCTTTGGGTAACCACGGATGCGAGCGGTTCTGCAGATAAGCCACAAACCCCTGCTCATCACTTTCCAGAAACTTATTGTCTTTGTGTTTGTTGTTTATCAGTAGTTCATCTTCGCGGGGCGAGTAAATACTAATTAAATCCACGTCAAAGCGATCAAACTTGAGGCGGGCTTTAATACCGTTAAAACCATAAGTGCGCTCTGCATCAAGGGGACTACTCTCCAGAATCAAAAGACCATGACCGTAATAGAGCGGGAATCGGCCGACTTTTAAATCCACAAAGCCATTAAAAAGATTGCTAAATTCGACAGATAATTCGTGAAAGGCAAACTCATCCAAAAAGCGATAACTGTTTGCGTCACGGTTGGTAACGTAGTTGCAGGAACTCGGTTTTTAACCAGAGCTTGTAACGGATGTTTTCAGATTGTTGCCATGTCGTCCAGAGCGATGTCACCACATCGCTATAAGTTGTCTCAGGAATTTTCACACCGGCATCTACGGGCAACTCGTCTAGCGTGACCAGCTTTAACTGTATGTCGCCATCTATTTTAAAGCGCTCACCTTCGTATAAGTCAGCATGACTCACCGCGCACATGGCACTTAGGATAAGGGCTAATAGATACCCGCCAGCAAGCGTAGCGGCATGTGCCGCCCGCACAAATTTAGCCCTCATGTATTACGTCGAACCTCGCTGCACTTTTCTATAACTCAGCCTTGCCGTTCAAAATTTGGCTGCGTTGTATTTATTGTTGTTTAGCGGCTTCGATACACCGATGGCACGAATTCAGGATCCAGGGTTTTTAAAGGGTGAGAACCAGACACCTGTCCCATAAAAGGCGGATGCACCGAGTAACCCAGCAAAGACTGAATTTTCGGACTCATTCGCGCCGCCTGTTCGCGTGGAATAGTCAGGAAAAAATTTTCGATGGTTCGCGCCCAGGGTTGGCAGTATTGATTTGACAAAGCACGACGCACCTCTTTACTGGTATTGCGACCACCACGATGCAAGGTATTGCCAGCAAATACCACACAAGCTCCCGCGGGCATCTCAACGGCAACGGCCTGGTCAGCAACACGATCAGCAAAGTTAGGGTCCGTTTCCACCTCACCATCTCTGAAGTCGCCACCAATCTGTGCATCGCTCCAACGATTACTACCTGGTACCACTTCTGTACAGCCGTTTTCGGCTAAAAAATCATCAATAGCGATTACTGTCGAAAGAGCCACATTGCGCGGCCGGGGAATGCTGTAAAAAGCGTCATCACAATGCCAGGGTTGTGGCGATTCCCCAGGGTGAATACATATCGCCTGACTGGTGGTAAGTAAATAATTAGGCTCAAGAAAAGCATCACATAAAGCCATGAGCCGAGGCTCTTCAACAATATTCTGAAACAGATCGCCCTGGCTCAACAGGGCATAAATGCGCTCAGTGCGGCTACCCTCAAAATTATTGCGACCGAGATGAGCACCCATGTTTCTCGCGAGATAATCCCGCGCCTCAGTCAACTGTTTTGGAGATAGAAAGTCCTCGATAATAGTAAAACCCTGCTCGATATACTCTCTGTTGAAGTCAGCATTGCTCGGTTCACTATTGCCAGATTCACGGAGGGTAGATTCAGTCATCGTTCACTCTCCTACAGCCAGAAGATAGGTGCTAATAGTGGGTTTCTTGCCAATTTAGTTTTAATTTACTCTGGCTCAACTACCGAGGCACATCTATCCCCCAGCCCCGGCAGAACAACAAGGACACCTGAGCTACGATTCACCACCGGTGTTGTCGGCAGCCTGCTCTTCCTCCTTGAGAATGGGTAACCAGTGAAAGAAGCCCGCCAAAATTACCATGAGGCCGTCATGAATGGTGTCGCGATCCTTCATTTTCAGCTTGCCCTGAATAAAAATCAGTTCGCCAAGATGAGCGTAGAATATAAGTACAGCGATCCAGAGAATACATCCGTTCCAGACACCATTAAATACGCCAAACAACGCCAGCAGGGGCAGTATCCAAAACCCGACTGTGGCTTTTTTACCAATTGAAAGTAGCATTTGCATTTCACCATTCTCCCAGACTATAACTTATTGATTTTAGTATTAATTAAAAAACGTCAGCTTGCTACAACTTAATGAACAGTCCCAGTGTAGCAATTCACCACTACACCGACAATTTACACAACCGACTCACCGGTTTTGGCATCCAAACTAAGTTCAGTCTCGAAACCTCGCCATGTTTGTGCATGCTTCTGCACCAAAGTGAGGAAGAGCATTGCAGAAAAGCCAGCCGCAGCAAAGAGCATACACATCACCACAATCTGATAACGAGCGGCGATCAATGGCGAAACACCTGACAATATCTGCCCGGTCATCATCCCCGGTAAGGACACCAGACCAACAGCGAAAAAGGAATTAATCACCGGGATCAAAGCCGCCTGACAGGCCAGGTTCCGCGCCACCAGGAAATCGACGCCCCGACTAATTTCAGCATGGAGTCGCTCTGCCGCCAGGCTCACTGCATTCATCGAACCGGCAAAGATCATCCCAGCCAGGGGAATCACCACCCTAGGTTCATACCACGGTTCCAGGTCGAGAACGCTAAAGCTAACCAGGATCAGAACTGAACCACCGCCGATCGCAATAGATACTAATACCCGAGGATAAATTGCCACGCGTTGGGCTTTGATACTACCCAAAGCAATCCAGCTGGCAGCAACAACCATCACCGCCAGCACCGCCAGGACCACGAGACTGTGTTCTGTCGCGAATAAAAAAGCCAGTACATAGCCTACCAGGAGTAATTGGCCAAGCATACGTGCAAATGCATAAACCGCGTTGCCCGCGTTCAACGACCAGCGATAGAGAATGAAAATAACGACCGCAACCGGCATAAATGCAGCGCCGAGATTAAGTAGTTCGATATTTGCGATAGTGTTATTCATAGCGATGGGCTAACGCCAATATTCTTGCCAGCTTTAAAAGGAAGCGCTCGGATCAGACAATCTATGATTTCAGTGGCCGGCACTATTGCCCTGTCGAAACGCAATCATTCGAGAAAAATAACGGACTTTATGGCTCAATTGAGAGGATAGATATGCATTCATCCTCTTCAAACTTACAATCGCAATCATGGCTAACTTCTACATGGGCGTCTTTTTTTGAACCTTTCAAATGTTATAAATAATCTTTGTATGGCCTCGTATCCTCAGTGCCATGAAAATCAACGATGCGCGTTATTTGAATTTTTGCCAACTCACCAATAACAAACTCCAGATAGGCACTCTCCCATAAAAAGCCCTCTAACACTTGCTTATCCGAGTCGAGTTGATACCTTAGTCTAAACAGTCCGCCCGCTATAAATGCAGCCACGATAAAAATAGCGATCCGCCTGGGCCAGTTTATTTTAAGGACTGCCATAAGGCCAAAACCACCAATTCACCAGTCAAGCGCCACGATTTGCCTGAGCAAGCGTACGCTTATCCAGAGAGACTAGCACCAATAAAAGACCAAGGAACACACCCCCTGCGCTTAACTCAATGTTCCTCCACCACATCAGGCTGATGGATATTAACCACCGGAACTTGCTCGTCGTTAAAGTTTTTCATGACGTTAAACGCTCGCCGCTGGACGGTCTTCACATTGGTTTCTTTGACATGCCCGTAGCCACGAATAAAGTGCGGCAAACCCGCGTACTCAATAGCAAGTGGCAACTTTTCGTTGGTCAAATTAGCCAGAAGATGATTAATTTTCTGCTCGTAGTCCGTAATTAACTGGCGCTCCATCTTTCGCTCAGCCGTGCGGCCAAAGGGGTCAAATGATGTGCCCCTCAAAAATTTAAACTTCGCCAGCACTTTAAATACCGGCAACATCCAACTACCGAATTCTCGTTTGATCAGGTGTCCCGAGTCAGGATCCCGCTTTGCTAACAGGGGTGGTGCCAGATGGAAACGCAAGCGTAGCTTGCCCTCGAATTGCTCATTCAGTGACTGCTGGAATTCGCCGTTTGTATAAAAACGCGCAACTTCGTATTCGTCTTTGTAAGCCAGTAATTTGAAGTAATAACGCGCCACGTTTTCAGTGAAAGCCAGCTTATCGCTGCCGTCACTCTGGCTAGCCAGTAGGTCAGTTTCAACCTGTTTTACCTGATTAACCAACGAACGATAGCGCTCAGCGTAGGCCCGGCCCTGGTAGGCGACCAGCTCACCATAGCGATAATCGACAATCTCATCGAGACTCTGAGCCGCCATCAGCTCGACTGGCTTAGCGCCGAGACCACAAAGAGTCGCGACCTGCTCGGGATGCTCAGCAAAACGCCGCCCCCAGAGAAATGCCTGGAGATTGGCATCAATGGCAACACCGTTGAGGCGAATCGACTGCTCCAGTGAGTCCCGCTGCAAAGGCAACAAACCTTTTTGCCAGGCGTAACCCAACAGGATCATATTGCCAGCTAGCGCATCACCGAGCAGGGCCAGACCCAATGCGGTTGCATCAAAAAAATGTCCGCGCCCCTCGCCTATAGCCAAATTAATTGCCTGCTCCATGGCCTCTTCAGGGAAAGGTGAATCCGGATTATGGGTGAAGTCTGCGGTGGGGGAATCATGATTATTCACTACCGCTGCTGCGCACTTTGAATTCAATCGTGCAAGGGAATCCTGACCCGATGACACGACAAGATCAGAGCCCAGTAACAACTGGCCCTCACCAGCAGGGACTCGTGCGCCATAAATATCTGACTGTTGATTGGCAATACGCACATGACTGGTCACCGCGCCGAACTTTTGGGCCAGGCCCGTCTGGACGAGCACGGCAGTGCCCTTGCCTTCGATATGTGCAGCCATACCAATAATTGAGCCGACTGTCAGGACTCCCATGCCGCCCACACCAGTGAGTAATATGCTAAAAGGCTCCTTGACCGGGTTTACTGTTGGTTCGGCAATTTCGGGAAAATCCACGCTACCCATTAAAGAAACTGTCTTGCGAATTGTCCCACCCTTAACAGTGACAAAGCTCGGACAAAATCCCTTCAGGCAGGAATAATCTTTGTTACAGGCGCTTTGGTCAATCATGCGCTTGCGGCCCAATTCGGTTTCTTTAGGCAATACCGACAGGCAGTTAGATTTAACACCACAGTCACCGCAACCTTCGCAGACCCGCTGGTTAATAAATACGCGTTTATCAGGATCTTCCAACAAACCGCGTTTTCGGCGGCGACGTTTTTCTGTAGCACAAGTCTGTTCATAGATAATGACGCTCGTGCCATCGAGTTCCCTTAAGGTTTTTTGCAGGGCGTTGAAGTTGTCACGATGACCCACAGTTAAGCCTTCAAAGCGGGGGAAATCCCGACCGTATTTTTCCGGCAAATCGCTGACCACGGCGATACGTTTAACGCCTTCACCTCTTAGTTGATAGACCATCTGCTCAACAGTGAGGCTACCGTCAATGTGCTGCCCACCAGTCATAGCAACTGCATCGTTATACAGAATTTTATAGGTGATATTGGCTCCAGAGGCGATCGCCGCCCGGATAGCCAGGATACCGGAATGAAAATAGGTACCATCACCAATGTTTTGAAAAACATGACGGGTATTAGTAAATGGTGCCTGTCCTATCCAGGACGCACCTTCACCCCCCATCTGGGTAAAGGTTTCGGTGTTCCGATCCATCCAGGTGACCATAAAGTGGCAACCGATTCCCCCCAGTGCCCGACTACCTTCCGGCACCTGCGTGGAGGTATTATGCGGACAGCCTGAGCAGAACCAGGGCTGGCGCTGAGGCAGGGCCGCAGTCTCACCTGCGATCACCTGCTGAGCAGGCGCTTCCTTTTTCTCGGTATAACTGAGCACAGAGGTGTCACCACCCAGGCTGGCAATGCGCTTGACCAGCACCGCCGAAATATCTGCCACGCTCAGTTCGCCGACACTGCTAAGCAGTTCACAGCCCTGCTCGTCCCGCTTACCAATCACTCGCGGACGATTTTTTCCCGGCAAGTTGTAAAGTAGGCCTTTTAGTTGATCTTCAATCAGCGGCCGTTTTTCTTCGACCACCAGGATTTCATCCAAGCCTTGCGCAAACTCAGAGATCGCCTCTGGCTCGAGGGGCCAGGTCATGGCAACTTTAAACACTTTTAAACCGATGCTTTCGGCCATTGCCTGATCAATGTCAAGGTTGCTAAGACTTTCCATCAAATCCAGGGATGCCTTGCCTGTGGTAACGATACCTAGTCTAGGTTTGCTGCAATCGATAATGGTTTTATCGATTCTATTCGTCCGGGCAAAAGCCTGGGCGGCAAGCAGTTTGACATTATGCAGACGTCTTTCCTGCTCAAGCGGATTGTCCGGCCATCTCGCGGCAATGGACACCGTCTGTCAGGTAGCTCGAAATCATCAGGTATCACAATATTGACGCGATGCGGATCAATCTCTGCTGAGATTGCCGAATCCATATTTTCAGTGATCGCTTTCAGCGATACCCAACAACCGCTGTAGCGGGATAACTCCCAGCCGAATATACCGAAGTCGAGAACTTCCTGAACATTCGCCGGACTCAGTACCGGCATTGAGGCTCCGATAAACATATGTTCTGACTTTGAAACGCCAGGGTGGAGGATTCGCCAGCGTGATCATCACCGACTACAGCCAGCACGCCACCATACTTGCTCGTGCCAAATGCATTGGCGTGGCGCATGACATCCATACTGCGGTCGATCCAGGCCGGACCTTTGCCGTACCACATCCCGAACACGCCATCGTATTTTGCGTCAGGGAAAAGGTTGACCTGCTGACTACCCCAGACCGCCGTCGACGCCAGATCTTCATTGACACCCGGCTGAAAGTATATATTGTGCTCTTCGAGCTGATCATTGGCCCGCCACAGTGCCTGGTCGTAACCGCCAAGTGGGGAACCGCGATAACCGGATATAAAGCCGGCGGTGTTCAGACCCTCTGGTCAAATCGCGCTGGTGTTGCAAAATCGGCAGGCGGACTAAAGCCTCTATACCGGTCAGATAAGCTTTGCCACGTTCGAGGGTATATTTATCATCAAGAGAAACTGTCATTGCGTTCGCTCTCTTTAAAGGCATGGATTATGAAGGAACATTCTATAACGAACGCATCCTGGAGCGAACACTGAGATAACTTAATAAAACCGATTTTTAAACCGCCGGGCAATGGCGCGACCGCTCTATGTAGGCGAGCTATTTATATAAATAGCTCGTCAGTCAAGTAGGCACCTTAAATAAAAGCCGGGGAAACGATTCTGGACACCAGACCTTATTTTGGAGGTAACGCCTCAACACTTAAATGCGAAGTATCGATATCGGCCGGTTCGACGTGCCTTTTCTCACTGTCCTGCAAAATATCGCCCTCTAGTTCTTCCATGGCCAGAGCGCTGATATCTACCTCTGTAGCTTCGACAATAGCGCGATCTTCATCACGCAACATATCTGCACCAATCGGCGCAACGGTGAAAGCTGCATCTTCCGTCTTGCCTTCCGACCCTGCTTCTCCGCTCTGACTGGCATTTTCCTCAACTTGCTGTGGCGCTGTCTGTTGTATCGGTTTAGGCGTTTGCTCTGAAAACTGCTGCCCCTGCGTCTGCGCGGGCGACTGCGCTCCCGACACGCGCTCGGTGGGTTCAGCAACTGCTTTTGCGGGTTTTAACTCAACCAACGCGCCGGCCTTGAGTAAGGCTTCCTGGTACTGCGTAGCCGTCGCGCTATCGAGACCTCGACGGATAGCGATGGGGCGTCCTGAAAACATTCGCTGCAACTGCTCATCGTTGGCCTTAAACAGGTTTTTCAGGCGTTCGCGCACATCGACGAGCTTTTCTCCGGCAACCAGGTCACCGCGAAAAAAAACATCCATTTTTGTTGGCTGATCTTTTCTTTCATTATCCATAGCAATATCCGCGCAGTAATAATTAGACTAACGGTAGTATTTGCCAGAAAGCTCCCTATTTCGAGCACTGGCTCGACATTTCTCCAATTTTGAGTTACATCGAGGCATTAGCCCCTTTAGCCTTCGTTCACCTGATCGCTCACCAATGTCTCCAGCCATTTATTCGACTGTCTATTCACTTAGGCAAACAAGTATTGCCAGGCAAGCGTGCTCCAGGTCACGGCAAATAAAATCATACTCAAAAACACCGCAGCCGAACCTTGATCCTTAGCTCGACCAGCCAGCTCATGGTATTCAGCACCAAACAAATCGACAGCCGCTTCGACCGCAGAATTGAGCAATTCAACGATCAGGACTACCAGCATAGAACCGAGCAGCAAACACAGTTCAATGGCCGAGGTCGCGAGAACGAAAGCCAGTGGAAACAGACAAGCACCTACAAATACTTCAAGCCGGAACGCCTCTTCATGCCGGAAGCAGGCTTGAAGCCCTTGCCATGAATAACGACTAGCACCTATTAGGCGCCGATATAACACACCCGCTACACCCTGTCGCACCACCATTTCGGGGTCTGGTTGAGTCACAATTAAACGCCACCGCCGTTGATCAGCCGATCTATTTCCAATGCTGGCGAAGCTTCTTTCGGCACCCCCACCACTCGTGCAGGCACACCCACCACCGTTGTACGCGCAGTAACGGACTCGAGCACCAGGCTCCCGGCGCCAATTGTTGCATATTCACCTATTTCGATAGCACCCAACACTTTAGTGCCTGCTGAGAGCAATACACCGCATCGAATCGTTGGATGACGTTTCCCGGAGTAGTTGCCAGAACCACCCAGGGTCACGGAATGGAGCATCGACACATTGTCTTCGATCACCGTGGTTTCACCAATTACCAGTGCCGTGGCATGGTCAATCATAATGCCACCACCAATGCTCGCACCCGGGTGAATATCCACGCCAAATATCGCCGCACACAAGCTTTGCAGATGTAAGGCCATGGTCTGGCGTTCATGACTCCACAGATAGTGAGCAATGCGGTGCACCTGCAGGGCATGGAAACCCTTGAAATAGAGCAGTGGCATGGAGAAATACTGACAGGCCGGATCCCGCTCTCGGTAGGCGCGTACGTCCATACGCATCTTCCGGGTGATATCGGAATTGGCGGTTAACCCGTCTGCAGAATCCTGGGTCAACACTTCAGCAATCACCCGCCTGATCGATAAACTCGAAACGGTAGCGTTACCCAAAATCTCTGATAGCGTGTAGGTCAACGCTGATTCCAGGGATTCATGGCACAAAATTGACGAATGGAAAAAGCTGGCCAGCGCTGGTTCCTGCGTCGAAAACATTTCTGCTTCAGCACGAATATCAAGCCACAACTGATCGGACTGCTGATTCATGGGTATTATCTGAGACCTCGATTGAAAGTTACGCTAATTCAACGCTAAGCCTGCACGAAGCGCCGATATATTTCATCTAAATTATCCAGAATCGTCTGTTTGAGAAGAATGTCCGTATTTTCCAGTACGGCTTCAAGAAGGGACTGAGTCATAGATCTCTGATAGCGCTCCGCCACCGGTCGATAACTCAGGTGCCAGGGTTCTGGAGCCACACCATCATCCTGTCTATCCTGGGCGAGACTGCCGTAGGGGCGGTAAAACCCTTTGCTTTCATTGTCGACACGATTATTATCAATAACGTCATCCAGCCACCGGCCCAAGTGATGAAAAACCCCACCCGAGGCGTACTCCTCTGAGACCAACTGAAGTTGATAACCGCTGCTCACCGCCCCAGCATCCCAGATATCTATATCCGTGCCCCAGTGATGACGGAGGATGCGCCGGGCAAAGCCGATCAGCGCAGTAAGGGCGAAAATCCGGATTATCACCGGATATCTGACTGGTCATTAATCACGCTGGGCTTGCCACCACCATCAACGACCGGTCACGCTTTACCCGCTGGCCTTGTCATTCCAGATTGCCAACTGTCGATCAAAAGATCGGTAAGCGCTGGCCAGGCGTAGTTCCAGGCCCGCTTTCGCAGCCAGCTTAAGCAATCCACGATAAGGCTCTATCACCTGTTCATGAAGCAGATGACCAGGGAAAATCTCCTTAAGATAGCTTGCAGACCGCCCTCTCAGCTGTCCGGTTAATTGCTCAATCTTCATCAGATCAGAATATTCCTGATATCGGTAGCGCTGTCAAACGTGCAGGCGCTCTAAGGATACATCAAGCCACAAATTTCCTTTAACATGAGCTAAGTACCAAATTACATCGCTTTCAACCTTTCCACATCAGCACATCGAAACCTGGCTCCTGGTTGTTAAGACAAAGTGACAACTGATGCCCTTGCACTTTCAAGCACTTGCGGCTCTGTTACCTCCACGCCAGGGAAGACAGACCAAAGGCGGCGCCTTAGCCAGACCAATTGGGCTTATACTTATGGTCAGGCTGCTGCTTAACCAACACCAACACCAACAATAGTGGACCTCATGCAAGAAGATATCGATAAGTTCAAGGAAGTTTACGACCTGATCATCACGTTTTTTGTCACCTATAGTTTTCAGCTGGTCGGTGCGGTCATTATTTTAGTCATAGGGCTACTAATCTCGAATCGTCTAGCCCGCCTGGTGCTCGCAATCTGCGAAAAAAATAAGCTCGACATCACCTTGAGTAAATTTCTCGCCAGCTGCACCAAGATACTTATTATCGTGATGGTCGGAATTATTTGCCTGGGCAAAATTGGCATCAGCGTAACACCTATGGTCGCCGCTATTGGTGCCGCCTCTTTAGGCGCCGGACTCGCTATGCAGGGCTTGCTGTCAAATTACGCAGCCGGTCTGAATATTATTTTGACCCGGCCTTTTGTTGTTGGGGACACGATCATCGTTCAGGGTGTGACCGGCATCGTTGACGAAGTGCGACTGGCTCATACGATCCTCACCGATGAGGACGAGGTAAGGATTACCATTCCCAATCGGCATATTGTCGGTGAAATTATTCACAACTCCAGTGCTTATCGGGTGGTTGAAGCAGCCGTCGGTGTCGCCTATAGCAGTAATATGAAAGACGTACGCAGCATTATCAAAACAGTATTAGACGATCTAGGTATTAGCGAGAACCGCGAACCACAGATCGGTATCGATGATTTCGGAGACAGCAGTATCAACTTTGTTGTACGTTTCTGGGTGCCTACCGAAAAATTCCATCAGCTACGTATGCGGGTAAATGATCGTCTCTTTGAAGCCCTCGTTCAGGGCGGAATCCAAATTCCCTTTCCACAACGTGAAGTACGCATTCTCGACAATGCTCTGAGCGACGTTCAATAGTGTGGTGGTTTATCCTCTTGCGAGGAATGGCTGAAAGGTTCGTGCATAGCGTTGTCAAAATAGTGCCGGTACTGAGCCAATAGCGCTCCAAGGGCGTCAATGCGGGTTTGCTGGTGATAAATAACGTCATTAAGGGCGTTTAGGGCGTCTTCCTGATAGGACACCTTTATTTCAAGTTCAGCTAGACGCTCTTCACTCATAATTCACTCCTACCCCAATCTCGCCTACTAACACATCTACGAAACAGCTCACCACACTATGGATACCACTCGGTGGAGTTAAAGTCCCACCGCACCTTCAAGTAGTGTGGTTCTATGGAACACCGCCCGAAGAGACATAGTCACCCAGCCCAATCGACCCCTGCTCGGAGAGCTCTATCGGCATTGGCCACCAGGAGGTGCGTATTTTCGTGGCTATTTCATAATCTACGACAGGGTTTGACTCCCGCAGTAAATCGGCCACCACCCGTAAACTACTAATCAAGTTGGTGCTCGCCTGTAAACGAACTTTAGACTCACTAAACCCTGGTATAGGGGTCATTTTCCCGGACACTCCCGAGGCCACTTTACGTCCGTTTAACAGAAGGCTGTAGGATAAACCTGAAATATTCAAATTCCGGCGATCGGGATTGACGATATTTAAGCCAATCAAAAAACGCTGCTCCAGCCCCTCACGAGGTAGCGGCTGGATGCTGGTCAAATGGATTTCCGGTTGCTCACGCCCCATATAGAAATTCGCGCATCCGCTTAGAAAGCCAGTCACCATAATCAAAACCACGGTGCACAGCGGCTTCTCGATGCTGCAAGTAAGCTTGCCGATCTGAATTATTTTTCCCATCTGAAACCTGCTCCCCAACCCTTAATCCTCGGCATCCGGTTCAAAAAACAACCATAAAACGTTGGGAAACTCTTTTTTAAAATCAGCTTCTACAGCGTTTATGCGACTAATCATCTGACTGCCACTACCTCCAACATCAATCATAGCAGCCTTAACGGCGACCATGACATCATTACCCATCCTCAAGGTGACGACATTAAACACCGTTTCAATTTCTGTGCGCTGTTCTAACCACTTGAGCATCTTCTCTTTTACCCGACCTTCGACACCCTGGCCAACCAGTAGCGCTTTCACCTCAGCACCGATCAGGCCTGCCACAATAATAAGCAGGACGCCGATAGCGATACTACCGAGCGCATCGTAAAATGGATCACCGGTAACGATCGCGGCGAGCAAAGCACCCAGCGCCAGCAACAAACCCAGGAGCGCAGCAATATCCTCACCAAACACCACCATTAGGTCGCTTTCCCGCGTATCACGAAACCAGCGCCAGAGATTTTGATCAGCGGGCCTGATTTTGTTGATCTCACCAATACAACCCGTCAACGCCAGTCCCTCCGCCGCCATAGCAAAGATCAGCACGCCGACAGCTATCCAGGGCGACTTCAAGGGCTCTGGGTCATGCAATTTATGCCAGCCTTCATAAACTGAAAACAGACCACCCATACTAAATAGCAAAATAGCAACCAGGAATGACCAAAAATAAATTTCCTTGCCATAACCTAAAGGATACTGATCTGATGGCGGTCGCCTGGCCTTTTTTAAACCCACCAATAACAGCAGCTGGTTAGTACAGTCAGCAGTGGAATGAATTGCTTCTGCCAACATGGCTCCGGAACCGGTTATCCAGGCGGCAATGCCCTTGGCAATGGCAATCGAGCCATTTGCCGCCAGGGCATAAAAAATGCTTTTCAGGGAGTTTGCTCCGTGTGCCATAATCCCTACCATTGAATTTTTCGAATTTGCACGCATCTTATAGACAGTCCGTTTCAAACACCATCCAGCAGGAGAGGCACGTGTTACGCATAGGTTTGTTTCTGGCGACCAATGTCGCGATTATATTTTTATTTACACTGATATTTCAGATCCTCGGCCTGGAGCAGTTCCTGGCATCCAGGGGGATACACAATGACATGACGTCTTTACTTATCATGTGTGCGTTTTTTGGTTTCGCAGGTTCGTTTATCTCCCTGCTGCTATCTAAATTTATGGCCAAAAGAGGCACCGGGACGCAAATCATCACCGAGCCTGCCAACGAGCAGGAGCGCTGGTTAGTACAAACCGTCGCCGAGCTGGCCAAAAAAGCCGAAATCGACATGCCCGAAGTCGGCATCTTTCCTTCGCAACAATCCAATGCTTTCGCCACCGGCTGGAATAAAAACAAGGCTCTGGTAGCAGTTAGCGCGGGCTTGCTGCAGCGCTTCGAACGGGATGAAGCCCGGGCCGTACTCGCCCACGAAATCGGTCATGTCGCCAACGGTGACATGGTGACTCTGACCCTGATCCAGGGTGTGGTGAACACCTTTGTAATGTTTTTTGCCCGCATTATCGGCTCATTTATCGACAAAGCGGTGTTTAAAAATGATCGCCCTGGCATCGGCTATTTTATGATTGTGATGGTTCTACAGGTGGTACTGGGTATTCTCGCATCAACCATCGTCATGGCCTTTTCCCGCTGGCGGGAATACCGCGCTGACGTCGCCGGCGCTACACTGGCCAATCGTAGCGCTATGATCGGCGCATTGCGTCGCCTACAGGCAGAAACCCAGGCCCAGATACCCAGTGATCTGCCGGACACCCTGACCGCCCTCGGCATTTCAAGTGGTTTCAAAAAGCACGTCAGCAAACTCTGGATGTCCCACCCACCGCTTGAAGAACGTATCGCTGCCCTGCAACGTGGCATTTGATCGCCAAACCCCACTCTGCTCGGTTGCGGATATACCAGAAAACGGCAGCAAGGGCTTCAGCCTGGATAAGCACAAAACCATCTTTGCCATACGCAAAGATGGTTCGGTTTTCGTCTATAAAAACACCTGCCCCCATGCCGGACTGGAACTCAACTGGATGCCAGATCGCTTTCTCGACCGGGATAAAGAGTACATTATGTGTTCAGCCCACGGAGCCCTGTTCGAAATCAGTAGTGGGCATTGTATTGCTGGGCCCTGCGCAGGATCCAGTTTGCAGCCGGTGGCGCATGCCGTTAAGGATGGGCAGGTTTACCTTGAAAATTGATGCCCTCATGCGGGACACGCAGTCACAGATTCGAACACACCGAAACTCTTGAGTTTTAGATACTCTTGAGTTTTAGATAAAGCCCATCATTGTGAGACCTTATAACATCCCCTACAATCAATCGAGCCCCAATTCAACATTCATTAATCCATAAAAATGAGGACACGACTCATGAGTAACGTAGAAGATCATCTTGCCATTCGCGAACTGGCAGCCCGTTATAACCGTGCATTTGACTACGGCGATCCGGAAGCCTGGGTTGAATGCTTTACCGCAGACGGCACCTTTAATATCGGCAGTAAGGAGCTGGCCGGTGGCAGTGAAGCCTTACTTGCGTTTGCCAAAAAGAGTATTCCTGGGATGAAGGTTAAACACTGTACCACCGATGCTATCGTCGAGGTCAATGGCGACACCGGCACCCATGATGCCTACCTGATCCTGATGGATCTTAGCGATAAAATCACCGCTAATAATTCAGGCCGTTATCTTGATGATGTGGTCAAGCAGAATGGCAAATGGAAGTTCAAAAAGCGTGTTGTCCAGCTTGATGGCAAATAATCCTTAGTGGTTGTGACTCCCTTGTATTTAAGCCCCTTATAGCTGTCCTACTGATACTAACCACGCCTAAAAGCCCCTGTTTCAGGGGCTTTTTTATTCAGCCCATTTTAATAGCTCAGTTTCTATATGCTATTAGGGCTATAACTTGAATTAGCTAAAAACCACCTCTCTGTCAATGCGGATTTCCTCTGGCCTCAGGCTGCAGCCATAGGCCAGAACTTCTACACCTGCCTCAATCGCTTCGTTCAGTGTTTCGGCGTATTGGGGATCGACATCCGCAGCCACCGCGACACGCTCGATACCGGTCATCTGCACGCAATACAACAACACGGCACGCTGGCCTTCTGCGACCATGCCCGTCAGTTCTCGCAGATGTTTTGCACCACGGGTAGTGACAGCATCTGGGAATCTGGCCAGACCGTCACCTGCTTCGAGGGTGACATTTTTGACTTCGACAAAACACTTTTCACCGGCTTTTTCCAGTAAGAGATCAATGCGACTTTTCTCCTCGCCATAGCGCACTTCTCCTCTCATCTCCGGATAACCCTTTAGCTCCTTAATCACTCCCGACTGAATAGCCTCGGCAACCAGGTGGTTGGATCGCGAAGTATTCACCCCAGCCAGCAAACCCGAGGTGGTAGTAACGATCTCCAAAGTGCCGGGGAGCTTTCTTTTAGGGTTATCGGATCGAGAAAACCAGCAAGCAGCACCGGGATTCTGGCAATACGTCATCGAACCTGTGTTAGCACAATGTATGGTTAGAGGCGAGCCGTCGGGTAGTTCAACATCAGCAAAAAAACGTTTATAGCGTTTCACAAAAACAGCGGCTTCCAGGGGTGGATCGAGTTTCATGAAGCCCCCAACGCCTTGCTCAATCGCTCGACAGCGAGTTCCAGACGATCCATGGGTTGGGTATAGGAAAACCTCACATGTTGGCGCGCCAGGTATTCACCAAAGTCGGTGCCCGGCGTAAAGGAAACACCGGCACGTTCGAGCATGTCCCAGCAAAAAGCTTCGCTATCTTCGGCAAGGTTTTCGATGCCCGCGTACACATAAAACGCGCCTGCCGGTGTGTGAGATATATTAAAACCCAGTTCTCGAAGTGCCGGTACAAAGAAATCCCGGCGCTGCTGAAATTCCTCACGACGTGCTTCCATAATCTCGATAGTATCGGCATCAAAAGCGCCCAGCGTTGCATACTGGGCAATACTCGGTGGGGAGATATAGAAATTCTGGGTCATTACACTCACAGCGGGCAGCACATCCTCGGGGACTACCATCCAGCCCAGCCGCCAGCCCGTCATGCCAAAATACTTTGAAAAGCTGTTAATCACGAAAGCGTCGTCAGTAATTTCCAGAATTGAGGTTTCGTTTTCGTCATAGACCAGCCCGTGATACAACTCGTCCATGATCAGCACGCCATCACGCTGCTCAACCACCTTATTGATCGCTCGCTGATTGTTAGTGTCGATAATCTCACCAGTTGGATTGCTCGGCGAGGCAACCATCACGCCGATGGTACTGGGCTGCCAGTATTGCTCGACTAGCTCAGCCGTTAACTGATAGACATTATTGCTGGACACTGGCACCAACTGTGGCTCACCCCCGGCACGGCGGACAAAATTGGCGTTGCAAGGATAACCTGGATCACTCAGTAGCAAGCCGTCACCAGGGTTAACAAACAGATCGCAAATAAGACCCAGAGCCGCACTGCTACCGGTGGTCACCACCACCCTCGCGGGTGAAAGCTTAATACCGTAGCGGGTCATGTAAAATCCAGCAATAGCTTCGCGAAGTTCGGGAATACCAAGGGATGGCGTGTAATTGGTTTTTTCCTCCTTCAAGGCCTTGGTCGCAGCTGCGGCAATGGCAGGTGCGGTGGCAAAAGAAGGTTCGCCGGCTTCCATACGGACAATATCACGCCCCTGAGCTTCCATTGCGACTGCGGCTTCAAGAAAATCGACGACTTTAAAAGACGTCATATTGCTAAGACGATCAGCCAGGCGCTTACTTGAGCCTTGCCTGTTATTCTTCATGTCACTGCCCTTATTGATCATATCTGGCGGACTAGCACAGCTAGCCAAAGTGCCATTGTATCTGTTTGTGCTACAGGTCCGCAGAAACCAATCAGTGTAAATATCGCTTGATAAAAGTCGCCGACACTACTATAAAGCCGGTTTCAAAATACCTCCCACGGGAAGGAACCAATGCCCAAGAAGAAATCAGCAAAACCTGCACCCGTAACCATTCATGGATACGCCCCTTATAAAGAAAAAAAGGGTGAGGAGTATATGAATGAAAACCAACGGGAGCACTTTAGACTACTGCTAACCGCCTGGCGTAAGGAGTTAATGGAGGAGGTCGACCGAACCGTCACTCATATGAAGGATGAGGCGGCTAATTTCCCCGACCCGGCTGATCGTGCCACACAAGAAGAGGAGTTCAGTCTGGAACTACGGGCCCGAGACCGCGAACGTAAGTTGATCAGAAAAATTGATGCCACCATCGAGACCATTGGCACCGACGACTATGGCTACTGCGAGCAATGCGGTGTCGATATTGGCATACGAAGACTGGAGGCCAGACCTACCGCAACACTGTGTGTGGATTGCAAAACCCTTGACGAAATTAAGGAAAAGCAGACTACCGGCGGCTAAGGCTATCACTGAACTCTTTATCAACGGCCTCTAGCGCCGCTTACGGTAGTCAGTGGTGCCCTATGTCGGCCGCTTCGCACCCTCTCCAACAGGGCCACTGCATCTTGGCTCCCTGTATACCGCTCTCGCTAGTTATCTTGATGCCCGGGCCAACCACGGTCAGTGGCTAGTACGCATGGAGGACATCGACCCGCCCAGGGAAGTACCCGGCGCCGCAAATATTATTCTTGAACAACTTGAAAATCACGGTTTGCACTGGGATGGTTCGGTCCTTTACCAAAGCCAGCGGCTGGCGGCTTACCGGGAAGCTTTAGCACAATTAATCGATAAGCGGCTGATCTTTTTCTGCAACTGCACCCGCGCCCGGCTACGTTCCCTGAACGGCATTTATGACGGCCATTGCCAGTCTCAGAAGCTACTAACTATAGAGGATAGGACAACCAAACCAAGCGCGATCAGAGTACTCGTCCCCGACAGGCCAGTCGCCTGGCAGGATCTGATCCAGGGCTTCTGTAGCGAAAATCTCGCAAAATCCTGTGGCGCTTTTATTATCGTGCGGCGGGATGGCCTATTCGCCTACCAGCTCGCCGTTAGCATAGACGATGCTTATCAGGGCATCACTGACATCATTCGCGGCGATGATCTTATAGATAGCACGCCCCGCCAACAATATCTGCTTGAGCAGCTGGATCTGAAAGTGCCCGCTTATGGCCATGTCCCTGTCATTAAAAATCATGACGGCGAGAAACTCAGTAAGCAAGGTATGGCGCCAATGCTTAAGGTAACTACCCCTGTAGCAAATATTGAACAATGCCTGGTACTATTGGGTATGAATCTGCCCACGGATCTTGCCGGAGCTCGTGTAGAAGAATTATTGACGTGGGCGACAAAGCATTGGTCACGAACGAAAGTGCTCCAAGCTCGGCACGCCAGGTAATTGTTTAAGCTAGAATCAAACACTGAAAGTTGTTTTAGCCGTCATGCGATGAGGTCTCAATTCCGATATCAGATCAGGAAACAGCTAAGGTGTTATCAACAAAATATTTTAATTTCCATACGATCTAAAAAAAGCGTCATAAAACACTACCCAGCCCGCCCAAAATATAAGTATCATTAAGCCAATTCATGATCCTGATGAATAAAGCGTATAATAAGAATAAAAACCATAATAACAACAAACATAATAATAATTTACATGACAATTTGATTGCTATGCGTTTTAAGGGTGGGTTAAATCCGTAAACAGATGGCACATCAAAAAGGGGAATCTTCGGATTCCCCTTTTTACTGCACAGATTCTACTAGATCTTAACTACTATCTTACTAATAATCCCTCCTGAGTGTCATCAGACTCATTGCCTCAACAGCCCGTCATCCCTTCACCCAGCCCCTGTGCTAGAATCAACCCTCCTCAACACTCCCCGCTCATTTGATGCTGAAACGGCTAGGCAAAGTACTAAAAAAATACAAATCTCAGAGACCTGACAAAGTCCCCCATATCGTAGCTGCCGGGCAACATCCTATTGAGCCACAGGATATTAGCCGTGGCGCGAGAGAGGTCGTCGAGACACTCGAAAACGCCGGTTACAACGCCTACGTAGTCGGCGGCTGCGTTCGCGACCTGTTACTCGGTTTACAGCCCAAAGACTTTGATGTCGCTACCGATGCCACCCCAGAGCAGGTCAAAGATTTGTTTCGACGCGCCCGCATTGTCGGCCGCAGGTTTCGGATCGTCCATGTTCGATTTGGAAGAGAGATTGTTGAAGTAACAACTTTCCGAGCCCATCACAGCTCCAGCCCAAAACAAAGTAAAGAACGCTCAAAACGTTCGCAGGAAGGCATGCTACTGCGCGATAACGTCTTTGGTTCGATAAATGATGACGCTATCCGCCGCGACTTCACCATTAATGCTCTGTATTACCATCCCACTAATAACACTGTTTACGACTACACTGACGGCCTCTCCGATATAGACAGCAAAATCCTGCGTATTATCGGCGAACCACTCACTCGCTTTCAGGAAGATCCAGTGCGGATGCTGCGTGCCGCTCGATTTGCCGCAAGACTCGGTTTTACCATCGACCCAAACACTGCCGCGGCCATCGGACCCTCCGCACCCCTGCTGGCCTCCATACCCCCACCGCGGCTGTATGATGAAACTATCAAACTCTTTATGAATGGCAAGTCCCTTGAGACCTGGCAGCTGCTAGAAACTTATGGGCTTGATATACAGTTGTTTCCTGAGTCTGTTGCCCTGCTTAAGAATAATGACTTTTACCGCCAGTTTATCGCCCAGGCGCTAAGCAATACAGATCAGCGTATTCAAAGTGGCAAGCATGTTACCCCAGCTTTTTTGCTGGCTGCCCTGTTATGGCCGGCTGTCAGCGAAGCGCGCATAGTCTACGAAGCAAACGGGGAAGTGCCCGTTCGCGCTCTGCAAAGAGCCGCCGCTGAAGTCACCGGACGACAAATTTCTCGCCTTGCCATTCCCAAACGCTTTAGTATGCCGATGCGGGAAATTTGGGAGTTCCAGCCACGCCTGCTCAAACGCGGCGGACAACAGGCTGCACGCTTGCTAGGCCAGGCCAGGTTTCGAGCCGCCTATGACTTCCTGCTGCTCCGGGAGCAAAGTGGTGAAGAGCTACAAGAGCTGGGCAGATGGTGGACACAGTATCAGGATGCCGACGATAATCAGCGAGAACTTTTGGTCAAAGCTCTTGGTAAGCAGGGACGTTCGCGAAACCCTGGTAACCGTAAACCCCGCACTCGTAAATCTGCGCAAAATGCCAGCTAAAGTCTACATCGCATTAGGCAGTAATCTGGATAATCCGGCGTTGCAAATAAAAAGCGCCATCTCAGCCCTGGCAGAACTACCTGAAAGTAAGCTAAGCAAAACCGCAGGCTGGTATAGAAGTCGCGCTATTGGCCCCGGCGTACAGGCCGATTACATCAACACCGTCGTCGCTATCATCACCGAATTATCGCCCCAGCAGCTACTTAAAGCATTGCAGGGTATCGAAAATCAGCAGGGTAGGAAACGAACTTTACACTGGGGGCCGCGCAGTATTGACCTGGATATATTGCTCTATGATCAGAGGGTGATTAACACTACAAACCTGATCATTCCACACCCGCGACTCGAGCAACGAAATTTTGTACTTTATCCCTTAGCAGACATTGCTCCCGAACTGATATTGCCTGATAAAATACCACTACAAGAACTGTTGGCAAACACCTGCGCAGAAGGTATCGTCCGCCTCGATGCTGGAGAGATCCTTGGAAGTACTGGCTAACGATATACAACTCAACCTCAGCACCGAATCCCTGCCCCGTTTTATCGCGGTCGAGGGACCTATTGGTGTAGGCAAAACTGCCCTGGCAAAACGGCTGGCCGCGACCTTCAATTACGACATTGTGCTCGAACAAGCTGAGGAAAACCCTTTTCTGGAACGATTTTATAATGACCTGCCCGGTGCAGCCTTACCCACCCAGCTGTATTTTCTGTTTCAACGGATCCAGCAAATGCAGGCGCTGCGTCAGGATGACATGTTCCAGCCGGTGAAAATTGCCGACTTCCTGATTGACAAAGACCCTCTCTTTGCCCAGGTAACCCTTGATGACGATGAATTAAGGCTTTACCAGGCTGTATACGATCAGCTCACCATTGACGAGCAGACACCAGACCTTGTCATCTACCTGCAAGCACCCAGCCACGTGTTGCTCGACAGAATCAACAGCCGGGGTGTTCCGATGGAAAAAAACATCGACAAAGGCTACCTCCAGGCCCTCAATGAAGCCTATCGGCAATTCTTCCACTATTACGAAGATGCACCTCTGTTGATCGTTAACGCCGCAGAAATAAATCCCATTCAGAATAATCTGGATTACCGCAACCTTGTGGAATACTTACTGACTATTAAAACCGGTCGCCACTATTACAACCCGAAAGCCCACCTGTAGCCTGTCCATCGCTATGCCAGCTTAACCATTTATAGCCGTAGCTATAATCACTAACAAAAAGGTCACTCAATGAAAGCAGTTAACCTCCACACGCTTAATACATTGAAAAGCAAAGGTGAGAAATTTCCTGTGGTCACCGCCTATGACAGCGCCTTTGCGCGGCAAATTGAGTTGGCCGAAATCGAAGTCGTTCTAGTCGGCGATTCCCTGGGCAATGTGGTGCTCGGCTACGACAGCACCGTCCCCGTGACCATGGACGATATGCTTCACCATACTGGCGCCGTAGTGCGTGGCAATGACGTATCTTTAATCATTGCAGACATGCCCTTCATGTCCTACGCCACTCCGGAAATGACCCTCGATAATGCCGCGCTGCTCATGCAGGCCGGAGCGCAAATGGTCAAATTAGAAGGTGGAGCCTGGCTGGAGGAATCTATATTTATGCTTTCAGAACGCGGCATCCCGGTATGCGGCCACCTGGGCTTAACACCGCAATCGGTCAACAAACTTGGCGGCTATAGAGTACAGGGTCGGGACGAAGACAGTGCCCAGAAAATATTTTCCGACGCGGAAACCCTGCAAACAGCCGGGGCTGATTTATTGGTGCTTGAATGTGTTCCAAACGAACTCGCTACGCGTATTGCAGAGCACCTCACCATTCCAGTCATTGGCATAGGTGCGGGACCCGGAGTAGACGCGCAGGTGCTAGTGCTATACGACATGCTGGGTTTTTCTCCTCGCATACCCAAGTTCACTAAGAATTTTCTACCCGCCACAGGCGATGTGATGCTGGCCCTGAAAGCTTACGCAAATGCAGTTCGTAGCCGCGAATTTCCGGCACCAGAACATTGTTTTTCCTAAAGTATTGATGAGCGATAAATATCTGGCTCTGAATCCAATATTGGCCTTATAAACTACTGCAACAAACACCAGGATCAAACGTGTAGGACTACGTCGACCTGGCGGCTTAAAACACTAGACAAGTAATATTAGAAAATAATAATATACTAACGAATAGATCGTGGGCAATAACAGTCCATCGTCCGATAGTATACCAATACGTTGTTTAAAAACTTTTAACTGGAGCACTCAATGCACCCTTTTCTTTTAGCCACACTAGGCGGAAGTCTTGTCGGTATCGCCGCTATCATGATGATGGGCCTTAAAGGCCGTATCAGCGGCGTCAGTGGGATTTTAAGTGGCACGATGACAGAGTCCAACGATGAACGACTCTGGCGTATCCTTTTCATTGTGGGCATTGTCGTTGGCGGCACTATCCCTGTCATGCTATCGGGGAGTTTCAAACCACCTGAACCCGAGACGGGCATTCTAATGGTTATTGCCGGCGGATTACTGGTTGGTCTAGGTACGGGGCTAGGCAGTGGCTGCACCAGTGGTCACGGTATCTGTGGCATCTCTCGCCTCTCGCCACGTTCAATCGTCGCCACCTGTACTTTTATGGCCGCCGGGTTTTTCTGTGTTTATCTACTTCGTCACGTCTTTGGAGCTGAGTGATATGAATCAACGTATTGGCAAACTTGTCTCCGCCCTCGCATCAGGCCTTGTCTTCGGCCTGGGCATGGCTATTTCCGGGATGACTAACACCAATCGAGTCCAGGACTTCCTCGATATCACCGGGCAGTGGGATCCCACGCTGGGTTTTGTGATGGGTAGCGGGCTACTGGTCACTTTTATCGGTTATAAATTCGTGCTGAAAAACCCGGCACCCCTGTTTGCGGATACTTTCTCTATTCCCACTCGCACAGATATCGATAAAGCCCTGCTAATCGGCGCGATCATGTTTGGTGCCGGCTGGGGGCTGGTTGGATATTGCCCTGGCCCCGCAATTGCCGGTTTAAGTTACGGCTACAGTGCCACACTGCTCTTTGTACCAGTCATGATTTTTGGTTTACTACTGGCCAAACCTCTGGGTAAGTTTTTATAGCAGGCACCTATTACCCATTACCCGTTTACCCATCCTCCGCGGGCTACCGGGCTAAAGACCTCTACTTTTATCCAGCTCAGACTGTCGTGAACTGCTTACCATGTTGGCCCGCCACAGCCGCTGTCTCACCCAGACCACTTGCGCGAATCATCCCCTTAAGGAGTACCAATAGGAATAATTCATAAAATAAAAACCCTGACCAAAGGCTCATAAGCCGATGGCTTTAGTCATATCTTCCTCTATACTCTGAAATCTAAAATATAACGATAAAAAGTCAGGCTAAAACCCAAGCACTGCCGGCCATTCTCGCGCCAACTGACTCTCGTCTTATCCGTGATGGCGAAGCATGTGCAGCTAGTTTCAGGCACGAAACCTACTCAAAACTGCACAGCCATTGTTTACGGTAATCTCTTAACCTCAGACATTAAAGTTTTAAATAATCAGCATAAACTAAGGATGACTTACCATGGCTACAGATATTGTCTTAAAAAACGCTCGACTCATTGACGGCATTGCCGACCAGGCCCGAGGTCGGGTATCCATCGTCATCAGCGGTGACAGAATCAAAGCGATAACTAACGATGAAGGCCCTTCCGGGCCTGATGTGGAGGTCGTCGATTGTGTGGGTAATACTGTCATGCCGGGCCTGATCGACACTCACGTGCATAGCACCCTGGTCAGTGATGTTGACCTGTCATTATTTATTGCAACAGGAGTCACCACCGCCCGGGATGTCGGTGGCCGACTCGATAAAGTGCTTACCTTGCGGGAGCGGCTCCATAAGGGCGAAGTTCTGGGTCCACGACTTTTTGTCTGTGGTCCTTTATTAGACGGCGGTCACAAAACCTTCCCAGACGGAGCCTTCGGGGAAATCCTCGATACGGTCACCTCCGTAGCTGAAGCTCCCGGCAAGATCAATTCATTACTGGATGCCGGTGTCGACGGTATAAAACTTTACTTTGCGATGACGCCCGACATCATGGAAGCCTGCCTAAATACGGTCGACAAGCAGGTGCCGGTGACCGGGCATATCGGTGCTACCACTGCCCTTGAAGCGGTGACCATGGGCATCGACGGCCTGGAACATATGTGGATTTCACCCTACAACAATATCTGTCCGGTAGAAATGCGCTTTGGCCCAGAACTATCAATGATGAGCTCCAAATTCCCGAAGGTCACATTCGAGGGCTGGGAACAGGCTGACTTGCAGGGGCCGGGTACTCAGGAGCTGTTTGATTTGATGGCCGAAAAACAGGTCAAGATGGGCACCACTCTCGACCTCCTCTGGGTAGACAATATCGGCATCGAAGAAGCACTTAAGGATACCGACCGCATCTATATTCCAGAATCCGGTCTAGCCCATCAACGGGCACTGGCCAAGGTCGTTAAAGCTGGCGAAGAGTGGGATATCCATACTGGCTACCCGCCGGGCAATGGTAAGAAAGCCCTGGAAAAACAAAAAGAGGCAGTGCGAATACTTCATGAAAAAGGTGGCGTTGTGGTCGGTGGTACCGACTGCTGTGGCATCGCTTACCCACCCCCTGGCTTCGCTTTGTGGCGTGAGGCTGAACTACTGGCCGATGCCATTGGTGATATGGCGGCGCTAAAAGCCATCACTGCATCCGCCGCTTCGGCCCTGCGCAAAGAGGGCGAGCTAGGCACTATTGCGCCGGGTTGCTATGCCGATATTCTGGTGTTGGGTAAAGATCCTTCACAGGATGTACGTAATTTACGTAGCCTTGAGTGCGTCTACCGTAGTGGAGTACCCCACGATCCCAAAGCTCTGCTGGACGCCTACCCGGCGCGGGACTTTAACAATATGAGTATGGCTTCGTAGGCATATTTTAGTTAAGAGACACTCAGCTCGAAGAAACCAGGACGGGCTCGGACAATTTATTTGTTTTTATATCGGGCCTGCCGACGCTGGCGTCCGAGCTCGTCTTCTCGGCGGCTTCGGGCGATTTGCCCCACCGCCTGCTCAAGTTCAATTTCCAGCTCTTTCACCGCCGCTCGCACCGGGTGCATATTGGGGTGCCCAGGCGGTTCCTTAATGCCCGCATCATAAGTTTTGCGCAGCTTCTCCGTGGCTCTTAGAACCGGATCAAGCTGCTCAAGCAGCCGCTTTGCCTTGTCAAAATCGCGGATGGGCATGGGTCTTATTTCTCGGGTTTGGTCTGGCTCGAATTTAGTTTAGCTACGACTTACTCCGGATAACGCCAGGGATTGGCTGGCTGCTCGGCGTCTTCGTCAAGAGTCCAGAGGGGGATAGAAACACCATCGCCTGCATCTTTAAAAACGATCCGCAAACGGCTACCAATACCCACCTGCGACACCAGTTCCGGCGGCGCAAGGTCGCCTTCCGACGTCGCCAGATTACCTGTGATACGTAGCGCTTCATGCTCGGTGGGCTGGCCTTTCTGGGTATCGAGATCCACCAATACCAGCATATAAGGGGTATGTTCTCGAAACGCCGGCTGTATCGCCTGGTGGACTTCACCATAGGAATGCAAAGTTCCCTTGCCTTCCACCGCTGCCCAACTGGCATCGGGGCTAGCACACCAGGGGCACGCAGTGGAGGGAGGGTAACGCATCAACTCACAATGATCGCATTTTTGCAGATGCAGCTGATGACTAGCGCAATAGCTAAAAAACTCCTGATTTTCTTTATCCAGATCACTGATCCGGATATTCATGCCAAGATACTCGCCTTCGACGGTCATAGTGATTTCCCTGGTAAATTTCTTCAAATATTATTCTGGCTTTCGTCCTGAAATTTTAGCCTCTAGCCCTTCGCCATCACCATAGCCGAACCGGTTTGCGGCCCGGCCCAACCCAGGTTAGCGGTTAACTCCGGATCCTTTACCTGACGGCACCCGCCTTCGCTGTAATCATAAGTATGCTGCCGTCGGCCATCTGTACCTATCGGACAGGAGTCGTCGATGTCCCCGCGTAGTTGGCGAACATTTTCAATGACCATATTTAAACCGTGCGTATAGCCCTCGCACAAATGCCCCCCGCTGGTATTATTGGGACGCTTGCCGCCCAGGCGCATAATACCGTTACTGACGTAATCACCGCCTTCACCTTTTTTGCAGAAGCCATAGTCTTCCAGTTGCAACATCGTGGTGAAGGTAAAAGCATCATAAGAGCCCGTAATATCTATATCCTGTGGCCCCACCCCGGCATTGGGCCACAGGATATCTTTACCGTAGTACCCTGCTGTGGTTGAAATCGGCCCGTGCTGGTAATGCATATCTGTCCGGGGTTTACTGCAACGGCCAACCACCGATTGAATGAGGGCAGGCCGATGGCGACAATCCCTGGCCCGATCCGTACTGGTGACAATAATGCAATTACCATTGTCAGTTTCAACACAACAGTCCAGCAGGTGCAGTGGCTTGACGATCATTCGGCTATTGAGCACATCATCCACCGAAACACGCTTTTTATAATAGGCCTTGGGATTATTCGATGCGTGTTCGCTATGAATCACTTTGACCATGGCGATCTGTTCGGGGGTAGTCCCATAGTCATACATGTGTCGTATAAAGGACTGGCTGAACATCTGGCCGGCGCTCATCAGCCCATAAGCACGGCCAAATAAGCCGCCACTACTGAGCGAAGCGCGCCCCCCGGCACCGCCAGTGCCGCCGATACGTATTTGCGAATACCCGTTCATGGCACGAAAAATCGCCACGGTTTTACACATACCGGCTTCGATCACACCAATGGCAATACCGATCAGAGCTTCGGTGGATGAACCGCCGCCATAGACATCCATGTAGAAATTAGGTCGGATACCCAGATCGCCGGCAATTACCGTTGACGGCGTAGAATCATTATTAGAATAGGACAGCATACCGTCGACATCGCCCGGTCCGAGGCCTGCGTCTTCCATCGCGGCCCTGATGGCGCGGGTACCCAAAGTCCGTGTAGTGCAGCCGGAACCGCGCATAAACTCGGTCTCACCGACACCAACGATGGCATATTTGCCGCGCAGATGTTTACTGGTTGTGCCTTCTAGTTTGTCTGCCATGCGCGCTATCGCTCCCCTGGTTTATTATTATCCCTGCTACAGATAAACACCCTTGCAACCCGATTTGCTTGAAACCCTAGCAGCGAGCTTAATAATTTTCACCAAAATTTGTTAGCAATAATTGCGTCTTTTTTCATTGCAGGGCGTCATATACGGTGACAACCAATGACAAAGAGAATAAAACGATGAGATTACAACTGGCACTTAACGTGAAAGACCTGAACGAAGCCATTGCCTATTACACCAAACTTTTTGGTATCGGGCCCCATAAAATACACGAGGGTTACGCCAACTTCGCCCTCGACCAGCCACCATTGAAACTAGTGTTATTTGAAAACCCTGAAGCCAGGGAGCGCTTAAATCACCTCGGTATCGAGCTGTTTGAATCTAAACAGCTCGATACTGTTACAAACCGTCTGTCGGAGAGCAACATACTCGAGGAGATTAAAACCAAAGAAGTTTGCTGTCATGCCGCCCAGGATAAAATCTGGTCTAGAGATCCACAGGGCATGCGTTGGGAGTGGTATCGTATCACCGATGACGCACCGGCAATCAATACCAATCAATCGGCGTGCTGCACCGGCGCCCAACACGCCTAGTGCCAGATGACAACCAGTAAAATAAGCGCTGACAAGGAATGGTCGGCCTTTCAGCAAACTCTGCACCACTACGTAGCCCGACGCGTTGAGCCGGCTAATGTGGACGATCTCGTTAGCGAAATACTGTTGCGTCTGGTTAAGCACGAAATCGATCTTAAAAATGCTAACAACCCTATGGCGTGGATGTATCGCGTGGCCAAAAATGTACTCACGGATTACTACCGTCGGCAGTCAAAGGAACAAGGTATGTTGAGCGAACATGAACTCTCGGAACATGGCCAGGCTATTTACAATAAAACAGAAATAACAGCTCAGGAAGAGCTCGCGCACTGTCTTATACCCCTATTGGACAAGTTACCGCCACGGTATCAAGAGGCACTTCAATTAGTGGATATTGAAGGGTTACCACAGCAACAGGTCGCCCGCCAGCTTGGTTTATCCTTATCAGGCACGAAGTCTCGAGTTCAGCGCGGCCGCATAAAACTTAAGGAACTACTGCTCTCGTGCTGCGCTATCGAGTTAAACAGATTGAACAGTGTCGTCGCTTATAACGACCATTCCGGTTGTTGTTGAACACTTTTCTGCTCCATGAACTATTATTTACTACGCACTGCCTGGCACGCGCCTTTGTATGCTTCAGGCTACCATCTGGCCTGAGAGATTAATCGATACGCCCCCTGGGTATCATGGTAATCGAAATAATCAGGGTAATCCGGCATTGTCGCCTCCGGAAAAGCCACGGAGCCCACGCTAAAAAATTTCCTCCCGCTGACCTCGCCCAGTTAAGTGCCGAAAATGGGGCGAATATCCTCATACATCGGTAAAACGGTGCATTCAAAGAGCACAATTGCTGAAGACAACTGGCTCTCTCCAACCGCCAATGTGAGGGAAGCGTGTGGACGGATAAGTACCGCCACCAAACCCGATACGGAGTATTTGCGCTGGCAAAATTCCTGGAAGCGATGCAATCGAGCTCGGAAACGTAAGTCCCCTCACCTGATCTCAAGGTGATTGACATTTGAGCCTCACGCTCTTAGTATCGAAATAAATCGATGGAATTTGTCTGCTAATAAACAAAGGATGGGGTATAACGAGCAAAAAATTAACGGACTAGACGGGCTAATCACACACAAAAGTTTTCTTCGGCTCAATATAAAGAAACATCATATAACAGAGAGACAATTATGAAAGCGCTTACCTTACCTGGCCAGAAATACCCGTACCATTCTCACCAACCGCTGAAACATTCTCCTGCATTACGTTGGCCTGTATTGGTCATGACCTCCCTGCTTTTGGCCTCAAGCCCATCTTATGCAAGCGAAGACCAAAGCTACCAGGCCCTCCGCAACTGGCTCAATAACCCACCCAGTAACGTTTCTGTAACCCCGGGAAATCACTATACAATAAGTGATCGAAAAAATGTGCTAGAGGCACTCATCCCTCAAACAGCATGGGAATACTATTTTTTTGATGATATGGATATGGAGATTGCGGCGACCGGACATTACCCAGCACCTGACCATTGGGGTGGTGAAGGCGCGGACAATGAATTTACCATAGACGAGACAGGCACACTTATCGGGTTTACCGGCGGTCGTTATCCCTTTCCCGAAATTAACCCCAATGACCCTCAGGCAGGCCAGAAAGTCATCCAGAACATGCTCTGGAGACCCGGTGCAAATGATTACGACATGCCCATGGTCACCTGGTTACGCAGCGAAGGCGGCGAGCTGGATCGAGTCATGGAATACGCATCGGTAAACACTACCTACGCGCTGGGCGAAGAAAGTCTCGTGCCTGGCTACGAAGAGGTTAAAAGCAAACAAGTCATGGAGTTTCGCTCACCACGGGATATGGCGGGCGCCAAAGACATGTCGATCCGATATGTCGATCACTACAAGGAAAACTCTGGCTGGTTATATATGCCCTCGGAGCGCAAGCCTCGTAAGACATTAGCTTCCGAGCGAACCGGCGAGCTCATGGGCATGGATATGATCCGTGAAGACAGCAATGGTTTCGGCGGCAAGGTATACGAAAACAACTGGGAATACCTGGGCAAGCGGAAGGTGCTGGCAACAACCAATGTAAAAACTAATCCAGAGTTTGGTGGGCCTCATAAATGGGTGCCTCACAAGGCCCGTTGGGAAGTCCGGGACACACACGTCGTGCTTATCAAACCTAAAGCCGAAAACCATCCCTACAGTGCGCGGATCGTTTTCGTTGATGCCGAAACCTACTGGACCCACTGGATGTTTGCCTTTGATAAAAAGGACGACAAGTTGCTACGTATGAACCAGCACTTTCTTAAATATTCAGAGGATTACGACACCGAACCACCGGAACAAGCACCTTATATAAAACAGGATTTTTCAAAAAGCGTTGGCCATCAGGTGTTTATTCATCTCGGTGAGTCGGATATCAACGCAAAAAAACCCCATGCAACGATGACACACTGTTACACCAACAAGCGTGAGTTCACATCGGCCCGGGCTAAACAGTTCTTTTCCCTACGCAATATGGTAAGTGGTCGACGCTAATTCGGCAAAATAACAAACTCTAATGAGGCCCGCTGTAAGGGCCTCTCACATAATTCATTGTCTGAGGTTAATACATTATGGCCAGGTGTCGTAAACAACTTGTCACGTTTTTAGTTTTTTTGAGTCCCCTTGTATTTTCCGGCTTGTCCTGGGGCATTATCAATATTGGTGATGATGTCGAACTTGAGGGTTTTGCGAGAACAATGAACATCTTGAAGACAGGGGCCAGACCCTTCAATGACGGGGAAATGACCCACCAACGCAATACCGCCCAGCTAGAAGGTAAATATTACTTCCTCCGGGACAGCAAAGCCTTCAATCGTTTTTCGACTGGTCCCATCGAAGAAGCAACATTCACTTTCCTGGGCCGTGCTGTCTACGACACGATTTTCGACCTTCGGGATAGCTATGATGTGCTAAACGACAAAGGCAAATCGGAATATAAAATACGCGAAGCCTTTATTGATTTTGTGATGCCACCTTTTTCTCTGCGCCTTGGTCGTCAACAGGTCGTGTGGGGCGAAACCGATAATTTCCGTGCTCTGGATGTCATTAACCCTCTGGACAGAACATGGCACGGAACCCGGGAATCCTGGGAAGATATTCGCATCCCACTTTGGATGGGCAGGGGTATATGGGACATTGGCAAGATTGGCCCCTTTGACGAAACCTTTCTGGAAGTCATCGTGATTCCTGATGACTTTCGAACCAACAAAGCACATACCGACTACCCCCGCCCCTGGGCAATCCTCGGTGTCGGGCTACAGGATCAACGTGCAAATTCAATACAGCTTGGCGACACCCTTGCCGACCTCCATCCTCTGAACACCACAGTAATCGATGGCACCGAAAAAGATACTGACATAAGAAATATTCAGGGAGGCTTCAGATTTAAAGGCATCTGGAATGACGTTGAGTTCAGCGCGAATTATTTTTACGGCTTCTCACAAACCCCTGGTGTAAAAATCCGTTCTGCTGGGTTGGTCGGAAATACCTTTGAAACCGTGGTTGAAACAGTCACCCCTCGTATTAACGTATTCGGATTGACTGCCAACTACTCGGAAGAAAAGTATACTCAGTCGGTGTTTCGTCTCGAAACCACGGTTACGACGGGTGTTCCCGTATCAATCGTACCTGGCAGTAGAGCCGATATTAATGGTAATGGCTACGATACTGCTCACCAGTCTGTGGTAATGTTGGGTATGGATCGCCCCACCTGGATTCCTGCGCTCAACGAATTGCGGACCTTTTTCCTCTCCGGCCAAATCTTCTGGCGACGCTGGCTTGACTACACCAACTATTATCAAGCCTCGTCTTTCTATGAGGTAAAGCCTGCTAAAGTGGGTGGCGCAATCGTACCGGGTCGCTACATCAGCGAATTCAACAACAAGCTTGATCAGGACGAATTTGTTATTACCTTTTCAGCATCTACCAGTTATGGCCGCGCTGGCCTCTGGAAACCACTATTCGTATTTGCCTATGACCCCCGTTCAACCGGTGCCTACAATAAGATACAGATGGAATATTTACATTCGAAGCACCTGGTGTTTAAGCTTGAACAGCATCTCTACTGGCGGGAAAGTGGTGACGAGACAGGACCCTGGGGTCTTGGCTCTTACCTGGCTCAACCCGGTATTCGCCGCAATGAAACGGTGTTTACTGCCACCTTTCAGTTTTAGCTCCTGCTTCCTCTCACATATCAGCCCTGAGTTATCAAACAACTCGGGGCATTTTTTAGGCGCAATAGGAAATAGACACTTTCAAATCATTCCAGCCAGTCATTGACTTTTGGTTTAATGAATTACAGCCTGCTCAGTGGTGGCGGACAGATCCCGGCATCGATCAAATCATTGCCGAACGGTTCGGTAAGATACACGAGGTAGCAGCCCGCTGCGAACTCTATGAATGGCGCAAGCAGCCTTTAGGCTGTCTTGCCGAAATTATTGTCCTCGATCAATTTTCCCGAAATTTATACCGTAATTCTGCGCGAGCGTTCGCACAAGACTCTCTGGCGCTGGCGCTGGCTCAGCAGGCGATCGCTCTAAATGTACAAAAAGACTTATCCCCTCAGCAAAAAGCCTTCTTATATATGCCTTTTATGCACAGCGAATCTCAGCATATCCATGAGCTAGCCCTTGCTTTATTCAGCCAACCGGGGCTGGAGAAAAACCTGCGCTCTGAAATCCGACACAAGGCCATTATTGATCGCTTTGGCCGCTACCCCCACCGAAATCACTTGCTGGGTCGATCATCTAAGCCGGAAGAAATTGAGTTCCTGAACCAGACTGGCTCCTCATTTTAGAAGCAGGCTAAAAGTTCTCTTTTACTTCACTTTTGCTTTGGCCACAGTCACACAACGTGAACGAGCACCGATTATTTACATAGATAGAGGAACACTACGAACTCGAGTGAAAATTAAACAACGGTTGTGCAAAGCCGAAAACTAATCGAGAAAAATAACATATAACACTTTAGGCTACCCCACGTTAGAATCGAATACGTAATTTGCCCTGGATTTTAAATCCATGAACACTGAAAAAAACCCCAACAAGTTCCGGATTATTGTCGCTGACTGGATAGAGCAAAACTATCCGACCGAGCTTCGCCAGGCACCCGGTGCTGACAGCCACGATCCCCGACAATCCAAATCCTATGAGCAAGCCTGGTTGAAATGTATGGCTGAGCAGGGCCTGCTAGCACCTACCTGGCCAAAGGAATACGGTGGTGCCGGGTTTTCGGCTGATCAAGCCCGCATTCTGGCCCAGGAACAACGCCGCGCGAAAGTACGAGCAATACCCATCAGTGCCGGTTTATCCCTCTTAGGGCCGGTACTACTCGAACATGGCACGCTGGAGCAAAAACAGCAGCATTTGGCAAAAATAGCCCATAATGAGACTATCTGGTGCCAGGGCTATAGCGAGCCGGGTTCCGGTTCCGACCTGGCCAGTCTGTCAACACGGGCTGAAGTGCTCGGCGATGACTTTATTGTTAATGGCCAGAAGATCTGGACCTCTCACGCTGACGATGCCGACTGGATGTTTTGTCTGGTGCGCACGGACTCCCAGGCCTCAAAACACGAAGGCATCAGCTTTTTACTGATTGACATGACGACACCCGGTATCTCCGTATCGCCCATACGTCTGATCAGCGGCCCCTCCGCGTTCTGCCAGACATTTTTCGATAATGTTCGGGTACCCAAAGAGAATTTACTGGGCCAGCTGGGTCAGGGCTGGACGCTAGCGAAACAACTGCTCCAGCACGAACGCCAGGCACTCGGATCTATTGGCCGGGGCGATGCCCGACGGGCACTGACCTTGCCGGAGCTGGCCGCACGGGAACTGGGCACTGATCATCAGGGCCGTATTGCCGACCCAGCCATACGAAACCAGATAGCCCAGTGTGAGCTGGATAGCCTGGCATTGCGGACTACCATGAGTCGCAGTGCCGACAAAGCCAGAGCCGGTCAGGATGGTGGTCATATTGCCTCAATGCTGAAACTCTATGGCAGTGAGTTAACTAATCGTCGCCATGAGTTAATGATCAGTATCCACGGTATCGATGGGGTTGGCTGGGAAGGCCCCGGCTTTACCCCTGCAGCAATGCGCATTACGCGACAATGGCTGCGTGCCAAAGGTAACTCTATCGAAGGCGGGACGAACGAAATCCAGCGCAATGTGATCGCCAAACGCGTACTCGACCTGCCTGAATAAACTTATCAACTCGCTTAGCTTTGGCTTCGCCGCACTAATGCCTGCGGGCCACAGGAAAGACTTTATGGCACTGGTTCTCACAGAAGAACAACAATTGCTAAAAAACTCAGCCCGAGAATTTGTCGCGAGGACTTTTACAGTTGATCAAGTTCGACAGCACCGCGATGGCACATACCCAGATGGCAACACTGGACTGGGCTATTCGCGGGACCAGTGGCGACAAATGGCAGACCTTGGCTGGACTGGCATTATTTTCCCGGAGCAATACGGTGGTCTCGGTCTCGGCTATGCCGAACTGGGTGTCGTGCTGGAAGAACTTGGACGAGCTCTGGCTGCCCAGCCCTTTTCATCTACGATCCTACTAGCAGGCAACACGATTTTTCACGGTGGTGACGAAGAACAGAAGCAACGCTGGTTACCAGGGATCTGCGGAGGCGAAAAGGTGCTAGCGCTGGCCTTTCAGGAAAGTGGTCGCTTTTCACCATGGCAGGTTAGCACCCGCGCCGAGGCCACGGCTGGAGGCTATAAGATAAGTGGCGAAAAACGCTTTGTGCTGGACGCTTACGGCGCAGACCAACTGGTGGTATTGGCTCGCACTTCGGGCGCAAGCTGCGAGAAGAAAGGTCTCAGCCTGTTCCTGGTCGACCCTGTTACCGCTGGCGTCAGTATTACCGGTTTAAAAATGCTCGATAGCCGCAATGCCGCCTTGATCACATTTGATACCGTAGAAGTTGCAGCTGAGCAGCTCATCGGTGAGGCAGGCAGAGCCGCAGACATACTGGAGTCCGTTTTTGACTGCGCCACCGCCGGTCTCAATGCCGAGCTGATCGGCATTATGTCCGAGGCTTTTGAACGCACGCTGGATTACCTGAAAACCCGGCGGCAATTTGGCGCATTGATCGGTACTTTCCAGGCGCTAAAACACCGAGCTGCGGACATGTTCTGCGAGCGCGAACACGCGATTTCAATGACCATGGCAGCCCTTCGCGCCATTGATGACAAGAGTAGTGAAGCCAGTCTGCTAATCAGCGCGGCCAAGGCCAGAACATCCGATGCCGCTAATCTGATTGGTCGAGAATCAATCCAGATGTTTGGCGGTATCGGCATGACCGATGAAGAGGATATCGGCCTGTTTATGAAGCGGGCTAGAGTGGCTGAAATGACCCTGGGGGATAGCATATATCATCGAGACCGTTTTGCAGAGCTCAGTGGCTTTTAAGACGCCGACCCGCTATTCCCTGTTACGGTTACCAGGCCCAGGCAACAAGCCTTCACAGGATCTACTTACAATCAGCGTGAAAAGATCCCTACTTTTAAAAATTTACCTCAGATGATCATTAATGAGTGAAGGCTGATTACTTTGGTATTTATGTCCCTTAACAAGCCATCCCCCTTAGAGTCGAGGTGTTGACGCGGCAAATTGCCGGGGTAGCGCTGTCCAGCATCACGGTCACCGATAGTGTTTCTAACACCGCCGCTACTCAAGCAACCAGGTGCGTCTGCCATTGCCCGACAGTAATTTTCCTGGCTATAAGCTGTGCAACGGCCTGGGTGTGTATTTTGAGCCTGGCTTGCGCAATGCGCTGAAAGGTCAATTTATCGACACTAATCCATTAACCCTTGAATCCATTATCGTTTAATAATCATCATCGAAAACCTGGTCATAAGGGCATTAAATCTGGCAATTCCTCCTAAGTATTCGAAATAAGCATAGTAAAAACCGTTATTTTACTTGTCTGCTATAGAACGTTTTAATCTCTTGCCCAGGATCTAAATAGGTTTTTATCCAACCCACTATGAGCTTAGCTGCTGAACAATACTCACCTGCCTCCGAAAACCCACCATCAGGCAGACCGTCATCTGACAAGGATGGGCAGGCCCTTACACCTGAACCATTGTTTGATCTAAGTGAAGCCAACCGAACCCTGGCCAAAGCATCACCCCAGGATATTCTGGTGACAGCACTTGCGGCTGCAAAAAATCCTATCATTAGCACCAGCTTTTCTGCTTATTCGGCAGTCTTACTGGACATGGTTCAAGCTATCCGTCCTGGTACGCCCGTTGTCTGGTGTGATACCGGATTCAATACCGCCGCTACCTATCGCTTTGTTGATCGCCTGGTTAAGCGTTTGGGTATCAATCTCAAAGTCTATCACCCAGATGTATCTGCCACTCACCTGAGAGTCAGATATGATGGTATTCCTGATGCGGGAACACCAGAGCACGAATTGTTCTCCAAAACCGTCAAGTTAGAGCCCTTTGCTCGAGCTTTTCGGGAATTGAAACCCGATCTCTGGATTAACGGTATTCGTAGCGAAGAAACCGAATTTAGAAAATCACAGAACATTTTTACCTGGGATGATGCGCGTTCGACGACCAAAGTTGCGCCCTGTTTTCATTCTAAAAGCATCGATTTAGTTAACTATCTTATCGAGCACAACCTTCCCTCAGAGCTTGAATACCATGACCCCACCAAGCCTGAGGAACATCTTGAGTGCGGACTACATTACTAAGTTTCGATCTTTACCACTTAAAAGGCTTGCTGCTGACTGCCCGAATAGCTAGCCCTATAGAGCCGCATTGTTCACCCCCCTAGTCTGTCGCTCAGAAAATCTGCCCCGGCCGGAAGTTAGCCAACCAGCAGACCTTACGAGCTAATGGCGCTTTTTGCTATCCTGAGTCCCGACAACGATACTAACTAACCAGCAATTCCGAACCACCCTTAAATAATCCTATCACTCAATGGCATTATAGCTAACACTGCCACTACGCCTGTCACAGAACTATTCCGGCGATTTTGGCCAACTGGATTCCCAGTCTATTTACTCATTAGGAGAACTAAAAAATGTCCAAATCTCTGGAAGCGAAAGTCGCTCTCGTCACCGGTGGCGCTTCAGGAATAGGCGCTGCAACCGCAGAAATTTTTGCCGAGAAAGGCACCAACGTAGTGGTATCAGATATCGACGAAGCCGGTGGTCAGGCGACTGTTGAGCGTATCCGTAGTGCTGGAGGCAGTGCCATATTCCGTCGTTGCGATGTTGCTGACCCCGAACAGGTACAGCAACTGATCAACGCTGCCGTTGGCACCTATGGTCATATTGACGCCGCTTTCAACAACGCAGGTGTCGAAGGCGACGCCGCCACCACGCCCAACTGTTCCATAGAAAATTTCGATCTCAATATCGACGTCAATCTAAAAGGTGTATTTCTGTGTATGAAATACCAGATCGCCCAGTTTTTAAAACAGGGCACCCCTGGCGCAATCGTTAATACCGCTTCCGTCGCGGGCCTTGTCGGTGCTAAAGGCGTGCCAGCCTATGTCGCCGCTAAACACGGTGTCGTTGGACTCACCAAAACTGCCGCTATCGAATTCGCCAAAAAGCAAATCCGTGTCAACGCGGTATGCCCCGGCGGTATCCGCACCCAAATGCTCGAGCGTTTAATTGACGAAAAGCCATGGGTCGAGAAACAAATGCTCAAGCTTCAACCCATTGGTCGTCTCGGTGAACCTAGAGAAGTAGGCCGCGTAGTGGTATTTCTATGTTCAGATGACGCATCTTTTGTGACAGGTCATGCTATGCCCGTTGATGGTGGCTGTGTCGCGATCTAGGCAACGTCATCGCCGGCGACGCCGAATATCAGCGCATCCGCGACAGCCGGCTCTGGTCAGCTAAACCATAAATCATCTAACATTAGACGCCGTCACAACGCTCAAAGGACTAATCATGAAAAAAGTTTTATTAATCTCGACTATAGCCTTGATAGCCAGTCATACCTCGGCAACTAACCCTGCCAGGGAAGAGCCAAGTGCCTACATTATCTCACCAAAAAATGGTGCTGTAGTAGACAGCCCCGTCACTATCCAGTTTGGCTTGAAAGGTATGGGCATAGCTCCGGCCGGGATTGATAACGCCAATACCGGGCATCACCATTTGCTCATAGATTTGGATCAACTACCTGCCATGAATCGGCCTATTCCTGCAGACCTACAGCATCGTCACTTTGGCGGAGGACAAACCGAAACCGTGCTGGAATTAAGCCCTGGAAAGCACACGCTACAACTGTTGCTCGGTGATCAATACCATATTCCCCATAGCGCACCGGTGCTATCAGAAAAAATAATTATCACAGTAAAATAAGGCAAAGTCTGTCCGTGGCGAAGCAATAATAAATAACACAACTATAAAGAGGTAAGACTGATGAGCAATCACCTAGATATTCGAGGTACCTACGCACCGGGGTTTTCTAAGGTGCAGGACGCATTCGCGGCAAACTTCAAAGACGATAAAGAGATCGGCTCGTCATTCGCCTTAACGATTGAAGGCGAGGTCGTAGTCGATCTGTGGGGCGGTTTCGCTGATGGCGCGCGCACGACACCCTGGAAATCCGACACACTTATCAACACCTATTCGACCACCAAAGGTATGGCGGCCACCGTTGTTGGCGTACTGGCCGACGAAGGTTTAATCGACTATGGCGCTAATGTCGCCGAGTACTGGCCAGAGTTTGCCAGCGCGGGCAAACAGGATGTCACCGTCGCCCAGCTCCTCTCTCACCAGGCCGGTGTTTGCGGGCCACGTGAGCGTATTGAAATGGACGAGCTTTATGACTGGGATAGCGTCTGCGCCACCCTCGCTGGCCAATGGCCCTTCTGGGAGCCAGGCACGGCGAATGGCTACCACGCTGTAGTGTTTGGCCATATTGCCGGAGAAGTGGCGCGACGCGCCTACGCTAGAAAACACGGGGTCACGAAGAGCCTCGGTGAATTGTTTGCGGAAAAAGTCGCTAGCCCCATTGGGGCGGCCAATGATTATTATATTGGCCTGCCCGATGCCGAGGATCATCGGGTCGCCGAGATGCTCCCCGTGCCGGGCTCAGAACAATTGGGTAGCGGTTTGGGTGGTAGTAAAAAACGCATGAACGACGCCGTTTATTCCGCCATGGCGCACCCACCACTCACCGCACATATTGCCAACGACCGCGCCTGGCGCGCCGCCGAAGTACCCGGTGCCAATGGCCAGGGCAATGCTCGCGGTATCGCTAAAGTTTACGGTGCGCTGGCCAATGGCGGCGAACTGGAAGGTAAGCGAATTATCAGTCCGGAAGGTATCACCGAAATGACCAAAGAGGAATGTTTTCGTAAAGACATGGTCATCGGCGTGCGCATGCGCTGGAGTCGCGGCTTTATATTAAACAAGAAAGAACTCTACGGCCCGAACCCTGATGCTTTTGGCCACAGCGGCTGGGGTGGCTCCTTTGGCTTTGCCGACACGAAAGCCAAATTGGGTATGGGCTATGCCATGAACCAGATGGACACCAATATATTTGGCGACCCACGGGGAGAACGCCTCATTCAAGCTGCTTATGCCAGCCTTTAGTCTAAACCTCTCACCAATTACAGCAAGTAGGGCCAAAGCTCCACTATCAGGTTAGCGCCATGCTCTGGTCGTGCGTTAAAGCCGCTCGATAAAATTTATCACCGCATCGGAAAACACTGTGTTCTGATCACCAGCGACCATATGGGAGGCGTCTTTTACATCGATAAATTCCGCATGCTTTACTGCCCCCCGAAACTCTTCGACACCTTCTGCGCTAACCACATCGGACTGCGCACCGCGCACCAGCAAAGTAGGGATAGTGATACTTGTGGCATCATCCAGTAGCCGCAGACAACGCTGTTGGATAGAGCTTTGAAATTCGCCACCAATCAAGTGGGGGTCCCAATGCCAGATAAAACGACCCTCAGGTGTTTCACGCAGATTCTTACGCAGCCCCTCCAGGTTTTTTGTCCGCTCGCGTTTGGTATAACTGGCAATAGTATCAGCAGCTTCTTCAAGGCTGGCGAAACCGTCTGACTTGGTGCGCATAAAATCAAGGATACGCCCCACCCCCGCAGCTTCAAGCCGCGGCGTGACATCGACAAGGACGATCCCACGCAACAGGGATTCATCCATACACGCTGTCGCTAAAGCCACAATGCCGCCTTTTGAAGCACCGACAACAACGGGCTTTTCATGAAGTGTAGCGAGCACAACTTTCAAATCATCAACAAAGGTCTCTACTTCATAATTTGTCTGCGGACACCAGTCAGATTCACCATGACCCCGGGAGTCCATATTGATAACATGCCAACCAGCTTTCGCCACGCCCACAGCCGCATCACCCCAGGAATGACGTGTTTGACCGCCGCCGTGTAAAAAGATTAGTGGCGGGTTTGTCGGATCACCATAGTGGTCGCCCTTTAAGGTAAGTCCGCAACTCGATTGATACTCGACTGTTACAGCTTCCATAGTATCTCCTTATATTTAAAATCAATTTAGTTTAGAAAATTTATAGTTGGTGCTCACCTCAGCAGAAAAGTCTCCCGTAAACCTCGATAACATCTCATCCAGATCACCATACATTTCATTAAATGCTTTGCGGACACGCTCGTAGGGATGATCTATAAATGTACCGTGGTCATTAACATATTCCATATGCTGGCGGCCGTCGCGATCAAATGCGTGCAGCATTGCATCATCGCGGCCATTAAATTCGAGAGCCTTAATGCCCACTTTATCGCACAGCTCTTTGTTAAATGCCGGAGTGGATTTTACCCAACGGTCTTTCAGGTACATTTCTACATAGCCGTGATAAATAAATAGATCTTTACCTTGCATCGCCGCTTTGAGCTTTGGCGTACAGAGATGATTGCGGACATCCGCGTAACCGAGACGTGCGGGAATACCCGCTGCACGAGCCGATGCGGTGAGTAATATAGCTTTAGGGATACAAAAAGCCGCGTCACGCTCAGCAATGTGACTGGCAACAAAGTCGCTTTCTCCCAGAGCCATTCCGTAGGGGTCGTATTTAAGTCCATCCCTTACCCCATAAAAGAGCGCGATACCCCGCTCGACAGGATCTGAACCAATACCTCTCAAAGCCCTTTCGGTAAAAACACCCACAGTACTACTGTCAGAATCTACATATAGGCCCGGGCGCAAATAGCTCTCTACGGAATATGGATCACTGGTGGTCATGGACATAGGGACTACTTCAGGCAGGGTTTTAGATTTCAATCAGACGAATATTCGGTGCAAACTTTACCTTGCAGTATTAAATTTTACCAGTGGGTATTATGTATATGGAAGAGGCCTTACCGCGATCAAGCCAACCAATTAATCCTGGCGTGCCTGCAGGCGCTTTTTGAGGCTGACGGCCAGACCTTCTGCATTGATCAAGCTGGTTAGGGCTTCCTGTTCAGGTCGCTGCTGGCCCTTTATCTGATTAAAATAGTCAATAGTGATAGTTTCATTGGGGCGCTCGAGTAAGGTCATTTGATCACCGATGCAGACTTCACCAGCTTCAAACACCCGATAATACCAACCCGCCATACCTTGTTGATCGATGTACTCAGTCAATTGTTCAACATCATATTTGGCATTGATTTTCCAACATGGCTGGCGCGGCTCTGATACCTGGACAAGCGTCTTACCCAGGCGGTAAATATCACCAATGCAGACAGAATATTCATCCATATCTGCAACACTCAGGTTTTCGCCGATTGACCCAGGAATCGCTTTATCAGCCAGAGCAGGAAACTGTTCGATAATTTGCCCATAACTAGCGATAGCAAACTGGTGCAGGGCTTTGTCTGGCCCACCGTGGTAGCGCTTATCAACCTGGACATCGCCCTCAATACCCAACTTGCCGATTTTCGCCCGTGTAATTAATGTTTTAAAAATGCCGGTTTGCTCGCCGGAGGGATCCAGTCTTTGTGCTTTACCGGCATACAGAGCCTGTACTTCCATCAGCAGTGTCGCTCCAGATCATCTATCCATAAAAGGGAGTCCGTGAAAGGAGACTCTAAAAACAATATTTATAAAGGATTTGCATAAAAACAGCCACAAAAAAACGGGGCCAAGGCCCCGTTTTTTCTAACTAACTCATTCGACTCAATCAGTCAGCAGCCTCTGCCGGAGCATCTTGTTGCTTGCTGGGCAAACCACCTTCTGCTTCGGAGACTTCCTTCATCGATAACTTAATACGCCCACGGGCATCGACGTCGAGGACCTTAACTTTGATGTCCTGGCCTTCCGAGATGTAGTCCGTAACTTTCTCGACACGTTCCTGAGCAATTTGTGAAATATGCACCAGGCCATCAGTCCCCGGCATAATCGTTACAAAAGCACCGAAGTCAACGATACGAGCAACCTTGCCATCGTAGATACGACCAATTTCTGCTTCGGCGGTAATCTCCTCGATGCGGAACAAGGCCTGATCAAGTCCATCACGATCATCGCTATAAATACGAATACTACCGTCGTCCTCGATATCGATGGTGGCACCGGTTTCTTCAGTGAGCGCACGAATCGTTGCACCACCTTTGCCAATAACATCGCGAATTTTGTCAGGATCAATTTTGATAGTAACGTAGCGCGGTGCAGATTCAGCCACTTCAGTGCGGCTGCTTTCAATGACCTTGTTCATCTCACCAAGGATGTGCAAGCGCGCCTGCAAAGCCTGAGACAGGGCAGTTTCCATAATCTCTTCGGTAATGCCTTCAATCTTGATATCCATTTGCAGCGCTGTAATACCGGCTGCGGTACCGGCGACTTTAAAGTCCATATCGCCGAGGTGATCCTCATCACCTAATATATCAGTCAATACAGCGAAACCACTGTCTTCTTTCACCAGACCCATGGCGATACCAGCGACGGGAGCCTTCAGCGGCACGCCGGCATCCATCAAGGCCAGGCTCGAACCACAAACCGAGGCCATGGAACTGGAGCCATTGGATTCAGTAATCTCAGAAACGACACGAATCGTATAGGGGAAATCTTCCTGGCTTGGCAATACTGCCGCGATACCACGACGAGCCAGGCGACCATGGCCTGTTTCGCGACGGCTAGTACCACCCATGCGGCCTGCTTCGCCAACAGAATACGGCGGGAAGTTGTAATGCAACATAAAACCGTCTTCTTTGCTGCCCTGGAGCGTTTCGAGCCGTTGCGCATCACGCAATGAACCTAAGGTGCTAACCACGATAGCCTGAGTTTCCCCACGGGTAAACAGCGCTGAACCATGGGTGCTTGGCAGCAGGCCAACTTCGACAGCGATAGGACGAACAGTGCTGGTGTCACGTCCATCGATGCGGGGTTCACCCTGAATAATGCGACCGCGCACCACTTTCTTCTCAAGCTTTTTAAACGCTTCGCTGACGTCTTCTTCACTGATGTCACCACCTTCAGTCACCATACTGGCAATAGCCGAGGCACGAAGATCGCTCAGACGTGCCGAGCGTTCCTGCTTATCAGTAATCAGGTAGGCTGCTTCGACACCTGCACCAATCTCAGCTTGCAAACGTTCTGCTACAGCAATGTTTTCAGGCTCAGCCTGCCAATCCCATTTCGGTTTGCCGGCTTCACTGGCCAACTCGTTAATGACCTGAATAACCGCCTGCATTTCCTGATGAGCGTAGAGAACAGCACCCAACATCAGGTCTTCAGATAACTCACTGGCCTCAGATTCAACCATCAGTACTGCATCTTTGGTACCGGCGACTACCATATCGAGCCGCGAATCTTTCAACTCTGAAAAAGTCGGGTTAAGCAGATAACCGTCTGCATCAGAAAAGCCCACCCGAGCAGCACCAACCGGGCCATTAAACGGCAGGCCAGAAATAGCCAAAGCTGCAGACGCACCAATCAATGAGGGGATATCAGGATCGATGTCTTTATTGGACGACATGACGGTGAGCACAACCTGTACTTCGTTTTTAAAACCATTGGGAAATAAGGGGCGAATTGGTCGATCGATCAATCGACAGGTCAGGGTTTCTTTTTCTGTTGGTCGCCCTTCACGTTTGAAAAAACCACCCGGGATCCTGCCCGCTGCATAGGTTTTTTCCTGGTAATTAACGGTCAGTGGGAAAAAGTCCTGCCCCGGTCGGGCATTTTTGGCACCTACTACCGTACAAAGAACGACCGTGTCGTCCATGCTGCACACCACCGCACCAGTTGCCTGCCGGGCAATACGTCCGGTTTCGAGGGTTACGGTGTGCTTGCCATATTGAAAAGATTTACTTATGGAATTCACTATTTTCACCTATTAAATTTTTTGTCACGACAACTTGCCGCAAAACTTTTATCACTAAACTTATTACTACCAAGTCTTGCTATCACTAAACAAGCAATGGCCCCATAGGGGCCATTTCAAATTGATTATCGACGCAGACCCAGTTTCTTGATCAACTGACTATAACGTTCAATATCTTTACTTTTCAGATAATCGAGCAACTTTCTGCGCTGATTAACCATGCGGATCAGGCCGCGACGGCTATGATGATCCTTTTTAAACGCGGCAAAATGCCCTTGCAATTTATTAATATTTGCCGTCAACAGAGCGACTTGTACCTCGGGGGAACCCGTATCTCCTTCGCTTCGAGCGTTGTCTTTAACGATAACCGCTTTTTCTTCTGCACTTAGTGCCATCTTTAGTCTCCAAATATGCTAATTTATTCGGGCGCGTCCGTGCATATTTACAGACGTCCCAATCAAGATTGAAATATCAGCGATCAACATTTCAATCACTTATACAACGCAGTAATTAGTCTCTATAATTCCTGCCCTGCCACCAGACGACGGGGCGTAACCCGCCCATCATCAAGAACTTCACCGACGCCTAAAAAACTACCTTCGTCGCAGAAAATACGCACTATATCGCCTTCTTCCGCTGTGCGATACACCGAGGGTGTCATCACCGGCTGGCCCCGACAAAAATACCAGGCGGAGCTTTCCGGTAATTCAACTGCCAGGCGATCACCAACCGCTGCATCCATAGGTCGTAACAAAAAATCCAGATCTTCGGCCCGCTTACCTTCACGCAAGGCTTCTAACTGCTCCAGAGTCACAGCCTCATCCAGACTAAAAGGCCCCGCAGCGGTGCGCCGCAAACTTGACACGTGGGCACCAAAGCCTAGCGCTTTACCCAGATCTTCAGAAATAGTGCGAATATAGGTGCCTTTGCTACAGTGTATATCCACATCAGCCTCGGCTACTTCGCCGGGTCTTAATTCGAGCAGGCCAAAGCGATAAATCATTGCCTTTCGTGCCTCACGTTCGACCTCAATACCTTGTCTGGCAAATTTATACAAAGGCTGCCCCTTGTGCTTAAGAGCGGAATACATAGACGGAATCTGTTCAATTTCGCCACGAAAAGCCGGTAGTGCTGCAGCTAACTTATCATCGGTCAAAGCACTCGCGTCTATGCGCTTGAGCACATCCCCATCAGAATCCCCAGTCTCGGTGCTGACCCCAAAACTAAAGGTACTGTGATAAACCTTATCGGCTTCTAACAAAAACTGGGTGAATTTGGTCGCCTCCCCCAAACAGATCGGCAGAACGCCAGTCGCAAGCGGATCGAGACTACCTGTATGTCCCGCCTTGGCGGCATAAAACAGGTATTTCACTCTCTGCAAGGCTTCGTTCGACGTCAAACCCGCAGGTTTATCCAGTATCAAAATACCATCAACAGATCGACCCTTTGCTTGACGCTTTCTTCCCAAGCTATTCTTCCTCGTCGCTTTCTTCAGGTCGCTTATCCTGAGCCACAGCGTAATCGATCAAGGCCGACAGGTGTCGCCCACGATCGCCGGTTGCGTCATATAAAAACGTTAATTTTGGTGTAACTCGCAAACGCATACGATGCATCAGCTGAGAGCGGATAAAACCTGCCGCCTTGTTTAATACGGCTGTACGCTCAGTGTGTTCCTGGTCGGAAAGCGCTTCAATAAAATTAATAAATACTTTCGCAGAGGCTAAATCGCGTGTCACATCGACACCGGTAACGTTGATCATCGCCAGTCGGGGGTCGCGAATCTCTCGACGAATCAAGTCGGCCAGTTCCCGCTGTACTGCATCAGCAACCCGGTCGCTACGCTTAAACTCTCTAGGCACAGGAAAAGTCTAGTCGAGCTCGCGGGCTATATGCTTGATATCGTAAACTTCTATCTGATCACCGGCTTTGACATCATTATAGTTTTTAACACCGATACCGCACTCAGTGCCATTACGCACTTCGTTAACGTCATCTTTAAAACGGCGTAAAGACTCTAACTCACCCTGATAAATCACCACGTTATCACGTAATACTCGAATGGGTTTGCTGCGGTGCAGGGTGCCCTCGATCACCATACAGCCAGCGATTTGGCCATACTTGGGCGATCTGAAAACGTCTCTGACTTCAGCAACACCCACAATCTCTTCCCGAATTTCCGGGTCGAGCATGCCGGACAATGCTTTCTTAATTTCATCAAGCAGATTATAAATAATGCTGTAGTAGCGGATTTCGACACCTTCCAGTTCCGCCAGGCGCCGAGCCGATGTGTCAGCCCGGACGTTAAAACCGATCACCACTGCACCACTGCTCATCGCGAGATTTATATCGGAGCTGTTTAGTCCACCGACACCAGAAGAGACAATATTCACAGCGACTTCATCAGTACCAAAGTCGGCCAGAGCAGACAGTATCGCTTCCAGCGAGCCACGTACATCGGCTTTCAGCAGTACCGCCAATTCTTTTTTCCCGGCACCCTCAAACGTGGCAAACATGTTTTCGAGCTGGGTAGCCTGTTGACGAACGACTTTTTGTTCACGCATTTTCTGCTGGCGGAATTCTGCTACTTCGCGAGCTTTACGCTCATCACTCATCACCGCAAATTCGTCACCAGCGTTGGGTGGGCTATCAAGCCCCAATATCTCCACCGGAATCGACGGACCCGCCAGGTCAACCGCCCGGCCTACTTCATCGGTCATCGCACGGATTCTGCCAACACTTTGTCCAGCTAAAACAAGATCGCCTTTGCTCAATGTGCCAACTTGTACCAAAGCTGTAGCAACTACACCACGGCCTTTCTCAAGACGTGCTTCGACAATGACACCCTGGGCCGGCGCGTCAATTGCCGCAGTCAGCTCAAGTAACTCGGACTGTAATAAAATAGCTTCGAGTAATTCGTCTATGCCTTCGCCTGTATGAGCAGAAACATTGACAAACTGTGTATCGCCTCCCCAACCTTCTGGAATAACCTCTTTGGCAGCCAGTTCATTGGTAACGCGATCGGGGTCCGCACCTTCTTTATCTATCTTGTTGATTGCCACAACAATAGGCACACCCGCGGCCTTTGCATGGAGTATAGCTTCCTCGGTTTGAGGCATAACCCCGTCATCGGCCGCAACTACCAAAATCACCACATCAGTGGATTGGGCACCACGAGCTCGCATAGCGGTAAACGCTGCGTGGCCCGGAGTATCGAGAAAAGTCACCATGCCCTGGGGGGTATCAACGTGATAAGCACCGATGTGCTGGGTGATTCCTCCAGCCTCACCTGAAGCAACACGGCTACTGCGAATATAATCAAGCAATGATGTTTTACCGTGATCAACGTGTCCCATCACGGTCACTACCGGAGCTCGCTTCTCTTCGAGGCCGTCAAAAGTCAGAGCTTCTCGCAGAGCATCTTCTATTGAGTCCTCTTCGCCTTTAACACTAACGGCGGTATGTCCCAGTTCTTCTACGACGAGTGTAGCGGTATCACGATCAATACTTTCGTTGATGGTCACCATGGCACCAAGTTTCATTAACTCCTTAATTACAGCACCTGCTTTCACAGACATTTGCTGAGCAAGGTCGCTCACAACAATGGTGTCACCAATTTCTACTGTATGAACTGTCTTAGCCGTTGGCTTTTTGAAAACATGAACATTCTCCACCTTAACGGCAGGAGTGGCAGAGGTTAGACGAGGTTTTTTAAGTTCATCGTCATCAATATCTACTTCATCGACGAGAGGTCCGCTTCTTCGCTTACGGGCACCTTTTACAGCTTTTTTCCTTTTCGGCCGATCTTCAGGATCATCATCCGGTTTATCGCGCTTTTTACCGAGACGTGTTGACACATCGTCAGTCACCTCAGCAGGTAAAACGGGCGTCGATGCTTTGCTAACAGACTCCTTTTTAACCTCTTGCTCAGGTGCTTCTTCAGCCGTTGTCTGATCGTTGGGGGCCGCCGCTTCAGTGGCTAACTTGCTCTCCTCTTCCAACTTTCTACGTGCGGCTATCGATGCTAGACGTTTTGATTCAGCATCTTCCAGCGTTGCCTGATAATTATCGGGAGCGGTCGCTATGGTTTCGGTAGCAGCGGTCTGATCTGGCTCCGCTTCTGAGCCAGGCACACTAGTATCACGCTTAACATAAGTGCGTTTTTTACGCACTTCAACATTAACAGCTCTACGCCCGGATCCTGCTTTTAACGTACTAATACTTTTTCGACGCAGCGTAATTTTTTTAGGTTCGCTCGATTGATCCCCATGGAGGCCTTTCAAATAGGCCAACAAGGTTTGCTTTTCTTCGTCTGAAACGGAGGCATCACCGGCTTTATGAGAAAGGCCTGCCTGCTCCATTTGCGCTAGCAGGCGTTCTACCGACGCGCCCACAGTTTCGGCTAATTCACTCACTGTCACTTCAGCCATCAGATTTCCTCATTAATTACCCTTTCGCAATACACAACATGAAATGTTTTATTGCGACTATACTTCTGCAAACCAGGGTGCGCGGGCCGTCAAAATCAGCTCGCCAGCACGCTCTGGATCAATACTTTCAATATCTAGCAAATCATCAACGGATAGCTCAGCAAGATCTTCCATTGTCACGACTCCACCAGCGGCCAATTTATAAGCCAAAGTCTGATCCATACCTTTCATGGTCAGTAGATCCTCTGCGGGCTCGGCATTGGACAACTCTTCTTCCGAGGCCAGTGCATAGGTCAGCAGGGCATCTTTAGCCCGAGCACGTAAGGCTTGAGCGATTTCCGCATCAAAACCTTCGATGCTCGCCAACTCTTCGAGGGGGACATAGGCGACTTCTTCTAAGGTAGTAAAGCCCTCCTCCACCAGAACAATCGCGACATCTTCATCGACGTCAAGTTTGTTGATAAATTGCTCAACTACACCACCAGTTTCTTCGTTTTGTTTTGCTTCAAAGTCCTCAACCGTCATGACATTGACATGCCAGCCAGTTAATTCAGATGCCAGACGCACATTTTGTCCATTTTTACCGATAGCCTGGGCAAGATTATCCTGAGCCACCGCGACTTCCATGCTGTGGTTATCTTCATCAACAATAATAGCCTCAACTTCAGCCGGCGCCATCGCATTGATCATCAGCTGCGCCAAATTATCGTCCCAAAGCACGATATCAATACGCTCACCATCAAGCTCACCTGACACCGCCTGCACCCGAGCACCTCGCATACCGACGCAAGCACCAATAGGGTCAATACGCCCATCATTGGTTTTAACGGCAATTTTGGCTCGTGAATCGACGTCACGTGCAACAGCCCGAATTTCTATTACCTGCTCAGCGATCTCAGGCACTTCAACACGAAATAATTCTATTAACATTTCGTTACAGGCTCGGCTCAACAATAACTGTGGGCCACGACCTTCGGTTCGAATGTCATACAAAATCGCGCGGACTCGATCATTAACGCGAAATACTTCTCGACCAACCAGCTCCTCACGGGGCATTAACCCTTCGGCATTGTTGCCCAGCTCAACGATGATGTGCTCCCGAGTAACCTTTTTAACCGTGCCGCTGATCAGCTCACCAATTCTGTCGCGATACTTGGCTACCACCAGTTCTCGCTCAGCCTCACGTACCTTCTGAACAATTACCTGTTTGGCTGCCTGTGCAGCGATACGCCCAAATTCAACGTTTTCTACTTCTTCCTCATAAATATCGCCTGCAACCAGAGCAGGGCTTTTTTCATGGGCTTCTTCAAGCGTAAATTGGGTACCTAGCTCTGCGAGGGTATCGTCATCAACAACATCCCACCACCGAGTGCTTCTGTATTCACCGGTATCTCGATTGATAAGCACTTTGATATTAGCGTCTTCGTCATAGCGCTTTTTAGTAGCCATTGCCAAAGCTTCTTCTATTGCTTCGAAAATGACCTCTTTTGCTACGCCCTTTTCGTTGGAAACCGCCTCAGCAACCAAAATTATTTCGTTATCCATTCACAAGCCTCATCATTTTTTGGCTAAAAGCGAGGAATCACTCTAGCCTTTTCGATACTTTCAAATGGAAACAGGTATTCGTGATCATCGACCACAATAACGATATCACCTGCTTCAACCGCCTTTAGCTGTCCTTTAAATTTACGCCTCTCTTCATAGGGGAAGCGCAATTTCAAATCAATTATCTCGCCAACATACTTACCATATTGAGCCAGGGAATAGAGCGGTCGATCCAGGCCGGGAGAAGATACCTCTAAAGTATATTCACCATGAATGGGGTCTTCCACATCCAGTACAGAACCAAGCTGGCGGCTAAACTGCTCACAATCCTCTATACCTATACCATCTTCTCGATCGATATACACTCTCAAGACACTCGTTCTGCTACGAGCGAAATATTCCACTCCCCATAGCTCCAGGCCCATCGCCAAAGCAAGCGGCTCAATCAACGATGCTAATGTCTCTCGTGAAACCGACATTTACCTGCCTAATTTTTGCCTTGTAACTAATAACAGATAAACGGCCTGGAGCCTTCACAGTCAAAACTCCCCAGACACTAACTCGCTAATCGCTGGGCAAAAAATAATCCAATAACAAAAAGCCCCTGTAAACAGGGGCTCAACGCAATGCACCGATGGGCAATAAACACCCTGTGCAATATTGGTAGCGGGGGCAGGATTCGAACCTACGACCTTCGGGTTATGAGCCCGACGAGCTACCAGGCTGCTCCACCCCGCAATCAATTCTATAATTCCGCATCAGCACTCTAAAAGCTTTTTAGCAATGCTTTGCCCCAACCGCTAATCCTGGCAAAAACCGGCTGTCTCAAGGGCGGGGAATTATAGGGCTGAGGCCCGCTCGGGTCAAGCACTTACGAGGTTATATAACGCTTGATCAAAACGACTTTGACAGCCACATAATCACTTATTATTGGGCATATAAAACCCAATATAAAAAGGCTTGAAACATCCCTCTACAACAACTGACAGGAAGTTATCAATCTTAAAATGGTGCCCAAGGCCGGACTTGAACCGGCACGGCTTACGCCACTACCCCCTCAAGATAGCGTGTCTACCAATTCCACCACTTGGGCAAATTTCTGTACTGCAATTCATTCGTCTTCTAATACCGGGGCATCAGCCTCTATCTCTGGGATACCTGTGCCGGTTGTATCTAGAGCATCGCTATCGGGAGCCTCGGAGCCTGTAGTGATCGAGGGTATTTCTGCCTCGTCGATCGCTTGTTGGTTCTCCGCTTCAAGTATTTCCATCGCCGGGAGATCCACATCACCTACACCGGCATTGTTACGAGCGTTGACCGCTAGGGTCAGGCTAGTAACAAAAAACAAGGTCGCCAGTATAGCCGTCGCTTTGCTAAAAAAATTCCAGCTACCACTACTGCCAAACAGAGTTTGAGAACCACCGCCGCCGAAAGAGGCGCCTGCTTCAGCACCTTTACCTTGCTGTATCAAAATCAAACCGATAATAGACAATGCAATTAGCAGGTGTACCACCAGGATCAGTTTTTCCATCAGTTTAAGTCCGCCATTTCACAAATTCCGACAAATTGGTCGGCGTCCAAAGATGCGCCTCCAACTAGCGCTCCATTGATATCTTGCTGCTTAAACAGCCACTCTGCATTTTCTGTCGTCACGCTGCCGCCATACAGCAGTTGAGTCTGTGCCCCAAAAACACCTAGCTGAGAGCGAATTTCTGACAACACTTGCTGGGCTACTTCGGCAGAGGCTACTTTACCTGTACCTATCGCCCATATAGGCTCGTAAGCTATCACGGCTGAGGCTAAGGTCTCTACACCAACCTTATCAATAATCGCATCAAGCTGCCGTCGCACAATCTGCCTGGTTTCACCTCGGTCGTACTGAGCGGCGGTTTCACCAACGCAGACAACCGGCTGCAAACCCGCTTGTTGTGCCGCGATAAATTTATTACCTACCTGCTCGTCACTTTCATGATAGTGCTGACGCCGCTCAGAATGGCCGACAATTACGTAACGACAGGAGAATTCGCTCAGCATGTCCCCCGATATTTCGCCGGTATAGGCACCACTTTCATATTCGCAGATATTTTGCGCGCCTATCTGTACCCGTACTCGCCCAACTTTTGTAGTCCCTTTTGTAGCCCCCTGAGCCACCTCTAGCGACTCCGAAGCAGCCCTGTTACCCAAAACATTTATAACATCGGCTAAAAATACGGTGGGCGGACAAATGACTACCTGAATATTAACATTTTCAAGCCCTGACTTAATATCTCCGGCCAGTTTGACGGCACTGCTCCGTGAACCATTCATCTTCCAATTGCCAATTATCAGCGCTTTGGATATCGATGGTTCAGGTTTCTGCGAATCAGGCATTTCCTAGCCGCCGAAAAAGGGCGCCAATGGTAGCGAAATAGGCGATTACATACAAGGCGATTGACGCTACCTCGAGACGGCTGCAACAACTTCAGCAATGTCGCTGGCAAGCTCATTGACCAGGGCGATATCTTCGCCTTCGACCATGACTCGAACAATGGGCTCAGTACCCGAAGGGCGCAAAAGCACCCTTCCCCTATCAGCTAGCTTCCGCTCTGCCAGATCAACAGTTTCAAGCACCGCAGTCTGGCCGAGATCTGTGGTACTGGTAATCGATACATTGATCATAACCTGAGGCAACTTGTGCATACCTTGCTTCAGTTCATACAGGCTTTGCCTGGCCTCCTGCATGGCCATTAGCACCTGTAGGCAGGCAACAATACCATCCCCAGTGGTGGTGATATCGCCACACACAATGTGGCCGGAATTTTCACCGCCCAGATCCCAGCGCCGCTCTCGCATAGCTTCAATAACATAGCGATCACCCACCTGGGTACGGACAAAAGGGATATTCAACTGGGCCATAGCCTTTTCCAGCCCAAAATTACTCATCAGTGTACCGGCCACCCCGCGACAGGCCTTGCCGCTACTCTGGCGGGACTTGGCGATGATATAAAGCAGCTCATCACCATCGACTTCATGGCCAAGGTGATCAACAAAAAGCACCCTGTCACCATCGCCATCAAGGGCTATACCAACGTCAGCCTGTATCTCTAGCACTTTCTCCCGAAGCTGATCCGGACTGGTAGAACCGCAGTCTTGATTGATATTAATGCCATTGGGCTGGACACCCAATTCATAAACTGTAGCGCCCAATTCGCGCAACACATCGGGGGCCACATGGTATGTCGCACCATGGGCGCAATCGATGACCAATTTAACACCTGCCAGGCTAAAGCCGTAAGGTAACGTACCCTTACAAAACTCAATATATCTACCCGCTGCATCGGTCACCCGATGGGCGCGGCCCAGATCAATCGATTCGCTGGTAACTACATCAAGATCCAGATAACGTTCGATTTCATGCTCTATCTGATCCGGTAATTTAAACCCATCCGAACCAAAAAACTTAATGCCGTTATCTTGAAAAGGGTTATGCGAAGCACTGATCACGATGCCCGCCTGGGCACGGAAAGTACGAGTCAAATAAGCGACTGCTGGCGTCGGCATGGGACCTAATAAACTCACATCGACACCAGCGGCGATAATCCCGGCCTGCAAAGCAGACTCAAACATATAACCTGATACGCGCGTATCTTTTCCGACCAGGATAAGCTTTCGACCCCTGGCCACTTAACTGGCCGTCACCAAATACTTTCCCGGCAGCCCAGCCAAGCTTTAACACAAAATCTACTGTTATAGGATAGCTGCCGACCTGCCCACGAACACCATCTGTGCCGAAAAATCGCTTACTCATAGTTTACTAAACTAGTCCTATCAGAGGTTATGACTCCCTGGTGGCAGTCAGTATTTTTAAAGCATCAACCGTCGCTCCGACGTCGTGGGCTCGAATCATACAAACGCCTTTTTGTGCTGCCAGTAAGGCTAGAGCGACACTGCCATAGACCCGAGCAGCTACGTTTTTATCAAGCAGATCGCCGATCATACGCTTTCGAGACAGACCTACCAATACCGGCAAGCCTAGTCCGACCAGTTTTGGCAAAGCTCGAAATAAGTCCAGGTTGTGATCGATTGTTTTTCCAAAACCAAAACCCGGATCGACTATCAACCTGCCGCGATCAATGCCAGCAGCCTCACAGGCACTAACCCGCTCGGTCAAAAACTCGATAACATGATTGACAACATCCTTATAGACCGGATCCTTCTGCATGTTTTCAGGTTCACCTCGGGAGTGCATCAACACCACAGGCACCTGACTCGCCGCCGCAGCCTCAAGCGCTCCCGGACGACACAACGCGCGGACATCGTTGATCATCGACACGCCTTCCGCTACTGCGAGCCTCATCACTTCTGGGGTGCTGGTATCAATCGATAAAGGGGTTTCAAAACGCTGCCTCAGCGCGACTATAACTGGAATAACCCTCTCTAGCTCTTCAGATTGGGCAATAGCTGAAGCACCAGGGCGGGTTGACTCACCACCAACATCCAGGATATCAGCGCCCTGCCTCACCAGGGTATCGGCTAAAAATAATGTCTTGTCCAGATTAGGAAGACCACCAGTATAAAGCTGGCCCCCGTCTGAGAAGGAGTCAGGGGTAACATTAAGAATACCCATGACCTGAGGGCGATCATGATCTACAGCAAACATCATTAAGCGGGCAGGGTTCGTTAATTAAACATCGAAATAACTACAAGCTATCCAAACCCCTGTAGCCTCAGCTACCTTCGACCGGATCACCAATAGGCCCATCAGGCTTATCAATATCCGTCTTTGACGCTTCGGCCTCGACATCGGCATCGCCTGACACACCGGTTCCTCCCGATGAGTGATCTAAATCTGAGTCGTGCCAGTCCCTCGGCGGGCGTACAGGTCGGCGGGCCATAAGGTCATCAACCTGCTCAGCATCAATGGTTTCAAACTCCATCAAGGCGTCTTTCATTGCATGGAGGATATCGATATTTTCTTTCAACAAGGTCGTAGACTGGGTATAGCACTCATCAATAATCAGCCTCACCTCTTCGTCGATCTGCTGAGATGTTGCGCCAGAAAAATTTTTACCTCCCTGCCCCGGTATGGCTGACTCCTCATCACCATAGAGAATAGGCCCCATTTTCTCAGTCAAACCCCAGCGCGTCACCATACTACGCGCCAGCTGACTGGCTCGTTCGATATCATTGGAAGCGCCAGTGGTGACACCATCAGACCCGTGGATAAGCTCCTCAGCAATTCGACCACCGTATAAGCTGCACAACTGGCTGGTCAGTTTACGCTTACTCATACTGTACTGGTCTTCTTCCGGTAAGAACTGTGTAACACCCAAAGCCCTGCCACGAGGGATAATCGACACTTTGTGAATGGGATCGTGTTCGGGCATCAGTCGGCCGACAATCGCATGCCCGGCTTCATGGTAAGCGGTATTGGTTTTTTCAATTTCGGACATCACCATAGAACGCCGCTCGGCACCCATCATGACCTTGTCACGGGCCTTTTCAAACTCTTCGGTAGTGACCAGGCGACGATTGGACCGGGCAGCAAAGAGCGCGGCTTCGTTAATCAGGTTAGCTAGATCAGCGCCGGAAAACCCAGGGGTGCCTCGGGCAATAACGTGAAGATCAACGCTTTCGTCGAGGGGGACTTTACGCACATGTACCTTTAGAATTTGCTCTCGACCGCGAATATCGGGAAGGCCGACATAAATCTGGCGGTCGAAACGACCGGGCCGCATCAAGGCCTGATCAAGGACATCTGGACGGTTAGATGCAGCAATCACTATCACGCCTTCATTACCTTCAAAGCCATCCATCTCGACTAGCAACTGATTCAGGGTTTGCTCGCGCTCGTCATTGCCGCCGCCATAACCGCCACCGCGAGTACGGCCTACGGCATCAATCTCATCGATAAAAATAATACAGGGAGCCTGCTTCTTTGCCTGTTCGAACATATCACGAACACGAGACGCGCCTACACCAACAAACATCTCCACAAAATCGGAACCCGATATGGAGAAAAACGGTACACGGGCCTCACCGGCGATAGCTTTGGCCAATAGGGTCTTACCGGTACCAGGGGGGCCAGACAACAAAACACCCCGGGGAATACGTCCGCCCAGACTCTGGAATTTAGAAGGATCACTGAGAAACTCGACCAGCTCACCGACGTCTTCCTTAGCCTCATCAACACCAGCAACATCAGCAAACGTAGTTTTGATCTGGTCTTCGTTGAGTAGTTTAGCCTTGCTTTTGCCGAAGGACATGGGACCCCCACGACCACCGCCTGCACCACCTTGCATCTGCCGCATAAAAAACATGAAGATAAAAACAATTAGCAGGATCGGGAACGCAGCTACTAGCAGCTGCATCCAGATGCTGGGCTTTTCAGGTTCTCTTCCTTCAACGTTAACACTATGATTGAGCAGATCATTCATCATGCCAGTGTCGGGCACATCAGGTCTCACTGTACGAAAGCGGGAGCCGTCATGATGCTCGCCTTCGATGATCTGACCTTCGATAACAACGCTACGCACCCGGTCATTTTGCACTTCGTCAATGAAGTTGGTATAGCTCATTGCTGGCGGTGTCGGGCCTTCTTTGAAGTTCTGAAAGATCGACAGCAATACCGCCGCAATGATGACCCACAGAATCAGATTTTTCGCCATTTCACTCAACTGTCTATCCTCGCGCCAGCACTACGCCGACTAAATTGTTTCATTACAGTATAGTAGCTGTGCAGTATAACTGGATTTAACCTGATTGTTGTCCGCTCGGAGGTCAATTCTGATCGCGATAACCGGTAGCCACCCAATATACTTCCCGCGACCGACTGCGAGAAGCGCTGGGTTTCTTAGCGGCGATTTTGTCAAAGCACAGACGCACATCCTTCAGCAACTGATCAAAACCTTCACCCTGAAACACTTTACTCACGAAGACCCCACCGGGTCGTAACACCTGACGGGCAAAATCAACCGCCAACTCCACCAGATACATCGCCCGAGGCTGGTCAATCTCCTTCATACCACTCATGTTGGGTGCCATATCAGAAATAACAAGATCTGCCAGCCTGCCGTCCAGACAACTGACAATCTTGTCGTAAACCGAACTGTCGGTAAAATCACCCTGCACAAACTGCACATCTGCGATAGCATCCATGGGCAAAATATCCGAAGCAATCACGACACCCCTGTCTCCGACTCGCTCGGCAGCCACTTGCGACCAGCCGCCCGGAGCCGCGCCCAGATCAACAACGGTCTGTCCCGGAATGAATAACCCAGACTTCTCGTCTAACTCCAGGAGCTTGTAACTGGCCCGGGAACGATAGCCTTCTTTACGGGCACGCAACACATATTGATCTCTTTCATGCTCCTGTAGCCAACGACTGCTACTTTTTGTTTTTAATTTTGCCATGGGGTACACCCTTGATTTTCGCTATACTTGCGTCCGACTACCAACAACGACCACGACTGTCTAGACCAGATAGCTGCCATTGCAACATTGAGATCCAATAGACTGCCACTATAACCTGCCTCACCCTTTGACAGTATCCCCAGGCCACTTACCGCGACATACTCTAACTATGAATCCAGCCACCACAACACTCTCCAATTCTGACAAGAAACACTTACGTGGTATCGGCCACAATCTCACCCCAGTGGTGACTATCGCCAGTAAAGGCCTAAGTGATAACGTTTTAGCGGAAGTGAATCGGGCATTGACTGATCATGAGCTAATAAAAATAAAGCTCTCGGTGGGTGATCGACAGACCAAACACAGAACTATTAAAGATTTATGTAAGCAATGTGATGCCGAGGTCGTACAAAACATAGGCCATATCGTTTTGCTGTTCAAAAAAGCTGATCGACCCAACCCCAAACTGTCCAATTTACTTCGCTAAAAATCTTGAGGGCGGTTATCCGAGATCAAGGTAGATCGCCTCCAAAAAACATTCGGAAATTGCATATTTTAAATAAGCCAAAACGAATTCCGCTAAAAATAATGTCAATACCCTGCATTAAAATATTAAATTTTCTTAATTAGTTTTTTAAAAACCACTAATATCCTTTGACCAACTCTACGCGTGATTCCATGCATTTGCTTAGATAATTTATCAGTGAATCTAACGACTTAATTCTGACTCCAAAATTCAGGCAGTTAAAAGTAATCGCCTGGCACATCATGGCGATCCTCCAAGCTTTACTGGGTTACGTATGTTAAGCGGTAGTTTTTAGTTGGTGATATATGGCCAGTTTTATACCAGTCAGTTTTTGCACTGAATATTACATCCTCCACAGTAGCATCTAGCAGGAACAAACTTCTGGAACGATCAGTCATGTCATCAACAACACATATTTTATATTTATATTTATCATTCTTATTAGTAATTTAATGCTTAATTTTCTATATTTTTAAGTAATAACTTGAATGAAGCTAAACCATGTAGTAAAACTTCCGTCTGCTTATGACAAGCCCATTAATAATCAAATTAATTATGGCGGTTTCCAAGCAGCAGTAATTATTAAAATTTACTAAACGGAATAAAGGTGGGTTAGCAATGCATATAAAAAAGTATGATTTTGACTATAGTCGTCGATTTTTTATGGACAAAATGGCCAAAGGCACGATGGGTGCGGGAGTACTAACCTCACTGATGCCTTTGATCGGTAATACCGGCGATATCGCCAAGGCCTACCCCGAAGAGCTGACTTCCATCGAAGCCTTCACCAAAGGTAAGATTAAGGAAGGTGACATCGTCGATGCCAGCAATGTCGAGCACGTCAAAGACATCCTTGACCCCGTGGCCTACGTACAGATCACCCAGCAGGGTCGGCGTATTCGCATTGCACCAACCACCACCGATATTACCGAGCTCTACCCCCATGATTATCTCGAGGCCACCCTGCGTAACCAGGGCAAAGGCGTGTTCGATGAAGGCGGCAACGTAGTCGTCAAAGACACCGGCAAACCCTGGATTGGTGGTTCTCCCTTCCCTGACCCGCAGACGGGTTTAGAGGCCTTTGCCAATGTGACCTTGAGCTGGGGTCGTCACGACACCTCTGTCTATGCGGTACAGGATCACGATATTGGCGCTGATGGCGATATCGAATACGAGTATCAACTGGGCTGGTGTGAGCAAAATACCGTCGGTCTGGTCAGCAACCCTGATGGCCCCTATCTCGAGGGTCAGGAGAACCTGCTCCGTAATCAGTCAGTGTGGTTTACCTACCCCAACGATGCCAAAGGTTCCTCCTTCCTGAATATCTGGAAGTATGACCAGCGGGAATTCCCCGACCTGTTCGGTTACCTGCCCGCCTTTAAGCGAGTCCGTCGCTTCCCGACCAACCAGCGCTTTGAACCCATTGTGCCGGGCATCACCTTCTTCCTGTCCGATGCCTGGGCCGCCGGTGACCCCATGTTGACCTGGGGTAACTACAAGATTGTTGGTCGCGGCCCCTTCCTGGGCTCCCAGTCAGGTACCTGGCAGGGTGATCAGGAAAACTGGTCGAAAGAAAGCTCCCTGCATGGCGGCAAGAAAGGCCTGAACTTCTACGAAGTTGACTTCCAGCTGTGTCCGGAAGTCATTGTCGTCGAAGCCGAGCCGACAGGCTATCCAAGAGCGCCGGTGAGCAAGAAGCGGGTGTGGCTGGATGTGCGCAACATGGCGGCCATTGGCTATGTGACCTATGACCGTCGCGGTGAGCTATGGCGCTCCTTTGAGATTGGCTTTAGCCAGCAGAAGAAAGGTGATCTGGCGCAACTGGAGAACAATGGCCACCCGGCCTGGTCCTGGTCTTATGTTCACGCCCAGGACGTGCAGACTAACCGCTTCACGCGGTTTAACCATGCACAGAAGATTCGCGGCGTTGAAACCGGATTCGATGTGGAAGGCGCTTATGACAAGTACCTGACCGTGCAGGCCATTCGCCGCCTCGGGACTTAAGTTCATAACAACAAAACGACAAACAGGCTGAATAATATAAAAAATCCTGGCCTGGCTAAGCCGGGTAAAACGCTGACTTAGCCAGGTATTTTTTGATATCAACTGGGGGTTAATAACGATGATAAAAAACACACTACACCTTGGCACCTCAGCCTTAGCGCTGACGGCAGCCTTGTCGGCTGCACCGGTAGCACAGGCCTTTGATGTCTCTGTGTCCGGCTTTATCCGCCAGGAAATGGCCTATAAGCTGGACAGTGACGAAAACAAGTTCAACCGCAGTGGCTCGCCTTTAAACGGGAAATTCTTTCCAGCCGATGGGGCTTTTTCCACAGGCGCTCTCGGTGTGGCCTATGCCGGCCTGCCCTTAGGCAAGGAAGACAAGTCACAGAATAACAACTGGAATGTCTTTGCTACCAAAGCGGAACTCGATTTCCAGTTTAGTTTTACCAACAGCCTCACCGGCTTTATGAAAATCCGGGGCTACTACCAGCCCGATGTCTTTGGGGACTGGAAAGGTTTTGATCGCGATGACTATCCCTATGACCTGAGCCCCAACGTCGAAGGTATCCGTGACACCGATGAGTTTGGCGTCAATAACCATGGTAACGAAGCCACTTATCTGTCGATGAGTGATAACGACTACATGATTGATATCCCCTCCATGTACCTTGACTACGTCAACGGCCCCTGGTGGGTGCGTATCGGTCAGCAGCAAATCGCCTGGGGCGAGGGCCTGTTCTTCCGCGTCGCTGATCAGCCCAACGGGCTGGACGTCCGTCGTCACTTCTTCCTCGATTATGGCTCTGAGGAATATGCCGATGAGCGCCTCGGGGCACCGGGTGTCCGGGCCAGCTATAACATCAACAGCGACTGGGAGATCGAAGTCTATGCCCAGATGTTTCAGCCTTCGGTGCTCATGGCCCAGGGTTCTTCCTACAACCTCATTGCTCAGCCTAACTTTACGGTCAATTATGAGGAAGGCTTTGATCGTGTTGACGATCAGATTAACGCCGGTGTCCGTCTCAGCGGTCAAATTGGTAATTTGGGTGTGCAGTTTTTTGCCATCAGTCAGCACAACCCTAACCCGGTCTTTGACCTCCAGGCGGGCGGTCAAAAACTGTTTACCGATGCGCAGTGTGCCAATCCCGCGGCACTGGGCCTGCTAGCAGGGCTCTGTGGCTTTGAGCAACAACCCTTTATTTTTGTTGATGGCGGTGATGGTACCTCTTCTTCCTACGAATGGTTCTGGCTATCCGGGCAATCCGGTATCGATGGCGTGGATGTCCTTAACGGCCTGGTCGAAGACTGGCCCTGGATTGAAGCCTTCGTGGCCGGCCTGGGCGCTGATACCAGTCAGGATTTTCTGACCACGGTTTCAGGGGGTGGCCCCAGCGACTTTTTTGGTTTAATTCCTGGCGGCTTTAATGGCAATGATTTTGTTGAACTGTTCCCCACCTTTGCGGTTTTTACCGGACACACCTCACTGACCGGTGTCATCAAGGCCCACTACGAATCAGAGAATGTCTATGGGGCCGGGTTTAACTATATCTTTTTTGCCGAGCCGGATACCTGGTTAGATCAGCTGATTATGCGGATGGAGCTCAGCTATACCCCGAACAAGTCGTTCACCAATAATTTGCGCCATCAGTTCATTGAAGACGATGAAATACTGACCACCTTCGTGCTGGAAAAATTCCATCGGTTTTCTCGTAATTACCCGGCAACCTACCTGGTGTTTGAATGGCACTGGCGCAGTGAGTCGGATTTGCTGGGCAGGAATCTGTCGGGCCTTGGCGGCAACGCGCATAAGCGACCCGGTGGCGGTGAAGATGACCGCGGCTGGCATGGCTGGGTACTGGCCTTTTCTCAGCCGACTCCGGCACTGAAATGGCGTTTTGACGTCGCCTTTCTCTACGATGAGCACAACGGCTACTTACTCCAGCCCGGCGTGAAATGGAAGCCAACGGGTAACTTCACCGTTGAAGCCTTTATTAACTTCATCGATGGCAACGGTACCGACAGCATCTTTAACCCCATTGATCAAAGCGATGATTTAACCTTCCGGGTGGGCTATCAGTTCTAAGCCATGCACTAAAAACACAACACAGCATAAAAAAACCGGCATTCAGTGCCGGTTTTTTTATGGGTCAGGGAAAGCCTGCCTACCCATGAAGGCATATTGTCAACCAACTGACATAAGATTGTGGTATTTTATATAGTTATCTCTTGCATAATTAAAAAGCATGTAGTTAGAATGCGCCTATCTGAAAGGGGCAGACGACGATAATAATTATTTTGTTGCGACAATAATGATCTCGGGTGCATCCCATACCCATGCAAGGTGCAATGTTTTGCATCTGCTACTACATAAGCCATAAGTACGTTCAAAAGAACTGGAGAACTAAACATGCATATAAAAAAGTATGATTTTGACTATAGTCGTCGATTTTTTATGGACAAAATGGCCAAAGGCACGATGGGTGCGGGAGTACTAACCTCACTGATGCCTTTGATCGGTAATACCGGCGATATCGCCAAGGCCTACCCCGAAGAGCTGACTTCCATCGAAGCCTTCACCAAAGGTAAGATTAAGGAAGGTGACATCGTCGATGCCAGCAATGTCGAGCACGTCAAAGACATCCTTGACCCCGTGGCCTACGTACAGATCACCCAGCAGGGTCGGCGTATTCGCATTGCACCAACCACCACCGATATTACCGAGCTCTACCCCCATGATTATCTCGAGGCCACCCTGCGTAACCAGGGCAAAGGCGTGTTCGATGAAGGCGGCAACGTAGTCGTCAAAGACACCGGCAAACCCTGGATTGGTGGTTCTCCCTTCCCTGACCCGCAGACGGGTTTAGAGGCCTTTGCCAATGTGACCTTGAGCTGGGGTCGTCACGACACCTCTGTCTATGCGGTACAGGATCACGATATTGGCGCTGATGGCGATATCGAATACGAGTATCAACTGGGCTGGTGTGAGCAAAATACCGTCGGTCTGGTCAGCAACCCCGATGGCCCCTATCTCGAAGGTGACGAAGATATGTTACGCCGGCAATCGGTGTGGTTTACCTACCCCAATGACTCAAAAGGTTCCTCCTTCCTGAATATCTGGAAGTATGACCAGCGGGAATTCCCCGACCTGTTCGGTTACCTGCCCGCCTTTAAGCGAGTCCGTCGCTTCCCGACCAACCAGCGCTTTGAACCCATTGTGCCGGGCATCACCTTCTTCCTGTCCGATGCCTGGGCCGCCGGTGACCCCATGTTGACCTGGGGTAACTACAAGATTGTTGGTCGCGGCCCCTTCCTGGGCTCCCAGTCAGGTACCTGGCAGGGTGATCAGGAAAACTGGTCGAAAGAAAGCTCCCTGCATGGCGGCAAGAAAGGCCTGAACTTCTACGAAGTTGACTTCCAGCTGTGTCCGGAAGTCATTGTCGTCGAAGCCGAGCCGACAGGCTATCCAAGAGCGCCGGTGAGCAAGAAGCGGGTGTGGCTGGATGTGCGCAACATGGCGGCCATTGGCTATGTGACCTATGACCGTCGCGGTGAGCTATGGCGCTCCTTTGAGATTGGCTTTAGCCAGCAGAAGAAAGGTGATCTGGCGCAACTGGAGCCCAATGGTCATCCGGTCTGGTCCTGGTCTTATGTTCACGCCCAGGACGTGCAGACTAACCGTTTCACGCGGTTTAACCACGCTCACAAGGTCCGCGGTGGTATTGAGACCCGCTTCGATGTGGAAGGGGCTTTGGATAAGTACCTGACCGTGCAGGCTATTCGCCGGCTTGGATCTTAGATTCATAACAACAAAACGATAAACAGGCTGAATAATATAAAAAATCCTGGCCTGGCTAAGCCGGGTAAAACGCTGACTTAGCCAGGTATTTTTGATATCAACTGGGGGTTAATAACGATGATAAAAAACACACTACACCTTGGCACCTCAGCCTTAGCGCTGACGGCAGCCTTGTCGGCTGCACCGGTAGCACAGGCCTTTGATGTCTCTGTGTCCGGCTTTATCCGCCAGGAAATGGCCTATAAGCTGGACAGTGACGAAAACAAGTTCAACCGCAGTGGCTCGCCTTTAAACGGGAAATTCTTTCCAGCCGATGGGGCTTTTTCCACAGGCGCTCTCGGTGTGGCCTATGCCGGCCTGCCCTTAGGCAAGGAAGACAAGTCACAGAATAACAACTGGAATGTCTTTGCTACCAAAGCGGAACTCGATTTCCAGTTTAGTTTTACCAACAGCCTCACCGGCTTTATGAAAATCCGGGGCTACTACCAGCCCGATGTCTTTGGGGACTGGAAAGGTTTTGATCGCGATGACCACCCGTATGGCTTTAGCCCCAACGTCGAAGGTATCCGTGACACCGATGAGTTTGGCGTCAATAACCATGGTAACGAAGCCACTTATCTGTCGATGAGTGATAACGACTACATGATTGATATCCCCTCCATGTACCTTGACTACGTCAACGGTCCTCTGTGGGTGCGTATCGGTCAGCAGCAAATCGCCTGGGGCGAGGGCCTGTTCTTCCGCGTCGCTGATCAGCCCAACGGGCTGGACGTCCGTCGTCACTTCTTCCTCGATTATGGCTCTGAGGAATATGCCGATGAGCGCCTCGGGGCACCGGGTGTCCGGGCCAGCTATAACATCAACAGCGACTGGGAGATCGAAGTCTATGCCCAGATGTTTCAGCCTTCGGTGCTCATGGCCCAGGGTTCTTCCTACAACCTCATTGCTCAGCCTAACTTTACGGTCAATTATGAGGAAGGCTTTGATCGTGTTGACGATCAGATTAACGCCGGTGTCCGTCTCAGCGGTCAAATTGGTAATTTGGGTGTGCAGTTTTTTGCCATCAGTCAGCACAACCCTAACCCGGTCTTTGACCTCCAGGCGGGCGGTCAAAAACTGTTTACCGATGCGCAGTGTGCCAATCCCGCGGCACTGGGCCTGCTAGCAGGGCTCTGTGGCTTTGAGCAACAACCCTTTATTTTTGTTGATGGCGGTGATGGTACCTCTTCTTCCTACGAATGGTTCTGGCTATCCGGGCAATCCGGTATCGACGGCGCAGATGTCCTTAACGGCCTGATCGAAGACTGGCCCTGGATTGAAGCCTTCGTGGCCGGCCTGGGTGTTGATACCAGTCAGGATTTTATCACCACGGTTTCAGGGGGTGGCCCCAGCGACTTTTTTGGTTTAATTCCTGGCGGCTTTAATGGCAATGATTTTGTTGAACTGTTCCCCACCTTTGCGGTTTTTACCGGACACACCTCACTGACCGGTGTCATCAAGGCCCACTACGAATCAGAGAATGTCTATGGGGCCGGGTTTAACTATATCTTTTTTGCCGAGCCGGATACCTGGTTAGATCAGCTGATTATGCGGATGGAGCTCAGCTATACCCCGAACAAGTCGTTCACTAATGCTTTGCGGCATCAGTTCATTGAAGACGATGAAATACTGACCACCTTCGTGCTGGAAAAATACCACCGGTTTTCTGACAATTATCCAGCGACCTACCTGGTGTTTGAATGGCACTGGCGCAGTGAGTCGGATTTGCTCGGCAGGAATCTGTCGGGCCTTGGCGGCAACGCGCATAAGCGACCCGGTGGCGGTGAAGATGACCGCGGCTGGCATGGCTGGGTACTGGCCTTTTCTCAGCCGACTCCGGCACTGAAATGGCGTTTTGACGTCGCCTTTCTCTACGATGAGCACAACGGCTACTTACTCCAGCCCGGCGTGAAATGGAAGCCAACGGGTAACTTCACCGTTGAAGCCTTTATTAACTTCATCGATGGCAACGGTACCGACAGCATCTTTAACCCCATTGATCAAAGCGATGATTTAACCTTCCGGGTGGGCTATCAGTTCTAAGCCATGCACTAAAAACACAACACAGCATAAAAAAACCGGCATTCAATGCCGGTTTTTTACTTGCTTGAATAAAATGCTACTACTTGTTATCTGCCCGTCAGCTCTCCGAGCCAACTGCCAGCATTTCCTCAGCGTGAGACAAGGTCTTTTCAGTAATTTTTTCCCCACCTAACATGCGGGCTATTTCTTTTTTTCGGGCACTTGCTTCCAGTTTAATCAAATGACTTTCCGTGGCATTTTCGATCTGTGTCTTACTAGCCAGTAAGTGCCATTGTGCGTAACTGGCTACCTGCGCCTGGTGAGAAATACAGATCACCTGGCCTTTGTCACCGAGCTTTCTTAACAACTTGCCAATAACACTGGCCGTGGCGCCGCCTACGCCCACATCGACCTCATCAAACACCAGCACCGGAATACTGGAATGTTCCGCGGCAACCACCTGGATAGCCAGACTTATACGTGAGAGCTCACCACCCGAAGCGACTCTGCTCAAAGACCGATGCGCCTGGCCGGGGTTAGTACTGACCAGTATTTCTACACTTTCAAGGCCGGAGGCGCCGTATTGCCCATCTTTATTAGCCAGCAGAGATACTTCGATGGACGCCCCAGCCATTGCCAAACTCGCTAATTGCTGGTTAACGGCAGCGCTAAACTCTCCGGCGGCCTTACTTCGGGCTTTGCTCAGCTTAGTCGCTGTCTTTAAATAGGCTACCTCTAGCGCCTCCACCTCGGCAGCCAGAACTTCGGCATCGACCTCTGCACCACCGGCTTTTTCCAGCTGCTCGCTTAGTTTAAGAACCAGGGCCGGCAAGTCATTGGCTTTAATTTTATGTTTGCGTGCCAGTTGATAGCTTAGCGATAAGCGCTCTTCCACTTGCTCTAGTCTGACTGGATCAAGCTCGCAGGAAGCGAGATCATGTCGTAGATCGGCAATTGCTTCGCTGACCTGGATCCGTGATGAATTCAACAGCGCCAGTGCCTCCTCGAGTAGGTCCGAGCGATGAGGCATCGCTTCTAAAATCACGCAGGCCCTGTTAAGCGCAGCCTGAGCACTTAATTGTTCGTTACCCTCACCATCGTCACACAAGGCCAGCACTTGCTGACTATCAGTAATAATAGATTCCGCATTGGCCAATAGTGATTGTTCTTTTTCGAGGGTCTCAACTTCGCCGTCCTCGAGTTTGAGCTGATTTAACTCTTCTAGCTGAAAGGTGAGTAATTCTCGCTGTGCGGCAAAATCTTCATCCCGTGACTGGTATTGATCAAGGCTATTTTTCGCGCCCAACCAGGCCTGATAGCTACGTTTGACTGCCTGACACAGCGCGTAATTACCGCCAAAATCATCAAGTAGGGCCTGTTGTTGGCGTCTCTCCAACAAAGACTGATGTTCGTGCTGACTGTGGATATCAATAATAAAACCGCCTAATTCACGTAACTGTGTCATGGTTGCGGCCTGACCATTGATAAAGCCTCGAGAGCGCCCGTCCTGGCTCAGAGTACGACGTATCAGTACTTCTCCAGCAATATTTTCGCCACTATTACCGTTCTCAAGCTCCTTGCGTTCAAAACCATTATCCTCGAGCCATTGCTGCGCAGCATGGTTGCCTTGAAGATCAAAATTAGCTGCCACCTCTGCTTTGTTAGCATTTTGACGAATACGGTCGATATCACCTCGATCGCCCAGTGCTAGACCGAGAGCATCGAGAATCAATGATTTGCCCGCGCCGGTTTCACCGGTCACAGCCGTCATACCCACAGAAAACTCGATATCGAGATGTTTTACCAGGGTGAAATCAATAATAGTCAGTGAAGTAAGCAAGGAAGGTTCAACCAGTTGGAGTCATCAGCTGTTAGCTGCCAATCTTTTGGCTACCATGATGAGCTATCTTACCTTTGGCTGCCAGTTTACATTTGATCCTGTCATTTATCTTATACATAAATTCCACTAGCCATCGCAATGGATCTTATCGATGCACTTCATTGACATCTTGAAAGACTCGCAGCCGACCCAATATAGCGCTTACGTCCAAAACTTAGGGGAAAACCGTGTCGAGTGATGAGCAAGCTCCTCAGGAAGACCAGCAGTCCGGAGAAGATAAAGACCATCTCAAGGAAAAACAAGCTGTTGATGAAGGTGAATTAGTAGATGAGGCTAGCGTTGCGCCGGAGCAAACCAGCCAACAAGACCCCATCGCTGCGCTTGAAGAACAGCTACAGACAGCTAAAGATCAAACCTTGAGAACCCAGGCCGAGATGCAGAATCTGCGTCGCCGAGTTGATCGTGATATCGAAAATGCTCACAAGTACGCTCTGGAAAACTTCCTCGGTGAACTACTGCCAGTCGTCGACAACCTGGAACGAGGTCTGACAACCATAAATTCCCTTATCGATAGTAAGGATGAAGCCCAGAAAGCCATTGGTGAGGGCATCGAATTAACCCTGAAAAGCTTTGTAGATGTACTCGCCCGCAATAAAGTTGAACAAATAGACCCCGCCAACGAGATTTTTGACCCTGAGTTCCATCAGGCTATGACGATGGTGGCTCACCCAGAGGTTCCCGCTAATACCGTTCTCGAGGTATTTCAAAAAGGATACTCGCTGAATGGGCGTCTGGTTCGACCCGCAATGGTTATTGTCTCGAAGGGTGCGGAAAGCTAGTACTACAAATGAGGCGATATTTAGAGGCGTCAGAGGCCGCAGCCAAAAGAATACGGTTCAGGCTTGAATTTTTATCTTCAGCGCCAATATAGAACACAGAGATTGAAACGTTCATAGCAAAATTTAAGTGGAGAATGCCAGCATGGGCAAAATAATTGGAATTGATTTAGGAACCACTAATTCCTGCGTTGCGGTAATGGAAGGCGACAAGCCGAAGGTCATTGAGAACTCCGAAGGCACACGCACGACACCGTCTACGGTCGCATTTACAGACGACGGAGAAACCCTGGTAGGTCAATCGGCAAAACGCCAATCGGTCACCAACCCCAACAACACATTGTTCGCGGTGAAGCGTTTGATTGGCCGCCGTTTTGATGACGATGTGGTTCAAAAAGACATCGCCATGGTGCCTTACAAGATTGTCAAAGCTGATAATGGCGATGCCTGGGTAGAAGCTTTGGGAGACAAAAAAGCACCACCTCAAATTTCTGCCGAAGTGCTTAAGAAAATGAAAAAAACCGCCGAAGACTACCTCGGTGAGAAAGTAACCGAAGCAGTTATCACCGTCCCAGCATATTTTAATGATTCTCAGCGTCAAGCCACCAAAGATGCAGGAAAACTCGCCGGTCTTGATGTAAAACGTATCATTAACGAACCCACTGCTGCAGCACTTGCCTACGGTATGGATAAAGGCAGCGGGGATCACATCGTTGCCGTTTATGACCTCGGTGGTGGCACCTTTGATATTTCAATTATTGAAATTGCCGATGTTGATGGTGAGACGCAATTTGAAGTGCTCTCCACCAACGGCGATACTTTCCTCGGTGGGGAAGACTTTGATTTATGTTTGATCAACTACCTGGCCGATGAATTCAAAAAGACTAACGGCGTTGATATAAAAGGTGACCCCCTGGCCATGCAGCGCCTCAAGGAAGCCGCAGAAAACGCCAAAATTGAGTTGTCATCCAGTCAACAAACTGAGGTCAATCTTCCCTATATCACCGCAGATGCCACTGGCCCGAAACATTTGGTGGTGAAGCTAACCCAGTCCAAGTTTGAATCTCTGGTGGAAGATTTAGTCGACCGTTCAATTGCTCCCTTAAAAATGGCTCTAAAGGATGCAGGAAAGTCAGCATCGCAGATTGATGAAATTATTCTGGTCGGCGGTCAGACCCGTATGCCCCTGGTGCAAAGGAAAGTCGGCGACTTTTTTGGTAAAGAACCACGCCGGGATGTAAACCCGGACGAGGCGGTTGCCGTAGGTGCAGCAATTCAAGGCGCGGTGCTAGCAGGTGATGTTACCGATGTACTCTTGCTGGATGTAACCCCACTGACCCTCGGTATCGAAACCATGGGTGGCGTGGCAACAGCTCTGATCGAGAAAAATACCACCATCCCGACCAAAAAATCTCAGATCTTTTCAACGGCCGACGATAACCAGTCGGCAGTGACCATCCACGTCGTTCAGGGTGAGCGAAAGCAAGCGGCACAGAATAAATCACTGGGTCGTTTTGATCTGTCAGATATTCCACCTGCGCCCCGCGGTATGCCGCAAATTGAAGTGTCCTTTGATATTGATGCCAACGGTATTCTTAATGTCTCTGCCCAGGACAAAGCCACTGGCAAGGAGCAGTCCATCATTATCAAGGCTTCATCGGGTTTATCCGACGAAGAGATTGAAAAAATGGTCAAGGACGCCGAGGCCAATGCTGAGAGTGATCTCAAGTTTGAAGCCTTAATCAGCGCCCGAAATACCGCAGACGGCTTAGCTCACGCGGCTAAAAAGACCCTCGAAGAAGCGGGTGAAAAGGCCACGCCAGAAGAGCGAGAAGCCATCGAATCAGCGATTAAGGGTGTTGAAGAAGCGGTAAGTGGCGACGATCAGGAAGCCATCGATGCAGCGGCCAGCAAATTATCCGAGGCCTCGGCTGAACTGGCGCAAAAACTCTATGCTGAGCAGGCTGCACAAGCTGAAGGAGCGAATGAAGGCGAGGCAAATAAAGATAGCGGCGAAGATGTGGTCGATGCTGAATTCGAGGAAGTTAAAGACACTGAGGCGAAATAATCGTTAGTTAAATATTTTGATTCATTGCTAATGCATAAACGCAGGCTCTGGGGTCTGCGTTTTGTGCTATGTGAACCCCCAAAACTGGCGGCACTTCACAGACTGAAGCACACCTGAACTTATGCATTATTTTAAAGGATAAACTGAGCGAATTATGTCAAAACGAGATTATTACGAAGTCCTTGGCGTATCTCGGGACGCTGACGAAGGCGAGGTAAAAAAAGCCTATCGGCGAATTGCCATGAAACATCACCCAGATCGCAACCCGGGAAACCCAGATGCGGAAGAAACATTCAAGGAAGCCAGTGAGGCTTATGAAGTCCTTTCCGACGGCCAAAAGAAAGCCGCCTATGATCGATATGGCCACGAAGGTGTAAACGCCCAGGCAAATGGGGGAGGTGGCGCTGGGTTCAGTGACATTTTTGGCGATGTATTCGGGGATATTTTTGGCGGTCAGGGACGAGGCGGCCGGACCCGAGGTGCCGATCTTCGTTATGACCTGGAGCTCAGTCTCGAAGATGCCGCCCAGGGTACAGAGACAAAAATTCGTGTGCCGACTATGGTCACCTGCGGACCCTGTGATGGTAGCGGCGCACGCAAGGGCACCTCACCGACATCCTGTGATACCTGTCAGGGAGCCGGTCAGATCAGGCGAGCTCAGGGCTTTTTCTCAGTGCAGCAGACCTGTCCCAAATGTCGAGGTCGAGGCAAGATCATCACTGACCCCTGTAATAAATGCTATGGCCGCGGTCAAATTGAAGAGCAAAAGACTCTGTCAGTAAAAGTACCCGCGGGTGTTGATACTGGTGACAGAATCCGGCTAAGCGGCGAAGGCGAAGTGGGGCCCGGTGGTGGCCCGGCCGGTGATCTGTATGTTCAGGTCGTAGTTAAGGAACATCAGATATTCCAGCGCGATGGTGCAAATCTGTATTGCGAGGTACCTATTTCCTTTGTTGATGCCGCACTGGGTGGCGAACTCGAGGTCCCGACCCTGACTGGCCGGGTTAAGCTAAAAGTCCCTGCAGAAACCCAAACCGGCAAGTTGTTTCGCATGCGCAACAAAGGTGTGGTTCCCGTACGGGGTGGGCCTCAAGGTGATCTCCTCTGTCGAGTGGTGGTTGAAACACCGATAAAACTAAACTCTAAACAAAAGAAAATATTGGAAGAGCTTCAGGATTCATTGGACAATGACAAGCATTCACCGCGTAAAACCAGCTGGTTTGCAGGGGTGAAAAGTTTTTTTGATGGCTTTAGTGCCTGATCTGCTTTAGCCCATATTTACCAGGGCGAGGGGAATAAAATGACAAGAATAGCCGTGACCGGTGCCGGTGGTCGCATGGGTCGAACCTTAATTGAAGCAGTGGCTAATCATCCCGATTTAACCCTGTCAGCCGCTCTGGAACAGCCCGAAAATTCTTTGCTGGGAGTAGATGCTGGCGAGATGGCCGGATTAGGACGCAATGGTGTTATCGTAGTGGGAGACCTTAATGAAATCATCGACGATTTTGATGTGCTGATAGATTTCACTGTGCCTGCGGCGACCGTTAGCAATGCCTCTTTATGTGCTCAACATGGCAAGAAAATGGTGATCGGCACCACCGGTTTTGACGCCAGACAAAAAGCCACCGTCGTCGCCGCCGCCGAAAATACAACTCTCTGTATGGCCTCCAATTTTAGCACCGGCGTTAATCTCTGTTTTAAATTGCTAGATATGGCAGCGCGGGTCCTGGGTGACGATGTCGACATTGAAATTACCGAGGCTCATCACCGCCACAAAGTCGATGCGCCTTCAGGTACTGCCTTAAGTATGGGAAAGGTGGTAGCTGACGCTTTGGATCGCGACCTCGATAAAGTGGCGGTGTATGGGCGTGAAGGACAAACTGGGGCACGTAAGAACGACACGATTGGTTTTACCACTATTCGGGCTGGTGACATCGTCGGCGATCACACGGTGATGTTTGCAGCCGAAGGCGAGCGTATCGAAATCTCCCACAAAGCATCAAGTCGTATGTCTTTTGCCAGAGGAGCGGTACGGGCTGCAGCCTGGATGGCCGATAAACCTAACGGTCTGTTTGACATGCAGGATGTCCTGGGCCTTAAATAACTAGGCCTTAAACAAAAGCGTTTATCGTTTATATAGAAGACCTGAACATCCTGTTCAAAATACGGTCGTAAACGTGTCCGGAGAGAGATGTTTCAGGCTCGTAATAGCTGGACAGTTTAGGGCTAATCACCTAGAATCCTGCCTCAGGTTTGGCCGGGGTATAATCCGCGGTATCAGCCTGACAGCGCAGAGGTTGGCACGCGGTGGAATATCTTAAAAGGTTGCATTTTGGCGAGATGAAACAACGGTTTTCATCTCGCTTTTTTATAACCTGATTTTCTTAGTTGAGCGTTTTAACTCGCTTGGCCTGAACTTTCTAACCTATAGAGCAACCACCTTTCGTTCGTTGTCAGAAAACCCATTACTTACTGGCCCTACGAAGGAGTTCCTGTTGAACCAGCTCGCCCGCCCACCTGCCATTTTAGCGCTTGCAGATGGTTCTATTTTTCGTGGTAAAGCTATCGGCGCAGAAGCTGTCACCAGCGGCGAGGTGGTGTTTAACACCGCTATGACCGGTTATCAGGAAATTCTCACCGACCCCTCCTACGCCAGACAGATAGTCACACTGACTTACCCACATATTGGCAATGTTGGCGTTAATAGCGAAGACGAAGAGTCGGCCGCACTGTGGGCTGCTGGCCTGGTGATTAGGGATTTGCCCCTGACTATTAGCAATTTTCGTAGCGAGCAAAGCCTCGACTTGTATCTGAAACAACACAACATTGTCGCCATTGCTGACATCGATACGCGTAGACTGACTCGAATTTTACGAGAAAAAGGCGCTCAAAGCGGCGCCATAGTGGCCGGTTTTACCGATACTGAGAGTGCCGAATCTGAAGCTATTGACGCGGCGCGAAACTTTGCTGGCCTGGCAGGTCTGGATCTCGCTAAAGAAGTGTCGACAAGAAAACCTTATGTATGGACGGCTGGGAGTTGGCAACTAGCGGCTCGCATACAGCGAGTACCAAAACATGCCGAGAGAAAAATTGACAAGAAAACACCAAACCATACTCAGAACACTGAGCAAGCTGCTGCACCCTATCGGATAGTGGCCTATGACTACGGCATAAAACGCAATATTTTGCGTATGCTGGTGGATCGCGGTTGCGAAGTCACCGTCGTACCTGCACAAACGCCGGCGAGTACTGTGTTGGCAATGCAGCCGGACGGGGTCTTCCTGTCCAATGGACCTGGCGATCCAGAACCCTGCGATTACGCCATTCGTGCTATCCAATCTTTGCTGGAAACCGATATCCCCCTGTTTGGTATTTGTCTAGGGCTCCAGTTGTTGGCGCTCGCTTCTGGCGCTACTACAGTGAAAATGAAGTTCGGTCACCACGGAGCTAATCATCCAGTACAGAATCTTGATGATCAAACCGTGCTAATCACCAGTCAGAACCACGGCTTTGCGGTTGATGAAGCGAGCTTGCCGACTACTTTACGGGCCACGCATCGTTCGCTATTTGATGCTTCTTTGCAGGGTATTGCACGCACTGATAAGCCGGCCTTTGGCTTTCAGGGCCACCCTGAAGCCAGCCCTGGCCCTCACGATACAGCACCTTTATTTGATCACTTTATCGAACTGATGGCCCTTTACCGAGCTGACGGCTCTTTACCATCAAGCTGACCGCCCCTATATCCGAGCTGACGGCTTCTTAACCAAAACTTATGGCTCTTCGAAAAACTTCTGATGAGGACCAATGCCAAAACGTAGCGATATTCACAGTATATTAATTCTTGGTGCCGGCCCGATTGTTATCGGGCAGGCCTGTGAATTCGATTATTCGGGTGCCCAGGCCTGTAAAGCTTTGCGAGAGGAGGGCTTCCGCGTCATCCTGGTCAATTCCAACCCTGCGACCATTATGACCGACCCGGTAATGGCTGATGCCACCTACATCGAGCCCGTCGAGTGGCGGACGGTAGCAGCGATTATCGAGAAAGAACGCCCGGATGCGATATTGCCAACCATGGGCGGCCAAACCGCGCTCAACTGCGCCCTTGATCTAGCGCGAGAAGGTGTGCTCGAAAAATTTAATGTCGAGCTGGTCGGCGCCACTAAAGAGGCCATCGATAAAGCCGAAGATCGTGAAAAGTTTGACCGTGCCATGAAAGCCATCAACCTGGAAACACCCAATTCTCGCATTGTCCATAGCCTTGAAGAAGCGCTCCAGGTGCCTGACCTATTTGGCTTCCCCTGCATTATTCGCCCCTCCTTCACCATGGGTGGATCAGGTGGCGGCATCGCCTATAACCGAGAAGAGTTTGAAGATATTTGCAAACGCGGCCTGGATCTTTCGCCCACCAACGAGTTGCTAATTGATGAATCTCTTATCGGCTGGAAAGAATTTGAAATGGAGGTGGTACGGGACAAAAACGATAACTGCATCATCATCTGCTCGATTGAAAACCTCGATCCTATGGGTATCCACACTGGCGATTCGATTACCGTTGCTCCAGCCCAAACCCTGACTGATAAGGAATATCAGATCATGCGCAACGCCTCGATCGCTGTGCTCCGGGAGATTGGCGTTGAAACCGGCGGCTCAAACGTGCAATTTGCCGTTAATCCAGATAATGGCCGTCTGGTGGTGATCGAGATGAACCCCAGGGTATCCCGGTCCTCAGCGCTGGCCTCAAAAGCAACGGGCTTTCCTATCGCCAAAATTGCCGCAAAACTGGCCATTGGCTATACCCTCGACGAATTACGCAACGACATCACTGGCGGTGCAACACCAGCCTCTTTCGAACCCAGTATCGATTACGTGGTAACCAAAATACCACGTTTTGCTTTTGAGAAATTTACTCAGGCCAACTCACTCTTGACGACGCAAATGAAATCGGTGGGTGAAGTCATGGCTATCGGCCGGACCTTTCAGGAATCTCTTCAAAAAGCCTTGCGCGGTCTTGAAGTCGGTAGCTCAGGTTTTGAGCCTCGGGTCGATCTGAACAATGATACAGCCAACAGTGAAATTCGACAGCAATTGACGGCCCCAAGCGCTGACCGAATATGGTATGTCGGCGATGCCTTCCGATCAGGAATGAGTGTTGAGGATGTGTTTGAGGCTACCGCTATTGATCGATGGTTTCTGGTACAAGTCGAAGATTTAATCAAGGAAGAGCTAGCGTTAAGCCGCCGCCAGCTGAGTGATCTGAATACCGATTATCTCTATGCACTGAAACGCAAGGGTTTCGCCGACCGACGCATAGCCGATATCATTGGCGTTAGTGAAGCGGAAGTGCGAGAAAAGCGCTGGCAGGCCGACATTCGACCCGTTTACAAACGCGTCGATACCTGCGCTGCTGAATTCTCCACCGACACGGCTTACCTGTACTCCACCTACGAAGAGGAGTGCGAGTCCGCGCCTTCGGGGCGGGATAAAATTCTGGTGCTCGGCGGCGGCCCAAACCGTATTGGTCAGGGAATCGAGTTTGACTATTGTTGTGTACATGCGGCCCTGGCGATGCGCGAAGATGGCTACGAGACCATTATGGTTAACTGTAATCCTGAAACCGTGTCCACCGATTACGATACCTCAGACCGACTCTATTTTGAGCCTGTCACGCTCGAAGACGTTCTTGAAATTGTGTCTATTGAACGTCCTGTTGGCGTGATCGTCCAGTTTGGTGGGCAAACGCCACTGAAATTGGCACAGGCCCTCGAATCTGCTGGGGTGCCGATTATTGGCACGACACCAGACGCCATCGACCGAGCTGAAGACAGAGAACGTTTCCAGCAAATGATCAACAAGCTGGATTTATTGCAGCCCTCCAACGCCACCGTGCGCTCGGTGGATCAGGCCATCGAAAAGGCTATGGACATTGGCTACCCCCTGGTGGTGAGGCCATCTTACGTGCTCGGTGGTCGGGCTATGGAAATCGTCTACGATAGCGATGAATTACTGCGCTATATGCGTGACGCCGTGGAGGTCTCCGATGACTCCCCAGTGCTGCTCGATTATTTCCTCTCTGCGGCAATAGAGGTGGATATTGATGCCGTTTCGGATGGCAAGAATGTGGTGATCGGTGCCATCATGCAACATATTGAACAGGCAGGTATCCACTCCGGTGATTCAGCGTGTTCGCTCCCTCCTTATAGTTTACCCGAGGCGGTCCAGGAAGAAATGCGCGCAGTCGTCAAAGCCATGGCCCTTGAACTCGGCGTCAAAGGTTTGATGAATGTACAGTTAGCCTGGCAGGACAACAAAGTCTATGTGATTGAGGTTAATCCCCGAGCTTCACGTACTGTACCTTTTGTCTCCAAGGCTATCGGTGTTTCCCTGGCAAAAATCGCTGCTCGATGCATGGCGGGTCAAAGCCTTGCGGATATGGGGGTTACTAAGGAGGTTATGCCCAAATATTTTTACGTCAAAGAGGCTGTCTTCCCCTTTAATAAGTTCCCCGGTATCGATCCGATTTTAGGGCCAGAAATGAAATCGACCGGTGAAGTGATGGGAATCGGTGAAACTTTCGCCGAAGCCTACGCCAAAGCACAATTGGGTGCGGGTGACGAAATTCCCCGGGCTGGGACCGCCTTTTTAAGTGTTCGGGAACCAGATAAATCCGGGGTAGCAGAACTTGCCAAACAGCTATCTAAGCTAGGTTTTTCACTAGTTTGTACCAGTGGTACCGCGAAGATTATTCGTGATGCAGGGCTTGAAACTAAAGTGGTTAACAAGGTCAAAGAGGGACGTCCTCATATAGTTGATATGATAAAAAACGGCAAGATAGATTTGATTATCAATACCACAGAGGGCCGCCAGGCGATCAATGATTCGGCCGCAATTCGATCCAGCGCTGAAGCTAGCGGTGTTTATTACACCACGACTCTGGCTGGTGGCAGTGCGGTCTGCATGGCGCTTGAGTACAATGCTCCTACCACCGACAGTAAGCTGCAAGTGAGAAAGTTGCAGGAACTTGCGGTCTAATCACTTGCTACAAACGCCAAACAAGGAAACTCCATGAGTAAAACCCCCCTGACTGTAAAGGGCGAAGCCCAACTTCGGGCCGAGCTGGAACAATTAAAAAAAATCGATCGACCACGTATTGTTGAAGCGATCGCTGAGGCGCGAGCCCATGGTGATTTAAAAGAAAATGCCGAATATCACGCTGCCCGTGAAGAACAGGGTTTTGCTGAAGCACGGATTCGGGATTTAGAAAGCAAATTGAGTAATGCCCAGGTTATCGATATTTCGACAATGCCTGCCACCGATAAAGTCATTTTTTCCACAACCGTCACCATTATTAACATCGAATCGGATGAAGCCTTCACCTACAAGATTGTCGGTGACGACGAGGCCGAGATCAAAGAACAAAAAATATCCTACCAATCACCCATTGCTCGAGCATTAATTGGTAAGGAAGTTGGTGATGTGGTCCTGGTGAAAACACCTTCCGGCGACTTTGAATACGAAATTGACAAAGTAGAATATAAATAGGCCTGATCAACCTGCCGGCGAATATGGCCACCCATCTCCCAACGCTAATAAAAAATTGATTAAGCAAATAAAAACAGGAGGATATTTATATGCGAATGAAGATACCTAGAGTAGCGCCGATTCAGGAAGCTGACTGGAACGAAGCCCAAAGAGCTGCCATTGGTAATGCAAAAATGGGCGGGCGAATCCTCAATATTTTTAAAACCCTGGCCAACCACCCCAACCTTGCCAGACGCTGGATGGTTTTTGCCAATCATATAATGGGCAAGTCAACAATTAGTTTACGGGATCGAGAGATCGTCATTTTGCGCATGGGTTGGCTGTGTAAGTCCGGCTATGAATGGGGTCAGCATGTGCAGATTGGCTTGAAGTGCGACATGAGCGCCGAAGAAATTGAGCAAGTCAAAGTCGGCGCTGAATCGCCAGTATGGGCCGATAAGGAGCGTTTACTACTTATCGCAACCGACGAATTACGCAATGATGCTTTTATCTCTAACGCTACCTGGCAGAGCTTGTCTGAGCACTACAACACCGAGCAATTGATGGATATCGTCTTCACGGCAGGCCAGTACAACCTGGTCTCCATGGCATTGAACACCCTGGGCGTACAACTTGACTCAGGCATGACACTGGACCAGGAACTGTGTAAGTAATTACTGACTCAACGATAACTGGCATTTTTGCACAGTAATCATCAGCCAACCACTAACCTTACAAGAGGCAACAATTGATGCAATATTCAGACTATGAACATCTGTTATTCGAACATAAAGACAATGGCGTACTGCTCATTACCCTGAACCGTCCAGAAGTCATGAACGCCACCAATGGCCGTATGCATTGGGAACTGACCCAAATATGGGACACCGTTGCTAACGATGATGATACCAATGTCGTCGTGGTTACCGGTGCAGGGAAAGCCTTTTCAGCCGGTGGCGATTTAACCTGGATCGAGGGCGTGGTCGGCAAACCAGAGGGTATTCGCAAAATTCAGAAAGAGGCCGGTGACATTGTTTTTAATATGCTCGCCCTCGAAAAACCGGTAATTTCCGCCATCAACGGTGTGGCGGTTGGCGCAGGTCTGGCAGTTGCCTTGATGGCTGATATTAGCATTATGTCCGAAACGGCCAAATTCACTGACGGCCATGTCAAGTTGGGCGTTGGTGCAGGTGACCATGCTGCGATTATCTGGCCGATTCTGTGCGGCATGGCGAAAGCAAAATATTATCTAATGACGGCCGAGTTTGTCGATGGTAAGGAAGCTGATCGCATCGGTCTGGTGAGCATGAGCGCCCCCGCTGAAGACGTGTTACCGCGGGCCATGGCCATCGCCGATAACCTGGCAGCCGGTAGTCAGCATGCGATTCGGGGCACCAAGACCACTCTCAATGGCTGGATGCAAATGGCGGCACCAATCTTTGAAAACTCCCTGCGTATGGAAATGTTGTGTTTTCTCGGTGAGGATGCTGCTGAAGGCGTTTCTGCTGTCAATGAAAAACGTGTGGCTAACTTCCCCTCGTCAAAAGTGGGTGGCTAAGAATAGACACAATAACTCCGCAACAGTTCTACATCCTGAATAGGAAAACACCAGTCCTGGTAGCCCTGGTGTTTTCCAAACAGTTTAGCTATTAAAATTTCGTCGTTAAAACTTAATATGGCAGGAGCCCTATCACCTCAACTGACCATTTCATAGAAACATAAATAGGGTGCGAAAAACGCCGAACAAATTAATAGGGTCTTGTGGTCACAGCGTTGCCAGGCTCTGTCCCGAACCGAGTGCCAAATAAAATCCTCCCAATCAATATTAGTTGTCGATTTGAACAATGCGTCCTGAATGACCCACCATAACAATACGTTTGGAGGCTCCATTATCTACCGGCGTACCCTTGACAGACTGGTACCATTTAACTGAAATGTCCCCCTCGGTAATAGATTCCCAGGTCGCACCCGAATTTCGGCTACGCAGCAAGGTTCGAATGCCAGTAATGAATACGTCCCGTCCCGACGACCAGACATCGAGCAGATTCTCTCTGGTTGGCACCTCGCCGCTGCTTTGCCAGGTCAAACCACCATCAACAGTTTTTAACACTTTACCGTTCTGGCCAACTACATAACCTGTTTGTCGATCAGAGAAATAAATACCCGACAGGGACGAGTCAGCCTTGTTAACAACTTCCCAGCTATCACCACCGTCGGCGGACAATAGGATCAGCTCAAACTCACCGACCACCATAATGGTGTTGTCGTCAAAAACGACAACGTCGTAGATATGAGGTTCAAGGAAATCATTGAGAATAGCTTCCCAGTCAAAGCTGAGAGGCTCCCAGCTAGCTCCTGCGTCTACAGATCGTAATACAGATCCGAAGCCACCCACTGCTACTGCCAACCCCTGATTATTTGAATCTACTGACAACAATCTTTGCTCTGAGCCAGAACTGACCGCTTGCCATTCACCCGTCGTCGCCTGTACCTGGATAGTGCCCTCCTGGCCCACTGCAATAGCAGTTTTACCTCTACATGACACGCCCAGCAGTGCTTTGTCGGTAAGAGGGGTTTCTGGTTGCCAGCTTAATCCTGCATCAGGTGTTGTCAATATAGTACCGGCGACCCCAACAGCTAACCCCTTTTGGCCTTGAAAACATACATCGTACAAGGCGTCGTGGGGAATACCTTCATAACGAAGGGTAAGCAGATCTGTCTCGGTCTCTTCAGCGAGTGCCGAGGCGCTAATACACACACCTAAACCTACACCAGCGATAACCTGTTTTACTCGACTCAATTCTATTCGCCCTAACATGTCTCTTTTCTCCATATCATACTGATTACCTAACTCTGGGATCATCAGCCGTTTGGCGGCTCGGTTTTTTATCCCAAACTTATCGGCTAGCTGAGTATTCAGCTAGCCGAGGCGGATTGATTAGAATTTAGTGTTACTGATAGGCCTCATCGCCGCCAGCATAGTCAGACAGATCAACACCTTCGCCGACTAATAGATCTTTGGAAGCAACAAATTTTGGCTTCATCAACCAGACCAGAAGCGGCACCACCACCAGAGCGATAACCATGTTGATCAACATCACCATCACCAGCAACAGACCCATATCAGCGAGGAATTTAAGTTCTGACATAAAATACCAGGGCAATATTCCAATTAATACAATTGTCGCGGTAAAGAAGATTGCCTTGCCTGTTGTCGCCACTGAGCCGACTATCGCCAGGCCATAATCCTCATGCTCCTGGTATTCTTCACAAATCCTGCTCAATAAGTAGATCCCGTAATCGATACCAACACCAATACCAATCGCTGCAATTGGCAAGGTGTTTACATCAAGACCAATGCCCATATAAACCATCACTGCGGCAAGGAAGCAGTTAGACATATTCACGGGAATCAGCAATAAAAACCCGGCAACAATGGAACGGTACGCCCAGGAACAGGTTATGAGGATGACGATATTTAGAGCTAACAGAATAATATACTGATATTTGTCTACCGTATCGTTGATCGACTGCTGCAGGGCAATGGTGCCAGAGCCAAGGCGAATCCGGTACTTCTCGTGATCAATACCGATTTCATCGAGGGCACCACGAACCTGCTCCAGGGCACGATCAACCGTCTCTTGCTTATTATCTTTGTACCATAACGATACCGTACCATTTTGCTGGACGAAATCTGTTACGTGAGAAAACGCTTTGGGACTGGACCCGAACAGTACCGCACCACCGGCAGCAGAGACAGCTGTGTCATTAAAATCCAGCGGACCCCACTTGGGATTACCACCACTAAACAGGCGATTCGCCTCGGGAAGATAATCTGCAAAGGACAGGGTAGCAACCGGGGGCACCTCATCACTTTCTACCAATCGCTGCAAACGGCCCATGTTATAAATAGTATTAGCCTGTTTTAAAAGGCGCTCCTGCTCTTCTTCCTTCACCTCAAAGATAATTTCGAGGGTGTTCAAGCCGGGGAAGTGGCCATTGATCTTACTGACCGCGATATTATATTCCGAGTCACTCCACAGTAAATTACTACCTTCCACCGGGTTACCTATCTTAATTTGCACCATCTTAAAAATACTCAGTACAAACAGGACCGCCACCACGGCTGTTGTAACACGCGCGGGTTTTCCAAAGCTAATCCGCGATACACGCTGCAGCATATGCTTTATCGCACCATGAACACCAAGGCTTTGACCCTCGACCCCGATAATCTGCTTAACATTTTTTGGTTCAGGCATAATGGACAATAACAGTGGTGTCAAAAACACGCCGGCGGGTACCAGCATAAGTGCCCAGAAGCCACAAAACACAGCAAAACGCTCCATCGTAGGAATCGGTGCGATAGCAATTAAAAACAGGCCAACAGCGTCAGTAACAATGCCCAGTACACCCGGAGCCATCATCACACTCATGGTGATCTCGGCAGCTTTTTTCTTGTTTTTGACGTGGTACTGAATTTCATAAAAACGTTCAATAAACTGGACGCAATGACTAAAGGATCTGGCCACCAACAATAATGGCACCACCATAATCAACGGCTCGATAGGGTCGCCTAACCAACCAACAAAGCCAAAGCCCCATAACGCGGCCACTAGACTACACACTAGCGGCACTACCACGCCGACGACGTTACGCATATACAGCACCAACGAGAGTAAGAGCGCGATACCTGTTACTGCAAAAATAAGCAGCATTTCCTTTTCGTAAAAATACACCCAACCCGTAAGCATCGGCTGCCCGGCTGCATGTATTTCGTGGGCCTCATCCTGGTTTGCAGCGATAATGTTTTCCTGAATAAACTCAAAAATCGTCCCATAGTCCATCAGACGTTCAATAAATGTCGCCTGAATCAATGTGGCGGTACCATCACGGGAAATCAGGAAGTCCTGGCTACTAGGGGATTTTTTAACCCTGTCAATAAACTCGTCCATCTCCGCTGGAGTTTGTGGCGCGTGATCACCCATGAGCGGCTGACTATCAATACCAAAGGGTGTTGCCTGAGCATAGCGGGCTTTTTCAGTACTAATAGACAGTATCTGATCGTGATCAACACCCGGTGTTAAATCGATCTCACGGGTCATATCCCAGACTTTCTGTAAAGTCTCCGGGTTATATATATCTCCGCCATCGGTTCGCTTGACCATCACAGTGACAGTCAAGGGATTACCGAAGTTAGGGTGATCCAGGTAGGTTTCGACAAAAGGATGGCTTTTGGGCAGGAGATCAGAAAAAATAGTTTTTAACTCAGTTTTCATTGCCCCAAGTGCAAAGAAAACAGTTATTGCGAATAATACTAGCAGCGAAAGCCACTGATGATGCATAACATATTTAGCTATGCGATAGCGTACAGTTTCCAAATCCAGCCCCCTGATATTTATATTATTGGTAATTGCAAAAAGCTCGTGGACTTTAGCATGACATAAATCATACATCTACAAAATTTGATGGGGAAACGCGGGAAAAACCCTTTAAATTCAACGTCTTTGTAAACACCTTGACGCAAACCAGTCCATAAAATTATGGACCAATCGGTTATTTAAAATAGATCAGGAGGGATTTTTCGACAGCATAGCTGTCCAGGATTTACTTCCAGGAGCGTCTTTCAATTAGCTCCCGACTTCCTTATAGCGCTCACAATACGCAAGGTAGCGAACCAGGTGGCTAGAAAAGTCATCAGTAAGACAAGGGGCTGCCACCACGAAGAAAAAAGCGACGCTCGTTCAAAATTCGCGCTGAGACCGGGGATGCTCCATAAATCCCCAGAACCCCGGCCAACAACCAGTTGAGCTTTCATTCCTTTTTCCATGTGTTGGGCAACATCACAATGAACAAGGTAGGTTCGATCGTCGCTGGGCACAATAAATACGCCTTTTTGGGTTTGCCCACCAGCCGCTTCCATATGAAACATGCCCTGGTCGTATAAATACCTGGGTAGACGATGAATCATCCATTGGTGTCGGATTTCATCTTCATTTTTAAAAATGATGGTTATTCGACTGCAGGGCTCTACCCGCCATTCGTGATCACTGAAGCCAAATACGGTATCCGGGAAAGGGATCGCGTATTTTGTCCCGGCCATTATTGTGAACTCGTAATCTCGACTGATATTTTCGCAGTCTTCAGGCAGAACATCGGAGTTGTAATTCATCACCATGCCGGTGTCATCCATGATCATTCTGTGGCCGCCTTTACCGCTTTGTTGTTCCATCAGCTCATCTGCCGCCCAGAGCAAGGAAGACAACGCCAGCAGAAAAATCATCTGCAAAACAATGGAACAGCTGATTCTGGACGGCGTCATTTTTGACCATCTCCGCGACAAACCATTCGGTAAACGAGAGCCACAGTGACACCGAGAATTAGGCTCAGCAAGAATAAATGCCAGGAGGGCCAAGGCTTAGCGACGACATCGCCGAAACGATCCGTTTCATCGTAGGCGCTCCAGACCGGCACTTTGCGCTGGTAGAAATCCTCTGTGAAGTAGTTCGACCAGTCGACGCCGAAAGTCATGGGCCAGCCGTTATCCTGCAGGTAACGCTCGTAGGCGATGACGCCGATATTGCCACCTGGTCCGATACCCGCCGTGCTGACGCCTTTTTCCTGATGATCATGGAGGAGCCATACCCCTTCCCCGTAACTGTGCAGGCCATCGTTTTCCCCTGATAATTCCAGATCCAGGCGCTGGGCCGCTGCAAGCCATACCACATCGCGGGTCACGCGCACCGGCTCAGGATATTCCACCCCATCATAATGACTGATAGTCACTTTGTGACCATGGGTATGCAGCGCCACACCCTCGCTACCGCCGTTGAGCACCCTTAGCTTGACCAGCTCCCCCGGTTTAATGGCGATCAGCGAATCACGCACGGTGTAAGGAAAGGAACGGCCATTTAGGGCGTAATAATCGAAGTCTGCCTGGGTGATATCGTAATCTCGGTGTAACAATCGCTCGATAACACGCGGGTCGTTGGACGACTGCACGGTATTGCCCAGCTCTCGATCGATATCCTGATAATGCAGATCGTATTCCCGCTGGTATTTTTCACGCACGGCGACAGAACTGTGGCGGACATAACCACCGCCGATATTAAATGTCTGCACCCAGTTGTTGGGTCGATTTTCTTCAATGACAAACATGCCCTGCAAACCCATCAGGACATGGGATTGCACCTGGACATGGCAGTGGTAAAACATGGTTCCCGGTTGGCGCGGCTGGAAATTATAGGTATGGCTGGTGGCGGGCATGATCGGGGATTCGCTGGTCACTGGCACGCCATCGTTGCCTTCACCATTCTCGTCAAGAAAAGGATGGTCTACACCGTGAAAGTGTATCGTGTGGGGCATGTAATGGGTATTTTCGAGTGTGACCTTAACGACATCGCCCTGCTCGACCCGAATTACAGGCGAAGGCAGCCGCAGGCCCGGTTGCGCCATAAGCGACTCGAAGTTTTCTGTGGACATGCCCAGCCCTTTTGGCGCAAAGACCCAAAGGCCGGGCTTGATGCCTGGTGCAATAGGGAACTGCACTACGGGGACATCAAGGTCAGGAGAGCCACCGTTTAGTTCAAATACTTCCAGGCGAATATGGATTTCATCAGGATCACCATCGCCGTCAAGATCCCGACCTTTCACCACCGCATCTGGGGCCAGTCGGCTTTCCATCAAAGCCATAGGCCTGACATTGTTCGTACCCAGGACCGAAGCAGCTACAGACCAGGGGTTGTCAGGCAGGCAAACCGGGGATGGCATGATATTAATGCCGGCAATGGTTTGAGGTTTACGCCAGCCTTTAATATCCGGAGGGCAGGTTTCTCCTACTTCCTGGGGGGGGACTCGTGGAGAGGTCGGACGCGGAGCTTTATAAGCACTGGCACCAAAGGTATCGGCATACCAGACCCGCACTTCGCGGGGGTACCATTGCCACGGGGTAAGCACGAGAACCGCAGCAATAAGGACTAAGAGCAATAGCGTTCGATAGAGGTGTTTCAATGGTGTGTACTGTTTCGTTTGAAACGACGCAAGTTAGTCGCCCTGATTATTGTCAGTAAGCTTGCTTTTGCCGGATTTTCTTTGGTCCGGGTGAAAGATATGGCCTCTGCCTGCGCCATAAATAAATACACCGCAACCAATAAATAGTATTAAAAAATACTTGCCGTATTGCCAGTAGTCGACCTTGCCCACACTAAATGGAAATACGGACGTGTATGTTAAACCAGTTTCAAGGTGATGAGCATTTACAATACCTATATAGCGACCATCCTGAGAGAAGTTATAGCGAACGTTCAAAATCCCGTTTTGATACAACTGTGGCTTTTCATAAAAGATACTCGCAGCCTCGATAGCTTTATCTCCACCTAGATCACCATAGGTAGCCGTAACACCAATATCGTTGATATCGCGAATAATACGAAAATCCAGCTCCATTGCCCGCAGCTCATCACTGATAAAGTCGATGACAAAAATGCTTTCACTGGCAACCGGGATGTCCTCACAAAACTCCTGAGTAGCCCGCTCTTTAGGTAGATAACCCGTGAAATGCGCCTTGTATCGATCAATCTTGATCAGGCAAACATCGTCTTCTATAGATACGCCACCATGAGCCAGTAAAGTGGTGCTACCCAAAGCCGCCCACAACAAGACAGAACAGGAGGCCCAGGCCCTCAGAATAGAGCTCTGTAATGCAGATACGCGTATCATTTAATTAGCTCAGCCTGTTATTTTTCTAGGTTTACGCTGCTTATTATGTCCGCAGCGTCACACCAACATTTATAGCGCCATGCCGGCAATCAAAAGAACTCCGGCAACACAGCTCCGCCAACTTCCTGATAGTAGCGCGCGCCCATTTCGTCGTAATAAAAAATCAAGCCTGCGAAACGACTATCCGGATCATGGATTAGACCCGTCATACGGAATTTTTCCCACAAAGCATCAGAGGCTACCAGGTCAACATCAAGTGACTGACCCGGTGCAATGGTATCGACCGACACTGTGAGCCCATCGCGAGAAATCATTTCTTCGCCTTCATAAATCTCGCCTGCACTCACCTTGGCGTTCATAAAACGAATATTGGCCGTTATAAACTCCGCTATCCGAATCGGGCTTGAGCCATTATTGGTCATATTCATTCTCATGGTCAAACTTCGGCCAGCTAACTGATAAGTGGCATGATCGACCACCACTTCAAGATCACCTTTAGGCACCTCAATCGGCTCTACTTCTACCAGGCCAGTCTGAAGCGGGATGGTAATCGGATATTTATTTTCCGCCCAAAGATAACCCGCGAGTATCAGCGCCAATGTCAAAGTAAAAAATATACTACTGACAACAAAATCATTTTTGGTCATTATTTCATTAGCCCGATCCTGGCCCAGGGCTCGAATCCGAATAAACCGCGGTATAAACAATTCTTTTTTTGTGGCTAGCCAATAAACGAGATAAGCGACCCCCATAACAATCCATACTACGTGCCAAAAATAGACCCCGCCAAAACCGCTTAGCCCGTAGGTTTCAAGATCAATTGTATCGCCAGATAAAGTGGTTACTTCATTGATAAAAGACTCGCCGCTGCCGTTTTCTACCACTTCCAACCAGGCACCCTTGGCCACCAGGGAACCCGCATCCTTAACATTGAGCAAGGGATGGACATGGTAACGCCCGGCAATTCGAGCACGCAGTACAGTTTTGTATTCGTACACCTTTCCTAATGGGAACGCTGTCGAACGCATCATTGGTACACCGTTCACTTCAGAATGTAATCTGATAAACGTTGGCCCCGGAACCCCGATGTTTAAAAAAACTGTATCATCGATGTTGGCCATATGTTTTGGCCACCACTCAGAAGTGACGAACTTGCCCGTTACCGTCACCACATCGCCGACTTTAACATTTAAGGGTGTCACCTGGGTGTCGAACCAATGCACGGTACGCATACGCATACTTGCCAATTGCGCTCGCTCACCGTGAGCCATTACATCCCCTGCCAGCAGTATCAATGCAACTGCTGCCAACAGGCTATTACGCTGTAAATTCTTAAACCACGTCTTTCTCTCTACACTATTATTCATTTTTCTGTCCACTCCGACGTCGGTTTAAACAATGCGCTTAGCGTATTTATCCAGGCCGTTAATCCATGACCCTGCGTATAGAAATAGCGCATAAACGACAATGCCACAAAGCCCAGCGAAGACCGCCGTCAGCGGTGTCACGGAGCCGCCAAAGGTCCGTAAGGTCGACTCCTCGATAATTCTCAAATATTCCGGTGTCGTGGTTCGAATATATTGATAGCCCATCAGGTCAGCCACTGACATAAGCGTGCCGTTAAACTCCACCGGCACTTTATAAGGCGCCATAAATGACCAATTGAGGGGATACACCAAAGCACCAAACAAGCCGCCGCCGATAATTGCAGAGACCACTAAACTGCGGGTCATCGCCAGGGAGCAATCCAGTAAAATAGCGAGCCCTATATAAGTAGAGGGAAAGGTAAAGGACATGGGGAAATTGGCGAACTCATAAAAGTTTAAATAGCGACTCAGCCAGGAGACCAGACACAACAGCGTCGTTACTGCGGTAGCTATAATTGGCAGGCGCAGGCGATACCAGATGCCGTAGGTAAACGCGCCAATAAATAGCAACAGGGTAAACGGTGATACCAGGGGCCACCATCGACGATCGCGCCAGTCGATCCAGTAATCCCAGTCCCCTGCTGTCAACGTGAACTGAATCTGAATGCCTAGCGTGAGGAACGTAAAAAGCACCAGAATAAGAATCCCATCAAAACGGCGGTATAGCTTTAACGCTTTGGGATTATCGAGCGATTTAATATCCAGAAGCCGTCTTTTGGCTTCAGGCTCTGTGACTTCTTCTACGTGTGCCTGACTCATAAGGATACCTCACCGGTACAAAGATGCTTGCCATAAACTGTAACTACTTATGGAGGGTGGAACGTCGGGGATACAACCCCGCACGCTTATTACTTGCGGGATCGTGGCGCGTGACTTACCGTGGTTTTGCTTAACCAGCGTATCTGGTAGCACCTGGCCTCAGATAGCTACTGCAAACCCTAAACTGAATCTTCGTTGTAGTCTTCAGCCGTTGTCTCAGCAATCAGGCGACCCATATTAGTGAATAACTGCACCGCCAGCGGCACCAAAAAGAACAAGGACCATCCGAGGAACACGAAGCCCCAGTGTATCGGTGCCGCAAACAACTCTTCAGCGTAGAAGAAAGTATGCCCCCACTCGTTAAAACCATAGTTGGGCATAATCATAAGAATACCGACAACTACGGCCAGAAATGGTAGGGATATTTTGTTCATATAGGCGGGTATGCGCGTATGAGTCCATATAAAGGTGGGAATCAACATCGCTGTTAAAAACGGCAGCGCAAAGTAAAAGATAATGATATGTGTTGGCGTGAAGTCCGTATCGCGGATGGTCACCTGATGCCATGCAGCATCAGACTCAACAGCGTTAGAGGCTATCGCGCCAGCCCATATACCCATGACTGTAAAAACGCCGAGCAATTTCCAGTATCGGCTTAGTTCAAGTTCCTTACTAATACTGCTCGCGTCAGTCTCTCTGGTCATCCAGAAATATACCGACAGGATAACGGTAAATGCACCCATGAAGATAACTTCACCGTAAAGCAGTGGCATCCAGTAAGTCTGAAATTCTTCTGAATAGTAATCAGTACCAACCGTAAAGCCCATGGTATCCAGATAGATGCGCAAAGCAGCACCCACGGCGAGGGCGAATGCGCCCGCTGTATAGGCAAAACGGTTTCGCTTGAAGTGCCCTGCCATCTTGCTTTCGGAGCCGGTTTCCAGCGTTGCTGTTTGGGTATTCGAAATAGCCATTGTGATATCCCCTTTATGTACGCTATACCTTATGTTTGTTTCGTTTAGCCAGGCTGGCCACTCACACCCAGTCAAGTTAACAGTCTCTGACTCAACGTCAGGCACGGACAATACCCCTGTTTGGCAGAACGGTGCAGTGCGAAAGATGACAATGGCATTGCAGAAAGTGACATATTCATGTCCTAAACTGCACGCGCCAGGCCGGGGTGCGGGTTCGGACAACAGCTCAAACAACACACTGATAACATAAACTTATGTTATTCAACATATAATTAGTTAATATTTAGTAAAATGACCTCGACATTCTACTTCTGGTCGACAAATGCAACAGTCGAGGGTTATTTACCTAAAAAATTCCCTTTAAAAAAATCAGTCTTATGTGATTTCACTAAGTCCATAGTCCACCATTAACAAACGCACCGTAACCCCACATGTATAAGACTTGTTTGAAATGTCAGTTCAGTCCATCATCCATCAAACATAATATGCAATGAGCAGCTATAAATGAGTTTTAGTGAGCGCTCGTGCGAAATTATGCGCTGATGAATTCAAAAAAATAACACCAGCTTAGACAAGGCCGCCACCATACGTCTCCTCAGTTTGAAAATAGCGGAAATTAACAATGACAACACCGCCTGACACCCGGGACACGCTGACATTATCTAAACCCTTACAGTCTGTGGGACCCGGCGGTTATTATGTGTCTTCCAGCTATGCCAACCTGGTCTTTCACACACTGGGCGGCAGCGAAGAAATAACGGACTGCTTCAAACGACATGGCATATCGCTCAATATGCTCGAAAATCCAACCGCAAAAATAGAATTTGAAGCACTGCATGAAGCTGTTTTCGAACTAATAGAAAAACTCCACATAAAAGATGCTGGACTTTCTATCGGCACAAAAATTCATGTCTCCAACCATGGCACCATTGGCATGGCGGTGATCAGTGCAACAACGGTCGGCCAGGCCATCAAAGATGCCGCCAGGTACTATAAAACCGCAATAAATTTTTGCGATTTGGATGTCTACTACCTGGAAGATTCAGTGATTCTTGAGATCATCGAAACCTATGAAAAACCGGAAGTCCGGACCATTGTCGCCGAAGCTATGATGCTAACGCTGCACAATGCACTGGAGTTTGTCAGCGGCAAAAAACTTACCTGTAGCAAAATTATTTTTGGTTATCCGGCACCGGATTACGCCGCCGACTATGGTAATTATTTTTCTGGTGAAGTCGAATTTTCTGGCACGCGGCACAAAATGATTTTGCCAAGAGAAGTACTGGATATGCGCTGTATTACCGCCGATGAACACATCCATCGCCTCGCAGAAGAACAGCTACAGCAAAAAATGCAGGAAATCCGCGACAATAATCTAACCGTCCAACACGTGCTCTACCTGATGCGCCGCAGCCCAGCTGAGGTGCCAACTCTCGATGAACTAGCGAAAATCTTCAACGTCTCATCACGCACGATGATCCGACATTTTCAGGCCGAAGGAACCAGTTATCGGGAATTACGCGACCACATCCATACCGAATTAGCTACCGATGCACTGCGCAATACAGAAAACTCTGTAGAGTCTATCGCCCTGGAACTCGGCTACCAGGATACTGCCAGCTTTAGACGGGCCTTCAAACGCTGGTGTGGTAAATCACCCTCCCAGTACCGCGAAAACGTCAAGCAATCATCGCAAAATAAACAGTAGTCATCATCACTGACAAAATCGACCCAGACAAATACACCAGGGTCTTGTAAAAAAGTCGATCCATTGTCCAGCTATTATTTTTTCGACACCAGGCCCGCTATAATGGACGACTTACCCTACTGTAACACCAAATGACAAGGAACCCCGATGCCCCAAGATTCAATACAAATATCCCTGGCCGGTAAAGTCGCCCTGATCACTGGCGCTGCCCGTGGCCTGGGCGCTGAAATTGCGAAAACATTCTCTCGTGCCGGCGCGGCCATAATGATAACTGACATCCTCGAAGATCTCGGTAAGGCCACCGTCAAAGAAATAGAACAGGCTGGTGGGCGGGCGGCTTTTTTGCCCCAAAACGTCACCAGCGAAGCTGATTGGGAAAGAGTGCTCGCCGACACAGTAACGACCCTCGGTGGGCTCGACATTGTCGTCAACAACGCCGGCATCGAAATCTGTGCCCTGGTAGAAAATACTCAACTAGAAGATTTTCAGCGCATTCTGGACATCAATGTCAGTGGCGTATTCCTTGGACTCAAACACGCCTGCAAGACCATGAAGCCTGGTGGAATTGCCGGCAAGGGTGGATCAATAATCAACCTGTCTTCTGTCGCAGGCCTGCGCGGGTTTTCTGGATTGAGCGCTTATTGTGGCAGTAAGGGGGCCGTCAAGTTACTCACCAAAGCCGCCGCCGTCGAATTCGGCCAGCTTAAATATGGTATTCGTGTTAATTCCATACACCCTGGCCTGATCCCTACCGATATGGGTACCGCAGTGATTAAAGGTTTTATCGATGCGGGTCTCGGTGCTAACGAAGCCGCGGTACAGGCTGCTTTCGAACGCGGTACACCATTGGGAATGATAGGCGAACCCGCTGACATTGCTAAAGCCGCACTATTCTTAGCTAGTGACCAGTCCCCCTGGGTGACGGGTGCAGAGATCGTTGTCGATGGTGGCACAACCGCCTCTTAACTCGAGTTTCATGCTAGCAACACAAACCCAGGTAATAAAAAACCTCGTCGAGTAATAAGGTGAGGTTTTTTATCAAACCAGTGTCTCTGTAATATAGACAGTCTCAATGGAAAAGCGAAAATTATACGGCTCAAGCCGCCTTTTTACTTTTCGCCTTCCCCGCATGACTTATCCATCGCAATATACGCGCCCACTGGTCTCGATCCTGTAGCGTTTTTACGGGCGCAAATTCAAAGATCGATAAACCTTTTTCGGCAGCGCGGATATAATTTTGACTAGCTCGTAACGAGGCCAGTACGGGTAGCTTTTTCCCGTTGGGAAGTTTCAACGCATCGAGATATTCATTGAGATCATGGGCCGCCAGTGTGTTCTCTCGCACCCGGTTCGCTACTGTCGCAAAACGCACATCAGCGTTGACCACCTTACGTAGCTTATTTATTTCTGACAAAAAATGCGTCGCTGCACGAACATCAATAGGTGAAGGCAAAATTGGCATCAGGATGGTGTCAGCTTTTCGCACCAGGTCTGACAGGGGCCGATCATGGAGACCCGCCGGGCTATCCATAATCACATACTCCGTCCCCCTGGGAATACGAGCCGGCTCCCTCGATGCTGCAACACTGCTGATTGGCGCTCTATCGCTACCGCGCATCTCCAGCCACTCTATGCTTGACGCCTGCGGATCATAATCGACCAGGGCAACCTTTTTTCCCCGAGCAGCGTAGTAACCGGCTAAATTTGTAGCAACTGTGGTCTTGCCACAGCCCCCTTTAGAATTGACCACCAATATCGATCGCGTCATCGAAACTCCCTTTCTAATTAGGAAGCATAGAGCATAAGAAATCCCTCATTCCTTTACAATAAAATTATGCTATTTATTTTTTAATATATTCAATTATAAGAATAAACGTCGGCATGACAGCGTCAACATCGAAACAACCAATGCTAATGGCCGATTCAATGGCAAGTGTAGCCACCATCAATAATTAACTCAGTCCCGGTCACATAACGCGCTTCATCAGAGGCCAGGTACAAAATACCGTTCGCCTGATCAACCGGCTCAGCCATATGGCCAACGACTATTTCGCGCTGAATGCGCGCCATGTCGGTAGGGCCAAATAGATCGCCGACACTCTCCGCCATAGGCGTTTTGGTAAAACCCGGATGCACAGAGTTGACGCGGATATTGTATTGTTTCTCAGCGCAATATAACGCTGCCGATTTAGTAAACAAACGCACGCCACCCTTGCTGGCGTTGTATGCCGCCGAGCGAGGATCACCGATAATCCCTTCGATTGAAGAAATATTTACAATACTGCCGCCACCATTGAGCTTCATTTGTTTAACCGCGTTCTGGGTGCCCATAAACACAGCCTCCAGATTCACTGACTGCACAAAACGCCAATGGGCTAAATCGCTATTTTCAAGATCGGTACCAGCGCCAACACCTGCATTATTAACCAGCACATCCAGCCGCCCGTGCAGCGCAACCACTTCGGCAACCACTTCGGGCCAACGACTTTCTGAGGTAACATCCTGTTCAATAAAGATCACGTCGTAACCTTTATTCCTCAAGGTTTGAGCCGAGGCCTCACCTTCGACGGGTCGAATATCGGTGATGACTGCCTTGCCACCTTCTTTGCACATCAACTCGGCGGCGGCGTAGCCAATGCCTCCCGTACCGCCGGTAATCAAACACACTTTGTCCTGCATACGTCCCACGACTCACCTCAACCCAAATTACTGACTTTTATCAATTTAGTGCGCGGTAAAACCGCCATCAATCACCAATTCTGAACCCGTCATATAGCGGGATTCATCCGAGGCAAGAAAGAGTATGCCATAGGCCTGATCGATCGCCTGGGCCATATATCCAACGGCAATCTCCCGGTTGATGCGCTCAGCATCTTCAGGCGAAAACAGATCCGCGGCGCCGGCCAGCAGTGGGGTTTCAGTAAACCCGGGATGCACAGAATTAACGCGGATATTGTATTTTTTTTCAGCACAATAAAGCGCTGCTGATTTAGTAAACAGTCGTACACCGCCCTTACTAGCGTTATAAGCACCAAATCTGGGGTCACCGACAAGCCCCTCAATAGACGAGATATTAATGATGCTACCACCACCATTGAGCTTCATTTGTTTGATGGCATTTTGAGTACCCATAAACACCGCTTCCATATTCACCGAGTTAACAAAGCGCCAATGGGCCAGGTCGCTGTTTTCAAGATCAGTATCCTCTCCGACCCCCGCGTTATTAACCAATATATCCAGCCGACCATATTTCTCAACCACCTCAGCCACGACTTCTTTCCAGCGCGCCTCATCGGTCACATCCTGCTCTATAAATAAGGCATCATAGCCCTTGTCTCGCAAGGCCTGGGCAGACGCTTCACCTTCGACCGGGCGCAAATCAGTAATGACAATCTTGCCTCCCTCCTGACCAATTAACTCTGCGGTGGCATAGCCGATGCCAGCAGTTCCGCCAGTAATTAACGCCACTTTATCCTGTACTCTACCCATGTTGATCTCCTCTATAAGGTGTGATGCTGTTATTGTTTGTTGGTGTTTTAAAATTGATGCCTCAAAAATAAGCATCGCAAGCTGCTTACAAAATGTGCTCTATCTTGCGCGGCGCTATGCCATCCGTGCCACCCGTCACATGCCGGTAAGGCAACATGACTAGCCACCTAAACTAAACCTTTTACCGGCAGCAACTTATCCGGCTGGTAATTTAACAGTTCCTGAAAAAATAACACTATATCGGCTAACAGCCCATCTCAAGCGACAGATTTGGAGCAAGACTGACTAATAAATTTCTGGTAGTGGCGTCTGGAGTATCAATTTGATCCAGTTATTCAATATGGCCATATAAGTCATATTCGTCGGCGTCGTGGATTTTAACCTCGACGACGTCTCCACAACTCAGATCTCGCGCCAAGCCAGGCGGTTCGCTGGCATCGCCAACGGATAAGTCAATAAAGACATTACCATCGATTTCAGGCGCATCGCCCTGGCTACGCGCCACGGCACCCTGCTCATCAGGCTCCAGGCAAACCTCATCGACAATGACATTTATGCTTTTACCAATCTTGCTCTGCAAACGAGCAGCACTGATGGCCTGCTGGGCTTCCATTAACCTTTCCCAGCGTTCCTGCTTTAGCTCTTCAGGAATAGCATTGGGTAACTGGTTTGCCCGCGCGCCCTCGACGGCTTCGTATTTGAAGCACCCGACCCGATCGAGCTGGGCTTCTTTGAGCCAGCTGAGAAGATGTTCAAAGTCCGCTTCAGTTTCGCCGGGGAAACCAGCAATAAAGGTACTGCGCAGGGTCAAATCAGGGCACATCTGTCGCCAGGTATGTATTCGCTCCAGAGTCTTTTCCTGATGAGCCGGACGTCTCATGGCTTTCAGGACGCTGGGACTTGAATGCTGAAAAGGGATATCCAGATAAGGCAGAATTTTTTCCCTCAGCCATCAGAGGGATAACGTCGTCTACGTGGGGATAGGGGTAGACATAGTGCAGACGAACCCAGATGCCCAGTTCGCCAAGGGATTTGCATAAATCCAGCATGCGGGATTTCACCGGTCGGCCCTGCCAGAAGCCAGTACGGTATTTTATATCTACCCCGTAAGCACTGGTATCCTGAGAGATCACCAGCAATTCTTTGACGCCGCTTTTCACCAGACGCTCGGCTTCATCGAGTACATCGCCTACCGGACGGCTAACCAGCTTGCCGCGCAAATCGGGAATGATGCAAAAGGTACAACCGTGATTACAGCCCTCAGAAATTTTCAGATATGCGTAATGCCGAGGCGTTAGTTTAACGCCCTGAGGCGGCACCAGGTCAGTATGGGGGTTATGCGCAAGCTTGTATTCTGGCAAAGGCGGTACATGCTGATGAACAGCGTTAACCACATCCTCATACTGATGAGGGCCACTGACTGCCAGCACTTGCGGATGTACCTGGCGAATCGCCTGCTCATCGCCACCCATACAGCCGGTAACAATTACCCTGCCGTTCTCCGCCACGGCTTCACCGATGGCATCGAGCGATTCCTGTTTAGCGCTATCGAGAAAACCGCAGGTATTCACCACCACGACATCGGCTCCAGAATAACTAGGGGATACTTCGTAACCATCCATTTTTAACTGGGTGAGAATGCGCTCGGAGTCGACCAGGGCTTTGGGGCAACCCAGACTGACGAATCCAACTTTTGGTGCTGACATATACGCCCCTGAAAAAGTACATCGACCTCTTTGCTTCAGACTTAAGAAAGGTGGCCAAATAAATGAAGTTAATGAATGGGAAAAAGAGACGAGATTTTATCAGATTAGTGCAGGTTCATACTGGCGGAATACAACTCCGGTAGACTATTCAACTACTCGAATCTGCCAGACGCAATTGCTCAGCCTGTTTTTTTAAGACGTGAGCGATGGTGTACTCCCGATCATAGTCATCGAGATAAACCCAATCTACAACTACCAATTTATTAAATTCGGGAGCCGAAGGCAGTGCCTCGCGGCAACTAACAACTCGCCCCACCGCCTTGATAAAATAACATTCTGGAAATAACGTCAGGGAGATTTCCAGATGATCGTGAACTCTGACACTGTCCGGTGCGCGGAAAGACACCCCGCCAGCACTCAAACTAATCTTATGGCTAGGTTTTAGATGTATCTCGCCCTCACTGGCACCCTCACCACGAGCAATCGCGCCGCTTAAAAGCTGCACTTTACTATTAAGTAACTGAAACAGGACTGCAATTTCAGGAAGAGCATCATCTAGTTTGAGTAATAACTCGTTTATCCTGCCATCGATTTCGGCCATAGAGCTTTGTAATTTTTGCCGCTGTCCCGATGACTTTTCCAGGGTCGAAAGTAGCTCGTCTAACTCGGTCTCTTTGACGGTTTTATAACTAAGAAAAACGCTATCATCGATCCTGTTAAAACGCCTTTTTTCATCCATCTATATCATCACCTGAATTGAATTTTTGCAATGTTATTTGACCGCCTGAACTAAAACCCAGGGCCTTACCACCACAGACCAGACGAGTGTATCGTTTTCCAGCCAGTCTATAGCGAGCTTATCGGTAACCGCGCCAAGCACACCATCGGCTTGCCATTGCTTGACCTGCACCGCGTTATCAACACTTAACTGATAAGCAGCCTCGACCAGATCGAGCTCAGATTCCACAAACACTGCTGTGCCATTGGCAAAAAAGCGCTGAAGATCCTGCCAGGGTATTTTTGCAGTCTCAGTGACCAGCTTGGCCCGAGCGAGCGCCTCGTCACCAGTGATAGCTTTATCCGTTTCGCTCATTGCCCGCCAGATATTGTATTTTTAACTATTCCCATATATTACCTAAATTTAATTATCAAACATTAGTCGCTAGCCATTACTGTCTTGACTGTTCTGTTTACAATCAAAGTTATCACACAAAGATAACTTTTCGTTTCGGGATAATTTCTTAATGGCCGCTTCCCGCTGGCTTGCACTACTGCGATTAATGCTAGCTTCACGGTAAACAACTGCCTGCGGATAACGACCCCGGTGAAAATACTTCGCACCTTTCCTGCTCTTCCCCTTTCCGGGCTCACCTTGATGTTCAGCAAAGCGTCGTTCCAGGTCTGTGGTAATACCCGTATATAAAGAGCCGTCGCTAGCAAGAATGATATAAACCGTCCACGGCATCGTGACTTAATCGCTGCCGTCAGGTAAGTGCATTAGTGCTGATGCCCACCCGGTCCGTGTGCGTGACCATGGCCTAGCTCCTCAGCGCTGGCCTCACGGACGTCCAGCACATCGATATCAAACACCAGGTCCATACCGGCAAACGGGTGGTTGGTATCTATATCGACACTGTATCGTCCAACTTTGACTACAGTGACCTGTCGTTGACCATCCTTGCCCTGCACAACGACCACCGAGCCAGGCTCGGGTTTTTTCCTGGCCCGGAGATGTTTGAGTGGCACTCGTTGCACACTGTCCGGATGGCTCGGTCCGTAAGGCTGGCTCAGTTTAGCGCTAATCTGAGCGCCCGCACTTAGGCCTGCTAATTCCCGCTCTAATGCTGGCAGCATACCGCCGTGACCATGCAAATAGGTGGTTGGGCCAGCACCTTCTGAAGATTCCACCACCTTCCCAGCAACATCCTTCAATACATAAGCGAACTGCACAACACAGTCTTTTTTAATTTGCATAGTTTCCACCTAACTAACAACACAAGAACGGGTGTAAGCATAAGCTGCGCAGTATCTTTAATGACTGTCTGATTGGCAAGATTAAACCTCTCCCGCTACCTTCATATCACTATTTTTCCTACCAGAGCCAGATAATTCAAGTAGGTATCAGACGTAATTCACCGTCACAACTTTGGCATCTGTAAATCGCTTGCCCACGACTGACTTTATTATGTCGACAAACACCCAGTTGGTGCTCACTGCATCCACAGAAGTAACTCACTCGTCGGTGTTTGCGCTGAGGCACACCCTCAAGACTATGGGCAAAGGTACGGCTCGCATTAACGCCAAACTTCCCCATAATGGCTCGCCAGTGACTACCATGAGGTTTGATGTTGGCCAAACCATAAAGGCTATCAGCAACATAGTGTGCAACCTCGTGAGCCACTGTGTCGGTCAAATGCTGGTCGAAAAAAAGGGCAAATATGTATGGATTATAACGAATGCAGCGCTTGCTACCGACGACTCTGTACATGCCGCTGGCACGACCACTTAAATCAAAAACCACGGGGATATTCGGAAACTGTCGTTCAAAGAGAGATTCAGCCAGTCTCAGGTATTTTTCAGTTTCAGCAACCACCAGAGCCTGCTGCCCTGCGCCTATTGGCTCCAGAGTAACCGTGCGGGACGCCTTTACTGGCTGCGAAGGTCTCACTGATGGCATATTGGCACTTTCCTATAGATCGGCCAGATTACATCTACGAAACCTGGCAAAGGGCTATAATAACGCATCCCATTAACAAGCCTAAACCATGCTATATGATCTGCACAGCCATACCACCTACTCAGATGGCACGCTATCGCCTGCCGATCTAATCCAGCGAGCACAAGCCGCCAGTGTCGATGTGCTCGCCATTACCGATCACGATACGGTCGCGGGGATCTCTCAGCTAAACAATGAATTGAGCAATGAACTTAGTGCCAGGATAAGTAAGGCAGCTGATCCACTTGTTAACAGTCAACTAAGACTACTTCCTGGTGTCGAGCTGTCGACCCTATGGGGTTCTATCGGGGTACACATTGTTGGGCTTAATATCCAGCTCGACAGCACAGAGCTCCATGATGCCCTGGCAAAGCAACAACAGGCTCGACTTAAGCGTGCTGGTATTATCGCAGAGAGATTATCTAAAAAAGGTTTTCCTGATTTACTACCGGCGGTTATTAAAGCCGCAGGACGCGGCAGCGTCGGACGCCCCCATTTTGCCCAACAACTGCTCGCGATTGGCGGGGTAAAAAATATCGACGAGGCATTTCGAAAATACCTTGGCGCTGGAAAAGTAGGTGATGTCAAAAACGTCTGGGCACCGCTCGAAGAAGCGGTGGGCTGGGTACGCCTGGCAGGCGGTACGGCGGTACTAGCCCATCCTGATAAATATCGACTTACCCGCACCAAGCTCAAAGCCCTGGTCCGCGACTTTAAATCTACTGGTGGGGAGGCCATCGAAGTAGTATCCGGCCATCAAATCGCCGACAAGACTAAAAACCTTGCTGAGCTCTGTAAACAAAACGACCTGCTGGCTTCCTGTGGTTCTGACTTTCATAAGCCAGGGCAACATTGGGCTGAAGTCGGCAAACATTCGGCACTACCCGGTGATTGCCGACCGGTTTGGGATCTCTGGTGAACGTGCAGTCTCGCCCTAATTACCTAAAGCGACCTAGAGTAAAGTGAAGTGACTTGGAGTGAAGTGAAGTAAAACGGCCACTAACTAGGGTACTGCCACCACAACCCGCAGGGCATCCATCTTCAACTCGGCACCGTTCAGGTAATCCTGAACCGCCTCAAGGGTATCGCGAGCGTAGGCAATTTCTTCCTCACGAATATTCGGATTAACCTTAGCCAGAGCCTCCAGGCGCTGTATTTCTGCACCCAATTCTGCCGTTGCCTGCGTTTGGGCGGCCTCTACGATACCGGCTTGCATGGGCGCTATGATCGCTTCAGCGCGCTCGACCAGAGTCGTAACCTGGGGTCGGATATGGCGGGCCATTTCGCCGGCAACATTCTTTTTAATGGGTTTGCAAAGACTTACCAGATGTTCATCGCTCAGCGTATTACTGAAATCCTGTCCTTTTTCATCAACCACCACACGTATCAGCGACTCTGAGATATAACGCTGTATCTGCAGAGATTTCGGCGCAAGGCAACGTAGAGTAAACACGGCTTCAAGCAGCAAGGTTCCGGGCTTCAGAGGCGGCAGCTTAATAGTACAAATAGTCGTGCTACCAAAATCACCGTCGGCAATACTGTCTATTAACCCAACCACCAGGGGATGCTCCCAGGTGAAGTAGTGCATATCTTCCCGACTCAAGGCACGGGTGCGTGAATATGTGGCAGTCAAACCACCTTCGGGCAAACCCGTGATGGCATGGCTGATCATATGATCACTGGGTTCGACCACTATCGCTTCGGTGCTGTGATAGTGCTGCTCAACACCAAATTCATCAAAAGCAGAATCCAGGTATTCGGCCAGTTCATTACCCTGCCCTAAAGTCGATATTTCAGCAATAACGGTCTCGGCCTTATCAACATTACAGGAGTTCATTTCCAACAGGCGATCGCGGCCCTGCTGCAAGTCGGCCAGAGCCTGAGTAGTCAAGGCGTCGGTACTAACTAGCAGGTCGATAAGCTGGTCATCAGCATCACCTTCTACCAGGCAAGTATGCAAATCCTCGACGACTTGTTGGTAGATGGCCGGGCCAACGGGACAAACCCGCTCAAAGGCATTGAGTCCTTCGTGATACCAACGGAGCATAACAGCCTGGGCACTGTTTTCATGATGAGGCACATGAATATTAACGTTTCTAGTCTGACCGATACGATCCAGCCGCCCGATACGCTGCTCCAGCAGATCTGGATTCATGGGCAAATCAAACAAAATCAGGTGTTGAGAGAATTGAAAGTTTCTACCTTCGCTGCCAATCTCTGAACAGATCAGCACCTGAGCGGGATCATCTTCATCCGCAAAGTAAGCAGCAGCGCGGTCTCTTTCCAGCAGGCTCATACCCTCATGAAACACCGCACTGCGCACACCTTCGCGGAGCCGGATATGCTCTTCCAGCGTGCGCGCCGTATTGGCGCTGGCACAAATCACCAGGGCTTTGTCCTGCCGATGCTCAGCAAGCCAGCTCACCAACCAGCTGACCCGCGAATCTTCACTTAGCCAGGACTCCCCCAGCAAGCGCTCAGGCTGCAGTATCTTTGTTAGATCATCACATTGCTGAGCGGCCATTTCGAGGCGGGGGGGCCTGGGTAAGGCATATTGATGCAATATGCGTTCGGGGAAACCTGCCACTGCATCCCGAGTATTACGAAATAACACCCGACCAGTGCCATGACGATCCAACAAACGCTGTACCAGGTCAGCCGTGAGACGGCCAAGGGTCGCACTATCTTCAGCGCCCAGGCTCACCTGCAAAGCGGCCAACAGTTCATTGCCTGCCGTTTCACCTAAATAGTGACCTACCTGTTCAATCAAGATCCCGTGATCAGCCTCATTAGCCGCCAGATCTTCGTCTAGCAGAGCAGAGACCAGGCTACTGACCGCATGATAGCTACCTTCTTCATCGACAAACTTCTGTAAATCGTAATAACGATCACTATCGAGCAGCCTTAACCTTGCAAAATGCCCCTCTACGCCAAGTTGTTCGGGGGTTGCGGTCAACAGGAGTAAACCATCGATGCATTTAGCCAATGCTTCTATGCAAGCATAAGCAGGGCTGGCCTGAGTTTCGCTCCACTGTAAATGATGAGCTTCATCGACCACCAGTAAATCCCAGGAAGCCGACTGGGCTTGCGCGGCGCGCCTGGGGTTTTCGACCAGAAAGGATAGGCTACATAAGACCAGCTGTGCGCTTTCAAAGGGATTGTCCTCGAACGGCGCGTCACCAGAAAAAGCCCCGATCTCTGGATCTATTGAGTCTAGACCACTCTCATCGTCATGAACTTCGTCTTCATGCGCGGCAATATCAGCGAATTCATCTTCTAGATCATCCTCCTCCGTTTCCAGGGCCACACAACGAGCTTCGTCGAGAATCGTAAAACGCAAATTAAAGCGGCGCAGCATTTCCACCAACCATTGGTGCACCAGGCTATCGGGCAGCACAATCAAGACGCGGCTAGCACGGCCACTGAGCAGTTGTTGATGAAGAATCAAACCCGCTTCAATTGTCTTACCCAGACCCACTTCGTCGGCCAACAAGACCCGAGGCGCATGGCGTTGTGCGACCTGGCTAGCGATATATAGCTGATGGGGTAAGAGCTGAACACGGGGACCTAGTAAGCCATAAACCGATGACTGCCGGATACGGTGCCTATGTTTGAGGGTTTCGTAGCGCAAGCGATAGCGGTTGGGTTTGTCTATCTGGCCGGCAAATAAACGATCTTTAGGTTGGCTAAAATGGACGAAACTATCCAGGTCGACTTCGTGGAGCACCACCTCTTCGCCCTGGTCATCGACGCCCAGATAAAACACGCAGCCATCGCGGGTGTGGGTCTCAGCAATGGTAAACACGATGCCATCAGCATTACTGACTCGATCACCGACCGGATAAATAACCCGACCCAAAGGCGCGTTATCGGTCGCGTAAACCCTCTGCTCAGCGGCAGCGGGGAACGTCAGTTCAACACGCCGGCTCGCCACATTGACGACAATACCCAGGCCAAGATCTGCTTCGGTATTACTGATCCAGCGCTGTCCAGTAACAAATTCACTATCGGATACCTTATTATCAGACGACCTGTTATCGGACAAAGAAAACGCCTCCTGGCAGCTTATTTAAGGATGCGCATTTTAGGGCTTTAGCCGCTTAGGTACCAATCAATTTCATCTAGACGCTTCATGCGACATCCATCATCTTATGCTCAGGCATTTTTATTGCTTTAATAGCTGTCCTGATAAGCGCTGAGACTACAGGGTAGAACACCATCGGCATAAACGCACACCGTACAATCAGCATCCAAAACAGGCAAGGATATTGACCACCTTAGGATTACTAGAAACGGACACTCTCTACGACGATCTCATCCCCGATTACGGCTCCTATGGGCAGATGTTTGCGGCCTTCTTCGACCACCTCGATGGCGGCCTGCAATACCGCTATTACCAGGTCAAAGAAGGCGAACTACCGGAAACAATCAACGAGTGTGATGCTTACCTGATCACCGGCTCCAAAGCGGGTGTCTACGACAGCGACTCATGGATTAGCCACTTACAAAGCTGGATAGTCGACTTCCACCAGCAGAATGCGAAGTTAATCGGCATTTGTTTTGGCCACCAAATCATCGCGCACAGTCTGGGCGGTCGAGCCGCCAAAAGCCCCAGGGGCTGGGGAGTGGGCGTCCACACCTGCGAGCTTATAGATCCGCTCAAACCCACTAAGCAAAGCGAGCTAAGTATGTTATATAGCCACCAGGATCAGGTTCAGGTATTACCACCCAGCGCACAACTACTCGCCAGCAGCGACTTTTGCCCGTACGCGGCCTTTAAAATTGATCACCGTGTCCTGTCCTTTCAGGGCCACCCGGAATTTACCCCGGAATATTTACAGCGTCTACTAACTCGGCGTATAGACGCCATCGGTGAAGCTCGCTTTGCCGAGGCCATGGTATCGCTGACCAAGATGACTGACGAAGCGCGGGTCGGTCAGCAGTTGTTAGACTTTATTTACAGGGAACTCTAAAGGATATAGCGGGGGAACGCCTAATCCTTCAAAAACTTCTTCACGTACCAGCAGCTGGCCCGAATCTGATAATTCTCCTGCCGCGCCCAGGCTAAGGCTTCTCGTACCAGCTTTTCGGCGATACCCCGTCCGCGCAGAGCATCGGGGACGTAGGTGTGATTAAAATCTATTTGCGAGCCAGATAAGCGATAATCAGCAATGGATTCATGACCATCGACGACGGTAACAAAACGTTGTCTTTGTGGCTCGTGACGCACCTCTATCTGAGTTTGTGTCATTGGCGCTATCTCGCCATCCCGTAAAATTCGTCATTAGGCCGCATGCTCGTGAGGTTTGCCATACGATTAGACAGGCAAAAAAATGCGCTGATGCCACCAATGTCCCAGATATCTTCGTCATCAAAGCCATGGCTCCGTAGCGTCTCGAAATCCTCATCTCCAACATGGGAGGATTCCTTGCTGACTTTAACGGCAAAATCCAGCATGGCTCGTTGGCGAGGCGTAATATCTGCCTTGCGATAATTGATCGCCAGCTGATCAGCCAGCAGAGAATTTTTCGAAATAATGCGCAAGATAGCGCCATGAGCAACCACGCAATAATGGCATTCATTGCCTCCGCTCACGGTAACCACAATCATTTCTTTTTCGGCTTTGGTGAGATTACTCTCGCGCAACATCAGGGCATCATGCATGGCAAAAAAAGCCCGGCACTCGTCGGGGCGGTGCGCCAGGGCCAAAAACACATTGGGGATAAATCCAGTTTTCTCCTGAACCTCAAGCACTTGCTCACGAAGATCATCGGGCAGCTCTTCGATAGAGGGAACAGGAAAACGGCTAATAGGTCTGCTGGTACTCATAGTGCCTCCATTCGCTTGCTATTGATCTTGAGCGGCCCAGGCGGCATAACCGCCATCAAGACTGTAGACGTCCTCAAAACCCTGCTCTACAAAAAAATCCGCCGCATTTTGGCTGGAATTGCCGTGGTAACAACACACCACTAGCGCCCTGGTTTTATTCGCCTGAGATAAGAACTCCCCCAGCGTATCATCGTTAATCGCTTGCGAGCCCGGAATATGACCGGCCTGGTATGATGCTGGGTCACGAATATCGACCACTTGAACCGGGCCATCGTCAAGCAGGTTTTTATAGGCAGCGATCGTCAGGTGTTGCCATGAATTCATTGAGAGACCTTAAGCTGTTTCGGCATTGATGCCAGGATTGTCTGTGCGCAGTTGTCTACACACATTTGCACTATCCATAAACACATAGATAGGCTGTATCATCCGCAACCTGCAATTCAAAGGATTGATTAGCCGCGACTTTAAATGTATCGCCCGCATTAAACATTTGCCAGTCGTCCCGACCTGGCAATTTTACCAGCAGGGTACCGCTCACCACCGTCATAGTTTCAGGTTCACTGGTACCGAATTTGTACTCTCCCGGCGCCATCACCCCTACCGTCGCCGGTAGCGTCGTGGTTTCAAAGGCAATTGATTTTACTTTGCCATCAAAGTATTCATTGATATCTAACATTAGCACGCCTGTCGCATTAAACTTTTAATAAATGGCTTATTTCACAGATGATCGGTGCGGTTTAAAAACATAATTTCTCCGTCAACCGGGCAAATTTCTGTCACCGACGTATTGTTCATCATGTAATCAACCCATTTTGACGGGGTTTTATCGATCCAATGAGATAGAGCAAAAGCAATCGCCAGTCCGTGAGCCACCACGACAACATTTTCGCCAGGGTGATTGCCCCGTAGCTCTTCAACTGCCGTGACAAAGCGATGAGTCACTTCATAACGAGTCTCGCCGCCGGGGGCACGATGATGCTCATCATCAATCACGCCTTGCATAAAACCCAGCTTATCGCGCAATTCTTCGAAAGCTTTGCCTTCGTATTCACCTGCACCAAACTCCATTAAGCGCGGATCGGTATTGACTTGATGGCCGCCCCTTTCAGCAATACTTTCAGCGGTTAGCCTAGCCCTCTGTAATGGGCTTGAATACACTGCGTGAACATCCGGTAAATAGTTGTGGAAGTATTCGCCCAATCTGGCTCGCTGTTGCTGACCCAGCTCGGTAAGCGGAGTGTCTGTATGGCCGTGCCATACCTTCTTGATATTGGCCGGCGTCTCACCATGGCGGACCAGCATTAGTCGACCTTTTTTACGCTTTACAGCTTTCATTAGCGTTACTCATTAACCCAGCCCATCGGCAGCATTTATTATTCGTTAAACTCAGCCCAGTTTACCAGCTCTGTTAGCCCCAAGCTTAACTACTTGCTCAAACTGGGTGTTCTGATGACGACAGTGCCATTATAAAACTATCTTTTCAATTTCATGTTTATCAATCAAAGACTGAAAGTATAGTGGTGAAAATCGTTTATAATCGTCGCTAGTGAGTGGCACCTGGAACAATAAACTTGAAAACCACAGTTTTATGGATCTCATGACTTATGAAAAACAACCTTATGAAAAAATTACCTTTTATAAAACAAGGCCCCTTCATTCCCACACTCATTACCCTTGTCTTGCTACTGCCCGCCACATCAGCCTGGTCGACATGCCCAGATAGCCGACTAGACCCAGATAACAAACCTGTATTATCCGACTGTCTGAAGGCCGCCAGAAAAGGAGACCCTACAGCACAGGTTACTCTCGGCTCCATCTATTTCAATGGCGAAGACACGCAACTAAATTACAAAGAGGCATTTACCTGGTACCAGAAGGCCGCTGAGCAAGGTAGCGCTCACGCCATGTTTAATATTGGCGTCATGTATGACAAAGGCTACCACGTATCCAAGGATTTTGATGAAGCTGCCAGCTGGTATCGCAAAGCTGCCGAGCGGGGATTTCCTGAGGCTTTGTTCAATCTTGGTGTTATGTATGAATACGGACAATCCGTACCAAAGGACCTGGAAAAAGCTCATAAATACTATCTAATGGCCGCGGAAAAAGGTGACCCTTCTGCACAGTTCAGCATTGGCCTCCTTTACGACAAAGGCCTGGGTGTCGAACAAAATTATGTCACTGCCTACATGTGGTGGCATATCACCGGCGATGGCTATATCCATGCCCAACACAACAGGGAGTCTCTGGAAGAAGACATGACGCCCATGCAAATTAGCGAAGCCAAACGACTGGCTGAGCTGTGGCGACAGAAACACGCCGATGTTAAACAACTACCCCCGCAGAAATTCGCGCCAGGATTTGAGTAAATCTACCCTAAGTCAGAGTTACATCAGACTCACTGGAAATCGGGGAGCTGGTAATTTTCTGGGACCAGATAGAGCCACCCGGCAAGTTATTTAGACTTGCCGGGCACTTAAATGTACCCCGGCAAGGGATATAGCTTAAGCAGGCTAACGGCCCCCAATTTCCCTGTTAACTCAGCCCCTAAAATTCAGTCGATGGCCATTGTGTGGCACCAACACAGGTTCCTCCATCCCGAGCAAGCACCTTCCCAGGACAAAAACACTCCCTGTCATCAAACTGACAAAAAACTTCCTTAATCTTCCCACCAGCGACAAAAAAGCCAGTATCTATCCACCGATATTGCGCAATAAGCCTTGCAGAAGCGGGCGATACAGGCAGGGGCAGGTGTTCAAACAACACGGTCCCTTAACTAAAACAGAGGATGCTCCCTATGAAACGTCTTTCAACCTCCGCACGCATGCGGTCCTTAAAAACCTGGCCTACAGCTCTGATAGCTAGCTCATTGCTATTTATTAGCGCCGGCTCCTTTGCTGCCGTCAGTGATGCCAGCATAGAAAAATTAATGCGCCAGGTCGAAATATTAAGTCAGCGCGTCAAAGAACTCGAAGCAGCAGACGAATCAATCCGCAGTGAAGCAGTTGCCCTGAAAGAAGCAAGCAGCTCGGCTACTAAAATCAGTGACAAACTGGCGTGGGCAGAAAAGGTCAGTGTGAACGGCGACTTTCGTTACCGTTATGAAAATATCGATGACGAAAATAAACCAAAAGATCGCAACCGCTCCAGAGTTCGCGCGCGTATCGAAGCCCAGGCCCAGGTCAATGACACATGGAAAGTCGGTTTAGGCCTCGCATCCGGCGGTGATGACCCCGTCTCAACCAACCAGACTCTGGGGGCGGGTGGCAGCTCAAAAGGTATTAACCTCGACCTCGCCTATTTTGACTGGTCCGGTATCAAAAACGCCCACGTTATTGGTGGTAAATTTAAAAACCCTTTCTACAAGCCCGCAAAGAATGGCTTGATCTGGGATGGTGATTACCGACCAGAAGGCGTGGCCATCAAATATGATAACGGGCAATTTTTCGCCAACGCGGCCTTTATGTATCTCGAGAGCGACGACAACGCTGGTAGCAAAGATGCTGAGAGCTTCTGGGGCACGCAGTTTGGCTTTAATACGGTACTGTCAGATAAGGTCGAATTCATCGGTGGCGTCAGCTATTACGATATTCCGGTGATGGGTAGCACACCATTTTTCGACTCGGGTGAGCCCTTTGGCAACACCCTGGCCTTAGACGGTACTTATCAGCATAACTACGAAGAGCTAGAGCTGTTCGCAGAACTGAAAACTAAAGTCGCCAGCCTGCCATTTAGTGTCTTTGTTGACTGGGTAGAAAACCAGGACGCTGACGACAATGAAACAGGCTTATCAGCTGGTTTGCAATTAGGTAAAGCAAAAAACCCAGGTACCTGGCAAATGGCTTATATCTATCAGGATCTTGAAGCTGATGCGGTTCTGGGCCTGACCACTGACTCGGACTTTGGCGGTGGTGGCACTGATAGCAAAGGACACATTATCAAAGGTGGTTATGCCATTAATCAAAACACGTCTTTTGCCGTTACTTACTTCATTAACGAAAACGGTGATGCAGAAACAGACTATGACCGCCTGCAGGTTGATTTGAAATTCAACTACTAAATTCAAATATTAGTTAATACAGTCCCTCTCTGGGGTGGATGAGGTGAGTTAAACACTCGCTGAATCCACCCTCTTTTTTGCACGATGTCAAAAGAATGTCGGAAACGTGCTGTCGCACAGCTAAATCCCTTCCACCAAGCCCTTTCCAATGTTAGCTTACCTACCTGTAGGTAAAATTATGAATATCAGAGCAAGTGCTACTAGAGCTGATGGAGGTATTTAACATGAAATTACGTGTTCGTTTAATGGGGCAAACGCTGGCAATACTGGCCGCTAGTCTGCCATGCGCATCGCTGCTGGCGGATCAGGAAACTGACTGGCTTGAACTAAAGGACGGCTTCCAGGGTAAAGTCATTGGCGCGAAAATAGCATCCATTGGGGACGCTGACGATCATGGCAACAGGCATGTGACCGTCTCCATTCCCAAAAACGCCATAAAAAATACTGACCACATTCAGGAAATTGTTGTTGTCGGCAAGGCGCCTAAAGAAGAGGACGAACCAAGTAATTTGCAAACCCACTATGAATGGGCAGCGGATTACGAAAATGACTACTACGGCCTGATCATTACCCTGGGCGACACTAACGTTCCGATTCGCCTATATTTAAAAGGGGATACGCAAGCGCCATAAGAATCCTGAGGTAGTGACGACGTTGCTGTCACTTTGACTGACCGAATCCAGACCGCTGTAACTAGCTACCAGTCCGGGTAATGGTATCGCCGCCCACTATTAAAGGTAATTTTCTGTTATACTGCGCCGCTCAACCTGTGGTGCACTTCGGTCTGCACCCGTTTTCTACGCGGTAATCCCTTCTGGTTCACCCCGAAACAAACAAATAAATTAGTATCCGTCTGGACCGTCCCGCGGCATGTGTATCGCACATACGTGCTGGATAGACTGATACTGGAGATATTCCAAGCATGTCATTTGAATCCCTCGGCCTGATGGCCGAATTAGTCCGCGCTGTGTCCGAAAATGGCTACAGCGTTCCTACCCCTATTCAACAACAAGCCATTCCCCTTATCCTCGATGGACAGGACCTTATGGGCGGTGCGCAAACAGGTACTGGCAAAACCGCCGGATTTACCTTACCACTGTTACAACGCTTAATGGCAACGGGTAAACTGGCAATGGCCGTAGACCTGTCCGTGCACTGATCCTGACACCCACTCGGGAACTGGCCGCGCAAGTAGGTGAAAGCGTCCAGAGCTATGGTCAACACCTGCCTCTGCGTTCGACTATAATTTTCGGCGGTGTCAATATTAACCCACAAAAACAAAAACTCCGTGATGGCGTTGATATCCTGATCGCCACACCAGGCAGACTGCTCGATCATGTCAGTCAAAAAACTGTCGATTTGTCACAGGTTGACATCCTCGTCCTTGATGAAGCAGACCGTATGCTCGACATGGGTTTTATTCATGATATCCGCAAGGTGCTTGCCCTGTTACCCAAGCATAAACAAACTTTATTGTTCTCGGCCACCTTTTCTGAGGATATCAAACGGCTGTCCAACGGCTTGCTGAAATCTCCCGCTCTTATCGAAGTGGCCAGACACAACACCGCCGCAGAAAGTGTCAGTCAGATGGTTCACCCCGTGGATAAAAGCCGCAAACGGGAATTGCTGTCCTTACTGATTGGCGCCAACAACTGGCAACAGGTGCTGGTCTTTACCCGCACTAAACACGGAGCCAACAAACTATCCCAGCAACTCACCACCGATGGTATTCGCTCCGCCGCAATTCATGGCAATAAAAGTCAAGGTGCTCGTACGAAAGCGCTGGCCGACTTTAAAGCTGGCCGAGTGCGAGTTCTGGTCGCCACTGATATCGCCGCTCGCGGCCTGGATATCGATCAGTTACCCCACGTCATAAACTTTGAGCTACCCAATGTACCGGAAGATTACGTCCACCGTATCGGCCGCACCGGGCGCGCGGGTAATGAAGGCGAAGCGATGTCGCTGGTCTGTGTTGACGAGCTGAAACTGCTCAGAGATATCGAGCGATTGTTGAAGCGAGAAATTCCCAAAGAAATCGTCGATGGCTTTACCCCCGACCCCTCTATCAAGGCTGAGCCTATCAAGAATGGTCGTGGTGGCCAGCAACAGCGCCGAAGAAACCCCAGCGCGGGCAATGGCGATGGAAATCGACGTTCATCCCAGCCATCTCGAAATAGCCAACCACGCAGACATTCAAATAGCTCGAACCGATCCGGAAACCGTGCCTAAGTAAACGGGTAACAACGCTGCGTAAATAACAAGGACAGCAGGGTAAAATCCCTTCTGTCCTTGTTATTACTGGTTCGTCACCTCAGACGAGTCGTAAGACGTTAGAATCTGGCACTCACCAGCCTTTAAAATAACTTGCCCCGCGAAGATAAACCACCATCAATGGTCATTACTGTGCCGGTAATATAAGCGGCACGATCAGAAGCAAGAAAAGCTGCCAGATCAGCAACCTCCTCAGACTCTGCCATTCGGCCAAAAGGCATATCACCCAGCAGTTCTCGCCAATCATCTGGATCCATTCCCTTAGCCTCAGCATTTTGTTTCATAACAGTTACGATGCGATCTGTTGCTGTTAAGCCCGGGTTAATGCCAACTACTCGAATATTATCCGCGGGGCTACCACCACCTAAAGCTCGAGTAAACGCATCAAGGCTCGCGTTGCCGGCGGTTCCAGCAATGTAATTGGCTTCGGTTGTTTCTGCAGCCACACCGATAATATTAATAATTACGCCCTCGCCACGACTCTTCATATCTGCGTACATTTCGCGACACAAATTAATGTAGCCGTAGATTTTTAGATCCCAGGCATTACGCCAGGCGGCCTCATCAACGGCCGCGAGAGAGCCAGCTGGAATAGCCCCAGCGTTGTTAATAAGAATATCGCAGCCACTGCAAGCAGCGGCTAACGTGCTGGTATTACTACTTTGGGACAAATCCGTAGGATAAACTTTTATCTCAACGCCATATTTGGCTACAAGCTCCTTTTGTGCGTTTTCCAAGTCCTCTGCGGAGCGAGACGCCAAATGTAACTGGCAACCCTCGCCCGCCAGTCGCTCAGCAATAGCACGACCGATGCCCCGTGAAGCGCCGGTGATAAGCGCTGTTTTGCCCTTTAAGTTAAGTTCCATATTGACACCTCTCTCTTAGTTTATCTGGCCATGTAAAATCCAAAAAAGTGCGTAGTAAAATATCTACCTGGAAATTTTGGTGGCTATATCTTGACCTTAGAATTTAATACAGTGCTTCGTGAAGTTAGTGGCATCATCCAGGGACCACTCACCTTTAGGCGTGTCCTTCATATTTTCACACCACGCCTCACTACCGACTTTGGCACAAGAAGACAGAAATGCCACAGCGAGCACGAGAGGGAAAACTTTCATCAATTTCATCATTTTTAAACGTCCTTCGTGTAGTTAACTTTTTTCTTATAGAAGAGAGCAATGCTTCCTGGACAGACTTTCGCTGTCAAACTTACGGCTATTCTTTATTTTAGACATCGGCATGCTAAAGTATGGCGCTAAGGCTCCCCAGTCGGTTCAGGTAGATTTTCCTTAGGGGCCACTTTTATCACATCTGGCTCCGTGGTATCACCCTTACCAAAGCCCCGTCTTAATTCGGCAAACTCTGCCAAACGTGCCTGAACGCGCCCGTTGATGGTGTCCGCAGGGAATTGTCCATCACCATCCGCGACACCTGCTGGCATAGCCATCAAAATTTCAGCGGCCTGATCAACATGATCAATGGGGTAAATACTAAACTGACCCTGTTCAATGGCCTCCATAACGTCTGGACGCAGAAGCAGGTTTTGAATGTTATTAGCAGGAATTAGTACGCCCTGCTCACCAGTCAGACTACGCGCCACACAAATATCAAAGAAACCTTCTACTTTTTCGTTAACGCCACCAATGACCTGGGTTTTGCCGTGCTGGTTCATTGAACCGGTGATCGCAAAACATTGCTTGATAGGCAAACCGCTTAACGACGAAAACAACACACAAAGCTCTGCCATGGTAGCGCTATCACCATCGACACCGCCGTAACTTTGCTCAAAAGCGAGACTGGCCGTTAGCGACAGTGGTGCCGTTTGTCCGTAACGGGCGCCGAGAAAGCTACTCAGGGTAAACACGCCCTTGGTATGGGTCGGCCCGCCCATATCCGATTCCCGGGCGATATCGATTAGCCGGCCGTCACCCAGCCGAGTAGTGGCAGTAATGCGTGAGGGCTGACCAAAACTAAAGTTACCTAGCTGCAGCACCGAGAGGCCATTAACCTGACCGACCACTTCGCCTGTGGTATCAATCATCACCTGACCACGAAGTATGCCTTCCTGAACCCGATCCCGGACACGATCGACCCGCTCGATCTGAGTTTTAATGACTTTATTCACGTCCTCTTCAGTAGCGATAGGCCGCGCCGCCTGCGCGGCCCAATAACTGGCTTCATTGAGCAAGTCTCTGATACTACCCATGTGAGAGGACAGTTTTTCAGAATCTTCTACCAGGCGCATGCTTTGGCGAATCACTCCAGCAACGGCGTTCTTATCAAAAGGCAGGAGTTCTTCTTTACGGATCATAGTGGCGATCATACGGGCGTAGAGAAAATCGCTATCTGGATTGCGATCCAGGCGTGCTTCGAAGTCGGCCGGCACCTTAAACAACTCAGCGAAATCTGGATCTTGAGCATAGAGCATGTAGTACAACATCCGATCACCGAGCAACACGACCTTGACATCAAGGGGGATTGGCTCCGGTTCGAGGGACATAGTACTGGCCAGGCTGAGCGCCTGCTCCAATGTTTCAATGCGCAGCTCCCGAGAAAACAGAGCCTGTTTCAATCCCTCCCAGGCATAGGGCTGCATAAGCAACTTACGTATTTCGAGGACGAGATAACCGCCATTAGCTTTGTGCAAGGCACCGGGCTTGATCAAGGTAAAATCGGTGCTCAGTGTACCCATATAAGCCTTGTTTTCGACTCGACCCAGAAGATTCCCGTAACTGGGGTGCTCCTCAAAGACTACTGGCATGCCAGTAGTCTCACTATTATCGAGCATGACGTTTATTTCATAACGACTGAGGTCATTTTGCGTTTGCGCCATGCCAGGTGTTGCTTCTGCCGGACGAAAATCGCTGGCGTTGGCGACAATATCGGCCTGAACATCGCTCAGATAATTAAGTATTTGGGGTAGGTCAGCGTACTTTTTACTCAGGGTTTCAATATATAAACCCACAGCCTCCATGGTCACTTCATGGTTAACACGCATAAATTTTTCACGGGCTTCCTTGCGCCAGGCGGGTATGGATTTCTGGAGGATTTCACGCAGCTGCTCACGTAACGACTGGTTCACCGCTTCGATTTTTTCACGCTCCTCCTTATCCAGGCCATCAAAAATTTCCGGCGTGATCTCTTCACCCTTGACGACAGGCACAAAGGAAAAACCGTCAGCGCCCTGGTATAACTTGACGCCTTTCGTCTTTGCAGCATCGTGGAGCACCCGAAAAACATCTTCCTGCTTCTGCTGTAGATCTGTTTCGATCTGCTGGGCACGGGCTTTATATTCATCTGTATCAAAGGCCTGGGGGATCGCGGTCTTGAGATCATCAACCAGGTGTTGCATATCCTGGCGCAAAATCACCCCCCGACCAGGCGGTAACTCGATACGAATAGGCTTTGAGGCGACCTTGAAATTATTACCATAGCACCAGTCAGTAGGCACCGGCCCGCGCCCAGCCAAATCCTGGAGATATTGATTCACTGCAGTAAATTTACCCACCCCGGGCGGACCTAACACATAGAGGTTGTAACCCTCACCGCTCATGCCCAGCCCAAAACGAATGGCCTCAAGCGCTCTATCCTGGCCGATGATATCGCTAAGGGTTTCGAGATCATCGGTGGTTTCGAAATCAAACTGTTTGGCATCACAGCAACTGGGGAAGTCAGTAATACTCAACGCCGCTACCGAGACCGTCTCATCACTCATCGCATTCTCCTCGCGGCGAAGCCGCAGATTGATATCTGACAGGAAAGGTTTAGGGCCGTCATTCCTGAAATAAGCTAGGCTAAAAGATGACCCGCATCAACCAATTACGATCCAGTTGTTGTTTGCACTGACCGTACTGTGCCGCATAGATTTTTGAACGGCTATCGACTTTAGCCGCAACCCTGTTCAACCAGGCTTTGTTTTTATAAGTACCTCGGGCATAACCACCGTGGCCTTCATGATAATTCAGGTACTGGTTGCGGGCATCCCATTTGGAAATGCCATTTCTTTGCTGGGTTTTGTGCATGTACCAGAATATAAAATCGATGGCATCATCGAAATCCTTGCGATCGCTAAAAACTGAACCGGCTTCACGCCGGTAATCACTCCAGGCAGCATCCTGAGCCTGAGCGTAGCCATAGGCAGAACTACCTCTGCCATAGGGAATAAAACCTAAGAACCAGCGCATCGGTGGCCTCGCATTATGCACAAACGACGATTCCTGATACATCATCGCCATAGGTACGTGAACGGGACCACCCCAGCGCTCTGCTGCTCTTTTTGTCGCTTCGTACCAGCCACGCTTTTCTTCGAAAATATCACAGATATTATTGGGCCTGGCAGGCACTGACGCGCAGCCGCCTATTATTACCAAAAGACCAAGCAATATAGCAATCCTCAATAAGCAGAATGCATTATTCCCTACAAAGCTGATTGCTACCACGCGGGCGCTCAGAAATCGGGTACTAACAAACAGGGTTTTCAGCGGATAAACCTTATGGCATTGTCAGGCTAAACTTTTATCAACCCGCCAACACTTTCAACCGGATGACCTGGCGTTGAATTTAGCCAGTTGCTCCGGAGTCGCCTTGGTCTGGAATTTATCCTTCCATTCGTTATAAGGCATGCCATAAACCAGCTCTCGGGCCTGTTCGTAATCGACCTGCTGGTCACGCTCTTCAGCAGCCGCCACATACCACTTTGACAGACAATTGCGACAAAAATCAGCCAGGTTCATCAGCTCGATATTTTGTACATCTTTATGCTCGTCAAGATGTTTCAGCAAACGCCGAAATACCGCCGCTTCGATTTCAGTTTTAGTTTCTGTGCTCATTAGTTAATCTCCTCTCCATTAGCTTGCCTGTCGGCATGATACGAAGAACGTACCAGGGGGCCCGAAGCAACCTGCTTGAAACCTATCGATTCAGCATACACCCGGTATTCGGCAAACTCATCGGGGTGTACGTAGCGATCGACGGGCAAGTGACTTTTTGAAGGCTGCAGATACTGGCCAACAGTAAGCATTTCAACATCATGCTCACGTAAATCATCTAATGTGGCCAACAACTCATCTTTCGTTTCGCCCAGTCCGACCATCAAGCCTGATTTACTGGCTACCAGGGGGTTCAGCGCTTTATATTTCTGCAACAGTGTTAACGACCATTGATAGTTGGCGCCGGGTCGGGCTTCGCGATACAGGCGTGGCACCGTTTCAAGATTATGGTTAAACACATTTGGCGGCGTAGTGGTGAGGATTTCCAGGGCCGGTCCCATACGGCCTCGAAAGTCGGGCACCAGAATTTCAATTTGTATGTCAGGGCTTTGCCGCCGAGTGGCCTGAATACAATCCGCAAAGTGCTGCGCACCACCATCACGTAAATCATCACGATCCACCGAGGTTATCACTACATACCTAAGTTGCATTTCAGCAATAGCAGTGGCGAGATGATCTGGTTCATCAATATCCAGAGCCCTCGGTTTACCATGGCCGACATCACAAAACGGGCAACGCCGAGTACAGATATCACCCATGATCATAAAAGTAGCCGTGCCGCCGCCGAAACATTCATTCAAATTTGGACAGGCGGCCTCTTCACACACCGTCGCCAGCTTGTTGTTACGCAGGATCTTTTTAATGCGCGACACTTCTGGGGCGTTGCGCAGGCGAATCCTCAACCAGGGCGGCTTGGGTAAATAGCTCTCAGTGGGAATGACTTTGACAGGTATACGCTCGACCTTGTCGGCACTGCGCAGTTTCTCGCCTTCACGAAGTCGGCGGGTACGCTTGACTGGAATTTGATTGACATCTTTCATGGACAATTATTCTACGCCTCTCGCAACACCTGGCAAAACATCAGGCGTTTTATAAGACCAGCTCTGATAGCCAAGATTAGCGGCCAATTTATCCAGTAATTGCTCCGACAATGTCTCCAGAGACGGCATTTCGTCCTCGGGTAACAGGTCTTTCAGACGGGTCATTGTCAGACCCGGATAGCCACAGGGGTTAATGCGTTGGAAAGGTTCCAGGTCGAGATCAGCATTGAAAGCCAAGCCATGGTAGCTATTGCCCTTGCGAATACGCAGTCCAAGGGAAGCAATTTTCGCTTCATCGACATAGACACCCGGTGCTTTATCACGATTCACGCCTTCTATGCCGTAATCGGCCAGCACCTGCTTGATGCTAATTTCAATAGCGCAAACCAGTTGACCGACATGTAGTGACAGACGCTTCAGGTTGACCAGCACGTAGACGACAATTTGGCCTGGGCCGTGATAGGTAACCTGGCCGCCCCGATCAGCTTTTATGACCGGAATATCACCGGGCATTAACAGATGTTCAGCTTTGCCCGCCTGGCCCTGGGTAAATACCGGCTCATGCTGAACCAGCCATAGTTGATCCGGGGAATCCTCTTGACGTTCATTGGTGAAGGTTTTCATTGCTTCAAAAACCAGCAGGTAGGGTTGTAACCCAAACTGGCAGACCTCCAGTGAACCTGTCACAGTCATCTCGCGACCCCCTATTCCCAATTCATAAATGACTCTTTAGGAGCCACCTTGCTACATAACCATACGAACCAGAGAACTGGTCTTTAAATCAGCGAATATAGCCTGTAATTGTTCCTCTCCGGTGGCGGTAATGGTCACGGTGATAGATTGATAGGTCCCGTTACGGCTGTCCCGCACGGTGATAGCTAGCTCATCAAAACCCGGCGCATGGCGCTCCATTACTATCATCACATGGGAACGCAAAGCTTCGGATTTATTGCCCAGCACTTTTATCGGATAGGCGCAGGGAAACTCTATTTTAGGGGGCTCTTGTAGTGAATCGAAATCAGTCATCCACCAAATAAACCTTTAACAAATAACATTATATGATCCCAGAGACGGGCGAAAAACCCAGCTTCAGCTATAGGCCGACCTGCCATCAGCGGTACGTCCAACAATTGCTCATCCTCGTAAGCAACCCTTAATTTACCGAGTTCGCTAGTACGGGTCAGGGGCGCTTTGATGATTGAATCAACGTGTATATTGGCCTCTAGTACCTCCCGTGCGCCACGGGGATAGGTCAGAAAAATATCGCGATCGACGACCAGGTCGACCATATCTTCCTGACCAAACCACACTCGATTGGCAGCCTGAATCACATCGCCGGCGCTGTAAAGCCGCGCGGTCTCATAGTAACGAAAACCATAGGACAGTAGCTTCTGTGACTCCTGCGCCCTGGTTTCTTCACTGTTGGCACCCATCACTACCGAGATTAAACGCATGCCATTGCGCTCAGCAGAGGCCACCAGGCAATAGCCCGCCGCTTCTGTGTGTCCGGTTTTCATGCCATCGACTGACTTGTCGCGCCACAGCAAACGATTACGATTAGGTTGTCTAATACCATTAAATTCAAAATATTTTTCTGAATACAACTTGTAGTGTTCAGGGTAATCGGCAATTAAGGCCTGGCCCAATAAAGATAAATCACGAGCTGTGGTTAAATGTCCCTCTGCAGGCCACCCAGTGGCGTTGACGAAGTGACTGTTAGTCATACCCAGGAGACTTGCGCGCTGATTCATCACATCGGCAAATGCCGACTCACTACCGGCGACATGCTCGGCTAAAGCGACCGTGGCATCGTTACCAGACTGAACAATAATGCCTCGGAGCAGCTGCATGATGGGAACTTCCGTACCTTCCCGGACAAACATTTTAGAGCCACCCATCTTCCAGGCATTAACGCTAATGAGGACATTGTCCTTATCAGAAATCTTGCCGTTATCGATTTCACCTGCAACAACGTAGCTGGTCATCATTTTGGTGAGACTCGCCGGCGGTAGTTGCAGGTCGGCGTTTTCCTCGACCAGAATTTTACCTGTGTTAGCGTCAATCAATATCCACGATTTAGCAGAAATTTCAGGTGGCGCAGGAATCAATACCTCTGCCTGACTGGAGGCGGCTAAAGCGAGCATACCCAACAGGGCGACAAGCAGAATTTGGGTCGGTAAAAGCGCTGCCTCTTTCATTTTTTGCATAGATATAAATCCTTTCGATAAACCGGGAGCCTTAGGTTAAACGGCCCGACCAGAACGATACTTATTTAGTGAACACCCCACTGCTCAGTTAACGCCTTAACAGGCCGCTAGTACTTATAGAGCCGGACGAACGGAACTGTAGACTACAAAAGTTTCGGAACGTCCTTTTTTATATAGGTCATCCCGCAACTGCTGAAGTTTCATAGCATCAGCAACCGGGCCTACCATGACTTTAAACAATGAGGTCTTCTTCACGGGGTGAACCGCCTGTTCGACAACCACTGGGTAGGTGGTCAGCCCCGATACTTGCTCGCGGTGTAGTACTGCAGATTGATAAGCGCTATAAGCGCCTACCTGTAAGAACCTCTTCGTCTCGGAGTTTCGTTGGGACTTGGGCGAAACTGCCACAACGGGGGAAGGGGCTGTATTAGTTGCAACTTTAGGGGCTTGCACAGAATTATTTTGGAAATCATGAGGATCGATGGCTGTCACTTCGACTCGCGCGGTACCCTGCCCTGCGTAACCCAGTTTTTTTGCAGCGGCGTAAGATAGATCAATAATACGGTCACCATGGAAGGGGCCTCTGTCATTAATACGAACAATGACACTGCGATTATTGCCCAAATTACGTACCTGGGCATAAGCTGGGATCGGCAGGGTTCTGTGCGCTGCGGTCATACTATACATGCTGTAGATTTCACCATTAGCAGTGTTATTACCGTGGAACTTGGTGCCATACCATGACGCTATGCCAACCTCCCGGTACCCCTTAGCAGCAGGCAACAAATGGTAGGTCTTGCCATTCACCGTGTAGGGGTTTTTATTGCCAGCCCGAGTAATAGGGTCTTGCCTTGGCACTGCATCGGCAAGCGTCGAGACATCAACATTATGCTGAGGCGGGCCATCTTGAGCTATGGGTCCCCGGTAGCCAACGTCGGTACAGCTGGCTAATAAATAGATAAGCGCAGCGGCAATAAATATATTCAGGGGGGAATTATTCTGCGGCACTAGTGACCTGCTTTATCTTGGCTTGCTCAACAATTGCATGAATCTGAGCATGCTCCGCCAGTAATTCACTTAACTGGGTAACAGCCATTGCATATCGAAAGCTGGTGTTATAACGGGTAATGACATAAAAATTATGCAGGCCCAACCAAAACTCTACGCCAGAGTCACCCTGTAATTTCAGGGGGATAGCCTTTGTTTCAGGGGACAAAACCTCATCCACCGCATGATTACCTTTCATTGCAGGAACCACTGGCGTGAACCCCTCCTGCTCTAGAACTGCCAACGTCAGCTCTGGTTTTATCGTCTTATTGACAATATCCTGATTGTATTGACCTTTTATCCTTGCCCGCATAGTAATAGGGGCGCCCGTTTTCCAGCCGTGACGTGTAAAGTAATTGGCAATACTGCCAATAGCATCGACCGGGTCATTCCAGATATCAACCACACCGTCACCGCTGTAATCGACTGCGTAGGCCCGGTAGCTACTGGGCATAAATTGTCCATAACCCATGGCACCGGCATAGGAGCCGGTAAGGTTTAGAGGATTCAAGCTCTGCTCACGACAAAGCAATAGAAAATTTTCCAGTTCACGGATAAAAAAAGCACTGCGCTTAGGATAGTCAAACGCCAGCGTACTCAAAGCATCAATAACCCGGTAACTACCAGTCATACGGCCGTAATAGGTTTCGACACCCAGGATAGCAACAATAATTTCCGCTGGGACACCATAATCAGCCTGAGCCTTTTCCAGGGTTGAACGGTGCTCGGCCCAGAACTCAACACCCTGGCTCAGGCGTTTCTCAGTAACGAAAATTTTCCGGTAATCTTTCCATTCCTTGACCCTTTCCGCAGGTCTGTTCATAGCATCAATAATGGATTGCTTATAGGTGGCCTCCGTAAACAATAACTGCATATCGAGGGGATCTAGATCGTGTTCTTTCACCATAGTCGCAATAAATTCCTGAGCTGGGACGTTGTCATGATATTTGCGCAGTATTTCAGCGCGTCCCAAACTTGAGATGCTAAAGAGTGCAACTACTAAATACTGCCACTTTATTTTCACGCCTACTACCCCATCCTTTTTTCTTCTGTACTGACAGCCATAAGCATACCAAAGCCCAGCAACAAGGTCACAATTGCGGTGCCACCATAACTGACCATTGGCAGCGGCACCCCCACGATGGGGAGCATACCCGAGACCATCCCCAAATTGACAAATATATAGACGAAAAATGTCAGCGTAATACTGCCCGCTAGCAAGCGCCCAAACATAGTCTGGGCCCGTAGGCTAATAAAAACACCCCTGAGGATAATCCCCAGATACAGGAGTAACAGTAATATCACCCCCACCAAACCATGCTCTTCGGATAACACTGCGATAATAAAATCGGTGTGACTCTCTGGCAAAAAATCCAGCTGCGACTGAGTACCTTGTAGCCATCCCTTGCCTGAAAAACCGCCGGCACCAATAGCTGTAGTTGACTGAATAATATTCCAGCCCGCGCCAAGCTTGTCAGATTGCGGATCAAGCAATGTCAAAATACGTAACTTCTGATAGTCATGCAACAAATAGAACCAGAACAGGGGTGCCGCTGTTAGACCCACGACTAATACGCCAAACATATAGCGCTTGCCCAAGCCGGCCAAAAAGAGAACGAAACTACCGGCAGTGAATATCAACAATGCAGTGCCCAGATCCGGTTGTATCCCAACTAACACGGCAGGGACGATAACCATGGTCAGAGCCACCATGACCGCAATAAATCTGGGCGGCAATACGCACTTGCCCAGATAGCTCGCCACTATTAATGGCACGGCAATTTTCATTATTTCCGAGGGTTGAAAACGAAAACCACCGACATCCAGCCAGCGTTGCGCACCTTTGGCACCGACACCAAAAAAAATAACTCCTATCAACAAAATTAGGCCGCCACCATAGAGCACAAATGCCCATCGCTCGAGAAACCTTGGCGGTATTTGCCCCACCACTATCATGGCAATCAACCCTGCTGCCATAAAACTAAGCTGCCGTTTTACATAGTGGAGCTGCTGACCGCTGGCACTATATAAAATCATCACACCGGTCGCCATCAGGGCAAGTAACAACAACAACAGGGTGTAATCTATGCGCGGGCCAAATGAGGCACGACTACGCCCATAAATAGTCGAACCATGATCTTTTAGCTGACGATCGAATTCAGTCACTATGTTTCCGATCCAGTGCGACGAGGCCTGATTCAATTTCCGAGTGAGCAGATCGACCCGGCGATGAATAGGACAAGGTATCAATGTCTGTTTCTGATTCTGGCTCGCCTGGCGGATAAAACGCCAAAAAAGCGTCAATCACTTCGCGGGCAATCGGTGCTGCGGTAGAACTTCCATGCTCGCCGTTTTCAACAATAACGGCCACAGCAATACGAGGGTTTTCTGCCGGCGCAAAGGCGATAAACAACGCGTGATCCAACTGCAATTTAGCCAACTTGCTGGCATCGTACCTTTCGTCCTGCTTAATACCAACCACCTGTGCGGTACCGGTTTTACCAGCCATTTTGTAATCCAGTCCCGTCACAGCTCGACTCGCCGTACCTCGGGTATTGTGTACTACGCCGACCATGGCGTCGCTAATGATATCCCAGTGACCAGGGTTAATTGGCAATATCTCCACCTCCGACTCATTTGCTTCGGCTGGTTTAATTTTGCTAGTCCCTTCTTCGTCAACATCGCTCATCACTAATCTGGGGGTTCTCACCACACCTCGGTTGGCAAGATGACTGGTCGCCACAGCCAGTTGCATCGGCGTCGCCAGCATAAACCCCTGGCCGATGCTGACATTTACGGTATCACCCGGATACCAGACCACCCCCCTGTCACCCCGCTTCCAGTCGCGGGAAGGCATAATGCCCCTGGCTTCACCGGGCAAATCAACACCCGAGGCAAGGCCAAAACCAAACAAAGTGCCGTAGCGATGTAAATCGTCTATACCCGTTTTGAACCCAATATCATAAAAAAATGTATCGCAAGACTGCTCAATGGCCTTATAAATATTAATACGTCCCCCATGACCTCCTCGCTTCCAATCCCGGTACTTATGTTTGTCGTTATCAAGCTGGTAAAAACCCCGATCGTATATACTATATCCAGCACTAATTGCCTTGCTGTCCAGTGCTGCGAGACCGAAAAATGGCTTCACGGTCGAGCCTGGGGGATACTGGCCACGTAGCGCCCTGTTAAATAATGGCCGATCAGGGGAGTCTCTTAGCGCACCATAGTCCCCGTGAGATATACCGGTCACAAACAGGTTGGGATCAAAAGACGGCGTACTGGCCAGTGCCAGAACGCCACCGGTACGCGTCTCTATAGCCACCACGGCTCCGCGCTCAGCGCCCAATGCACTTAAGGCAATTTCCTGGAGGCGACTATCGAGAAACAAACGCAAGGTTTTGCCTGGTACTGGATCGATCCTCTCCAGAACCCGCATTACCCGACCCCGGGCATTGGTTTCAACACGCTCGTAACCGACTTCTCCCAACAAGGTCTTTTCGTAGTATTTTTCAAGACCGGTTTTACCCGTAGTGTGCACACCCCGGTACTGAGCTGGATCAAGTTGCGCTAATTCCTGCTGATTGATTCGACTGGTATAGCCAACCACATGACTTAACAAGCTCCCCAGGGGATAATCTCTGACCAGCCGGGCAGACACCTCAATACCATCAAGGCGGTGTTGGTTAACTGCAAGAATACTATGCTCCTGCTCGCTCAACTTGTAACGCAGTGGCACGGATTCATAAGGTCGACGTTGTTGAGAGAGTTTTTTGAAGCGCCCTATTTCGTTTTCCTCAAGGCCGATGAGTTGATCAATAGCTGCCAGTAAGGAATCTATGCCTGCACTTCTTTCAATCACAACAGATAGGGTAAATCCTGGCCGATTATCAGCGAGTAAAACGCCATTGCGGTCAAAAATAAGACCTCGTGCCGGCGCCACAGCGCGGACATGAATACGATTATTGGCCGCCATGGTGGCAAATTCGTCATGGCGACTGATCTGCAAATCGTAATAACGCCAGACCAGGGCGCCCATCATGATCAGTAAAGCTAATACCGCAACACTAATCCGCACCGCATATAAGCGTGCTTCCCAATAGGTATTTTTGAGAACTCGGTCTTCTCGCATAGTCTTATCATCTCGACAGGCCAACGAAGTGTTTCTTTACTGACCTCATGGTCGAAGCGCTTATTTCCAGACCCTTTATTGGTGCCATCTGTACTCAGAATTCGATATTTTTTAATTTTTTCTATCGGTGATAAGGGTGCCCCGCATTGATCGACCAGGCCCTGTACAGCTGTTCAATCAAGACTACTCGCACCAGCGGATGAGGTAGAGTCATCGCCGATAAAGACCAGCACTGGTTAGCCCGATCCAGGCATCGCCTATCGAGCCCATCCGGGCCACCGATCAATAAACTGAGATTGTTACCTCCGCCCTGCCAGTTCAACAGGTTTTGTGCTAATTGCTCGGTGCTCCATGCTATGCCCCTTACATCGAGCGCGACGACGTGTTCATCACGGCTCAAGGCTTTGAGCATAGCTTTGCCTTCCAGTTCAATGCATCGATCCGGTGCTTCGCCTTTACGACGTGGGGCCATGGGTATTTCTACCAGTTCAATATTTAATTCAGCTGGCAGGCGCTTAACATATTCCTGATAGCCAGCTTGAACCCATGCTGGCATCTTGCTTCCTACAGCCAGGATTCGAGTCTTCAACGCCGCTTACATCCCCGGTCGAGGGCGTAGCTGGAGGGAACAATCTCTAATCAAGCTCTATATCACCACTCGTCTCAGCGGCAATATCCCCTGGACGCATGGACCAGAATTTTTCCAGATCATAAAATACGCGAGTATCAGGCAGCATGATGTGGACAACCGTATCACCCATATCCACCAGCACCCATTCACCAACATCGACACCCTCCACCCCCAGCGGCATGAAGCCAACCTTTTTACACGCTTCGGTGACAGCACTCGCCAGGGCTTTGACCTGGCGATGAGTATTACCGCTGACAACAACAAGGGTATCCATCACATCGGTTAAGCCGGTAACGTCCAGTCTGGCAATATCCAGACCCTTGACGCTCTCCAGCGCATTGATAATAGTTTGGTTTAGATCTGGAGCCATTCATTTACCTTCTTCATTACGGACGTAAATACAAACGGTGTTGGTCGATATAATCGAGCACGGTATCCGGTATCAGATAACGCACCGAGCGACCTGCAGCAAGGTCACTTCTCAACTGGGTAGAGGAAATCGGCAACAGAGTCATCTCCCTGATCAGTACCGAACCCGATGGCTCCGATTTCAAATACGCCGCATCACCGCGTTGCTTATTACTCATCCACTCGGCCACGGGGCCGCTCGCAGGTGCCTGCCAGCCAGGTCGTGCTACCACCACGATGTGTGCGAAATCAGTGAGTTCCTGCCAGCGGTGCCAACTGGCGAGATTAACCAGGGAGTCCATACCAATACATAGACTGAGCGAAGTATCATAGCCTAACTCCTGTCGCAACAGCTGTAGAGTATCAATAGAGTAGGACAAACCCTCGCGCCGTAATTCGCGGTCATCGGTGACTAATCCTGGCTCTGCGGTTATCGCCAAATTGAGCATGATCAGACGATGCTCCGCCCCCACCTCTGGTGACTGTCGGTGAGGCGGATGAGAATTAGGCAACAGATGAATCTGCTCCAGCCCAAGATACTCACGTAGTTCAACACAGCTGCGCAGATGACCGATGTGAACGGGATCAAATGTGCCACCAAAGATGCCTACTGCATTCAAAACAGGTCAGCCATCGATACACTCATCGTCATAGTTGCGCTCATGTCAATCTATACGTACATCCAGGTATCACTGGCGAATATGACCATCGCCAAGGACAATATACTTTTGACTGGTGAGCCCTTCCAGCCCCACCGGACCACGGGCATGAAGTTTATCAGTGGATATACCAATCTCTGCTCCTAAACCATATTCAAAACCATCGGCAAAGCGAGTCGAGGCATTAATCATCACCGAACTTGAATCGACCTCGTTGATAAAACGTCGTCCTGTGGTGTAATTTTCGGTGACGATGGCTTCGGTATGTTGCGAGCTGTAGGTATTGATATGCTCCATTGCGCCATCGACATCCCTGACGATACGAATTGCTAATACCGGGGCCAGGTACTCTTCATACCAATCGGCCTCTGTAGCCGAAATGCAGTCATAACCGGCGCTGGTGATAATCATTTTCGTCTGATCACAGCCACGCAATTCAACTCCCACCTCGCTATAGGCTTTAGCCAGACCTGGCAGGCATTGCTCAGCGACCGCTTCGGCCACCAGCAGGGTTTCCATAGCATTACACACGCCATAGCGATGAGTTTTTGCGTTCAAAGCAATATCGTGTGCCTTCTGCAGATCAGCCTCACTATCGATATACACATGACACACGCCGTCGAGATGTTTGATAACCGGCACCCTGGCCTCACGGCTAATACGCTCAATCAACCCCTTGCCACCCCGCGGCACGATGATGTCAACATATTCGGACATCGTCACCAACTTGCCCACTGCGGCCCGATCCGTGGTCTCTATTACCTGCACCGCAGTGCTCGGCAAATGAGCGCTCTGCAAACCCCGTTCGATACATGCGGCAATGGCCCGATTGGAATGAATCGCCTCACTACCACCACGCAAGATCGCCGCATTACCCGACTTCAAACACAAACTGGCTGCTTCAACGGTTACATTGGGCCGCGACTCATAAATAATACCCACCACACCAAGAGGCACCCGCATCTTGCCCACCTGAATCCCACTGGGCCGAAAAGTCATATCACTGATTTCACCGACCGGATCAGGTAAAGCCGCGACCTGCCGCAAGCCTTCAATCATCCCGTCTATGCCAGCATGACTCAGCTCCAGCCTGTCGAGCAAAGCTGACTCTAAACCATTGTTACGGCCGTTTTCCAGATCTATTGCATTGGCACTAGCTAAAGTCTGTCGCTCTGTATCAAGGACCTCCGCAACGGCCAGCAAGGCATGGTTCTTGATCTCAGTGCCAGCACGGGCCATTGACCTGGCGGCTGCTCGAGCTCCGGTGCCCACTGCCTGCATATAGGCTTCAATATCCATTACGTCTCTCTACTGTTTATTTCATTACTTCGACAGCTTTTATAAAGGCCAATATAAGCGACGAATACCGGTCGCATTATACAGCGCTGGGTATCCATAGTCAGAAGGCATGACCATTCTTTCACCTGTTAAACAGGCACCAATCCACCTGATTGCACCACCAATAAATTTGCTTCACTATCTCCAACCGCTTTTACCCCAAAATTTTCACTAACGAGGAAGATAAAAATGAAAAAAATTGGTAGCGGTTTTTACTGGCAGGATGTCCAGGTTGGCGAAAAATATGAAACCTGGGGCAGAACTGTACTCGAGGCAGACATCTGTAACTTTATCAATTTAGTTGGGCTACATGAGGTGGTCTTCTCGGATCGAGAATTCCTTAGAGAAAAATCAGTCATCAAAGAACCATTCGCACCTGGTGCAATGGTCTACAGTTTTGCCGAAGGCCTGTTACTGCCGACCATGCAGGGTACCGGCATGGCCTTTCTGAATATGGAGCTGGACATGAAACGTCCATGCCTGGCGGGTGATACCATCCATGTTGAATTTGAAATTACCGAAGTCCGCAAAACCAGCGAAGGCAACCGTGGCCTGGTAAGAACCTTCAATGAAGTCATCAACCAGAACGGTGAAACGATATTGACCTACAATCCTTTACGCATGCTGAAGGGACGACCCGAAGACGACTAGCCACTAAAGAAGTCAAGTCGGGACATTCAGATCAATTAAGCATCACTCTCGGCGTAAGTTGTAAAAGTAATCTGAAATAGCACTTCGCCCTGATGGCTGAACGTCAGCACCCAATCTCCTTCAACTAATTCATAGTCCTCGTCCAGGGTGTAGGTGAAGGAAGCCTCAGGAAACAAACCCATCTCAAGCTTAGCTGGGATGGCTCCTCCCTGTTTCTGCAGCACCTCGCCAGAGGGTAAGGTCATCGGCGGATGTGTCATAGCGACCTGAATCGATATAGTTTCAGCAGGTAGCCTGAACATCATTAACTGAACATGAAAACCGTGACCTTTTTTAAGAGGTATTCGGTTGGTCTCTTCAACATTGGTCAATTTAGTATTGATCCAACGGCTGCCCGTATCGCTGTTTGGGTCAGCCACGATCTCGCCACCCGTGCGCCGAACATGGGCATGGGAATAACTCACACCCTCAGCGGCCCTTAGATAATCGAGCGCTGAATGGGTCTTTGCTGCTGCGCAGAATAATGCGAGCGTTATTATGATGGTCTTCAGTTTCATGGGGCATCCTGGAAACATACATTGAATACATGACCAGCCTGGTCATAAGCTATTGTAATAGTTCAGAGAGGCGGTTAGGTTGCCGACACTCGCCTCTTCCGTCTTGTCGACAGAATAAACAACACAATACCTGAAAGTATTGTGCTCACGCCAAGCAAAGCAAAACCCCGAAGCAGCCAGGAATTAAAGTTATCCCTGTCCTGATAATCCATGATATGAAGGCTCCAGAGGAAGTCATAAATTCGCCAATTAGTGGTGCGCACGGCTCTTAGCTGACCGGTGTTGGCACCGATCCAGAGATTGGCGTTATCCGGACCCTCCAGCTCGACTTTCCACGCCGGTAATTCACCTTCGCGATATTCGCTACCGGATTCCACTGCTGCCACCCAGGTCATGGAGCCCAGAGGCAAGTCGGTGTTATTAGCCGCAATGACCTTGGCTTCACCTGCAGTCAGAGGCGCTAATTTCTCGCCGGTTTCGGCGTTAAACACTAACCAGCGATCTTCCTTCCTCACCACATAGACCGGCGTATTACCGCGCTGCTTTATTTCCACCTGATTCAAACTTATCATCGACAGCTCCTTATTCTGCCTGACCAGCGAACTGGGTGAGACCATACTGACATAGCCCAGACGTAGCGTCGCTGGTTGTTTGATCAACTGGCTACCACGAATACTATCAAGAGGCATCACGGCAAAAAATAAGCCCGAGCCAGTCCAGATTAGTAGCTGAACTGCAGCGGCTACGCCCAGCCAACGGTGGGATTTTCTAATAAACAATTGCTTCAAGAATCTGCGTCTCTGCATTCCAGCTATCGAATCGAGCTATTGTTGCGAGCAAGCTGCCAGACACCTTGAAGATGAGAGGATTAACGGGCTGCTGCGAGCATTTTACTGACCATCTTCTGGGCGCTGGCAACACTCGGGGCAAAGGTATCGCTGCCAAAATGCATCACCACATATCGACTAAGGTTTGGCCAGCGCTGCTCATCAACCAGCTCGCCACCCAGCGAGGCGTTAATGAATTGCGTTATGACGGCGATATCAGCCAGGCCAAATTGCTCGCCGACCAGAAAACTGCTGGAGCCAATGATCTCATCCAGATAATCGTAGAGCGGTGGTGCTTTTTCTTCAATGATCGCATTAATCTCAGCTTCATCGAAAGGTTTGCCCATGGCACGGTAAACCACCCGATGCCGAAATGCCGTGGCTGCAATTGCTGGGGCAAGCTCGGTGTCAGCAAGTTTTTCGTACCAGGCTACTCGGGCCTTCGCTAAATGTTCTTCCGGGATCAATCGTGGTTCCGGACACAAATCTTCGAGATACCGACAGATCACCGCCGAATCACAAATATATCTGTCATCATGCTTAAGCACAGGGATGCGTTTAACTGGATTGATTTTTTCGTAACCTTCGGGCAGAGAGAAGGGCGAAACCGGATCTATAGTATATTCGATGTTTTTCAATTGCATGGTGATATGCACCTTGCGGACAAAGGGCGACAAGGGTGCGCCAATAACAGTAAACGACATAGGTGGCTCCACAAACTTATAGCAATGTTTTTGACTTACTCCCTGACAGGTTTTTGAGCCTGAGCTGCGCGCATACGCATTTCTATCACCCACTTTTTGACCTCTGAAAGCCGTGCTTCGACATCATCCATTGCCAACAGGGACATTTTTAATTCCAGCTGCACTGGCAGTACGCCTGCCAGCCGCCAGGCCAGGTTAGCCCTGGTTAAATCTTTCAGGAAAGTATCTGAACTCACACCCATATGCTTAGCCAGGCTTTCGAGCATATCGACAAGGTTGTCCTCAGCAAAGCTGATGTGCTCCTCGGGATCTTCATCGAACACCTTTACATTGGCAACCATCAAACCATCATCTTCGACCCGAGTGTCCAACACTTCTATGCGCTGCTGGCCTCGGATGGTAATAGTAAACAGCCCGTTAGGCGTCTGATCAAAATCCTGAATACTGACCAGAGTGCCCCAATGATAAATATCTGGCATTGCCCCGGCCTCTTTACCCCGAGTGATAGGCACCACGCCAAAGGGTTTTTGTTCTGCCATGCATTCTCGAACCAGGCGCAGATACCGCTGCTCAAAAACCTGTAATCGGGTGGCGATAGTCGGATATAACACGACCTGAAGGGGGAAAAGCGGTATTTCTATATTCATAAAAACGTGTCGTTACAATTATGTTGTACTAAAAGACAGCGCATCGTTGATATCTGTCATAGCTTCCATAGTGAATTCTGGCCTTGCAGTTACGTACTGTACATTAACAAGGGCATTAATTACCCTCCCAAAGCTGGCCAGGACATTATAAATAAACAGCCAGGCACTTAAATCAAACCATAAGGAGAATAAGAATGAATGATACCTTAACAATGAGCGCCCCTTTAATTGCCCTGGCGGGCTTCGCTGGCTGGACCTTGCTACTGATTTTGACCACCGTTAGCTCACGTGTGTTCGCAATTATTGGTGGATCAGACATACCCCTGAACAAATTTTCTCCAGGAGGCGAAGATTTAACAGGGTTCGGTCAACGAGTGACTCGAGCCCATTTAAATTGTGTGGAAAATCTGCCCGTTTTTGCCGCCGTAGTTGCCGCTGCTGGTTTATCCAATCAATTCGCCGTGATGGAGGGTACAGTGATGTACATACTCTATGCCCGAATTGCCCAATCTACGATACACATGATCTCGGGCTCTCTCCCCATGTCGCTGATTCGCGGTACGCTGTTCTCAGTGCAGACTTTGCTGATGGTCTACTACGTATTTCAAATGCTGTTCTGAAATATGCAGAGAGAATAGTATGTTTGCTCAGATACCCGGTTATTACCGGGTATCTGATGCCCCTTTATTGATCCGGGTTTATGCATTAAAAACCGATTAGCATCTTAATAGACGATTCGTTAACACAATTTTTAGCGCTAAGTTATGCAAAAATTTGTTGCTGCCATATTAGTCCTGATCATCATCTCCGCCACTTACTGGTATGTTTCACGTGAAGACACCGTAAGCGTTTATCTTACGCCGGTAGAAATCGGCTTGGTTGAGGCAACCGTTGCCAACACACGAGCTGGCTCCGTCAAAGCCTGCCAGCGCTCACGCCTGTCACTACCCATTGGTGGGCAGGTGGCTGAACTCCTGGTCGATGAGGGTGATCAGGTAATAGCAGATGAAATCCTTATTCGCCTGTGGAACGACGATCAGGCTGCCCGTGTGACAGAAGCCAGGGCGCGACTCGCGGTCAGCCAAGCTTCCGCACGTGAAAGTTGTGATAGAGCCGCACTGGATGCCCGCGAACTGAATCGCCAGCAGGGCCTGGCGGCGAAGAAACTGATTTCAGTAGAAAAACTTGACGCCACTCAAACCCGGGCGAATGTTTCCAATGCTGCCTGTAGTCGAACCCAGGCAGGCATACGTTCTGCGCAGGCCGCCATCCAGCTTCAGTCGGCACTCTATGACAAAACGCTTCTGCGGGCGCCTTTTGCCGGGGTTGTTGCTGAAATTAATGGCGAAATAGGTGAATACGTAACACCCTCACCACCCGGCGTGGCGACGCCCCCGGCTGTCGATTTAATCGGCAATAACTGCCTCTACGTGACTGCGCCTATCGATGAAGTAGACGCTGCAAATATCCGACTCGATATGACTGCAAAGGTCACTCTAGACGCATTTCGCGGTCGTGAGTTCAAAGGCAAAGTGTCCCGTATTGCTCCCTATGTCAAAGAATTCGAAAAGCAGGCACGGACAGTTGATATTGACGTAACCCTGAGTGAGTTGCCCGAGGATGAGGCGTTACTGATTGGCTACAGTGCCGATATCGAGATCATTCTTGACCAGCACAACGACGTACTCCGAGTGCCGACTGAAGTAGTGATCGATCGAGACAAGGTATTACGATACAACCCGACCACCGAAACCCTTGAGCAGGTAGACATCACCCTGGGTTTAAGCAACTGGACCTATACTGAAATCATTGACGGCCTGAGCGAAAACGACAGAGTGCTGCAATCGTTAGCAACCGAAGGTGCAGTTGATGGCGCGCGGGTACTTCCCCTTAAAAACGATACCGACAGCGCTTCTCCATGATCCAGCCTTGACGATGATTGAACTCAGACAGCTATGCCGAGATTTTTTAGTAGGTGATCAAACCGTTCACGCGCTCGATCATCTGAACCTGAATATCGCCAATAGCGAATACCTCTCAGTAATGGGTCCATCCGGTTCTGGAAAATCCACCTTGCTCAATATGCTCGGCCTGCTTGACCGACCCACCGCGGGTGAATATTTGCTTAACGATTCGCCCACCAGCACACTCAAGGAAGAGCAGCGCGCTGGTTTACGGGGCGATCATATTGGCTTTGTCTTTCAAAGTTACCATTTAATACCCCGCTTAAGTGCCCGGGAAAACATTGAACTGCCCCTGATGCTGGCGAACATACCGCCAAAAAAACGCCAGCCCAGAGTCGACGAACTGTTAACTCGACTGGATTTAATGGATCGGGCCGAGCACATCCCCAACCAGCTATCCGGTGGCCAACGTCAGCGAGTGGCCATCGGTCGGGCGATTGTGATGGAACCCGATTTGCTGCTGGCCGATGAACCTACAGGCAATCTGGATTCAAAATCCGGACTTGAAGTCATGCCTTCCCAGGTGCTGTTGACGATGTCCGGGTTATAAAACTCGCGGCGCGAATCCCAATATTCGTCATGGTTGGTGAACTCCATGTCCGTCCCCTCGGGATCGGTGATCCGTGCGCGCTTGGCGCTGCGAATGCGGTCCCAGGTCCAGCGGTCCATGGCGTTCAGAAGCTCGATGGGCATGGCGTGCGCCGGCGAGGCGAGGATCTCCGGCGTGATGAAGGGCATGCGCTGAATCTTGACGAACTTGTCCGTCAGCACCGGCCCGCCATAGCCCATGAAGATCTTGTCGAATTCCTGATTCTTCGAGGCCTCTTCCCATTCGTCCATCCACTCCGCCAGCTCCTTGGTGCGGAACAGGTAATAATCCACTTCGTCGGCGCCGACCCACTGCGGCACGGCCCCGCGGTCGATCTCGCGGATGGTGTATTTCACGCCGTATTTTTCGAGAATCTTCTTGCACGCCTCGATCACCATCGGGTCGTGCCAGTTGTCGACCCGAAGCATGACCCGCTCGCCCGGATGCAGGTCCCAGCAGGCGTTGAGGCCGTGGTTGTAGGGCCGTTGGGCGACATGCTCCAGATAGGGCAGGAGCTGGTCGGAACTCGTCACCTCGACAAAGGGCGGGCAGCGCGGCGGCCGGCTTGCGGCCAGAGGCGGCGCGGCAAAGGAGGGCATGCGGCTTTGCGCGGGGGTCAGGACGCCGGTGTCGGGCATGGTCGCTTCCTCTTCGTCACAGGGCGGCAGGATGGCCGCCGACGGGCTTGTACTGTTGGCAGGACTTTACGTGGTCGGCGGTCGCCCGGGCAAGCGGCGCGCTAGACCGACCGACGGCGCAGGGCCGACGGCGCCTCCCCATACTGGCGGGTAAAGCTGCGCGTGAAATGGCTCGCGCCGGCAAACCCCGCTTCGACCGCGATTTCCGCGATCGTCCTGTCGCGGCGGATAGAGAGCAGCTCGTGCGCCTGCTCCAGTCTGCTGCGCACCAGAAAGCGGCCGAAACTGATGCCGGCGCGGGCAAAAAGCTTGTGCAGGTGACGCACCGAAATCCGGAAATGCGCCGCGACCTTTCCAGGTGACAGATCGGGGTCCCGGCAATTGTCAGCGACGTATCGGCGAATGAGCGCGAGATGCCGGTCGGCCAGAGTGTCCGCGGCGCCCGCCGCAAAATGCAGCCAAAGACGGTTCAGGAGATACGTCGTCGATTCGGCACTGCCGCTTTCCCCATCCCCGTCGCCGAAGTCCCGAAGAAAAGAGGCGCCCAATGAAGGCACACAATCGACCCGCCGGGCGATCGCGGTCGCGGGCTCGAACCCGTCGGCCTCGAGCCAGGCAAGGGGGACATGGAGGCAGGCCTGCCGGAAGGGGGCGTCGAAACGCATGTCGAACGGCTGACGTGCATCCAGAAGCGCGAGAGAGCCTGCGGGCAAGCGCGTTTCGATGCCGCGCTGGCGCACGACACTGCTGCCGGCCAACTGAATATTGACGAAAACCGCGTCGCACGGGGCGGCCGCCACGTCGGCCCGGCGGCGCGAGACCGTCTGGGGGCTGGCCGCAATGTGCGAGAGCGACGCGCCGCCATCGAGCCGGGTCAGACGAATCTCTCCGGCGAAAGCGCCGCCCCGCGTGCGCTCCGGCGACAGACGCGTAAAGGCCTGACACACGACCTCGCGCCAATAGGCGAACGCGTCTTCGCGTCCGGCGGCGGACCAAGTGGCGGGGCCGTTATCCTGCACGCTAGCCATGTCGGATTTTAGCACGCGGGCGCGTCTCGCGCGATCCGACCGAGACGGAGTGCACTCTCGGTCAATTCCGCCGCCACTCCGGCATCCCCGGCCCGGCACGCCGGGCACTAGACTTGCCGCCACGCGGATCCTTCCGGAGGCAGCATCATGACAGCATTGGCAACCCGTCTGACCGAGCGCTACGGCCTTTCGACACCGATCGCCCAGGCGGGCATGGCCTTTGCCGGCATGACGCCACCGTTATGTATCGCGGTCAGCGAGGCCGGTGCGATGGGCTCGATCGCCGGGGTCGGAATCATCCCGCCCGAGGGCGTCCGGCAACTGGTGCAGGGAGTTCAGGCCGGAACCGCCCGGCCCTTCCATGTCAACTTCATTACGCTCTACACGACCGCCGAGCATATCGACGTCATGTGCGACCTGCGGCCGGCGGCGGTCTCCTTCCATTGGGGCCACCCGGAGGCGGCCTGGATCGATAAGCTGCATGCAGCGGGGATCGACGTCTGGGAGCAGGTCGGCTCCGTCGTCGACGCCGAGCGCGCGGTCGCGGGCGGGGCGGATGTCGTTGTCGCCCAGGGCAGCGAGGCCGGCGGACACAATTATGGAACCGCCGCCACGATGGTCCTCACGCCGGCCATCGTCGACGCGGTCGGCGACAGGGCGCTCGTCCTGGCCGCGGGCGGCATCGTCGACGGTCGCGGGCTGGCCGCCGCCCTGATGCTCGGTGCGGACGGGGCGTGGATCGGCACCCGCTTTGTCGCGACGGCGGAAAGCGGCGTCGCCGAGGATTACAAGGAAAGGCTCCTCGCTTCGGGGACCGGCGACACGGTACTGACCCATATTTTCGGCCGCCATCACCCGGACTTCAATCCGGTCAGGGTGCTGCGCAACAGGGTCGTCGCCGACTGGCACGACAAGGTCGACGCGGTGCCGGCGGACAATGCGGCGGAACCTGTGGTGGGCCGCATGACCCTCTTGGGCCAGGAGACGGAGTTGCGTAAATTCACCAACATGGTGCCGATGGCCGACGCGACGGGCGATTTCGACGAACTGCCGCTCCTCGCGGGCGAAGGGGCAGGACTGGTGCGCGACCGCCCCGGAGCGGCCGAGATTGTCGCCCGCCTGACCGATGGGGCGGTGGCGGCGCTGTCCGCCCGGCGGGTTTAGGAGGGACCAAGCATGGCAACCATCCTCGTCACCGGTGCGACGGGCCGTGTCGGCTCGACCCTTCTTCCGCTCTTGCGCGAGCGCGGCCACCGGGTTCTCGCCGTCACCCGCAACCCGGGCGCGGCCGACGCCCTCACCGCCCTGGGCGCGGAGCCTGTCATCGCCGATCTCCGCACACCGGAGACCCTGGCCGACAGGCTCAGCGAGGCCGACGCGGCGTTTCTCGCGACCTCCGACGCCCCGGACCAGGATGCGGTCGAAGCCGGCTTCATCGCGGCCGCCGCCCAGGCGGGCCGGCCGCATGTCGTGAAGCTGTCCGCCCAATCCGCCGGCCTTTCGCCGCCCCGCAGTTTCGGCATCTTTCATCGCCGCGCGGAACAGACCCTGGAGGCGAGCGGTCTGCCCTACACGATATTGCGCCCGACCTTCTTCCTGCAGTCCCTGTTGCTGTTCGCGCCGGACATCGCGAAGAAGGGCAAGTTCGTCGCCCCCGCCGGCCGGGGCCGGATCGCCATGGTCGATATCGGCGACATCGCCGCGGCGGCCGCCACCGTGTTGGCCGAACCGGCCCACCACAATCGCACCTACACCCTGACCGGCCCCTCCGCTCACAGTCTCCCGGAGGTCGCCGCGCGGCTTTCCGCGCGTCTGGGCAGCAAGGTCGGCTACACCAGCCCACCCGCCTTCGTCGCCCGCCTCGTCCTGCCCTTCGCGACCGGCATGCCGCGCTGGCAGTCGAACCTCGTCGTCGACCTCTTCAGCGCGCTGAAGGCCGGCGCGCAGGAGGCGATCGGCGACGACGTCGACAGGCTGACAGGGCGCCCCGGCACGTCGCTCGATTCATTCCTCGACGCCCACATCGACTCCTTCCGCCGCCTCTAGGGCCCCCCATGATGGAAGACCCGCTCCGACACCCTCTGCACGCCATTGCCGCCGCCGTGCGCGACGGCAGGCTCGATCCCCGCGATCTCGCGGAACGGGCCCAAGCGGCGGCGGACCAGCATGCGTCGCTCAACATGTTCACCTGCCGGGCCGCGCCGCCGGAGTTCGGGCGCGCGGGGCCGCTGGCCGGCATCCCCTATGCCGCCAAGGACGCGATCGCGACCGTCGGGCTTCCGACCTGCGGCGCCTCCCCCGCGCTTGCGGACTGGCGCGCACACGAAGACGCGGCGGCGATCCGCATTCTGGCGGCGGCCGGCGCCACCCTGGTCGGCAAGACCAACATGCACGAACTGTCCTTCGGCGTGACCAGCAACAATGCCGCCTTCGGCCCGGTGCGCAATCCTTACGACCCGACCCGGATCGCCGGCGGGTCGTCCGGCGGCAGCGCGGCGGCCGTCGCGGTCGGCGCCGCGGCCTTCGCGCTCGCCGCCGACACCGGCGGCTCCGCCCGCATCCCCGCGGCGATGTGTGGACTGGTCGGGTTTCGTCCGACAACGGGCCGTTGGCCGAGCGACGGGCTTATCAAGGTCTCGCCGACCCGCGACACCATCGGCGCCATCGTTCATCGCGCGGAGGATGCGGCTTTCCTCGACGGGCTTCTGACAGGCGACCTGACGGACGTCCCGTCCCTCGCGGCCGGATCGCTTCGGCTCGGCCTCTTGTCACCGCCCTTTCTCGACGATCTCGACCCGGCGGTCGCCTCGGTCGTCGACGCCTTTCTCAGCCGGCTGCGCGCGGCCGGTATTTCGATCGAGGAGCAGGACGGAAAGGCCCTGGTCGACCTGGAAGAGCAATCCGGCTTCCCCATCGCGCTCCACGAAGCGCGTATCGAGATGACCGAACTGGCACGGGCGCAGGGACTGGATCTTGCCGCGTTCGTCGCCCGTATCGCCAGCCCCGACGTGCGCGAAATCGCGGCCGGCCTGATCGAACCCGGGGACGAAGCCCTGTACCGCCACGCGATGGACATCGTGCGCCCCGCGCTTCGGAAAGCCTATGCGGACCTGTTTGGGGCGGGTGTCGACGCAGTCATCCTGCCGGCCGCCCCCGTCGCCGCGGCGCGGATTGGCGAAGACGAGACCCTGATGCTGAACGGACGCGCGGTGCCGACCTTTGCCACCTATGCCCGGCATACCAGTCCCGCGAGCGTCGCGGGCATCCCTTCCGTCTCGATCCCGATCGGGATGACGGACGCGGGACTGCCGGTCGGCTTGCTCGTCGACGGCCCCGCCGGCGCGGACCGGCGGCTTCTCGCCGTCGCCGGGGCGCTCGGCGCCCTCGCCGATCCTATTCCGCCGCCGCCGTGACAGGGGCCTACAGGCTGGACGAGACGATCCGCTGGGCGATTTCAAGGTAGCGCGGCCATTCGCTGGTAAAGCGGCTGGTCGGCGCGGACAGGCTGAGCGCATAGGCGACGCTGCCGTCATGGATCGGAACCGCCATGCAGGAAACGCCCTCGGCGAACTCTTCGATATCCGTCGCATAGCGCTGCCGCCGGATTTCCTCGAAGGCCTCTTCCAGTTTCTGGCGGTCCGTGATCGTGCTCGGCGTGCGCAAGGTCAACGGGTGCTTCTCAAGATAGCGGTCGCGCAGTTCCGGCGCGGCGAAGGCAAGGAGCAGCTTTCCCGACGCCCGCGCATGCGCATCGACGCAGGTACCATGGGGGATCTCGGCGGTCTGCACGGCGAAGCGACCACGCACAACCGAGAGCCCGGCGACCTCGCCGTCGACCCAGCCGACGGCATAGGTCGTCTCGCCCGTCTCGGCGGCGACCAGGCGGACATAGGGCAGAAGCCGCTCGGGCGGCGCGAGGTGGCGGGGAAAGGCCTCGACCAGCGCGCCGATGCGCAGGCCCAGCATATACCGGTTGTCCGCCGTCTTGGTGAGCATGCCGAGGGTCACCAGCGTGTGCAGCAGGTGGTAGGTCGCCTGCCGCGGCAGGCCAAGCTGCGCCGCAATCTCCAGCGCCTTCAGCCCGTTCGCGCTGTGCGCTACGGCAAACAGGATATTCGCCGCCTTGGCTACCGATTGCACGCGGGGCTGGCGGGTCGGATCGGGTGGGCGATGGGGTGCGACGTCGCTTGCCGGTAGAGGGGCTGCGCTCACTATGTTTCCTTCCCGTTGGCCCGCGCTCGTGATTATGGAGCGGGCTTCTGTTGTGTGCCGAGCCGGGCCGAGAACATGGCCAGCGCGGCAAAGGCAACGCTGCCGACGATCAGCAGCGCGCTGACCGCGGCGATGGTCGGATCGATCTCGTCGCGCAGTGACGAGAACATGACCTTCGTCACGGTCGTATTGTCGCCCGATGCAATGAACAGGGCGACGACGACCTCGTCAAGCGAGGTCACAAACGCAAATATCGCACCGGAAATGATGCTGCCCTTTATCTGCGGCAAGGTCACCCGGAAGAAGGCGCCAAGGCGTGTGCAGCCCAGGGTGCGGGCGACCTGCTCCTGGGTCATGTCGAACGACCGCAGCCCCGACAGGACGGTGACGATCACGAACGGCAGGGCCAGCATGACATGGGCGAGCAGAATACCGCCGAACGATCCCAGCCAGCCGATCCGCGCGTAGGCGTAGAAGACGCCGATGGCGATGATGATGTGCGGGATCATCAGCGGCAGCAGAAGGAAGGTATAGATCTTCTTGAAGATCGGCTTGTCGGCGACATGGATGGCATAGGCGGCGGCAACGCCGATCGGCGTCGCGACGAGCACGGTCGCGACCGACAGCTTCAGGCTGACGATCATCGAGCCATACCAGGCGACATCGGTGAGGAAGCGGTCGTACCAGCGGGTCGACCAGATTTTCGGCGGGAAGTCCAGATAGCGCGAGCCGGAGAAGGACATCGGCAGCACGACCACCACCGGCAAAACCAGAAAGAGCGCGATCAGGATGGCGGCGGCGAACAGCCACCAACGCTTCCGGCGGGGGACCAGATCGCTCATCGGTTGCTCCTCATCGCCGGAACACCCTTTCGATGGCCATGAATCGGCCGAGGATGACGAAGATGGCCAGGACGGCGGCGACGAAAACGACGGCGGCGGCGCTTGCCGGTCCCCAGTTGAAATTGAGGTTCACGTCCCGCTCGATGGCCAGTGCCATGACGATCGTCTTGCCGCCGCCGAGAATCGCCGGGGTGATGTAAAAACCCAGGCTGACCACGAAGACAAGGACGCCGCCCGCGGTCAGCCCCGAGATCGACTGGGGAAAATAGACGCGCCAGAAGGCATAGATCGGCGGTGCTCCCAGGCCCATCGCCGCCTTCATATGGTCCGGGTCGATCCGGCGCAGACCGAAATAGAGCGGGAACACCATGAAGGGCAGCATCAGGTGGACCATGCCGATGATGGTGCCAAGTTCGTTGTGCATCAGCGGCAGGCGCTCGGTGATCGCGCCGATATCGATCAGGAAGTTGTTCAGCACGCCACGATTCTGCAGCAGCACCAGCCAGGAATATGTACGCACCAGGGTGCTCGTCCAGAACGGCAGCGCGACGAACAGCAGGCACAGGGCGGCGGCCCATCCCGGCATGTGGGTCATCGCATAGGCGAGCAGGTAGCCGAGGACGGCGCAGGTGACGGTGACGATTGCCGCAATCTTCAGGGTCAGAAGAAAGCTTTGCAGATACGCGCCGTCGGCGAACAGGCGGCCGTAATTGCCGAAAGTGAACTGTCCCTCGCTGTCGATGAAGGACTGCCCGACGATCCAGATCATCGGCAGCACCAGCAGCACCGTCATGACCAGGATTGCCGGCGAAGCGAGCCCGAGGAAGCGCCGCCCCTCGCGGGCGATGTCGCGACGGATCGCATCGGCGCTGACCGAGCCGGCGGAGGTCGTGCTGTCGCTATGGGCGAAGGCGGACATGACAGGCGTCTAGTTGATGAACGGCGCGGAGGGGTGGGCGCGCGGGTATTTGCGCAGATAGTTCAGAAAGCGTGCGAGGGTCAGGTCCGCCGCCGTCAGATTGCCCTGCCGGTAATGAACCGTGTTCAGGATATCCTTGTCCTCGCCGATCGTGCGGCGGCTGATGCGATAGACGTCCGCCAGGTTCGCCTCGGCGTCCGGGCCCTTGAGCACCATCTGCACCGAGAACACCTCATGCCAGCCCGGCCGCGGCAGGGCGAAGCCGGTCACCCCGCAGCGCCAGTAGTCGCCATATTGGCCCCAGCGGTAGAAGAGGCTGGTGCCCAGAATGCCCGCCGTGTTGCGCATTGGGACCCCGCCCTGGTGCTGGGCGGCATAGTCGAATTCCATGCCGAAATCGTGCCAGCGCACATCCTTGTGCGGGTCCTGGCTCTCGAACACCATCTTGTGGACGACCTTGAGATGCTGCATGTCCGGCGTGTTGGCGGCAAAGACCCAGGGATCGCTGTTCAGCGGGTATTCCAGCTTGTAGGCGTTGGTGAGCAGCGCCGCGTCGGGGTGCGGCAGGGTCGGCAAATCGAACAGGGGTTCCTCGCCGTTGAACACCCAGACGATGCCCCAGCGTTCGACGCAGGGAAACTTGAAGAGACAGGCGGCCTTGGGCGGCGGATCGCCGATCCCGGTTTTCACGCACTGCCCGCTGCCGTCATATTCCCAGTGATGGAAGGCGCATTGGACATTGTTGCCGACGACCTTGCCGACGGACAGGTCCGCCCCGACATGGGGGCAATAGGCGCTCATCGCCTGGATCGCGCCATCGTCGCCGCGAAAGACGACGATCTTGCCGTCGAGAAAGTCGCGGCCCGCGACCGTTCCGGCCGGCACATCGGTCGACAGCGCGACCGGGAACCAGGACTGACTGAACAGTCCGCCCTCGCCCTCCGCCGGCACGGCGCGGCCGAACGGACGGACTGGCCCCGCACCGGGAGACGACGGGGCGCCGGGCGCGGCGGAAGCAGCAGGCGCGGTCGCGGCGGCCATCGTTTCATCGCTCATGCGCTTGCCTCCCTGTCGTCGATTACGACCACGATGGATGCCGGATCGAGCCCGACCGGCAATTTTTCGCCCGGGCTGGGCACGGTCGTCATGCCGGCGCCGCGCAACGGACGGCGGATCGCCAGCGGCATCCCGCCGTGCAGGGTGGTCAGGATCAGCAGACTGTCGCCCTGATAGATGACGTCCTGGACCGTGACCGTGAAGCGGCTCGTCTCGGGTCCGCATTCGTCGGGCAACAGGACCCGCTCCGCACGCAGCGCGACGGCCAGACGCGGCGCATCCGGCAGGCCGCCCGCGGGCCGCAGCAGGCTTCCATCCGCCATGCGCACCTGGCCGGCATCGGCCCGGCTGACCGGCACCAGGGTCGTCTCGCCGATGAATTCCGCGACGAACCGGGTGCGTGGAGTTTCGTAGATTTCCGTCGGCGTGCCGACCTGGACGATGTTGCCCTGGTTCATCACCGCGATGCGGTTGCTCATCGTCAGCGCCTCGCGCTGATCGTGGGTGACATACAGGGTCGTCGCGCCGATCTTCTCGTGGAGGTGGCGGATCTCGACCTGCATCTGCTCGCGCAGATTCTTGTCGAGCGCCGAAAGCGGCTCGTCCATCAGGACCACCTTGGGCGAAAAGACGACGGCCCGGGCGAGCGCGACCCGCTGCCGTTGCCCGCCGGACAGGGCCAGGACGTTGCGATCGGCAAGATCGCCGAGCTGAATGAGGTCGAGCGCCTCCGCCACCCTGCGGCGGATCTCCGCCCGCTTGACCCGGCGTACCTTCAGGGGGAAGGCGACATTCTCGCCGACGGTCATATGGGGGAACAGCGCATAGTTCTGGAACACCATGCCGACCCCCCGCTTGTCGACCGGCTGGAGGGTTATGTCCTCGTCGCCGAACAGGATCCGCCCCCGGTCGAGCCGGACGAAGCCGGCGATCATGTTCAGGAGCGTCGTCTTGCCCGAGCCCGACGGCCCCAGCAAGGTCACGAACTCGCCGGGCGAGACGTCGAGCGAGACGTCGTTCAGCGCGACGAATTCGCCATATTGTTTGCGCACCTCCCGGATCGAAATGCTCAGGGAGTTGGGGTCCTGCTGCACGGTCACCGATCTCGCCCCTTCGGTTGCTGTGGCCGCATCGGGTGCCGCGACAGGGCCGGACGTGCAGCCGGCGCCAGAAAGGTCCGATCTCGCCGTCGCCGACTGCACGTTCGCCATCGTTCTTACTTCTGCAGGAACTTGGAGAAGCGCAGGTAGACCTCACGCGCCTGCTTGGAAGCATACCATTTCTGATCGGCGTAGATCTGAACCTTGAGGTTCTGCGGCGCCGTCGGCAACCACGCGATCTGCTCCTTGCTGAGGATCCCGGTCTCGTAGGTCTTCGGGTTCACCGGACCGTAACCGATGGTCGCGGCGAAATGGGCCTGGTTTTTGGGATCGAGCGCCAGGTTGATCAACTGCATCGCCGCCTTGGGATTCTTGGCGTTCTTCGGGATCAGGAAACCTTCGACGTCGATAAAGCCCTGATTCCAGACGTAGGTGATCTTCGAGCCGTCCTTGACGAGCGCGAGGGCGCGACCGTTCGGGAAGATCGCCATGTCGACTTCGCCATCGCGAACGAGCTGCATCGCCTGGCCGGTCGACCGCCACCACACCTTCACATGCGGCTTGATCTTCTCCAGCATCTTGAAGGCGCGGTCGACGCCACCCGGCGCGCGCAGAACCTTGTAGACGTCGGCCGGCGCAACCCCATCGGCCATCAGCGCGGACTCGAGCGCATACAAGCCGTTGCCGAGCATGCTGCGCGTGCCGGGGAATTTCTTCACGTCGTAGAAGTCGGCCCAGGTCTTCGGTCCGTTGGCGCCATATTTACTGTTCTGGTAGGTGATGCCGTAGGAAAAGGTGAAGACCCCGACGTAGTTGGGCTGCGCCAGGTTGGCCGGCAGCTTGGACTTGTCGACGATCGTATAGTCGATCGGCAGGAGCTTCCCGGTCGGCGCCGCTTCCTCGCAGCGCGAAAAGCCAATCTCCGCCATGTCCCAGCCCGGCGCGCCGGCGAGCAGATGCGCCTTGATCCCCGCCCAGGCGCCGGAACGCTCCCCGCGGATCTTGATGCCGATCTTGTCCGCGCCGGCGAACAGCTTTTTCAGGACGGCTTCCTGTGTCACGCCGCCCCAGCCGGCGAATGTCGCCGTGGTCTCCGCCCAGGCGCTGGTCGAGACGGTCGCCGCACCCAGAGCGCCGGCGAGCAGGAGCGCGGGCGCCGCGCGGCGCATCGCCTTGATGGAAGTTTTCGTTTTCATGTCCAGTTTCCCATTCCTTCAGTTTCGGATCAGTCGTTGTCGGTTCTTTTTTTCTTTATCGGCAGCGCGCGAGGGGCGCCAGCTTCATCAGGACAGTTTCCCGGTCCTGCAGCATGGGCGACAACCGGCCGGCAAAGGCGCCGAAGCCGGGGTCGCCGCGGAGGCTGTCGAGCATGTTCTGGCGGTCGTCATAGGAGGCGAACTTCCAGATCTGGACGAGCCGGTTGAGCGGCCCGGCCTCCGTCGTGAAATAGCCCTGCAACCGGTCCTCGTAGGGTTTGAAGAAGGCATAGCCTTCCTCGTCGTAGGCCTGGATGCAGTCCGGCATCAGACCCGGACGGACGGTGTAGGTTTTCAGTTCGTAGATCATGGAGTTCGCCTCCCGGTCGGCGTCGATGGCTATTCGGCGACCGCGATCGCCTCGACCTCGACAAGCAGTTCCGGCATGACGAGGCCGGAAATATACACGAGGGTCGAGGCCGGCTTGGTCGAGCCGAGCATTTCCGTGCGGACCTTGCCGAAGGTCGCATAATCGTCGGGATTGGTCAGGAAGACCGTCGTCTTGACGACGTTGGAGAATTCCATGCCGGCTTCCGCGAGGATGGCCTTGACGTTTTCGAAGGCCGCGCGGGTCTGGGCCTCGATGCCGCCCTCGACGACCTTGCCGTCCTTGAGGCCGATCTGCCCCGCGACATACAGGGTGCGCGCGCTCGACGACGCCTCGATGCCATGGCTGTAGGCGGCGGGAGTGCCGAGTGCAGCGGGGTTGTGGATTTTGGTCACGTCATTCTCCTGTGGATGGGTTGGAAGTCTGCCTGCGCGCCCCGCGATCAGCGGATGAACGGCGCCGAAGGATGGGCGCGCGGGAAGTTGCGCACCATGTCGAGATATTTGGCAAGCGTGCGGTCGCCCGCCGTCAGGATTCCGTGGCGATAGTGGATCGTGTTGAGGATTTCCTTGTCTTCCCCGATCGTCCGCTCGCTCACCCCCTTCATCGTCGCAAGCCGCTCGTCCTCGCCCGGGCCGCGCAGGATGATGTAGGCGCCGTACAGCGTATGCACGCCGGGATAAGGAATGCCGAAGCCCGTCACCGCCGCGCACCAGAAGTCGTTATAGGTGCCGGTCCGCCAGAAGAAGCCTGTACCCCGCAGGCCAAGCCGCCAATCGAGCCGCACGCCGCCCTGATGGGTGGCACTGACGGGATATTCGAGGCCCCAGTCGTCCCATTCGATGATGTCGTGCGGATCCTCGGTCGCGAATTTGACCCCGTGCACCGCCTTCAGGTGCTGCATGTCCGGCGTGTTCGCCGCAAAGATCCAGGGGTCGCATTTCAGCGGCTCGGGCAAGGTGTAGTTGCCCCACAGCATCTCATCCTCTTCATAGCCGAGATGCGGCAGATCGAAGAGCGGCTCTTCGCCGTTGAAGGCCCAGACGATGCCCCAGCGCTCGACGCTCGGAAACTTGAACAGACACGCCGCCTTGGGTGCCGGATCGCCGATGCCGGTCTTCACGCACTGGCCGGTGCCGTCATATTCCCAATGGTGGAAGGCGCATTGGACATTGTTCCCGACGACCTTCCCGACCCCGAGATCGGCGCCGACATGAGGACAATAGGCGCTCATCACATGCGCGATGCCGTCCTCGCCCCGGAAAACGACGATCCGGCCGTCCAGGAAGCCCCGGCCGATCACCTCGCCCTTGGGCACTTCGGTCGACAGGCAGATCGGATACCAGCTCTGGCGGAACAGGCCGTCCTCGCCCTCCGCCGGGATATGTTTGGAGCGAATTGCGTTCGGCGTCTTGGTGCGAATGACGTTCATCTCAAGCTCCCGCCTGGCTCATTGCTGGGAAAATTCGCGAACAGCCGCGACCACCTGCGCCACGTTGGGCAGGATCGCCGCCTGAAGGATGGGCGACGCCGGCATGCGTGAGTCCGCCGCCCCGACCCGCCGAACCGGCGCCGTCAGGTCGGCACCATGTCTTTCATACAGGCGCGCGGCGATCTCGGCGCCGACACCGCCGGTGACGTTGGCTTCATGGACGATCACGACCCGGCCCCCGCCGCGCACGACCGCCTCGGCCAACGCCGCGTCGTCGAACGGGGCGAGCCAGCGCAGATCGAGCACCCCGGCCGCAATGCCGTCCTTGGCCAGTTCGTCCGCGGCGGCAAGGGCCATCGGCGCCGCCGAGCCCCAGGCGACCAGTGTGACATCGCCCCCCTCGCGCCGCCAGCGTGCGCCGGCCGCCGCCTGCACCGGGCCGCCGAGTTCGACGTCGGCCTTGGTCTGATAAAGCGCGCGGCTTTCGATCACGAGGCACGGATCGGGGTCGGCGATCGCGGCCCGCAGCATGTCGTAGGCATCCTGCGGGGTCGACGGCAGCCCGATCTTGAGCCCCGGTATATGGAAAAGCAGGGCTTCGAGGCATTGGGAATGCTGGGCGCAGGAGCCCGGGGTCGCGCCCTGCTGGGTGCGCACGACCATCGGCGCGGACGCTTCGCCCCGCGTGACATATCGGATGTTGGCCGCCTGGTTGATGATCTGGTCCAGGGCGACGAGCATGAAATCCGCCCACATGATCTCGACCACCGGGATCATGCCGCGCAGCGAGGCGCCCACGGCGGAGCCGAGGATCGCGGCCTCGGCGATCGGCGTGTCGAACACGCGGTTCTCGCCAAACTCGGTCTGCAGGTCCCGGGTCGCGCCGTAGATACCGCCGGCGCCGCCGAGATCCTCGCCATAGACGAGCATGTTGTCGCGCGCCGCCAGTTCCGACCGGAGCGCCTCGTTGACCGCCCGGATGTAGGGCAGGTCGGGTCTGACCTCGACCTCGGCCGCCGTCGTGACCGCGGGAGCCCGGGAGGGCGCGCCGATATGGTCGCGCGCCGTCGCGGGATCGGGGGTCGGCGCGGCGATCGCCCGCTCGCGCAATGCGGCAAGTTCCGTCTCGTTCGCCGTCCGCAGCCCGGCCAGCGTATCGGCGTCCGCGAGCCCGTCGTCGATCAGGCGTTTTTCGAGCAGCGCGATCGGGTCGCGCGCCGCTGCGTCGGCACGATCGGCCTTGGGGCGGTAATGTTCGATATCGGCGTTGTAGTGGCCCCAGAGACGCGGCACCCGGCATTCGATCAGGGACGGCCCCGCGCCCGACCGGGCCCGGTCGATGGCGATCTCGAAGGTCTTGCGCACGGCGATCGGGTCGCTGCCGTCGATGGTCGCGCCAGGCATCTCGTAGCCGGCGGCGCGGCGCGCCAGCCGGTCGAGGCCGACGATGCGCGACAGGGGGGTCATCTCGGACCACCCGTTATGTTCCAGAACGAAGACGACCGGCAGCTTGCGGCTGGCGGCGAAGACGAGGCCTTCATGCAGGCCGCCCTGGCTCATCGCGCCGTCGCCGAACGAGACGAGGACGACCCCGCCCTTCCCCTCCGCCTGCATGGCGAGCGCGACCCCGTCGGCGATCGGCAGGCCCGCGCCGACGATGGAATTCTCGCCGATGAAGCCGCGCGATGGCGCCATGACGAGGGGCGAGCCGGCCCGGCCACCGTTGATGCCCTCGGCCCGGTGGCAGATCTCGGCGAGCAATTCATGGGCCTCGACCCCGCATTCCAGCGCCCAGCCATGGCCGCGATAGGTCGCGACGGCGGCATCCCGGTCTTCCAGGAGCGCGCCGGCGGCAACCGGCACGGCTTCCTGCCCTGCACAGAGATGGATGGAGCCCGCGACATGCTTCGGCGTACCGCCGCTGAGGTCCCAGCACAGCTGCTCGAACCCCCGGATGAAATGCATGCGCCGGTAGGCCGTCAGGGCGAAGCCGGCATCATCGCCGGAAGCCACCATTCCCGTCGCACCGTCGCCGGTGGTTGCGTCCCTTGACGCCTCTGTCGCCGCAAGATCGATCGAATCGGACACGCTGGTCATCCCCGTTTTCATCACGATGAAAACCGTAGGGCACCGGGTCAAAGAGTGTCAATATATTATTCTAGCATCATATTGTGATACACAATTTGCCAACAATTGGACCATCGACTGCCCACAAAAGCGGCAAAAAAGGGCGGCGCACGAGGTGTCTACGGGCTGCGATGCGCGTGGGGGGCTCGGGGCGGTGCGCTTTCGGTCGACAGCGTGACAGGCCGCTGCCCTAATTCGTCGGGTCAGGCCCGACGGGCCAGCAAATCGTCCGCGCCGAGCAGGCCGGAGAGCCGGCCGGTGGCCGCGAAAATTCGGTCCAGCGCGGCGCTTCCCGGGTCTCCCGCGGTGGCCAGTTGCAAGAGGTCGATCCCCGTCATGTACACCTGCCCGGCCGCGGCGAGGCGCATCGCCAGCACGTCGTTCACGATCCCCTCGCCCGGCGGCACCCCCCGCGAATGAACGACGACGCCCGTGGCGTCGCTGAAAAAGGTGTCGCGGAAGCGGGCCAGCCGATCCTCCAAGCGAAGCTGGGCGTCGTGTTCCGCTGTATCGTCAACCGCGAGCACAACAAGAAACCGCTCGCCGTCTTCGACGACGACGCTGTCGTCGCTCAGCAAGCCCGGCAGGACAATCGCCCCGAAGGCCTGGAAAATATTGGCGATGGCCGTGAGAAAGACCGTGCCCCGGGCGGCGAACAACGCCTTCAGATACTCTGTCTCGCGAACCGCCTGGCGCGCGTCCTCGAGCCGCCGGGCAAGGCTTTCCTGTTCCGCCAGAAGACGCCGCAGATCGTCGCGCGCCGCCGCCTCGCCCGGCACCTGATAGTCGGCCGACCATTCCGGCAGATCGAGGTTGAAACCGGTGCCCTCGATGCGCGCGATCAGGGCGAGGAGCGCCGCGTCGACAATTGCCCCATCGACAACTGCCCCACCGATGGCCGCCCCACCCTCATCCTTCCCCGTTTCCGGCAACGGCAGGAACAGGAGATGTCCGGGATGCTGGTAGACGTAGCCGCCGGCGACGGCGCCATCCGTCCCGGCGAAGAAGAGCGGCTCGCCCGGGAATTGGTCGAAGACGGCGCGCGCCCGGCCCCGGCCCGGCACCCGGTCGGCGAACCCGCGGAATGGATGGCCGCCCCGGAAGACGACAGGCGCGTCGGGCGGCGGCGCCGACAGAGTCAGCCGTTGGGGCAAGGCTTCGAACGGGTGAAAATCGATGACGTCTTCGATGATGTGGATGCGTAAGGGCACCGGCGCTGGGGGATCGATGACCATGATGCGCCCCCGTTCGAGAAACCGGGCGAAGTCGCGCTTGCGCCGGCGTACGTCGCGCAGGATCCGGCTGGAGGCCGCGACCGACAGGAGCGGGGCGGCGCCCTCTTCCGCCGTGCCCGTATAGGCATCGCGATATTCCGCCTCCAGGCCCGCGGGGCTCCAGATGACGGCATCGTAATCGAGGACCGACTGGTCCGAGGCGAAGGCGACCGTGTCGATATCCGGGTGATCGCTGGCATGTCCTATGGCGGCGACGCGCATGGCGGCTGATCGGAACTCCCTGTTATCGGCAAGCCGCTCCCGGCCTGTGCGAACCCAAACGCCGGGACAAGCGGTTCCCGACCCTTCCCGATATCAGACCCGTTGACGAATGTCCGAACCGGCCATATTGTCTGCTTAGCTAGACAATTGAACAAACGATATCGGGATCGTATCGGATGAGCAAGGGCGTCGCCGTCAAACCGATGGCGAACAACTCGGTCGGCAGCGGACCTGCGGCGGCATCTGCCGGCGCGGCGCCCGTGACGCCCGGGGATGCGAGAGCCGATGGCGCGGCCGCCGCCGGTGTCGTGTCCGCTCCCCCTGTCTCATCACGATCCGGTCCGGCGTCCGCCCGCCCGGGAGGCGGCGCGACCCAGCTCATTCAGGACGTCCGCCGTTCCGGCTGGCTCGCGGCCGGCGAGGAAGGCCTGGAGCCACTTGACCGCCGCTCGCCCGTGCCGCTCTACGTTCAGATTCGCCGCCGCCTGCTCAGCCTGATCGCCAATTGGCCCGATCCGGCGAAACGCTTCTACACGGACGACGAATTGTGCCAGCAATTCGGCGTGGCGCGCATGACCGTGCGCGCCGCGATCCGCGAATTCGTCGACGAGGGCCTGCTCACCCGGGTACGCGGCGCCGGCACCTTCGTCGCGTTCGAGAAGGTCGACGAGCATTTCACCCCGCGCATGGACTTCATCGACCAGTGGGCGACCCGCGGCCGACCGCTCGAGCTGGATATCCGGCGGCTGGAGACAGTGCCCGCGCCGGCGCCCTTCGCAACCGCCCTGGGCATCGCCGCCGGCGCGCCCGTGCTGTTCGTCGAGCCCCTGCGCTCGCCCGGCCCCGTGCCGGTCTCGATCGATTACCGCTATATCCTGCCCGATGCCGGCAAACATATTACCGAGGCCGCGGCGCGCGAACGCTCGCTGCTCGAACTGCTGGCCCGCGCGGTCGATCTCGACCACGCCGACATGACCATCGAAGCCGGGGTCGCCGAAGGGGCGACCGGCGAAACGCTCGAACTGATGCGGGGAGACCCGGTGCTGGTGCGCGGCCTTGTCTACGCCGACACCGGCGGCCGGGTCGTCATGGCGGGCATTTCGTTCTACCGGCCGGACCAGACCGCCTATTCGATCCGGGTTCCGCTGGCGGGGCTGACGTCCTCGCCGGTCGACAATCCCGGGCTCGGCGGCGACGAAGACGACCAATCGGAATGGGGCCGCCTTGTCCACATCCGACAGGAAATAAGGCACATGAAACGATGCCGGCGATTTCGCCGGCAGACGACGCACCAAGGGGAGAAGGAGGACGACATGAGCAAGACAAAATATGGACTGGGTGGATTGATCCTGGCGGGCGCCGCGGCGGTTCTGACCGCCGGGCCCGCTTCGGCGCAGCAAGTCAAGATCGGCAGCATCCTGTCGACGACGGGACGCGCGGCGTTCCTTGGCGAGGACATGAAGCGCGGCATGGAATTGGCGATCGACGAGATCAACAAGGCCGGCGGCGTGATGGGCAAACCCATCAAGTGGTTCTTCTACGATGCGGAGAGCCAGAGCGTGAAAGGCGTCAACGCGACCAAGCGCCTGATCAGCCAGGACGAGGTCTCGATCATCGCGGGCGGCGGCAGCATGAGCGGCATCGCGCTGGCCATGGTCCCGATGATGGAGCGCGCCAAGCGGATCTTCATCTCAACCGAAGGCAGCATGGCGATCGTCAATCCGGTCGCCAAGCGCGAATATACGTTCAAGAGCACGGCCGACGACGACCAGGCGATCGAGCGCGCGCTCGACTACCTGAAAAAGAAGGGCGTGAAGAAAGTCGCGCTCCTGCACTCGACCACCGGGTTCGGGCAGAGCGCGCTGACCCAGATGAAAATCGTCGCGCCGAAGTACGGTATCGAAGCGGTCTATGAAAGCTTCGGCCCCGCCGACACCGACGTCACCTCGCAGCTGACCCGCATCAAGGACAGTGGCGCCCAGGCCATTATCATCTGGACGGTCACGCCGACCGGGGTTGTCGCGCTGAAACAGGCGCAGCAGCTGGGCATGGACAAGCTGCACCTGATCCATTCCTACGGCTTCGTCTCCCAGCGCTACATGAAGCTGGCGGGCGACGCGGCGAAGAACCTGCTGCTGATCAGCGTCAAGTTCCCGGTCGGCAAGGACCTGCCCGACAGCGACAAGACCAAGGCCAAGATCCTTGCGCTTCAAGGACATGTACCAGAAGAAGTATGGCCGCGAGCCGAACCAGTTCGTCGCCCAGACCTACGATGCCATCTGGCTCGCCAAGATCGCCATCGACATGGCGAAGAGCGGCGACCCGGAGAAAATCCGGACGGCCATGACAAAGATCAAGGGCTATCAGGGCGCCGGCGGCGAGTTCAATTTCTCGCCGACCCGTCACTCCGGCCTGTCCAAGAAGGACCTGGTGCTGGTCAAATGGGAAGACGGCCGCTTCAAGCTGGCCGACTACTAAAGTCCGCGACAACGGGGCGCCCGCCGGCCCGCCGGTCGGCGCCCCGCCCCTCGCAAACCCGTTGGAGGTCAAACGACATGTCCGCTCAACCCGCTGTTCTGCGCGAGCCCACGATCCTGGATCACGGCGAGAACCGCTTCCCGCTCGATCTCGATGTGCGGATTCCCCGCATCCGAAACCTGTTCCATTCGGCGACCAAGAACCAATGGGACCCGAAGACGGACATCGAATGGCATCGGCTGGATTGCTCGAAATATACCGCCGAGCAGCTCAAGGGCGCCCGCGAATACTGGTCGCGGCGGGCCTGGGGCGAATATGGCGCCATCTCCGAGAGCCCGGCCCTGCTGATACGCTTCTGCCAGGACCGGCTTGAGCCCGATCTCCAGCTTTTCTTCACGATCCGCTCGCAGGAAGAAGCCCGGCACGCCGAGGCCTGCTATCTGATGGCCGAGAATCTCGGCGGCTATATCGAGCAGCCGATCGTCGTCGACTACGAGGCGTCGGTCGCGACCCACGGCATCCGCAAGATGGCGCTCGACCCCGGCTTTTCGCTCCCCGCGATCATCGCGGCCCTGGTCTGCGGCGCCGAGGAGATCGCCTTCGACGTTTTCCGCCATCTGACCGAGGTCACGACCGACCCGGTCGCGCTGCAGGTCGTCAAGGCGATCATGCGCGACGAGGTGCGTCATTGCGCCTTCGGCTGGTACTTCATGGAGCACAAGATCAAGTCCCTGGACCCCGACGAGATCAAGGAGGTCGAGAACGCCCTCATCACGATGATCGAAAAGGTCGAGATGAACGGCTATCACAGCGCCTGGCTCGCGCCCGAGAATCCGGCATCGAACGCCGAGGTCAACGCCGACCGGCTGACCTGGGAAGCCGGCCTGGGATCGACGGTCGAGGAACTGGAGAAGCCCGTCTTCGTCGCCTCGATCCAGCGTATCCGCCGCCTGGTCAAGCCCTGGGGCGTCGACCTGCCGATCTTCGACCACCCCAAGATCGGAAAGTTCTGAGATGAACCCAGCCGCCGAAAACACCGCCGCGAATTCCGCGAGCGTCCACACACCGACACCGATCCTGATCGAGAAACGCTTCCCTCTCGACCTCGCGCACACGATCACGACGATCCGGGATCTGTACGACAGCAGCAAGAAGGCGCGCTGGGATCCGACCGCCGATATCGCCTGGCGCAGCCTGGATGCGTCCGGCCATTCCGACGAGGTCCGCCAGGCTGCGAGCCTGAGCTGGAGCCGCCGGGCCTGGGTCGAATATACCGGCCTGCCGGAAACGCCGGCCCTGCTGATCCGTTTCTGCCTGGAGGTCGGGCGCGAGGCCGACCCGAAATACTATCTTGCCGTCCGCAACACGGAAGAAGCCTGGCATGTCGAGGTCTGCCACCGCATGGCGCAGGCCTTCGGCGGCTATCTGAACGCACCGACGAACGACGCCTACGCCAGGCTCTTCAACCAGGCCTTCTCGAAGCAGGCGCTGGGCGCGGATACCTTTCTGGACGCCTATGTCGCCGCCCATTGCGCGCTGGAAGACGGGCTGGAGCTGGAACTGTGGCGCGGCTATCTGGACAATGCGACCGATCCTGTCGTCCACCGCGCGCTTGAGCTGTGCGTCGAAGACAAGAAGCGCCACGCCGCTTTTGGCTGGTTTTACATGGAAAAGCGCGCGGCGGACTGGTCCGCCTCGGATCGCGCGGCGATTGCCGAGATGGTGATCCGTCATCTCCGCGAGGTCGAATTCAAGGGCTATCACTGCGCCTGGATGGCGCCGGACAACGCGGCGGCCGACATCGTCGCCGCGGACCGGATCACGGCCAGCGCGGGGCTCGGCGCGCTCACGCCCGAGGCCGAGGGCGAGATCATGGCGAACTATCTTACCGTTGCCCGCGAAAAGTTCGGGGAACTCGGCGTCATCATACCGGACATCCCGATCTCGACAAATTAGCGCGATGCCGCCGCCTCTCCGTCCCGACGGGCGATGTCGCGGCTCTGGCAAAGCGAGCCCGCGTCGCGTTCGCCCTTTCGCAAATAGCAGTCTCAGTCATCTAGGAGTTTTATCGTGGCCAAGCAGAACCCGGTCCGCTTCCAACACCTGACCTGGCCCGAGGTAAACGAATGTGCCGCCGAGGGGCGGTTGGCGATCATTCCCGCCGGCACCGTCGAGGCGCACGGCCCGCACCTGCCGCTGGATACCGATATCGTCATCGCGGACGCCATCTGCGAGCGGGTCGCCAGCCTGATCCCCGACGAGATCGTGTTGATGCCGACCATTTCGTTCGGCTTCGGCCCCCATCACATGGACATGCCCGGCAACATGACGATCGGCTGGAAGACCCTGGTCGACCATACGCTCGATGTCATGCGCTCGGCCGCCTATCACGGCTTCAAGCGCATGCTGGTCGTCAACGCCCACGGATCGAACAGCCTGCCGCTCGACATGGCGGCGCGCCTGATGATCGTCGAAAACCCGGACGTCCAGGCCGCCTTCCTGAACTGGTGGTCCCTGACCGACGTCAAGACGGCGTGCCAGGGCATGATCGAAAGCCAGGTGACCAGCCACGCCTGCGAGGTCGAGACCTCGATCTATCTCGCCGTCGCACCCGAGCGGGTGCAGATGGACAAGGCCGAGCCGGACATGGGCTTCGACCGCTCGCCGCACATCTGGCGCGACCTCCTCGGCCGGCCGCCGGAGCCCGAGGGCTTCAAGAGCCCGGTCGGCCTGATGGAATATTGGAGCACCTGGACGACAACCGGCGTGCGCGGCGACCCGACCAAGGCGACCGCCGAAAAGGGCGAGAAGATCATCGCCGCCGCGGCGGGCGAAATCGCCGAGATCGTCAGGGAGCTCAAGTCGCGTGAAATCCTGCCCCGGCGCGATTTCCACGGCGACGGCCGCACCCCCGCCCCGGTCCATACCAGCAGCGAGCGGGGCTGATGGGTTTCGAGGAAAAACTCCTCCAACTGCTCTTCGCGGGGATATCGACCGGGTCGATCTATGCCCTGGTCGCCGTCGGCTTCAACGTGATCTTCAAGAGCACCGACGCGATCAACTTCTCCCAGGGCGAATGGGTGATGATGGGCGGGATGATCGCCGCAACTGCGGTCGCGGTGGTGCAATTCCCGATCTGGATGGCCTGCATTGTCGCCGTCCTGGCGGTCGCCGTGATCGGCGGCATTTCGGAGCGGCTGACGGTCTATCCCATGCGCCGGCCGACCCCCATCTTGATCACCCTGGTCACGATCGGTCTCGCCATCTGTTCGAAAAGCCTGGTGATGCTGATCATCGGCAAGCTGCCGACAGGCTATCCCGCCTTCACCGGCGAAAAGCCGATACATCTCGGCGGCGCCTCGATCCATCCGCAGACATTCTGGATCATCGGCATCGCGGCCGCCTTCATGCTGGGGGCGCATTTCTTCTTCGAACGGACGACCCTCGGCAAGGCGATGCGCGCCGCGGCCGCGGACCGTCAGGCGGCCTCCCTCTGCGGGATCAGCGCCAAGCGGGCGACGATGTACGCCTTCGTCATCGCCGCCGCGGCGGGCGCGATCGCCGGGGTGATCATCACGCCCCTGACCTTCATGGTCTACGACAACGGGACCATGCTGGGCTTCAAGGGCTTCAGCGCCGCGATCCTCGGCGGGCTGGGCAACCTGTATGGCGCCATCGTCGGCGGGCTCACCCTGGGCATCATCGAATCCCTCGGCGGCGGCTATATATCCTCGCAATACAAGGACGCGATCGCCTTCCTGGTTCTGCTGTTCTTCCTCTTCGCCCGACCGTCCGGCCTCATCGGCCGGCGCGACAGCACGCGGGTCTAGCGAACCATGCCCAAGGATAGAACCCGCATCATCCTGGGAGTCGGCTGGGCCATCCTGCTGCTCTTCCCCCTCATTGCGCCCAACAATTACATCGTCAATCTGGGCGTTTTCTTCTTCATCAACCTGATCCTGATCGCCAGCCTCAACGTCGTCATGGGCTTCGGTGGGCAGATATCCCTGTGCCACGGCGCCTTCTTCGGCCTCGGCGCCTATGCGAGCGGCGTGCTGGCGGCCAAGTTCGAGGTCACGCCCTGGCTCGGCATCTTCGCGGCGCTCGGATTGACCGGGATCTCGGCCCTCATCATCGGATTGCCCGCCCTGCGCCTGCGCGGCCACTACCTGGCCATGGCGACCCTGGGCTTCAACGCCATCATGTCGGTCCTGTTCAACGAGCTGATCTCCCTGACCGGCGGCCCGAACGGCCTGACCGGCGTGCCGCCCTATGCCATCGGCGATTTCGAGATCGCGACCGACACCCGCTTCTACTATTTCGCCTGGGCGGTCGCGGGACTTGCCATGCTGGCGATCTACAACATCATCGATTCGCGGTTCGGCCGCGGCATGCGCACCCTGGCGTCGAGCGAGGTCGCGGCATCCAGCCTGGGGGTCGATACCTACCGCTACAAGCTGACCCTGTTTGTCTCGATGGCCATGATGGCCGGGGTCGCGGGCGCCATGTATGTCCATTTCATCAACTTCGCCTCGCCCGAGACCTTCAACTTCTTCACCTCGGTCTTCCTGGTGGTGATGGTCGCGCTGGGCGGCTGGGGCCACTTCTGGGGACCGGTCTTCGGCGCCCTGATCTACACGGCGGTGCCGGAACTGCTGCGCGCCTTCAAGGACCTGGAAATCTTCGTCTTCGGGCTCAGCATGGTGCTCGTCCTGCTCTTCTTCCCCGACGGCATCGCGGGGGCGCTGTCGCGGCTCGGCCGCTGGCGCAAGCGGTCCGTCGACGCGAAGCGGGTGGCGTCGTGACCGCCGCCGGCACACCGCTCCTCGAGGTCAAGGGGCTGGGCCACAATTTCGGCGGCCTCGCCGCGGTCGCGGAACTGGATTTCGAAGTCCGTTCCGGCCAGATCAAGGCGATCATCGGCCCGAATGGCGCCGGGAAGACGACCCTGTTCAACCTGATCGCCGGCGTCCTCCCGACCGCCCAGGGCACGATCTCGCTGCGCGGCAAGCCGATCCACCGCCTTCCGCCGCACAGGCGGGTCGAACTCGGGCTCGCGCGGACATTCCAGAACCTGCAGATATTCGAGAGCATGACGGTGCTGGAAAACGTCATGATCGGACTGCATCCGCGCACCCGGGCAAGCTTCATCGAGGCGATGATCCGCACCCCCGGCTCGGTGCGCGAAACCCGGCGCGCCCGCGACTCCGCGATGGAGGCGCTCGCCCTCCTCGACCTCACGCACCTGGCCGACCGGCCGGCGACGGAGATCAGTTTCGGCGAGGGCAAGGTGCTGGAGATCGCCCGGGCGCTGGCGGTCGAGCCCGACCTCCTGCTGCTCGACGAGCCGACCGCGGGCCTGCCCCATGCCGACATGCAGGGGGTCGCCGAGGTCATCCGCAAGGTCAACGCGCGCGGCATCACGGTGCTGCTGGTCGAGCACAACATGAAGCTCGTCATGAGCCTGTGCGACGAAATCCTGGTCCTGAACTATGGCCGCCGCATCGCCGAGGGCACGGCCGAGGAAGTTCGCCGCGACCCGGAAGTGCTGACCGCCTATCTGGGACACGACGCATGACGCTCCTGACCGTGGCGGGCCTCACCGCGAACTATGGGCACATCAAGGTGCTGCACGGCATCGACCTGGAGGTCGCCGCGGGTGAAATCGTCTGCCTGATCGGCTCGAACGGCGCCGGCAAGTCGACGACGATGGCCGCCCTGTCGGGCCTCTTGCGCCCCGTCGGCGGGAGCCTGTCGTTCGACGGCACCCCGATTTCGCGCATGGGCGCGGAACGGATTGTGAATTTGGGCGTCAGCCTCGTGCCGGAAGGCCGGCGGGTCTTCCAGCCGCTGACGGTCCTCGAGAACCTCGAAATGGGCGGCTTCCGCCATCTGCGCCGTCGCCGGTCGATCAAGACGGAACTGGAATTCGTCTTCGACATGTTTCCGCGCCTGCGCGAGCGATCCGGCCAGCATGCCGGCACCCTGTCGGGCGGCGAGCAGCAGATGCTCGCCATCGGTCGCGCTTTGATGAGCCGCCCGCGACTTCTCATGCTGGACGAGCCGTCGATGGGTCTCGCGCCCCTCGTCGTGCGCGAAATCTTCCGGGTCATCGAGAGCCTGCGGGGCGAAGGGCTGACGATTTTCGTCGCCGAACAGAACGCCAAGATGGCGCTGGGCGTGGCCGACCGGGGCTATGTCCTGCAATCCGGCACCGTCAACCAGTCGGCCGACGCGGAGGCGCTGGCCGCGGACCCGATGGTGCAGGAGGCCTATCTTGGCATTTAGCGAGCCCGCGGATGCCGGCGGCCTCTATCTCGGCTACGACCGGGACGGCCTGGAAGCGCAGTATAATCTGAGGATCAGCCACCCCGACCGGGATGCGGTCTACGAGGAATACCGCCAGCGCAGTGCCGACTTCCGCGCCGCGGCCGGCGGCCAATACGACGTGCCCTATGGCCCGGCGGAACGGCAGCGGATGGACATCTTTCCCGGCGCGACCCCGGATGCGCCGGTCTTCCTGTTCTTCCACGGCGGCTACTGGCGCGCCCTCGACAAGTCCTATTTCTCCTTCGTCGCGGAGCCCTTTTATCGTGCCGGCTGGACAGCGATCCTGGCGAACTACACCCTGGCGCCGGACGCGACGATCGACGTCATTGTCGACCAGGCGCGTCAGGCGGTTGCCTGGGCCGGGGTGAGTTTTCCGAAGGCGGACGGCATCGTCCTCTCCGGCCACTCCGCCGGCGGCCAGTTGACCCTGATGTCGATCCTGACCGAACGGACCGGGGCTGATCGGGCGGCGCGCGGCACCCAAGCGCCACCCATCGTGGCGGGCCTTCCGGTCAGCGGGGTCTTCGATCTCGAGCCGTTGCGTCACACGACGATCAACGAACGTATTCACCTCGACGCGGCGAGCGCCGCGCAGAACAGCCCCATCCGCCTGATCCGGCCCAGCCCGGTGCCGCTGCTTGTCGCGGCGGGCGGCGCAGAAACGGCGGAGTTCCAGGGACAGTCATCCCGCTTCGCCGATGCCTGGCGGGCCGCCGGCAATCGGGCGGAGCTTTTCCTGGCCGAGGGCACCAATCATTTCACGGTCCTGCGCGCCTTCGCCGATCCGGCGGGCCCGTTTCAGGACAAGATCTGGGCGTTCCTCGACGGCCTCTGAGAGGCCGGCCCCGGCCCGGCCCTGCCCCTGACGGCGACAATGCCGGGCTTGGATCTATCGCGTATCCGCGGACGAACGATTGCCGGCGCCAACCGGCCCGCGCCCCGCGAGATAGACAACCAGCCCCAGTCCCAGGGCGGCGACCATGCCGATCAACGTCAGTTGCAGGCTGGAGACGCCGAACGCGCCGCCGCCGGGCGCGATGAAGACGAGGCCGATCAGAACCAGCGCGGGGCGCAGCACCAGCGCCGCCGGCCCCATCCGGCGGCCGCGCATCTGAACCCGCCCGATGCCGATCATGTGCCCCTGCAAGCCGCCAACGATCAGCCACAGCCCGATGGCCGCCGTCACCAGGGCGAAGGCGATCTCTCCGATCCCGCCCTGGGCCAATAGCACCGGATTGAGGACAAAGAAGAACGGGATGAAATAGATGATCGTGCCGAAGCGCATCGCCTCGAACGCGGTCCGCATCGGCGGGGCGCCGGCCATGCTGGCCGCCGCGAAAGCGCCGATGGCGACGGGCGGCGTGATGAAGGAAACCATGCCCCAATAGAACAGGAACATATGCGCCGCAATCGGCTCCACCCCCAGTTTCACCATCGCGGGCGCGAGAACGATGGCGAGGAAAATATAGGCCGCGGTCGCCGGCAGCCCGAAGCCCAGGAGAAAGGCGGCGAAGGCAGCCAGCACGAGGAGCAGCAGCAGGCTGTTGCCGGCGTGGTAGGCGATTTCCCCGGTGATCGCCGCCGCGCTGCCGGTCATCGACAAGGCGCCGACGACGATCCCGATCCCGGCCAGAACACCGACGATTTCCGCCAGGAGCCTGCCGACGTCCTCGAGGAAGCGGATCCAGCCCCGCAGTCCGATCAACCGCCGTGTGACGAGCTGATCCCAGATCAGCAGCAGCGCTGTCGCATAGAAGGGCGCCATGCCCTGATTGTCGAGGGTCGCGATCAGGCCGACCAGGACCGCAAGGACGACAAGATAATGCCAGCCCCGGCGAAACACCTCGCCCGGTCGCGGAAGATCGGCCGCCGGAAGGCCGACGATGCCATGCCGCGCGGCATAGGCGTCGATCTGCAGGAACAGGCCGCCGAAATACAGGAGCGACGGCAGGATGGCCGCGATCACGATCGTCGAATAGGGCACGCTGAGGAACGACGCCATGACGAAGGCCGTCGCGCCCATGATCGGCGGCATCAGCACGGCGCCGGTCGACGCGCAGGCCTCGACCCCGCCGGCGACGGTCGGCGGCAGTCCGGCTTTGCGCATCGCGGGAATCGTAAGCGCGCCCGTGGTCAGGACGTTGGAGACGACGCTCCCGCTCATGCTGCCGAGAAGCGCGCTCGACACCACGCTGACCTTGGCGGCGCCGCCCCGGTAGCCGCCGAACAGGCTGAACGACATGTCCATGAAGAACTGCGCCGCGCCGCTGCGCTGCAACGCCACGCCAAACAGGAGATAGCCCACGATGACATAGGCATATGTCCGCATGGGGATGCCGTAGATGCCCTCCTGACTGAAGACGAAATAGCTGGCCGCCTGCAGGATGTCGAAACCCATGCCCTGGGAGCCGAGAAGCAGATCGCTGAGGATCGGATAGGCGGACGCGATGAAGACGATGATCGCGACCCCGATGCCGCCGGCCCGGCGCGCGGCCTCGACGACCAGCGCCCAGAAGCCGACGCAGGCGATCGCGAGCGGAGTCGGGGCACCGAACTCGTAGCCGTTCGCCAGACCCGCGTCGGCGCTGAAAAAAATCAGGGCCGCGAACGCCCAGGCCAGCCCCGCCAGCAGGAGGCCCAGGATAAACCCCCGGCGGCTGCGGTCCCGGCCGCGCGGCAGATAGAGAAACGCAAGCCCAAGCGGGATACCGGCGACCAGGATCAGATACTTGGTGTCGATCAGGAGAAGGCCGAAGGGCTGGAGTCCCGTCAATTGCAGGACCGCCAGCATCAGCACGGCAAGCGTCAGGATCGCGGTCAGGACGCGCACCGGCGCAAGGTCGCGCGTCTGAACCACCCCTTCGGTCATCGTCTAGGGCGCCGGCCCGGCCGACTTCTTATTCGAAGATCGGATCGAAGCCAGCCTTCACGAGGGCGGCCTTGCGGATTTCCATCCACTTCTTGCGAAAGGCGTCGCCCTCGCCGCCCGCGGCCTTGGCCGCTTTCCACGCGTCGGCCAGTACTTCCTGGCGCTTAATAAGGTTTGCGTTATGGGCATCGTGGGCCGGCTTCCAGACACCGGCTTCCTTGAAGTAGCGGATGGCGCTCTTGTGATAAGGCACGACGAAATTGAAGATCTGTCGGTCGAGGGCATAGCCCCCGGCGCCCGGCGCCGCCACTCCTCGAACCAGGTAGCGACCTTCATCGCGCCGACGACAGCCAACCGCCGCTGCATGCCGACCAGGCGGCAGCAGCACGCCGAACTCGATCAGGATCAGCAGGCCGACAGCGCCCATGACCAGTACCGCGGCGATCTTCGAGAAGCCGCCCAGCAGCATCGATGCCGGCAGCAGCAGGCGAGGAAGCCGCCGCAGACGCGCAGAGCGCCACGAACATCGCCCGCCGAGGGCGAGGATATCGATCGTCGGCCGATCAGCTCGCCACGAACGGCCTTGTCCAGGCACAGGTGAAC
>CALODO010000007.1:0-273995 GCA_942492235.1 uncultured Gammaproteobacteria bacterium
AAAGATGCGTTGGGTAAAGACCAGGACGGTAACGATATTACTCTGAAAGATATCTGGCCCAGTGATGAAGAGATCGATGCGATTGTGGAGGCGAGTGTCAAACCCCAGCAGTTTCGGGATATCTACATCCCCATGTTTGATTTCACCGAAGAGGTCGGCGAACAAATCAGCCCTCTCTACGACTGGCGACCACAGAGCACCTACATTCGCCGTCCACCTTATTGGGAAGGCGCACTGGCCCGGGAGCCCGCGATGAAAGGTATGCGTCCGCTGGCCGTGCTTGGTGACAACATCACTACTGATCACCTGTCGCCATCAAATGCTATTCAGCTTAACAGTGCTGCCGGTGCTTATCTCGAAAAAATGGGCTTGCCCGAGGAAGACTTTAACTCCTACGCCACCCACCGCGGTGACCACTTAACAGCCCAACGCGCGACCTTCGCCAATCCCAAACTGTTTAATGAAATGGTACGAGAAAACGGGGAAATCAAGCAGGGCTCATTGGCGCGTATTGAACCTGAAGGCAAAGTCAGTCGTATGTGGGAAGCCATTGAAACATACATGGAGCGCAAGCAGCCGCTGATTATCGTTGCCGGCGCCGATTATGGACAGGGTTCATCTCGTGACTGGGCCGCCAAGGGTGTGCGTCTGGCTGGTGTTGAAGCGATTGTCGCCGAAGGTTTCGAACGTATTCACCGCACTAATCTGGTGGGCATGGGTGTAATGCCACTGCAGTTTAATGCCGGCGAGAATCGTAACACCTATGGTATTGACGGCACTGAAACTTTTGATGTGATCGGTAAAGCGAGCCCCCGGGCACGGCTGATATTGCGTATCAACCGCAAGAGCGGAGAAAGTATCGACGTGCCAGTAACCTGTCGTCTCGATACCGCTGAAGAAGCTCTGGTCTACGAAGCCGGCGGTGTATTGCAGCGCTTTGCGCAGGATTTTTTAGAGTCTTCAGTCGCTGAGCCGATGGCCTCTTGATATGGCAACGCTGCATTATTGACTGATTCCCCATTACATTTAAAGGTGTTGCTTTAAATCTTAAAATGCCAAATCAGGATTCAAAAACCATGGCCCACGCACCGCAAATAAAAGTCCCCGCCACCTATATGCGTGGCGGTACCAGTAAAGGTGTTTTCTTTAGTCTGCTAGATCTGCCGGAATCAGCGCAGGTTGCTGGTGCGGCCCGCGATGCTTTATTACTAAGGGTCATCGGTAGCCCCGACCCCTACGGCAAGCATACTGACGGCATGGGCGGTGCTACATCGAGCACCAGTAAAGCTGTGATTCTGGCGAAGAGCGAGAAAGCCGATCACGATGTTGACTACCTCTTTGGCCAGGTTGCAATCGACAAAGCCTTTGTTGACTGGAGCGGCAACTGTGGGAATCTGACCGCCGCGGTAGGGGCCTTTGCTATCAGCAACGGGCTAGTTGATGCCGAACGTATTCCCAGCGATGGCATGGCCGTGATCCGCATTTGGCAGGCCAATATTAAAAAAACCATTATCGCTCACGTACCCATGACAGAAGGCGAAGTACAGGAAACCGGTGATTTTGAACTCGACGGTGTTACCTTTCCGGCAGCTGAAGTGCAGGTCGATTTTATCGATCCAGCCGACGGCGACGGAGCGATGTTTCCCACCGGTAATGTCGTAGACGAACTGGACGTGCCGGGCATCGGTACCTTTAAAGCCACTATGATTAATGCCGGCATTCCCACCATATTTGTGAACGCCGACGAAATTGGATACACCGGTGCTGAATTGCAGGAGGCGATTAATGGTGACCCCGCTGCGTTGACACGCTTTGAAACTATCCGGGCCCACGGCGCGATCCGCATGGGTTTAGTTAAAAACGTCGAAGAAGCTGCCGCCCGCCAGCATACACCCAAGGTTGCCTTCGTCGCACCGCCTAGCGCCTATACCTCCTCTAGCGGTAAAGACGTCCCAGTGGCTGATATCGACTTGCAAGTGCGGGCGTTGTCCATGGGCAAACTTCACCACGCTATGATGGGTACCGCCGCTGTTGCTATTGGCACTGCAGCTGCAATTCCCGGCACCCTGGTTAATCTCGCTGCTGGTGGCCAGATTCGCAGTGCAGTGCGTTTTGGTCATCCGTCGGGGTCATTAAAGGTGGGTGCCGAAGCGAGTCAGGTTGATGGGAAATGGGTCGTAAATAAGGCAAGTATGAGCCGTAGTGCAAGGGTGTTGATGGAGGGCTGGGTGCGAGTGCCTGAGGGAACGCTTTAATTTATTTATAATTAAGGTTTTCCTGCCACCCTTACTAACTGTTCATACCCCTTCAGTATTTTAATAGACACGCTACGTTGTTGAGGTTTCCTGTTAATGCGGCCAAATTTTTTAATGGCCATATTAATAAAAAATCCTCTATGTGTACTTTACTGAAATCCTTTAGATGCTGGCGCTTATGGAAGCGTATATATGGGAGTATCCAGCGGATATAGGACTCCTCAGTTTGAAAGGCATAATGGCGGCCTAATATCTCTCTGGCCTGATTCTTTAAGAGCCAGGGTTTGGTTCAGAGCGATATTTTACTTTGGGATTTTTGATGTAAGGCCTCAGCCCGTCCAGGTTTTAACCTGGTTGCTTGATTAACGGGAATTACATTCCTGCTATAACTATAGATTAAAGGGGTTTTGCTTCCCGTTAATAACAAGTTATGGCGCTTTAACAATGGACATATCGTGATTGAAAAATTAACCCAGGACGCTCTCATTATTTGGGCGACGATTGATCCCATTGGGACTATGGCCCTGTTTGCAGCGCTCACCGCACGTTTAACCCCGTCCGCCCGAAGACGAACAGCGTACAAAGCCATCGCTTACGCCGCGGTGGTCTTAATTGGGTCTATAGTAATAGGACAGGTGATATTGAGTGCAATGGGTATTCGGCTGGTCTCTTTTCAGCTCGGTGGAGGAATTATCCTGTTTCTTTTTGGACTGCAGATGATTTTCAGTTCCGATACCCCGCAAGGAACGAAAGAACCTGAGCACGATATGGCAGTTTTCCCTTTAGCTATTCCTGCAACGGCAACGCCAGGTGCGATACTGGCAGTGATACTTCTCACAGATAATCAGGTCCACCCAATAACTATACAGATTGGCACGACGCTTATAATGCTTTGTATACTCATAATCACGCTTGTCCTGCTTTTGTTGTCCGGGCGGATAATCAAAATTATCGGCACATCCGGCGCTTCTATTCTCACGCGAGTGATGGGTATGATTTTAGCCGCACTATCCGTAGAGCTTGTCATGAATGCACTAAGTATCGGGCAATGGATTCAACCACCGCCCTAGTATAAAGGCACGCGTCGGACCGTAAACGTTGATGTGTCTGGGTTGCGACCCATTACTTTAGCGTTAGAGGTAAATAAACTTATGAATAAAGAGCACGTTGAAAAGTTTGCACAGGAATGGATAACTGCGTGGAATTCTCGCAATATAGATAGGATTCTCGAGCACTATGATGATGATTTTGAAATGTCGTCACCTGCGATCACAACACTCACCGGAGAAGAGAGTGGTGTGCTGAAAGGAAAAGCCGCTGTTGGTGAGTATTGGGCAGGCGCCTTGGAAAAATTTCCGGATTTGAAGTTCACACTTCTTCATGCCCTTTGTGGTGCAAACAGTGCTGCGCTTATTTACGACGGGGTTTTGGGTCTGTCAAACGAGATTTTTCACTTTGGGGCAAATGGCAAGATTATTCGTGCATTCGCTCACTATAAGCTCTAGCAAGCCGTGCAGGCAGCCTTCTGAGCTGAAAACGGGCGCCGCTGGAGGCTCTAATGCGTACCGCTTACCAAAAAAATATTAGGCATTGGTGGCAACCGTAATAGCGTTTGGCGCTGGAGCACTGGCAATCGGTACGCTGCTGATACTTTTATTAGCTGGTCTGGTTCACCCAAAGTTCCGCTTTTGGCCACCGCCTGGTAAGCCATCGTGGCAATATCGGGTTTTCTGGTGGTTATTTCGAGCTTATTTAATATCGATTTGCATCCTCACATTTCTCGAACTTCAGGATGGCGCTGGCGGGAGATTCTTCGTAGCTGGCTGGCTCCTGTTTTTTACAGGGTTCGGGCTCGCAACCTTGATTACGATAAGCCTGGGATGGCGCAATGCCCACGGCGAAGCTGTTGAATTGCAAACAGCGGGGTGGTTTGCCTATAGTCGCAATCCTGTTTATATGGTGTCTATTCTTGGGATGGCAGGATTATGGCTAGCCATTGAATCGGGTATGTTGCGTAGCTTACTAAGCGCATGGGCGCTGATATACGTGTTGGCTCCATTTTTGGAAGAGCCCTGGTTACAAAAACAGTTCGGTGAGTCTTATAATGAATATTGTAATCGTGTGCCGCGATTTATCGGTAGGCGGCGTGGCATTTAATATGGCGTCGAGCGCAGACCGTTTACGCGCTGCCCTAATCGCCACACCAGAATAAGTCAAGTTGTAAGCTGCCGGTTAACTAAGTGTTAGATTCTTACAAGGTTTATTTATGCGTAGTTGTCCTTTTTGCAAAATAATAAAAGGTAATCTCGAAGCAAGCGTAATTTATGAAGATGACCTTATTCTGGGGATCGTTCCTCTCCGTGCGCCATATCCTGAGTCTGCGCTAGTCTTCCCGAAGGAGCACATCGATCATTTTACTGATCTACCTAAGCAACTGGCCATCCATGTTATGAGTGTTGGTTTCGAGTTGGGTAAGAGGATCATGAGTGAATACAGCCCCGACCGAATTGGGATGGGAGTCCATGGCTACGGAGTGGCGCACGCTCATTTTAACGTCTTCCCGCAGAATCACGCCAATGACGTTGTGTTTGGAAAAATGGCTTACATCAAGGAAGGTGAAATTAGATTCGGTTTTAGGAACCTGCCTGCTCCGTCTCGTGACCGAATGAACGACATAGCAAAGACTCTGAGAAATAGAATATGACAACTCAAAATAGTGGGCATATAGCCTAAAGTTCGGAGTTTGTAGAGTCGATACAACCAGAAGGTAATTTTTGGCGAACCCATTTATACGTAAGACTATGCGTTACAGTGGCAGATGAAAACCTTAGTCAGAGTCCTGCTTGAGAAATCGCTCCAGGGTAATTAGTATCACCGCTAATTATTCATAAAATAAGGAAAAGCAGGCATGATTAGAGCAATTCTCATAATTTGGGCTTTGTTTCACTTATATGTAATGGGAACAGTGCTGATAGCTGACCCAACGCTGTCAACGTTTTTTCCGATTCTCAGTGAGCCAAAAACCTGGGCTTTTGCCATCACCCTTGATTTAATTATGGGATTTGGACTTTTTTCCATCATTATATATATCTTTGAGAAATCGCTCACCGCGGCTGTTCTTTGGTTTGTTGCGCTTAATTTATTTGGAAACCCTGTAGGCTCGGTTTATTTATTACTTAATTTGAAGAAGATAGAGGATCGCCTTTCGGGGAATACGGCCTGATACCGCAGTATTCTAAACTAACCTCTCTCGGCCACAGATTTTGATCTAACTAAGAGAGTAAGCCCTACCAGGGTGAAGCGCCCTGTATTCTAGCAGTCGCTAAAAATACAACTGGCCATTTGTTGGTATTTGCTCAGTATAAGGTGAGGTAGGACCAGTTAAGGCGATAGACTTAGTGGGAGTCCGACGTTATAAATACTTGGCCACAGCACTCGAATAAGGTGGCACCGACAACATCGGTGCCACCACTAACAATTATGCTCCAATAAACCTCTCTGTGAGGCTATTTTTTGAAATAGCTACAGGGGTTTTTTATCATTAAGGTGTCGATTGCTTCCTGGCTGATACCGGCCTCGCGCATGGTGGGAATAATATTGCGTGAGATATGCCCCATATTCCAGTTTGGAGACTGAGCGATCATGCCATCGAGGACACCGGTATCGCGACCACGCCAACATTGTAGCGAGTCATGGGACAGCATAATACGATCAAAACCGACAGCCATCAGGCCTAACAGTGAGGCAAGTCGGAGTTTGTCCGAGGCGATGGATTCAATACCGAAGCGGTCAAAGCCGAGCCAGGCACCCCGTTCAAGGATGTCAAAGTAGTAACGCATGTCGCCCACACCACAGGCGTGACCGATCAGCACCTTATTGAAGTCGACTTTCTCTTCTTCAAAAATATCCAGGGTTTCGCGGCCCAGGGGATCCATCTCGTCGTTGTGACAAAGAATTGGTGTGCCGGTCGCGTTACTCGCTCGTGCTGCAGCTCTTAGACATTTAATTTCGTGCTCATGAATGCCCTGGCCAGGAGGCGTGACACCGTGGATACCACCACAGGCGGTTTTGATGATGCCAGCTTTGATACCAGTTTTGCCAATCCCATCCTGAATTTCGCTTTCGTACTGCTCGGCAATCCCGTCGACGTCCATTAGTCGGAAATGCTGGGGAATACCCAGTGCTTCGTTGTATAAACCTGTTGCGACTACGATCTGTATGCCGGATTTTTCAGACATTTCGGCGGCAAATTCCGGGTCGCGACCCAGCTCCATAGGGCAGGGATCGACGAAGCTGGTAATACCCAGTTCTCGGATCTCTTTAAGTGTATCTGCAATTCTGGCGCCTTCTTTTTTGCGGTCAAAATCCTGGTGGTCAAGTTCCCAGCCGGGCCAGCCAACACTTAAATGCTCGTGAATAAGCGTAGTGCCCAGGCTTTCGACATTGATAGGGCCTAAAACCGAATTGATTTCCATAGTAACTCCCCTGTAGGTAAATTGATTATGCGAGTATTAGACTTGCCCGGGGATATTGCACCAGATAAGCGCTGACTTCTAGTTTAGATTGTCGACCGAGACAGAGAAGCTGGGCAGAGATCAACAGAGAGGTGAGGTTGGCCGTGCGCGCGTTGAGGGTGCACTTAACGATGACCAGCTCAGTCATACCTGATATTTTTGAGCTAGTGTTAACTCGCCAGTGCGCCAACCAATTGCACGGCAGATAAAGCGGGATGGGAATACGTGTGGCAGGCAGAGACAGACGATGGCGCGTAAGCGTTAATCTCTAAAATTTTCAAATTGGAAAGGTTGCCCGAGTTCGGTCGCGCGTACGAGGGCGATTACCTCCTGAAGTAGATCCCGTTTCTTTCCACTAACCCTGACTTTATCTCCTTGAATTGCGGTTTGAACTTTTATCTTTGAGTCCTTCACTAGTTTGATAATCTTTTTTGCAGTCGGCTGATCAATCCCTTGTTTGAAACGCACGGCGAGGCGAAAGGTTTTGCCGCTGTGTTCACACTCATCATCGGCATCGATACTGTTGGGATCAATATTACGCTTGACCAGGTTCTTACTGACGATGTCGAGCATCTGTCGACACTGGAAGTCTGATTCCGCAGAGAGGGTGATTACCTCGTCTTTCAATTCAATACTGGTCGTTACGCCACGAAAGTCAAACCGGGTAGCAAGTTCGCGTTCGGAATTTTCCGCAGCGTTACGTATCTCGGCTGGTTCAACTTCGGAGACTATGTCAAAAGATGGCATTATTTCGATCCTGGTGTGGTGCGAGCAGGGAAGCTCGGTTGAAGTCCTGCGTCAGTAGCTTGCGAGTCGTAAAGGCTGCGCTAGAATAGTGATATTATCTGTCGAATGAAAGGTGTACAGGTCGCTAGCTGTCGAGATTTTATTAGCCTGTATTTGATGAGTATGTAGAGAATATATAGGAAGCATTCTCTGTACCAAGAGTCGTTTATGAAGCTAAGTGAAACGCAAATAAAGGAATTTGATGAGTTGGGTTACCTGTTTTTCCCGAATGCCTTTAGTGCGGGAGAAGCGAAGCTTCTCAAGCAGGCTGCCACTGATGTTTATGCGCAACAGCGCGAAGAGGTGTGGCGAGAGACATCGGGTGTTGCCCGTACGGCTTTTGCAGCCCATACCTATAACGATACTTTTAGGCGCCTGGGCGCGCATCCTCGCTTGATAGACCCGGTCATGCAATTGCTTGACGGCCCGGTTTATATGCATCAGTACAAGGTTAACGCTAAAGCTGCATTTGATGGCGACGTCTGGCAATGGCACCAGGATTACGGTACCTGGGCTCGCGACGACCTGATGCCGGAGCCACGGGCGATGAATATCGCGGTGTTTCTTGATGATGTGACTGCGGCCAATGGTCCGCTGTTATTTCTGCCGGGCAGCCATAAACAGGGCGTAGTGGAAGCCGGTCACGACCTTGAAACGACCAGCTATCCGCTTTGGACTTTGGATCGGGATACTGTCAGCGAGTTATACCAGCAGGGTGGTTGTGTTGCGCCCACCGGAGCAGCCGGATCAATGCTGATGTTTTCGAGTTTACTGGTGCATGCCAGCCCAGCGAACATTAGTCCTATGGATCGCACCATTGTCTATTTATCGCTGTGCCATGTGGACAACCATATTCGTCAGTTCAAGCGAGCTGAGTGGATCGCCCATCGCGACTTTACACCGATCACCCCGCTGGCCGATGATGCGCTGACTGAATTGCTCAGTTAGTCCTGCTGATTATTCCACTGTGATCCCTTAGGATCGGGAATCCGCTTGCTATGTACCTCTATTCGATACTCAAACAACGCGAAGCAAACAATAAACCGGTCAGGGTAGGCTTAATCGGGGCCGGTAAGTTTGGCTCGATGTTTCTGTCGCAGGTGCCCACGACCCCTGGGCTGATTGTTACCCTGATTGCTGATCTCGACCCAGCGCAGGCGAAATTGCGTTGTAAAGAAGTGGGTTGGGATAGCGCGCGTATCGAAGCCACTGACTTTACTGATGATGCTGAACTGCTGATTAAGCACGATAATGTCGACGTGGTGGTCGAGGCCACAGGGCATCCGGCAGTCGGCATCAAGCATGCACTTTTGTGTGCTGAGTTTGGCAAGCACGTGGTCATGGTGAATGTCGAAGCAGATGTGCTGGCCGGGCCTTATCTGGCCAAACAGGCACAGCAGGCGGGCGTGGTCTATTCATTGGCCTATGGAGATCAACCGGCACTGGCACTGGAGATGGTCGACTGGGCAAGATCCTGTGGTTTTAGCGTTGTAGCAGCGGGTAAAGGCACCAAGTATTTGCCAACATACCATGCCTCGACACCGGACACCGTTTGGTCCCATTACGGTTTAAGTGCTGAGCAAGCATCGGCTGCAGGTATGCGCAGTCAGATGTTTAACTCATTTCTGGACGGTACCAAGTCATCTATCGAAATGGCAGCAGTTGCTAACGGCGCTGATTTACAGGTACCGCCGGATGGTTTGAGTTTTCCTGCCTGTGGGGCCGAAGATCTCGCACATGTTTTACGCCCAAAGACCGCAGGTGGCTTATTGGAATTCTCCGGCCAGGTTGAAGTGGTATCCAGTCTCGAACGGGATGGGCGGCCCGTGGCTCGGGATTTACGCTGGGGCGTTTATTGCGTGTTTGAAGCGCCCAATGACTACAGTGCCGCCTGTTTCGCACAATATGGTATGAATACTGATACCAGCGGTCGTTACTCGGCGATGTTCAAACCCTTCCATCTGATTGGACTGGAACTCAATATCTCAGTACTCAGTGCGGCCCTGGGGAATCAACCGACCGGCGCGCCGATTTGTTTTAACGGCGATGTTGTGGCCGTGGCAAAGAGAGATCTTGCCGTGGGTGAAATACTCGACGGGGAAGGCGGTTACACTGTGTGGGGGAAACTCATGCCCGCGAAGCTGAGCGTGGCAGCCGGGGCTTTGCCTGTAGGGCTGGCCAGCCAGGTCACCGTTACCCAGACCATCAAATCAGGCCAGGTGATCACCATGAATCATATTAATGCAGACGTTAGTAGCCAGGCCTGGCAGGTACGAAACAAGATGATTAAGGCATTTGCCTGAGGCTGGAGTGCGCAGAGTTGGTGGAGCAAATATCGCGTGAAGACATATCAGATGATTTTGTAAGTTGGCACAAAAAACTCATGCAAATCGCCGCAGACAGTGAGGCGCACTGGCTGGTCTCCATGAGTCCATCGGCGCACCTCTGCGCCTACCAAAAGGGCTACAGTCCTGAGGAGGAATTTGCCGAGCTTGACGATCAATTTCGGTGGCACGGTTGCGCCTGTGGTAGTTGATCTGGTTGCAGTTAATTTTGACTGCTAGACCCGGTAATAAGTCTGCAGTTCTAGGAAGCCCAGGCTTCCTCATAAAGTACCGTCATTTCCTGTATAGATGGCACGCGAGGGTTATTGTTTGGCGAGCCAGAGGCGAGGGCTTGTTCCGCCATAGTACTTAACAGGGAAAAGTACTTTTCTTTATCAATCCCATAGTCTTTCGGGGATGGCACATTGAGGTCCTTATTAAGCTGACGTAGTTCCGTAAGCAGATTGTTAACGGCGGTCTCTGAGCGAGTGCTTTCTTCAGCGAGGCCCATTGCGCGAGCGCAATCAGCGTAGCGATCCACGGCAGCACTTGCCGAAAACGCAGTGATCGTGGGTAGCAACATGGCGTTACTGAGGCCATGGGCAACGTGGAAAAACGCGCCAATGGGGCGGCTCATGCCGTGCACCAGGCACACTGAGGCATTTGAAAAAGCCATGCCAGCCTGAGTAGCAGCCAGCATCATGGCTTCCCGAGCAGTGGCGTTGTCGGGTTCATTACAGGCATCGCGAATATTTTGTGCTATCAAGCCCATGGCCGATAACGCCAGGGTATCGGTAAAAGGATTGTGTTTAGCACTGACGTAGGCCTCGATGGCATGTGTGAGGCTATCCAGGCCCGTATCTGCGGTGGTTCGGTACGGCACGCTATAGGTCAGTTCGAAATCGACAATCGCTGCAGCAGGCAGGCACCCCAGGCCCATGATGAGCATTTTTTCGTCACTGGATTTGTCGGTAATTACCGTTACTTTCGTGACTTCTGAGCCAGTACCTGCGGTGGTGGGTATAGCAATGATGGGTAATCCAGACTGGTTGGCTTGATGAGGAACCTTGTAGTCCTGAATGTTGCCTCCGCCCTGCGCTAGTATGGTCATGGCTTTTGCGGTATCAATCGGGCTACCGCCACCCAGGGCAATGACACAGTCGAAGTCAGACTTTTTGATAAGCTCAACACCCTTGATAACCACATCGTCAGTAGGTTCTGGCACCGTGTCGGCAAACAAAGTCCACCTGATACCGGCATTGTCGAGCACATCGGTGACAAGAGTGGCTTTCCCGCTATCACGCATAAACGGGTCAGTGACCAGTAAAGGTTTCCTGCAACCAAGCCTGGCCAGCACGTCAGCGATTTCAGCGACTGCGCCACCACCAATGAGCATTATGCGGGGTGTTGTTATGGTTGCGACCATAGGATGTCTCCTTTTCGGGTGGCTTTGATATCGAGCCGCTATGGTATGGTTGATAGCAAGTGTATTCTACTGGCTGAACACACCTTATTCGCCTGTCATTGTATGGGGTTTTTATCTGTTGCTACTACCAGAGCAGATGGGAACGCCCTTAAAAACGAGTGATCCATTGGAAACGATTAGCTCTCCATGCGTAAGCAACTGCTGTCTCAATGAGGAAGATATCTGCCTCGGCTGTTTTCGCAGTCTCGATGAGATCCTGCAATGGCGAGCAATAAGTGATCAACAGCGACAGACACTCATCGTTCTCGCACAGGCCCGAGAAGCTGAATATCGCCTTAAATCTCCAAAGTAACCGGGAGCCAGCCTGGGGGTTCTGAAGCGGCTGCTTTTAGTCGACGTAGTTCATGGTTGCCTTCGGATGTCTGGTTATCAATAGGGTGTAAGTAATATGTAAGTTTGACAGCATGATATTCGATGGCTTTGGACGTACAATAGCCAGCTGTCTACCTTGAATTTATCGGTATAAGTGTAAAACGCCGGGGGTTTATCTAAAGCCTGTCTAGTGATGTCTATCAAGGAACTGTCTACACCAGGATTTATAAAGATTAGCTTAGCAGGGAACAAATGAGTACAAATAAATATCGCACATCAAGGTGTATTCTAAAATCAAACGATGAGTTTCTACTCGTTGTGCACAATAACATTAAGGGGCTAAACCAGGGCATTTGGGGCTTACCTGGTGGGCGGATAGACTGGGGCGAAAAACCTGTTCAGGCCGCGCGCAGGGAAATTTACGAGGAGTTGGAAACTGACGTTGATGAGCTCCATGAGGTTGGCGACTGGGCTTACAAGGGCTATCAGCACAAAATATACGGCACGCTTTTTAACGGAAAAATCGGTCGCATTGATACTACCGAAATTCTTCAAGTAAACTGGTTCACGCTTGATGATATCAGGGCTCTCTCCGACAGCGATAAATTACACGCCGGTTTTGAGCTCGAATCGGTTGAGCGATTTGTCGCGCTGCTTGCTGATTTGTCGACTGGCAATCATCGGCGAAGGCGTTAAGCCGGTAACACCGCCAGGGTAAAATCGCTACATCGGTGCATAGTAAATCGCCCTGGCGGGATCGAGCACTGACAATAAAACCCCTCTATAAAATTGTCGGTTTACTATAGCGAACGTGCGCGTTCCGGTTTTGAACTGATTGACACGCAATGAGCATCTAACTTTTTCTGACATTGGATAATAATGTTGTGCTTTCGGTAAGTTGGTAGCTTTGTAGAGGCTCAGGGCTTATCGAGCTGTTTGTATAGTCATGCCCTGTATTATTGCTCCAATATCAAATGTCTCGATTTTCGATGCCCCCCGATCAAGCCAATAAAGAGCTTGGGCTGCATCGGCGATTTCAAAAAGTACAGTTTCCAGGTCTAGCTGATCGAGACGAGTTTTTTTGGGTATTTTTTTATAGTGACAAAAGATGGTGTCGGGTTGTATCGACTTAATGAGCGGATTGCTTAAGTCCCGCCAATTTTTCAATACCACACCGCAGGCCTGCGAGCCTTTATCTCGTGCATATTTGATAAATCTGTAGTGGTAGCTGATCAAACAACATTGGCTTATAACTGGTGATAGACACTGGCTGATGGCTGCGTATGCGGCCTCGATGCCAGCAAAATCTATTGCTTCTTGTTTTACCTCGATGTAGGCGTTGACTTCAGGATGCTTTACCAGCAGATGCACGAGGGCAACGAGGGGCGTGATGGTTTCGGAGCTGAAAGTCTGACCGAATCGTAGGGGTTCATAGGCGGGCAGTTTAACAAGCGCTTCTAGTGGCAGGTCGTTAATTTTACCCTTGAGCCCGCTGATCCGATTAAGTCGTGCGTCATGATAAAGCACGGGCTGTAAGTCGGCGCTGAATTGTATATCGGTTTCCAGATATAGCGCACCCGCTTCAATGGCTTTCTGGTAGCCCAGCAAGGTATTTTCGGGATAGAGTTTTTGATAGCCCCGATGGGCAACGAGGCGATCTCGAAACACGTGACAGTTCTCGCAGCGAACCTTAGATTTCTTCGGGCAATGTGTGGCCCTTACTGCGTTTGGAGCGGATGTAGCGGATGTTGTATTCGTTGAGTCCGGTCACTAAGGGCACGGTATCAGAGACCCTTTGCCCGCCCTGCTCGAGGTGTTCACGTTTGTGGGGGTTGTTTGACAATAAACGCAGAGGCCGCCCAGAAAGGAGGTAACGTAGGATCACTGCGGCATCTGAGAAGTCTCGGGAATCCTCCGGTAAGCCTAACGAGACATTCGCCTCGAAGGTATCCTGCCCGGCATCCTGGAGGAGATAAGTAATGGCTTTGGCCCATAAGCCAATACCTCGGCCCTCATGTCCTGACATATAAACCACCGCGCCGCCGCCAGCTTCCTTCATTTGCCGGAAGGCTGCCGACAACTGGGGGCCGCAATCACAGCGCATCGAGCCGAAAATATCGCCGGTCAAACAGCACGAATGTACCCTCACCAAGGGGTTTTTCTGGTCGCGGAAGCCGGGCAGGGCAAAGACTGAATTGACTGACATATTGGTCTGCAAAAGTTCGCGGAAAGCATCGCTATCGCTCGTTTTCACCTCGTTTGCTGCATCGAGGACATGAGATAACTCAACCCGTCTGACAAAAGGATACCATTCAAGCGCAACGGTCTCGCCGTCGATTTCTCGCGGGATAGAAACCGGGCCTAAAACCGATATATAGGGCGTGTTGTCGCCAGTGATTTCTGAACCATCATCGGCCAGGTCGACTAGTTGATGATTTTTAAGCAACTGCTCACGAATAGTTTTATCTACATAGCTGAACACGTATTTAATACCTTGATAGCGATTTGGTTGGTTGTCATTGGGTTAACGGCCTGTGGATTGCGCAACTTCTGCCGCTTCCAGAGTTTGCATAATTAAGGTATTGATGGTCATTGGCCCAACTCCGCCGGGCACCGGCGTATAGGCCTCGACTCTATTGATGACGGCCGATAGCTGGATATCCCCCAGGCCGCCTGGGTGGAATCCAGCATCGATGACCACAGCACCATCTTTAATCCATTCTCCCTGTATAAATTCTGGCTTGCCGACGGCACCAACCACAATATCTGCCTGCTTTACCAACGCTGGCAGATTGAGGGTTCGCGAATGACAAATTGTTACTGTGGCGTTTTCATTCAGTAACATCATCGCCATAGGTTTGCCGAGAATAGGACTGCGGCCAACGACTACCGCATGTTTGCCTTCCAGAGCAACATCATAAGCGGCTAGTAGCCGCATGATGCCCTGGGGCGTAGCTGAACCATAGGCAGCTTCAGCCATTGCCATACGGCCAAAACCAAGGCAGGTGACACCATCGACATCCTTGCGCAGTTCAATGGCATCAAAACAAAGTCGCTCATCGATGTGTTCAGGCACCGGATGTTGCAGCAAGATACCATGGCAATCGGGCTTGGCGTTAAGCTCTTTGATTTTTGTTAGCAGTTGCTCTGTGGTCGTCGATGCGGGAAGCTCAACTGCCACTGAGTCCATACCTACTCGCTTGCAGGCATTTTGTTTCATACGTACATAAGTCGCCGAAGCGGGGTCAGCGCCCACCAGTATAGTTGCCAGAATAGGCGGTTTGTCATGGTTGGCGGCTTTTAATTTACTGACCCGCTGGGCAAATTCCGCTTCGCTTTGCTGGGCTAGGGCCTTACCGTCAAGAATGATACTGGACATAGTATTCCGTTAATGGAGAGTTGGGGGAGCGCGGCATTTTCTCACGCTACAGCCTGCATGAGAAGCTGTCGTTCCGAGGAGATATTGTCATCAAGCGTTATTTTGACGGCGCATGAACTGGTTTATAAGGAGTGTAAGCAAAACGACAGGATGATAGCGTGTTTAAATTGACCCATTACTCGGTGAGCGGTATTATGCGCGCCTTCTGCGAGAGTGCAGATTTCGGGGAATAGCGCAGTCTGGTAGCGCGCCTGCTTTGGGAGCAGGATGTCGGAGGTTCGAATCCTCTCTTCCCCGACCACTTTCGTTTCCTTTTCTTCCAAGAGGTTATGCGCCCGTAGCTCAGCTGGATAGAGCAACGGCCTTCTAAGCCGTGGGTCGCAGGTTCGAATCCTGCCGGGCGCGCCAGATAAGGTAAGGCTGGCCGCATTGTAGACGTTCAGTTTCTTTAAACAGATGTGTATTAAAAGATTAATGGTGGCTGTAGCTCAGTTGGTAGAGTCCAGGATTGTGATTCCTGTTGTCGCGGGTTCGAGCCCCGTCAGCCACCCCAGTTAAATCAAGGTGTTACACTGAATTCATAATGTAATAAATAATGAATAGCAAGTGTAAATACTGTTTCAGCTAAAACGCACTTATATTAAAAAAGCGCCAGTATTCTGGCGCTTCCAGGTCGTTTCCCTACTTACTAATACTAGCTGGCAGACGAAGGCCGATATACCCGGATTGGGTGATAGGACTTTTGATATTTGGGTTGTTTGGCCCAATGAATGCCAGCGGCAGTGCCACCATCGACCGCAATCGCCTGACCGGTGACAAAACCGGAGCGATCACCCGCTAACCAGCAGGCCATTTGGGCGATATCGTCTGGCTGGCCAGTGCGAGGAATGGCCTGCATGATCTTTAAATCCATCGCACCCGCTTTATCTTCCTTACCAACTGTATTGGTTGACAGGGGGGTTTCAATAAAGCCGGGACAAATGGCGTTAACTCGGATGTTGTTTTCGCCCACTTCGAGGGCTACCGATTTGGTCAGATGTACCACCGCTGCTTTAGCTACTGCATAAAGGTGGGGGGTGTGCCCGCAAATGAGCGCAGCGACACTAGCGGTATTGATTAAACTGCCGCCGCCTTGCTTTTTGAGTACCGGAATGGCGTGTTTCATGCCAAGGAATACACCTTTGACCAGGACATTCATGGTGATGTCATAGTCTTCAACGGGGGTTTCTTCCAGGGGGCCAATCGCGCCACCGAAACCTGCGTTACTAAACAGGCAATCGAGTCTGCCCCATTCTGTACCGGCTTTGTCTATCGCGGCTTTCACCTGGTCTTCGATAGTAACATCGGTTTTGATGTAAACTGCCGAGCCCTTTAGCGTGTCTGCTAAAGCCTGGCCTTTTTCTTCCTGCATATCGGCAATCACGACTCGTGCGCCTTCTTCAATAAAGCGTTTTACCGTGCCTTCGCCAATGCCGCTTGCGCCGCCGGTGATAACTGCGACTTTTCCATCAAGTTCTGCCATTTGAATATCCTGTGGTATTGTTAATTGAATAAATGAAAATATTTAAAATAGTAGCAGGGCGATCAAAACAGCTTAGTGGTTTGGGGTCAAATACCTGTGTGTATTTTGCCTCTTGAATAGGTAGTCCCGGGACAATCAATTGACGTGGTGGAAAAAATGATCTCCGAAGAATATCAACAGAAGATAGCTGAACTACAGCAGGGTTTGCTGGTGTGGTTGAGAGCTTTTGAATTTGAAAACGAACAATTGGAATTTAAGGCAGTGGGTGAATCTCAGGCACGCCTTAAAGACGCTGCGAGTGATCTTTTCTCAAGAGCCGCAGCCGAATTCACCCGACTTGTCCCACCTGATCCCTGTGCCGATTTGCACCTGACATTTTCGACAGCGTTGAACTATTTCGGCGAAGCCAACGACGCTTACCTCGCCGGCGGTGGGCCGACGTTTAGCAATTCGTTTTTACAAAGTCGAACTTTTTATGGTAAAGGCCTTGAACGACTGTATCAAATTAGGATGGAGCTGCCGATTCTAGAGGCGTTCTGGTTTACCGAGGAAGCATTAGCGAATAAGGATAAACTTGATCCCTTGTTTCCACGGGCAGAACAGCCGGTGGGTCTTATCCGCAAACCTGAAACTGGCGAGCACGCCCGTTACTCGCTCTATGTCCCCGAAATTTATGATCATGATCACGCCTGGCCAGTGATCGTTGCCTTACACGGTGGCTACGGTAGCGGCGAGGATTATTTGTGGGCCTGGTTGCGGCTAGCTAAAAGCAATGGATACATTCTTATTTCACCAAAATCTCTGGATGTGACCTGGTCGGTACTTGAGCCACCGGTAGACGCTGCATCCATTAACGCCTGTGTTGGGGAAGTTTGTGGAGAATATAATGTTGATCGCCAACGAATATTTTTGACGGGCTTATCCGATGGTGGAACTTATAGCTATTTGGTTGCGTTTTTATACCCTGATTTATTCGCAGGTGTTGCTCCCATCGCTGGGGAGCTAAGTCAGATTGCTGATCCGATGTTACGCAGAAAGGCAGCACATAATGTGCCATTTTACGTGATCCACGGGGCACATGATCATATATTTCATATCAAAACAGTGCAGAGTACCTGTGGGCTGTTAGAACATTTGGGCTATAAACTTAAATTTGACGAGCTGCCGGACTGGGGGCACGCCTACCCCTACAAAATAAACGAAGAAAGGGTTTTGCCCTGGTTTGAATCCCTAAATAGGGAGTAAATAATCTTATAGATTTGCCTGAGGTGTTAGATAATAAATTCAAAGTAGCAGGTAGCAGGTTGTCAGTTACCCGAATTTCGCAAGCAAAGCACTGAGCTGATTCGTCGATATTAAAATTTAATTTTAATATCGACGAATCAGGGTTTAATTCTTAGTTAGTTATAGGTTTGCCGATGTTTCAGAAGGGGTGAATAGGGGAGCTGCCGGCGTTGTGGGGACGACCGATCTCTTAGCTGCAAAGAACCATTAAATCGGGATCCTCTATAGCCAATGTCCAGACTGCTCGTGCCGCTTCGTCGACGGTGGTTCGATACATATGGATCATGATAATTTGGGTTATCATGGAAAAAGCCACGTCGTTTTCGATTGTGATGGTTGTTTCGGCGGTAATGGGAGTGCCCGGGATCCTTTGCCGGATAGTAGACGACTGTATCTTGCGTTTGTTGCGGCGCCGCTTTCCCAGCGAGTTCCCGTTGCTTCCTGTCTTCCTGTAGGCGCTTGGTTGTAGCGGCCATTCTATCTAGTCGTTTATCCAGTTCGCCGTTATCACTCTCAGTGGTTTGTTTAATTTCAATCCGCTCATAGGCGATGGTATCTTCTGGCGCGGTATCGCTATAGCTGACACGCCCAGCTGCATCTTTAGATTTAAAAACCACCGTATTTGCGTGGCTAATCGTAGCGATAAAAGCGCAGGACAGCAGGATAAGTAAGTAATTTGTTCGCATAGCCGACACCTCAAATCGTATGTTAACACGTCTTAGACAAGCGTTTTCTACGTGAAGATTAGCGAGTTAATTAGCTTTGATGGACTCGGCCCCTAATAGTTTCAAATCTATTCGGAAAGGTTAGCACAGGCCTGATACAGGTGTTTTGCTTTGATTTTCAATGTGAGTCAAGCCTTGTAAATTAATGAGCTCACTGCTAAATTACGCGACCCTTGGAAAGACCACCTTTCAGGAATTCGCCGCCAGTTATGCCTTCAGGTTAGGGAAGCGTGATAGCACAACTATCATGAGTTCCGTCCTTAGTGATAACGAAGTAGGTTGATAAACAGGTTGATAAATATAGGCACGTAGCTCAGTTGGTTAGAGCACCACCTTGACATGGTGGGGGTCGGTGGTTCGAATCCACTCGTGCCTACCAGGTTTCCCGGATACATCGCTGTTTACGTTTGTAGCAAATGTATTGAGCATGTGGCCTTTGGTAGGGGTCACCACTGAACAGGACAAAGACATGCCTCTCATCACTCTTCCCGACGGAAGCGTAAGAGCTTTGATCAAGCCGCTGACTATTCCGGATGTTGCTGCTGATATTGGTCCCGGTCTTGCAAAGGCTGCCCTGGCCGGCGAAGTTGACGGCCTGCTGGGGACACCTCGTGGTTGATTGAGCACGATGCCAACCTGGCAATTATTACGGCTCGAGATGAAGAAGGACTCGAAGTCATTCGCCACAGTTGTGCGCATTTGCTGGCTCAGGCGGTCAAAGAGCTCTTCCCTGAGGCTCAGGTAACCATCGGCCCGGTTATCGATGATGGCTTTTACTACGATTTCGCTTTCGAACGACCTTTTACGCCCGAAGACTTAAGTGCTATCGAAGATAAGATGACGGAGCTGGCGAGCGCTGACGCCCTGGTATCACGGCAAGTGATGGGCCGCGAAGAGGCAGTCGAGTATTTCAAGAGCATTGGTGAGGTCTACAAAGCTGAAATCATTAGCTCTATTGCTGGTGACGAAACGCTGTCTTTGTACAATCAGGGCAGCTTTACTGACCTGTGTCGCGGACCTCACGTGCCAAGTACCGGATTTATTAAGGCCTTCAAGCTGACTAAAGTGGCCGGCGCTTACTGGCGGGGTGATGCCAACAATGAAATGTTACAGCGCATCTACGGGACTGCGTGGGCGAATAAAAAAGAACTAAAAGCCTATTTACACCGTCTCGAAGAGGCTGAAAAACGCGATCACCGCAAGATCGGTAAAAAACTCGATTTATTCCATGTTCAGGAAGAAGCGCCCGGTATGGTCTTTTGGCACCCTCGGGGCTGGTCGATTTATACCCAGATTGAGCAATATATGCGTGAACACCAACGCCTGGCAGCTTATCAGGAAATAAAAACCCCGCAGCTAGTGGATTTTTCTCTGTGGCAACGTTCCGGTCACGCCGATAAGTTCGGTGACGATATGTTCGCTCTGAATATCGATGATCGAGACTTCGCGGTGAAACCGATGAATTGCCCCTGCCATATCCAGGTCTATAACCAGGGCTTGAAAAGTTATCGGGATCTGCCCCTGCGTCTGGCCGAGTTTGGTTCATGTCATCGGAATGAACCATCCGGTTCGCTGCACGGTATTATGCGAGTGCGTGGTTTTACTCAGGATGATGCGCATATCTTCTGCACTGAAGAGCAAATTCAGGACGAAGTGGCGAGCTTCATTAGCTTTCTGCATGAAATCTATGCGGATTTCGGCTTTGACGAGGTTATTTATCGACTCTCAACCCGGCCGGAAAAACGTGTTGGTAGCGATAAAGAGTGGGATAAGGCCGAAAAGGCCCTCGCCGACGCTCTTGACGCTGGTCAGCTGCCCTGGGAGCTACTACCCGGTGAGGGCGCATTTTACGGGCCTAAAATCGAGTTCTCCTTGAAAGACTGTATTGGCCGGGTTTGGCAGTTAGGTACAATACAGGTTGATTTTTCTATGCCTGGGCGCCTGGGCGCTCAATATGTTGCAGAAGATGGTTCTCGTCAGGTGCCGGTTATGTTACACCGAGCAGTACTGGGTTCCTTTGAGCGCTTTATTGGAATACTGATCGAACAGTATGAAGGAGCTTTCCCGGCCTGGTTGGCGCCAGAACAGGCGGTGATACTGAATATTACCGATAAGCAGGCCGATTACTGTTCGGAAGTAACGGGTACCTTGCAAAACAAGGGCTTTCGCGTCACAAACGACTTGAGAAATGAGAAGATCGGCTTTAAAATCCGCGAGCACACAATTCAGAGGACGCCCTATTTACTGGTCGTCGGTGACAGGGAAGTTGAATCACAAACCGTGGCGGTTCGCACCCGTGAGGGGGAAGATCTCGGCAGTATGACGATAGAGTCATTCACCGAGCACCTCAGGGGCGACATAGAGCGCCGCGGTCGTGCTATTTCAGGTGTTTAAACCCGGGCCTGGCTGAGGTGTAGCTGAGTGCCTGGCAGATAACACATTAAAATTAATGTAGTGGAGAGCGATTATTAATAAAAGTTATGCCAAGGGACACAAAAAACGTTCCAGGCTTAATGAAGAAATTGATGTAGCAGAAGTGCGTTTAGTGGGCGCTGAAGGCGAGCAGGTAGGGATTGTTTCATTGGCTGAGGCGCTACAGGCTGCCCGAGCTGCGACTCTCGATCTGGTTGAAATATCCCCTGATGCCGAACCACCAGTCTGCAAGTTGATGGATTATGGTAAGCACGTTTTTGAAGCCAAAAAACAGCAGGCCGCGCAAAAGAAAAAACAGAAGCAGACACAAGTTAAGGAAATGAAATTTCGCCCCGGTACAGACGAGGGTGATTACCAGATTAAATTACGTAACCTGGTCAGGTTTCTTGAAAACGGTGACAAAGCGAAAGTCACATTGAGATACCGGGGCAGGGAAATGGCCCATCAGGAATTGGGCATAGAAATGCTCAAACGCATAGAAACTGATTTACAGGAATTGGGGAACGTCGAGCAATTTCCAAAAATGGAAGGCCGACAATTGACCATGGTCATAGCCCCCAAAAGCAAGAAGAAGTAATCGTTACCTGTATAGGTAATACCTAATTGACCGCGTTCAGCCTTTTGGCAGACTGTCCGGCAGACTTCTTCTTTTTATAAGCCCTCCAAACCAGGAGAATACAAATGCCAAAAGCAAAGACCCATAGTGGTGCCGCTAAGCGGTTTAAAAAAGCCGGATCCGGCTACAAGCATAAACATGCTTTCAAAAGCCATCTTCTTACAGCCATGACGACCAAGCGCAAACGTCAATTGCGAGGTACCAGCACTATCAATGCTGCGGATAAGCCTGCTATTGATCGTATGTTGCGAACCTGATCTGATACTGGAAGGAGATTGATATGCCCCGCGTAAAAAGAGGTGTCACAGCACACCGCCGCCATAAGAAAGTGCTTAAGCAGGCGAAAGGTTACTACGGTGCCCGAAGCCGAGTCTATCGCGTTGCCAAGCAAGCCGTTACTAAAGCCGGTCAATATGCCTATCGCGACAGACGTGTTAAAAAACGCACTTTGCGCTCACTGTGGATTGCCCGTATTAACGCCCAGGCCAGAGTTGAAGGCATTAGCTACAGTCAGCTAATAGCAGGGTTGAAAAAGGCCGAGATAGAACTTGATCGTAAAGTACTTGCCGATCTGGCTGTTCATGACAAGCTCGCTTTTGGACAGATTGTCGAGAAAGCGAAATCTGCATTAGCCTAAATATTACCTGACCTTGATAATGATCAGCTTAGAGTTTGCGCGCTGAACATACTAAAGGGGAGTTATCGAATGAAGGAAAGGGCGTAAGCTCTTTCCTTTTTTTCTAAGGAATTAGTATGAATGAGCTGGAGGATCTGTTCGAGGCCGCAAGTCAGTCGATAAACAGTGCTGAATCACTGGCTGGTCTGGACGAGATTAGGGTCGAGTTTTTAGGAAAAAAAGGCAAGATAACCGGTTTATTAAAAGGGCTCGGCAAACTGCCCGGTGAGGAGCGGCCTAAAGCTGGAGCAGTTATCAACGAGGCTAAAGAAAAGCTCCAAGCCCTGATTAGTGAACGTAAGCTAAGTTTGGAAAATAAAGCCCTTGATGCCCGGATGGCTGAAGAGCGTATTGACGTCACTCTGCCCGGCAGGAATAGCTCGGTGGGAGGGTTGCATCCGGTTACTCGAACCCTGCAGCGTATCGAAGATTTCTTCGTTCGTGCTGGCTACGCCGTGGCAACCGGCCCCGAAATAGAAGACGACTACCATAATTTTGAGGCGCTCAATATACCTGCCCACCATCCGGCTCGGGCTATGCATGACACCTTTTATATTGACGAAAACACAGTCTTGAGAACGCATACCTCGCCGGTACAGATAAGAACCATGGAACAGCAGGCGCCGCCAATTCGAGTGATATGTCCCGGGCGTGTCTACCGCTGCGACTCTGATCTGACCCATACGCCTATGTTTCACCAGGTTGAAGGGTTGGTGGTCGATAAGGATATTAGTTTCGCCGATTTAAAAGGTACTGTAGATCAGTTTTTAAAGGCTTTTTTTGAAACTGACTTGCCAGTGCGCTTCAGGCCCTCCTATTTTCCATTTACCGAACCGTCTGCGGAAATGGATATTAAGTGTACCAACTGTGCCGGAGATGGCTGCCGAATATGTAGTCGCACCGGCTGGATTGAAGTGGGCGGCTGCGGGATGGTGCACCCTAATGTCTTTAAATCCTGTGGCGTCGATACTGAACAATACACTGGTTTTGCTTTTGGTATGGGTGTCGAACGGCTGGCGATGCTGCGCTACGGTGTTACCGATCTGAGAATGTTTTTTGAAAACGATATCCGATTTTTAAAACAGTTCTGACACGAGGCATACGCGCTACTGCTTAAGTTGGTGTGATATTACTTGTGGGTCGCTGGAACAATAGGCATATTTTCCATAAATGGGTTAACGTGATTAGTTGCAGAAATTATGAAGTTTAGTGAAGCGTGGTTGCGAGAATGTGTCAAATTAGAAACTGACACACAGCAATTGATAGACCGCATGACAATGGCGGGCCTGGAGGTCGATGGTTTAGAGGCGGCTGCTCCTGATTTTAGCGGTGTTGTCGTGGCAGAAATAAAAAGTACTGAACCTCACCCCGAAGCGGATAAGCTTAACGTTTGTCAGGTCAGCACAGGCAGCGATACGTTAGTACAGGTGGTATGCGGGGCTCCCAATGCACGGCCAGGCTTAAAAGTGGCCTTTGCCACGGTTGGCGCAAAATTACCGGGCGGCATCGATATTGGCGAAGCCGAATTAAGAGAAGTCGCCTCGTTTGGTATGTTGTGTTCAGGGGCAGAATTGGGTTTGTCGGCAGATGAAGCGGGCTTGCTCGAATTGCCAGTGGACGCGCCACCAGGTCTCTCACTGCGAGATTACCTGGCACTGGATGACACGATCATCGAGGTGGATTTGACACCTAACCGAGGCGATTGCCTGAGTATATTGGGGCTCGCTCGCGAGGTAGCGGTGCTATACGACACCGATTACACCCTAAGGCCTGCAATCGAGATCACACCATCCATAGAAACCAGTTTTCCGGTTCGCGTCGGTGATGCTGTTGCCTGTCCGCGATACGTTGGCCGAGTGATTAATGGTATCGATATTACTCAACCATCACCGAGCTGGTTAAAGGAAAAACTGCGCCGTGGGGGCATCCGCTCAATTGATGCCGTGGTCGATGTGACTAACTACGTGATGCTTGAGCTGGGTCAGCCCCTACATGCGTTTGATCTGGATCGCCTCAATGGGAGTATTGACGTACGCCTCGCCAAACCAGAAGAAAGTCTGACGCTCATTGATGGCACAGATACTCAGTTAGATACAGAAACGCTGGTTATTGCCGATCAGTCTGGTCCACTGGCACTGGCTGGCATTATGGGCGGCGAAAGCTCTGGTGTATCGAGAAAAACCGTAAATATATTTTTAGAAAGCGCGCATTTCAATCCGCTGCATATAGCCGGTAAGGCTAGGCAATATGCGCTGCACACCGATGCTTCCCATCGTTTTGAGAGAGGAGTCGACCCCGAGTTGCCAGTACGTGCAATAGAGCGAGTCAGTGAATTGCTGCTCGCCATTACTGGCGGTCAGCCAGGGCCTGTAGTGGTTACCGAAGATTGTGCCGCGTTGCCCGACACTCACCGTATATTGTTACGCAAAGCCCGTTTGACTCAGCAGCTCAGGTTGGCGCTGGATGAGGATTATGTGACCGGTATCCTTAATCGTTTGGGTATCAAAATTGAGCAGGTCACCGAGGAAGGCTGGTATTGTCTGTCTCCAAGCTGGCGTTTCGATTTGGCGATAGAGGCTGATCTTGTTGAAGAAGTAGCGCGTATATATGGCTACGACCGCCTGCCTGTCGCTATGCCAAATATCCCTATGCAGGCGAGCCTTCAGAAAGAGACGGCCACACCTCTCACCAAAGTGAAGCAGCTAATGGTCGATCGAGATTATTTCGAGGCCATTACCTACAGTTTTGTCGACGAGGAGCTGCAACAGATTGTTGACCCCGCTGGTCTATTTGTGCGCGTTAGTAATCCGATCAGTACCGACATGAACGTTATGCGGTCCTCGTTAATCACTGGCCTACTGCTAGCTCTAAAGCATAACGTCAATCGGCAGCAATCACGTTTACGCCTCTTTGAGACCGGACAACGGTTTATTACCGGTGATACCTTGACATACCAGGAAGCAATTGCCGGTATTATCACCGGTGCAAGGCATCGAGAAGGATGGTCTAACCCAAACGACAGCGTCGATTTCTTTGATATTAAAGGCGATGTTGAAGCCTTACTAAGCCTGACTGGCATGGCACAACACGTAAGCTTCAGGTCAGAAGAACACCCAGCATTACAGCCAGGACAGTCTACTATTATTTTAGATAGTAATTTTAAAACAATAGGTTATGTAGGAAAGTTACATCCAAATATAGAAAAATATTTGGGTTTAAATCAAAATATATTCGTCTTCGAGCTCGACCTGGATGGAATCTGTGGCAGTGCGCTGCCAAAATTTTCCGAAATCACACGGTTTCCCAGTTCAACGAGGGATATCTCAATTCTGGTAGATCAAAAAATATCTTTTGCCGAGCTGGAAGCGGTGATTGAAAAAAGTAACGCGGCGTATCTTACAAACTTAAAGGTGTTTGATGTTTATGAAGGTAAACACATTGAAAACAATAGGAAAAGTGTCGCGTTGAGCTTGACCTTTCAAGATAATTCGCGCACTCTATCTGATGAAGAAGTCAATTCGGCTGTAGACACGGTCGTTACTGCGTTACAGGCAGAGTGCTCTGCACAATTAAGGGGTTGATTGATGGGTGCGTTAACTAAAGCAGATATAGCTGAAATGCTGTACGACGAGCTAGGGCTTAACAAACGTGAGTCGAAGGAAATAGTCGAATGCTTTTTTGAAGAGATTCGGGTTTCACTGGAAAGCAATGAGCAAGTGAAGCTATCAGGTTTTGGAAACTTTGATTTGCGAAACAAAAACACCCGGCCAGGGAGGAACCCAAAAACCGGTGAAGAAATTCCCATTGAAGCTCGGCGAGTCGTGACATTTAAACCGGGTCAAAAATTGAAAGTAAGGGTCGAAAAATATGCTGGAACCGAGTAACAACAGCCAACTCCCGGCAATACCAGGTAAGCGCTACTTTACTATTGGTGAAGTGAGCGAGTTATGCGAGGTTAAGCCCCATGTACTGCGTTACTGGGAGCAGGAGTTCCCTACCCTTAGCCCGGTAAAGCGTCGTGGTAACCGACGTTATTATCAGCGACAGGACGTGGTGCTTATTCGTCAGATTCGTTCCCTGCTCTATGATCAGGGCTTTACTATCGGCGGCGCGCGTCAGCGTCTCGACGGAGACAGTGTCAAAGAAGAAGCCACGCAAACTCGCCAGCTAGTACAGCAAACCATCAGTGAATTAGAAGATGTGCTGGAGGTGCTGAAGGCCTGATTAACGGTTTTTCTTGCCTTCATAACCTTATCAAGTATGATGCGCACAGCTTGAATCAGAGCATTATCGGAGCGTAGCGCAGCCTGGTAGCGCACCACACTGGGGGTGTGGTGGTCGTCGGTTCAAATCCGGCCGCTCCGACCAAAAAACTATTGTAAATCAATAGCTTAGAAGCCAGCTTAAGCGCGGGCTTTTTGTGCTTACGAGATTAAGTCCATATTAAGTCCAAATTTCATCTCCTAACCTGATGGTGCGAAGTGCGACACATAGGACTTAAAATCCCTCGGTGGCAACACCGTGCCGGTTCGATTCCGGCTCCGGGCACCATTATCAAAAATCAACAACTTGCGCTTCTTGCCGCTTTTTAACACTTCTTGCATTAAAACAGTTAGTTAGTATGTAATCCGTCTTTTTCTTCCTGCGCGTTACCCCTCTTTTTCCACTTGATGTATGATCCATCTACGCCAAATCTACGCCATTGGCGTAAATTGAGAGGGATCAGAGATGGCTGCATTCAGAAAACGGAACGGGGGTTGGCGGGCCGAGGTGTCCATCAAGGGCACGCGCACATCGGCGACGTTCACCACCAAACGGGAAGCCCAGGCCTGGGCGGCGCAAGAAGAGACCAGGTTACGGGAGGACTCGGCCGGCAAGGTGCCGAACAAACCGTTCCGCGACCTGCTTGAACGTTACAGCCGGGAGGTCAGCTCGAAGAAGCGTGGCGCCGCGCGGGAGCGGAAGATGATCAACGTCATCCTCCGCGATCCGGTCGCCGATGTATCGCTGCGCATGCTCGCGCCGACCGATATAGCCGCCTGGCGCGATCGGCGCCTGAAGCAGGTCTCGGGCTCGACGGTGGAGCGGGAGATGACAATCCTCTCGCATGCCTGTTCGGTGGCGCGGCGCGAGTGGGGCTGGGTGCGCGTCAACCCGGTCAGCGATGTGAGGCGGCCACCGCCCACGGCAGCACGCACCCGGCGGCCGACCGCGGAAGAAACCGAGAAGCTGCTGCATACGCTGGGGTATTTCCAGGAAACGCCGCCCGAGACAATCTCTTCACGCGTGGGCGCGGCCTATCTCTTCGCCATCGAGACGGCGATGCGCGCGGGTGAGATCTGCGGCCTGGAATGGCAGCATGTCAATGAGCGGCATGTGCATTTGCCGCTGACAAAGAATGGCTATGCGCGGGACGTGCCGTTGTCGGCCGAGGCGCGTCGTATCATCGAGCAGCTACGGTCCTTGAGCGGCGAGGAGGACACAGTATTTAGTGTGTCGACGGCCAGCCTGGATGCCCTGTTTCGCAAGGCAAAAGCACGCGCGCTCATCGAAGATTTGCATTTCCATGACACGCGCCGCGAGGCGCTCACGAGGCTGTCGAAGGTGTTCGGTGTGATGGAGCTCGCCCGGATCAGCGGGCACCGTGATCTTCGGGTGCTGCAGAACGTGTATTACGCGCCATCGGTTAGTGATCTGGCGGACAAGCTCGACTAGGCAATACGGTTTTCCTGGTGCTTCTCAGTCCAGGCGATTACCTCCTTGGCCTTCCACAAGGGTTGCCCCCGGCGTTTACTGCCGGCGACCGGCAGTCGGATGGCCTGGGGGAATCCGGGCAGGGCGGTGATGCGTTCACGCACCACTGCCTCGGAACGCTTCAGATAAGCTGCGATCTCCCTGACGGACCACAAGTCCACCGCAATCGGAATGCGCGGCGATAGGTTGTTGATTGCGTCCAGGAGCATTTCGATCTGATTCATGTTCGTGCCCTGGCGCCGTGGTTTTCGATGGGATCATTGTATTGCCATGGTCGCGCGAGAATTAGACCGAAAGCCTGCACCCAGCGGCAACTTTTTCTTATTTTTTTCCACATAGTTTGCATCGCGTTTAATCAGACCGTTGATAGTAACCCCAGGGCGATTCATAAACGTGTTTGAAAGCTCGCCCCATGAGTGGCTCTTTTCAAACATGTTTACTGTTTTGACCAATGGCAAACTGGTGTCTCCTAAAACAACCATTGGAGAGCACAGATTGTTTCATCGCATGCAGTGACACTAACACCGTGTAATTTGCTAAATCAAAATTAAATGTTTACCGCACTGCTAAACATTCAGTTCTGGCAAACGCGTTATGTGTTGTGCAATCTCATGTTTTCAAATCATGCACAAGGAGAAGACAGATAATGCAAGAGCAAGAGAGCACGAGTGTGGTAACGCTGGAGAATCAACTGACCGAACGCTTTGGTTTATTGCTATCGCAAACACAACTTGCAGAGCTGCTGAAACGTTCCACCGGCGGCTTGCGTTACAGTCTGAGTTATCCCTGCGACCAGCAGACCCGATCACTCAAGGCCTGCGGCCGCAAGATCGGTCGACGTGTGTACTACCCTGCCATGGAGGTTGCCCGAATCATCATCGGTACCGATGAATCATGAGTCAGACCATCATCCGTGCGCCACGGCGCTACCGGTTTGTGACGATCAATCAAGACGCCGTGGAAGATTCACGCCTGTCCTGGGCGGCACGGGGCCTGCTTGGTTACCTGCTTTCCCGGCCGGATGACTGGAAGGTGCTCATCAAAGATCTGCAACGCCGCGGCGATTTAGGGCGCGACGGCATCTACACGCTGCTCAGGGAACTGCGCGAGACCGGTTATGTTCGATACGAACGTACACGCGATGAGCAAGGTCGCATGCGTGGCGGGATTTACTATGTTCGCGAGATACCGGATTCACCACATCCGGATTCACCGGATATGGCCGAATCAGACAAGGCCGCGCCGTGTCCGGTGAAGCCGGAAGCATTACCTACTACTGATGTAAACCTAAAAAGAACTACTACTACAATACCCACTGATACCTACGGCGGTAGTAGTCGTGAATTCAATCAGGCCGGCGTGCAGTTTTCCCGCTGGGTGCCTGACGAATTGCGGGCGCCCGCGACGCGCCAGGTCGCTGAACTCAGCAGGCCGCTCGCGCAGATGGTGATCGACGAATGGGCGGGCGCCATCGCGGCGGGAGCGATCCGCAGTTCGCCATTGGGTTATCTGCGCGCCCTGGTCAACCGCATGCAGCAGGGTGAGTTCACGCCCAAATACGCCGATCAGATTGCGCAGGCACGCAAGGCCGGAGCGGTTACACTGTAACCGCTCCGCCTCAGCCGTGTACCGAAGGTCGGCCGAATGCTTAGATGCAAACAGTGTGACAGTCGCAAGACTGGCGCAGTGTTTTTCCACTGTGCGAGCGTCCGCGTCACTACACAGCGAAGCGCGGTAGTGACGCGGGCGCAAACGAAACTTAAGTGCGTAGCATGTCAGAACATTTTGATCGCGCGCCCGAATGCCGCGTGGATTACGGTGTAAACCATGCGGATAGTTGGTGGGTTTTAACCGTGATTAGCAGACAGCACTCGCCTATACTCTATGCGCGCAATTAGTTTTATCCGTGGCCACTACGGCAAAGTGGCAAACAAGGCACCACCCGGATCGTGTAATGGTGCATCGGCGCAAGCCGCGATCCATCTTCCACATCAGAACAACCCTCCGGGTCTGTTCTATTCAGCAGGCATCCGCCTGTTTTAACCCACGAGCCTCGTGCCCGGCAATTGCCTTTGGCTATTGTCTTGCCGTGCTCATCTTTCACAAACCGCAGGATTGTCCTGCCTACTTCAAAGGAGGTGTTTAACCACACTCAATGAACGCCCGTGCGCGGGCATGTTGTACTGCGCGGGGTCTGCCTCAACTGAGGAAAGCCCGCGTTGCCTCTGACCAGGCATATTCAGGTCGATTGGGCGTTGTGTCCCATGATCGTTCCGTGCAAACGGACTTGTCAGCTACGGCTGCCAGGTAGGTCAGAAACACTAACCAGAAAGCGAGAACACTATGAGAGACCTGAACTACCAACTGAAAAAACTTTGCCGCCAGTGTCGGGAAGGCAGCTATGCCACCCAGGTTAATCGCGAGCGCATGCTGACGCTGGCGGCCAACGAACTCCACGACCTCGGCTATCGCAATATGACCGATCGATCCCTGAAACCAAAACACATCGAGGCCCTGGTCAAGCACTGGTTTGGCCAGGGCCTTTCCATCGGTACGATCAAAAACCGCATGGCCGTGATTCGCTGGTGGGCGCACAAGGTTGACAAACAGAACGTGGTGGCACGGTCCAATGAACACTACGGCATTCCGGATCGACGTTTCATTACCAACGAATCCAAGGCCAGGTCCGTCACCCAATCGCAACTGGACAAGGTCCGCGATGAATACGTCCGCATGAGTCTGGAACTGCAGCAGGCCTTCGGCCTGCGCCGCGAAGAGGCGATGAAGTTTCAACCCAGCTTTGCCGACCAGGGTGACCATATCGTACTCAAGGCGAGCTGGACCAAGGGCGGCCGGGAGCGGGTCATCCCGGTCCGTACCGAAGTTCAGCGCGATGTGCTCGACAGGGCGCGTCGGCTGGCCGGGTTCGGCTCGCTGATCCCGAGCAACCGCAACTACGTACATCAAATGCGTGTCTACGAGGGCAACACCCTGCGCGCCGGGCTCTCCCACATGCACGGGCTGCGTCATGCTTATGCCCAGAACCGCTACGAGGAACTGACCAGCTGGAAATGCCCCGCCGCCGGCGGACCGGAAACCAGGTCGCTGACCCCGGAACAGCGCGAGCGGGATCGCGAGGCCCGGCTTACCATCAGCCGGGAACTCGGCCATGAACGCGAAGCCATCACAGCTGCCTATTTAGGACGGTGACAGGTGAGACAGGGGCTAAGCGATGGGCTACAGGGAATATTCATTTGTCATTCGGTTTATTATTATTCACAATTAACAATATAAAGCTGTTAAATCAGGCTCAAAATAAACTTTCACTTGAGCCGGGTTTGTATTTACGCTAGATTAACAATCATGACTAGTGAGCCCCGCAGCAAATTAAACCGACTGCTTACCGCATGGCCGCAGGGCACTGTGGCGGTGTCGCGCTGGCTGGAGGCCAGAGGGGCCTACCAGCAACTGGTGCACGAGTATGAGAAAAGCGGCTGGATACGGCGCATCGGCCACGGTGCCTATGTGCGCGCCGGCGACAGCGTAGAGTGGACCGGCGGCCTGCATGCCCTCCAGGCGCAATTAAAGCTGCCCGTCCACGCCGGGGCCAAAACCGCATTGCAGCTGCAAGGGTATGGGCACTTCCTGCCGATGGGGAAGGGTGGGACCGTATCGCTGTTCGCCAGTCCCGGTACCCGCCTGCCTGCGTGGTTTCGGCAATATGATTGGGGGGTGGCGCTTCGATATACCACCACGACGTTGTTCGCCGACAATCCGGATACAGGCCTTACCAAAAAAGAACTGGCCAGCTATGCCATAACGATATCGGCACCCGAGCGCGCCATCATGGAAGTGCTGTATCTCGTTCCGGAGGAAGAATCCTATGAAGAGGCCGCCCTGCTCATGGAGGGGTTGACCACCTTGCGGCCGCGCCTGGTTCAATCGCTGTTGGAACAGTGCCGTTCGGTGAAGGTGAAGCGGCTGTTCATGGTGCTCGCGGAAGCCTGCAACCATGCCTGGGTCAAGAAACTGGACCTGTCAAAAGTGGACTTCGGCAAAGGCAAGCGCATGATCGTCAAAGGCGGACGGCTGGACACCAAATACAACATCACCGTCCCGGACACAGGATCCGACTGGAAGACATCGGTGAATTCGGCATGAAGGACAGTCCGTATTTCAAACAGGCACAACTCATGCTGCGGGTCATGCCCCATGTGGCAGCTGAGGAATGCTTCGCGCTGAAGGGCGGCACGGCGATCAATCTCTATGTGCGCGACATGCCGCGACTGTCGGTCGATATCGATCTGACGTATTTGCCCCTGGAGTCGCGCGACACGGCGTTGGCAAACATCAGTGAAGCCTTGCAGCGAATCGCTGCCGCGATCCGAAGAACCGTACCCGGAGCGACTGTGCAGGAGATCCGGGCAAGGGGAGCGGAGCATGTTTCCAAGTTAACCGTCCGCACGGCGGAAGCCACGATCAAGATCGAACCCAATCTGGTACTCCGAGGCAGCGTGTTTTCGCCCGTGGAGCGGGAGCTGAGCGAGCAGGCGGAGTTACTGTTCGAGGCCTCGGCGACGGCCAGCACACTGGCTGTCGCGGATCTGTATGGCGGCAAACTGTGCGCCGCGCTGGATCGCCAGCATCCGCGCGACATCTTCGACGTCAAGATCCTGATGGAGAACGAAGGCATCACGGATGACATCCGTACTGCCTTCATTATTTATCTCGCGAGCCATGATCGGCCGATGAGCGAACTGCTCGAACCCAACCTGAAGGATTTTCGACAATTGTTCGAGCAAGAGTTCACCGGAATGGCGGATGAAGACGTTGAACACGATGAACTGGTCGCAGTGCGTGACAGGCTCATCAAAACAATCAGGAACACAATGACAGAAAACGAGAAGAAGTTCCTCCTCTCAATAAAGCAAGGCCAACCGGATTGGGATCTTATGCCAGTAGCAGGCATCGAGCAATTGCCCGCGATTCAATGGAAACTGATGAATATCCGGAAGATGGACAAGAAGAAACAGAAGAAATCACTGCAGAAACTCCAGGCAGTATTGGGGCTGTGAATGAGTGAATATGCGAACCAGAGAGCAGCAATGTATTGACGAATGAATATTTTACGAGAGCCCGAAATTGAACGCAGTTGAGATAGAAGAAGCAATATCACTATTAGCCGAGCAAGAATTTGACGCGGCGAGCTTCCCCTATGCCTTTCTGGAAGCGTTTGGGAACAAGGCCACCACCATCAAGCGCCTGCAAAGCGGTTCCAGCAATGCCTCCGACATTGAAGGCGGCGTATTACAGCGCAGTAACATCCATATCGCCGTATGTGCTGAGGCTGAAGTGACCACCACTTTAAACATCCTCAAGGCCAGTCCAGCCACCACGAAGGCCAAAGCCAAGTTCATTTTAGCCACCGACGGCAACAGCCTTGAGGCGGAAGACCTCACCAGTGGTGACACCATTGCTTGCGACTATAAAGACTTCCCCAATCACTTTGGCTTTTTCCTGCCGCTGGCCGGCATTACCACCGTTAAGCAAATCCGTGATAACAGCTTTGATATACGGGCAACCAGCCGTTTAAATCGCCTGTATGTAGAGCTGCTAAGGAGCAACCCCGATTGGGGTACGGCAGACCGCCGCCACGATATGAATCATTTTATGGCGCGGCTGATTTTCTGTTTCTTTGCCGAGGACACCGATATATTCAATGGCGATAATCTGTTTACCGCCACCATTGAGCAAATGAGCGCGAGGGATTCATCCAACACGCACGAAGTGATCAGCGAAATCTTTCGCTCGATGAACACCAAAACAGCAGATCACAAAAAAGAGAATATCCGCTCATGGGCAGATGGTTTCCCTTATGTGAACGGCGGTTTGTTTTCTGGCAGCACCGACGTGCCACGCTTCACCAAAATCGCCCGCTCGTATCTGCTGCACGTAGGTACGCTGGACTGGAAACAAATCAACCCCGATATTTTTGGCTCGATGATTCAGGCCGTGGCCGATGATGAAGAGCGCGGTGCCTTGGGCATGCACTACACCAGTGTGCCAAACATCCTCAAGGTACTAAACCCACTATTTCTGGATGACTTGCGAGAGCAACTAGAACAGGCGGGCGATAATTCCAGAAAGTTATTAAACCTGCGCAAACGCCTGGCCAGCATTCGCGTGTTTGACCCGGCCTGTGGTTCAGGCAATTTTCTGGTGATCGCCTACAAACAGATGCGCGAAATCGAGGCAAAGATTAACGAACGCCGCGGAGAGAAAGACCGCCCAACAGATATTCCGTTAACCAATTTTCGCGGCATTGAATTGCGGGATTTTCCTGCTGAAATTGCACGACTTGCGTTAATCATCGCCGAGTATCAGTGTGACTTATTGTACAGGGGGCAAAAACTCGCACTCGCAGAATTTCTGCCACTGGATGCGGAAAATTGGATTACGTGTAGTAATGCTTTGCGAATTGATTGGCTTTCTGTCTGCCCACCTACAGGTACAGGAGTTAAATTACTAGGAGATGACTTATTCAGCACGCCGCTAGCCCAAGCTCAGATTGATTTTGAGAACGAAGGCGGAGAAACCTATATCTGTGGCAACCCGCCTTATAAGGGAAGCAAATGGCAAACTGCCGAGCAAAAGGATGACCTGAAGCAAATCTTCGGCCATCGAACAAAGAGTTGGAAGTCGCTCGATTACGTGGCGGGTTGGTTTATGAAAGCGGCGGACTACGCCACGCATACGGGGGCTGCAAGCGCATTCGTATCCACTAACAGCATTTGCCAAGGCCAGCAGGTGCACACTCTATGGCCATTAGTCTTCAATTCTGGCCGCATCATCAACTTCGCTTACACTTCATTCAAATGGGCAAATCTTGCGAGTCATAATGCAGGAGTTACGGTAGCGATCGTGGGATTGAGTGCACCTAGCGCCGCGCCGCGCAATCTGTATGTGGTAGAAGATGACGGCGTAATTGCAGCGCACGAGTGCGAGAATATAAACGCTTATTTGGTGTCGGGACTCAATGTGGAAGTGCAAAAGGCAACGGTACCGATTTGTAACATTGCGACCATGGTTTATGGCAATGTCGAGAAAGCTGGCGGTCATTTGTCTTTGACGGCGGAGGAGATGGCGGCATTAAATCTATCTCCCAATCAGCAGGAAAAGTTTGTTCGACGGTTTTATGGTTCTGAAGAATTTATCAACGCTAAGTCGCGGTTTTGTTTGTGGATTGAGGACGAACATTTGAAAGAGGCGATGACCATCCCCACGATTGCAGCACGGATTGAGGGTGTACGCCAAATGCGTTCGGCGAGTATAGCCGCCGCAACACGCGCAAAAGCTTCAGTTGCGCACAAGTTCTGGATAATTCTTGGGACACCAAATAGACATACCATTGTTGTGCCGGGTGTGAGTTCCGAAAATCGGCCCTATTTGCCCGTTGGCTTGTTAGGGGCAGATGCTATCCTCTCGAATAGAAACTTCGCACTCTATGATGCCCAACTCTGGAACATGGCTCTCATAGCGTCCCGTTTGCACTGGGTATGGGTTGGAACAGTTTGTATGAGAATGAGAACGGATTTCTCATACTCCAATACGCTCGGTTGGAATTCTTTTCCTGTACCCAAGCTCACCGAAAAAAACAAAGAAGATTTAACCCGGTGTGCGGAAGATATTCTTCTTGCTCGTGAAGCCCATTTCCCAGCCACTATTGCTGATCTCTATGATCCTGAAAAAATGCCGGAAAACCTTCGCCATGCCCATGAACGCAATGACGAAGTGCTGGAACGCATCTATATTGGTCGTCGCTTTAAAAACGATACCGAGCGGCTGGAAAAACTATTCGACCTCTATACGAAGATGACGAGCAAGAAGGAGGCGTCGTGAGTAGTCTTACGGATATTGATAAACGTTATCTTGAAAAGATACTTGGTATGCAGAGCGGCTATGTTCTCGATTACTCAGATCCTAAGTTTGGCGAGTTCTTCAATCGATACCAAATTAATATTCATGGGACAAAATATCAGGGTTATGGTACTTCCAAAGCTAAAAAAATGCGGTCTTTCTGGGAGCAGGAATCTGATGATCTAGTTGGTAGCGTATTGTCAGAGATGCTTGATTCATATGAGGCTGACTGCGATCTGAATAAGCGTGAGATTGATAAATCCGTACTTGAAAAATCACGGAGCATTGTAGCACGGCTCATTGGAAAGTCTGAGCCTGCGAAAGCTACCCAGACTATTGATGATTTCCTGCATAGTGAATTCACAATACCCAATATCCAGAAACTGCCGATTGAGGCAATGGCTGTGCCAATCGTTGAGAAACGCCTTGCTGAAGCCCTAACTGCGTTAGGCGCTGGCGCTCACCTCTCAGTTATATTCCTCTGCGGCAGTGTGCTTGAAGCGGTGCTGCTTGGTGCGGCTCAGAGAGAACCAGCACGCTTTAATCAGGCCGCCGCAAGCCCTAAAGCCAATGATGGCAGTGTTAAACGCTTTCATGAATGGAGCCTTGCTCAGTTTATAGATGCCGCCTGTGAGATCGGTTTACTCAAGCCTGATGTAAAGAAATTCAGTCACGGACTGCGGGATTTCCGCAATTATATTCACCCCTATGAACAGATGGTATCTGGCTTCACGCCGGATGAGCATACTGCCAAAGTTTGCTTTCAAGTACTGAAAGCGGCGCTTGCAAGCGTTGCGAGAGAGAGACGATGACGACATGCGCTCTATTTCACATGTGGGAACCATTCAGGAAGCAATTAATTGCTAGCCATCAGTTCTATGTTGAGCAGGCAGAAAAACGTTTGCTTTCTCAATTTCAGAATATTGAAGAAGAAGCTGATAAATATGCAGATGAGTGGTTAGAAAAAGCCGGGCAATATTTTGATCCTGATAGACATGATCCAGGCGACTTTTACGAACAGGCTAATGATGAAAGCATAGAATTTTATCAAATGCTTGAAGATATGCTGAACAGAACAAGACTAAGTGTTACTGCCGGCATATTTCATGAATGGGACAAACAATTACGTAGCTGGATGGTTAATGAAATTAATCATTGGCATCGTGGTCACGAGGTCACAAGGGCTGTATGGAAAGCCAATTTCGGAGATATCATTGATTTGTTGGACGCTGTTGGTTGGCCAGTTAAGTCAAAAAACTATTATACATCTCTCGATAGATGCCGATTGGTAGTGAACGCATATAAGCATGGAAATGGAGGTGCTTTTGAGAGCGTGAAATCACAGCATCCAGAATTCATAAAATCATTCGGAGATACTAGCTCCATTTATTTTGAACATGCCGACCATACGGATTTAATAGTTAGAGATGCTCACATAGCTGAATTTTCCAATGCAATTATCGAGTTTTGGAAGGATGTGCCAGAGTATATTTATGAAAAAGAATCGTTAAATGTACCGGATTGGTTTGCAAAAGCATATAGCAAAGACCAGGCGGAAATAACCAAGAAGGTGGCCTCATGAGCGCCATTAAGTCCAACCTCTCAGTTTTGATTAACTATATCTGTAGCGGCTGGCCTAAGTTAAAACGTCTGTAAACCGATCGGGAACATAAAAATGAAAGCCATTAGCCGGATCAAACTGCACAATTTTAAACGGTTTCGAGACTTCGAAATACCGATGGATGAAACGCTCAACATACTGGTCGGTGAAAACGAATCCGGCAAAAGTTCGATTTTATCGGCACTGAATTTGGTGTTGAGCGGGAGCAAGAGCCAGTTTGAGAAAATTGGTGTGGAAAGGCTTTTTAATTCGGAAGCCGTTCAAGAATTTCTTGCTTCTGACAGGAATTATGAAGACTTGCCTGTTATGTATGTTGAACTGTGGTTAAACGAGCAGAATAATTTTGAATTGCGCGGAAAAAATAATTCAGAAGATATTGACTGTGACGGTCTGTACATGGAGTGTGCGCCTATAGAAGCCCTCAGCTCAGAAATCAAGGAAATTATAGATTCAGACGACATTAACTTTCCTTATGAATATTACGCCATAGTCTTTTCAACATTTCAGGGCGACCAATATACAGGGTATAAAAGATTTCTGAAACATATCATTATCGACACGACCCTGATTGGCAATGACTACGCCATCAGAGAATATATTGGCGGCATGTATGAAAATTATGTGGAAGGCCCTGAAAAACACAAACATCAAAATGAGTACAGAAAAGCAAAGAATGAATTTAGAGACCGTGTGCTTGTCGATCTTAATGACAGGGTTAAAGGGTATTCGTTCTCGGTCAAGAATGATGTTAAAACCAATTTAAGAACAGACCTGACCATCGTTGAAAATAACATTGACATTGATAATAAGGGGAAAGGCAGACAGTGTTTTATTAAAACTGAATTTGCGCTTAGACGCGCAGAAAATCCCATCAGCAAAATAGATGTGGGGCTTATTGAAGAGCCTGAAAACCATCTAAGCCATATCAATATGAAAAAGCTGATCGAGATGATTGGCAATTCAGAGGATAAACAACTCATTATTGCCACCCATAGCAATATGATAAGCGCAAGGCTTGATTTGCGAAAAACAATTCTGCTTCATTCGAATGCGCAAGCTCCACTTCTGCTAAATGGCCTACCCGAGGACACCGCCAGGTTTTTTATGAAAGCGCCAAATCATGGAGTGCTGGATTTTGTCCTGTCCAAAAAGGTTATTCTTGTCGAAGGCGATGCAGAATATATGCTCACGGAAGAATTTTTTCAGGCCGTTACGGGCCAAAGCATGGAAAATGCGGATGTCCACGTCATATCAGTTGGAGGAACCAGCTTTAAGCGATATCTGGATATTGCGCGTATTCTGGCGGTAAAGGTCGCCGTTATTAGGGATAACGATAGGAATTATGAAGCAAACTCTGTGCAGCCATATACTGATTATCAGGGTGAAAATATAGGAATATTTAGCGACACCGATAATGATCGCTACACCTTTGAAGTTTGCATCTACGCCGATAACAAGGAAACTTGTGACGCGTTATTTGCAGAAGGGCGGCGCACATTATCTGTTCAGGACTACATGCTGAATAATAAAACCGAGGCGGCTTTTTCTCTTCTTGTGTATGGTGTAAATAATCTGCTGGCTCCGCAATATATCAGGGATGCGATAGAATGGATAAACGCATAATTCTTGCCGTCGCAGGCTCCGGTAAAACTCGCCATATCATCGAAACCCTTGATCTCGAACACAGATCATTAATCGTTACCTACACCAATAATAATTTCTACAATATCAAAAGCCGGATAATCCAAAAATTCGGATACCTGCCAGATAATATCTATTTGTTTTCCTACTTTTCTTTTTTGTACTCATTTTGCTTCAAGACTTTTCTTTTAAATAAAACCAGAGCCAAAGGCATCAGGTTTGATCCTTGCGTAAATCGATTCGCCAGAGGAGATCGACGCTACATTGATGGAAATAATCGAGTTTATTTGAATAGGCTGTCCAAGCTCATTATCGAGAAAGGTGTGGCTGATAGTGTTTCAGCCAGACTCTCAAAATATTTTGATGCTGTACTTTTCGATGAAATTCAAGATTTTGCAGGCAATGATTTTAACTTCCTTCCTCTTATCATAAATGCCAATTGTGATGTGCTGTTTGTCGGCGATTTTTACCAGCATACTTTCGATACAAGCAGGGATGGCAATACCAATGCTCATCTTCATAAACAGTTAGAAGGCTATCTCAAAAAGGCTCGGGATATGGGGCTTACGACAGATTCCGATACGCTTGATAGTAGCTACAGATGTAGCCCTTCCGTGTGCAAATTCGTTGAGGATAATCTCGGAATTGCTATCGGATCGAATCGTGATGACGGCACGGAAATACAGCACATGGAATTGGCAGAAGATATTAGTGAAGTCTTTGACGATAATAATATCGTCAAGCTTTTCTATCAGTCACGAAGCAAATACCCCTGTTTTGGAAGCAACTGGGGCGAATCCAAAGGTGAGGATCGCTATAATGATGTTTGCGTGGTTTTAAACAAAAAGACCTATAAACTGTTTACTGAAAATAAACTGGCAGATTTAAATCCTATGACCAGAAACAAACTATATGTGGCAATTACCCGCACGAGGGGTCGGCTGATATTTATCAGTGAAGAACGGTTGAAATCAGTTTTAAGTTCATAGTCCGGAAAATCCGGTAACAGAACACAGTTTTTATTTTGCACCGTAATTGTACCGTCAGGCTCAGGTCTTTCCTTGCCACATTCACCATGGGTGAAGTAAGGAGCATTTAAAAACGGCAACAGAAAGGGAAACGATAAATGGAACTTGATAAAACATACGAAGGACGAGAGCACTCGGCGGTCAAGCATGAACTGCTCAAAGGCTACCTTGAAAAACTGCTCTACATTGTCGGGGTAAGCGGGGTCAGGGAAATCACCTACGTCGATTGCTTTTCCGGGCCGTGGGCGGACGAGAGCAATGATCTGCACGGCACATCGATTGCGATCTCTCTCGATATTATCAAGCGTGTGCATGAAGGCCTTGCGGCGAAAAACAGGATATATAACATCAAGTTCAGAGCGATTTACGTAGAAGAAAACAGTAGCAGGTTCGGTCAACTTGAGGAATATCTGGCGGACAATTGCCCGTCTTATATTGAGCATCATGAATTCCATGGCGATTATACCGCTTTGCAGGATCAAATTCTCGGCGTGTGTGGCGGTGGCTTTACATTCTTTTTTGTTGACCCGAAAGGATGGACAGATGTTGGCCTGCCGCGCTTGTCGAAATTATTGCAGCGGCGCAACTCGGAGTTTCTGATTACGTTCATGTACGATTTTCTGAACCGATTCGTCAACAAAGAAGAACTGCAGGACAAGGTGCGGGCGATGCTCGGCGAAGTCGATGACACATTTCTAGCTGAGCTGCACGGCAAAGCGCCAAAGCAACGGGAGGATGCGGTAGTCAGGCGATACCGTGAGCATCTGAAATCGGTGTTTGGAAACGAGTCCCACCAGCAATCGTGGGCCTATCATGCAACGGTGCTGAATAAGGATAAAGACAAAACAATTTATCACCTGGTTTACCTTACCAGGCATCCGAAGGGGATGGTTGAGTTCTCCAGGATATCCCGTAAGGTTGCAATATTTCAGCATCGTGTAAGATACGAGAAACATGAGCGCCTGACTGGGCAGATCCCGCTGATCGCGGCTGAAGATGATGATTTTCAGGTCGATATCGCTGCCGATATAGAGGTTGTAAAAGCATACTGGCTGGCTCATCTTTCGAGCCAGCCAAAGGACTATAATGAAGCCGTCCTCGCTGACTGGCTGGAAGAAACCGGCTGGCTTGAGTACGACTTTCAACAGGCATTCAAGGCGTTGAGAAAAGATAAGAAAGTTGAAAATATCGATGACGGATCGAATCGCAGAAGAGAACGTTTCGTGCATTTTGACAAGAATGAGCGACTGAGGAAAATAGTATGAGCACGGTAAGCAAAATCGAATGGACTGAGCAAACATGGAATCCGACAACAGGCTGCACAAAAGTTTCGCCGGGCTGCAAACACTGTTACGCGGAAACCATGGCGAAGCGGTTACAGGCCATGGGTGTTCGTGGTTATGAAAACGGATTTCACATATCTATTCTGCCTGAACGGCTGAATGAGCCATTGAAGCGCCGCAAGCCGACCATCTATTTCGTCAACTCGATGAGCGACCTGTTTCATGAGGATATTCCATTCGCGTTTCTGGACAGGGTGTTCGATGTAATAAGACAGACGCCGCAGCACACCTACCAGATACTGACCAAGCGAGCGGGCAGAATGCGCCGGTATTTTTCCAGCAGGAAGCGAACAGTCCCGGATAATGCCTGGCTGGGTGTGTCAGTGGAGGACAAGAAATACGGTTTGAAGCGGATTGATGAATTACGAATGGTTGATGCCAGGATTCGTTTCCTGTCGATTGAACCGTTGCTGGAAGACCTGGGTGAGCTGGACCTGACAGATATACACTGGGCGATCGTTGGCGGTGAGTCCGGGCCGAAGTCGCGGCCCATGAAACAGGCATGGGTTCGAAGCATCAAGTCGCAGTGCAGGCAGCAGAATGTTGCCTTCTTCTTCAAACAGTGGGGCGGCTGGGGTGCTGACGGAAAGCGCCGCGCGAAAAAGGCCAATGGGCGAAAGCTGGCAGGCAGAACGTGGGATGAGATGCCGGATATCTCCGTTTCGATGGGACGTGGTGCCAACTAATGACCGGGGCATTCTGGGGTCAGTATGCCGATTGCACTACCTGGTAATTAAAGGCGTAAAATCTGTTTTTCAATTATGGTAGTCAGGCAACATCCAGCAATGCCTGCGGATTTTTGACTGCAATTGAAGAATTAATGTGAGTTATCTCAGTGTGCTGGGGCTGATTATTCAGGATCGCGATACATTTCTTATAGGTATTGGTCTTGTAGATATTGGTAACCATGATCAGGTGTCTTAACTGGATAAAATAATGGAACATAAAAAAATACCCGCAGTCACTGTTAACTATGCCTGTAACGGCAGTTCAAAAAAATCCAATGAGCTGGGTATGCGCGTCATGCAGGAGCGCGCCTTTGAAAAACGGGGCGAGCAGTATTTACTGATAAAATCTCCACCTGCATCGGGTAAAAGCCGCGCCTTGATGTTTATCGCACTCGATAAGCTCCACAATCAAAATGTTAAAAAAGCCATTATCGTCGTGCCGGAAAAATCCATTGGTGCCAGCTTCAATAACGAGCCATTAAGTCAATACGGTTTTTATTGGGATTGGGAAGTCGCACCAAAATGGAATTTATGTAACGCCCCCGGTGAGGATGGCGGCAAGGTGAATTCCGTTAAAGCCTTTATGGACAGTGATGATAGGGTATTGGTATGCACCCATGCGACGTTCAGGTTCGCGGTTGATAAGTTTGGTGTTCCCACTTTTGATGACTGCTTGATTGCCGTCGATGAGTTTCATCATGTAAGCGCCAACCCCGATAACAGGCTGGGCGCTCAATTAGGGCAATTTATTGGTCGTGACAAAGTGCATATTATTGCCATGACAGGTTCTTACTTTAGAGGCGATGCGGAAGCCGTGCTTTCGCCACAGGATGAAGCCAATTTCGATACCGTCACCTATACCTATTACGAACAGCTAAACGGTTATGAACATCTAAAGCGGTTGGATATTGGCTATTACTTCTATTCAGGATCGTATGCCGAAGACATTCTGAACGTATTAAATCCGAATGAAAAAACCATTATCCATATCCCCAATGTCAATTCCCGTGAAAGCACCAAGGATAAGATCAAGGAAGTGGAACATATCATTCATGAGCTGGGGGATTGGCAAGGTACTGACCCTGCCACGGGTTTCCATCTTGTGAAACGTGTTGATGGCACCATTATTAAAATCGCTGATTTGGTGGATGATGATGCCAGCAAGCGCGATAAAGTTTCCGCCGCACTTAAATTACCGGAAGCGAAACATAACCGCGATCATGTCGATATCATCATCGCACTGGGCATGGCAAAAGAAGGCTTTGACTGGATATGGTGCGAACATGCCCTAACGGTTGGCTACCGTTCCAGCCTGACCGAAATTATTCAGATTATTGGTCGCGCCACCCGTGACGCGGAAGGCAAAACCCACGCCCGTTTCACCAACCTGATTGCCGAACCGGATGCTTCGGAAGAAGCCGTTACCGAGGCCGTGAACGATACATTAAAAGCCATTGCCGCCAGTCTGCTGATGGAGCAGGTGCTTGCGCCAAAATTTACTTTCACATCCAAGAATAACCAAAGTGCGCCAGTCGAAGGCTTTGATTACGGTGAGAAGGGGTATGACTCTAACGGTAGCAATGTCGGCTTCAACGAATCGACAGGGCAATTTCAAATAGAGATTAAAGGACTCGCCGAACCCAAGAGCAAAGATGCGCAGCGTATTTGTCAGGAGGATTTAAACGAGGTCATTACCGCTTTTGTGCAGGATAAGACTGCCTTAGAGCGTGGCCTGTTTGACGAAGAAATGATCCCCGAGGAATTAACGCAAGTGCGCATGGGAAAGATCGTTAAAGACAAATACCCCGAACTGGATGATGAAGATCAGGAAGCCATCCGCCAACACGCGATTGCTGCCCTTAACCTCACACAGAAGGCAAAGGAAATCGTCAATCAAGACGACGGCTCTGAACTTGCCGGAAGCACCGCGTTTGTCGATGGTGTCAGAAAGTTTGCAATGGATGTGCGTGACCTAGATATTGATTTAATCGACCGCATCAACCCTTTTAGCGAAGCTTATGCGATTTTGGCGAAATCCATGAGCGAGGAAAGTTTAAAGCAGGTCGCAGCGGTTATTGCCGCCAAGAAAGTCAGTTTAACCGAAGAAGAGGCAAGAGAGCTGGTTGATCGCGCCATCAAATTTAAGAAAGAGCGCGGGCGATTACCGGAACTCACGTCCCCTGATCCGTGGGAAAAGCGTATGGCGGAAGGCATCGCGTTCCTTGCGCGCAAGGTGGCGGAAGAAAGCGGCGGAGGAAAATAATGGCTAATTTGAAAGAAAAGAAATCCAACAAGGCGCTGCTTGAAGAACTGGGCGTAGAAATTGCACCCACCAAAAAGGCAGCCCACTCGCCAAAAGAAGAACGCATCATCGCAGGCTTTGAAGAAATTCAGCGTTTTGTTGAAACGCATGGCCATCCACCACAACACGGTGAAGACAAAGACATCTTTGAACGCCTTTATGCCACAAGATTGGAGCAAATTCTTAAACAGGAAGAGTGCCGTACATTGGTTGAAAACATGGATCACCAAGGTCTATTGTCTGGAGACCTTCAAATAGCTGAACCTCCGGCAGAGTACAACAGTGACAGGGAGCTTTTGGCGGAGCTTGGTATAGACGTGCCAAAAGAAGGCGATATCACATACCTCAAACATGTTAAATCACAGGCAGAGAAAAAAGCGGCAGAAGAAATTGCGAACCGTACCCCATGCGCCGACTTCGATAAGTTCAAGGCGTTGTTTGATAAGGTTCAAAGTGATTTAAAGCATGGCCTGGTAGAAGCGAAGTTGCTGAAAGATCAGAAAGATCGGGACTATATGGCGAAAATCCAACAAGGTGATTGGTTTATCGTTAATGGGCAAAAGGTTTACATTGCTGAGGTAAGTGAAGAGCGTACCCACGGATTTGATAAAAATGACTATCGTTTGCGAGTTATTTATGACAACGGCACTGAGAGTGACTTATTGCTGCGCTCCATGCAAAAAGCACTTTACGAAGATGAGGCAGGCAGAAGAATTGTTTCACTTTCCGCAGGGCCACTATTTGATGATGTAATAAGCGAAGACGATAGCGACAGTGGAACGATTTATGTTTTGCGCAGCAAGTCAGAGCTGCCTCTTATTGCACAGAACAGAGATGTTATCCATAAGATTGGTGTCACCGGCGAAGCCATCAAAAAGCGGATCGGGAACGCATCGATTGATCCGACCTACCTCATGGCGGAGGTTGAGATTATAGCGTCATACGAACTCTTCAATATCAATAGGCAGAAACTGGAAAAGCTGCTGCATCGATTTTTCGAGCCAGCACGACTAGACATTGAAATCAATGACCGGTTTGGAAACCCCGTAAAACCAAGAGAATGGTTCTTGGTGCCTCTTTTTGTTATTGATGAAGTCGTTGAAAAAATTAAGGATGGTTCAATTACTGGCTATCAGTACGACCATAAGTTGGCTAAGTTGGTTAGGGTTGCATGATGACCTAAGGCGGACGTTCACATGAACAGGATTGTAGTGAAATTTAATGACGAATAATATTGGAACTGATAGTAAGAAGATCATACCCTCTCAGTTTATGAGAGCGCTTCGGCCTGAATATTATTCGGACACCGAAGACCGGATCGCCTATCTTCTGGAAGCCTCGGCCTTCGAATATCATTTGAATTCTATTACCTCACGCAACCAGACCCATGATTTTGAAATCTTTTGCCGGAAACTCTGCGAACGAACAATTTGCCCGAACTTGCGCGCACACACAGGGCCGGACGGTGGGGGTGACAGCAAAGTAGATGCCGAGACTTATCCCGTTTCTGAGGAAATCGCAGCCTTATTTTACATTGGCGAGACGAAAGCCGCACAGGAAAGATGGGCTTTCGCGTTCAGCGCAAAAGAAGATTGGAAAACCAAGGTAAAAGACGACGTAAAGAAAATCGCTGAAACTGACAGGGGTTATAAAAAAATATTCTTCGTCACGAGCCGGTTTGCCAAAGATAAAGACCGTGCAAATATGGAAGACGTCCTTACAAAAGAATGTGGCATTCCGGTTACAATTCACGACAGGTCATGGATCGTAAAAGAGATCATAGAAAACGACCGTAAAGATATTGCCTGCAATTACCTGAATGTCGGCGAAGCCAAAGACGATCCGCTTAGGCTGGGGCCGACGGATTATTCCCGTGCACAGCAACTCACAGAGATTGAAAAGGCCATTGATAGCCCTGACGCCTTCAAGGGTATAGAACAACAGCGGGTTACGGAAGCCATCTTGGCTGCGAAGCTTTCCCGTAATATGGAACGCTCCCGTCACGAAACTGATGGCAGGTTTCTTCGGGCTATCCGAGTGGCAGAGGCAGACGGCACTTATCGGCAAAAGCTGGAAGCTAAATACGAACATATCTGGACGGCATTCTGGTGGTTTGATGATTTTCAGTTTTTAAAGGATTCATATGAAGCTTTTGAGGAGCTAGCTCTAAAATCCGATCATGCCTTAAATCTGGAATTTTTGAGCAATCTGCTTCAACTGTTCGTAAATTCGGTTATCCATGACCATATGTCGCGCGATGAATGCAGGCTGGATGAACGCACAGCGAGGCTCAAGGAAGCTTTGGAAAAGATAGCCGCAGATAAATACCGTCCCAATAACGCGCTTGAAGCGCAAACTTCTCTTCTCATTATCCAGATGAACCAAGCTATGCTTGATAACAAGCGCGAGGAACTGGGCAGCGTTTGGAATGATTTTTCTGTCGTCTTGGAAAAAGCCAGCGGTCTTGGCGAGTTTAAAGCTGACCGGCTGGTGCAAATGGTGGAGATAGCCGGGAATATAGCCGGAAATGATCCCGCTTATAACGATCTGGTGGAGAAAACAGCAGAATTTGTTTCCAACCGGAAAAGTGAGGCTGAAGGCGCTTTGATACTTCTTAAGCGGGCGCAAAAACTTGATTTTGATAATAACTTTGAAATGATCCGCCTGCTTGGCAAAGCCGCTATAGGGCTGACAAAAAAGGAATATGCGGATCATCTCATCGAAGCCCTTCAGCTTTTGATGCTTGCCTATCGGAGTGCAGGGCTATTGTGGGCAGCACGGGCAAGCTGCGCATTCCTCGCCGCATCCCTTGTTATGGAGGGCGAAGAAGATAGTGAACTGCCGATCAGTTTTGTTCCAACAATGAAAACCTGGGCGTGGATAGCGTTGGAATTGCGCCACATTCCTGATTTTCTGTTTGCGATCCAATTACTGAATGGCGCTCTGGCCAGCTTACCGCTGACGGGTGATTCAAAAGAAAAGGTTGGCGAAGATATTCGGAAACTGGATATGGCACTGGGCAGCGTATTCCCGAATTTGGGTGAATCCAATCTTCTCAAACTGGGAAGCCTACCGGATATACTTGAGGCGTTGGGATTATTCATGGCGCGGTCTGCGCTTCTTTATACGCTTGGTCACGCGGACACCTTGCGTGAGGATGGCAGCTTGCCTGAGGATGAATCCGATGAAGATGCCAACTATATTTTTTCGATGCTCGCAAGCCAGCCGGTTACACAAAATCTGTGCGGTTCTCTTGTCCTAAACACCGAAGAGGCGCAGTTTTTAAATACAACTATTCTGGGCATGAGCGTTGAAATCAATATTGAAGGCGGAACTCAATCCGTCCTTATTGCAGAAGCTGTTCTGGGTTCTTTGGAAGCGTTCTTTGCCACTGCGATTGAGCAGCGCATTGTCCCTCATACAGAAAAATTACAGCTTAATGTGATAGAAAGCGCGGAAATATCTAAACCATCCTTTGAGATGAACGCCATGGATATGATCGGCATCATCACTTGGCCTGCCAATCTTTCTCCCTGTAATTATGAAAATCAAAGCGAGATTCATAAATTCTGGGCTGAAGTATCAGGCCACGTCCTTGCCACATGCTGCATTATTGAAAATGCAGAGAGCTTTTTGAAAAAGCTATATGCCGATGAGGCTGTACACCACAGAATGACGATGGTCGCGCTTGCCTCTACCAGTTATCACAGGGTGGCTTCAAAAAGTGTTTCTCGAATATCTGACTGGCAAGAAGCAGTACAAACGTCTTATGAATTATGCAGTGCACGCCCGACGCTAACGCTTATTCCACTCACAGAAGAAGAGGATAATGCAGAGTTTGAAAGCGAAAGACCACCCGTGCCAAAAGATCACCGGGCATATAGCGTCAAATCTGTTATTGATATTCATGCTTGGGATCAGGCGCAATGGAAGGGAACGGCTTATGCTCAATTCAGTCCTTCCCAGCCGCCATGTGTGGCGTTTCTTTTTGAAAATGAAGAAAGCGGCAGGAAAATTTTTGAACGCTGGCGGAAGCGTTTTGGTACACAGGATAAAGATGAGGAAATTAATATTTCCATCATTCGTCAATTACCGCAGCAGAATAAACATCACTACTGTGTCCTAATATCTTCCAAACTGCCGGATAAGAACCACTTCAAATCCGGTCAACTAGTTACGATGGCGACTAGGTCTATGACCATGACACCAGATAACGATCTTAACTTAGAAAATTTTTTAAAATCATACAAACGCTTTGGGGCATTTTATCTGCTCCCCGCTTTTTTTAAGGGCTTAGAGATGCCCGATATGGCATTTGATCTTGCCATATTGAAATGGAAGATCGCTGTTAAATTGGCTGAAAATATCAATGAGCACGATATCGAAAATATTGCCCTTCGTATTCGAGAGTAGGAACTAATTAAGAATGAGCGCCAGTTACGCCGAGCAATACAAAAACTTTTAAGGGGTCGAAGCCCTTAAGAAGATACAGGCTCGGATCTGTGAAGCATTAGGCTAGAGGATTGCCGGATATGCGGCGGCATGCGGTGGGCGCTGGTTACGCTGGCAGCAGAGCTGTAAAGCCGGGGCGAGGCCAGTGAGCTGTTTGCCCGTGCCCCGCATCCCAGTTGTCGGAGTCAACTAGGTCAGAATTGTTGGGGTTCGTAAGCTGGCCTTAAGCTACGGCTGCCAGGCCACCCATTGAATGACTGATTCTTTTATAATAAGCGCATGATCCAGATTCACACATCCAAAGCCCTGGCGGCTGATTTGAAAGCGCATTTGACTGAAGTGCCGTCCGATCCAGGTGCTATGCAATGGTATGCGCACCGTGTTTATGTTCTGCGCCGCAAGTGTGTGATTGCGATGGAGGCGCAGAGCCGCTATGCCATGGTATTTACCGGACTGACGAAACCGGACTTTGAGAAATTCCCGGAGTTGTTTCGTGATCGGCTGATGCGCGAGGCCTTGTCCATTTGCCAGCTGGATGAAGAGCAGTCTGAACATCTGGCTGCCCTGGTCATGCTGTTGGGGGAATCCATTCAGATATCGCCAGGGTCGGATCGCAGTGTACAGGCGCATATCAATGACGTGGCCCGTGAGCTGGACTGGATGGCGCATGACATCGGTTATTTGCCGGAACAAGCCAGCCATGAATTCAATTTTGGCCTGCGGGTAAACCAGATGCTGCGTAAGCGCAAGGGGGATAAGGATTACTTTTATCCGTTGGAGGAGCTGCGCGGATTCTGGCTGGGGCTGCTGGGGCATGTGGCATCGAGACCGGATAATGTTGTGCCGTTGCACTAGTGCAGGCCGCTTTTCAGGCCAAAACTTGATTTTTAGGTCAATCGGACATATTGTTACCATATATGAATAAATGGTGACATTATGTCTGACGCTAAAAAGAGGATATCCCCCGAAGCGCTCTTCCGCCAGCATGGCGGGCAGCTTCGCATGAGTGAAGCGATTGCGCTGGGGATGTCACGCTATAGCCTGTATTCGCTGCGGGACAAGGGGATCATCGAACAGGTATCCCGCGGCGTCTATCGGCTGGTGGAGCTGCCACCCATCAGCAATCCTGATCTGGTGACGGTGAGCCTGCGTTTCCCCAAGGCCGTTATCTGCCTCATTTCCGCACTGGCGTATCATGAAATCACGACACAGATCCCCCACGCGGTGTCTGTCGCCGTTCCCCGGGATGCACGCATGCCGTCGCTCGATTCCCCGCCGGTACATGCCTACAAGTTTTCAGACGCTGCGTTCAGGGCCGGGATCGAAACGCATCAGATCGATGGTGTAACAGTCCGGATTTACAGCGCCGAGAAGACACTGGCAGATTGTTTTAAATACCGCAACAAGATCGGGATGGATGTTGTCCTGGAGGCACTGAAACTCTACAGGTCACAAAAGCCATTCAAGCTGGCCGATTTGCTCAAATACGCCAGAATCTGCCGTGTTGAAAAGGTGATGAAACCCTACCTGGAGGCAACGGTATGAGTGCGCAGAAGTCCAGGAACATGGCGGCATCAGTCCGCCAACGCCTCTTGAACCGGGCGCGTGCAGATCAGCGGCCCTTTAGCGAACTGCTACAGTATTATGCGATGGAACGGTTCCTCTACCGGCTGTCACAATCACCCTATACCAACCGGTTTATCCTCAAGGGGGCCTTGATGCTGAGGGTCTGGCACGCGCCGGACATTCGTCCCACTATGGATATCGATATGCTGGGCAGAACGAGTAATGAGGAAGCCAGCATCATTGCCCAAATCAAAGATATTATTGCCATTGATGTGGATCCGGATGGATTGATTTTCGACCCTGACTCCATTCGGGCTGAGAGAATCACAGAAGATGCTGATTATGAGGGTATCCGGGTACGATTTACCGGCACATTGGATAATGCCAGGGTGCCTATGCAGATTGATATCGGTTTTGGTGATCTTGTGCACCCCGAACCGGAGAAGTCTGATTTGCCTACCCTGCTGGATTCGCCAGTCGCCAGGGTACTTTGCTACAGCCGTGAAAGTGCCATTGCCGAAAAGTTCGAGGCCATGGTGAAGCTGGGTGAACTGAACAGCCGGATGAAGGACTTCTATGATATCTGGTTGCTGTCCCGACAGTTCGACTTTGAGGGTGCAACACTGGCCGAGGCTATCAGGCTCACTTTTGATCATCGAGGCACCGCATTGCCCGGGGTTATTGCCGCTTTTTCACAGGCATTCATCGATGCCAAGCAGGTACAGTGGTCGGCATTCCACAAGCGCCTGGGACAGGAACACGTACCTGCCTTGTTTTCTGAGGTGGTGACTGCGGTGAATGCATTCCTCGGGCCGATAGCCGCTGCGCTAATCTCCGGGACTGCCATTCCCTCCAAATGGAACGCACCTGGTCCCTGGATAGATACGGGAGATTAGACTTTGGAATCAAACATGATCGATCGCACCCATGGGCGCGAAGACAAACGTGTGTGGATCGAGTGAGGCGAGGTTAAGGATTGTATACTTGGTTGCATGAGCCGGCCCGTGGCGGGATTCAAATTGCTGAGCAATTACGCCAGATTTACGCCTACGCCAAACCTACGCCACGCATAGGTAACTATTTGTTTATAAAAGGAGTACGACTCCGGCTCCGGGCACCAATAAAATCAATGACTTAACAGAATTTTTTTAAATTCTGCTAGTTTGAAAACCCAAAAAGTATTATTAGTAGACGTATAGTAGACAGTTGATAAGCATTCGTTTTTTCGCTCTTTAGCTTCATAATCGATTAGCTGAACCTTCAAGTCCTTCAGGGCCCACCATACGAATCAATAAGTTGGAAATAATTATCTGTGCAATACTAAGCGAGTCCAAGGTGTTAACTCTGGATACCTCAAAACCCCTCAGTGGGCATACCGTTTCGGCTCGATTCCGATTCTAGCGTCTCGGCGGTAACCACTAAAACAGAAAGGACGCCTTATGACGGAAAATGCGGCGCACATGCTTACAGGGCTAACATTAAATGGGGATTGGACAGTAGGCTCGTTAATTGAAAAGAACGGCTTAGACTCGGGAGGGTTTTTCTCTGTAGGTTACAAAGTTAAACATAAAGATGGTCGTATCGGCTATTTAAAAGCACTAGATTATCAGGGCGTTTTCAAAGATATAGCTATAGATACAGCGAAAGCCTTAGAGTACGCCACCGCAGCTTTTAATCACGAAAAAGAAATTCTTAAGCGCTGTACAGAAGGTAGGTTAAACAGGATCATTCGTTATTATACTGACGGGTCTTTGACGATACCAAGTGCTCCAGGCGTCAATGAAGTTCAGTATCTAATATTCGAGGCTGCCAGCTCAGATGTTAGACAGCAAATTCGTATTTCAGGCACCTTAACCTTAAGTTGGATTGTGTCGTGTTTGCACGATATTGCTGTTGCCGTCAGGCAGCTACACAGAATTTCTATAGCACATCAAGATGTGAAACCGTCAAATGTATTAATTATTACTGATGACAACTTCAAGTTGGGTGACTTGGGCCGATCATCTGCGCCTGATTTGAATATCGCACACGATGAAGAGGTTATACCTGGTGACCCGAGCTATGCCTCAATTGAACTAGTTTATCAACATGTGTCCTCAAATTACATACAGCGGAGGCAGGGAGCCGACTTATATCAGTTGGGAAGTTTGCTCTACTACTTCATTACAGGCGCACCTATCCTGCCCGTATTGATCGAAAAATTGAACGATGTTCACAAGCCAGTAAATTGGAGTAGTGATTACTACCAAGTGCTACCATTTTTACAACAAGCCTTTAGCGAACTACTTTTTGAATTTGAGGCTGATGTGCCAGATAAATTCCAAGATGATATTAGGAATTTGGTGAAATATTTGTGCGAACCTGATCCCAAAAAACGTGGCCATCCGAAAAATATCGCTAGTCGTGGCAGCAGTTATAACTTGGAGAGGATTGTCACGATGTTCGCCCGTCTTAAGCGTAGAGTTGCTATCGAAGCAAGAGACCTAATTATCTTATGACCAGTGTTATAGATAGTAAACGTAGACTGATTCCTCGCTGGCGACCATTCAGCAAGGTGAGTGAACCGGGAGAAATCGGACCTTTAGATCGGAGCAGACCTATAGACTCTAAGCTACTGGAAGATCTAACGCTGAAGAAAAAAATGTGGAATAAAAACAAGTCTATTGATCAGGCGATGGAGCTGGTTGTCGCTGCAACAGTTTATGGAATGAAGGAAGAGGCGTTACAGGCTGCAGATTATTTAGCGAGTAATGATGAAGTTATGGATGGACTAAAATATTTAGCCAAATCTATATTTATAGTTCAAGAGCGGCCCTCGCAGATATTTGTAAAGGCTCTAACAGCAGCGCAAAATATATCCTTATGCAAAGTCCAGCTAGCCCTATATCCAAGGAATCCTATTTTATGGATAGATCAAGCGTATCATTATGCTGCACTGGGTCAATTAGATAAGGCTCGGAAGTCTGTCCAGATCGCTTTGCACTTAAACGATAATAATAGATATATTTTGCGAAGTGCCGCGAGGTTTTATTTGCATGACAACGAGCAGGAAAAAGCCCACCATATTCTTTTAATGTCCCCCCTCGTAAAATTCGACCCATGGGTTATGTCTGCCGAGATATCAATCAGTAGTATTCTGGAAAAAAAATCTGCATATTTTAAAAAAGCTAAAGCTACATTAGAAGGAAGATCCTTTAAGCCGGCCGATATATCTGAATTAGCTGGTTCGATTGGCACCAGCTTACTTGTAGATGGAGCGAAGAAAAATGCCAAAAAAATGTTTTCTTTATGTTTAAAAGATCCCACGGAAAACTCAATTGCGCAAAGTGCGTGGGCCAATCCCCAATTAACCTCAAGCGTAGCTATCGAGCAATATTTAGATATAGAGTTTGCTCACGAAGCTCGAGCAATTGAACTGTCAAAAAATCTTGAGTGGAAAAATGCGTTAATCGAATTAGATGGTTGGAGTTCGATTGAAAACTTCTCTGCAAGACCGTATGTCAATGCCTCTTATATTTATTCAGTTGCACTTGATAATCCTCAGATGGCTTTAAAAAAATCCCAGGATGGTCTTATAGCGAATCCAAATGATCCCACTCTATTAAATAATTGCGCTGTAGGTTTTGCTCAATTGGGACGCATAAAAGATGCGAAAGAGATGCTTTACAAAGCAAAGATCAACAGTATAGAAGAAATAGGAACTACTTTGATAGCAACGGAGGGGCTTATAGCCTACCGAGAGAATGATATATCTAACGGAAGAAGTTTGTATTTCGATGCAATAGAGAAATCAAAAAAGCTACCTAGCAAAAGAGTCTCTGCATTAGCTACGCTATATTTTTTAAATGAGGAATCCAGTGCTACTGGGTTAGATGTGACGCCCATCTTGGAGGGAGTTGAAAAATATATTGCAAATGATAATTTTCCAGAATTATCTGAAATGATTGCTCGAATAAAAAAGAAGAAAAACCCTATTACCAGTGTGCAGGATAAGGGAAAGGTGTTTGTTGACACCCAGGAAATGGAGCGCCTCAACGGCTTGCTAAATTAAATTTGGTTTATAATAATTTGGGTTACTGTCACTTATTTTTTTCCACCGGTATTCCGCTAGGTTCTATTGTTATGGAAGTCTTTGCATTCAATAATTATTCTTCCACTGTACTAGTTGAGACGTCGATCTCCATGTCCATAAGCAGCTCCTCTTGCAAGCTTATAAACTCATAAAACGTGGTCCATCTGCCAAATAACCTAGAGTGCCAGCATACACCAGGGCTATTGTTAATGTCTTCGTTTACTCTTCTCCAATATTTTCCTAAGTCCGACAAAATAAAGACTGTTTCTGGGTTTTGGATAGGCCCCGTGTCTGTAGGGCGCAAACTGATTGAGCTGGTTATATGTCGTCTTCGCTGCCGCCGGATTCAACTCCCGATTCCCCGTCAGTTTCCTGCTGCGGTTTCGGGGGGGGGTATTGTATGGTGCCGTGGGTCCCACTGATTGCTCGGCGGTTTAATGTTCGGAACGATCCGGCGTACAGTTATTGACAGAACTCCAAGGGGGCAGCTCCCGGCGGGCCGGTTCGCATAAAGCCGTTTTCTGGGGAGGATGTTGATATTTTCTCACCCATCGAAATCGTCCACGTTCTTAGCCGTGTTTTTATCTCTCGGCCACAGGCCGATAAAAGCCCAACGAGTCTGGCAGTATCTTCGCCGTATTCGCCCGCCTCAGGATCGATAAAGTATTTCGCCCGTAAAGGCAGGTCAGCCCGCTTGCAAATACCCCCACCCATTAACTCGATGTATTGCGCCCAATCGCCTTCATCTGCGGCCTGATGGATCGCTAGCAACCGCTCTTCTTCGATGTCTGGGGCTTTTGGTAATTGCCCGACAATATCTTCGCATCGGCGCAGTTCACGCCAGGGTGTCACTGGTGGGCCGCCAATTTGCTGGAACTGTCGAATGCCCCACACGCTGGCCCAGGCACTGGCTCTTATCGCTGTGATCGTTGCCGCACCACCGGCTTCGTCATCGACGTCTACTTTATAGCCATCGACATTCTTTGATATGTACTTGGCCACGTAACCGGTGGCACTGCCTTTTTCTGGATCGATGCGAACGGCCTCGAAACGGTGTTTATTGGCTCCGGGCTCTGTGCCATCTTCGGCCATCGCATATGAGCGTAATATTTCAGTAAGGTTCTTTTCATGTTCCCTCGCTACGAATAGTAATAAGTGCCAGTGAGGTGTGCCGTCATGATGAGGCTCTGCAACCCTGACGCCAAAGAACTCAATCTCACGACGCGCTAGTTCTGCTCTAGCACGTTGCCATAAGGTATTTAAATACTGTTGTGCATCGGTGGGGCTTGCCCCGTTAAACTTTGGGTTGAGTTTAATAGAGCCACTGGCTCCACTCATGGGGTGGTATTTAGATGGTGCGGTCAGGGTAAAAAACCAGGGTGCCCAATCGCGCTTGTCATGTTCTGCCCAGGTTTCAAAGCCCCGTAGGCGCACCATCAGTTCAGTGCGGCGAATAGCGGGGTTAGATACACCAAGGTCGGACAACTCAGCCAGCGTGAATTGCTGGCCAAGATCATTGGTCGCGATCAGTTTTTCTAATAGTCTCCGATTGGCGGCCTTGCGGAAGAAAACCCGGCCAAGCGTAAAGTCAGACAGGTAGGGGGACTTGCCCCGCCGCACTATGCCGAGCTCGCGACAGATGGCTTCCAGGTCCCGTGTGGCTCTCTTGCGAAGCTGGCGAGCTAGCCAGCGAGGGTCTTCGATACGCGCCAGTGCGGCGACTAATTTTTGACTATCGTAATCGTCCTGCCAAAAACGATCAGCAAGGGGAAAGGTAAGACCTGTACGCTCAAACAGGGTTTTGATCGTCCACACGGCAGTTTTTTTATCTAGTCGTCTACCGGCATCCCGAGTGTCCAGGGCAATCACGCGTGTTTTAGCCCTGGCATAATCGGTTATTTCACTATCCGTGGCATCAATGAACAGGCCAGTATTGGCTAATTCCAAACGCTTATATATTCGTGTTAGCCAAAGATTGGCCTGGACATAACCCTCGCGTTCAAATATTCCAAACCACTGCCGCCATAGATGATCAGAGAAGCACTTACAGCGTTGTATGATCCTGACCCGCCACTTGAGGCTTTCAATTGGTTCACCGGGAGCCAGAAAGTCTAAAACACTGGGTAGAGAAGCGTTGTTAGCCACGATAATGGCGGATCCCGACCACCACGCCACAACCGGTACAGAACCGAAATAACTTGGTGGTGCGTCTCGGCGCGGGTTCGGAAAACGAACTGATGACGCCTCCGCAGTCATTGCAACAGCCCTCAGAACCAGGGTTGATTAGAGCATCCATTGATGCCTCAAACTGGGTTCGTTTATCGGTCAACGAACGGTTAGCGTCGGTTGTTTTAAATGGTTGCCAGGCCATTGTTTTGACCGTCCTTTTGGGTCGATTTAACCGAAAGTTTACGGTTCAGGTAACCCAAAGCTTCAAAAGGGTCATCTTTATCGTTATCGATAGCCATCACGAAGCATCTTCCGAAGTGGAATGATGAATGTGTGATGAATTCGAATCGAGATTCGAGCACTGCTGGCCCAGGTGCTCTAGCTTATGAAATTGATCTAGCCAGGTATCCAGGCCCTCCCTTAGATAACGTACAGACCGCCCGATCTTGATAAAGGGAGGGGCTGGAGTGCGTTTGTCTCTGGGGCCGTCCATGCGGGACTGAGCCAAATAGGAACGACTCATGCCAATGTATTTGGCAGCCTTATTTTCACTGAGTGCTCTGGGAATGCTTTCTGATTTGTTATCTTCCATTCTGGTGTGCCTGTCGTTGATTGCACGACGAAATTACACTGGCGGAATGGGCCACTAAGCCTAGCGCTAATATTTAGGCTTACTGATAAGTCGGGGACTAAATTAAGTTATTCGATTGTGTTCGGCTCTAGCGGCTATGCTGTATTGGCTACGAGAGCACTAAAAGGTTGAATGTTTCTTGTCCAAGAGGTGGCTAGTAATCCTCTACGAATTGACGTCGTAGTTTGCTCAACAAGGGCTGAAATGAAGTCCACAGTAGTGCTTGATCTTTACCGTGTCGGCTTCTCCACTCTATACACTCGTGATCAACGACTAGGAGTATATTTTCAGTATCAAACAGGGGCTCATCTTTATTGACTTCATCTTCAATAACTTGCCATGCGGCCTTGGCGGTTATTTTTGGATCGGCTTTGAGTATGCGTGCCACCAATATATGAAGTTGGTTAGTGCGCGATCTGGTTGCCGGCGTGTCATCGGGGTCGGAATCATCTTCTATCGTGTGGTTGATCGATGACACTGCCAGTTGCTGTCTATAATTTGTGATTTCGGAAGCAGGAATTCTCAGGTCTTGTGGCTCAAAAGTAGAGTTAGATCTGAAATCGAATTTTAAAGTGTTAATGTTTTCTCTTGTCACGCGGTTTGGGTCACGGATACCTTCGTTATCTAAGTGGCTTTTTAAAAGCTCCGTAAACCCTGAAATAACCTCAGCTATAGGCTTCCCTTCATTTGGTAATGGGGTTGCCCTCGCCGCATTAAGAACAAGTCTGTCTCTTTCGATGGGGTTCCAGTCATGCAGCCATTCCCTGGGTGTTGGCCGTCTAAACGGGTAGGCGGTGTTATAGCTTTGTACTCCTTCCGGATCGAGTAAAGTGCCGTAATCTTCGTTCAATATTATAGGGTCATCTTCTAACAATACAGCTATATAGCGGTGGGGTATGCTCAAATGCCCTCGATACATACAAGTGCCGTGCCCATAGTTACGCCTGTTCCGATGACTGAAGATCAGCATGTGCCGATTCTTTGTATAAACGACCGGAGTAATCGTCGTCATTCTGATGGCATGACCTAACTCGCTAGGTCGCATGGAAAGTATTTCTTGCGCTTCCTCAAAAGAGTAGCAAGGGCCGCGATATTCTTGCATGAATTAGTTATCCAAGTAATGCTACAGCATCGGCTTTATGGTCAGGCGCAAGGTGGGCATAGCGAAGGGTGGTGTCCAGGCTGGCGTGACCGCACAGCTCCCGGACGGTATTCAGGGGGACGCTATTCATCACCAGTTTAGACGCAAAATCGTGGCGCATATCATGCCAGCGGAAAGCGCTAATTCCGGCCTGTTTCAAAATCCCAGTCCAGGATTTTCTGACATTATCTAGGCGACCTCCATCATCAGCAGGAAAAACGCGCCCGATAGGCTGAGGTGCTTGTTGCTGCCAGGCGATAAGCGCTTGATAGGCCATTGTATTGATCGGTATATGACGCGTTTTGCTCGACTTGGCATTTTCACCTTTTATGGTGATCACTTTATTCGCAAAATCGACATCGCTCCAGGCAAGGTCGAATGCTTCACCACGGCGTATTCCAGTCTTTAGCGATACGATGATTAAAGCCGTCATGCGATCGCCATAGGTTTGATGGGAAAGATTCGGTAAAAGCGGATAGCCGCGTTGCTCCCTAAAAGCGTTGCCCCTATTTCTAGCGGCTTTCAGTTCGTTATCACGCAAAGCGAGAGCTTCTGTGAGTCGTTTATATTCCTCTGTGGAGAGATACCGCGCCTTCTTACTTTCATCTAGCCTCAAGGACTTGAGCTTCGCCAAGGGGTGTTCCTGAATGAATTCCCATTCCAAAGCTTTGGACAACACGCCTCGAAGCGCATTCACCACCCGGTTAATAGTGCTTGGTTTTAAGCCAAACTGGAGTTTTTCGGTTCGCCATCGTTCTATCTGTTTAATTTGAATGTCCGGCATGGGTCTTGATAAGTAATCAGGAAACGACCGTTTAATACTATCGATGGTCTGTTGGCCGCTTTTAAGATTAGCCAATGCCCAGGGCTTATAGTGATTTTCTAGGAAAGAGGCGAGGGTGTGATTGAGTGCTTCTCGGGCTTCGTGTCGGTCAGCCATCTTCTCGGCCTGTATATCCACACCTTCGGCAACCTTCCCCGCATAACTGGCGGCACGATCTCTGGCCTGGGCAAGGGTGAGGGCGGGGCCTAATACGCCAATTTTGATACGTGTACGTTTTCCGGCATGATTGCGGTAGCTGTAATAAAAGGTTTTACGTCCGGTGGGTTGTACGCGCAAAAGGAAGCCTTTGATCTCAACATCAAAGATCTCATAGGCTTTTTCTTGTGCCTCAAGGCGTTTTACGGATGTGCTGGATAGCTTGGCTTTCATGATGCCCGTATCGACTATTTGAATTTAAGTCCATATTAAGTCCAAATGGAGTGTATAGGGCTGAGAAGGGATGAACAACGGTAAACAGTGAACTATCTACTAACTACCTATTATATAAGGCTAATAATACAGATTATGGTGGCTGGAAGTTTGTGGTGACACATAGTTATTCACTGGATTTACACACTGGGGGTGTGGTGGTCGTCGGTTCAAATCCGGCCGCTCCGACCAAAAATTTGGCAAATCAGTAACGTAAAAGCCCGCTTAGATGCGGGCTTTTTTGTGTTTAGGTATTAAGTCCAGTTCAAACCAGGGTTTTGATGTGTCCCTAAAAATCTTGTGGCTTCGCTCCTCATAGAATAGATGATTCCCGTTCCAGGCTAAGGCCTGAGCCCAGCAGCGTTTGCGCCAGCAAAATTGCGTGGCGGGGCAAACGTCAGCTGCAGCGATTTGTTAGGCCGCTGTTCGATCTTAGGTTCCCCTTTTAATCTAGCTACCTACTGCGAAAAAACTGGTGCCGATATATGCCCCGTATCCGATCAAGAGCACTCCTCCTTCGATTCGACTGAGCCGCCTGCCGGTATATAAGAAAACAAAGAGGAGCGCCGCAACCCCGAGCATAACCCACTGATCAAAAGCCATAATTCTTCCACGGACCTCGAGTGGCTGCAGCAGCGCAGAAACGCCAAGTATCCCGAGCAAGTTGAATATATTGCTGCCCAGAACATTGCCAACGGCCACATCCGCGTGCCGCCTTAATGCGGCAATAACGGATATCGTCAGTTCGGGTAAAGAAGTGCCAACAGCAACCAGGGTTAGCCCGATTACCGCCTCTGATACACCCAAGTCGTGTGCAAGCCCAGTTGCGCCTTTGATAAGGACTTTTGACCCGGCAATTAAAAACACGAGACCGATGGCTATGGCGATTACGGACCATCCAGTAGATTTTGGCACCAAAGTGACCTCATCAGCTTCAGCTTGATGTACCAGCGCAGATGGCGCCGCATTAAATCTTTCACTCCAATACGCCCACGCCAAGTATGCAAATAGTGATAGCAAAAGTACCGCCGCATCCAGGTGCGAAAGATCATCACTTCCGGCAAGAACAATGAACAAGGCGCTCGCCGCGATCACCGTCACTGCGTCTCGCCTAAGTGCCAAAGCGGTAACCGCCAGGGGACAAATGAGAGCGCAGAGCCCCAGGATAAGCAGGATATTGGCGATGTTGCTTCCTACGACATTTCCAATTGCAATGTTCGGCTGCCCTCCGAGTGCCGCTTCCACTGAAACAACTAATTCAGGCATCGAAGTGCCAAATCCAACTATTACTAAGCCGGAAAGTAGTGGAGAGACCCCAAAGCGATTTGCTGCACCCAGTGCTCCCCGAATCAGTGCTTCACCACCGATGGTAAGTAAGCCAATTCCAACCAGCAGGTAAAGCGCGTTCAACACAGACTGGCTCCAGGATTGATGACAGATTTTCGTTTCAATTCAGCACAGGAGGTTTAACGTCCAGCGAAGCGGAAATTTTGTCTCACTTGTGATCTTGTACTACTTTCGTTGACACTTTTGGGATATTAGCTAACAACAGCTATTCTTTAACCGACGTAACGACGTGCGCCGGTGACTCAAAAACCGCCTCTCCCTCAGACGTTACGTAAGACCCAAGTAGATCTTCTGCTTTATCTAGTATCTGGCCAATCTGCTCCTCTGTTAGTACTACCCCCATGACTGGCAACCACCCCCTTAAATCGGCTTCCATCATCACTGAAATACTCGGGAACCGTGCCGTTCCAGGGTGAGTCGTAATATCGATCGAAGATGCACCGGCATCGGTAAACAATCTGGTCAAAGTCTGCGGATCACCGAGCACAAACGGAGCGCTCAACGCATCTGCCGCTTGCCTGCCGGCGAGCTGGTCAAGGAGCGCTACGCTAGCTGCATACGCTGGTATGTTTGTAAGCGAATCCCAGACAGCTACAACCAAGCGCCCACCTGGGCTTAAAACCCGCAGCATCTCACGAACCGCTTGATGGCGATCCGAGAAAAACATGAGGCCAAACTGGCTGACCACCGTATCGAAGGATTTATCGGGAAAAGGTAACGATTCGGCTACACCCCGTTTCCAGTCGATCTCAGGTGTGAGTCCTTCTGCCACGGCGAGCATTCCTGGGTTTGGGTCCAGACCAACAACGTATCCGGAAGGAGTAACTCGCGAGGCTACTTCTCGTGAAAGCACGCCAGTACCGCATGCGACATCCAAAACTCGTTGCCCTGGTTGAATATTTGCTGCGTCTGCGACTTTTGTAACCCACTGGCCGAACAGCGATGGGACTAATAACGAATCGTATCCCTTTGCGGCATCTATCTGATCTTGCAAACTTGGGTCATTCATATGCTATTCCTCCATACCGTATAACGCTAAGGTAACGGGCAACTTTGCTGCAAAGCAGCTCTTAAAGCTGTCCAGCCGTAGGCGCCATTGACCATTTTGTTATGCATTTTCACTGAATCTGCTATTTATAGAGGTGAAGTACATAAGAACGATTGTGGCTCCATCGGCAAGATTTGTGATGTACGACAAAACTCCGTCTACCGGCGTGAATACTTCGACGCCTTGTATGCCCCTAAAGATAATAGAGAGCAACGTCAACCCTAAAAACATTGGCCTGGCCCAAGCCTTAAAATAGATTAACCCATATAGAGTAACTGTATAAGCTAGCAAGAATAAGTAGGCTATACCTTCATTTAACTCCAGCAAGGCTCCGAAGCCAGCCCATGATAGAACATCAAATATATCCTGATCGTATAAATATACGTCTAAATATGGAACAAAAAAGAATGTCACATAAATCAGATAGGAAAATAAAACAATAATTTTATATAGGTTGACCATATTTACCTATGGATAACGCTTGCAGCATGCGCGCCCACGAAATGGAGCCGAAGGCGCAATGTAAAGGGTGTCGTCGTGCTTGCACTTGTTATTTATATTGACTTTTTAATTGTGCAATGATCAACGCAGCTATCTCTTTAAGTTTCCGAACCTCTTCAAACTGCACTCCATGGTCTTTTATCACCAATAAAGGACCTGGAAAAACATGAAAGTGAAAATGCCCGACAGTTTGACCGGCGGATGAGCCATTGTGCTGAAATATGGTTGACCCAGTCACCCCCATAGCACGCTCGAGAGCTTTACCTATTTTCTGAACGGTTAACATACATGCTTGAGCAGCTTCCGCAGACAGATCGTAAATTGTGACCGCTTGTTCCTTTGGCACTACTAATACGTGACCATCCTTCTGCGGCATTATATCCATGAATGCGAGCGTTAAATCATCCTCATAGACCTTTACACAGGGGGCCTCTCCAGCAATGATCTTCGCGAAAATGTTATTAGTGTCGTAGATTGAGTCCACTGATTTCTCCGGCTAACGAAAATGCATAGCAGCGAATTATAGAGCCACTGGCTCTATATCTCTTTGGCACCTGATCTCAGGGCATGCAACAACATTCTTGAATTTATTACCCTTAAAAACACTGGGTTGGTAGTTTTTAGATATCTGATCAGCTGACATATAGAGCCATCCTTTGCTGTGTTTATGTTTTTCTTCTGGCCTTTTATCATATTCAAGGGTCTTTAAAAATCAAGAACTTAGAATTGATTTTACTGGGATAAAGGGCCAGTGGCTCGTGATCCAGGGAATTCGTTAAATAAGAACACTGCACAACACTGGGCGCACCAATATTCATGGTGAGAAAAATTTGTGTGCCGCACCCGATACACACTATCAGCCACATCCAAACGATTTATAGATTGTTTGCGGCTGCATATAAGGGAGCATGGTTGCTCTCTATTGGTAATATATAAGGTTAGTCGTGTCGCTAGATTTATTAGAGTTATTAGGTTGGAAATAGGTAAAAACTATTTTTCCCCGTAATTTATTTCCCCGTAAAATTAGGTGCGCGCTTTTCCATAAAATGAGCGACGCCTTCTTTAAAGTCTGCGCTATTGATACTGGCCTTCATTTCGACCTCAGCGAGATTTAGTGCGCCGCTGAGATCCTGGAACATACTGTCCCATACCTGGTTCTTTATTACTCGCATGGAGCGAGGTGAATTGTTATTGGCCATTTCGTGGGCAATTTCCATCGCAGCGTCTAAAAAGCCTTCATCCGGTAGCACGCGATTGATCAGTCCTAATTCTTTGGCTTCGGTGCCATCGAAGACTCGGCCCGTTAGCCAAATGTCCATAGCATTGGCGAGGCCTGCGACACGAGGCAGGAGCCAGGCGCCGCCATATTCGGTAATCAGGCCACGCTTCACAAAAGCCGAGGTAAATTTGGCACTTGCCGCGGCAATACGCATGTCGCAGAACAAGGTGAGCACCATGCTGATCCCTGCACAGGGACCGTTGATTGCGGCGATAATGGGTTTGGGTATGGCGGGGAAATAAGAGTACTGCTGGCGGAAGTCTACGCGAACATCTTGTGGGGTCGGTTTAGGTCGGTCTTTTTTATCCAGGGCTTTGTTATCGCCCTGAATATTTTGTAGCACTGACATGTCTGCGCCCGCCGAAAAACCTCGACCAGCACCGGTCAGTACAATGACATGGACGTTATCGTCTTCGGCTGCGGTCATTGCCGCATCCTGGATTTCGTCTGCCATACGACCCGTCCAGGCGTTGAGTTTGTCGGGCCGGTTAAGGGTGATTACGGCAACTTTGCCATCTACGTGGTACAGGGTTTCACGGTATTCCATTGTTATTCTCCAAAAGTGTGTCAGCTAAAAATGGTTTGCCGACTAATTAACAGTCACTGCAGGCAATTTTATTTCATTTCAGTAAACGCGCGAATTAACTGGAAGCCGATAGCCATGGGTGGCGGTAGCAGGACGCCGGTGTCGGTCGCGCCATTCATGACATCTTTTAACAGGCTACGGGATACCCACCGGGCTTCTTCAAGTTCGAGTCCATCAACGGTTATGCCGGTGGTTTCTGCATCTGCAAAGCAGCCGATCATCAGCGACGAAGGCCAGGGCCAGGGCTGGGTGGAGTGGTAGCGCACGTCACCGACTGTGATACCGGCTTCCTCCATAACTTCCCGACGCACGGCTTCTTCAATGTTTTCACCGGGTTCGATAAAACCGGCGAGGGCGGAATACATATTGGCTGGGAACATGGGCTGGCGGCCGATTAAACAGTCATCGCCATGGACGGGGAGCATGATCACCACCGGGTCGGTGCGCGGGAAGTGCTCGGCATTACATTCGCCACTGGTGCATTTGCGCATGTAACCGCATTCGCGCATTTCAGTAGCATTACCGCATACGGCGCAGAATTGATGCCTGGCATTCCAGTCGAGTATTGCTTTAGCAGTGCCCAGTGTAGAAGGATCACCCACAGGTAATTGCAGGGCGATAGCCCGCAGATCCATAAATTTACCGACGTTGGTAAAGGGCTCGCTGCGATTGGCGTCATCAAAAGAGGTGACGTCGATGGCAAAGTGGGCAACGCCTGCGTCGTCTTCGCCAATAAAAATGGTGGGGACGCCACTCATCAGATAACCATCAACATCGGCAGGTGATAACCAACCAATACCGTCTCGTCGCGGGGTGACCAGAGGCTGTAGCTTCCACAGCGGTACAATGCGGGTGCTCTGGTCTTTCAGTTTAGCTGCGATCCAGTCAGCATCAGTCCGGCGGTGACCGGCGCGGTCGAGCTGTCCGCCCGCAAAGGTATGTACTTCTGACATAGTGTTTCTCCTTAAGGGGTCTGAGAAGTTTTATTAGAAAGTTATAACGAAAGCGTTTGCGTTAAAGGAGCTTATTCAAATTTGTTTTTGCTTGTTCCGACAAGTGTTTTAAGACAGCGCATAGTCCGAAACAAAAGCGTTCATTTTTCTTTCATGGCCAAACGTTGACATGGGGCCATGACCCGGAATAAAGGCGACATCATCACCGAGGGGCCAGAGTTTTTCAGTAATCGATTTAATTAACTCTCCGTGATTGCCCATGGGGAAATCAGTGCGGCCAATAGAACCCTGGAACAGAAGGTCGCCGACAATAGCAAGGCGCGCTTTACGGTTAAAAAATGCCAGGTGTCCCGGTGTATGTCCCGGGCAGTGATAAACTTCAAGGGTTTCTTTCCCAACCGTGACAGTATCGCCATCTTCGAGCCAGCGTGTTGGTTCGAAACTGCGAAATTCGCCGTCACCGAGGCCAAACATTTTGCCTTGCTGAGGGAGTTTATCTATCCAGAATGACTCTTCTCTCTGTGGCCCTTCAATGGGCACCTTGTGTTTATCGGCCATATCGGCCACGGCACCGGCATGGTCCATATGACCGTGAGTGACCAGTATTTTTTCGAGGGTGACGCCTTCTTGCTTAATCAATTGCTCGATGCGATCTATATCACCACCGGGATCAGTCACTGCTGCGAGCATGGTTTCTTCGCACCAGATCAGTGAGCAATTCTGCTGGAAAGGTGTAACGGGGATAACGGCAAATTTCATCTTTGAGTCCCAATTTTGGTCAAAAATTCAGGGTGAGACCATAGCAGAGATTGACCCATGGATCATGTGATTCATGGGCCTGTCATTTGCCCTGGCAGCAGGTTATAACTGATGGGACGTGCTTTGATTAACCTTTAGGGGCGAAGGCCTTGATAGCCTCGGGGTCAAAGCCTGGACGACCATCTAGCCTTAAGGCTTGCATGCAAACGTGATCAGCCCCGTTTTGCCAATGTGCTTCAAGGCGTTTCTGGATCGTCCCATCGTCTCCCCAGGCAACAATGGCATCGACCAGACGATTACTACCATTATTATCGAAGTCCTCTGCATTAAAACCGAGGGTCAGTAAATTGTTGCGGTAGTTCTGCATGCCTAGATATAAACCCGTGAATTTCCGTGCCGTGGCGCGAGCCTCACTGGCGTCTTTGATACGCAGGATTTTTTGTTCCGGGGCCAGAAAGCTGTCGGGACCAATAATTTCCCGGGCCTGTGCAGTATGCTCAGGCGTAACAAAATAGGGGTGAGCACCATTGGTTTTTTCCCCGGCAAGGCCAAGCATATTTTTACGGAGTGCAGCAAGAATCAGGGGGCCTTGTTTGTCAGGACTGGCAGCGGAGTACATGGCATTTTCCATGGCATCCAGATAAGTACGCATGGTGGTGACAGGTTTGCCGTATTCATGATTACGCATAGGAGTGACCATTTCCATATGAGAAACACCGAGGCCCAGAATCAATCGACCACCGCTAAGTTCGTCGATGGCATTGCGCGCCGCGACCATGGCGATTGGGTCCCGGGCATAGATATTTGCGATACCGGTTGCCAGACCGAGCTGGTCGGTCTCTCGAGCCAATACAGCCAGCATTACGAAGGGGTCGCGACCAAATGCCTCTGGTAGCCATAACGCGCCGTAACCCAGTCGTTCACTTGTTTGGGCCAGGTCAATACATTCTTTGATACTGTAGGGATCAATCATGCTCCATACACCGAGTTTGCTGATGTCTGATGTCTTCATTATTTTCGTCCTCTAAGCAATCACCGGCGGCTTTAAAATACTACTGGTGAATAGGTTGGCGATACGTCTGTGTTTATGGGGTTATAGTGCTTTTTCTCAGCAGCTTAGCACAGCTTGCAAATAGGCCGTGGTGGCTATTAAATTCTGAACACTTGCTGGAGCACCCGTGCGCAGAGTTCAGGATTAAAAGGTGATAACTCATGACCAACTGTATGACATGACATCTGACAGGGCATCTGATATGACATTTGAATTTGTAGCTGATACACCGCCAATATTTAGTGGCCGTGAATGGCTCCGTTATTCGCGTCATATCCAGTTACCGCAGGTCGGAGCCAGTGGTCAGGCGCAGTTAAAACGTTCTAAAGTCTTGGTGATTGGTTGTGGGGGTCTGGGTTCACCTTTGCTCCTCTACCTTGCAGCCGCGGGTGTTGGGCAGCTAACTATCGTCGACGGTGACAGAGTCGAACTCACCAACCTGCAGCGCCAAATTGTCTACACTGAGCGCGACATAGGCCAACCAAAAGCGTTTTCGGCACAACAACGCTTAAAAGCGCTTAACTCAGGTATAAATATTGAGGTTGTCGACCAGGTTTTTACCATCGACACGGGTGAAGTGCTGGTTAAAGATCATGATTTGATTATTGATTGCACGGATAATTTTGCTACGCGTTATCAGATTAATGACTTATGTGTGCAGTGGCAAAAGCCATGGATTTTTGCCAGTGTTTATCAGTTCTCTGGACAGTGTGCTCTATTTGTACCGGGCGGTGCCTGCTTTCGCTGTTTATTTGCTGAGCCGCCGCGCGATGTCCCTGATTGTAATGCCGCGGGTGTTCTCGGCGTCTTGCCAGGTATGGTCGGTACCTTTCAGGCGATTGAAGCCATCAAATATTTGGTCGGGTTACCAACGCCAATAAGCAATCATGTCCTGTTGATTGAGACGCTAGACCTCGAATTTCGCAGGATTCAATTGCAATCTAATCCAGACTGTCTGGCCTGTGGCAAGCGCGGGCAGCCTGAGCAGCTCAGGCATGCATATGAGTCTGAATGCAGCGTAGAGCTATCGATGGGTGTTGATGAATCTGCGCTGCTATCACCGGAGCAGTTTAATAAAGTGCGGGATAATGGGTCGACTCTAATCCTTGATGTGCGCAGCGATGAAGAACGTCGTGCTTTCCATATTGGTGGTCAGCATCTTGGACTTGAAAAACTCAGTAAACTGATCGAAGAAGATAAAGCAGCCAGGTATTTTACTGGGAAGTCTGAGATTATTTGTTACTGTCAGTCGGGGCAGCGTAGTCTCGACGCCGCCCAGCAATTACGCAACTCCGGATTCAGGGCTTATAGTCTGGGGGGAGGGCTTGCAGGGTGGTTGCAGGCCCAAGGGGCTTGATTAGTCCAGTGGTGAACAGTTCAAATTAGACGGCAATTTTAGCTCCAATACTAATAACAGGCAGGAGACAGCAATGATTAATTTAAAAACCTCTTCATCCGAAGAAATCGCCAAGATAATTCCCTACCTTAAGGTGTTCTCCTGGTTGAACGAGAAGATATACCGTTGGACCGGCGGTCGCCTGATGAGCAAGCTCGCCGGGCGCGATATTATGCTGGTAACAATGACGGGCGCAAAGTCAGGTAAAAAACGGGTTATCCCGTTGATGCACGTGCCCTATAAGGATGGCGTTATTATTGTTGCATCTCAGGGTGGCGCACCGAAGAATCCAGTCTGGTTTAATAATCTAGTTGTTCATCCCAACGTGGAAGTGCAATTCAAAAGTAAAAAAATGAAGCTGCACGCTCGACGTGCGAGTACAGAAGAAAAAGCAGCTGTATGGCCGGTGTGTTGTGAGCACTATCCAGATTACGATATTTATCAAAAGCGCACCGGGCGGGATATTCCGGTATTTATTGCCGAGCCTGCTTAAATAATGAGTTATAGCTGCCATGACATTGCGGATTTTTGTGCCGGGTTATTTCCGAAAATCTCATCAAGAATAACGAAATAACAATGACTTGTGCCTATAAATTAAAGGTAATTATAGAATATAATGACGCAATAATTAGTGTTAAAAGGGGTGGATTAGATGGAAGGCAGCAGAGATGAAGAGCAAAGTGTAGCCAGTGGCAATCGTGAATTAGAATTTGAATTTAAAGGTGAAGGTTTCGAGTATTTTAAAATATGGATTGTCAATATACTGCTGACGATTGTGACCCTGGGTATTTATTCGGCCTGGGCAACGGTCAGAAATCATCGGTATTTCTATTCAAATCTTTATCTTGATGACAGTAACTTCCGCTATCTTGCTGAGCCATTAACTATTTTAAAAGGCCGTATTATTGCGGTCGCTGCGTTTATTGCTTATTCGGTAGTAGCCAGTGCTTTTCCTCTCGTCGGTATAGGCCTGCTTGTTCTACTAGTAGTTGCTATTCCCTATTTTGTTAACCAGTCGCTGGCCTTCAAACGACGAATGTCGGCCTATAATAATATTCAATTTCGTTTTAAGGCTTCATATGCTGAAGCCTTTATGGTCCTCTATATCTGGCCAATATTAGGTATTCTCACCCTGGGTCTTCTGTACCCCATGGCAGTGTTGAAAATCAGCCAGTACAGGGTAAGAAACAGCGCTTACGGAACGACAAAGTTTGATTTTACTGCGACCTATAAGGATTACTGCATAATCTTCCTTATCTGTCTGGCCTGGATCTTGGCGCTTGTGGTTGTCGCTGGCGTTGTTAATTCTTTGGTTCCTCAAGTTGAAAATCTCGTAGCGATTCCTGGCATATTAATTTATTTCGGTTTGTTTATTTATTTTACGGTCGCCAGTGTCAATTTGTATTACCGTAACACGGTGTTAGCTGAGCACGAATTTGATGCCGACTTAACGTTAGGTGGCTATGCCAGTGTATTAGTCACCAATATGCTGCTTATTGTTTTAACACTTGGGCTTTACTTCCCTGCAGCGAAAGTACGCATGACAAAATATATTGCTTCTCGTCTGACGATCTATGCCGAGGGTCCACTGGATAATTTTGTCGCGGCTGAAAAAGAGAATGTTAGTGCCCTTGGTGAAGAAATGGGGCAGGTATTCGATTTTGGTATCTAATCTGATTTGTCGTTGATTTCGGGTTTGGGCGCTTGTCAGTCTTTGGGCGTTCAGGCTCATGAAGATGAGTATTGATTAGTGATGGATATCGAAGGCTACTATCTAGATGGCAAAACTTCCCGGCGAATCCCCGCAACTCTGTCCAGCGCATCAGGCTCAACCAGTGATGTTCAGATAAAGCTAAAACCTGCCGATACTGCCCACGAGCTACTAAATATTGCTGTTGATGACCTGACGATTCGCTCGAGGCTGGGTAATACCCCGAGGGAAATCCTTTTTTTTAGATCGGCTGTTGCGGAGTCGGAACAGGACACCGAACTAGAAAACGTTGCGGCCCAGCTGTTTGTTACAGATGATAATGACGCCATTGACGAGCTACTCAATTTTACGAGAAGTTCAAGAGTGGCCGGGGGCTTACACAGGCTCGAAACCCATCTTGGCATTATCGTGTTTGCCACGCTGGCAACGATTGCAGTCATGTGGGGGATATCAGTCTATGGTATTCCAAAAGCCGCTGAACTGATTGCTTACCAAATGCCCGAATTTGTCAATGAACAGCTCGGTGATAGCCTTGATGTGCTGGATGGTACGCTGCTTGGGCCGTCCACGCTCGATCAAACCCGGCAGGACGCGATTCGTGAGTTAGTGAACTCCTATTTAGTCGCCCACGACGAGCTAAAACCCAGGATAAATTTTAGAACCGGACTGCAGGCTAACGCTTTGGCCTTGCCGGGCGGAGACATTGTTCTGACAGATGAGCTTGTCAAACTTGCAGAAAATGATCAGGAACTGCTGGCGGTATTCTTTCATGAGTTGGGTCACCTGAAACACCGGCATACCACCCGACGTGCCTTGCAGGGAGCGATGGTTACCCTGTTGGTAGTGTTTACCGTAGGCGATGTGAATTCGATTGACTTGTTAACTGCATTCCCAGCTTTGATTGCAGATTTGTCTTATTCCCGACGATTTGAGACTGAAGCTGATACTTATGCGCTTGATCAAATGCGTTATACCGGAATTGAACTGGACCATTTTGCTAATATTATGCAACGACTCGAAGCGTATTATCGTAAGCCAGCCGGATCTGGGTCTGGGGAAAGTGCTGAGGATAACGAGGTTCATAAGAACAGTGTAGACCCGGACAAAGGTAGTGTGGAGAAAGAAACAAGGGGACAACGGGAGACGAGAGAGGGAGCACGAACAGGGGTGCCGGAGTTCTTATCGACCCACCCTGCAACAGAAAATCGTATAGAGTTGGTAGAAAAATATAAGCGTACTTACGGCTTGCTATAAGCTCACGGCCTCTTACAAATGGACCTCAGCATTTGCGTAAAGGCTCACATAAAAAGCGGGGTTTGAATCGAGCTTAACTTGAAATTCCTATCAGGCGGGTATGAAGGCATCTCCGCCTGTCTTACTTTGAACCTATAGACCTATAGACCTATAGACCTATAGACCTATAGACCTATAGACCTGTAGACCTGTAGACCTGTGTATCCTGAGCCAGGTTATGCGTAATACGCTGGCGCACTGGGGTGGCAAGCTGGCTTTTACATTCTGGCCGCCTGAACTACACTGCTTTGCGACAAATATAAAAATTAACTTCAATTGCGGACGTAGCAGGCTGCGAGGCAAAATAATGAAAATAGGTATTACGCAGGTCCTGGCTAATAGTGATGCAGATCCGGCCATAGTTGCAAAACATGCCGAAGATCTCGGCTTTGAGTCCTACTGGTTGCCAGACCACACAATATTGCCTGTAGAGTCCAGCACCGGCTATCCAGGTGTCAAACCAGGCGCAAAACCGCCGCGCACGCTGTGGCAAATCCCCGACCCGCTGATTGCCCTGTCTCGTGCTTCTGCCACCACGAAAACGATTAAGCTGGGCACGGGTATCTGCCTGGTACCTGAACGTAATCCCTTGCTACTGGCAAAACAGATAGCCACTCTGGACGATGCGTCCTGCGGACGATTTCTATTTGGCATAGGTGCTGGCTGGAACAAGGAGGAATGCGAGATCCTGGGTGGTGACTTTGTGCATAGATGGTCTCAGGTCAAGGATCATATCGCGGCAATGAAGGTGCTGTGGCAGGAAGAAGAATCTCAATATCACGGCCAGTATGTCGATTTTCCGCCGGTACGCTGTTTTCCCAAACCCGCCCAGCAACCGCATCCGCCAATCCTTCTGGGTAATATCGGCAGTAAGTTAGCCTTTATGCGGGTAGTGGAGTGGGGTGACGGCTGGATACCGGTAGTCGACAGTGTCGAGCAATTTGCCGCTGGTGTGGAGGAAATAAAAACGTTGGCAGCGGCAGCGGGTCGAGATCCCGCCAGCATCGATTTCACTGTGTTTGGCATGCACGGACAATTTCGTAGCCCTGAGCAGTTAGATGCGCTCAACCAAGCGGGGGCAGGACGCGTGATTCTGTGGATCAAAAATCTGGAACTGGATGAGATCCTTAAAGAGTTAAATAATCTCGCTGATGAGGTCCTCATCAAATACTGATGGGTTCGATATCAGAAAAATATGGAGATTGGATAGTTCATATAGATTGGATAGTTAAAAGAAACAAGCGATTTTACAGGAGATAATGATGAGTAGTTTCTCAGATATTAACTTACAAATTCTTAAAGATCGCGCTGAAATAAGCGATGTTCTGAATAATTATGCAGCGGGTGTGGATCAGCGTGACTGGGCGCTTTTTCGAACATGTTTCACGGATGATCTGGAGGCGGATTTCACGGGTGTCTTGCCGGGCAATGTCTGCCATGGAGCGGACAAATGGGTGGCCGCGGCTGCGAAGCTTATTGAACCGCTGACGGCCACTCAGCATATAATTACTAACCATAGCCATGAAATAGATGGTAATACTGCCAAAAGCCGATCCTATTTACAGGCTCAACATATGCTCAAACAAGCAGACGGAACGGAACGACATTATTTAATTGGTGGTTACTACACCTACGACCTGGTGCGCGGCGATAAGGGGTGGAAGATAAAGAAGTACAATTTGACACAAACCTGGTGTTCGGGTGATGTCTCCGTTTTAGTGCCTGCCTAAGTCTTAGCGCCTGCCGAAGTCATAGCGCTTACCCGAGCTTTGATTATCAATGCTAATATGTCTCTGTATCTTAGGCGGACTGATCTAACCCTGAATCACAGGCTAAGCTAAATACAATCTAACTTATAACAATGGAGCAACCCATGAAATTAATCGATTCGTTTGGCCCCAATCCGCGGATGGTGCGTATGTTTATGGCTGAAAAGGGCATAGAACTACCTATAGAAAATGTGGATCTACTGGCCGGTGAGAATCGCCAGAAACCGTATACTGATAGAAATCCCGGTGGACAAATGCCTGCGCTAGAGCTTGATGACGGCTCTGTAATTGCCGAAACTACCACAATGTGTCAATACCTAGAAGAGAAATATCCCACACCAGTAATTATTGGTGATACGCCAGAGAGTCGGGCTAAGAGCAATATGTGGGTGCGTCGAATCGAGCTGGGGATTACCGAACATATATACAATGGCTTTCGATATTCAGAGGGTCTGGGTTTATTCAAAGATCGGCTCTATTGTATTCCCGAGGCCGCCGATGGTCTTAAAGCCAAGGCACAGGATCAATTGAAATGGCTCGATGATTTGATGGAAGGACAGGACTATATTGCCGGAGACAATATCGGTTTGGCGGATATGATCCTCTACTGCTGCATGGATTTTGCTCAAGGCGTTGGCCAGGCAATCGACCCCGAACTTAAAAATATTAATGCCTGGTTTGCTCGCATGGATGCCCGGCCAAGCGCTAAAGCTAGTCTGCACGCAAGCAGCGAAGCGACGGGCATGAAAGGTTAATAGCCGGTGATTCCGTGGCTTAACACGGTCATGAACTGTATTTACAATAACGGTAATTCAGCGAATGGTACGCTTGGTTGAATCGAATAAGGAGACAAGGGGTAAGCTTGAGCCTTCTTTTTAGTGATGTCTTGCACGACGATCTGTATTGGTGCAGGTATCGTCGTGTGTTTCATCGAAGGTTGATTTCAGGCATTCCCCCAGCGGTCATAGTAAGTGACATCTTTTGCCGGTTTTCTGGAAACTGGACCAAAATGCCCCAGGGGATAACCAATAGGTATGGTAACCACAACGCCGAAATCGTTGGGAATTTCAAATCGTTCATGCAATTTGTCCTCAAACATCTGATGCATGGTGGTCAACGCAGCCCCCAGACCTACTGCCCGGCAGGCCAGTAGTATATTCTGCACGCAGGGATAGACGGCCCCATAATTTGGCGGAGCCTCGCCGACACGCTGATTTTCGGGTACCTTAAAAGGCCAGTCCCGCTTGCCGCAGACCAGTAGTAAAACAGGGAACTCATGCATGTGTTCCTTTTGGTAGTCTACGGCCCGCCATTGTCTGGCCAGGCTGTGGTGCATGCCGCCACTGGTATTGGTAGCAAAGCGCGAGTCAATGGCAGCTTTATAATGCTTAGCAAACCATTGCCTGGCACTTGCTTCACGCAGGACAACAAAGGCCCAGGGCTGAGTATTCATCCCCGATGGCGCTTGCACGCCTGCTTCTAACACCTTCTCTAGTAGTTCATCTGGAACAGGATCAGATTTTAGGCGGCGCATTGCACGCACGTTGGTTACCAGGTCAAAAAATCTGGGGTTGTCGTTTTCTGTATTCATCTTGATGGCCTGTTTTAAAGATTTTATTCAGTTTAACTATGGTTGTCTTAGGCATCGAATGACGGGTTTGAGTCCATTAGCGCATTGTTCGAAAACAAGCCCTGACTTCGTTGACGAAAATTTCCGGTACTTCGAAAGCAGCAAAATGCCCACCCTTATCCAGCTCACTCCAGTGAATCAGATTCTTATAACGGCGCTCGGCCCAGCGGCGCGAGGCACGAAAGATTTCTTTTGGATAAACGCTGCAACCTGTGGGCAGGATAATTTTTCCGGTCGATAAATCATTAAAGCTGTGCCAGTAGAGCCGAGCGGATGAAGCCGCACTAGCAGTGCACCAATACAGCATAATATTGTCGAGTAATTCGTCACGGCTGACGACATTTTCTGGGTGTCCATTGCAGTCCATCCAGGACCAGTATTTTTCCAGCACCCAGGCTAGTTGTCCGGCTGGAGAATCAGTTAAGCCATAGCCGATAGTTTGCGGCCGCGTACTTTGTTGTTTGGAATAACCGGAATCGTTGTCGAAGTAATGTTGCGTGCCAGCGAGGGCGCTTTTTTCAAGATCAGTGAGGTCATCCATGGTGGCTGGGTCGGGTTCAACGATAACGATATTGAGATGAATAGCTTCACAGTTACCCAGGTTTTGCATGCCTATAGTTGCTGTCACCAGACCGCCCCAGTCGCCACCCTGAGCAAAATATCTGTCATAGCCAAGTCGTAACATGAGCTTATTCCAGGCCGCAGCGATTTTTCGAATATCCCACTCGGCTTTTTTGGGTTTACCCGAAAAACCATAACCGGGGAGGGTCGGGCAGACCACATGGAAAGCATCAGCCGCGTCACCGCCATGAGCTACGGGATCAATTAGCGGCCCGATCACCTTCTGAAATTCAACGATGGAACCAGGCCAGCCGTGGGTCATCAACAAAGGTCGGGCATTTGTGTGGGGCGAGCGGGCATGGATGAAGTGAATGTCGATACCTTCTAGTTTGGTCGTAAATTGATCATAGCGATTTAGCAGAGCTTCACGTGTACGCCAGTCGTATTCGTCCAGCCAGTATCTACAGACTTCCTGGGTGTAGGCGAGGAATACCCTGGAATAAGTCATCGACAGTTTCTTTCTCTGGCCAGCGGGTGTTTGCCAACCGTTGTTTTAAGTCGATCAGTATTTTGTCGCTAACAGCAATTTTAAAGGGTCTAACGTCATCGTTACTCATAGTGGCCTCGTAGTGTAGGGAGTAATTATTCTGGCGTATTTATTGTCCATTAATGAAAGCAAAGAGTCGTGGCAACCGAAGTTATCCGTCGAGGACAAGGCAGTCAACAGGCAGATTAAGGAGTTGCGAGGAACAAAGCGGCGGACCCGTCAATACCGCAAGTCCTGGGGTAGGGCATCGAGAGTGATATAGCGTGTGTGGTTTTATCATAACGGTTAATAAAAAGCGCCGAGGGTATGGAACTGGTCTAGTTTCTATTCAGGCAGTAGGAGGTGTCCTTTAGGGTCAGCAGCGAGGTAAGGGTTTCAATAACAAACAGCGCCGATAGGATGGTTATATATCCTGATCAGCGTGAGTCTTACCCCGGTTTGCCCACCATGGCTATAGGATCGGTGGAGCAGCTACTACGAGTAGTTACTAACAGGGGCCAGGCGCAGGGCCATTTGGCGCTCGTTATGGCGCGCGTGAAGTTAATACTGCCGCCACCGGTGAGGCGGCTAATATTTTGTATTTTGTTCAAGCGCTTGGATGCATGGTTGTTTTTTATACGGGTATCACTGCTAGCATCGCTGACGAATAGTTCAGAGGAGCCTTGATACATGGACGAGTCTAGCATAGCCTTAGGGAAGGCATTTAATAACAATCAATTTCAGCGTTGTTCAAGCTGCTTATCCGGGATTGCCCAGAATCGACCGGCAGTGCGACAATGTATGCCTGAGCGGAGGTCTGGAGCCTGAATATTTCTAGTACAGAGAAAATACGACAAAAAAAGCAGCGCTTTCTCGACAGAGAGCAGCTCATTATTGATACCGCGCTTAACTTACTGATTCAAAAAGGTATAGAAAAGGTAACAGTGGCGGAGATCGCCAGTGATGCGGGTATTGGCAAAGGTACGGTTTATAAGCACTTTGAAAGCAAAGCTGAGATTATGATGAGGATTATGCTCGACTATGAGCGATCTACAGCGGCTAATCTACAGGTTGGCATTCGAGACACTGACAACGGTAATCCGGGTGCTGTAGTAAAGGCGTATTTTGAGTCCCGCCTGGCTAATCCTGCGCTAGACAGGCTCATCCAACAGCTTGAAATAAGGTTGGAAGAGGAACCGGCCGTCGCTGAGCAGATGGAGCAACTCCTCGAAATTCGCCGTGGCTCGGTGGCTAAGCTCAGTGGCATGGTCGAGAAACTTATCGGCGCTGGTGTGCTTGAGGATGTGCCAGCCCATTATCATTATCTGGCTTGTTGGGCTCTGGCTCAGGGTGCAGTAGATGTCTGCTTTAACCGCGGCCTGGCTGATCAGTTTAGTGACAAAGAAGGATTGTTGAAGTTTATTACTAATATTGGTGTGACCATGGGTAACCGCGGGCAACTGCGTGGGACAAAAGTCGATCAATGACTGCTTCCTCGCTAGATCAGCTTTATGCAGATTTATTAGCTAAACAAATCAAGGATCAAAGCGGTTTGCCACCGGTAGAGCAATGGCATCCACCACTGAGTGGCGATATCGATATTCGAATCGCGCGGGACGGCACCTGGTATCACGAAGGCGTAGCGTTTAAGCGAGCAGCCCTGGTCAAATTATTTGCCAGTATTCTTAAGCGTGAGGGTGATGACTACTTTCTGGTGACACCTCAGGAAAAGTGGCGAGTGACGGTAGATGATGTACCCCTGCATGTTATCGCAGTCGAGCGAACCCAACGGAGTCAGCATCAAGCTCTGATGTTTACTACTATGACCGGTGACACTGTAGTCGCCAGTAGGGAGCATCCCATCCGTGTTGCTGTTGATGTCGACAGCGGCGAGCCGTCACCTTATTTATTGGTACGTAATCAGCTTGAAGGTTTGATTAGCCGGGCGGTCTATTATGAGCTGGCTGAGATGCTTGAAGAGAGGCAGATCAATAGCGCACCGGTATTTGGGGTGAGCAGTATGGGTGAATTTTTCCCATTATCTTAAAACACTCTTTTGTTGTTACTATTTTAATCGTCGCCATATGTTAAACACTTTTGGCTCGGTGGCACCGTCTTTTTGATGACTGGCGGAATGTGTATCTTCATATCACAAGCCTGGAAAGATTAAAACCTACTTATAGCGAGGAGTTTTGAAGTGAAAGCGTCCCGTTTTTTCAGCCTGGTATTGGCGTTTTCGGGGTTGCTACTGGGGCAGTTAACCAATGGTAGCGATAAACCTGCCTATGATGGTACACAAGGTACCATGGAATTATTGCGACAATATATAGCGCTTGATACAACTAATCCTCCGGGCATGGAAATTCGGGGTGCCGATTTTTTTGCCGCTATCTTTGAACAACAGGGGCTGGCTTACGAGCTTGTAGAATCAGAGCCGGGTCGCGCGAGTATCTGGGCGAGACTCGAAGGTGGCGATAAACCTGGTGTCCTGCTCCTTCACCATATGGATGTGGTTCCTGCCGATGCAACGCGTTGGCAATACCCGCCCTTTGAAGCGAGGGTTGTAGATGCTCGTGTTCACGGCCGAGGCGCCCTGGATAATAAAGCTACCGGTATTTTTCACCTCGAGGCCTTCCTGGCATTACATGCTGCGGGTAAACCCCTGTCTCGTGACGTAATGTTCATGGCCTCCGCTGATGAAGAGGCGGGAGGGCAATTAGGAGTTGGTTGGCTTATCAAGCATCGCCCCGAGATTTTTGACGGAATAGGCGGAGTTATAAACGAAGGCGGTTCAGGTACCTTGCGTGAAGGTAAGTTAAGTTTCGGTATAGAGGTGACCCAAAAGTTACCCCTGTGGTTAAAGATTTCGGCGACAGGTGTGCCAGGCCATGGTGCTGTGCCACGAGAAGACAGCGCCCCCCGACGCCTGGTGCGAGCGTTAGCGAAATTAGAGCGCTTACAGTTTGAGCCGAGGGCTGTCCCTGCCGCTGCTACCTACCTACTCAATATTGCTAAAGACGCAACACCTCCCTGGAATGAGCGTCTCGCGTCCATCGATGAGCTGCTTGCATCACCTGAGCAAATATTAGAATTAAAGCATTATGACCACCGACTGTATGCGCTATTAACCAATACCTGCTCCCTGACACGATTGCAGGGTAGTGACAAAATTAATGTCGTGCCGCCCGTCGCAACTGCCGAAGTAGATTGCCGTTTGTTACCTGATGCAAAGCCGGAGCAGGTTTTAGCTAAAATCAGACAAGCTTTGGCAGCAGAAGGGATCACTGTAGAAACCTCGCTATCATTTGGGCCGGGCAGCTCGCCTATGGATAACTTCGTTTACAAAGCTCTGGAAGAGGTCTTGACGGGCCGCTACCCAGATACGCCGGTCTTGCCAAAATTAAATGCAGGCTTTACAGACAGCCATTTTTTTCGCGAGCAAGGTATTGCGGCCTATGGTTTTACCCCTGTTATTTTAACTAAAAGTGACATTAAAGGTGTGCATGGTGATAACGAAAATATTTCGATCGATAACCTTGAGTTAGGTAGGGAAGTGACTCTGGATATTGTCCAGGAAATGGTTTACCACTAGTATATTAAGTTACAAATATTGCAGATGAATTACGATGACTGTGACCTTTGGGTTTGCTTTTTTATAGTATTGTGAGGAGCCAATTTGGCTGATGGAAATTGATTTATTTCAGATTGCTACTAAATTTATTGCTTAACATAAAGCGGAACTATTTTGCATAAGTCAATACGGAAATTATAAAAAGGCAGATTGGAGAGTTATGTTAAACGACAAGCGTAAAGGCGATAAACTCACACCAGCACTATTATATAAATTATTAAATAACGACCAGTTCGAATCGTTGCGGGAACTGGCAAAGTTGGGCTGGGAGGTTTACTTCGTGAGAACGCCGCTATTCCAGCTTCGAACAGTTGCTCTACGTAATGTGGCTGCTAATAAATATGCGATCCTGGCAGAAGACGGTCGACTTGATACTGAGTCTGAATTGAAAGTTCGGCGCTAACAGCGATTCTATCAGTCAATCAGAAAAAGCTCTGAAGATAAACTTGAAGAGTCTCGCCTCGGATTGTGGATCTAGCTATCCATGGCTGTAAATAGAAGTTCACAGCAAGTTAAAAATCAAACGTATCCAGGGTATATGCAGATATTTGGTGGGAAACACGGTGCCACGGTGACTGTGTATTTTAACCTACCGAATAATTGAGGTTTAATGGCGGAGAGGCAGGGATTCGAACCCTGGGACGGTCGCCCGTCGCTGGTTTTCAAGACCAGTGCTTTCGACCACTCAGCCACCTCTCCATAAGTCTTTTCATTGTCGGGGTAGGTGCTTGTCAAGACCAGTGCATTCAGTCACTTCACCATCACACCGAAGAAGGCGGGATTATACCGCCCCATAGACGCCAGACAAGGGCTTCCGGCGCAATTCTTCAGTTTATTGTTTTATGACTCGTTTTCAGACTCTATTGGTGTGTCAACCTGATTTGTCCGGTTCAGGCGTGGGTCATTGTTGGGTCTTTGGACAGTTGCGCTAGAAGGTATCACCGGTGCAGCCGCAGAGGTCTTTAAAGGTTGGGAGAGTCCAAGGTCAGTTTGACGAGATTCAATGATTAATTCGACAACAGGTTTAGCTTCGTAGCGAGGATCATTGGGTGCTCTTGCTGGCTCGTTGGATTCAACAGCGACTGCTTCTTCCGCGCTGGGTTCCGCAATTATGGCAACGTTATCAGTATCGGCTTCCTTAATGGCTACGACTTCTGAATTAGCTTCTTCACTAGCTGCTATCAAATCATTGGCTTGATTGTCGGTGTACATGGAGGCTTCTGTTTGTTGAGGAACCACAGGTTTCGCGGGTAACTCGATTTCAGATTCTTCCGTAATTACTGCTTGCTTTGGAATATTTTGGGCTACTGGTTCAGCGTTTTCCTGTTTAGTCGCTTCAGGACCAGAGCTGTTTGTCGCGGTACCCTCTAAGTTAGAATCGAATTGACCGTTTGCCGTAGATGCATTTGTTACGAGAGTTGCGCCACCGTCTTCGGCCTGGAGGGTCGCAGGGCTCGAATCCGGAGTAACTGCTATGTCAGCAGATGACTCGTGACCTCGAGTCGTATCAACAGCATATTTGTTGTCCTCTGAGGACCCAGCAGGGCTGATATTAGAAGAGAGCGGAATCTCCGCACTATTTGAGCTGTTAGCCTCTTGAGTTTGCAAAGTAGCTACCTTCGCTTCCTGATTATCCAATGCAGGAGCAGCGGGTGTTGTAGTTACCGGTGTTTCGCCGACAATGGGTGTTGATACGTTAGCCGACTTGGTCTGAGTATCCGGAGATGTTTCGGCCGTTGGTGCAGTCGCTAGTATTGCGTCCTCGGGTACTGGTTTTCGGCTTCGTTGCCTTTTTGGTGCTGCCTTGTGTTCTGAGGAACGTTTTTTGAGTCGAGCGGGCTTTGGCTTGGGCGTCTGAGCTGGGGAAGGTTGCTGACCTTCAGTTTGGCTCTTGTTTGGCTGTTCGCCTTTGTCGCGCGCGTTACCATTCTTTTGTTCGGTGCGGGTGTTGCCTGATCCTTCAGCCACTTTATGGCCATTCTGATTAGACCTGTTATCCGGCCGTGAGCGGTGTTGTTGAGCTTTGTTCCGATCGTGGTTTCGCTGACGAGATTGAGGTTTCGATGGTCGCTTTTGGCCGTCCGGTGAGTCATCAGGTTCTGTCCGGTTTGCTCGAGCGGGTTTTTTAGATGGCGCCGACGCTGAGTTGGTACCAAACAAGGCCCGAGAGATACGCGTCATAAAACCTGGTTTGCTGTCTGGTTTAGTCGTGACTTCAGTTTTGCTTTTTTCTACGGGCTCGACGACCAGCTTAGAGACGGGTGCTTGAGCCTTTGGTGGCAAATTTTGAACAGCAGGCACCTGGGCAGGGGGCACGGGTTTAGGTCGGATCAGTTCTAGCTTATCTTCGATGGGTGTAGCTTCGGTCAGCTTATAACTGTATTCGCTTGGGGCTTCGTCCTGACTTCGGATACGCTGAACGTCATAGTGAGGTGTCTCCATTTCTGGATTAGGTAATACCAGCACCTTGAGCTTATTACGTAGTTCAATTTCGGTAATTTCACTGCGCTTTTCATTCAGTAAAAAAGTTGCTACGGGAACTGGTGTAGTCACTCGGATTTCGGCACTACTTTCCTTTTGCGCTTCTTCTTCGACGAGTCTGAGTATTGCAAGGGCAAGTGAGCGGGTACCGCGGATGGTACCCTGGCCGCTACAGCGAGGGCATACCTTAGAGGTCATTTCTTCCAGCGAAGGTCTAAGTCGTTGGCGGGACATCTCGAGCAGACCAAAGCGGGATATTCGACCGATCTGTACACGGGCCCGGTCAACTTCGAGGGCTTTGCGCATTCTTTCTTCAACCGCGCGTTGATTCTTATTGGCCAGCATATCGATAAAATCTATAACGATAAGCCCGCCGACATCACGTAGGCGGAGCTGCCGGGCAATTTCATCGGCGGCTTCGAGATTGGTTTTAAAGGCCGTTTCTTCAATATCACTTCCCTTGGTAGCTCGTGAAGAGTTGATGTCGATAGAGACCAATGCTTCAGTGATATCGATAACGATTGAGCCGCCTGCCGGCAATTTTACTTCTCGTTGAAACGCCGTTTCGATCTGATTTTCAATTTGATAACGGTTAAACAGGGGGATGGGATCTTCGTAGTGGCGGACTCGACTGTGGTAGCTGGGCATCACCTGCTGAATAAACGCCGATGCCAGCTCGTAAACGTTTTTGCCATCAACAATGACTTCGCCTATGTCGGGGCGCAAATAATCGCGAATAGTGCGAATAACAACATTGCTTTCCTGAAACAGAAAGTGCGGGGCTTTGGATTGCTTGGCTTCGGAATCGATGGTTTGCCAAAGTTGCATCAGATAGTCGAGATCCCACTGTAATTCTTCTGTAGATCTGCCAATGCCGGCAGTTCGTACGATAACACCGCTGCCGTCTGCGATATTCAATTCCCGCATGGCTTCGCGTAGCTCCGAGCGTTCGTTGCCTTCAATGCGTCTTGAAATACCACCTGCACGGGGGTTGTTAGGCATCAGAACCATGTAACGGCCGGCAAGGCTGATAAAAGTGGTCAGTGCAGCGCCTTTGTTGCTACGCTCTTCTTTTTCTACCTGGACAATAACTTCCTGGCCCTCACGAACCAGGTCTCTGATCTTTTGGCGGGCGCTAGCTTCTGAAGACTTCTTACTGAAATACTCTCGAGAAATCTCTTTGAGTGGCAAAAATCCATGTCGCTCAGCACCATAATCGACAAATGCAGCCTCAAGGCTAGGTTCTACCCGGGTGATTTTGCCCTTATAAATATTAGCTTTCTTTTGTTCTCTAGTGCGGTTTTCGATATCGAGATCATAGAGTTTTTGACCATCGACAAGCGCGACCCTTAGCTCTTCAGGCTGGGTGGCATTGATTAGCATTCTTTTCATGTGAATCCTGTAGTTATGTGTCGGTCAAAAGTCACGATTACACTACAGAATACTGGGCAAGAAACGGTCGGACTCAAAGGATTGGAACGATCAATTATTGAGAAGCTGGCAATGACCGGGCAGATTCGGCTATGTTGTTAGCGTTTTAACTGCCGGGATTTGTTGCTCTGCTGCTCTATTTTCCTTGATGTTTTACTGAGTGAGAATTTCCCTTCTCAATATTGCCAATGACCTTGAACGAATGATTACTATTAGCGGGTGTCTCTAACAAGGGCAGTGTAGACCCAGGTTGGACCCAGATTAACTAAAATCGTTTGCTGTGATGATACATTACACAATTGTTTGTTGGCAGCTAGTTCACTGTAATGAAATTTACTTGCCATCGGGTAATTCGTATACAAATTATCAATCTACCTACTTCAAGCCTATCTATTACTGTCTGAACTCTGAATTAAATGCACTCGATTGGCATGCAGGGCTCGTATACATAAGCTCGGTATATCAAAATTATCTTTCACTAAAACGTTTTCTTGCTGTCTTTGTTAACGCTATGTAATCTCTTTACCTGTTCTCAACTTCCAGCTTCTATAGCTATCGCATCCTTTGACACGGTGGCTTATACGTGCCGCTGCTTAGTTTTGTTGGCAGCAAACACTCAAATTGTTTGTATCGCTTTGTTTGTGTTTTATGCGCTCTACCGTTGAATATATCTGGCGGTTCCCCGGTGGATATTTAGCGGAGAAGGTGCATGAAGTTTAGCGATTTTCGTCAGTTGACAGCTAGCTATTTCGGTACAATAGATGATCTGCCACTGACACCAGTTATCGACCACTATGTCGACCGGCGGAATATAGCAAAATTAATTAAGTCTTTCAATCAGCAGAAGAAATATTCGGTGGGTTGTTAGAATGACCAGCTCATAAACCGTCGGGATAGATAATTAGTGCTTAAGCAAGCGACGAAACAGGCCCAGCTACTCAGCATAAGCGAGGATCAATCAGGGCAGCGGATCGACAATTTCTTGATGACCCTTTTGAAGGGCGTGCCGAGGTCGCGGATTTACCGTTTACTACGAAAAGGCGAGGTTCGGGTCAATAAGGGTCGTATAAAGCCAGAATATCGCTTGCAGGAAAGCGATGTGGTGCGCGTGCCACCGATCAGAATAGCCGAGAGGACACAAAACCTCCCTGGGCGCAGTTTGCGGGAATTGCTGGTAGATAACGTAATTTTTGAGGATAAAACCTGTCTTGTGATCAACAAACCGTCAGGTATAGCCGTGCATGGCGGTAGCGGTATCAATCTTGGGATTATTGAAGCATTGAGGGCTATGCACCCCGATGAGCAACGTCTTGAATTGGTGCATCGACTGGATCGCGATACGTCCGGGTGCTTGTTGGTAGCCCGTAATCGAGCGAGCTTGAGAGCCTTGCAGGATCAGATGCGGGAACGGGCGGTCGACAAACGTTATCTTGCGCTCGTAAAAGGGCGGTGGCCCAAAAATTTACATCAGGTTAACGCACCGCTTCGAAAAAACACGCTGAGCTCCGGGGAGCGAGTGGTGCGTCCCGATAAAGAAGGCAAGCAAGCGTTAACCCGTTTTAAGGTCATTCGACAATTCAAAACAGCCACTCTTGTTGAAGCTAAACTTGAGACCGGACGCACCCACCAGATTCGAGTGCACTGCCAGTTAGTTGGCTACCCTCTCGCGGGGGATTTAAAGTATGGTGATGAGAGTTATGATAAGTCTCTGAAAAATTTCGGCTTAAACCGTCTGTTTCTCCATGCCAGTGAACTTAAGTTTAGCTTGCCGCGTACTGGTGAGGTGATCAAAGTCGAAGCGCCATTGCCGCGAGATTTGAAGTTAGTTTTGGAGGATTTATAGTGCCTGCCAATACAAGGCCAGCGATGTTGGTCTTTGACTGGGACGGCACTCTTTGCGATTCCCTTGAGCGGATAGTCTATTGCCTGCAACTGGCTGCCAAAGACAGCCGCTTGCCAGTTCCTAACGATGATCAAGCAAGGGGTATCGTTGGCCTTGGCATACACGAAGCGCTTGAGCAGCTCTTTCCTGGGGCTACGACCTCGGAAATTCATGTATTGCGCGAGAATTATGCGAAGCATTTCAGACGTGAAGACGCCAAGCCATCCCAGTTCTACCCGGGGGTACTGCAAACTCTGGAGGACTTAAAAGATCAGGGATTTATCATGGCCGTGGCGACAGGTAAAAGTAGGGCAGGTCTTGATCGAGTACTGGGTTCTATTGGCATGAATAATTTTTTCCATAGTACCCGATGCGCGGATGAAACGGCATCCAAGCCTGACCCTGCAATGCTTAATTCACTGTTAATAGAGCACGACTTATTTGCTGAGCAGGCCATTATGGTGGGCGATACCACGTTTGATATGGAGATGGCCCAGCGCTCAGGTATGCCTCGTCTTGCAGTAAGTTATGGTGCCCATGAGCTAGACAGGCTGTTGCCTTATAAGCCTTTAGCCTGTCTTGATGCGTTTTTTGAAATATATAAAATATTATAAAATATTATAAAATATTATAAAATATAGTATCTTATAATGATAAATTAAACTATATTATTGAATATATCAAAGCCGTGCTCAGCCAGCATCTGGTTCAATTTAATCAGAGGTAGGCCGATGATGGCCGTTGGGTCATCGCTACTGATTTTTTCAAACAGGGCAATACCCAAACCTTCTGCCTTAAAGCTGCCGGTGCAATTGTAGGGTTGTTCATAATTTAGATATTGCGCTATTACGTCGTCGCGCAAACTACGAAACCGAACTTCGGTGGTGATAACTGCGCTGCTAAGCTTATCATTGCATGTATTAACAATAGAGAGAGCTGTCATGAAGTGTACGCTTTGCCCGGAAAAACGCTGTAATTGAAGATATGCGTTGTCATAGTTGCCGGGTTTATTGATTAAAGCGTCGGCGTGCACTGCAATTTGATCAGAACCAATGATTAAATGTTCTGGAAATGCCTGTGCGAGGGCCTCAGCCTTTTCCCTGGCAAGTCGCCGTACGGTATCGATTGGAGCTTCGTTGATGAGAGCTGCTTCATCTATATCAGGAGATTGGCAACTAAACCGAACGCCTAAGCGCTCGAGTAATTGTTTTCGATAAGGAGATGATGAGGCGAGTACCAGCTGCATAGTAAAGTGCCTGAAAAATCCGAGAGCTAAGAGTTAATAATTGGGTTGCAATTTGGTGGCATATTTCTTTGACAGATCAATACCATATCCCTAGAATTGCGCGCCTGTGTGAGTAGGTGCGCATTGTCATGTCGGTAACCCAGCAAGCTAAAATGTTACCTCACTGGGTAAGTCCATTGAAACTGGCTGAGCAGGATAACCTTATTGAGGGTGTAGTGCTTCCAGAAAGGATGCCGAGATTGTCCGAGCTAGCGCTATCTATTGATAGACCGGTAACAGCAAACTTACACTTCCATTGTGATGAGACGGGTTATCGAATTGTTACGGGCGAACTCGGAGTTGATCTTCAACTAGTGTGTCAGCGATGCATGAAAAGTATGACTCATAGGATTACTGCGGCTGTCAATTGGATTATTGTTATCAACGAAGAAACAATGGGCTCGCTGCCAAAGCGATATGAGCCCTGGCTTTTAGAAGATTCTGAGGCCGATTTGTACAGTATGATCGAGGAAGAGCTTTTATTAGGCCTGCCCATAGTGAGCTTTCATGAACGTGCGCAATGCGAGGCAGAAGGGAATTATTCGACTGGTAAGGTAGTGATAGACAAGCGGCCAAACCCTTTTGAGGTCCTGCAGGGCCTGAAGTTCAAAGAGTAAACGCCAGGAAATAGGCGCATTGGCCGATGCCCTGTATTCCATAGGCATCAATTACAGGATTTACTCAGAGCGGGAGCTTCGGGAAACCCCTTAATCGTACAAGGATATTAGATGCGAAGTGAGATGAGAATCTGGGTGAGCAGAGTCAGATTTCTCACTTTAAAATAGTAAGACTGAAGATGCGTAACACAAGGGTAATTATTTTACCTCGCTAACTTGAATAAAGGAGACAGCAATGGCTGTACAGAAGAGTCGTAAAACAAGATCTAAACGCGGTATGCGCCGCTCTCATGATGCCTTAGGTGCTGGCGCCCCCTTATCTGAGGATCAGGTCAGTGGTGAAAAGCATATTCGCCATCACGTTACTGCTGATGGTTTTTACCGAGGTAATAAGGTGATTGAGAGCGACAGCAACGATTAATTCGTTTTGGCAGCACGACTGCAACTTGCAGTAGATGCTATGGGTGGGGACGGAGGACCAGCGGTCACTGTCCCCGCAGCGATACGCTTTCTCAGTAACAACCCGGAGACCGAATTAGTTTTATACGGTCTCAAAGACGAGCTGCTATGCCACCTGCCTGATAGAGACTCTCACGGGATCGACCGCTGCCGTGTCCATTATTGTTCCCAGGTCGTTAGCGATCAGGAATCGCCCTCCGCTGCGTTGCGGCATAAGCAAGATTCTTCAATGTGGCTGGCGCTACAGTCCGTCGCTGAAGGCAGTGCGGCTGCTTGCATCAGTGGTGGTAATACCGGAGCCCTGATGGCTATGGGGCTAAAGCTTCTGGGTATTAGTGATGGCATTGATCGTCCCGCGATTTGCACGGCTTTACCGAGACAGGAAGGACGGTGTTATTTGCTAGATGCGGGAGCCAATGTAGATTGCTCGGCTCAGCAGCTGCAACAGTTTGCCTTGATGGCGACGGCCCTGGCCAGCGCCCTGGACCAGATAGCTCAGCCACCCTGCGCTTTGTTGAATATCGGTAAAGAGAGTATCAAGGGTAATAAAGTCGTTAAAGCAGCGGCCGAATTGTTGGCTGCAAACCCGAAGTTAAACTACACAGGGTTTATTGAAGCTGACAACTTATTGCATGGTGGCATTGAGATTGTCGTCTGTGATGGCTTCGTCGGAAACGTCACGTTGAAAGCTATTGAAGGTGCCGCTCGAATTATTCTGGAGCATCTGGTATCAGCAAAATTGACGACAGGGTTGTTTCAGAAACCCGCCCCGGTGAAACTGCCGGAAGCAGCCTCTAGCACGGCCTCTGGTTTGGAGAGAGAAGTTTACGCAAGGTTAAGACAGGCTTTCGATCCGGGCCTATTTAATGGAGCGATATTGCTTGGCTTAAATGCAGTGGTAATAAAAAGTCATGGTAACGCTGATGAAGGTGGCTATTGCGGCGCCCTAGAGCGAGCCGCCCAGGCGCATCAGGCGGATGTCATCGGCCGAGTAACCCGTTACCTCAAACACTATATGGCTTAAACTTAGCTTTGGGTCAAAAAGTTTCAAACCAAATCCGCCAAACAATTCCTGAGGGATATATGACAGCAAATCATAAACTCGCATTTGTGTTTCCTGGTCAGGGCTCACAGAAGATCGGCATGCTCGCTGACTTTGCTAGCCGAAGTCCGCTTATTTTAGAGACTTTCAACGAGGCGGCGGAAGTGTTGGGCTACGATATCTGGGATATGCTTCAAAATGGTAGTCAGGAAGACATTAATCGGACCGAGCGGACTCAACCGATTTTATTAAGCGCAAGCGTTGCGCTTTGGCGACTGTGGGTGAGTCAGGTTGATACTCAGCCGGCATTATTAGCGGGGCATAGTCTCGGCGAATGGTCGGCGCTGGTTTGTGGCGGTGTGGTTGAGTTTACGGATGCAGTGAACTTAGTCCGTCTACGTGGCGCGTATATGCAGGAAGCTGTACCTGAAGGAAAAGGCGCAATGGCCGCCGTGATTGGGCTGGATGATGCCGCAATCAGCCGTTGTTGTGAGCAGGCTGAACAGGGTGAAGAGGTCAGGGCGGTTAATTTTAATGCCCCTGGGCAGGTGGTAATTGCCGGTGCCAGTGGCGCTATAGATCGAGCGGTAGCGTTGTGTAAGGCGGCGGGGGCCAAGCGAGCGATGCCTTTGGCGGTGAGTGCGCCGTTTCACACTCAAATGATGAAACCCGCAGCCGATCGATTGGCTCAGGAATTAGCCGGTGTTGCTTTTCGGATGCCACAAATTCCGATAGTACACAATGTTCACGCAGCAATAGAAACTGATCCTGAGCGTATTCGTGATTTGATGGTTGAGCAAATCTACAGTCCTGTGCGTTGGGTAGATTGCGTCAAGTTGTTGCTCAGTAAAGGTGTCGATACTACTGTTGAATGCGGGCCGGGTAAGATTTTATGTGGCTTGAATAAACGTATCGACGGAAGTTTGCTGTTGTTATCTACCGATGTGCCGGATAGTTTTAATCAGGCAGCTAACATTGTCAGCGCTGCATAATTTGATACAGCAAGCGGATTAATGGTGGCGACAAAAAGCAATGGAGAGAGCTGTATGAGTTTTGAAGGTAAAGTTACATTGGTCACCGGTGCGAGCAGAGGCATCGGGGCGGCTATTGCCGATACATTGGGTGCTGCGGGGGCGACTGTGATCGGAACTGCCACGTCTGATGAGGGTGCTAAGCGGATTACTCAACGCTTTGGTGAAAAGAATATCGTGGGTAAAGGTTTACGGCTTGATATTGCTGAGCCCGATGACATCAGCGCTACGGTAAAAATCATAACTGAGGAGTATGGGGCGCCACTGATATTGGTTAACAATGCCGGGATCACCCGAGATAATATTCTAATGCGGATGAAAGAGGATGAATGGAATGCTGTGGTGGATACTAATCTCACCGGCATTTTCAGACTAAGCAAGGCCTGTGTTAAAGGTATGACCAAGGCTCGTTGGGGAAGAATCATCAATATCAGCTCGGTAGTTGGCTCTATGGGCAATGCCGGGCAGACCAACTATGCTGCGACCAAAGCTGGGGTGGCTGGTTTTGGACGATCTCTGGCCAAGGAGATAGGCTCCCGCAATATAACCGTTAATACCGTCGCACCGGGTTTTATTGACACCGATATGACAAGGGAGTTGAGTGAAAGTAACCGGGAAGCAATGTTGGCCAATATACCTCTGGCACGGTTTGGTGAGCCAGAAGAAATAGCCTCGGTAGTGACCTTTCTGGCCGGAGACGGCGGAGCATACATAACGGGTGAAACGATTGAAGTCAATGGTGGCATGTACATGAACTAGGTCAAAACAGGCCGTATTTAATGAGAGCATAAAAGCGGTTACGTATTAAAATTTTTCAGGTAAAATGCGCCACCAGGTTAGGCAGGCAGAGCCTTTTTAACTAAAAATAGTCCCAGTGGATAATGGACGGAACGACTTGACCAGAATAGCTTGAATAAAGAAAGCTGAACAAACCCTCTATCAACAGGAGCAATGATTGTCATGAGTAGCATTGACGAACGCGTATTAAAAATGGTCGCCGAGCAATTGGGCGTTAAAGAAGAAGATGTCAAGCCTGATTCTTCATTTGTAGATGATCTGGGTGCTGATTCTCTCGATACCGTAGAATTGATCATGGCTCTTGAAGAAGAGTTCGATACTGAGATTCCTGATGAGGACGCCGAAAAACTGGCTTCTGTTCAAGACGCAATTAACTATATCAATAACAATTTAAAGTAAGCTCCTCAATATCAGCCGCCTGGTACCACATGGGCGGCTTGTCCCGCTATTCTGTCGATTATCATTGTGGCCCTGATCTACGATGTACACCCGTATATCTGCCGTGTGGCGTTATCCCGTGAGTCTACTGGTAGCGATTAAACACCGGGTTTATGTTTGTGACTGAATCGTTTGTCGATGGTGAACCAGCCGAGTTTATACCCGCAAGCGACCGGGGCTTTCTATATGGCCACGGCCTGTTTGAGACAATGCGCTTAACCCAGGGTCAGCTGCCATTACTGGATTTACACCTTGCTAGACTAAAAAGTGGGGCGAGTATTCTGGCGATAGCCTGTGACCTGGGGAAGATTAAACGCCAACTCGGCTTAATGTTGCCTGGATGGCCCGCCGAAGGCTTAGTTAAACTGGTGTTGACCGCAGGCGATGGAATGCGAGGCTACTCCTACCATTCTGCTAACCGGGAAGTAAAACCGCGCTGCCTGATTCAGTATTTCTCCCTGGATCGGAGCCTCAGCGAATTACGTTTAAAGCTTTGTGAATACCGCTTGCCTGAGAATCCTCGTCTGGCGGGCATCAAACACTTAAACCGTCTGGATCAGGTGATGGCTGCAGCCGAATTGCCTCCAGATTGTGATGGATTACTGCTTGATCAGACTGATAATGTTATTGAAGCGCTCAGCAGTAATCTGTTTTTTTTACATCAGGGGCAATGGATAACGCCGTCCTTACAACGATCGGGTGTGGCTGGCGTCATGCGACAATTGTTAATAGAGCAAGTGATGCCGGCTGAAGGTTTGACTGTGTTATGCCGGAATGTTGATCTCGGGCTGTTGCAGAAGGCCGAAGAAGTCTTTGTTTGTAACGCGGTTAGAGGATTAACTGCGGTAACGGAAATTACAGGCTTAAATCAAACTTTGTTTTCGACTGAAGGAGCACATCCTGGTTCACTGAGCCAGACCAGGTTAATTCAAGCTGGATTAGGGAAACAGTACCCATGCTTCGGCGAATAGCACTATTTTTTTCTAGTGCAATAATTATATGTGCGGTAGGGTTGTGGTTATGGTTGCAGGCAGCATTGACTCAACCTTTGGCAGTAGCCGAAGACGGCTATGAGCTTATCGTCAGCCAGGGCGCTGGCCTTAATATGATTGCTGCGCATCTCGTCGAAGAGAATATTCTAGAGTCTCCGTTAGCACTGAAAATATATGCCCGCCTGTACGGGTTAAGCGATATTAAAGCCGGTGACTATCAATTATCCTCCAATGAGACTCTGGCCAGCTTGCTGGCGAAATTAGCCAGCGGCGAAGTTCAACAGCATACTATTACCTTTCCAGAAGGGTGGACTCTGAAACAATGGCTTGCTGCCATGGCCGGAGCCAAAGGCCTTGATCAGACTCTGGCGGGTTTGACCTATAGTGATATCGCCGAGAGCTTAGCTATTAGCCAGACAAATCCAGAAGGATGGTTTGCACCGGATACCTACGCCTATGTGTCTGGAGATAGTGATTTGTCGATACTACGGCGGGCCTATCAAATAATGGCAGATCAGCTGGTGGAATTATGGGCGGAACGAGAGTCCGGGTTACCTTACGAAAATCCCTACGACGCATTAATAATGGCGTCGATTATCGAAAAAGAAACAGGGGTACCAGAGGAGAGGCCTCTAATCGCGGGAGTTTTTGTGTTGCGCCTACAAAAAGGCATGCGTTTGCAGACCGACCCTACGGTTATCTACGGCCAGGGTGAGGCATTTAAAGGTAACCTTACGAGAGAGCACTTGCGCGAGGCATCTGCTTATAATACTTATCTGAATATGGGGCTGCCGCCGACCCCAATAGCGAATCCAGGTCTTGCTGCTATTAAGGCAGCTTTACACCCAGCCGTCGGTAAGGCTCTATTTTTCGTCGGCAAGGGTGATGGCAGCCATTATTTTTCTACCAGCCTTGATGAGCACAACCGAGCTGTTCGGAAGTACCAGGTTAACAATCGGGCGAAGACTTATAGGTCTTTTCCGTCGGCAGATAAAGCAGTGATCGAAAAATCGACGATCAGTGAGTAATCGATAAATAAAGGCTCGGCATTCAGACCTCAACAAAAAGAGTTTGATATGACAGGTAAGTTTATTACGCTTGAGGGTACGGAAGGTGTTGGCAAGAGCACCAACGTTGCCTGTATTGAACAATGGCTTGTTAGCCAGGAGATAGATTTTATTAGTACGCGAGAGCCGGGTGGCACAGAGCTTGGTGAGGAAGTGCGGACGTTATTACTAAGTCATAGAGACCAGTCAGTTGATGTTATGGCCGAATTGTTATTAATGTTTGCAGCGCGGGCCCAACATCTGTCTGAGAAGATATTGCCGGCCCTGAACAAAGGTATCTGGGTGTTATGTGATCGCTTTACCGATGCCACGTTTGCCTATCAGGGCGGTGGCAGAGGAGCTGATATTGATTTGATACAAGCATTGGCCGAGCTCGTGCAGGGTGAACTACAACCCGATTTAACGCTGGTTCTTGATATTGATCCGGAGGTCGGATTGAGCAGAGTTCAAAAGCGCGGTGAGCGGGATCGTTTTGAAACCGAAGAGTTGGCTTTCTATGATCGCGTTCGCCGGGACTATCATCGGCAAATCGCCAGTCAGCCAGCGCGTTTTAAACTAATTGACGCGTCTCAAGGCGAACAACAGGTAGCGGTTGACATCAAGAGCGCGTTGGATAAGTTTTACTCTGGGTTTGTCGCTTAATGAGCAGTCTTCAAGACAGGCCACTAAACGAGTTCTACGCCTGGCAAAAGCGGCAATGGCAAACGTTTCAGAGTTTACTTGATACTGGAATGTTACCCCATGGGGTGTTGATGACAGGGCCCTCTGATGTCGGCAAGTATCATTTTGCTGCGGCTCTGGCTACCAGAGTGCTTTGTCAATCACCGGTTGACGGTCAGGGATGTTCGTCCTGTAAAGCTTGCCTACTGATGGCGGCTGGCTCACACCCGGACTTTTTGTTGCTTGAGCCTGAGACCAAAGGCAAGGCGATATCCGTGGATGCGGTAAGAGGGCTAGTTGGGTTTTCTACCGGCACAGCTATGCTTGGCGGCTGGCGTGTGATGTTGATTAATTCCGTCGAAGCGATGACCCATAGCGCCGCCAATGCCCTGTTAAAATGTCTTGAAGAGCCAGGTAAAGCTACTTTATTGATTCTTATACATCATCAACAAAGTGAAGTGCTGGCGACTATTCGCAGTCGTTGTCAGCAGTTTTTATTCCCGATTCCTGACCCTGATCAGGCTATACAGTGGTTGCGTGGTGAGATCGAAACGAACGATTATGCGTCGCTGCTGGAAGCGGCAGGGGGGCGGCCATTACGCGCAGTACGTTTTGGGGATGATAATTCTTTCGAGAAAATTAAACAGTTTCAGACTATGTTGGAGGAACTTTCCCGGGGACTATTGTCGCCGGTTGAAGCGGCTGAACAATGGAAATCTGTGGCACCAAATGATTTGGTCGAATGGATGTTAGCCTTTCAAACGAAAAGTGTATTGCGGGAAGTTACACATAACAGCCTGCCTGATCGCAGACATTTTGTGTTTATGGATCAGTTGCTCTATGCCAGGAGATTACTGGCGAGCAAAGCTAATCCTAACCCTCAGCTGTTGATAGAGGATTTGTTGTCTGGGTGGTGGCAACGGGAATCTACTTCTCGGCGATAATATCAGGTGGTATGCTTGTGGTACCATTTATCCATAGGTTGAAATATTCGTTAAGTTAGGTGGAAATAGTGAAAGCAAATGGTGGTGGAATCCGCAGTGGCATACTTAATCTGGCTCTTAATGACGCCGAAGAGCTGTATAAATGCTATATGCCTTTTTTGAAAAATAGTGGCTTATTTATTCCCACCCGTAAACAATTTTCATTGGGCGATGATGTTTTCGTACTCCTCGATTTAATGGAAGAGGCTGAAAAAATACCCTTGACCGGGAAAATTGTCTGGGTCAGCCCTGCAGGGAGTTCCGGGCATCGACGCCAGGGTGTTGGGATTGAATTTCCTGAAGAAAGCAGCGCAATGCTCATCTCTAAAATAGAAGTACATCTCGCTGGGCTATTATCCAGTGAACGCCCCACCTACACTCTGTAGAGATGTTTTGCTAGTCTGTGCTGTTTTAATACCCTGGGTTAAACATCACTTATATTACAATGTTTTTGTTTTGGGTTTACACAATCTTGGTTGAACTGTATTGCTGATTGATTCCCACTGTCATCTTGACCACCTTGATCTGGAGCCTTATGACGGGTCTATAGAGGCACTCCTGGACGCGTGTCGTGAGCAAGGTGTTACGCGTTTTCTCTCTGTGGCCACGACACTTGAATCTGCACAAAACCTTCAGGCGTTGGTGGGTCATTTGGACAATGTTTACACATCAGTGGGGGTTCACCCGCTTCAGTCAAAAGCCCAACCTGTCCCCAATCCTGAGGAACTTCTTAAGCTAGCTCGACGAGATAAAGTAATCGCCATCGGCGAAACCGGGATCGATAACTTTTATAGTGCTGATACACAGGAGTGGCAGGAAGACAGTTTCGTTATTCATGCCCAAGTTGCCAGGCAGGTTGCCAAGCCGCTGATTGTGCATACCCGTGAGGCTGAAATAGCAACTCTACGTGTTCTCCGTGATCATGTCGATCCTTCGGTTGCCGGTGTTTTACATTGCTTTACTGAGAGCTGGGACATGGCCAAAGCCGCGCTTGAACTCAATTTTTATATCTCTATATCGGGCATCGTGACCTTTAAGAACGCGGAGTCCTTGCGGGAAACGGTTAAAAAGATTCCAATCGAACGATTGTTAATAGAGACCGATTCGCCCTGGCTGGCACCGGTACCTCATCGTGGTAAGAAGAACGAACCGCGATATTTGAGAGAGGTGGCAGAGTGTGTTGCGGCCCTTAAAGGTGTTTCCCTGGAAGCGCTAGCCAATATTACCAGGAGGAATTTTGAGGAGCTATTTAAACCTGATGATGTGGCCAACAGTACACATAGCAAACAGCAGCTAAGACCAGGAATAAAGCCATGTGGCAACGCTTAGAAATCATGCTAGCTATGCAGGATGCTATGAATGCTCGAGTTCATGAGCAATGGCGAAGTCAGGGCTTTGAGTGGTACCGGGCAATTTGGGTGGAATGTGCAGAATTACTGGATCACCATGGTTGGAAATGGTGGAAAAAGCAAAGTCCCGATATTGAACAGGTAAAACTTGAGCTGGTGGATATCTGGCACTTCGGCATGAGCCAGCTCTTACTGGATCATGCAGAATATAAAGTCCTCGCCGGTCGCCTTGCCACGGCATTACAGAAAACTACCGCCGGACAGAGCTTTCATGAGGACCTGGAGAATTTTGCTCTGGCAACGCTACAGTATAAAGTCTTTGATATTGATAAGTTTGCTGTGCTGCTGGCTGATGCGGATTTAAGTTTTGACGAGTTGTATCAGCGCTATATAGGTAAAAATGTACTTAATTTTTTCCGCCAGGATCACGGTTATCAAGATGGCACATACCAGAAAAATTGGAGCGGCCGGGAGGATAACGAACACCTGGTTGAGCTGGTGGCTGAGCTGGACGCAACTGATCCCAGTTTTAAAGATCACCTTTATGAGGCGCTTATCCAGCGCTATGAGCGGCTGACCAGATAGACCGATTAGCCTTATGCTTCGGCCGCTTCGGCGAGATGAAATCCCCAACTAATTCCGTATAATGGCGAGCCTTTAATTGCATTATTTCTTACACTTAATTTGGAGTTCTCTGTGAAATCACCTGTACGTGTTGCTGTTACTGGGGCCGCTGGCCAGATCAGTTATTCTCTTCTATTTCGTATTGCTGCTGGCGAAATGCTTGGCCCTGATCAACCGGTTATTTTGCAGATGCTGGAAATCACTCCGGCTCTTGAAGCATTGCAGGGTGCTGCAATGGAACTGGATGACTGTGCCTTCCCTTTACTCGCAGGTATGGTTTGTACCGATGATGCTAATATCGCCTTTAAAGATGCAGATTATGCCTTGCTGGTTGGTGCACGCCCCAGAGGGCCGGGTATGGAGCGTAAAGATCTGCTAGAGGCTAATGCAGCCATTTTTTCGGCTCAGGGTAAAGCCATCAATGCTAACGCTAGTAAGGATATAAAGGTACTGGTAGTGGGTAACCCGGCCAACACCAACGCCTTGATCGCCCAGCGTAATGCCCCGGATATTAACCCACGGCAATTCACTGCTATGACGCGTCTTGATCACAATCGCTCGTTGACTCAACTGGCACAAAAAACTGGCACCACAATTCACGCTGTTTCGAACATGACTATTTGGGGCAATCACTCTGCGACCCAGTATCCAGATTTATATAATACCAAAGTATCCGGCGAAAAGGCCAGTGATAAAGTTGAGCAAAGCTGGTACGAAAATGAATTTATTCCGACGGTTCAGCAACGTGGTGCGGCCATCATTAAAGCCCGAGGTGCTTCCAGCGCAGCGTCGGCGGCCAATGCGGCTATAGGCCATATGCGCACCTGGGCCACAGGTACCGCGGACAATGACTGGACCAGCATGGGTGTTTATAGCGATGGTAGCTATGGTATTACCGAAGGGCTAATCTACTCATTCCCTTGCACCTGTAAGGATGGCGATTGGCAAATTGTTCAAGGTCTCGACATCAATGGGTTTTCCCGCACTAAAATGCAGGCGACAGAGCAAGAACTCATAGAGGAGCGCGATGCAGTACAGCATCTTCTTCCTTGAGGGATAACTGTTCGGGAAGAAAGAATTCAGGAAGTAAACAACAGTATTGCCAGGAAAACTGATTGGACTGGGACTGATGTTTATTCCCCCATTAAGAAAAACAATGCTCAGAAAACTAATATCAAAGTAGCGAGTATCGGGAGAACAAGTATGGCGTTTCCAAAGATTGGTAATATCGCGCCGGCCTTTAAACTCAAGAATCAAAGGGAAGAAGATGTCTCCCTGAAAGATTTTCGGGATAAAAAAAATGTCGTACTCTATTTTTACCCAAAGGCACAAACTCCGGGCTGCATTGTCCAGGCCTGTGGTATACGGGATGCGCGGGATGATTTTGAAAAACTCGATACGGTAGTTTTGGGAGTGAGCCCCGACCCTGTTAAGCGTTTAGTCAACTTTGAAGCTAAACAATCCTTAAACTTTGACCTGCTATCCGATGAAGGCCATGCTGTGGCCGATAAATACGGCGTCTGGGATTTGAAGAAATTTATGGGTCGGGAATATATGGGCATACTACGAACGACCTTTATTATTGGTAAGGATGGCCGTCTCAAGCACGTCATGGATAAAGTGAAAACGAAAACCCACCATCAAGAGGCACAAGACTGGATTGTAGGAAACCTGATCTAAACCCTGGCCGACTGCGTCCACATCACCCTTTATGTTTGTTTTTAATTAGGAGGTACATCTATGTCATTTTTTATCCCGTCAGCCATGGCCGCGCCTGCTGCTGCACCCGGTGAACCTAACCCCCTTATCACCGTTGTGATGTTCGGTGGTTTATTTCTGTTTATGTATTTGATGATTATCCGCCCGCAGCGTAAGCGCTCAAAAGAGCACAGAGCCCTGGTCGAAAATCTGGCCAAGGGTGATGAGGTGGTGACCAATAGTGGGATTCTTGGGAAAATTGGAAAAATAGACGGTGAGTATCTCGTTCTAGAAGTCTCAGACACAGTAGAGTTAAAGTTTCAACGCGCAGCGATTCATGCGGTGCTGCCAAAAGGTACCATTAAGGCAATATAATCAGTACTAAAGCTAAATTGGTACTTACACCCGTACATCAGCTGGTAAATTGCACACCGCAGGTGACTTGTAGATAACTTATAAGGTCTTGCAAGCGAGGTGGGAGGTTTAAATGGACAACATTGCGTACCCACCTCGTTTATCTCTGGCTCGTCTACCCACGCCATTTCAGCCGCTTAACCGGCTCTCCGAGCAACTCGGCGGACCAAGAATCTGGGTCAAAAGAGATGACCTCACAGATTGTGCTGTCACAGGTAATAAAATCCGCAAGCTCGAATTTAGCCTGGCTCGTGCACTGGAGCAGGGTAGCGATACGCTGATAACCTGCGGGGGACTGCAGTCAAATCACTGTCGAGCCACGGCGCTACTTGGTGCTCAACTGGGTTTCAAAGTACATTTGATATTGCGCAACGATGGTGTCAAGGATGGCGTTGATACGCACCTTGATACTGCTGTACCTGAAGGTAATTTATTTCTGGACTATCTCGCAGGGGCAAACGTTTCCCGCTATGACAAAAAAGAGTTTCAGAGAGACTTGCCTGCCTTGTTTGAATATTGGGTGCAGTATTATCAGGGGCAAGGTAACAAAGTCTATTCTATTCCAACCGGTGCAAGCGACGGCACAGGTGTATGGGGTTATATACATTGTATTCCAGAGTTAATTAATGACTTTGAGGCGGCTGGCATTAAGCCTCAGACCATTCTTCATGCGACTGGTTCGGGGGGTACTCAAGCTGGTTTAAGCGCAGGAGCAGCACTCTATAGTCTTGATGCCACGGTGCTTGGCCTCGCAGTCTGTGACAACGCAGAGTACTTTGAAAATAAGGTTCGGACCGATATTGTTGCCTGGCGGGACCTGTATTCCATTGATCTTGATCCGCAGGCTGTCCCTATCCATGTTGATGACCGCTTTATCGGGCCGGGCTACGCACAGGCAGAGGAGGCGGTGTTTACAGTTATTCGTGAGCTAGCCGCATTGGAAGGTTTAATTTTAGATCCGGTTTACACCGGTAAGGCTTTCCATGGAATGATAGAAAAAATCCGGCAGGGAGAGTTTGCTGGGCAAGCTGATATTGTTTTTATCCACACTGGCGGCATCTTTGGCTTGTTGGCCCAACGGGATTTTCTTCAAGACCAGGTCTCGTAAGATTGCTAGCATAAGTGTGGTAAGACAAATGTACTCTTAGAAGCCTGCTCACAGGAACTGCTGGCTTATTTTTATCGATATTAAATAAAAATAAACAGGAATTACGCCTTGTTTGAAACAGTGATTAGTCAAATAAATGCTGTCGTCTGGGGGCCAATAATGCTCGGGCTTATCCTCGGAACGGGTCTTTGGTTAACCGTAGGTTTGCGGTTTTTACCCATAAAAAAACTGGGTTTTGGCTTTAGGCAATTACTCAAAAGCGAAGGTCATCGTGATGACGGTGACATATCCCCATTCTCTGCCTTGATGACCTCTCTGTCTGCCACTATTGGTACAGGTAATATTGCCGGCGTAGCCACGGCTATAGGGATTGGCGGCCCCGGTGCATTGTTCTGGATGTGGTGCACAGCTCTGGTAGGTATGGCGACAAAATACGCTGAAGCTGTATTAGCTGTTGAATACAGAGAAACCGATAAGCTGGGCCGTAAGGTTGGTGGCCCTATGTATTACATCAAGAGCGGGCTGGGTCAACGCTGGCTCTGGTTGGGCTCCTTATTTGCAATTTTCGGTATGTTGGCTGGTTTCGGTATCGGTAACACTGTCCAGGCCAGTGAGGTGTCCCGGGTGTTAGCTTCGTCATTTAATATCCCTGAGCTGGTGAGTGGCGGAATGATGGCGATTCTCGTTGGTGGCGTTTTGTTAGGCGGGATAAAGAGCATTGCTCGAGTGGCATCCAGCCTGGTGCCCTTGATGGCACTGACTTATTTGCTGGGCTGCAGCGTCGTGTTAATTGTTCATATTGGAGATATCCCCCAGGCTTTGCAGCAAATAGTTGTCAGTGCTTTTACTCCGACAGCAGCAGAAGGGGGGTTTGCTGGCGCAGCGGTAATGGTGGCGATACGAATGGGTGTGGCACGAGGGATATTTTCTAATGAAGCCGGTCTTGGTAGTGCGCCTATCGCCCACGCAGCCGCGAAAACCGACAGTCCGGTGCGCCAGGGAAGTATTGCTATGCTGGGTACTTTTATTGATACTCTGATTATCTGCACACTGACTGGGATGACCTTAATTGTCACTAATGTCTGGACAGGTACCGCACAGGGTGCCGCGATGACTGCATCGGCTTTTGCCAGCGTGGTGCCTGTCTGGGGTGATAAGTTCGTTGCTGTTGTCCTGGCGCTATTTGCCTTCACCACAATTATTGGCTGGAGTTATTACGGTGAACGCTGTGCTGAATTTCTATTTGGCAGGCAAATAATTGTGCCCTATCGGATACTCTGGACTCTGGCCGTTTTCGTGGGAGCCGTGAAAGGGCTGGGTATTGCCTGGTTAATTGCCGATACACTGAATGCGATGATGGCAATACCCAATCTCATTGCTCTGATTTTACTCAGCCCGGTGGTTTTTCGCCTCACGCGAGAGTGGTTTGCAGATCAGGAGACTTAAGCTACAGTGGCTCCAGTGTTTCGCTGTATAGCGGGCGTGTTTACCGATAAGACAATTGAAAGCGGATGGTATTTTGCCCGAAGATTTTAACGACAAACTGGTTATCGCTATTTCGTCTCAGGCCTTATTTGACCTCAGTGACAGTCATCGGGTTTTTGAAAATAAAGGCCTGGCGGCTTACTCGGAATATCAAATTGCTCACGAATCAGAGCCTCTCGATGCGGGCGAGGCTTTCCCTCTGGTGCAAAAATTATTGCGCATCAATGAGCAGTTTTTAAAACCTCGAGTCGAGGTTATTCTGTTGTCACGTAACTCCGCCGATACGGGTTTGCGCATCTTTAACTCTATCGAACACCATGGTTTGAATATCACGCGTGCGGCTTTTTGTGGCGGTAAAAGCCCTTACCGTTATGTCAGTGCTTTTGGTTGCCATTTGTTTCTTTCGACTCATGGCGAAGATGTTAGTAATGCTTTGAATCATGGCGTCGCAGCGGCAACGTTACTTGCGTCAGCTCAACATCGGGCTAACGACAATGAGCTGCGCTTTGCTTTCGACGGGGATGCGGTGCTATTTTCAGATGAAGCCGAGCGCGTCTATAAAACTGAGGGCCTTGAAGCTTTTTCTCGCAGCGAAAAAGCTTCAGCAAAAAAACCTCTGAGCGGTGGTCCTTTCAAAAACTTTCTCCAGGCCCTGCATAGGCTGCAGGCTGAATTCCCCCCAGAGACCGGACCAATACGAACCGCATTGGTCACCGCGCGCTCTGCACCGGCTCACGAAAGAGTAGTGTTGACTTTACGGGACTGGAATATTCGTATTGATGAGTCGCTTTTTCTTGGTGGGCTTAATAAGGGCGCTTTCCTGAAATCTTATGGTGCTGATGTGTTTTTTGATGATCAGCTCCAGCATTGCGAATCCGCCAGCCAGAACGTTGCTACGGGTCATGTACCCCATGGAGTCGTTAATGAAAAGTGAGTTTAAAGGTGGCTTAGCAGAGAAGAGACTAGTAACTTTATAAATAAGTGTCTATGCTCCAGAGGAATAGATTCAAGTATTTTTAGATCAATAGTATCTAGGTGATAATGATATGAAATTACAGCAATTACGGTATATATGGGAAGTCGCTCACCACGAATTGAATGTTTCAATCACCGCACAGGCGCTCTATACCTCCCAGCCCGGTATCAGTAAGCAAATACGTCTCCTCGAAGATGAGCTAGGCGTGGAAATATTTTCTCGCAGCGGCAAACATCTCACCCGGGTGACACCCGCTGGTGAAGAAATCATGAAGATTGCTGGGGAAATTCTTGGTAAGGTTGAAAGCATCAAGCAGCTCGCTCAGGAACACAGCTCCCCAGATAAAGGCAGCTTATCGATTGCTACCACCCATACTCAGGCAAGATACGCTCTGCCAGCGGTTATCGAATCTTTTATAGAACGATATCCCGATGTGGCTTTGCATATGCACCAGGGCACACCTGCACAAATATCGCAATCTGCTGCTGATGGCGAAGTAGATTTTGCCATTGCGACAGAAGCGCTGGAGTTATTCCAGAATTTGCTGATGATGCCCTGTTATAAATGGAACCGTTGTATTTTGGTGCCTAAAACGCACCCTCTTGCCAGTATTACCAAATTGTCCCTGGAAGATGTCGCTGAATATCCAATTGTGACCTATGTTTTTGGTTTTACAGGTCGTTCAAAGCTTGATGAAGCATTCCGTGTCAAGGACTTGAAGCCCAAAGTTGTGTTCACTGCAACCGACGCCGATGTTATAAAAACCTATGTTCGTCTGGGCCTGGGTATTGGCATCGTTGCTCACATGGCCTACGACGCTGAACAGGATAGCGATTTGGTCGCGCTGGAAGCGAAACACCTGTTTAAACCGAGTATTACCAGTATCGGATTTCGTCGCGGCACCTATTTAAGAGGTTTTATGTACGATTTTATCGAGCGTTTCGCGCCCCACCTTAATCGCGATATCGTTGATGAGGCCTGTACAATAAACTCTAGAGAAAATCTTGAGGAATTCTTTTCAAACATCCAATTACCCGAATACTAGATAGTAGTTAGATACTTCTAATCCGTAGAAGGGATTCAAATTTACGGCCATCGTTTAATTCTTACCCAGGAGTCAAATCTGTGGAAATTGCCTGCCTTGATCTTGAAGGTGTTCTTATCCCCGAAATATGGATCGCCTTTGCTGAAGAAACCGGTATAGATGAATTACGTGCTACCACTCGAGATATTCCCGACTACGATGTGTTGATGAAGCAACGGCTGGCGATTCTCGATAAACATGGCCTGGGGCTTAACGAAATACACAAAGTGATTGACTGTTTAGCTCCCCTTGAAGGAGCTGTCGAGTTTACCAACTGGCTACGGGAACGCTTTCAGGTAATTATTTTATCGGATACTTTTTACCAATTTTCTCAGCCTTTAATGCGGCAGTTAGGTTTCCCAACCTTGCTTTGTCATCAACTTGAGGTGGATCAAACTGGTAAGGTCATTAACTATCATTTGCGTCAGGTTAATCCTAAACGTCAGGCGGTTTTAGCTTTAAAAACTCTTTATTACCGTATTATTGCCGCGGGTGATTCCTACAATGACACCACTATGCTGGCGGAATCGGACGCGGGTATTTTGTTTAGTGCACCCGATAATGTCATATCCGAATTTCCGCAGTTTCCCGCGGTGCATACTTACGAAGATTTAAAGAAAGCTTTTATTCAAGCGAGTAATAGAGATTTGTCTTTATAATTCTTGCGTTAGACTAAACTTAATATGTTAATTACTCAAGGTATCCATAAGCAGGGACACCTTAACGAGTGATTCGGCATATTCGCTATCGGTGTCTGAATCAGCAACAATCCCACCGCCGCCCCAACAATGTAGCTTACCCTTGTTTGCAAGCAAGGTGCGAATGGCGATATTAGTGTCCATGCGGCCGCAAGCACTGATATAGCCGATGCTGCCGCAATAAACGGAGCGCTTGATTTGTTCAGTTTCTCGAATAATTTCCATGGCACGTTTTTTTGGTGCACCGGTGATGGATCCACCGGGAAAACAACCGGCCAATAAATCGAGTGCTGTTTTGTTATCCATCAAGGTGCCAGTTATGGTGCTGACCAGGTGATGAACATTAGCAAAGCTTTCCAGATCAAATAACTTTGGTACCTGGATAGAGCCGGGCTGACAGCTTTTGCCCAGATCATTTCTGAGTAAATCAACAATCATCAAATTTTCAGCACGATTTTTAGGACTATTCATCAGGCTTATCCCGCGTTGTCGGTCTTCGTCGAAGCTTAGACCTCTCGGTGCAGTGCCCTTGATCGGACGGGTTTCTACCTGGCGGCCACATAATCTGATAAAACGTTCTGGCGACAGGGATAAAATGGCGCTGTCGTCCCAGGCCATAAAGGCACTAAACGGCGAGGGCAGGGCAGCACGAAGTTGTTGGTAGGCAAACCACGGGTCCCCTCTATATTCGGCGCAAAAGTGCTGAGCAAAATTTACCTGATAGCAATCTCCAGCAACGATGTAATCTTTAATCCTTGCGATATGCGCAGCGTAGGCTTCTTTGGATATGGATGCTTTAAAGCCTGTGCTCAATGCAAAGTTAGTTTCATTGTTATTATTAGTGCTTCCCGACTTATTGTGATCGACGTCTCTTAGTCTGGCGAGTACATCTTTTCTTAATTTATTGCCGCAGGCTGGATGAAACACGGTCCAGGCCTTACTGGTCTGGTGGTTGATGATTAGTGCCCAGGTGTAATAGCCAAGTCGCAGATCAGGTAATTCCGCAAGATCAATCAAGGCAGCAGCGCCCGGAGATAGTTGCTGCCCGGCGTCATAGCCAAAGTAACCCGCCAGGCCACCAGAAAAAGGCAAACTGGGTTCACTGACAACACTGTCCATTTCTGTTAGTAGCTGCTCGACGATGGCAAAGGGTTTATCGGTAGAGCGTTCAACGTGCGTAGAATCAGATTGGTATTTAGAAATTGTTGTCGTTTTCCCCCTAGTTTCTATAGTGGCAATGGGTAAAGCACTAATAATATCGAAACGGCCCTGCAACGATCCGGGCTTTCCGCTATCGAACCAGATCGGCGCAGGCAGATCCCGAATAGCGTTAAATAAGGCCGTGGCATTTGGCTGATAGGGAAAGTCAATAATATGCGGGGCAGACATCGGCGGAATCGGGCACATTCAAAGGGGTAGTAAACAGGTCGCACAGAGTAGTGGCATCCTCTTCACAACACAACGACGGTAGGCGGCATATTGGGTATAATTCGCGCTGGGTTTGTAGGCAGATTACCCGTTAATCAACATACTTTGGTGGAGGAATACTTAATGACTGATATTACCCCTGACCTTTGTGACGAGCACCCGGAACTGGTGCGGGTGCTGGAACCAATGTTATCTAATTTCGGAGGTCGGGAGGCTTTCAGAGGCGAAATAGTCACCGTGAAATGCTTTGAAGATAACTCGTTGGTGAAGGAGCACCTGGCTACACCTGGCAAAGGTAAAGTTATGGTGGTAGACGGCGGTGGCTCCCTGCGAAAAGCTTTGTTGGGCGATATGATTGCTGAAAGCGCTGTAAAAAATGATTGGGCCGGTGTGATTATCTACGGCTGCATTCGCGATGTTAGCACCGTGTCGGGGCTTGATCTGGGCGTGCAGGCTTTAGCGACTATCCCCTTAAAAACTGAAAAAAGGGGTATTGGTGATTACAATGTTCCGGTTACCTTTGGCGGAGTAAGTTTTAATCCCGGGGAATATATCTATGCCGATAGCAATGGAGTGATAGTGTCGACCAAGCCTCTTGATGTAAACCCTCAGTAATATATTCCTATTTCAAGTGCTTTTGTCAGAAGTTTTTAGGTGCCGGTGCAGAGCGAAAGCTTCTAAAGCGTCCGCCAATAAGGGGAACTAGCAATCTGGAGGATATTAGGGATGCGGTGACTTTTTTCGTCAGAGAATGAACCACGTTGGGTGGCAAGCCGAATCTTGCGCAACGGGGAAGAGTTTCGTTAAAAGGGGCACCACCCTTTGTTTTAAGGGCGTGTTGTTGGGCGTGGGGAACTATGGCGACAGGTATTGTTCCAAGCTTTTATGAGCTTAACCGGAAATTATCTTAAACCTCGACAATATGTTTTTGTTATTTTCCTGGCAGGGCTTTTTGTCAACTTGAATGCTTTTGCCGCCAGTATGAATGGCTTTGACTTGACTGATGCACTGATTCCTGTAGAAGAAGTATTTCAGGGTGGCCCGCCAAAAGATGGCATTGCGTCAATAGATAACCCACGCTTTATTTCTGCTGAGCAGGCAAAACTCAAACTCGACCAGCGGGTGATCGGCGTCAAATTCGCTGGACAAGTGCGTGCCTACCCCATCAATATTCTCAGTCGTCATGAAGTGGTTAATGACCGTTTTGCTAATGACTACGTGGCCATTACTTATTGTCCTTTGTGTGGCAGCGGTATGGTGTTTCTAGTAACGGAGTCTGATCAAACCCTGAATTTTGGCATCTCTGGTCTGTTGTATAACAGTGATGTTTTACTTTACGACCGAGCTACAAATTCACTGTGGTCACAATTGCGAATGCAAGCAGTGAGTGGGCCACGAAAGGGCGAGAAACTGAGCATGCCGCCTGCGAGCCACACCACCTGGCAAGATTGGTTAAGTCGTCACCCAGAGACTCAAGTTTTATCAGAAGATACTGGCTTTGATTTTGATTATTCCGATGATCCCTATCTTGACTATGAAAATTCCGGGGATACCTGGTTTCCCGTTGCTCATAATAACAGTGCTTATGATAAAAAAGCCTGGGTAGCAGGAGTGTTTATTGGCGGTGTAGCCAAAGCATATCCATTCAAGGAATTGGCTCTTTCCTCCGGAGAATTCGTCGATAAAGTGGGCGGAAAAACTGTTCGGGTCGAGTGGCTAAGTGACGCTCGCAGTGTTCGTATATACGATGATGAGGACAGAGAGCTACCTGTCGTTAGTGCTTACTGGTTTGCCTGGTATGGTTTCTATCCAGAGACCGAGATATACAAATATTAGCCGGATTCAGACGATTTTCTGAGAGCAAAGAAAAGCCGCATTGCTGCGGCTTTAAAACCTGGTGGGTCGAGTAGTTGGTGAATATTGTAGGATATGGCATGATTTATCTAATTTATAATATTTATTCTGAATATTAATTATATGAATATATCAAGAATTGACCTTAACCTACTGGTTTACCTGGATGTGCTATTAAGGGAGCGCAATGTCACAAAATCAGCGGCCCATTTGGGTATTACCCAGCCGGCGATGAGTAATGGTTTGCGGCGGCTAAGAACACTACTTGATGATCCTTTATTAATACGAACCAGCGATGGTATGACGCCCACAGAGCGAGCACTTGAACTGCAGCCTCAAATTCGAGATGTACTGGCAAATATCGAGCGAGCCATCGAGCCTAAGCGTGCGTTTGATGCGTCTACGGCTGAGCGAGTGGTGCGTATTATGGCCAGCGATTACGCTGAGTCGACATTAATACCGGCACTATTAAGCAGACTGGCTATTGAGGCACCAAGAATAACTCTCGATGTACTAACTCCGAGTGATGTTAGCCTTGAAGACGTTGAGCAAGGCAGGGTTGATATGTTGCTTAACCGTTTTGATGAAATGCCGGAGTCTTTCCATCAGTCCACGGTTTGGCGAGACGATTTTTCATGCCTGCTGAGTATTGATAATCCACTTAACAAAAAGTTTAATCTCGATAGATACTTGAATGGTCGTCATGTATGGGTGAGTAAAACAGGTATGGGTGCAAGCGTCGGTATGAACCCTCAGGACTCCCAACGGCTAGGCTGGGTTGATGAAGCGCTTAAAGTACTCGGTAAAAAGCGTCGAATTGCGGTGTTTACCCGCCACTATCTGGTGGCTGCAATGCTTTCTCAGCAGGCTGATCTAATAGCCACTTTACCGAGCCAGCTGGCACGCTTGCAGCTAAATAACTCCCGCGTACGATTACATAAGCCGCCTTTCGATATCCCCAGTTTTGAGCTTAAAATGGCCTGGAGCCCTTTGTTGCAGCACAATCCCTATCATCAATGGATACGACGTTTAGTCGTTGATATAGGTCGGGACTTGTCCAGCTATTTAGCTAATGAATAGCCACAATAAAGTCAATATATTATCTAAATTATCCTCTGGGGTTTAAAATCCTGTGTTTACAGCGCGACCAGTGTAACGTGAACGCACTAAACGAAGAGGTTTGATATGAGCGAGCGAATTATCGTCGGCGGATTGTCGATTGCCAGTGAGCTACATACCCTGATCAACGAAGAAATTCTACCAGGTACAGGTATCGATCCAGATGGTTTTTGGAAATCCTTTGAAGCTATTATTAATGACCTGGCACCTCGTAACCGAGCTTTACTTGCTGTCCGGGAGGAGATGCAGGAAAGTATCGACAATTGGCACAGGCAAAGAGCTGGACAACCCTACGATCACCAAGCCTATAAACAGTTCCTCGCAGATATTGGTTATCTGGTTCCCGTAGGAGATGCTTTTAGTATAACTACTGAAAATGTTGACCCGGAAATATCGTCGATTGCCGGCCCTCAGCTAGTTGTGCCCATAACCAATGCCCGTTATTCACTAAATGCTGCTAATGCACGCTGGGGTAGTTTGTACGATGCCTTATACGGCAATGATGTTATCCCTGAAACAAATGGCGCTGATAAAGGCCCAGGCTACAACGCTGTTCGAGGTGCAAAAGTTATTGCTTATGGCCGACAGTTCCTTGATCAAAATTTGCCGCTGAACAACGGTTCTCATGCTAATGCCACCAGCTACCAGGTAGAAAATGGCCAACTGATCGTCACTGATGGCGATGGTCAGCAAATAACACTTCGTGATGCAGCGCAATTTGTTGGATACCTCGGCGGCGCCAATAACCCCTCATCAGTATTGTTAAAAAACAATGGTTTACACGTAGAAATTCAATTTGATTCTACTAATAATGTCGGTAAGGACGACCTCGCGGGAATTAAAGATATTGTCCTGGAATCAGCGATTACCACGATTCAGGACTGTGAAGACTCTGTCGCCACAGTCGATTCAGCAGATAAATGTGTGGCCTATCGCAACTGGTTGGGATTGATGAAGGGTAATTTGTCTGATGCATTCACTAAAGGTAGCGAAGTCGTCACTCGAAGGCTTAACGATGACCGTTCTTATATTTCAGCTAATGGCGATGAGTTGATCTTGCCAGGTAGAAGCTTACTGTTGATAAGAAATGTCGGTCATTTGATGACTAATAACGCTATTTTATTTGATGGTGGCAGTGAAGTGCCAGAGGGCATCATGGATGCCATGGTTACCTCCCTGATTGCTATCCATGATTTACAGGTCGGTAAGAAGTGTAAGAACTCTCGTGCCGGTAGTGTCTATATTGTTAAACCCAAAATGCATGGCCCTGATGAGGTGGCCTTTTCGGTTGGGTTATTTGCCCGAGTTGAGCAGGCCCTGGGTTTGCCTGAGCGAACGCTAAAAATAGGCATTATGGACGAAGAGCGTCGTACGACAGTTAATTTGAAAGAGTGTATTCGTGCCGCGAAAGACCGAGTGATTTTTATTAATACCGGATTTCTGGATCGCACCGGTGATGAAATGCACACCAGCATGGAAGCCGGAGCCATGGTGCCTAAGGGTGCGATGAAGCAGCAGCCCTGGATCAATGCCTATGAAGACTGGAACGTGGATACCGGATTGGCTTGCGGTTTAAGGGGTAAGGCCCAGATCGGTAAGGGCATGTGGGCGATGCCCGACTTAATGGCAGACATGATGGAGGCCAAAATAGCTCACCCCCAGGCAGGTGCAAATTGCGCCTGGGTGCCATCGCCGACAGCCGCTACTTTGCATGTCATGCATTATCATCAGGTTAACGTCGCTGCCCGCCAGCTAGCTTTAACTGGGAAACCTCGGGCTAACCTTGATGACATTTTAACCATCCCCCTGATGGGCGATAACAAGCCTTCAAATGACGATATTGAGCGGGAACTGGAGAATAATGCTCAGAGTATATTAGGCTACGTAGTGCGCTGGATTGACCAGGGTGTAGGTTGTTCAAAGGTCCCCGATATTAACCATGTTGGCCTAATGGAAGATAGAGCGACTTTACGAATATCAAGCCAGCATATCGCCAACTGGCTACATCATGGTATTTGTGACGAGGAGTTGACCCTCGCGATCTTAAAAAAGATGGCTGCGGTGGTCGACCAACAAAATGCCGATGATCCAGCTTACCAGCCGATGGCTGGAAACTTTGATACCAATATCGCCTTTCAGGCCGCCTGTGATCTAGTATTCAAGGGTCGAGAGCAGCCCAGTGGTTATACAGAGCCTGTGTTGCATGCCCGTAGACGAGAGGCTAAATCTAAAGCTTCCTGACTTAGATTTGACTGGACGGAATCTGGCTTGAGGCCGCGAGCTTAAAAAATCAGGTTGAGTTGAACTAATGACATACGTTTAAACACATTACCATCCTGGTATTCGAGGTATTCCTCATCAGTAATATTTTGCAGGATGAAGGCCAGCCGCAGTGTATCCCCGGAAATATGCCACTGTTTAGCTAGTTTCATATCATAACGGTGCCAACTGGGATTAGATTCCGCTCCACCCCTCACTCTGAACCCCGACTGATGATAACCACTGGCGCTAATTGCCCACCCAGCGGAAATGATTTTGCTGATTAAAAAGCTCGCAGTGTGATTAGGGCTTTTGTTACCAAGGTTGGTGGTTTTACTTGGATGGACCACTGTGCCGGCAAGGCGAATATTTGAATATTGTAGCGAGAGTAGCCAACTGGGATCAGGTTTTAACTGAATTTGTGCTTCGTAACCAGACATGCGGTAAGTGGCAATATTCTCAAGCAGACGATATTTCTCGTCGAGGTCCGGGTAAGGGTATTTGATGTAATCAATGCCGTCATCGAGATATTCTCTAAATAGCCGGTAGTCAATGGTCAGGCGGTTTTCTAGCCAATACCCGAGATAAGAAAATTCATAGGTTTCAAATTTTTCCGCGTCAATGTCTGGATCGGAAATATATGTCAGGTCAGCCAGTGTCCCAGGTAATATCTCTAATTTTATCAGGCGCTCGCGCTCATAGAGTGACGGTTGGCGATGGGCGATACTTCGACTGATTCGAAAATGCTGTAAGTCATTGAAGTGATAATTGAGTGACACTCTGGGTGATAGCTCAGCGCTAGATCGATTATTTTGCTCGCCAAGCATACCGAGGTTTGCGCCCCAATGTTCGTCAAATTGCCATTGCAAATTTGAAAATAAAAAATAGGTGTCGTAATTTTTTTCACTATCACTGCTGAATTCATCGGGAGATTTTACCATTTGATGGCGGGCACCGAGCCCCCACAGAAATTGCCCATGTTGAGTGATTGGGAAGCTATGCTCCAGTTCAAAATCGTATTGTCGATATTCCCGTTTTCCGACGTCGAGCTCGACTAAGCGGTCATTAGCACCCGGGAATGTTGTCCTTAATTCGGCGGGTGTTAGTTCGAGTTCCCCTGACAACAGACTAGTTCTACTACGATCATAAGAGCCAGTGTTGGCGGAAAATCGCGAGGTAAAAAGGTGCGTCTCACGTCGGTGTTCCCACTCTAGCATTAACCATTGGGTGTCGATATTTTCATCCATGAATTCCTCGGGACGATCGCCATCCCCAAAACCAAAGTTACCGTCACTATACCCCAGCTCCCAACGCATCTGGTCGCTCAAGTTAGGTGTATAAATACCCTGTAAAGCCAGACTGTCTACATAACTTTGGTCATTCAGTTCGTCAAATCCCTGATTTTCTCGATATTTAGCTCTAACTGTTAGCGCAGTGCTATCAAGTTGAAGGGTATGACGGAGTGCGGCATTACGTGTCTGCCAGTCACCGATAGTAAACTCAACCTCAGTGCCATTATTTGCTAGTGGGTCACGTGTAATAATGTTAATCGCTCCTTGTGCAGCGTTGGCACCGTAGGCGGCAATATTCGAACCTCGAACCACTTCGATATGGTCGATATCATTTAGCCCCAGTGCTAAGGATTCCCAGGATACCGACGAGTTGATAGGCGTATAAACGGTTCTGCCATCGACCCTGATCTCAAGCCGACGAGGGAAACGATCACTCTGACCATTTGCGGTTACGGCAGCAGAGGAACCATTTGCAAAATAGACCTGAAACCCAGGTACCAGTTTTAAGGCATCGACCAGATTTGTTGAGGGTAAGGCCTCAATCATCTGGCGACTAATGATGGTGACCGACGAGGGCGACTGAGATAGCGGAAGTTTCTGGCGTGTTGCAGTAATCGTGCTGGGGATAGAGTCGAGGTAATCCTCTTCGGAGATGCCCGTGTTGGCAAAAAGGTCTATAGATATTGTAAGTAACGTTATTGCGGCGAATTTACAGAAAATATCGACCGTATTTTTACAAAGTTTTTCAAGCACTTCCTTGTCCTATGAAAAGTTGTTGACAGGCTACGGCAGCAAGGCCGAATTTGCAAATTCGGAGGTGGCACTAAAAACCTATGTGTTGTTTACCAATGACAGTTTAAATCGGTAGTCGACGCAGTTCAGGATCTGGCTCGCTACGTTCCCACATACTGTCAAAATTGTCGGCCAACTCCAGGCCTTCCAGGGGCGAATGGTAGACAACGTAACCGGTATAGCGATCACTGTCCTGATTATAAAGAATGCTGTTATGGTCAATGAGCAGGAATTCACTATGGAAGGTTTTGATGGTTGGATTGAGACTTTTCATTTGTATCCTGCTCGGTAAGCGATGAAACAGACGTAGTAGACGATGGCTATTTTGTACCAGTACCCTTGGGTTTTTAACCAGGATATCAATTTCTGCATAGGGGTGGGCACGAGCAAAATTGAAGATCAGACGGGACAGGTCGTCATGGTCATAAATACGAGGATCCAGCTCGTTACTAAATAGCCTTATTTGTCGGTGGGTTCTATTAACGAGAATTTTAGCCTGTTCCTGAAATGCCTCGGCGCTATCCAGTGTAATACGCTGTCGTTCTTCATCAGAGATCTCGGGAAGCGGAGGCGTAACTTTTGGATCGATAAAGCGCTTCAGGGATAACGTCATATGTAGGTGGGGTATGCCAGCCTCAATAAATTCGTCTCCGTCGGGCTCAAAGTACATTCCCTGGTAAAAATCGACGGCATGAGATTGAGCGTTTAGCTGGAGGCTGTCTAGACCATTATGTGAGGCATAGCGGATAATTCGCCGTAACAAGGCGGAGCCTACACCTCTGTTACGGTGGCTTTGCAAGACCGCCATTCGGCCCACTTTATTACCTGACAGCCGTGCACACCCAACTATATCCCCGTCAGACTTTATATCGCTAGTGTCACGTCCGTTAGGTATATAAGCAAGCCAGTGAATAGCGTCCAGATCAGCGGCATCAGATTCCTCATCTTCGGGCACACCTTGTTCTTTAACAAATACCTGGTGACGCAACTGTGAGAGAGCACCGGAAGAAATCGACCAACTGGTTTGTTTGATTTCTACGGAAAAAAAATCTACGCTTTCCATTATTCGCTACCCTTCTTACCGGTTAAGTAACGTTGGCCGTTCTACTGATGTGACAGAGCGCTGAATAAGCTCGTTACTTGTTCGATATCTTGAACCTGCGTTGCTTTGAATTTAAATCTAAATCCGATTGTCTGGATACTACTAAGATACAATGCCAGTTATATCTAAAACGTCGCGATAGTCGCTATTCTATGAAACTACAAGATATCCTATTCCCTGAAAAGCTCAAAATAATTTTCGCTCTAATTGTGATTTCTCTTATTTCTATTACAGGTTCAGTCAACGGTGCAGAAGCACCTATTATTGATTACCGGGATCGCTTTCATCCTGTTGTGAGCAAGGCCGGCATGGTGGTTTCTCAGGAGCGATTAGCCAGTCAGGTGGGCGCTGAAATATTAGCTGCCGGTGGTAACGCTATAGACGCAGCAGTTGCCACTGGTTTCGCCCTGGCGGTTAATTTGCCTCAGGCCGGGAATCTTGGCGGCGGTGGCTTTATGCTCATCTATCTGGCTGAAGAGAAAAAAACTCTGGCCATCGATTATCGGGAGATGGCGCCAGCCGCAGCAATGGGCGATTTGTTTCTTGATGAGCAAGGTGAGGTAGATCAAAACAGAGCTCGATTCAGCCATCTGTCCGCAGGCGTACCTGGCACCGTCGCTGGTTTAATCCATGCCCAGAATCAATATGGTTCATTATCGTTGAAGCAGGTAATGGCACCCGCTATTAGCCTTGCAGACAAGGGAATTAGGGTCAGTGATACCCTGGCTTTTTCTCTGGCTCGAGCCAGACAACGTTTGGCTAAATGGCCGAGTTCCAGAAAATATTTTTTCAGGCAGGATGGCGATGCATTGCAAAGCGGTGATCTCTGGCAGCAAAGGGATCTGGCAAAAACGCTCCGGGCAATATCGTCAGAGGGCAAAAAGGCGTTTTATCAGGGCGAAATAGCGGATCTTATTGTTGCGGAGATGAGAAAGAACCGGGGCTTAATCACTCATCAGGATCTGACTAACTATCGAGTCGTCGAAAGGGATACGGTGCAGGGCACCTACCGAGGTTTTGATATTGTGACTATGCCGCCACCGTCATCGGGTGGGATTCACCTGATACAAATTTTGAACATACTTGAAACCTGGCAATTGGCTGAATTAGGCCATAACAGCGCCGCGTATCTGCACCGGCTTATTGAGAGTATGCGCAGAGCTTATGCTGACCGGAGCGAATACCTTGGTGATCCTGATTTTCACCCTGTGCCGGTCGCTAAATTGATAGATAAAGCTTATGCCGGAAAGCTACGGGCAGGTATCGATCTTAATAAAGCCACTCCTTCAACTAGTGTATCCCCTGGTCTTGAAGCGCCTTACGAAAGCCCTCAGACCACGCATTTTTCGGTCTGGGACAGTGCCGGGAATGTGGTGAGCAATACTTATACCATTAACTTTTCCTACGGCAGCGGTATCGCTGTCGAGGGAGCTGGTTTTCTTTTGAATAATGAAATGGATGATTTTTCAGCGAAGCCGGGCATACCTAACGCCTACGGTTTAATCGGCGGAAAGGCCAACGCCATAGAGCCAGCAAAAAGACCCCTGTCGTCGATGACGCCAGTGATTGTGTTACAAGATGGCAAGCCCGTTTTTACCACCGGTAGCCCCGGTGGTAGCACGATTATCACCACGGTGTTACAGACTCTGCTAAACATCATTGATTTTGATATGAATATCGCTGAAGCGGCGGCAGCGCCTCGTGTACATCATCAATGGTTGCCCGATAAAGTATTTATGGAGCAGGGCATCAGTCTTGATACGCAGTTTTTGCTGGAACAAAAAGGCCATGTCCTGCAAGTCTCGCCCCGAGTGATTGGGCGTACTCAAACGATTAGCAGCGACGGTAAGAATACCTACGGTGCCAACGATTACCGTTGGCCAGGTGGTGCAGCGGTCGCGCAGCCAGTAAGGTAATTACTGCGAGGGGGTTTCGTAAAGAAGCGTAGCCGGCCATGTCAAGAATCCGGTTTAATTCGGAGGGGCCCCTATCGCTAATTCCACCGGTGTAGTTCATCACAGCGTGGTAGGGCTTGTTGCTGCTGTACGTCATGGTAATAGAGGGATTGCCGCCAATAAAGTAAGTTTTATAAAACGAAAATATCCGATAATAAAATAGTTTTTTCTGGTCATCTTTACTGTTAATGAGCCGATCGTATATGCGCGGAGATATCAGCTCATAAGAGAATAACGTCGCACATAAATTCTTGTATGTTTGCGTTACTGCAATAAATGGTAGCGGCGGGGATGTACGCCTTCCCTGATAAAACGCTCGGTGCGTTTTTTATCGTTCAATCAGTTTGGTTCTTAGTCCGCCTGTCGGTCAAGTAAGTGAAAACTCCATAGTTTCTCCACTATTGCCCCAGTCTTGCTGCACTTTCTCCGGTTTGAATAGGTCTGGCTAAAGCCATTATCGAATGAGCTATCTATTTCAGGGAGAGTCAAGATGAAAGAGTTTGTACCAGTGAGCGATGAAGTGCTCGATACCGCCCCAGATTTATTCAATCACCTCGTGCCATATCACAGGGATTATTCCTGTCACCGTGCTTATTACCACGACTTTGAAGTCACACCTGCAGATTTGCAGGTGCAGATCCCCACGAGCAACTTGAATAGATCTACTGACAATAATCAGCATGAACCGAGTGAGGCATAGTGCGATGAATACCCTTACTCTGATAGGCACAAATAAGACTGCTGTATCGATGCTGGTGCCCTTCATCCCGATAATATCAGCTTGCCAAACTCATTCTGATAACTCTGGTGGACGTATACCTTCAATCCGATTAGAGCCACTGAATCCACAAGCAATCCCACTCAGACTTGATTTAGCGCAGGCATTGGCCGGGGAAGATGCGTTGAACAATTCATCTAATAGGATCAAACCCGGTTATTACGCCGATGAATTTCGTCTGGTAATACCCATCGCGGCTAGCGGACCGAGATTGGCTGCCGAGACAGACCGTTATTTGCAACCTTTGCTAAAGATGGTGTTATGGGAAATCGTTCGTAAGGTCGCGGTGACTGCCTATAGCGATAGCGAAGGCTCTCAACTAACCGTGAGCAATAAACTATGAACAGGAAAATACGTCTATTTATTCAGTGGTTCATCGCTATTTTATTCTGGATTTGTACCAGTGTCTTTGCCAGTGGGGTGGGGCAGGGCGATGCGATATCTCAGGTTGAAAGCGGCACCTTGCTATTAAGATTTGACAATGAGCTAAGTCAGGCTGATGAGATCCAGAGTAATGATATGAGAGCCAGGGGAAATTTTACTGGTAGCTCTCAATGGGTTGCGCCTCGATTAGAATCCCAGGTTGATATTAAAGTCACTGGCCCAATCGTTCGGGTAGTGCTCAGCCAGACCTTCACCAATCCTGCTCAATACTGGGCCGAGGGGATCTATGTATTTCCCCTCCCAGAAAATGCGGCAGTCGATCATATGCGTATGCAGATAGGCGAGCGTATTATTGAAGGTCAGATCAAAGAGCGGGCCGCAGCCAAAAAGGTTTATCAGCAGGCCAAACAAAGTGGTCATCGCGCGAGCCTGGTAGAGCAGGAGCGGAGTAATATATTTACGACCTCCGTGGCAAATATTCCCCCCGGTATGTCTATAACAGTCATTATCGAGTATCAGCATGAAGCAAAGCGTGTGCATGACAAAAAGGGTGAGCAATACAGCTTGCGCTTTCCTATGACCATCACGCCGCGTTACACACCCGGCACGAGATTCCCGCACTCGGCTCAGGCTGCCGACATCCAGACTGATACCCAGCGAATATCGCCGCCCTGGGGTTTAAGCCACGAAAATCATAATCCCACGGAAGTTAATGTCAGTGTAGAGCCCGGTTTTGACATCGTTCAACTAGAGAGTCGCTACCATCAGATCAATAAATCCCAAATAGCCCCGAGACATTGGCGGGCCAGCTTGCCTGCTGACCAGCATCACGCTAATGCAGATTTTGTGCTGGAGTGGTCTGGCCGTGAGTTAGATACCCCCCAGCTGCAATGGTTTACAGAACATCATAAAGGCAGTGAGTACGGTTTGCTGATGATTTCGCCACCCTTAGCCAGAGGAGATGTACAAGTGATGCCCCGTGATATTACTTATGTTATCGACACCTCAGGTTCCATGGGTGGTGAATCGATTCGCCAGGCAAAAAAAGCTCTAATGTGGGCTGTAGGACGATTGGGTAGCCACGATCGTTTTAATATTATCGAATTTAATTCCGGTGCCTGGGGGCTATTTGACTCGGCGCAAGTTGCAGATCAAAGTAACATAGCTGCAGCACTGGGCTTCATTAAAGGCCTCAAAGCACAGGGCGGGACTGAAATGAAACGGGCGCTGGATCTGGCACTGTGTGTAAGCTGCCAGTCGCCGGAGCGTTTACGTCAGGTAATTTTTCTTACCGATGGCGCGGTGGGCAACGAGCAGCAACTATTTGCCAGCATTAATAACACGCTCGGCCAAACGCGGTTATTTACTGTGGGCATAGGTTCGGCCCCCAACAGCTATTTTATGCGCCGCGCCGCAGAGATCGGTCGAGGCACTTTCACCTACATCGGCAAGCTCGACGAGGTCAACGAAAAGATGCAGGCACTATTTGCCAGTATAGAAGCACCTGTGCTGACCAACTTGCATTTAGAGTTACCAGACGATGATCAGAGAGCCAACCACGAAGTCACTCCCTCGCCTATACCCGATCTCTATGCTGGTTCAACCCTGGTATTAGCCATTAAGAGCAAGTATTTACCAAAACAACTATCGCTCGTGGGTTCGTTAAACGGCAGACCATGGCAAACTGACCTGGAGGTGCCGAAGCAGGGGCTGAGTAGTAGTTCGGAAACAAAAACGCAAAGCGGCATTCACGTGCTATGGGCAAGAAAACAAATCGCCTCGCTGCTTACCGAGCGTTCCCTGACCCGTGATATGAAAGTAAAAGATGAATTAAAGCGTGATGTGCTCAAACTGGCTTTACAGCATCATCTGATATCACCCTTTACCAGCCTGGTGGCGGTCGATACTACGCTGGTCAAACCCCAGACCCAGAAAACACTTAGCCACCAATTAAAAACCAACGCGCCTAAAGGTACCACATTCGGATTGCCCAAAACCGCGACACCTGCACAGTTGTATAGCTGGCTGGGATTACTCTGTTTGATACTGGCAGCCTTGATGGGGATCATTCTGCAACGAAAAAGCCTGAGTTGTGCGCCTATACATGTTTGAAACCGGTTTATTTTCCTGAGCTCCTGTAAGGCGTTTTACAGGCAGACGAGCGTAGATTGATGAGGGTTTTTATGGCAACGCGTATCAGTGGTTTTGTGGCGCATATAAAGGGGATATGTTTTCGTCGACAGATAATAAGGGCTATTTGTGTAGTGTTAGTCCTCACGGGCCTGATGTTGTGGAGTCAGAGTGCATATATACTTGCCAAAGCCTGGCTCGGACAAACCTTAATCGCCGATGCCTGGCAAGAAGCTCAGCAATCTGGACTAAACGAAAAACCCTGGCCCTGGGCCGACACCTGGCCCGTGGCGCGGCTACAAATCCCCAGCCACGGTATTAATCAGTTCGTGCTCTCGGGTGATAGCGGTCAAGCACTGGCTTTTGGGCCGGGGCATACCAGTTTAAGCGCCTTGCCAGGCCAGAGTGGCACAGTGTTGATTTCTGGGCATCGTGATACCCACTTTGATTTTCTCAAGGGGCTAATCGTTGGTGACTCAGTTTTTCTCGAAAATCCAGACCACAGGACTTATCAGTACACGGTAAGTGCTACTTACATTGTGCCAGAAGATCAATTGATTGCCGCTAATCCCGACAGTAGCCGTTTATTGCTAGTGACCTGCTGGCCTTTTGATGGCGTCGCGGGCAAGGCTAGGTTTCGTTATGTGGTGGAAGCTGATGAGAATAATGGTCGTTTAGAATCTAAAAGCCGGCTCACCTTATAAATTATAAAGGCAATCGAATCTGCTCATCGCTGGCCAAATAATCACGGAGGTTCCTGGGCCGGTAATCGGTATCATTCATAAACCGCTGCTCAGCACTAAGATGCAGAGTTTCGTCAGCATTGGTGGTCATCAGCGAACGTTGAGAAGAACCCAGCAGGTGCATAGCACCCGTGTAAGAGTTGTGCAGCCGTGATTCGTTATTTTGTGCATAGATAGCACTTAGATAATTGTTATCGAGTTCAAGGCCGCACATGCTGGCCTTTTCTACCATCCAGCGCAGAGCGAGATGAGATAAACCGGCTTCACGGTAGCCACCACCAATATCGCTGTGGACACCGGCGAACCAGCTTTGCTCCGTACGTTTCCGTTCTTTCGTTGTTTGCCATAAGGTCGGTTTAAAGGGTTTACGTTTTTCGTCAATGGCCAGCGCGTGGTAGGCGTTTTCGACAGTACTACTGATCGCGGTGTCGTGGAATTGATAGCGTTCATGATTGCTTGAGCGGAAAATACTCAGAGGGATGCCCAGGGCGCCCACTGTATCCCAGACACCGAGAAATTTAATAGTGACGGCCTGGGCATTGGGTTCTCGAAACTGCTGGGCGTTGTCAGCATCGGCATGCCATTTGGTTCGATATATATGATAGGCCTTATCGATGAGCCCGGCCTTTGCTTTTTCCAGTAACCAGCAATTTCTAAGCAGGCCGATACAACTGCGTACGGTGTATGCACCTCGACTAAAACCAAAAAACCAGAGTTCATCACCGGGCTGATAATTGTGTACCAGAAAACGATAGGCGTCTTTGATGTTTTTATCGATGCCTGCGCCGATGGCCCCACCACTTAATGAATCCAGTTTGTCATCGGTGCCGACTCCCCAGTCGTAAAACACCACTTGCTCGGTACCGTCGGCGCTTCGTGGCTTAATCGCACGGGCCATATGTCCGACGTTGGTGACATGGGGTGATTCGGGCGTATTCCAGGTGCCATCGGAACAAATAAGCAGTCGCTTCATCTGTAGTGATCCGGTTCGTGATTCTGATTCTGGTGGAGCCGGCAACGTAAATAGCGTTGTATTAAACGGTCTTAATGATTCTAATGCCAGTGTATCAAATATTTCCTGTTCGAATGAGTTGACCTCAATCGAAGCTAATTATTGAGGGAGCTGGTATGTTAGTACCACTTATGTTGACGGCTAGTGTTGAAGGCCTCAAAAATTTTAGCGGTGGGGTGGCAATCGTCTAGGTGATGGAATGGCTATAAAATCGGCAGGCGCGCCGGAAATCAAAATAGCGCTGGCGCTAGGCAGCGGTTCAGCGAGGGGCTGGTCGCATATTGGGGTGATTCAGGCTCTAGAAGAGCACGGCATTACACCGAATATTATCTGTGGTTGTTCCATCGGTGCGGTGGTAGGTGCATCTTACCTCATGGGCAGAATAGCCGATCTGGAAACTGGCGTGCGCGCTTTGAATAGACTCGAAACAGTCAGGTTTCTTGAGCTGAGTGCGCGCCGAAAAGGTTTTATCAATAAAGCTCGCTTACACGGTTTTTTTAATGAGTATTTGGCCAGTGATGGTGTGCTAATTGAAGAGCAGAGCAGAGCCTTTTCATCAGTGGCGACTGATTTGCTTACCGGGCGGGAGATTTGGTTTAGCAAAGGTTCATTACTCGAAGCCGTATGGGCATCGATTTCAGTGCCCGGTTTGTTTCCGCCCATTGAGCATCATCAACATTGGTTAGTTGATGGTGGTCTGGTTAATCCGGTCCCGGTTTCAGTCTGTCGCGCCATGGGTGCCGATGTTGTTATTGCGGTGAATCTGAATGGTGCGCTGATCGGTAAGCATAATGGGAAAGCCGGTTTCTGGCGGGATACCACCGGCAGCGTTCGAGCCAGGCTGGGCAGGGAAAATCCCGTTGACAAGGGCGTCGGAAATTCTGCGCCCGGACTGTTTGATGCGGTGGCAAGCTCTATCAATATTGTCCAGGATAGAATTACCCGTAGCCGTATGGCAGGTGACCCACCGGATATCATTATTACGCCTCACCTTGGGGATCTCGGTTTGCTGGAATTTTTCAGGGCGGAGGAAGCTATTGCCGAGGGACGAGCGAGCGTTGAACGCCAGCTACCAGAGATCAGGCGAGTATTAGCGATGGAGTCGCTGAGCTAGCGCCTTTCCGGCTATTTTGATGGGTTTATTCATCCTGGCTGACGTAAATACCAGCTTGCTGCGGCACTCAAGCACGTGGGCTTAAGTCATTGGCCCCGGCGAGGCCGTCAATAAAAATAAGTCAGCGATGGTGCTGGACTTGGCTCTGTCATGGGCCATAATTAAGTATTAATTCCGCCCCGGTAATCACTTAATAAGGAGATAAATAATGAATAAAGTCATGATAGCGGGCACCGGTATGACCCGCTTTGGCAAGCATATGGACGCCACTATCCGCAGCCTTACCAATGAGGCCTTGGTTCAGGCTCTGGCCGACGCCCACGCGACAACAGAGCAGGTCGGCACGATTTTTTTTGGTAACGCGGCTGCGGGTTTGTTGACGGGCCAGGAAATGATTCCCGGACAGGTAGCGCTGCGGGATTCAGGGTTGATGGGTAAACCTATTATCAACGTTGAAAATGCCTGTGCTTCAGCATCCACTGCAGCGCACCTGGCCTGGTTATCGGTTGCCTCGGGCCAGTCTGAAGTGGCACTGGCCATCGGCGCAGAAAAAATGACCAATAAGGATAAATCAGTGCCTTTTAAAGCCTTGATTTCTGCTATGGATCTGGAAGAAATTAAAGAAGAAACCGGTTCCGATGATCCTCTCGAAGCTGGTAGCGCTCCGGGCCGGTCCGGCTTTATGGATATTTACGCGGGCAAAGCGCGCGTAAATATATGGAGCAGACAGGCGCTACAATCAAAGATTTCGCCCGGGTTGCCGCTAAATCACACAAGTTTGGTTCGCTGAATCCAAAAGCACAATTCCAGAAAGTCCTGTCAATAGAAGAGATTATGGCCAGTCGCGAAATTATCAATCCGTTGACCCTGGCGATGTGCTCACCCATCGGTGATGGTGCCGCTGTTCTGGTATTTACTTCCGAAGACTTCGCAAAAAAACATGGCTGTGATGCTGTGGTTGCAGAAACTATCACTCTTGTGTCGGGTATGCCTGGAGGCCCGAACTGTAACGATCGGGCCAGTGAGAAAGCCTACAATGCGGCGGGCATTGGTCCGGAAGATATTGATGTGGTGGAATTGCACGATGCTGCTTCGCCTGCTGAGCTGATGTATATTGAAGAGCTTGGCTTGTGTGGCAAGGGTGAAGGGGTGAGGATGATTCGTGAAGGGCAAACTGACCTCGGTGGTCAGGTGCCGGTCAATACCAGTGGCGGCCTGGTGGCGAAAGGCCATCCGGTGGGCGCCACGGGCTGTGCTCAGATTGTCGAGTTGGCCGACCAATTGCGGGGTCGCTGCGCGGCCCGACAGGTTCAAGGAGCCAGGGTTGCACTGGCTCAAAACGGTGGTGGCTGGATCGAGGATGATACCGCAGCAACGACGTTGACCGTACTGACTAGCTAAATAGATCGATATCAAGAAATAACTTATTACAGGGGTATCCACTATGACAACATTAGAAGAACGCATCCAGACTCTGGAAGACAAAGATGAAATTCGTGAACTAACGGCTAAATATTGCTATGCCGTGGTAGCTCAGGATTCGACGGCCTTGATTGAAATGTTCACCGAAGATGGCATATTTAATATGCCGCCGGATCTGCATTTTGAGGGACGGGCGCAGTTAAGCGAATTGTATTCGGATAAGATCGAAGAAGTGGGGCCAAAACCCTTTATTCAAAGCCATGTCATAAAGATTGATGGCGATACCGCCACTGGCAATTGCGCTGTTGAAATCCGCCTGGTTGATAAGGGCCAGGCATTCACCGCGTGTGGCCATTATAATGACAGTTATCGTCGCGTGGATGGTGTTTGGAAATTTGCCCATCGGGATTTTCAGCTCTATCACTGGGTGCCGTTAGCAGAAGGTTGGGGTCAAGATGCTGGATAATGAAGCCATACTGGTACCGTATCGCACTTGTAAAAAGCCGTTAGAGGAAAAGGTTTTGTAAAACTCGGTCCTTACGGTTAACAGAATAATGACAATAGCAGGTACGAGGAAAATTAATGAACGAAGATTAAAGAGGATTGTTTGTGAAAAGAGTTGTGTTTAATCAGAAAGGTGGCGTAGGGAAATCCAGTATTACCTGTAATCTAGCCGCAATTGCCGCAAACGATGGTTTGCGGACCCTGGTGGTCGATCTGGATGCTCAGGGTAATAGTAGCCACTACCTGCTCGGTGATGCCTTTGAAGAAGCGCTGCCGGATGTAGCTGATTATTTTAAGCAATGCCTTAATGCTCGGATGACTAAAAACGATCCGATCGACTTTGTTCATGCTACCGATTTTGAAAATCTCAACATTATCCCGGCAAGCCCAGAGCTGTCTGACCTGCAGACTAAGCTGGAGAGCAAACATAAAATCTATAAATTAAGAGATTTATTGAGTAAACTTGAAGGTCAGTTTGACTGGATATTTATTGATACTGCGCCTGCATTAAATTTCTTTACGCTTTCTGCATTGATTGCAGCAGATAGCTGTTTGATTCCGTTTGATTGTGACGCTTTCGCCCGTAATTCTTTATACATGCTTCAGGATACTATCGACGAGATTCGTGAGGATCACAATAAAGTACTGAAAATAGAAGGCATTATTGTTAATCAGTTTCAGGCGCGGGCCAATCTTCCCAACCAAATTGTTGAAGAAATTATTAATGATGGGCAGCCGGTACTCCCAGTTTTTTTATCGACCTCGGTGAAGATGCGCGAATCTCACGAGACCTTTCGGCCCTTGATACATCTTGCGCCGGGCCATCCCTTAACGCTGCAATATGGCGAGCTATACCAGGTATTAAAAGGAAAATCGGCATGACTTTCTATTCTGGCAGTTGATTTACACGTGACCAGCCCTACAAAAACTACCTAAAGCTAGCGAGTTTGGCTGGGTAACAGGTCTACAAATAGGTTACTAGAGACCATCATCGACAACCCCGGTTTTCACCGTTAAACCCGGTAGTATTGAATGCTAAACTGGTAGCGCAAAATGAATGGGAGATTTATTGTCATATGAAAAGTAGTCAATGTTCGACTTCGTCTATGCTCGATATAGGTAGTGCATTGACTAAGACGGTGTCATTTTCTCGAGAGCAGGTCGTACAGTATTGTCAGCTCACCGGTGATCATAGCGCTATTCATCGAGAACTAGAGGCAGCCCAGATACGTTTTCCCGGCGTTAAGGATATCATCGTTCCTGGCAGTCTAATTCAAAGTACTGTATCGGCATTTTTTGGTACGGAGTTTCCCGGTGATGGTGCAGTTGGTCTGTCATTTGTTCCAGAACGATTTCGTAGCCCTGTCTGTCCTGGCGATGAAATTAAGGTTAATTTTGTCATCACCCGTATCCGCGGCCCAATACTCGAAGTTGATATCGCCCTGGACAACCACGAAGGTGAACGGGTTACCAACGTTAAAGCCAAGGTTCTTGCGCCTGATGAAGCGTATCGAAGCTGGTGGCTTACCCAACAATAAGCGCCGTAGATGTAGCTTTTTCCGTTAAAAAAGTCGGGGCCCGGCGCTTGTCATATAGAGAATTTGATGGTGGCTCTGCCCATCCAGATCTCTGTCAAGCATCGCTACTTTTAAAAACATTTGTCGGGGTGGGTAATTCCTTGATAAATAAATCGTGCTTGTTATAGGGGATCTCTATGTCTTCTTCTGCCAGTCGCTTATAGATTCTCATGTACAGATCATGGGCCAGGCGGCCTCGGTACTCTGGGTGTTCTATCCAGACCAGTAGTTCAAAATCCAGACTCGAAGCGCCAAAGCCGCGCATTCGCACACGGGGTTCCGGGTCGGCGCATACTTCTTCGTGGGCGCGGCCAAGTTCCAGTAATATCTCACATACCCGATCCACATCCGAACCGTAAGCGACGCCGACCTGAATACGATTGCGTATTTTTAAGTGCGGGCCGGCACTCTCATTGACGATTTTAGCGTTAGCAATAACCCCATTGGGTATGGTTATCTCTACATCATCGCGAGTGAGAAGGCGAGTACTTCGCAGGCCAATCGCCGTGACCTTACCTCGCTCACCGGTATCAAGATTAATGTAATCACCGATTTTGTAGGGTGCATCAGCAACGATAAAAAAGCCGGAAAACAAATTAGCCAGCGTATCTTTCGCAGCGAAACCCACGGCGATACCAACAATACCAGCGGAAGCCAACCAGCCAACCGGATTGACGCCCCAGATCAACAACAAGACATAACTGCCGACCAGAATAGTCAGCAGCTTGGCGGTCAAATCGAATAAGGGCACGGTTCGAGACTCGATAAGGTTGAATCGTGCCTCGCCACCGAGTGTACGTAATAGTAATGACGAAATATTCAGTGCCGCTCGCATCCAGCTAACAACGATTACTGAGAGCAGAATATTAATAATCAATCTCGAGCCGAGCGGTAGTTGAGCGGTGTTGATAGCCAGGGTAAAACCAAAATAAAGTACGGTGGTAAAAACAGGTTTGCGCAGAAGCTCTATAAGTTGATCATCGATCAAAGAACGGGTGATGCCACTTAAGGGTGCGAGCGCCCGAAACAGAACGTGGCGCATGATCAGGGCTAATACCAGGAAGACGAATGCTACGATCAAGCCGCCGATAAAGGGATAGTCGATTATTAGTTCCCAGAAAGGTAACCATGTTTCCGGTAGCCAGTCGGTGATAATTGGCAAATGGTCGGCCAGTGCTTTTATTTCATCCGTTCCGTTGGCAGAGGGAGCGGTGGTTGTATTTGCTGGTTCAGCCATGAGGTGCCTCTGGACCTAACTAAAATAGGTTTTGGATCGGGTTAGTGAACGTCAGGGTTTATCTTAGAACGGTTGCGTTCCTATATTACTAGTTCTCTCTAGAAGTCCAGCGGGAGTTTTAAATACTGCTGGTAGATCATATCGCGGTGCTGTATCAGTATCGGGTATTGATCAGCTTCAACGATGCGGCCAAGCCCGATGAAGGAAGCTCGACTGTCGGCATCCATAGGGCATGCCTCGCTGGGAAGGGGTGCAATCATGTTAGCAAATACTGCCCAATAGACATCGACTGCACTTAACTCACTACCCACGAAGTACTCACTACCCGCGTCTCTTTGCATTTGCAGTTGCCAGGCCAGTATCGATAATATTTCCGTGGTTCGAGCGGGTGCTTCAGCGGCTGCAAAATCCGAGTAGCCATATCGTTCTGCCAGGACCTGGCCGAGTTGTCTCAAAGAGGATTTGCTGGGGGCAATAAGCATTGATTGAATAAGCATTAAACGGCAGGACCAGGCGAAACCATCTTCGCTACATATTTTGTGTCCCAGGCCAAACATCAGTGCGCGATCACCCGGATCTCTGGGGATGAGGCGTGGCTCGGGCTCCATGCGTTCGGCGAGATAGAGAATTTTGGTCCAGTCGCCCGTGGGCGACTCATCGTTGTAGATAGCCACCGGGGCGTTACGAAAGCCTGTCCAGGCAAATAATTCGTCATTGCTTTGGCCAGGTCGTTGCGCAACGGCAAGGTAGGGGATACTTTTAATTTCCAGGATATTCTTGACGGCCTGGCCGTAGGCGAAGGGGCCGCCGATAGACAGCGCCAGGCGTAGGCCAGATCTTTGTCTGGCTTCGGCGACGGTCAAATATTCCATGGCATTTAAGACCTTTACTCAGTTGGCGATGTGTTGATGTTACCTCGTTAAGGAACACTTGCGAACTTAATGTTGGATAGAGACTAATCCTGAGAGGAATAGGCAAAACGCCCGGCTCGAAAGCTCGAGCCGGGCGCCACGTTTGATACTGCAGCTACTGCTGACAGATTTTCACGGCCACTTCCAAAATATTATATGGGCAAGTTGTAACACTCGGCCACATTGTCATGAAGAATCCAGTCTTTTTCCTGCTGGCTCATATCCTGAGTGTGTTCAGCGAGCATGCCCTGTGACCATGGCCAGGTTGAATCGCTGTGTGGGAAGTCATTAGCCCACATCAAGCGTCGAGGGTTCATGTCCTCTCTATATTTAAAAGCTGTCCAGTCATCCTGAAACGTCAGGTAAATATTATTCATAAAATATTCGCTGGGCATTTTTTCCAGGGGTGGGGCCTTCATCCAGTAGCGATGGCGGTCGTAGGCGTGATCCATACGATAGACAAAATGTGGCACCCAACCGGCGTCAGCTTCTGCGCATACCACTTTTAATTTGGGATGACGTTCAAAAACACCGCCGAATACAAAAGTGCCCATGATGTCCTGACAGCCCCTCATAATGCCCAGGAATCCATTGATTTTCGGGCCCCGTTGTTTCAATGAGTCGCCTTTCGAGGTCAAAATATGGAACGACAACGGTAGTTCAAGATCGACTGCGGCTTCCCAGAGGGCATCGTACATGGGGTCATCGTAATCAGCCTCCGGTGGGTTGCCAGTCATCATCACACCGACATAACCACGTTTTTTGGCGTCTTCTAGCTCTCGTATGCCTTCGTCAACAGAGCGTAATGCTACCTGGCCGAGTCCGAACAGTCGATTCTCCGGCGCATCACCGACAAATGTTTCCAGCCAGCGGTTGTAGGCGTTAAAACAGGCTACCTGATAGTCAGTGTCCGGATGGTTGCACAGTAGCATGCCAGCAGTAGGGTAAATGATTTCAGCGGATACGCCGTCGCGATCTTGATCCGCAGCGCGATGGGCACCATTCCAGGCACTCTTGGGCAGGTCTTCAAATTTTACGCCGCCAGGCTTTAACTCTTCGGGTTTTTTACCCGCAGCGGCTGAAAGAGCGAGGGGTACGGGTTGCTTTAGGCCATCGACGATAAAGACATCGCCGTATCGTTCATGATTTTCTACACGTGGTGCACGGTCTTTAAAGGCTGGATCAATAAAATCGATATAGCAATTAGGCGGTTCGGATATATGTGAATCCGCAGATATTATAGGTTTGTTCATAGTATTACTCCTTTGACAAATCGTCAGTTGTGGTCATTATCTGTAGTCGAGTAGATAAATTTTGGCTGCTCTGTTCTTATTCTGTATACGTTCTGTATGAGCTAGTAAAGCGCAAAATATAGAGGATTGCCATAGATGGTTAATTTGACCTGGGCGTTTGCAAATTTTTCGGGTTTACTGCTAGGTAGCAGCGCCCAAGATTTGATAAGACTATTGGGGCCGGGTTGGAATTGCTTATTTCGTCGAGCCCGGCGAGGGCCCAATGGTCTTGTTTCCCCTAACGGATATAGCCCATATACCTATAACAGGTATGGCCTCAAACAAAAAACAGCTATAAAGGGGGAGGTTGGAAATATTAGGTTAGGAATGGGCAGTGCGGAGCACCGGGCGGGCCTCTATGACGTGGACATGAAGAAATATCCTTGCAGTTGGAACCTGGTCATTTGCGGCTACCCTGGTCTTTATTATGGTTAATAGATCTAATTTACTCTTTTTGCCACAATTACCAACTGCGAATTATCACTTAAGATTAGCCGACTAGTTGGGCGGATGTAAGAAAAAATTACCAGGTGAGATCATCCGGAATTTTATAGTCGGCATAGGCATCTTCCTCATCGAGAATATCCCTGTTTTTATCAGCTTTAAAGATGATGCAGGCAGGGTCGCGTTCGGCAATTCGTTCGGCAACGGGAGCGGGTACAACGATGTATTTTTCGCCCAGTCTGACGATGGCAAGTACGCCGCGGCTTAGGCGGCCGGTTTGTTCATTATCGACATAGATACGCTTGATCTGCTTACCATCAGCGAAATTAAACGCCTGATCACCAGTGGCGGCGATGGCATTCATTTCTATCAGTTGTTTTATCTGGGCCGGCAAAGCTTTGTGCTGCGCTTTTTCCTGTCTCGCCTGATTAAGTTGGCGATCATTTTTTTGTTTATCGGCCTTCACCTGCTGTAAGCGTGCCTGGTGGTCTTCGTCGGAGACTTGTTGGCCTTTGCGCTGGGCTTTGTCCTGCTTGCGTTTATCTTTAATAACCTGCTTGGCTTTTTTACTATTCACCAGGCCAGTTTTTTGTAATTGATCGAGGAGTGAAGTTGCCATGTCGATTTCGTCTGCTAATTTATGTGGTTCAGATAACAATATTTGAGCCCTACTATGCCAGCCTGTGCTTTAATTAAGCAATAAATACTAATACTAATACTAATACTAATACTAATGACCACAAATATTTCTGTAATACAGATCAGGAGCCCGGACCATGATTACTGGAATGCCCCGTATTGCCATTGCCGTTGAAGATTATCCCGCTATTGTTGAGTTGTTTCGAGATAAATTTGCGATGCCCGTTGTCGATCTGTCTGCAACAAGCTCGAAAGACTATGGCGCCGCTCTGGGTATGTGTGTGCCGGAAGGTGGCAGTAATATCGAGCTGATGTCTCCGGTCGACCCAGATACGCCATTAAGTAAAAGCTTGCAGGGTTTTCTGGATCGCCGTGGTGAAGGGTTGTTTGCGTTGATGCTGGAAGCGCCAGTACCGGATGATGAGGCTGTCGAGCTAGCCGAGCGTGGGCTGAATGTGATGCCCTTAATGCCAGGCGCTTTTGGTCGTGATGTGCACCCGAATTCTACCCACGGTGTCCTGATTCGGGTTTATCCGGTGAATTCTTTCAATACGCCCTACAAAGGTAAGCTCGATGAGTCAGGTGCGCCAAAATTATCGGGTATTATTCGAGTGATCGTCGCCGTTCAGGATCTGGACCACGCCGTAAGCGTCTATGGTGAGCAATTTAATATGACTATCGACAAGTCAGCAGTCGATGTTGAGCTAGACCAGCAACGGGGTGTGCGATCGGCTATCTGTCAACCTCCGACGGGTGGTGCTATCGAGCTTGTTGAAGTGCAGGACGCGTCCAAACCTTTTGCCAAAGCCATTGCTGAGTTTCTGGAAGATGGCAAAGAAGGTATGTATGCCCTGGTTCTACAATCGCCAGATTTGGCTCGTACAGCAAAAGCTCTGGCGGCTAATGGCCTCAATGTAAGACCCTCGGTGGATTCTGCGGATACGCTTGAAGTGCCTAGAGAAGATGTATTCGGCGCGCTGGTTCGTATTGAAGCGGCTTAAGTCCCACTCGATATGAGCTGGGCCTGGCGTCGCCAGGATCTGACAAAGGTAAAAAGCTTCGAGCTAGCCCGGGGTTTTAGTACCGTCGGTGCCCACCTTTGTCATTATTGCGGGCTATGTGCCGTTAATAGCTTGTAGGTGTCAGGAAATACTCGCCTTGTTGTCGTCAGTGGAACGACAACATGCGGTAAGCTAAGCTGGTAATCATATAATTTCAGTAACAACTTCCCCGAAATCACTAATAACTAAGGAACCAACCATGTTTAAACCAATTATCTCGTCTGACTCCCATGTTTGTGAACCTCCTGGTACCTTTGTTGATCGTATCGACAAAAAATATCTGGATGTTGCTCCACGTGTTGTCCATGATTCGAAGCGCGGAGACATTTTTGATATCAAAGGTATAAAAAAAGCGATACCGCTTAGCTTGATTTCTGCCGCCGGGATACCGCCAGAAAAGCTGTCAACCAAAGGTGCAAAAGTCGAAGACTTGCACAAGGGTGGCTGGGATCCTGCGGCGCGACTGCTTGATCAGGATAAGGATGGCATTGCGGGTGAGGTTATTTATCCTTCCGTGGGCATGGAAATCTGTAATCTGGCTGATCACGACTATAAAAAGGCCTGTATGGATGCCTACAATTTGTGGATTACCGAGTTTTGTGATCCTGCGCCAGACCGCTTGATTGGTTTGGGGCAAACCCCGATTCGTAGTATCGATGAAGGCATTGAAGACCTCCGCAAGATTAAAGCGCTGGGCCTAAAGGGCGTTATGCTGCCAGGTCGTCCAGCGATTCCAGACGTTGATTACGATCATCTTATGTTCGATCCCTTTTGGCAGGCAGCGATTGATCTGGAACTGCCTCTCAGTTTTCATATCCTGACCTCCGGTGAAATGAAGTCCATGGAGTTTCGGGGTACCAGCATTAACTCGGGTTATGCGATTATCCGTGCCAATCAGGACATCATGAGTATGTTTGTTAATTCGGGGGTATTTATGCGTAACCCCAAACTGAAGATTGTCTGCGTTGAGGCTGATGCCGGGTGGGTGCCGCATTTTGTTTACCGCCTCGACCACACGTACAACCGGCATCGTTTTCGCCTCCGGGGTGCTGAGCTGGATAAAATGCCGAGCGAGTACTTTCTCGAAAATATCTATTTGACCTTTCAGGATGACATCGTTGCTTTTACGATGATGGATTCGATGAATCCAGAACGTATTATGTGGGCTAACGATTTTCCACACAGTGATTCTACCTGGCCATGGTCTCAGGACTTACTGCAAAAATATGTCGCGCCTTTGCCCCAGGTGCAGCAGGATATGTTGCTCCACGATAACGTGGCGGAATTATATAATTTAAAAGCGGCACATTAAGTTCTATCAAGAGCACAGTAGAGACGTGCTATTCAAGCCCTCGTAAAACGGTTTGCTAACAGTAGCAGGCCGTTTTTATATGGGTAATCTAATCGCCTTATTAGATGGCTAAATTATTCGTCTGCAACGCAGGAATATTAAATGTCAATATTACCTGACCAGCAAACACTGTTGTGGTTGTTTACCCTGTGTATAGATTTAGGCTCGGCAATATTACTGTTCCGATTTTTTGGTAAGCAAGGTTTATATGCCAGCATTATTTTGAGTTTATTGCTGGCTAATTTACAGGGCCCCAAACTCACCCAGGTGCTGGGTATGCAGACCAGTGTCGGCGTGATTCTTTATTCAGGTATTTACTTCGCTACCGACCTGTTAAGTGAACGCTATGGCCGGCGGGAGGCGAACAGGGCCGTTATCCTGGGTTTTGCAGTGAGCCTGATCATCATTGTGATGATTTCACTAAGCATGAAATTCCTGCCTTCGACGAATTTAAAAACAGCAGATTTTGCCGCCAGTATCCATGAGGCGATGGGCACGCTATTTAATTTTACGCCGCGTTTTATATGCGGCTCCCTGTTAGCTTATCTGATCAGCCAGAGTTTTGATGTGTGGATATACCACGTCATTAAAACCCGCACCCAGGGCAAGCATCTGTGGTTACGAAATAACCTTTCGACGATGCTGTCACAGTTGATAGACACGTCAATTTACGGTCTGGTAGTGTGGTGGGGCATCGTCGATTTTACCACCGCGATGCAACTTGCTATGGCCAAATATTTTTTCAAAGTGTTGATAGCTCTTATTGATACGCCTTTTATCTATGTTGCACGAAGCTGGGATGTGTCCCGGCGAGACTGGATCGAAAGTCCAGATACTCGATCTCGCGAAAAGTTCGATACAGTTTGCCGTTAATAACCTTGGAGAAGACCATGAGTGATAAATATATGAGCCTTGACGTTAAGGATGGCATCGGTGTAATTACCCTGTGCCGGCCCGAAGAAGGGAACCCTGTGGTTCACGGCATGGTTGAGGAGTTGATGGATAAGGCCATTGCCTGCGATGAGGACGCGACAATTAAGGTGGTAGTTCTAACTGGCTCAGGGCCAATGTTTTCTGTCGGTGGCGGTTTAAAAGATTTTGCTGAGCAAGGGGACAGAATATCCAGTCATCTGAAATTGGTAACCCAACTTTTTCACGGTGCGATCTCTAAATTTAACCGTATGAATCCTCCCGTGATCGCAGCGATAAATGGTACTGCCGCTGGTGGTGGACTTAGTATGGCCCTGTGTACCGACCTCGCGATTACTGTGCAATCTGCAAAATTTACCATGGCCTACACCAACGCAGGTTTGCCCCTTGACGGCGGCTCCGGTTTTTATCTGGCGAAAATAGTCGGCATGCGTAGGGCTAAAGAAATGGCTCTGTTAAATACTGTTCTGACCGCTCAGCAAGCTCTCGACTGGGGACTGGTCAATCAGGTCGTGGCAGATGATGAACTTATGCCCGCTGCGATGGCTATGGCCGGTAAGCTGGCCGAGGGGTCGACCATCGCTTATGGAGAAGCTAAACGTCTTATTTTATCCGGCGCAACGGCGGGGCTTGAGTCACAAATGGAGCTGGAGTCCAGGGCCATTTCTAGTTTGGCCGGTGGCGAAGATGGCCGCGAAGGCGTTGCAGCATTTATCGCCAAACGAAAACCGGTATTTAAGCATTAACATTTAGCAGTAGGGGGTAAGTAGCTGTTGAGGTGATCTAGTTAACCAGGACGAGCTAACAACCGTCCCGGTTAACAGGCCAAAAAAGTAGCTATCGAGGATTGACCGACCTGAATATATGCCGCATAGCGTCGTTGGCTGAGTGAAAGGGCTGAGCTTCACTCATATCGGCGATTTTGTCGTAGTTAGCCTGAATTTCTTCTGGTGTGGGGATTTCTCCACCGCCCAGAACTGTGCCTTTGGCTTCGACGATTTGTACTTTACCGTAGTAGCCAGCACCAGCTTCAACCACATCACCTGAAACGGTATTTTCCTCAGCGCAAAACCAGGCAACCACGGGTGTGACAAATTCTGGTTTCACCAGCGGCTTGATTTTCTCAGACATGATGTTTTCTGTCATACGAGTTAACGCCATAGGAGCAACCGTATTCACGTTGATATTATACTTCGTGCCTTCTTGCTTAAGCGCATTCATCAGGCCAACGACGGCCAGCTTGGCAGCCGCGTAGTTACCCTGTCCGAAGTTGCCAAACAGGCCCGCTGCCGAGGTAGTCATGACAATACGACCATAATTGGCATCTTTCATGTGATTCCATGCCGCAAGTGTGGTGTAGCCCGAACCGGATAAATGTACATCCACCACAGCATCGAAATCTGCGGGTGTCAGTTTAGAAAATGATTTATCGCGTAAGTTGCCAGCGTTGTTAATCAGAATATCGATTTTACCGTAGTTGTCGATGGCGCTCTGGATGATACCGGCAGCGCCTTCGGGCGTAGCAACGGAATCGGTGTTGGCCACGGCTTCACCGCCGGCGGCTTTGATTTCTTCTACAACTTTTTCTGCAGCAGTTGTCGAACCGCCGCTGCCATCAATAGCACCGCCAAGGTCATTGACAACAATTTTGGCACCTCGGGAAGCCAGGAAGAGAGCGTGATTGCGACCCAGCCCCGCGCCTGCGCCCGTCACAACAGCGACGCGATTGTCATATCTGATAGTCATAATGTTTCCTTGTGAAGTTAGTAAGTGGGTGTTATTTATACATGAGGGGTGATGGAGGCGGAATCCCACCGTATAGCCTTAGAATAACTGATGTTAAGGCTCAGCGAAATGACCAGCTATTCAAGAGAACTAGCTTTAGTGTCTCAGTGTAGAGAATTCCTGAAACAATGGGCTTATCTCGACAAAGCAAATTAAACAACAGACAATGCTGCAATCACAATTTTTTCATTCTGCATGCAATCTAAAAATATACCCGATTCCTGGAGGTAGCCACTGTGGCCGTTAATCCCAAAACATTGCCCAAACCCACCCCCGAAACCCAGCATTTCTGGGATGGGGCCAAAGCCGAACAATTACTTCTCCAGCAATGCGATGCCTGCGAGCATATTTATTTTCCACCAAGACCTTTTTGTCCTGACTGTGCATCTCGACAGGTTAGCGTCATAAGAGCCAGTGGTAAGGCTATACTTTATAGCTATGTGATTAACCACCGCATACCCCGAGGGGTTGATGGCCCCTATTCTATTGCTGTCGTCGAGCTTGAAGAAGGCCCACGGATGATGACTAACATTGTTGAAGTGGAACAAACTCCCGAGGCGCTAGTGCTCGATATGCCTGTCGAAGTTGTTTTTGATGCAGTTAGTGAAGACATCACTTTACCTAAATTTCGACCTGTTGGAGGTGCCTTATGAAACCCCGTTCAATAGCTGTTGTAGGTGCTGCTGAAACCACAGAGTTAGGTAAGATTCCCAATGTTTCGCAAATTCAGCTACACGCTGATGCAGCATTAAATGCAATGGCGGACTGTGGCCTGGGGCCAAAGGATATAGACGGCATTGCCTGCGCCGCTGAGTGGCCTACCGACCTGGCGCATTATTTGGGTATTACCCCGAGCTGGGTTGATGGCACCATGGTTGGTGGTTGTTCCTTCATGATTCATTTACGCCATGCTGCAGCAGCCATTAATGAGGGTTTGTGTACGACGGTATTAATAACTCATGGGGAAAGCGGTCGTTCCTGGATCGGCAGTAAGGCGATGGGTAACAACCAGGCCAGTTTGGGTGGGCAGTTTGAAATTCCCTTCGGCTGCCTGGGGCCGCCGACAATGTTTACCGTACCAGTATTGCGCTATATGAAAGATCGGGGCCTGACCCACGAGCAATTGGCGAATGTGGCCGTCGTACAGCGTGAATGGGCGGCGAAGAACCCACGTGCCAGCTTTCGAGACCCGATCACCGTGCAGGATGTCTTCGATTCCAAAATGATCGCCTATCCCTTCCATATTCTGGAGTGCTGTCTGGTGACAGACGGTGGTGGGGCCTTAATTCTTACTACCGCTGAGCGGGCCAAAGACTTTCCCACCAAACCGGTTTACATACTGGGCACTGGTGAAAGCGTTGAAACCCCGATGATCAGTCAGATGAAAGATTTCACTTCTTCGAGTGCGTTTCGTGTGTCGGGGGCCAAGGCGTTTAATGAGGCGGGTATAAGTCATGGTGAGGTCGACCATTTAATGGTTTACGATGCCTTCGCTCATTTGCCTATTTATGGTCTGGAAGATCTGGGATTTGTCAAACCGGGAGAGGCCGGTGATTATATCTGGGAGCGCAATACTGCTCCGGGTGGTGAATTACCCATGAATACCAATGGCGGCGGCTTAAGCTATATGCATTCCGGTATGTACGGAATGTATGCCCTGCAGGAAAGCGTGCGGCAAATGCGTGGCACTGCACCGGCCCAGGTAAATGGTGCAAAAATATCGGTTTGTCATGGTGTTGGCGGCATGTTTGGCGCCAGTGGCACCGTCATAATGACTAACGAATAACGACTGTATCAAGATCGGCGGTCATATTTCTGACTTCATAAGCCCGGAAAGGACTTGATATAACACTTTTAGTTCATTGACATCACTTGTATGTGCTTCCTTATTTAAGCGTAGCAAAGCATAAATCGGTGGTTTATGCTTATGACGACTAGATTATTTGTACCGTTTCACGGCGTGTCTATTGGATTTAATTCGTTGGGCAAAGGCTAAAACTAAGTCTAAAGCCAGATTCCTGCAAGAACCCAGTTATCGGGTCCAGGATACAGTTAACGGTAGGGGAACAACTTCAGGAGAAAGTGACATGAAATACGATATCGTGATCAAAAATGGCAATCTAATCGATGGTACCGGTGCGCCGCGTTTTAAGGCTGATCTAGTCATTATCGATGGAAAAATCAAAACCATTGGCACCATTAATGAGGATGCGAAAGAAGTGATTGACGCGACTGGGCAGATCGTCTCTCCCGGCTTTATTGACGGTCACACCCATATGGATGCTCAGGTATCCTGGGACCCATTGGGCACATGTTCTGTATGGCACGGCATTACCACAGTGGTGATGGGCAATTGTGGCTTTACGCTTGCACCCTGTGCAGCTAAGGACAAACATCTGGTTGTGCGCAACCTTGAGCGCGCCGAGGATATTGCCGGTGAAGCGATGGAAGCCGGTATCGACTGGACCTGGGAAACTTTCCCTGAATATCTTGACGCTATTGAGCGACTGCCCAAGGGGATCAACTACAGTGGTTATGTCGGGCACTCGGCCCTGCGTACTTATGCCATGGGTGAGCGCGCATTCAGTGAAGAAGCTAATGCTGCTGATATGGAGGCGATGAAAAGTGAACTCGCCGATTCAATCCGTGCCGGCGCAATGGGCTTTACGACTTCTCGGACACGCAACCACCAGACACCTGATGGTGATCCGGTTGCCAGTCGTCTAGCTTCCTGGGATGAAGTCAGAGAGCTGGTCGGCGTGATGGGTGATCTGGGTGCCGGTATTTTTGAGATAGCCAGCGAAGAAGTTGGCCGGGATCCTAAAAAGCAGCGGGAATATCATGAACGCCTCAAAGATCTCGCCGTTGAGTCGGGCAGACCGGTGACCTATGGGATGTTTAGCACCAAGCGGGCGCCGGAAATTTGGGCGCCTTATATGGACCTACTCGATGAAACCGCTGAAGCGGGTGGCAAAATGTTTGCCCAGGTTCATAGTCGCGCCCTGACCGTGTTGATGTCCTTCGAGACCCGCATGCCCTTTGATGGTTATCCGGTGTGGAAAGAAATGCGCCAAGGAACGTTGGCCGAACAAGAGGCAGCCCTGCGTGATCCTGAAATGCGCGCCAGGCTGGTCGCTGCCGCTAACGGTGATAACCCCGATAAAAGAAAAGCCGCTGGCCCAGAAATCCGCCGAATGGATTACACTTCAGTCACAGTGATGGATAGCATTGAAGGTCCCAATAAAAGCATTGCTGAGCTAGCCGAAGAAAGCGGTAAAGATCCGGTTGATGTGATAATTGATATTGCGTTAGAAAAAAACATGAAGGCATTTTTCCGCCAGCCCTTGATTAACGAAGATCAGGATCATGTGCTGGAAATGATGAAGCATCCACGCTCGGTAGTAACATTTTCTGATTCCGGTGCCCACGTATCGCAAATTATGGATTCGTCTCTGCAAACCCATGTGCTGTCACATTGGGTGCGGGAGAAAAACGCCTTTACCCTGGAACAGGCGGTGCAAATGCTGACTTCGCAGGTCGCCGATGCCTGGGGTTTTGAGGATCGTGGTATGCTTAAAGAAGGTATGGCTGCTGATATCCTTGTGTTTGATGCTGATCGAATTGCACCGCTAATGCCTGTGGTCAAACATGACCTTCCGGCTGGGGCCCGGCGTCTGGTGCAAAAAGCTGAGGGCATCGCGGTCACCATCGTTAATGGCGAAGTGCTGATGCGCGACGGTGAGCACACTGGTGTTTATCCGGGCAGGTTACTTCGTGGTCCTCTGGCTCAGCAAACCAATGAGGCAGTTGCCACAGCAAGCTAATCTGGATGTTTTGCGGGCTTTTTTAAGATTCTCAACATTTCACAACTTCATTAAAAAGGTCGTTCTAATAACAAGGACGGCCTTTTTTTGTGCCTGTGCTATTCCGGTTTGCTTACCAGGGATCTCGAGAAATTGCCGTGGTAATCCTTAAAAGTGTGGTTTATGCTTGATGGGATACCATTATTTCCATCTTTTCCTGTTGTTACGCTTATGAGTGATCAGATTAAATAGAGCTTGATTAACCGAGTTGGAGGGGCTGGCCCTGTCTGGACTAATTCGATGACTTGCCAGGCAACGCTAAACTGTAGTTCTACTCAGCGATGGAATGGATGTTAAGAATTTATAAACTACGGAGGTGCCCGGAGCACTTCAGGAGAAAAGCACATGACCTACGATATCGTGATTAAAAATGGCAATGTCATAGACGGCACTGGTGCGAAGCGTTTTAAGGCTGACGTCGGTATAGTCGGTGGAAAAATTAAGACTATCGGTACCATTAATGAAGAGGCGAAAGAAATCATTGATGCGACGGGGCAGATTGTTTCTCCCGGGTTTGTTGACGGTCATACCCATATGGATGCCCAGATTTCCTGGGACCCCCTGGGCACCTGCTCGGTGTGGCACGGGATCACCACGGTGGTCATGGGTAACTGTGGCTTTACTCTGGCGCCCTGTGCGTCGAAGGACAAGCACTTTGTCGTGAAAAACCTGGAGCGTGCAGAAGATATTTCTGGTGCAGCAATGGAAGCGGGCATCGACTGGACCTGGGAAACCTTTCCTGAATACCTCGATTCATTAGAGCGGCTCCCTAAAGGTATTAACTACAGTGGTTACGTTGGCCATTCTTCATTACGCACTTATGCCATGGGTGAACGAGCCTTCGAAGACGTACTACCCACCCCTGATGAAATGGCAATAATGAAGAAGGAGCTTGCCGACTCTATCAAAGCTGGGGCGATGGGCTTTTCGACATCTCGAACACGTAACCACCAGACTTCTGACGGTGACCCGGTCGCGAGCCGCATGGCGAGCTGGGAAGAGGTTCAGGAATTAGTTGGAGTGATGAAAGAGCTGGATGCCGGAATTTTCGAAATTGCTAATGAGGAAGTAGGCCGTGACCCAGAGAACCAGCGTGAATATCACGAACGCTTACGCAATCTTGCGGTGGATTCGGGTCGTCCGGTCACCTATGGCATGTTCGGTAGTAGACGTGCCCCCGATGTATGGCCACCCTATTTTGACCTGATGGAAGAAACCGCTCAGGCGGGCGGCAAAATGTTTATTCAGGTACATAGTCGCGCACTCAATGTTTTGATGTCTTTTGAAACCCGCATGCCATTCGACAACTATCCAGTCTGGAAGGAAATGCGCAAAAAGCCACTGGCAGAACAGGAAGCCGCTTTGCGTGACCCAGAGATGAAAGCAGCTCTTATCTCCTCGGCGAAAGGTGATAACCCTGATCTCAGGAAAGCCGCTGGCCCAGAAATTCGTCGTCCCGACTATAACTGGTTGCTGGTGATGGACAGCATTGCAGGCCCCCATAAAACTGTTGCTGAATTAGCGGAGGAAAGGGGTAAAGACCCTGTTGAAGTCATGATAGATGTGGCGCTTGAAAATAATATGAAAGTATTTTTCCGTCAGCCAATCTTTAATGAAGATCAGGATAATGTTCTAACTATGATGAAACACCCGCGCTCGGTGGTGACGTTTTCGGATTCCGGCGCACACGTGTCGCAGATTATGGATTCCTCTCTGCAGACCCATGTGTTATCTCACTGGGTGCGCGAAAAAAATGCCTTCTCTCTGGAGGAAGCGGTACATATGCTTACCGCGCAACCTGCCGAAGCCTGGGGCTTTAGTGATCGCGGTATGCTTAAGGAAGGTATGGCCGCTGATGTGATTGTTTTTGATGCCGATAAAGTAGCCCCTACCATGCCTGAGGTCAAACACGACCTGCCTGCTCAAGCCAGACGGCTGGTGCAAAAAGCCGAGGGCATATCCATCACCATAGTTAATGGCGAAGTGCTGATGCGCGACGGTGAACACACAGGCGCCTATCCTGGAAAACTGTTACGTGGTCCACTGGCCGGTAACCCAGAGGCTGCGGCTGTTGCTTAAATAAACATCTGACCAACCCTGCTCAGGGGTGGTGTGTTTTTTTAAAGGGTCGCCTTAATTAACTGAAGCGGCCTTTTTCTTTGGCTAACGTTTACCTGCAACAGGAGACTAGCCCGTACGCAAGAACACAGTTCATTAACAACTGATGGAGTATATAGATGGAGTTTGGATTGTCGGAAGAGCAGGGTATTTTACAGGACTCAGTGCGTCGTCTATTCGATGAACAATCTTCGCTGGATAAAGTCCGCGAGATAGCGGAGATCGGTACCGGTTTCGATGCCAGCCTGTGGGAATCTTTTATTAACCTGGGCATTGTTGGGGCAATTATTCCTGAACAATATGGCGGTGCCGGTATGAAATTCTTTGACGCCTTTATTGTTGCCGAAGCAGCCGGTCGTTGTACTGCACCCGCACCTTTGTTGGGCTCCATGGTGATGGGACCCATTGCTCTGTTACAGGCTGGTACCGAAGAGCAAAAAGAACGCTATTTACCTCAATTTGCCAGCGGTGAATGCAAGGTGGGTGTAGCGGTGACGGAAGTCATTAATCGCCGAGAAGATGCAGGTATCAGACTGGACGGAAATGTTCTTAGTGGTAAAGCGCTTTTCGTTGTGGACGCGGGAGTAGCCGATTTATTTCTGGTCGCTGTAGACCATGACACCCTGGTCCTGGTTAAAGCCGATACTCCTGGGCTGAGCGTAAAACAACTACCTACCGTCGATAAAACCCGCTCGATTGCTGAGCTGGTTTTCGACAAGGTCGAAGCAGAAGCGCTCGGCGAGGTTGGTGGTGTGGCTGAAGCAGTAACTAAACTGCTCGACGCCGGGCGAATCGCTCTGGCCGCTGATACCCTGGGTGCGGCGGATGTTATGATCGAAAAGGCCGTGGCTTACGCCCAGGAGCGGGAACAATTTAATCGCCCCATCGGTACATTTCAGGCCGTCAAACATATGTGCGCTGATATGGTGGCAGAGTTGGAGCCGGCTCGTTCTCTGATCTGGTATGCGGCTCATGCCTACGATTTTGTTCCTGAAGAAGCACGCTTAATGGCTTGCCATGCGAAAGCTCATATGTCTGAGGTAGGCACAATGGTGGCAAAAACCTCCGTCGAGGTACACGGCGGTATGGGTTTTACCGACTTGATGGGTCTACATTACTGGTTTAAACGGATTGGTTTAAACCGACAATTGTTGGGTGGTCCCGAACAGCTACGAAATGAAGCGGCTGTTATTCAGGACTGGATTGCCGCCTGATGATACTGGTCACGTTTAGACTAAGCTGCTTGATGTGGCTCGATAGTTGTTAGTGAAAATCTCGCGATTTAATAGCCAGTTCGTCCAATATATGGGTGTAATCAATCAGCTCTCCCGCAATGATGTGAATGACCTCGTTTTTGCATTCCATGACACCTTTTACCAGTAACAACTTGCTGTCTAGCAGGGGCTGGCGAAAACGTTGTTGCAAATCTTTCCAGACGATGACATTAATATTGCCGGTTTCATCTTCTAATGTCAGAAAGACCACGCCAGAAGCAGTACCGGGGCGTTGTCGGCCGGTAACCAATCCTGCGACCCGGACAAAACGATTAGTGTGCAGGTCTTTTAAATCGACATAACGCTTGCAGGTATTCAGCACTGGGTGATCTCGAAGGAGGGCCATGGGGTGACTGCCCAAAGTCAGGCCAGTACTTCGATAGTCGGCCAGCATGTTATCGATAGCGCTGGGAGGGGGTAGCTGGATAAATTGGGCGAGTTCGGTCGCTTCAGACTTACTAAGGGTTTTTGCCGGCAGAGTATCTTTCTCTCCTTGTGGCATTTTATCCAGTAAGGGACGCTCTGGTTCAATACCCAGTATTTGCCAGTGGGCCTGGTATCGGTGAGGGCTGAATGCCTGGAGTGCATTGGCATTGGCGAGAGCTTCACGATCTTTCTTATTGAGTCGAGCGCGACGCACAAAATCATTCAAATTGATAAAACAACGCTGCTTTCGTGCATTGTCTATTCGCTCTGCGCCAGCCTGTGTTAAGCCTTTAACCAGGCGTAGTCCAAGCCGCAAAGCCGGTTGTTCAGCCCTTGTAACAGTTCTGTCAGTTAGTTCAAGGCTATGATCCCAGTGGCTATGCATGACATTCACTGGATGAATCGTGATGTCACGGCGTTGGGCATCCTGTATTAATTGAGATGGCGAATAAAAGCCCATAGGCTGGCTGTTGAGCAGGGCGCAGTAAAAAGCCGCCGGGTGATGACATTTCATCCAGGCCGAAACATAGGCCAGCAAGGCAAAACTGGCCGAGTGAGATTCGGGAAAACCATAACCGCCAAAACCTTTGATTTGTTCAAATAAACGGTGGGCGAAATCCTCGCTGTAGCCCCGTTCAAGCATGCCCTTAATCAGTTTGCTTTCAAACTTCATCAGGTTACCGTTCTTGCCCCAGCTAGCCATGGCGCGGCGTAGCTGGTCAGCTTCTCCACCACTGAAGCCGGCAGCAACCATAGCGAGTTTGATGGCCTGTTCCTGAAAGATGGGGATACCCAGTGTGCTTTTTAATACGGCTTTAATGGCTTCGCTGGGATAAGTGACCGCCTGGGGATTGGCACGACGTTTTAAATAAGGATGCACCATATCGCCCTGAATAGGCCCGGGACGGACAATCGCCACCTGAATCACCAGATCGTAATAGCAGCGTGGGCGCAAGCGCGGCAACATGGATATCTGCGCGCGGGATTCCACCTGAAAAGTGCCGACACTATCGCCCTGGCAAAGCATATCGTAGGTGGCAGTGTCGCCTTCGGGGATGGCCTGCATGGTGGTAACCCTAGCACCGTAGCTGCGCATCAGATCAAAACATTTACGAATAGCGCTTAACATGCCCAGCGCCAGCACATCGACTTTCATTAAGCCGAGGGCTTCGATGTCCTCTTTGTCCCACTGAATCACTGTGCGCTCAGGCATGCTGGCATTTTCCACCGGCACCAGCTGGCTGATGGGTCCTTCGGTAATGACAAAGCCGCCGACATGTTGGGATAGATGACGGGGAAAACCGAGAATTTCCTCTACTAGTCTCAGGAAATGCGCCGCCATAGTTTCGTGATTAGGCAGATTGTTTTCCTTAAAGCGCTGCTGCAGGTCGCCTTTGCGATCCCACCAGGCCAGGGATTTAGCTAGCTGTTCGATAAATAAAGGTGATAAACCCAGGGCCTTACCGATATCGCGCGCAGCGCTACGGACACGATAGGTAATGACTGTTGCCGCCAGTGCCGCTCGTTCGCGGGTGTATTTTTTATAGATGTACTGGATCACTTCTTCCCGGCGCTCGTGTTCGAAATCTACATCAATATCCGGCGGTTCGTCCCGCTCTTTGGAAATAAAGCGCTCGAATAATAATGAAATCCGCGTTGGCGAAACTTCGGTGATAAACAGGCAGTAGCAGACTACGGAATTGGCCGCCGAGCCACGACCCTGGCAGAGAATCTGTCGGCTGCGGGCAAACTGCACAATGTCGTAAACCGTTAAAAAATAGTACTCATAGTCCATCTCCCGAATTAGCGATAGCTCCCGCTCGATGGTCCTGGTAATCTTCTCCGGTATGCCCTCAGGCCAGCGCTGCCTGGCACCGGCCATGGTTAATTGCCGCAGATACATATCGGGTTCAGAACCAGGAGGAACCACTTCACGAGGGTATTGATACCGCAGTTGATCGAGAGAAAAATGGCAATGCTGGCTAATCGTTAATGTTTCATCGAGCAGGGCCTGGGGGTACAGCCGTTTAAGTTTACTAAGAGGTCGCAGGTAGCGCTCGCTATTAACCTGCAGACGGGTGCCCAGCTGGTCGATGCTGGTATTATGCCGAATCGCCGTCAGGGCATCCTGCAAAGGCTTGCGTTTTACCGTATGCATATGCACATCACCACAGGCGACCATAGGAATATCTAGCTGCCGAGCCAGAGTGTAGTGTTGCAGGTAGCGATGTTGTTCGTTGGCGGTGAGGGTCTGATTAACACCTAGCCAGAGGTGTTTGTGGAATAATGCTTTTAGGTTTACTCCCTGATGTATTTTTCCGGAATGATCTTTAGTGCTTTGTTCAGGTAGCCAGATAGCCAGGCAGCCTTTGCCAAATAAATTCAGGTCACTGATGGCAACACGGTATTGGCCTTTGACACTGCGCCGCCGTGCCAGACTAATCAGCGCTGATAACTCACCATAGGCGCTTTTGTTGGGAGCCAGTAATACTAGCTTGATTGTATTGCCCTGGTTGCTGTCGTCAGTACTATTTTCACCGGATTGAAAAATAAATTCACTGCCAACAATTAATTTCAGGCCATATTCTTTCGCAGCGACATGGGCTTTCACGACACCTGCCAGGGAGCATTCATCTGTGATCGCGACGGCGCGATAATTCAGTTTCGCCGCTTGCGCTACCAACTCTTCCGGACGGGATGCACCCCGTAGAAAAGTGAAATTGCTGAGAGCGTGAAGTTCTGCGTACACCGTGCCAGACCTGATCGTGATGATAACCAGAAGCGAGGCTAACCAAAGGCCCCGTGAATAAACCACTTGTCGTTGAGACGGTCTCGATATATCCAGTACAGCGCACCGCTGTTATGGCTGGCGATAAAATAATCACGGCAAATAGCCTGTTGCCACCAGTTGCCTTCGATGCGTTCTGGTCCCTGAAATAATTCCAGCTTCCCCCGCCAGTAAAGATTCTGGTTTTTTATCTGTATAGGTGAAGGTTCTTGCCATAACCAGAGCGGGCGTTTTGAGGTACTATCATGATCAATGTTTGTGTTAAGAATTGGGGCTTTATTATTCTTTATCGAGTTTAACGGCAGATATTGCCCTGCTTGTTCAGGGATATGGCTGTCTGCTAGTTCGAGGCCATAGACGCTATTTTCACCGAGTCGTGTGCGTATCTTATCTAGCAGCATCGTCAGGTGCTTATCGTTCTCCGGATATCCAGCTAGGCGGCAGCCACTGGCTTGTGAAGCAAAGAGATCGGTGTTTTCCGGTTGAGCCTGATACAAGTGTTCAGCCTGTAAGGTCAGGCTTTCTACAGGAGTCTGGAAAACTTGATTGTCCAGTTTTAGTCGACTCATGGATAAAAAATGTTCAAGGCTGTTGTGAGGCTGGGAAAAATTGAGAATGAACTCACTACTGTTATTACTGCCCTGTTTTGTAGGCGATAGTCCCATATTCCAGCGTATCTGGTTGCAATGTAATTGCCGACCATGCAGATAACCCGTTAGTGTGATTAACAGTCGTTTTATAGGGAAAGCAAGCCCCTCTGTTGATGTAATGCCATAGTCAAACTCGAGGCTGTTTTCAAATTTAGGAGGTAGTTTAAAACTTTGTTGTGGATCGGTGTATTCCCCTGTCAGTTGTTTCAAATAAGCAAGAAAGCCTTCCCCATAACGTTTTCCCAGCGCCGCACCAGATAAACGTAATAAATCCCCCAGGCAATAAAACCCCGTGGCACGAAATTTATCTTTTAGCTTGTTCGAACAATCGAGCAGAGTTAGTGGTGCGGCGTGGAGGTATTGTTTAAAGACTTCAGTGTTATTTAGGGTGCCATCGGTTGAATTAAAGAATGCCATTGGATTCATTCCCGTTCGACTTAACAGTGTCGCAGCTTTTGGTGTGGCAGCGAGGCCGAGCCTGTAATCGTGACCTTGATCAGTAATTGCTTCCCTGACCTTCTTTAGCAGGCGCTGTAAACCTTTAAACAGTTTCAGGCAGCCGCCTATCTCCAGTAATAAACTGGCCGGTGGGCAAAGAACCACTGTGGGAGTAAAGTTATAACAGCTATAGGCGAGTGTCTGTAATGTCAGGGTTTCCCGTTTGAGATCTCGATCAAGGAGATTCACCTCTTGACACAGAGCCTGCACTGTCGCCAGTGGCATACCCATTGTAAGACCTTTATTTTTTGCTGAAAAATTAGCCATCAATACACGATACTGATCAATGACGACGGTGGGATGGTCATCTGTGCCAGGACCATTCCCCGAGTCATCGTGTGTCAGCCTATTTGGTGTAAGAGCCTCCATAGGTAATTGGTGAAAATGTAAGCAAAGCCATAGCATGAGCGTGCTTTAATGGAGGATATCGTCGATTTCGGAAGGTGCTTTAGCGGGAGATAGATCAAGGGAATTATTGGGGGAACATGTTTCGAAGTCCCAGTGCATGTCGATGCTCTGTGATGTTATTTTGTGGTTGGGGTTGTCGTCTGGTATATGCACCGGCAGCTCGGAAGTAGGAACACGTATTTCAAGCAGTTTTTTGGGACGGGCGATGTGAACAATTTGACCAGCCCAGCCACCACGTTGCTTGAGTATATGCAAGTAGCAGAACTTTTCTGGATGTGAGGTAAGAGGGCCGGGCGACAGCGCAATGCGCAGGGCTGCTGGTGAAGCCTCTCTGGCAGAGCCAGTGGGCCTGAATAATACCGCCATGCCGTGGCTAAATTGTGCAGCTAGTTGTAATTTACGCAACTGCTGATGCTTAACCCGGCTGTCGGACAACCAGCACAGAACGGCCCCGGTAATATCTGCTCTCAGAAGTTGATCAAAAACCCATAACTGTTCAGCCGTTGATGAGGTTTGTATCACGAGCACTTGTTCCAGAGCAATGCCATAGCTCTGTAAGGCCGGGGCATAGGGTGTATAAGGTGGTGCAATCAGCACTAGCTTACGATTCTGGCTCGCATACCTTCTCAGGATGGGCAGTAGTATCTCCAGCTCACCAATACCACTGTAATCACAGAGTAACTCAGTGATGGCACTTACCGGCCAGCCACCGAGGTGGAGGCTCTGATCAAGTAATGCGTAGCCTGTGCTTAAGCTGCCATTTTGCTGCGGCAATGCTGAAGCCTGCCAGATATCTGATCTGGCCATGAGGGTAGATAATTTTTTGTTCATGGTTTTTTGTTCATAGCCTTTTATTTATGATGTGACTGCCCCTGGTGTATGGCTAATACCTGTACGACTTCCATTATTATACTGTAAATATATACAGTATAATAACTTTTGTCATCTATTTTTATAAATGCTTCAGGTGGTATGTGGAAACGACGTTTATTTTTTGTCAGTGGCGGATATATAATGCCCGGGCTTGAAAAAAGCCGTACAGAGTCTGATTAATTATTAGCCCCTGCTAAGCAGCAATGAGCTTGCCATTGGCCGACTTCACAGAGAGGAATCATAAGTTCTTTCGAGATTTTATTTTTCAGGTTCTGTTTTTAAAATTCGATGTTAGAGGTTCCATGGATATATACGATAAAACAATTATCGAAAAGGTTAACATTATACGTAAGCGTCTGCGTGATGAGCATGGTGAGGCGCCATCCTTACGTGACCCGAAATTATTTGACATCATGCTGGACTACTGGATTTCTTCTAAAGACGCGATTACTAAATCGCAAATACGACAGTTAATGGAGATGCTTGGTGAACCCTGGCAAAGTCGGCATCTGAAACTGGTTGATAAGCATACGATCTAATTTTTTACTGACCTCGGCCCGGTTGCTGTCGTGGGAAATTCTGGTGTCGATTGGGTAATTGTAACGACAGAAGTGCCGCTATAATTAAAAAGCAACTTGATACCAGCATGCAGGCAGGCAGTCCCTGCCATTGATAGACCAGTCCCGATAGCACTGTGCCCACCAGACGGCCGGCAGCATTTGCCATATAGTAAAAGCCGACATCCAGGGACACACGGTCCTGTTCAGCATAGGCCACGATCAGGAAAGAATGCACCGACGAATTAATGGCAAAAATAAAACCGAATACCAGTAAGCCGCCAATAATCACCGCCTGGTCTGGTGCGAAGTTAAGACTCAGTGTCAGTGCAATAAGCGCGGGGATAACGCACAGGGGTAGGGCCCAGTCGAGGGCGGTTCTACCGTGGGGTGCCTGTGCGCATCGCACCCCAGTGATCTTTGGTGCGATACTTTGCACGCCTCCGTAACCAATCACCCATAACGCTAGAAACACCCCTACGGCAGTGTGATCCCAGTCTAACTGGTTTTGTAAATACACAGGTAGGGCGACCACAAACCAGATATCACGAGCGCCAAATAGAAATAACCGCGCTGCTGATAAGCGATTAATCGCAGTACTTTTTGATAGCATATCGCGAAATTTGGGCGTGTAAGTTGTTTTCCCTGCACCTCGGTCAAGCAATAGAAAGCTCAGTACACCAACGATCATTAAACCACCCAACAGCACCAGTAATGCACCCCGAAAGCCGAGGCTGGATAACAGCACTGCGCCTAGAAAAAACCCAGCGCCTTTTAAAGTGTTTTTGGAACCGGTGAGCAAGGCGATCCAGTTATAAAGTTGACTCTGCCTGGCCTCAGGCACCAATAACTTGATACTACTTTTAGCTGTCATTTTATTGAGATCTTTGGCTACCCCGGAAATTGCCTGGGCGGTCATGACATAAAGCACCGATAAATAGACGGGGTCTATTAGCAGCATAGCCAGGGCAAGGACCTGTAAGATCAGGCCGATATGTAATGTGGTGTTAAGTCCAGTTCGTGCCGCGAGCCAACCACCAAAAAAGTTGGTCACGATGCCAAAGAACTCGTAAAACAAAAATAAGCTGGCTACTTCAAAAGGGCTGTAGCCAAGCTGATGAAAATACAGCACCACGAGCATACGCAGGGCGCCGTCGGTCACGGTAAAGCCCCAATAGCTCAGAGTGACGGTAACATACTGTAGCAATTCTCTGCTCATATCAGGCTGGCTTGAAAGGTAGGATTAGATATTCAGAGGCTCCTGGCAACCTTACGGGTCAACTCCATTAAGCGGTGTACATAAGCAATTTCGTTGTCATACCAGATTAAGAGTTTGACCTGAGTTTCGTTTATGATCATGGTTGACAGTGCATCGACAATGCCAGAGCGGGTGTCGTTAGTGAAATCCACAGAGACCAGGGGCTTTTCTTCATAACCAAGAATTCCGGCAAGATAGCCATCAGCGGCCTCTCTTAATGCCTGGTTGACCAATTCGATATTTGTGGCGTTCTCGACTTCAAACACGCAGTCAGTTAACGATGCATTGGCCAGCGGTACGCGCACTGCGACCCCGTTTAGACGGTTTTTAAGTTCAGGGAAAATATCGGCAATGGCAGTTGCTGAGCCGGTGCTAGTCGGTATGAGGGATAAGCTACTGGCTCGAGCACGGCGTAAGTCGCTGTGGTATTCATCAAGAACACTTTGAGAGTTGGTGATGTCATGGATAGTGGTGATAGCGCCGTGTTTGATAGCAAAAGATTTATGAATGACATCGACCACAGGGGCGATACAATTTGTCGTGCAGGATGCCGCCGTGACAATATGATGAATGTTGGGCTGGTATAGATGGTCGTTGACACCCATGACGATATTTAATGCGCCATCTTTGACCGGTGCAGAAACCACCACCTTTTTAACACCCTGGTCAAGGTAGCTCTGCAGTGCGATGCTGGACTTGAATTTTCCGGTGCATTCAACAACTACATCGATATGTCTTCCCTGCCAGGGTGAATCCTCCAGCACGGTATTTTGTGAATAGGTGATGGCCTGACCGTCAATATAAATATTGCCCCTGTCCGTTACAATATCCTTTGACCAGGTACCATGAACTGAATCGTACTTAAGCAGGTGGGCGGCACTTTTGGCATCTCCCGCGGGTTCATTAATATGCACGATATCAAACTCAGGCCAGTCCCAGGCAGCGCGTAGGGCCATGCGACCGACGCGGCCAAAACCATTAATAGCAACGTTAATCCTGTCATTTATCGCCATTGTAGATGCGCTCCAGTGCCTTTAAGAAATAGGGGATAATCTCTAATACTGTATATACGTATAAGCGGATATATTACATCGAAAAAATTCCAAATTAATCAATCTTTATCAAACACTTCTTTTCTGAAATTAAGGACAGCCTAGATATTAATAATCAGTGACCGCCTCAACTACAGGAACGGTTGGCCAGCTGTGCGCAGGCTTCCAGATCGCCACGCATTACATTTGAATTAACACTGTCTTCGTGGAAAACCGTTAAGACCTTATCAATGAAAGGTGACAGTTGTGTGACCTGGTAATAAATCCAGACACCTTCGCGGCGAGTATCGAGAAGATTGGCATTGCGTAAATAAGCCAGATGTCTGGAAACAACGCTCTGTGATAGTCCCAGAGTATCGACAATGTCACAGACGCATAGCTCGTTCTTGTCGAGGAGTAAGTGAATAATACGTAGACGCACTGGCTCCGACAGGGCTTTGAAGAAGGTCGAATAATCTGAAATATCCATAGCGCGTATCTTATTTGGCAAGCCAAATATATGCAAGATATAGGTCGAAATTATGTACCGATGGCAATCCGTACATAAATGATTGATTAGGCGGTATAGCCATTAGCCAGGCCTTGGGTTCGCAAAGGCTAAATAAAAGCCTTAGGTGGACGCTCTTAGTCTTCTGGCAGCAAATTATTTAGCATTTCGTTGACTTCCAGGTATTCGGTAACGAACTCCATAACCTGATCTCGGGCGCTGATAGATCTATTCATACTGCCAACAATCTGGCCGACCGGATTAAAGAAATAGTCCTGAGATTTTTCCGGGTGTCGATTCATTCGGACAATGGACTCCCCAGCCATCATCATTTGCATTGGGGAACCCAGTGAGCCGGGATTTCCGGGGGCATCCCAGGCATCAGTCCACTTGTTACGCAGCATCCTCACATGTTTTCCGGTGAACGATTTGGAACGAACCGTATCACTGGATGTGGCATTAAACATGGATTGCTTGGAGGCTTCCGAGGTTTCCGCATCTGTGGTGGTCAACCAGATTGAGCCACACCAGACACCCTGAGCACCAAGCGCAAGGGCGGCATGCATCTGTCGACCACTGCCGATGCCACCGGCCGCAATAACAGGAATATCCCCGGCAATTTTTACCACCTCGGGCCATAGCACCATACTGCCGATAGTGCCTGTGTGGCCACCACCTTCTCCACCCTGGGCAATAATAAAATCCAGGCCGGCGTCAACGTGATACTGGGCATGTTTGGGTGAACCGCATAAAGCCCCAATCATGACGCCCGCGCTCTGAACCTGTTTGATCACATCCTCGGGAGGCGTACCCAGTGCGTTAGCAATCAAGCGACAGTTTTTGTGGCTGAGGGCAACATCCACCAGGGGAGCCGATATCGCGTCAGTCATTGATAAGCGGTCTTCAAGTTTTTTGCCGGGGGGCAGAGGAGGAACACCTCCTTCGTCTAACAATTTTCTCGCAAACTCCTTGTAGCCATCAGGTATAGCGGACTTGACTAATTCTCTCTGTCTGTCGATATTGCTCTCACCTCTGCCCTCAAAGCGTTTGGGGATAATGACATCAACACCGTAGGGTCGTTCACCCACCTTATCGTCAATCCAGTCCAGCTCGATCTGTAGTTTTTCGGGAGAAAATCCGGTTGCACCTAAGACACCAATGCCGCCAGCGTTAGTCACAGCTGCGACAACATCCCGGCAATGGGTAAAGGCGAAAATTGGAAAGTCCAGACCAAGTTGTTTGGCGAGTTTAGTTAGCATGACCGATGGGCTCCTCAATGTTATTGTTCGCGTTGGCCGTCAGGCTCAATGGTTTTATTTAGTGTATACCGATTCTAACAGCGAGGAAGCGAACAGTGGAACGCGATCTTTTTACCGAAGAACAAAATATGTTTCGAGAAGCCTACCGAAAATTTCTGATCAAAGAGGTCGAACCTCACCGTGAAGACTGGCGCAAGGCAGGTATCGTCCCCCGAGAAATGTTCAGGAAGATGGGCGAACAAGGCTATCTACTGACCTGGGCCGATGAACAGCACGGTGGTCTAGGTATAGAAGATTTTCGTTACCAACAAATCATGATGGAAGAAGACGCGACTTATGGGGAAGCCGGTTTTTTCCATACCCTCCACAGCCGCCTTGTTGGACCTTATCTAAAACGCAGTGAGGATAAGGAACAGCAAGCGCGCTTTATTCCAGGCGCAGTGTCCGGCGAATGTATTCTCGCAGTTGCGATGACAGAGCCCGATGCTGGCAGCGATCTCGCCGGTATGAAAACCAATGCTAAAGACCAGGGTGATCACTGGCTGTTAAATGGTTCGAAAACTTATATTTCCAATGGTATCAATGCTGACCTCGTTGTTGTTGCTGCCAAGACCAATCCTGAAAAACCCCGTGAAATAGGACTATTCCTTGTCGAGCGTGGTATGGAAGGGTTCGAACGGGGTCGCAACCTGCCAAAAATGGGTCTTAAAGCTCAGGACACCGCTGAATTATTTTTTAATGATGTGAAAGTACCTAAAACGAATGTGCTGGGTGATCCGGCTAAAGGTTTTCACTATTTGATGCACGGTCTTGCTGAAGAGCGTCTAATTGGTGCGGTGGGTTATCTCGCCTGTGCACAGCGAGCGTTTGATCTCACGAAAGAATTCGTCTCAGAGCGAAAAGCCTTCGGACAGCGCATCGCTGATTTCCAAAATACTCGCTTTAAATTAGCTGATTTATGCACCGAACTAGATATCTGCCAGGTCTTTATCGATAAGTGTGTAGAGATGCACAACAAAGGCTTACTCAGTACAGAAATGGCCGCTAAGGCAAAGTTGTATGCCAGCGAGCTGGAAGGCAGAATGATGGATGAAGGGGTACAGCTTCATGGCGGTGCAGGATACATGGAGGAGTATGAGATTTGCCGGCTCTATACAAACGCCCGCATTTCGCGAATCTATGCGGGCAGCTCCGAGATCATGAGGGAGATCATTGCCCGCTCTGTTTTGGACTAAACATCCACTAAATGAAGAGCTTATACCTCAATCATCGCTCTAGCGTCTTCGGGTGTTGCCACCTCGTGCCCCATGCTTTCGATAACGGTAACAGCTCGTTCGACAAGTTGTACGTTATTAGGTTGACCATCCTTTGCATAAGTAAAGTCTTCCAAACCCAGTCGGATGTGACCCCCGAGGCTGATGGTTGTCGGTACCAGCGGAAAAATATCACCGCCAAGACAGGCGGAGAACCAGTTACAGCGAACGCCACGGAGCATGTCCAGATAGGCTTCGAGACTTTTCAGGGTGGGAGGTAGACCGAAGGGTAATTCCTCGCCGCCAAAATAAAACTTAAGCAACAGGGGCTCACTTAGCAATCCCTGCTCGAGAAAGATAAGGGCGGTACGAATACCGCTGGCATCGAATATTTGCAAAGTCGGTCGTAAACCGAGATCACGGGATACCTCCAGAAAATAACGGATGTCGTCATAGGTGTTTTGGTAAATGAAGCTGCCACCGCCGGTGACCTCTTTTTTTTGCTGATCATAGGAGAATAAATTTACCGAGGCCATATCTCCAGCGCCTAAGTCGGGTTTAGTGGCTGGATCTGATGCCAGCGCCATAAAATGGGCGAGTCGAGACTGTGCATCTCCAGTAATTGGAAAGGTTGGCCACATCAAGGGCTTACATACCTGCCGGGTTGTTTTAAAGACTTCGCTGTAATAGGGGATATCATGCACCCAGTTGCCGGTTTCAGGCTCACGGACATGAAAGTGGATGAGGGCTGCACCGGCTTTACACGTCGCTATCGCGTCATTGGCGATATCCCCCGGTGTGTAGGCGATATGGGGATTTGATGCTTTATCTGCGTTACCGTTGATAGCCGATTCAATCATTATTTTGGCCATAGCATTACCTGTATACAGTTATTGGTTAATTTTAGAATTAAGTAATTAGCCTGGCAATCTTAGGATAGTCACTAAAATATATCTCGCTTAAATTCACGGATCGTTCTAAATTAACTGGCTCCTAGAATCAAGCTAACTAAAGTTTTCGCCAGATAGCCAATAACCCGAGGTGCTCCTTAATACGATCGTCTGGTAGGTGGGTGCTTACATATGTGTTCCTTGCTACTCTGTGCCGTTATTGACAACGATTATTTTAAGGAAGAAATACAAAGCATAATGAAAACAAATAGATATACAATTAATATAAAGTCAATAATAGGAGATAAGATATGGGCAGGGTAGAAGGGAAAGTAGCGATTATCACGGGTGGTGGGATGGGCATGGGTGAATCCCATTCCAGGTTGTTCGCAAAAGAAGGTGCTTGCGTAGTGGTGACTGATATCGACGTCGCAGCTGGAGAGAAAACTGTCGCCGAGATCACCGCAGACGGTGGCAAAGCAATCTTTGTTCAGCACGATGTAGCCAGTGAAAGCCAATGGACCAATGTCGTCGCTCAGGCCGTTAAAAGCTTTGGTGGTGTCGATATTCTGGTCAATAATGCGGGTATTATTTTTTTTGCCTCATCGCAAAAAACCACAGCTGATGAATGGCATAAAACGATGGCGGTTAATCTTTTGGGTGTGCACCTTGGATGTCAGGCAGTCCAGCCGGAAATGGCACGGCGTGGTGGGGGTTCGATCGTCAATATTTCTTCCATTTCCGGGATTGTGGGTATGCCTAATCAGGCGGCTTACCAGGCCTCCAAAGGTGGTGTAAGGCAGTTGACCAAAGCGTTGGCGGTGGATTATCAACAGGACAATATTCGTTGTAATAGTATACATCCGGGAATGATCTGCACACCAATTCTTGGGGATTTGCAGTACGAGTTCGAAAAGGCGAGGGATTTTCTCGGCCCAGGGGCTCGCCAAATCACCCGTATGGCCGAACCCATCGAGGTATCGTATCCGGTGCTCTTTCTGGCTTCGGATGAAGCTTCCTATATTAACGGCACTGAATTAGTTGTTGATAATGGCTTTGTCGCCACCTGATGATCTGCCTGTAGGATGACTTTCGGAACAGGTCGTATTTATTGAAAGACACACTCGCCGAGTAGCTTATTTCGGGTAACTGTCAGTCGCAAAAACAGGCCGGGGTATTTGAATGGTTTGAGGCTTTGGGCTTTAATAAGCGCCCGGTAAAACTCTGTTCATACAGGGCCGTAGAAATAGCTCTATAACAAGATTTTCATCACTCACTAATTGTAAACCAACGAGGATATCATTATGGCTGAAGCTTATATTGTAGGCGCACTACGCACAGCGACAGGCAAGAACAGGGGCCGCTTGAGCCAAATTCATCCCGTCGATCTGGGCGCCGCTTTAATAGACGGCTTACTTGATCAAGTCGGCATAAATCCAGAAAACGTCGATGATCTGATATTTGGTTGTGTCTCTCAAAACAGTGAGCAGGCCGGTAATGTAGGTCGAAATGTGGCTTTGGCATCGAAACTTGGTGAATCCGTACCTGGCGTCGCGGTGGATCGTCAGTGTGGTTCTGCCCAGCAGGCTATTCATTTTGCTGCTCAGGCGGTGATGTCAGGTACACAGGATGTTGTTATTGCCGGCGGTGTTGAGTCCATGAGCCGTGTACCAATGTTCTCAAACATTGAAGATAGCGAAGCACAGGGCCGTGGGCTTCCTAAAAGTCAGCGTCTGGAAGAAAAGTACCCGGGTGTGGAGTTTAGCCAATTTATGGGTGCTGAATTATTGGCCAAAAAATACGATATAAAGCGTGAAGACCTGGATCTGTTCGCTTATCAGAGTCATATGAAAGCCCACGCAGCAACAGAATCTGGGGCCTTCCGGAAAGAAATTTTGCCCATTGAAGTCACTCTGGAAAATGGCGACTTATTTATCCACGATGCTGATGAAGGCATACGAGCCAATTCCAGTGTTGAGGCGATATCTCAATTAGAACCACTGGCTCCAGGTGGTGTGGTTTCGGCAGGCGCGGCGAGTCAGATCAGTGATGGTTCAGCGGCGGTGATGCTGGCCAATGCAGATGCTGTCGAGAAATATGGGCTCAAGCCCCGCGCCCGTATTCATTCGCTGGCGGTGGTTGGTTCTGACCCGGTTATTATGCTTGAAGGCCCGATCCCAGCGACTAAAAAGGCTCTGGAACGAGCCGGCTTAACGATTGACGATATGGATATCTATGAGGTGAACGAGGCCTTTGGCCCGGTTCCTCTCGCCTGGGCGAAAGGCGTAGGGGCAGACCTTAATAAGCTTAATGTCAATGGAGGGGCACAGGCCAACGGTCATCCTTTAGGGTGTACAGGAGCCAAGCTGATGACAACTTTGCTCAACGAGCTAGAGCGACGCAAAGGTCGTTACGGCTTACTGGCTATATGCGAAGGTGGCGGTACTGCAAACGCCACGATTATTGAGCGCCTTGACAGTTAAGCGAACAGTTCGTCGATAACTTGTTAACCCAAAAAGACGACAGTATTGTCGGCTTTTTGGGTTTTATTTGAGAATAAAACCGCTTATATCCTGGGTTGCATGAGTCATGCTGCTCACAGCGACGAGCCCTGAGACAATTGCTCAGGGTGAACCACTGCCGGGGATATCGACCTCAGCTACTTCAATCCGCGATGCGGTCCTGTTTTTGCCAATGTCCTGTATAGAGCCCTGGTAAGTCAGGCCAAATAAGGTGCAGCCGTCAGACCCACCCAGCGTGCAGGCGACAGGGAAGCGGTCAAATACTTTGACTCGATGAGTAATTTCTCCTCCTTCTAGAACTCGTATGAAATGATCCTGATTAAATACGGCAACCCATACTGCACCCTCGGCGTCAAGACAAATCCCATCGGGCGCTGAATCACCAAGGTCGGCAAATACTCGACGATTGCTGAGTGACCCATCAATTTCGATATCAAAGGCGCTGAGTTTTTTCGCCCATGATTCAGCTACAATCAGAGTTTTACCATCGGGCGTGATCACCGGCCCGTTGGGTACAGCCAGATCTGTAGCGACTTCGCTGATGGTGCCATCGGCAGTAACCAGTACAAAATTTGTCGGCTTGAAGTGCTCCTTCTTAAAGAGATCAAAACCAATATTACCAATATAAGCATTGCCCTTTTTGTCTACGACCATGTCGTTTATTTCATAAGGGCAAATTTCCGAAAGATCGGCGTGCAATTGTAATTTACCATCCACCAGTTTCATGAGCCTGCGATCGTGCATGGATACAATGAGGAGTGTACCGTCGGGTAAAAAACCAAGGCCAGAAGGTTGGCCGGGCACATCAACAACTTTTTCTCGTTTGCCGTCCATGTCAATAGCGTAAACCACGTGGCCGTGCATATCTGAAAGCCAAAGTTTATTGTCTCGCCAACGCGGACCTTCGAGGAAAACAAAATCCTCAGCAAATACTGTGCTAGATAGTTCTTTCATCGTGTCTCCCTTTTTATCTGTAAATAAATGTATTCTTTATGAAATAGTAGTGACCCCTTAGCGTACCAGCACTGGCGCGTTTCGTCCTGGATCATCTGTCATGAAGCTAAATCCATTCAGCCCATACCTCAATTAAACCGGTGATGGTAAACTGCCGCCGAGTTTTACAAACGACATATTTTTGAAAAATAACTGGAGAGGCTTAAATGAAAACAATGAAAGCTGTAGTAGCCCGCGGGTTGAACGACTACGCCGTGGAAGAGGTGACGTTGGATGCCCCCAAGGCCGATGAAGTCCTGGTGAAAATGAAAGCAACAGGGATCTGTCACTCAGACCTTTCGGTTATCAATGGCACTATCCCGGTAGCTTTTCCCATGGTGCTCGGTCATGAGGGCGCGGGTATTGTTGAGGAAGTTGGAGAAAATGTTACCAATGTTTCGCCGGGTGATCATGTAACCCTGTCTTTTGTTCCGAATTGCGGGGACTGTTACCACTGCCTGCGCAGCGAGCCTTATTTGTGCTTAAAAAGTACGCCTGACGGAAAAATGATGGATGGCACCACGCGTGTTCATAAAGATGGCGAAGATATTAACGTCATGCAGTTCCTTGGCAACATGGCCGAGTATTCCGTTGTCCCCTCTATGTGTCTGGTCAAGATCAATGATGACATCGACATGAAAGCCGCAGCATTGGTTGGTTGTGGCGTGACCACTGGAGTGGGTGCTGCATTGAAGACCGCGGAAGTGAAACCCGGCAGTACTGTAGCTGTGTTTGGCGCGGGCGGCGTTGGTTTATCAATTATTCAGGGCGCTCGTATTGCGGGTGCAGCCAAGATCATTGCGGTAGATTTGTCTGATGAAAAGCTGGCTATGGCCAAAGAAGTAGGTGCTACCGATATCATCAATGGTAGTGGAGATAGTGTTAAGGAAATTATGGCGATGACCGGGGGAATTGGCGTTGATTACGGGTTTGAGGCGATCGGTATTCCTGCAGTAGTTGACCAGGCCCAAAAGGCGACGCGTCGGGGTGGTGTTATGACGGTCGTAGGAGTTGGAAAACTCAGTCAAAAACTGGAGCTCAATGCGCTGATGTTCCCGTTAACGGCAAAAACTTTCAAAGGATCCATGTACGGTGGGGCTGAATTTAAAGTCGATTTTCCCAAGTATCTGGAGCTGTATAAGCAGGGTAAGCTCGATTTAGACAGGATGGTTACACAAACTTATTCGATCGACGAGGCGTTGCAGGCCTTTGCTGATCTCGAAGCGGGCAAAAATGCACGCGGGGTTATCGTCTACAATTAAGGTCCACAGCAATTAAGGTCCATAGCATTCCTGTAAAAAACCCGGCAAATGCCGGGTTTTTGGCGAGCCATCCACCGTGGCATGGAGGATATCGTCTTTTATAAACGCAGCGAAAGGTTCCATGAAAAGATATGCATCATTTCATCAGGGCCACACTTTTTACCTGAGCATAAACAATTTTCTCAGGTACTATGTCCAATAAAAACGCAGATCGGCGGGTAATACGCGAAAGCAGGTTCTGCCCACCTATTTCACAACGCACCAGTATTTGCGAGGGGTCGCGATCAGGGTCGAGACTAACGATACGTACTGGAAAGCTGTTGCTAATACTTATTTTCTGGGGTGGCACTAATGCCAGACTGACATCCCGGGCACATATCCTCAGACGAGCTTGATGACCGACAGGTAAGCCATTATATGAGACCGAAACCTCAGCACCGCCAAGTTCAAGGCTGGTCAAATGAAAGGTCTTATCGTGACCGATAACCCGGGCATTTAGCACAGCGGCAGCATCTTCAAAGTGAGCAATAGGCAATTGAGGGTCTGTGAGCAAGGCATTGAGTTCACCGACAGCTTGTACCCGGCCCTTATTGAGAAGAATAAGATAGTCGGCCAATTGCTGAACTTCCGGGGGAGAGTGGCTGACGTAGAGCACAGGAATATCGAGCTCCTGATATAAGCTTTCCAGGTAGGGCAGAATTTCGGCTTTTCCAGCTAGGTCGAGGCTGGCCAGCGGTTCATCCATTAAAAGTAGTTGTGGGCTGGTAAGCAGAGCCCGGGCGATGGCTACGCGCTGGCGTTGTCCGCCGGATAGTTGATCGGTCTGGCGATGGAGCAGGGCCTCCAGACCTAGCCAGGCAGCTACCTCATCAAGCTTCAGCTTGCGCTGATTTTTGGCGATACGCTGCCAACCGTATTCGATATTTTCACGTACATTTAAGTGAGAGAAAAGACTGGCTTCCTGAAATACATAACCAATAGGACGGCGATGTGCGGACAAGCTTTGTTTTTTATCCTGCCAGCAGTGGCCTTTGAAGCTGAAGTAACCTTGATCGGCCTTCTCCAGACCAGCGATACAGCGCAACAGTGTCGTTTTACCCGATCCGGAGGGACCGAATATCCCTGTTACACCTTTTGCTGGCGCAGTAAAATCAAGATCGAGTTCGAAATCCTTGCGGCAGAGACGAAAGCGCCCCTCAATGATTCGATGCCTGGCAGACTCAGGGCTATCGGCATTCGCTGTTTTATCGGGAGGAGAGATAGCGCTTGTCACTCCCTTAAATTTTCTCTGTTTGGCGTTGATCTGTTCGCCAATAAAGGGTTAGTAGAACAACAAAGGAAAATATCAGTGTCCCTGCTGCCAGCACATGTGCTTCACCATATTCGTAGGCTTCGACATGATCAAAAATTGCCATCGAGAGAACCTGGGTTTGTCCGGGGATATTGCCTCCGATCATCAGTACCACGCCGAATTCTCCCAGGGTATGAGCAAAGCCGAGTACTGCACCTGTTAACAAACCACGTTTTGCCAGTGGCAGAGCAACACTGACAAAACGATCCCAGGGCGAAGCTCTCAGTGTCGCGGCGACTTCGAGAGGGCGCCTGCCTATGGCGGCAAAAGCATTCTGAATAGGCTGTACCGCGAAGGGCAGAGAATAAATCACCGAGCCAAGCACAAGGCCACTAAACGTAAAAGGCACTAGACCAATCCCCAGGCATTCGGTAAGCTGTCCGAGCCAACCTTTTGGTCCTAGCGCCAATAATAAATAAAATCCAATTACCGTGGGAGGAAGAACTAAAGGCAGAGCTACCAAAGCATTAATTACCTGTCGGAAGCGGCAACGGGTATTTGCTAACCACCAGGCTAAAGGCGTGGCAATACACAGAAGCAATAATGTGGTGGTTGTCGCAAGACGAAAGGTTAGCCAAATGGGCTGAGAATCAAATTGAGAAAAATCCATGGGGTTATTTTGTCAGTTTCTGGTATGTTTTGTTAGTTAAACGAGGTGGCGCTAGCCGTATCGTTAAGCAGGTATCCGGAGGCGTTAATGATGGCTATAGCCTCAGGTGATTTCAGAAAATCAAGGAAGGCTTGAGCTGCAATAGGGTTTTTGCTTCTAACCAGCTTTACCGCAGTTTGCTCAATAGGTGAGTAAAGATTAGCAGGTACTTTCCAACGGGAACCTCGATCAGCGCTCGGTAAAGCAAGGAATTGAGATTCAGCAATAAAACCTACCTCGGCATTGCCGGAAACCAGGAATTGAAAAACCTGAGCGACATTTTGCCCAGTGACTAACAGGTGTTGTGTGGACTCGCTTAAGGACAAGGCCTCCAGGGTTTGCAGGGCAGCCATACCGTAGGGTGCGGTTTTCGGGTTAGCCAACGCAATACGCTGGATACCTTTTCGGGCTCTATTAGCATCACTTAATGTATTGCCTTGATCGTCTATTAAATCGGCATCGCTGCTCCATAAGATTAGCTGACCAATGGCATAGATTAATAAACTGCTTTTGACTGCTAATCCGTCATTTATCACTTGTCGGGAATATTGTTTGTCGGCAGATAGAAATACATCGAAAGGTGCGCCATTCTGAATCTGGGCATAAAGAGTACCCGATGAGGCAAAACTGGTGACCAGAACATGGCCAGTTTTTTGTTCAAATACGGGTTTTAATTGTTTGATTGTTCCTGAAAAATTGGCAGCAACGGCAGCTATAAGCTGTTCAGCACGAGCTTGAGCGCTTGCTCCAACAAGTAATAGCCCCAGCATCAATATTGCGAGGTACGTGCCACGCCTTTGTCGGGTGGGGACTATCGTTAAACCATGGCAATAGGTTGAACGGAGCATTAGTAGCCTTACCAGGAAGTTTCTTGAGGTGAGTGTTTACATGCGTGCTTTGGGAGAGGCGTTGAAAAAGACGCTATGCTTCAAATCAAGGTGCAGTCAGCGTCTGTCTGAAGAACTAGCCAAACCATAGTTACGCCTCCCCAGATATTTATTGACGGCTTAGCCCGGCAAATAAAGCCCGCCATTCACATGCAAGGTTTGCCCTGTTACATAGGAGGATTCCTCCGAACAGAAAAAAGCCACGGCCCCGGCGATTTCCTCTGGTTTTCCGGCGCGTTCTGCAGGGACCTGGGCGAGCATGTCATCAAATACTTTTTCAGGGAGGACACCGCGTAACCGTTCGTGCCAGATAATGCCCGGGGCGATAACATTGACATTAACACCATGTTTGGCGAGATCAGAGGCTACCGAGCGGGTATAACCAGTAATCGCGGCTTTTGCTGCAGCGTAGGGTGATTGTCCAACGCCGGGATGATAGGCGTACATAGATGCGAAATTGACGATGCGTCCAAAGCCTTTATCGACCATCGGTTTGCAGAATGCACGAGTCATATAAAAAGTTGCATCTGAATTCACCGCCATAACCCGATGCCAGCTTTTTGAATCCATTTCCCAGGGCTTGGAGTTTGCCTGGATGCCTGCATTATTGATGAGATAGGCGATGTGGATATTCTGCTCGGTCAGTTTTTCGCTCAATGTGGCGATTTGATCCTCCTTGGTTACATCCAGTGGATAAAAAGTGAATTTAGCCCGCTCCTCCATGCTTAGGTATTCATCCATCCATGGGTCGATATCTTCTGCCCGTCGGTCAGTCCCTATGACCGGAATGCCCGCGGCGATTAGCCGTTTGGTGATAGCGGTACCCAGCCCGCCGATGGCGCCGGTAACGATTGCGTGTCCTCTGTTCATGCTTGTGTTCTCTGTCATGGTAGCTTCCTCGATAAGTGTTAGTTCGCGGTAAGCAGCTTTAACCGCTCACTGATGATTAAGTTTTTCAGGCCATTGGAGCAATAATCAGCAGGTTAAGGCAAGTCCTGATTCGGCTCGCTATACTGATCGAGGTGAAACTAAATAAGTTATCGTAAAAAACTAGAGAAAAAATAATCGATACAGGAGATAAAAAATGGGCAGACTGGATAACAAAGTTGCCATCGTGACGGGCGCTGGACGGGGTATTGGCAAGGCGGTGGCCAGCCACTATGTCCGAGAGGGGGCAACGGTGATGCTAGCTGAGATAGATGAAGGTCTCGGCAACAAGCTAGCCAATGAGCTGAGTGCCGAAGGGGCAACGGCGGTGTTTATTAAAACCGACATGAACAAACTAGCGGAAATTGACGCTCTGGTTGAGCAGACTAAATCTCGTTTTGGGCGGCTTGATATTCTGGTCAATAATGCGGCGGTTACAAAGAGCCTCGGCTTTTTTGATGTTACAGAAGAAGACTGGGACTGGATTCACAACGTCAATACCAAGGGCCTGTTTTTTTGCATGCAGAGTGCGGCCAAGGTGATGAAAGAGCAGGGCGGGGGTAAGATCGTCAACATTGCTTCCATTGCCGGTAAAGGCTATCCCGCGACCTCGAACGTGGCTTATGCAGGTTCCAAGGGTGCCGCCATTGCCATGACTCGGATCGGCGCATCGTCGCTGGCTAGAGATAACATCAATGTTAATGCTATCTGTCCTGGCGTGACGCGCACTGATCTTTATTACGAAGTGATGCGTGGTAAAGTCGCCAGTTCCGGTAAATCAGAGAAGGAGATTATTGCTGCCCTTGATGCCAGTATCCCGATCAGGCGTTCAAACGAGCCAGGCGACATTGCCGATCTGGCAGTATTTCTGGCATCCGAAGAATCACGTAACGTCACCGGCCAATCCTGGAATGTTGATGGCGGCCTTATGTGGGATTAAACGGGCTTACTGAGGCGAGTAGCCACTGCATTTTTTTATGCTCAGTCGTCAAATACTGGGCGCTCACCCCTTTTTTGTGCCCTGAGAGCCGTTTTGATATCTTCAGATATCATCATGCCAGCGTTCCAGGTGGCCACATAGTTAAGGCCATCTTCAACGCTGTGCTCACGGGAGTATCGAATCACATCTTTACTACCGCGAATGCTCAACGGTGATTTATCGGCAATGGTGCTGGCAATCTTTAGTACGTGCGTCATCAGACTATCTTTGTCGGCGAAGCATTGATTACTAAGACCCATAGATGTGGCTTCTTTACCATCAAAGTTACGCCCGGTGTATGCGAGCTCCCGCATAAGCCCGTCACCAATTAGTCGGGGTAAACGTTGCAGGGTGCCGACATCGGCAACAATACCTATATCAATCTCCTTGATTGAAAAAGTGGCATCTGTCGTGCAATAGCGCATATCACAGGCAGTAACCATATCGACAGCGCCGCCAACACAGACACCGTGGATGGCCGCGAGTACCGGTTTTCGACAGTTTGCGATAGCCGTCAGTTGCCGCTGAAGCTGGAGGATTTCACCACGCAGCGCTTCTCGTTTACGTCCTTCGCAGCCAATAGATTCATCGATTAATTCGTTGAGCATATCCAGGTCTATGCCGGCACAGAAGTGTTTACCATTGCCACTGAGTATCACCACTCGAACTTCTGGTGTGTTATCTATCCACGCCATCGCTTCACCAAGCTCATGCCACATTGCCTGATTCATGGCATTAGCGCGGTCGGGGCGATTGAGATGAAGATGGGCGATGTTATCGTTGAGCTCAAAGGATAAAGTCGTGTAGGTTGGTATCATGGGTGGATCCTGAATGGGGTTGTTGTTTCGTTTATCTCGCAATCAATCATGACAGAAAATCAATGTCCAGTGCGCACAGTTATTTGCAGTCTTATCAGTGCGCTTGGCAGATACCGGGAGCTGAATTAAAGTGACAGGGATCTGCCAGGTAAATTATTCTTCAATAAGTGCTAAAGGAGATTAGATTGAATAAGGTGGTTCAGCCGCCACTCAGCGGTTTTTCACAAGCGACTGCAGTTAAGCAAATAGAAGATAATGTCTGGGAAGGGTACTTTTCTGAAGGCTGGTTAATCGGCCAAACCCTTAACGGCGGTTATGCAATGGCCGTGGGTGCAAGAGCGCTCGGCGAGGCTCTGCCTCACCCTGATCCAATAACGGTAACCGGGCATTTTCTTGCTCGCACCGAAGTCGGCACGGTGCGCTGCGAGGCGGAGATATTAAGAAAAGGTGGTGCCAGCTCTTCCGGCGTAGTTAAACTAATTCAAAACGGGGAGGTGAAGATTCAGGTGACGGGCACTTACGGTAATATGGAGAGACAACGGGGGGAATCCCAGAATTTTGAGCCAATACCTGATATGCCCAGCGTCGATCAATGTGAGGATTTGCCTTATCCGGCTAATCAACCTTTTCGAGGGCAAATGCTCCAGCGTATGGCGCCACTCAATGTTAGATCACTTAAGGGGCAACCCGACGGCTCGGGTACCTGGAAGGGCTGGCTTGATTTCGTGGATGGCAGCGAAAAAGACCTCTTCTCCATGGTAATGTTTTCAGATGCTTTACCGCCTCCGGTATTTTCTATCTATGGGCCCGAAGGCTGGGTGCCGACGTTGGAGCTTTCCGTGCAGCTACATCAACGTCCGGCTACTGGTCCTTTACGCTGCCTTTTTCGGACGAATGTTATGACTGAGGGCATTGTCAATGAAGAATGTTTACTTTGGGATAGTGAAGACAAAATTATCGCTTTAGCCAGACAAACGGCGAAGTACCGATTGCCTAAATAATTTTATTTTGGTGTTTTGGATAACAACAGCTAATACTTAACTCATACGATGAAAGAAGGTGCTAAATGATTAATTTTAAAAGATATATGTTTTCTTCAATTTGTGCTTTAGTGCTTATTGCTGGCTTTTATGTCAGCACTGACACCTTGGCGTCTACGAGCGCAGCGAAAGATTCTGGGGAGGCAACGGCAGACCATGTTTTGCGTCGCCAGCGAGGTCTTAATGTGCTGGGTACGCTGACAGCAACTGATAATCCGCAGGAGCTTGCTAGTAAATTTGAACGAGAGTACGGCGCTCTGGGCTCATTTGCTGTTGATTTCGTGATGGGTGATATCTGGAGTCGTGAGCAACTAAGCCGACGCGATCGAAACCTGATTGTGCTGACAATGCTTGGTGCGTTGCATCAAACCAATCAGCTGGCCTATTACGTGCCCGGTGGCCTGAATCACGGTTTGAGTCCGGTTGAAATTCGCGAAATCATGACCCACCTGGCGGCCTATGCGGGGTTCCCGAGAGCGCTCGATGCGATGGACGAAACCAACCGAATTCTTGCAGAACTTGGGCATAAACCCGGCGCAGATGGCTTAGCGGGTTCTGGCCGTTTTAGTGATGCAGAGCGTCGTGCTCGTGGCGCTAAAGTCATGGCCCGCCTGTCTGGTAACGACGGATCAGACCCAAATGAAGTATTAGCGGCGATGGCCGGTAAACTTGGGCCACTGGGAGAATACGGCATCGACTTTGCCTTTGGAGAAGTCTGGGCGCGACCGCAGTTATCCCGCCGTGACCGCAGTTTACTGGTGGTTTCGGTATTAACTGCGCTGGGACGAGGTGATGAGCTGGACATACACATTCCAGGAGCGCTTCGCCACGGGGTAACGAAAGTAGAATTGCAGGAATTGATGTTGACAGCTTTTGCCTACGCAGGCGCTCCGCTAGCTGTCGAGGGTATGCGGAAAGTGATGGAACATACCCAGTAGCCATTTGCCCCAGTTTTGTTACTTTTTGTTGTTCCAGATGAAGTGTTTTATGGTGGGATAACTATTTGCCATTACAGTGGGCTTGCCATAGAATGCGCGCCCCTGTCCGTGAACCTTGTTTGCGGACACTCCTTGCTGCACTGGGTAACTCTAATTACACCAGGTAGCTAAACCCTAGAGGAGCAACAATGCGACATTATGAAATCGTATTTATCGTCCATCCTGATCAAAGTGAACAGGTCCCGGGCATGATCGAACGCTACAGTAATATAGTGACCACAGGCGGCGGTGCAGTCCACCGTTGCGAAGACTGGGGTCGCCGACAATTAGCTTACCCCATCAATAAAATCCATAAAGCTCATTATGTAATGATGAATGTGGAATGTGGTCAGGAAGAGCTGAATGAGCTGTCTTCTATATTTCGTTTTAACGATGCGGTATTACGCAATTTAGTAATTAAACGTGATGAAGCGATTACGGAAGAGACAGACCTGTACAAAGCTGAGGTAGCTGACAAAGCTGAAAAAGAAAGCCGCCAGCGCCGAGAAACCGAGCGCGCTGCAGCTAAGGAAGCCAGTGATCGGGCCGAAGCTGAAGCCAAAGAAGCAGCCGATGCTGCAGCTCCCGAAACGACCGAAGAAGTAAGCGAAGAAGCTTCTGAAGCACCAGAAGTAGAAGCATCGACTACTCAGACGGAGGTATAGATCATGGCTCGTTTTAATAATAGGCGTCGCAAATTTTGTCGGTTCACAGCCGAGGGCGTGGTCGAGATCGACTATAAAGACTTAGATACCCTGAAAGAATATGTTTCAGAAACCGGTAAGATCGTGCCCAGTCGAATTAGTGGCACAAAGGCCAGGTATCAGCGTCAACTGGCAACTGCCGTTAAACGCGCCCGATTTTTAGCCCTGTTGCCCTACACGGATAGCCACAAGTAAGTCAACGTTAATAGCGGTTTCTATCCATGAAGGCTCTCGCCGAGTTTATTATGGCGGGGCGATTTAAAGCAGCGCTGGTTGCCTTTTTTGGCAATATCCTGCCTTTAATTAGTCCTGCTGCTGTTGGTCTGGTAGCTCTTCGGCACAGTGTTGCTGATACTGTGCTGGTCATGCTCTGGGCCTTGCTACCTTTAATTATCGTACTCAATATTAGCGACATGAACGCCTTGATGGTCTGGGCTTCAGTATTATCGGTATTGGTAATCGTGTTGGGAGCACTGTCTTTACGGTCAACGGCATCATGGGCCTGGACTCTATTGGCAATGGTGGTATCGAGCGCCGGAGCCTCCTGGTTAGTAAAGCTCAATATGCCTGCTGAACTAGAAGTAATGCGGCTTAGCCTGTTAGAAATGTTTACAGAAGTAGCAAAGCGGCAAGAGCAAGTGATAGATTTGGTGCCCAGTAACATGTTTATCGCGGGTCTCATCGCCTGGGCTGTGGCGCTTACAGCGATATCTTCGTTATTTCTTGCACGTTGGTGGCAGGCTTTACTTTATAACCCAGGAGGGTTTCGAGTCGAGTTTCATGGTCTGCGAATAAACCGCGGGGCAGCTGCAATTTTGATGACAGGACTTTGTCTTTGTTATGTATTGTCGAGGGACTATTTCACCTGGGGAAACTTGTTGGGACTACCCCTGTTGCTGAGCGGTATCGCGCTGGTTCACCACACAGTAGCATTTGCGCAATTTGGCGCCCATTGGCTGGTAGTGTTCTATACAGGTCTGGTGTTGATGGTTGGGCCGCTGAGCACTGTGTTAGTAGGCCTGGGTTTCCTGGACAGCTTGCTCGATTTTAGAGCTCGTCTCGCTGCACGTAAAAGCAATCAGTAGGGTTTCAAACCTTTAAAATATACATTGTATTCAAGAACCAAAGAATGAGGAATTGAGATGGATGTTATCTTGCTCGAAAAAGTTGGTAAGCTAGGAAGCATTGGCGACAAAGTGTCCGTTAAAGCCGGGTTTGGCAGGAATTTCCTGATCCCTCAGGGTAAAGCGATATTTGCTACTGCCGCAAACCTGGTTGAGTTTGAAGCCCGTCGGGCTGAACTTGAAAAAGCTGCTCTTGGTAGACTTGGTGAGGCTCAGCGTAAAGCAGAGAAGCTTGAAGAGCTAGCCTCGGTGATTATTACTGCAGTAGCTGGTGAAGAAGGCAAGTTGTTTGGCTCTGTTGGACCTCGAGATGTGGCAGCGGCGTGCACGGCAGCAGGCATAGAGCTGTCTAAGAGCGAAGTTAAAATGCCACTTGGAGCGATCCGTGACCTGGGTGAGCACGAGGTGGGCATACAATTGCATAGTGATGTTTTCCTGACTATCAATGTGATTGTTAGCGAAGATTTGTCTGCCTAATACTCAGTAGATTAGCCTGTCCCATATTCGCTCGTTAATACGGAGTATGAATATGGAGCGGGCCTGTAGAACAAGTGGTGACAGAGGATTGTGATCAAGAATTATGGTCGATACCTTTTCTGATAGCCGACTGACACCACAGCCGCCTCACTCGATTGAGGCGGAACAAGCCGTACTGGGTGGCCTGATGCTCGCTAACGACGCTTTTGATGGCGTCTCAGCATTGATCCGTGAAGAAGATTTTTTTAGCCTTGATCACCAACTGATATTCAAAACCATGCAAGGGCTGTCCCAATCCGAACAGCCTCTGGATGTCATCACGCTCTCCGAAACCCTTAAAGATAATAAATCTCTCGACCAGATCGGTGGCGATGCCTATTTGGTCGAATTAACTCGAAATACGCCTAGTGCAGCTAATATTTTGGCCTACGCCCAGATTGTCCTGGAGCGGGCAACGGTAAGAAAACTTATCGCTGCAGCTAGTGATATTGTCGATAAAAGCTACAACCCCCTGGGCTGGGATAGCAGCAAATTATTGGCTGAAGCCGAAAAACGCCTGATGGAAGTAATGGAGGATCGTCCTCGAGAGGGTGGGTTTCAATACGTCACAGATCTATTGCGCCAGGCTATTAACCGCATTGACGAGTTATTTAACAGCGATGCAGATATCACTGGTTTGAGTACCGGTTTTAGTGAGCTGGATGGAATGACATCTGGTTGGCAACAGGCTGATTTGGTCATTGTGGCAGGTCGCCCCTCTATGGGTAAAACCTCCTTTGCCATGAATATGGTTGAGCACGCGATGCTCCATCAGGAGAAACCGGTGCTGGTTTTTAGCCTGGAGATGCCCGCCAACCAGCTGATAATACGCCTGCTTTCATCAATGGGTAAGATTGATCAAAGTAAAGTTAGAAGCGGAAATTTAGATCCAGACGATTTTACCCGGCTATCTGGGGCAGCTGCCCGCATGAAGGATAGACCCCTGTATATTGACGATACGCCAGGGATAAGTCCGCTGGAATTACGTAATCGTATCAGGCAGTTATCCAGGGAGCACGGGACTCCAGCAATGGTTATGGTGGATTACCTTCAGTTGATGAGCGCGAGCACCTCAAGCGATAGCCGCGTCCAGGAAATTTCACAGATATCGCGGGAGCTTAAAATCATTGCTCGGGAATTTGATTGCCCTATGATTGCCCTCTCTCAGCTTAGCCGTAATGTTGAGCAACGTCCAAATAAGCGACCGGTGAATTCGGATTTGCGGGAATCTGGGGCTATCGAGCAGGACGCTGATGTGGTGTTATTTATCTATCGGGATGAAGTTTATAACGAAGATACACAGGATAAAGGCGTAGCCGAAATAATAATCGGCAAACAGAGAAATGGCCCGATTGGTACAGCGCGACTGGCCTTTCTTGGCAAATACACCCGTTTCGAAAATTTGGCGCGGGACTACTTTAGCGGTAACGATTGATAGCAATGCGGATAGAATTTTGGTTGTAAGCCCCGTTTTAAATCAGGTGCAGATCGGGATGAGGTTTTAATCGAGATCAAAAGGTAATTTGATGACTACAGCTGCGGTTGAAAACATGAAGATATTCCACACCGTATCCGGCATGCGAGACATGCTGAGAGTTGAACGGCAAGCCGGTAAGCAGATTGCTTTTGTGCCAACCATGGGTAACCTCCATGAGGGTCACTTACAGTTAGTACGCCTGGCCGCAGAAAAGTGTGATGTTGTTGTAGCGAGTATATTTGTCAATCCACTGCAATTTGGCCTCAACGAAGACTGGGAAAAATACCCGCGGACCTTTGATGATGACGTCCGCAAGCTAGAAGGTGTCGGTTGTCACGCCTTATTTTATCCTGATGAAAATGAGATCTATCCCAATGGTATGGCTGACCAGACTCGAGTTGTAGTACCAACGATGACTGATATTTTGTGTGGAGCCAGTCGTCCAGGCCACTTCGAAGGTGTTACCACTGTAGTGTCGAAATTGCTTAATATTGTTCAACCAGATCGAGCTATCTTCGGTATTAAAGATTTTCAGCAACTGGCGGTGATTCGTCGTATGGTCGAAGATCTATGTATCCCCGTTGACATTGTTGGTGCTGAGATCGCTCGAGATTACGATGGTCTGGCACTTAGTTCACGGAACGGTTTTCTAACTGACGGAGAGCGAGCCCGGGTGAAAGTATTGTACGAAGCCTTGTGTTGGTGCCGGGAAGAAATAGTCAATGGTCGCAGGGACTTTGGTGTACTCGAAGACAACACAATAGAAAAAATTGAAAAAGGTGGATTTCGTATAGATTATGTTAGTATTCGCAACGCCAAAAGTCTGGAGCCAGCCGCGCACGACGACAGGGAAATCACGATTTTGGGGGCGATGTATGCCACCGGTGCGCGACTGATTGACAATATTAGCTTGAACTTGAATCCAGATTCAGAGCTGTCGGCAACAGTGGGGGAGTAATCAATCATGTATACAAATATGCTGAAAGCAAAGCTGCATATGGGTGCCGTTACCCAGGCCGAACTCTGGTATGACGGTTCCTGCGCTATCGATAGTAATTTATTAAAACTTGCCGGTATGCGCGAGTTCGAACAGATCGATATATATAACGTCAACAATGGCGAGCGCTTTACTACCTATATTATTAAGGCTGAGGCCGGTTCGGGCACTATCTCAATGAATGGTGCTGCAGCCCGTCGTGTTCAGGTTGGCGATAGAATTATCATTGCTACCTATGGTCAGTTTGACGAAACTGAAATGGAAATCCACAAACCAAAATTAGTCTATCTCAATGAAGACAACAGCATTGATCGCACCTCCAATACGATTGCTGTTCAGGCCGTTTCTTAAGGTCATCACGCTTTTCTTAGGGTGTCTACAGGTCAGTTTTAATGTCCTCCCTGAGCCTGTGAAATTGTCTCCAGGGCCCCTTGAATCCTGATTACCTTATTCAGCCTACATCTTGAAGCCCTCCGGGGCTTACTTGTATTTGAGGGCTTTAAACTCAGTATATAAGTTATCAAAATAGCTCTCATAAAGGTGTTGTGACAGAATGCCTGACAAAAATATTTAGCCACCTCATGAGCCCATGGAGCCAAGTTATGTCTGAATTCCCCGTTCATCCGGTACCGGAAGCCTGGGCCCAAAATGCCCATATTGATAAAAACACCTACGATGAAATGTATCAGCGCTCTATAGTCAATCCCGAGCAATTCTGGGCAGAGCAGGCGGAATCATTTTTGACCTGGGAGCAACCCTGGGACAGAGTTCGAGACTACGATTTCAAAAAAGGTGAGGCGGCGTGGTTTGCAGGCGGTAAGTTAAACGTGACAGTTAACTGTATTGATCGCCACCTGCCTGCTCGCGGTGATCAGACTGCGATTATCTGGGAAGGTGATGAGCCTACCGATGATAAGAATATCTCTTATCGCGAACTTTATACCCAGGTATGTAAGCTCGCGAATGCTTTACGTAGTCGAGGTGTGGAAAAAGGGGATCGGGTTTGTATTTACATGCCCATGATCCCAGAAGCCGCCTACGCGATGTTAGCCTGCGCTCGTATAGGTGCTGTGCACTCGGTTGTTTTTGGAGGTTTTTCACCGGATGCACTGAAGGACCGTATTCTAAATTCTGATTGTCAGGTGGTGATTACCGCTGATGAAGGCTTGCGCGGCGGTCGTAACGTCCCGCTAAAAGAAAATACCGACACCGCTTTGGCAGAATGCCCAAATGTGCATAGTTGCCTGGTGGTCCAGCGCACTGGCGGCGACATCGCCTGGCAAGAAGGTCGGGATGTTTGGTACCACGAGATCACTGCCGCAGCTGAAAGCGACTGTCCTCCAGAAGTAATGGATGCCGAGGATCCATTATTTATTCTATATACCTCGGGTTCTACGGGTAAACCTAAAGGAGTATTACATACTACCGGCGGCTATTTGTTACAGGCGGCAATGACCCACAAATACGTGTTTGATTATCACGATGGTGATGTTTACTGGTGTACCGCTGATGTTGGCTGGGTGACCGGGCATACCTACATTGTTTATGGCCCACTGTGTAATGGAGGGATCACCTTGATGTTTGAAGGTGTACCCACATATCCCGATGCGTCCCGATTCTGGCAGGTTGTTGATAAACACCAGGTCAATCAATTTTATACCGCACCAACGGCTTTACGCGCGTTAATGGGCGCGGGCGATTCGTTTGTGGATTCGACATCTCGATCTTCGCTCAAACTACTAGGCTCGGTCGGTGAGCCGATCAACCCAGAAGCCTGGGAATGGTATTACCGAGTTATAGGACAATCGCGCTGCCCCATTGTTGATACCTGGTGGCAAACCGAAACCGGTGGGCAGATGCTTACACCTTTACCTGGTGCTATAGATCTCAAACCGGGTTCGGCTACGCTACCTTTTTTTGGCGTTGAGCCAGCCCTGGTTGATCCTGATGGTAAAGAAATTGAGGGCCCCGGTCAGGGTAACCTGGTTATCAAATCTTCCTGGCCTGGACAGATTCGAACCGTGTATGGAGATCATAATCGTCTCATCGAAACTTATTTCTCAACCTACCCTGGATACTATTTCGCCGGTGATGGTGCGCGTCGCGATGAAGACGGTTATTACTGGATTACTGGCCGGGTTGATGACGTGCTCAATGTCTCTGGACATCGTATGGGTACGGCAGAGGTTGAAAGCGCCCTGGTGCTCCACGAAAAAGTTGCCGAAGCGGCAGTGGTTGGTTTTCCCCACGATATAAAAGGCGAAGGTATTTACGCCTACGTGACCTTGATGTCAGGTGCGGAGCCCTCGGATGAACTCCGTAAAGAATTGCTTAATATTTGTGTTAAGGAAATCGGTTCTATCGCAAAGCCGGATTTAATTCAGTGGGCACCGGGCTTACCCAAGACTCGTTCCGGCAAGATCATGCGCCGTATTTTGCGTAAGGTTGCTGCTAATGAACTTGATAATTTAGGCGATATATCAACTCTCGCTGATCCGGCAGTGGTCGATGAGTTAATTGAAAACCGACTTAACATGTAAGGTTAACGTTTGGGAATATCCGATCGTTTTTATGAGCAATTTATCCGGCAGGGAGTTAGCGGAGTTTGGTGGGCAGAGCTTGTAAGATGTACTTTACAGTTACAATAATGGAAACATAAAAAAATGCAGTCAATAAAGGATAAAGTAGCCATTGTTACCGGGGCTAGCAAGGGCATTGGTAAAGGCATCGCAATTGCTCTGGCCGGGCAGGGTTGCAAAGTGGTACTGGCAGCTAGAAATAGCGCGAAGCTGGCTGAATCCACTGCCGAGATAAACCAGCTGGGCGGTATCGCTGAGGCGGTGGAGACCGATGTGAGCAATGAAGACTCGGTCGATAAGCTGTTTGCCCATGTTCAGGACAAATACGGGCAGCTTGATATTTTAGTTAATAATGCTGGCATGGCAGTATCTGGACGCATTGATGAGCTTAGTCTGAGTGACTGGCAGCAGGTACAGGACGTTAATGTCACAGGTGTGTTTCTCTGTTGCCGAGGAGCCGCCCGTATGATGAAGCCTCAAAAAAGCGGTCGAATTATCAATATCGGTAGTATATCCGGGCAAATGCCTCGAGTGAAAAGCACCCCTTATACCACTTCAAAATTTGCTGTCTCGGGTTTAACCAGGGCTTTAGCCCTGGAGTTGAGGCCTTATGATATAGCTGTTTGTGTGGTTCATCCTGGCAACGTGATGACCGATATTTGGGAGAAAACACCGCAGGTACCTGAGCAGGAAGGTGTTATGACGATTGAAGATTTGGCCGAAACAGTCATTACTATTGCCTCATTGCCGGGAAACGTTAATTTATTTGAGTCAATCATATTGCCAGTAACACAGCCCTACCTCGGCCGAGGATAACTATCTAACGATCGATTCCGTCAGTCTCAATAACCAGTTAAAAACAGGCAGTGGTTAGCAAAAGTTATGATTTCTTTTGACTCCTTACTTACTCTCGCCATACAAAAAAAGGGCGGACTTGATGAACTACAGGCCTGGTTTCCCGAAATTAAGACGGCAGAGCAATTACGGCTGATACCGGATGATCGTTATCTGGCAGAAATATCCCGCTGTATTTTCAGGGCAGGTTTTTCCTGGAAGGTGATCGATAAAAAATGGCCAGAGTTTGAAGTAGTGTTTGGGGGATTTAATCCTTTGGCTATTGCTCACTACTCAGATGACAAACTCGCTGAGTTGGTCAAAGATAAGCGTATCGTCCGCCACGCTGCAAAAATAAAAGCGGTCAGAGATAACGCCGTTTTTATATGCGATATGCAACAAGCTCATGGTACTTACGCCAATTTTATTGCTGACTGGCCATGCACTGATATTACGGGTTTATGGTTGGCGCTAAAACAGAATGCCAGCAGGTTGGGTGGTAATAGTGGCCCGATGAGCCTTAGGTTGATGGGCAAGGATACGTTTATTCTGTCTGCAGATGTACAGGCCGCGTTGCTTAACCACAAATTATTAGACAGTATTAACCCCAATACCAAACGCGATATGGCAAGTGCGCAGCAAATATTTAACCGGTTTCAGGAAGAGTCTGGCTATCCGCTGGCTCACATTAGCCGTGTTCTGGCTCTGTCAGTTTGAGTAGGAGCGTTGCCGGAATGTCGATTATCCAGCGATGTCTAGGCTGCTGAATCGGTGAGGTTATTGTAGCGATCCAGGGATGACATGATTTCTTTACGGGCTTCCTCTGCGCTACCCCAACCGTCAATTTTCACCCATTTATCTTCTTCAAGATCTTTGTAGTTTTCAAAGTAGTGCTCGGTTTGCTTTTTAAGTAATTCTGGTAAGTCACTGACTTCTAAGACGTGGTCGTACATGCGGGTTAGTTTGCTATGTGGCACTGCAATCAGTTTCGCGTCTGGCCCAGATTCATCGGTCATATGTAAAACGCCAACAGGACGGCTGCGAATCACCGAGCCAGGCATTACCGGATAAGGGGATACCACCAGTACATCCAGTGCGTCGCCATCCTCCGATAGGGTCGAGGGGATATAACCGTAATTGGCTGGGTAAAACATCGGCGTAGCGACAAACCTGTCGACAAACAGTGCGTCGGAATCTTTTTCTATTTCGTACTTGATAGGGTCGTGGTTGGCGGGAATCTCGATGACGACGTTAATGTCATTGGGCAAATCTGTGCCAGCAGGTATTTTGCTGTAACTCATAGGGCTGTTTTTCCTGTTACTGCGAGGGATGTGGATAAGTCAGGCGCGCGAATTATACGGTGGCAGAGCTTCATTGCCAAATAATAAAAAATGATAGCAATATTTTGTTTGCCTAAGGGCTATTGCCAGTTAGAATAGCGATTATTCGCGTCACTGTATGCGAAATCCTAAGGGGTGGCTGCGGCCTGAGATTGTAATTGTGAGCAATATGCTCAATGGAATTACTAAACCCTTGAACCTGATCCGGGTAGTGCCGGCGTAGGAATAGGACAATTTCAATTTCTTGCCTTTTTGCGCGCAACTTCCGGGTCTCCAAACGTTTTATCAGGAGACTCCTATGAAAACAGTAATCTTCACCCTTACTTTATATCTTTTTGTCATGCCATTCTTCGCTTGTGCAAAAGATTCTAAGCCTTTGCCAGTATTTGGATCTAATTCTGGACTGCGTCCAAACCTCCAGGAAATCGTCGTGACGGCGAGTTTTCGTGATCTCAGTGTGCGTGATATACCGGCTAGCCTGACGCTACTGGATGCTCGCACCTTGCGCGAACGTAACGCCGATCATATTGAAGATGCTCTTAATATCGCGCCGAACGTTAATTTTGCCACCGGGGCATCTCGGGGGCGCTATATTCAGATTCGGGGGGTCGGTGAACGTAGCCAATTTGTTGACCCGATCAACCCCTCCGTGGGTATGGTGATTGATGACATTGATGTGAGCGGTATTGGCAATGCAGGCACCTTATTTGATGTCCGCCAGGTCGAGATACTACGTGGCCCCCAGGGTACCCGTTATGGTGCTAACGCGCTGGCTGGGATGGTCAACATTCGCTCGAATGATCCGACTGACACATTTGAAAGCTCGATAAGCTCAGGCTATGGCAACTACGGCAGCTGGAACCTGGGCGGCGTGCTCAGCGGGCCGCTCGATGACAGGTTGCTGGGTCGCCTCGCTGTTCAACAACAGCGCAGTGATGGCTTTGTTGATAACAAATTTCTCAACCGCGACAACACCAATAATCGTGATGAATTGACAACCAGGGCTAAATTAAGCTGGCTTGCCAGCGATACGCTTAGTGTTGATGTAACGGGCTTATATATCGATATCGACAACGGCTACGACGCGTTCTCACTGGATAATAATCGGCGGACACTGTCTGATCAGCCAGGTCAGGACAGGCAGGAAACCAGCGCTGTGGCGGTCACCACAAGCTGGCGGGGCCATGATGCCTTTCAACTTCAGGTCATCACCAGCTGGTCTGATTCAAACCTTGAATATGGTTTTGACGAGGACTGGAGTTTTAACGGTTTATGCGCTGGCCTTGCTTGCGAAGGCTGGGAATATTCCTCTAACGATAATTATCTCCGTGAGAGAAAAGCTAGCCGTGTGGAGCTGCGCTTAAGCTCTACTGAGGCAGGACAGATAGGAAACAATACCGATTGGGTAGCAGGCATTTATATTAATCAGCAGGATCAAACCCTGAAACGTGAATTCTTTGACTGGGATTTAGGCGTAGCAGATGCGGAATTTACCAGCGATTACGAAGCCGAGAACCTTGCCCTTTATAGTCAACTCTCTACGCCCCTAAATGAGCGCCTGACATTGACCATAGGCGCTCGCTGGGAGCGCTTTGAATCGGACTATAAGGACAGTCGAGGAGTCAAGGCCTCCCCGGACGAAGACCTTTGGGGTGGTCAACTCAGCCTTGAATATCAGTTGGATAACAACACCATGGTCTATGGATTAGTGTCCCGTGGCTATAAGGCCGGTGGTGTCAATGGTGAGGCCGTGGGGCGGGCTAAGAGCAACGGCTTCGCCTCTTCGGTAACTAGTTTTCTTGAACAGCGCCTGGAGTTCGAGACCGAAACTTTGCTTAACTATGAGCTTGGTTTAAAGGGATTTTATCTGAATGACACCTTGCAAATACGCGTTGCTGGATTCTTCATGGACCGAAACGATATCCAGTTAAAAGGCTGGTACAACGAAGGGCCTTTGTTTGTAGGTTATATTGATAATGCCGCCAGCGGAGACAATGTTGGCATCGAATTCGAATCATCATGGCAATTGACTAATCAGCTCCAGGTGTTTGTTAATCTTGGCTGGCTCGATACAGAGATCGATAATTTTGTAGTGAAAGACGGTATTTCGCTGGTCGATAAAAGTGGTCGTGAACAGGCTCACGCACCCAATTACCAGTTTAATATCGGCACCCGTTTTGATTTCGGTCAAGGTTTCTTCGGCCACCTCGAGCTGGAAGGCAAGGACAGTTTTTACTTTTCCGACAGCCATGATCAGACATCAGATAGCTACGAGCTAATCAACGCAAGTTTTGGCTATCAGAGCCAGCACTGGGACATAAGACTCTGGGCACGTAATCTTAGTAATGAGGATTACTCCACTCGAGGGTTTTATTTTGGTAACGACCCCCGAAAATTTTATGCCAATGAACAATACGTCCAGTTTGGTGAGCCGCGAGTATTCGGAGTGAATACCACGTACCACTTTTAACGACGGACCTCACTTAATCATCTTTAAAAATTCAACTAAACAAAAGCACCTTACATAAATTATCGAGGCTATTTAAATGCTCCTCAGTGTAGAAATTAGTATGTATCCCCTGGCGGAAACCTATATTCCACCAATTGACGCGTTTATCGAGAAACTTAATGGCTATGCGGATCTAGAGGTTAAAACCTTTCCGACCTGCACGGTTGTTGTGGGAGAGCAGGGCAGGGTTATGGATGTTCTAAAAGAGACGATGCGCTGGAGTCATGAAAACCATGGCAAAGCGATTTTCGTCAGCAAATTTATCCACGATTACGAGGCTCTGTAGTTGCCGGAATTGCTCTCCACAAGTTATCAGCAGCTGCTTGCAACCTCTGTGTGGGAGCTGGTAGCGGTTATGCTAGCGATTGCTTATTTGCTGCTGGCTTTACGGGAAAATAGCCTGTGCTGGTATTGCGCGCTGGCTAGCACAGTTATTTATACCTTGTTATTCTGGGATGTCAGTCTGTTGATGCAGTCGGGGCTCAATGTCTATTATATGGCCATGGCCGTCTATGGCTGGTATCAATGGCGGCATACTGGCTCCAGTAAAGAACCCTCAAATAGTATCAGAATACACACCTGGCCGTGGCGCTATCACTGCCTGGCCTGGGGCCTGATTGTATTGTGCAGTGTGATATCGGGGGCTTTGCTTAGCAATAACACATCGGCCGTCTTACCTTACCTTGATTCTCTGACGACCTGGGGTAGTGTTGTGACCACCTGGATGGTGGCTAGAAAGGTTCTCGAAAACTGGCTGTACTGGATTTTAATCGATGGGCTATCAATTATTTTGTATATCGACAGGGGCTTGTATCTTACGTCGCTTTTATTTGTCGCCTATGTGATTATCGTCGTGTTCGGTTATTTTTCCTGGCGAAAAACTATGCCTTTGAAAAAATCTGCGGAGGTCAAACATGTCATTATCTGAAGCAGCGCAGTCGGCCTTTGATACCTGGCCAGAATGGCGACTGGCCCTCGATGGTCCGCCGACTATTATCAGGCGTTTAACAGGCGGCCTGACCAACGAGTTGTTTTTACTGAAAGCCGCAGGACTCCGCCTGGTGTTAAGGGTGAATCATGAGGATAGCGAGCAATTAGGTATCGATCGAAAGAGAGAGCAGCAAATCCTTGAGCAGATACAGGGCAAAGCTTTTGCACCGGTGGTGTTTCATTGTGACGCTGCCAAGCGCGTTCTGGTTACGGAATATATAGAGGGTTATCAGTGGCAGCCAGGCGAGTTGTCTGACCCATTAAAAGCCGATAGCCTGGTTGATCTGATCAGCCAGATTCATAGTGTTAAGGAGGATATCCCTTTATTTGACTATGGCGAACATCTACGCAGCTATTGGCAGCAATTGCTTGAAAGCAATCAGCCATTTCCCATGTCCGCACTCAAGCTGTATAAAAGCATCGAAGCCGGTTTGCCCGCTTTCCAGGCGACAATTAAAGAACCTGTACTGTGTCATCATGATTTGATTCCGGCAAATATTATCGAGCAGGGCGAGGGCCAGCTGGTTGTACTAGACTGGGAATACGCAGGTGGCGGTTCAGCACTGGTTGATGCGATGGGGGTGGCTCGCTATTGGCAAAACCCGGAATTAACGGGGAGAATTACAGAGCCCGACGCGGATGAAGCGACGCTTCAACTGGCTCGGGATCTCGTCGACTTTTATGAAATGGCCTGGTCAATCCTGAGATAAATCGACCACCCAGTTGCTTATAACGGGTCATTTCCTTGCATTTATGTACTGCAAATCAAGCCGTGAACTAAGCGTAGCCATAGCCCGGAGTTGAAGCAGAAATATTTTTTTCGTCCTCGGACATCTCGGCGTCAATATCGGCAAACAAGGGTGTGCTCAAATAGCGCTCTCCGGTATCAGGTAGCATGCATAAAATTGTCGTACCTTGCGATGCTGTTTCGGCAATTTGTAGCGCTGCTGCAAAGGTCGCGCCGCCCGTGATACCTGTGAAAATTCCCTCTTGCTGTGCAAGTTCTCGCGATAAGCGCAGGGCATCCTCGCCTTTAATGGTTAAAAGTTCATCTACGTAATGCGCGCTCAGGGCATCCTCAGCCAGTTTAGGGATAAAGTCTGGGGTCCAACCTTGCATAGGATGGGGTTGGAAACTCGGATGGCTCTCTGCAGGGGAGCCATCGGCGTTGCGCTTTTGCTTGACGCCGCTACTCATAATGGCTGCTAACGCTGGTTCGCAGGCTATGACTTTGATCTCAGGGCGCTCTGCTTTTAACACTCGCGCGACACCTTTAAGTGTGCCTCCAGTGCCAGCACCGGTTACCCAATAGTCGAGTTGTTCACCAGCGAAATCTGCGAGAATCTCAGGGGCGGTAGTTTTTGAATGCATCTCCGCATTGGCTTCGTTTTCAAATTGTCGACACAAGAACCAACCGTGGGCTTCGGCCAATTCCTGAGCTTTCGCTACCATACCCGTGCCTTTTTTGGCGGCGGGAGTGAGTACGACTTTAGCGCCCAGGAAACGCATTAGTTTGCGGCGCTCTACACTGAAAGAGTCAGCCATAGTCAGTACCAGAGGATAGCCTTTTTGGGCACAGACCATGGCCAGGCCGATACCGGTATTACCGCTGGTGGCTTCGACAACCGTTTGTCCTGGTTTGAGTTGGCCAGACCGCTCGGCATCTTCAATGATACCCAGTGCCAGGCGATCTTTTACTGAGCCAAGGGGATTAAATGCTTCCAGTTTGGCGTATACCTTAACTCCCTTGGGCGCAAGCTTGTTGATTCGTACTACGGGGGTATTGCCGACGGTACCGAGAATATTGTCGTATTTAGCCATTTTTTCTCCACCCTGGGCTGATTTCTAGAGGAATAAGTCGAGCGCTAAGAATACACTCGCTTAAACCTGGACGAAACAGGCCCCGGAGCAAAACAATTCGTGATCTAATGGGCTGATACGTAATCTACTTTTGTATAAGTACCACTCAACCCCCTTATGTTGGATGTGAGCTTGCGTGTGAGGTTAGATCTGATGCTGGATATAATGAGGAAGTTTTAGCGTCATGAGCGATCTAGAAAACGGTCAAATAGGTGGCCCGCAGGAGAGCCTTGATCCAGAAAACTGGGATGAGATGCGGGCGCTTGGTCATCGCATGGTAGATGATGCCATCAACTATCTGGAATCCGTTGCTGAGGGCCCGGTTTGGCAGCCGATGCCAGACCAGCTGGGTAAGGCATTTGAGGCTGCCGTGCCCAAAGAAGCGATGCCTGCAGATGAGGTATACGAGGAATTCCGGAAAAATATTTTCCCTTACCCGATGGGTAATACTCATCCCCGTTTTTGGGCGTGGTACATGGGTAATGGCACGATTCTGGGCGCATTGGCGGATTTCTTATCCGCGACCATGAATTCCAATCTCGGCGCAGGCAATCACGTGGCGAACCTCGTGGAAACTCAGGTAATTAACTGGATGAAGGAAATCGTTGGCTTTCCCGCTGATGCCAGCGGTCTGCTGGTCGGTGGTGCGTCAATGGCTAACCTCGTTGGCCTTACTGTCGCTCGTAATACCCAGGCAGGCTTTGATGTACGAGGGGACGGCTTACAGGGCGGACAAAACAAGTTGCTGGTTTATGCCTCCACCGAGGTCCACGCCTGCAATCAAAAAGCCGTCGAATTGCTGGGCCTGGGCACGGAAGGGCTGCGTAAAATCCCCGTCAATGATAATTACGAGCTTGATATGACTGCATTAAGGCAGGCTGTAGAGGAAGATCGCAAAACTGGTTTACAGCCGATCTGTGTCATTGCTACGGCTGGTACCGTCAACACCGGTGCTGTTGATCCGCTCAATGAGATTGCTGATTTCTGCCAGCGCGAGGGATTGTGGTTTCATGTTGATGGCGCAATTGGTGCTGTAGCAACCTTGATTAATGACCTGAAAGATCAACTGGCAGGGATGGGCAGGGCTGATTCCATAGCCCTTGATTTGCACAAATCGATGCATGTACCTTTTGAAGCCGGTTGCGCCCTGGTCAGGGACAGACAGGGCCACCGAGATAGTTTTTCAGTGACACCTGCCTACCTCACTCAGGAAGTGCGTGGCTTGTCCGCTGGACGGGAGTGGTTTAGCGACTACGGCGTCGAGCTGTCACGTAGCTTTCGAGCGCTCAAAGTATGGATGTCTTTAAAAGAACACGGTACGGTGCGTTATGGTCGTGTGATGACGCGTAATATTGAGCAGGCCAAATATTTAGCTGAGTTAATAAATGCAGAGCCGAACCTGCAACTAATGGCCCCGGTTAGACTCGATATCGTCTGCTTTCGTTATCAACCCTCTAACGCTATTAAACCTGCCTTAAATGACTTAGAGCTGGAATCTCTAAATAAGGAAATCCTGTTTAGATTGCAGGAGGAGGGTACTGCTGCGCCCTCCTATACGACCTTAAAAGGTAAGTATTGTCTACGAGTAGCGATTGCTAATCATCGCAGTCAGCAGGCGGATTTTGACTTGTTGATCAGCGAAATAAAGCGGTTGGGGAAGAGTCTCACTGTTTAACATGAGATAGATACTATGAAGGTGAATATAGATTTATGCTTGATTCCTATGGGCGGCGATGTTTCTGTATCCGGCGAAATAGCTGAGTGCCAGAAGATATTTTCTGAGCGAGGGCTGGTCCACCAACTTCACGCTTATGGAACCAATGTTGAAGGCCAGTGGGATGAGGTGATGGCAGCTGTTAAAGCCTGTCATCAAAGGGTACATGACATGGGCAGGGCGAGGATTACCTCGACCCTGAAAATTGGCACGCGCACTGACCGGGAACAAAGTCTGGATGACAAGGTCAGCAGCGTTACCCAAAAACTGTAAAACCCTGTTTATTATTTATAATCACATAATGCCTCCCACCAATAACCCCCCCGGAGAGTAGCAATGACTCGAATGATAAAACTAATGAAACTGACAACACTCACGCTCGTGACACTTTGTTTCTGTGCGAACTCGGGATGGGCTAAATCTGAGTTATTGATCTCGGAGGAAATACTTGAAAGCGCTGATCGAACCTCCGGTTTTGCTCAGCGCGACGCCTTCCGGCACCCGGCAGAAACGCTGACATTTTTTGATGTCCAAGCTGATATGACCGTAGTCGAAATTTGGCCCGGTGGTGGTTGGTACAGTGAAATCCTCGCCCCACACCTTAAAAAAGGCAAGTTATACGCAGCACATTTTGCAGAGGATTCAAACCTTAAATATTTTCGCGATTCTCGGCAGGCCTTTAAGGAAAAACTGAAGACCCACCCGGACCTCTACCAAAGTGTTGAGTTAGCTGAGTTCAGTCCAAAAAGTAATCTCTTGACAGTACCGGACGGCAGTGCAGATCGAGTTCTAACCTTTCGTAATGTTCACAACTGGTTGCGCACAAAAAATGAAGCGACCGCCTTTGCTCTGTTCTTTAAAGCTTTAAAACCGGGTGGGGTTCTTGGTGTGGTTGAACATCGGGCTAAACCTGGCACCGACTGGGATACTATGAAAAAAAGTGGGTATATGACCCAGGCCTACGTAATAGAGCTAGCAACGCAGGCGGGGTTTGTCCTCGACGGAGTCAACGAAATTAATGCTAACCCTAAAGATACCGCTGATCATCCCAAAGGTGTCTGGACCTCTACCGCCAACGCTACGCTTAAAAGATGTCGATCGAAAAAAATATCTGGCGATTGGTGAAAGTGATCGTATGACTTTGCGTTTTGTTAAACCCGTCAAATAAAGCTGTGATTCTTATACCACCAGATCGACTTGATACAGACCTTTTAGTGGCCCTGATCGAGGTCTTTATTCTTCAGGAAGGTACCGATTATGGCGAACATGAATCCGCATTGGCGAACAAAGTGAAGCAGGTTCGTGGCCAGATCGATAAAGGCGATGTACTGATTACCTACGATCAGGAAAGCGAAACCTGCAACTTGATGACTAAAAATGAATATCAACGTTTTGCTAGCGCCGAACAGTACTAAATAGACCTTAGACACGATATTCCATGCGTGAAGCCAGTAAGGATATCGGCAATGTAAGTTTAGTTGGTGTAGCGACCGACTAAATCGTTAGCAGGGTAATTTTTTCAGGGGTGGTTAACAGCGGGCTTACTAACGCTACTAAATCCCTGCGTTGCTTAGATAATAGCCATTGTTGCCAGTTTGACCTGTTCTTCATTTTGACAACGATATAGCGTGCATTAGGATCATCAAGGCCGCGCAGAGATTCACCGGAAATAAAACCGGGGGCTGAAACGGTTGCCTCAATGATTTGCCTGGCAAAGTTCTCGTAGGTACTTGCCATACCGGGTGCGATATGACGTTCAATAATAACTGTGATCATGTGGGTAAACTGTTGTCACCTGGATAAAATGCATTTTTTGATACGAAGGTTTAGTATGAAAGCACGGTGTGGTGCTATAACTGGCAATGATACTGCGGACAGTTTTTGTTGTCTTGAAGAATTTGGCAAGCTCAAGTTATGACAAAATTTCAGCAACAAAAACCCAGCAATGACGAGACAGCAGAGCCACCGTGTTTCGATTTATTGCTTGATACCTCGGGTTTAATCTGCCCTGAGCCAGTGATGCTACTGCACAGCGCAGTCAGGGAGCTGGCGTCGGGTAAGATTATCAAAGTCATCGCGACAGATCCATCCACTACTCGAGATATCCCCAAATTTTGCCATTTTCTGGGGCACGAGCTGGCACGCCACGAAGAGCTTGAGGATACTTTCCTGTATTTTATACGCAGGGCTTAGTACGATCTGTGATCAGCGGTGGTCATCAACGATCTCTGAGTGTTGAAAGAGCGGCGAGGGCTTCCGGATCACCGGCATCGATTTTATTGGCGATATTACGTTGAAAGTAATAATGAAATTCAGGCTGTGTTTCCGCCGTGTATAACCCCTGATCTCCCGGCAGTACGGGTGTTTGAATAATCTGATTGTCATCGATAACGAGACTATGAATTCGACCGTTGTTCAGGAGCCGCCAACTGACGACAGGTTTTAAGAGCAGAGTCTTAAATCGATCGTTTGAGAATACTGCATGGGTGCCGATGACATCGGGTATTTCCTGTATGACATCGTTTTCGCGCTCAGAGGTGTAATCGTAGTAATCGACGGCGGTTTCCAGCTCCAGAGTTTTATGAAAAGGAGCTTCGTCAAAGAGATCTCGTGTTCCGGGGTCATAATAGGCTTGCCACTGACCGTTGAGTGGATCTTTTATATCTGGGCATGGTGTGAGTCGATCTAGCCAGGGTATCAGGCCAAGTACCTGGCCATCCTCTCTGAGTCCCCAGCAAAGTATTTTAATGCTGAAGGTTTTTTGTGGGTTGGCGTCGTTGGTATAAAGCATCTCAAGGCCATCGAGTTCGGGGGCCAGGCGAATAATACGACTGCTCTGTGCTGGCGAGAAGGTTTGCCCGGTGTGGAAATCAATAACGTTGTTGGCGAATGGTTTAGGAGGTGTTGAAGTAGGCATATTACTCCCTTATTCATTTTAGATATGTCCGTATTTGGCATATTTGTAAGAAAACCATTGCTACGGGACATACGGTATAGAAAAGGATCTTATCTAAAACTACCGAAAGTAAGGAATACGCCCTACAAGGTACGCGCCAAAGCAGGATTGCACAACACCTGCAGTGAAGATTGTGAAGTTTTGTGTCGGGAGAATATCGCTTGTATCGGCGAAGCCATATTGCCTAATATCGCAGCCTTAAACGACAGACAGTGATCGTCTTATTTAGACAGGTCCTCTATTTCCGTATAGCCCGGGAGAAGTCATGGCATTTGATCAACTTAGCTCGCCTGGGGAACACGATGCCAGGGTTCTTGAGGTGCTGTTCCATGACTGTTTTTTTGAAGATTACCTAACGGTATTGCTCGGCGGTTACTCCGAACCCCTGTATTTACCCCTGGGGGATGGCCGGGATACCAGCCAACTTCAGTACCGGGAAAATTACTTTTCAAGCGCCCTTCACGAAGTGGCTCACTGGTGCATAGCAGGGCAAGATCGACGTACCCTGATAGACTTTGGCTATTGGTATGAACCCGATGGACGGGACGGTGCGCAACAGGCAGATTTTGAAAAGGTTGAAGTTAAACCTCAGGCACTTGAGTGGGTATTTTCGATGGCAGCGGGTGCGCCATTTCAAATCAGTAGCGACAACCTGCAGGCCGGGCTGATGGGGGATAATAGTAATTTTACTGATGTGGTTTACCGGCAGGTGCAATGTTATATCACTGAGGGATTACCCCCTCGTGGAGCTTTGTTCGTTCAAGCCTTGATGGCGCACTACGGAAAGGGTGACCCTCTTAAGAAAACCTTGTATCGGCGCAACCCTGAATAGCTGCTGTGCACCAGCTCCTGTAACAGGGGGACGACTAATTTGTGTTGCTGGAAGCCTACCTGATAGAGCCCAAATAGCTGCAGTACTAGCTTAATCTAAATTATTCTATTATAGATATAACCACATGAATAATATAAAAATACTGGCTGATAAAAATATTCGGGATGTCAGCAAGCTGTTTGCCCCCTACGGCGAGGTCAGTCTATGCAATGGCCGTGAAATTAATGCCGAGCGCTTAGTGGATATAGATGTGCTATTAGTACGCTCCACGACCTCGGTTGATCGCCAGTTGTTGACCGATAGCAAGGTCAGTTTTGTCGGCTCAGCGACTATCGGTACAGACCACATCGATGTTAATTATTTGAGTCATCATAATATTCATTTTGCCAATGCACCCGGTTGTAATGCTAATGCCGTGGTTCAGTATGTGGTGGCTGTACTGTGCCGTCAGGTGTCCGGCTGGAAAAATAAAACAGTCGGTATCATTGGTTGTGGTCAGGTGGGGGGGCAACTTTTAAAGTGCCTTGAAGCGCTGGGGGTAACTTGCAAAGTCTATGACCCTTTCCTCGATACCAGGCAATGCTCGGTGCTGGTAGATTTCCCGGAACTGATGACGGCCGATATTGTCTGTGTTCATACCCCCTTGACCCAGACCGGCCGATTTCCAACCTACCATATGATCGATCAGGTGGCCCTGGAGAGCATGAGACCGGGGGCAGTGCTGATTAACGTAGGACGAGGTGCTGTGGTCGATAATAACGCGCTGCTCGAGATACTTCGAAAGAAAACTTCTCTGCGTGTGATTCTTGATGTCTGGGAAAATGAACCGTATATATCGTTGCCGCTATTGGCAGAAGTTGAGCTGGGTACGCCTCATATCGCCGGGCACAGTGTCGAGGGCAAACTGCGGGGTACGCAAATGCTGCTAGAGGCGTTTTGTCGATGGCGTAACGAGGAAGAACCGGTTTTTGCCGGTGATATGGAACCTTTACTCATATCAGGTCAGGATTTGCTTGATGAGCATGGAGAAGGTGGCTGCACGCTGGAAAACATCGTACTCCAGGCCTATAACCCAGGTGATGATTTTCAGAGCATGAGGAATGCACTGAACAGCACTACTGTGGACTCGGGGCTATGTTTTGACAATTTGCGGCGTAACTACAGGCAACGTTGGGAGTTTACGCACTACGGAATCAGCGAAGCCCTGGATGTCAGCACTCAGCATGATCTTAGAGTCCTCGGCTTTTCGATACAGTGATACCCGACGTAAACCTCGAGCTTCATTATGTTGTTCCGTGTTGCGTTATTCAGCCCCAATAACCAGCATAACTTGAGCGTTGACTAATTAGACTTGCTTATATCTGGTTTCTCGCTATCCAGTTTTTCGCAGGCATCCTGGACCATATCTTCGGTGATCGGGGTTTCCGTGCCATCTTCATTCAGGATCGCTGCGCCATGGAAATCAGCCTTTTCAGTTTTACTGCTTTCGCTAGATATTTTCTTGCCCATATTCATCTTGTCCTACAAACATCACAAGGGCAAAACATTACATGGAGTTTATATGAAAAGTAAACAGGGACTTGTCGCTAGCTTACATTGAGTAAAAAAATCGCGTATCCGCCCATATTTACCGTTGTCGTACTCATGATTTCCTGATGCCCTCAAGGAAATGACCAAGCCGGTTAATAGCGTCCCTTAGGTCATCCTCACGAGGCAGGAAGACGATACGGAAATGCTGGCTGTCAAACCAGTTGAATGCGGTTCCCTGGACAATGAGCATTTTTTGCTGCCTTAACAGGTCAAGCACCAGTTGTTCATCGTCGAGTACTGGGTAAATGCCTGGATCAAGACGAGGGAAAAAATACAGCGCGCCTTTTGGTTTTACACAGCTAACACCAGGAATCCCTGTTAATAATTCCCAGCCCAGATTACGCTGATCATAAAACCGGCCGTCGGGTTTCACCAAATCTTCAATCGTCTGATAACCGCCCAACGCTGTCTGAATCGCATACATCGCCGGGACATTAGCACACAGGCGCATCGAGGCGAGCATCTCGATGCCCTGAATATAACTGCGCGCATGATGTTTGGCACCGCTAACCACTAACCAGCCGGAACGAAAGCCTGCCAGGCGATAGTTCTTTGAAAGTCCGTTAAAGGTGATAGTCAATATATCGTCAGATAGACTTCCGAGCGGGTAATGCACCGCGTCGTCATAAACAATGCGGTCATAAATTTCATCGGCGAAGACAATCAGACCGTTGACTCTGGCCAGTTCGACAATGCTCTCGAGCGTATCCTTGCTGTACACCGCTCCGGTGGGGTTATTGGGGTTAATAACGACTACACCTTTGGTGCGAGGACTGATTTTACTGGCAATATCATCGAGGTCGGGTTGCCAGTCTGCGCTTTCATCACATCGATAATGGACGGCTTTTCCGCCAGCGAGGGTGACTGCAGCTGTCCACAAAGGATAATCAGGCGAGGGCACCAGGATTTCATCGCCCTCGTTGAGCAGAGCTTGCATGGACATCACAATCAGTTCGCTGACACCATTGCCGAGAATAACGTCTTCAATATCGACATTGGCGATACCTTGAATCTGGCAGCGTTGCATCACCGCCTTACGCGCGCTAAAGATTCCTTTCGCGTGGCTATAGCCCTGAGCTTCAACCAGGTTCAGAATGACATCCTGAATAATCTCGTCGGGTGCCTCAAAACCAAAGGGTGCGGGGTTACCAATATTCAACTTGAGGATGCGGTGACCTTCTTCTTCGAGACGGTTGGCTTCATCAAGTACGGGGCCTCGGATATCGTAACAAACGCTATCTAATTTGGTAGACTTGTGAACTGGCTGCATAAAAAATAGACTTCCTGGAAAAATGATGCCAACGAACAGGCTGCATGAATAAGTTGGTATTGACAAACAGGCCGTATTGTACCGCAAATAAATTGGTGCAAAATTCAATTTCCTGAGTAGAAACTGGAGAAATAATGAACGATTCAAAAAAGAAAGATCATGATCAGTGGCGCGAAAAGTTAACGCCTCAGCAGTACCAGGTGTGTCGTAACAAAGGCACTGAACCGCCGTTTACCGGCGAATATAATGACGAAAAAAGGGCCGGAGAATATCTCTGTGCCTGCTGCGAAACCAAACTCTTTGAGTCCGATAGTAAATATGACTCAGGCAGCGGTTGGCCGAGTTTTTACGCGGCGGCTGATGCCAGGTGCATAGATGAAGAGGTCGATGGTACGCTCGGCATGGAACGTACGGAAATCATGTGTTCACAGTGCGGTAGCCACTTGGGTCATGTCTTTCCCGATGGCCCCCAACCGACCGGTATGCGTTATTGCGTAAATTCTCTGTCTTTAAAATTTGAAGAAAAGAAGTAGGGCGACTGGTTGCGCTACGCAGGCCTTGTCCTAAGTAATACCTAATTCATGTTTCTGACCGGCTTGCTGAACAGGGTTGAGGCGTATCAATAATCAAAAGGATTGAGCCATGTTGAAATTTACGGCTTCGTTTGCGCTCATCATGGTAATAGGTGGCGTATTAACATTACGACTTGGCATTTTGCCCTTCGAAGTCGCTTTCTATGGTTTTGGGTTTGGCTTGATCCTAAGCAGCTTAGTTGCGCTTATCGGGACAGGTACAGTGTTTAAGCGTTTGGCCAGAAAAGAAACTGTGGCGCAGACACTTATTATCTCGCTTGTCGCCGCTCTACCGCTGACCGGCGTACTAGCCACTGTTGGTATCGCAGGCTTTAAAGCCCCGGCTATCCACGACATAACAACCGACGTCAATGACCCACCTATGTTTAGTGTCGCCCAGGCTCATCGTAGGCCTGGTGAAAATAGCCTGGAATACCGAGGTGAGGAACTCATAGCCCTGCAAACCCAGGCTTATCCAGACATTAAAACTATCTATTTACCAGGGACTCAAGATCAGGGTATGGCGGCAGTACGAAGCGTAATTGATGCCCTGGGTTGGCAGGTGCTGGGCGAAGATAAAGCCCAGGGCCATATAGAGGCTGTCGATATTACGCCTATTATGGGCTTCGCCGATGATATTGCCATACGGGTACGATCGTTAAATGAGGGTGTGCTTATTGATCTCCGTTCAGTATCGAGAGTGGGTGTCAGTGATCTTGGCGCAAATGCCAAACGCATCGAACGTTTTACTAAAGAGCTTAAAATTCGCTATTAACTAACTCTGGTTAAAACTTTGTTAGATACAGTCCATTAGGTACAAACCCGCGTCTTACCAGAGTGAATCATAAGGATAACAACATGACAGAAGTCGAAGTAATGCACGGCAAATTAAAGGGCTCTGAAAAAGACGGCATATACGTTTTCAAGGCTATCCCATACGCATTTCCCCCCGTCGGTGAATTCCGCTGGCAGCCGCCTCAGGATCCATGGCCCTGGACTGGCGTTCTTGATGCCACCGAATTTGGTAAATGGGCGCCACAAAATAAATCCACTATGGATGCCATCATGGGAGCAGAGGAGGGCGAGCAGAACGAGGCTTGTTTGACCCTTAACGTTTGGACACCGGGCATGGATAATGCCAAACGGCCGGTTATGGTATGGATACATGGTGGCGGCTTTACGATCGGCTCAGGCGCACAGGGTATTTACGAAGGTAAAACTCTTGCTCGCCATGGCGATGTTGTGGTTGTTACTATCAATTACCGATTGGGTATCTTCGGCTTCGCTAACCTTAAGGAAGCTACTGGTGGCAGAATTCCCGCTACCGGCAACGAAGGACTTCAGGATCAGGCCAAAGCCCTTGAATGGGTGCAGGACAATATCAATCTCTTCGGCGGCGACGCCAATAACGTTACGATTTTTGGCGAGTCTGCCGGGGGTATGAGCACAGGTGGGTTACTTTCTCTACCAGAGGCTCGTGGTCTATTCCACAAAGCTATCCCTCAGTCCGGCGCTTGTCATACCGCGGCTGATATAGAAACTGGCGCGCTGGTGGGCGAGGCGATTATGAAAGCCACTGGCCTTAATGCCGAAGGTCTAGCCGGTGCCAATGTTGACGTGCTGTTACGGGCTCAACGACATATCGAAGGAGGTAAAGTTGAAGGTTACCCCCTGTCCAAACTCGGTAGTTTGCCCTTTCGACCGGTGATTGACGGCACCATACTACCGGACTTGCCGATCAACAATGTAAGAGCCGGGGGAGCCAGCATGATTCCCATCATGGCAGGCAGCACAGCCGATGAATGGCGACTTTTCGGTGCGCTGTCTCCGGCCATCAAAGGTTTGAACGAAGACACCATGAATACCCGCCTGAGTTATCTGATAGGTGAAACCCATATTCCCCATCTGATCGACGCCTACAAAGAAGGTTTAGCGGGTCGGGGAGTAGAGCCTACACCGCCTGAAGTATTTATGGCGATTCAGACCGATCGTATATTCCGTATCCCCGCGATTCGCCTCCTGGAGGCTCAGCGACCTCACAACGAAAATGTGTTCAACTATATTTTTGACTGGAAATCTCCCGCTGCTAGAGGCGCTCTCGGCGCAACCCATGCGGTAGAACTCGCTTATGTATTTGGTACTCATACCAAACCTGGTGCCGAAAAATTCTATGGAGGCGGCCCCGGGGCTGTTACTCTCGCCGCAGCAACCATGAATGCGTGGTCCGCTTTTGCTCGTGATGGTAATCCCGGTTGGGACAGTTACGATACGGCTACTCGTGCAACGCGTATTATCGGTGAAAACTGTCGAACCGAGAATGCACCGCTGGACCTGGAACGTGCTGCCTGGGATGAGGTGCCAGATGATTACCTTGGGTCGCTTTAAGCAGTCTTTTGGCCACAGACAAATGAATACTAAGGCGAGATTTTATGGGCAGGTTTAAACACAAAACCGTCGTTATTACTGGCGGCGCAGGTGGTATAGGCCGGGCAGCAGCGAAACTATTTGCTGGTGACGGCGCGAATGTTTTATTGGTTGATCTACAGAAAGACACATTACAGGCGGCCGCGAAATCTGTAGGTGATAGCGATCGAATCCGGTATCAGGTGGCGGATGTGACTCAACCTGAAGAAGTTAGGAGCTATGTTGCTGTTGCTATGGAGCGTTTTGGTGCTATCGATTATTTTTTAAATAATGCGGGTATAGAAGGCGTTGTGGCCCCGGTCGTTGATTCACCCATTGATATGTTTGATCAGGTGATGGCAGTTAATGTCAAAGGTGTCTGGCTGGGGCTTAAGTTTGTCATTCCCGCAATGCTTGTCAATGGCGGTGGTAGCATCGTTATTACTTCCTCAATGGCGGGCTTAAAAGGCACGCCTAATGTCTCACCCTACATCACCAGCAAACATGCGGTGGTAGGTATGATGCGTAGTGTCTCTCAGGAGTATGCGACCCAGGGTATTCGGGTAAATACCGTTAACCCCGCACCTATAGAAACCCGGATGATGCGATCCCTTGAGAAAGGTTTCGCGCCGGGACAGGAAGATCAGGCTAAACAGCAGCTTAGCGAGGGTTTGCCCATGAAGCGCTACGGAGAGCCTGAAGAAGTCGCGCGGATGATGGCTTTTTTGTGTAGTGATGAGGCGTCTTATTGTACGGGTGGGGTTTATACAGTCGATGGAGGTGCTTCTGCTCTCTAATCTAAATCACATCCTTGTCGCTCACTCTCAACTAGCCGCAGATCCGGCCAGTTGAGAGCTGCTGAATAATGAAAAGTTACGAACCATAACCTTCGACTGCTTTAATTTCGAGGAAATCGGTAAAGCCGTGATGACCCCATTCCCGACCATTACCAGATTGTTTATAGCCGCCAAAAGGCACGCCAAAGCCGCCTGAAGCGCCGTTGATATGAACATTACCCGCCCGAATTTTTGACGCGACTGATCGGGCATGATCAATATCGCTGCTCTGGATATAAGCGGCCAGGCCGTAGGGTGTATCATTGGCAAGGCGAATAGCTTCGTCTTCGCTTTCATAGGGGATCATGGTGAGTACAGGGCCAAAGATTTCTTCTCTGGCGATAGTCATATTGTTGTTGGCCTCAGAAAAAACCGTAGGCCGAACATAATAGCCCTTATCGAGCCCCTCAGGACGACCTATGCCGCCGACAACGACTTTAGCGCCCTCATCTATACCTTTTTGAATCAGGCCTTGAATTTTGTCGAATTGTAGTTCGGAAACCATTGGCCCCATAGTGGTATCGTCAGCGCCCGGATCACCCACCACCACACTTTCAGTAGCTCTGACGGCAGCGGCTTCCGCCTGGGCCATTTTTGTCGCAGGGATTAACATTCGCGACGGTGCGTTACAGGATTGTCCGCCATTGACATACATCTGCTTTACTCCGGCAGTGACGGCAGCATCGATGTCAGCATCATCGAGCACAATATTCGGCGATTTTCCACCCAGCTCCTGGGTTACCCTTTTCACAGTCGGCGCAGCGTTCTGTGCAACTAACGACCCTGCACGAGTAGAGCCAGTGAAAGACATCATATCCACATCGGGGTGGGTGGAGAGCGCGGCACCCACCACGGCACCCTCGCCATTGACCATATTAAACACGCCGGGGGGGACGCCTGCTTCGTCCATGACCTGAGTCCACAGATAGGCAGACAATGGGGCGACTTCGCTGGGTTTGAGGACCATGGTGCAGCCAACGGCAAGAGCTGGTGCTACCTTGCAGCCGATCTGGTTAACCGGCCAGTTCCAGGGAGTAATCAAACCGCAGACGCCGATGGGTTCCTTGAAGATCCGGTGCTCACCCATGTCTTCCTCAAACTTGAAATCTTTAAGTACACGAGCAGCTTCCTGAAGATGGCCCAGACCACACCCTGCCTGAGCGCCCTGGGCAAAGCCTTTGGGTGCACCCATTTCCTCTCGGATAGCATCAGCGATATCTTTGTAGTATTTTTTATATACGGCGACACAAGATTCAAGCAGCTCTACGCGTTCTTTACGGGAAGTGCGGCTATAGGTTTCAAAGGCTGCTTTAGCGGCGGCTACGGCCTCGTCAATATCTTCTTCACTTCCCAACGAGATATGAGCGCATATCTCCTCAGTGGCAGGGTTTATCACATCTAGTTGTTTGGCCACTATGGGATTAACCCACTGGCCGTTAATGTAAAACTGTTTGTACTCTCTCATTATAATTCTCCCCTGTTAAAGTCATTTGAGATTTAACCACCTTAATAGATGTTTACGCCAGTTTGCCCATGTCCCATGCGCTTCTCAACGCTCAGGCCTTATAAAACCAAGTGACTGAGATAAAACCGAGCACGTGTTTTTAAATATCGATCAATCATTAACCCGACCATAGCAAAAAGCAGTAAGCCGGCCGCTATGGCATGACTTATGTGGTGATGGGAAAAGGCTATGAGTAAGACGCCGAGCAGCGCGAAACCAACAAATAAATAACACAAGTTCTGGTAATTGTTCGCCACCGCTTCCATACGGTTTTGTTCGACTCTGAGTATATTTCGCACTGTACCCTTACCCTTATTATGCACAGTGTGCAGTAGCGCTCGCGCGTTTTTGCTGTCTCTAATTAGCAAGGAGGTACTGCTTGTAGCCGATATCAGTGCGACCACCGCCGGAACAACTGCAAGTGCCGTAAAGAATTGGTCGCTAAATTTAAACCATAATGCCGCAGAGGAGAGGCCTAACACCAGGCTGCTGCCGACAATACAATACACCTCTGATGCCTCGCTACTGAAGAAGGACTCAATAGCGAGAGCAGTTGTTTCTATATTTACAGACATGTCTCAAGTAGCCTTTGGTATTTGTGGCCAATATTACCTACAGCACAAGAATCTAACGTGCCGTTATCTATTGGGCCGTAATTTTATACAGTGCCGTATTTAAGTCAGAGCTAACGTAAATATTACCAGCATCCGAAACCGCCACCCCAGTCTGGATATAAACTGCGGGGGTCTTTTCTGCAGGCGCAAGGCCAATGGCCAGGTTACGTGCTATTTCGCTAATCTCACCTGTTTTTACGTTAATTCGGACAATGCGCCGCTTGCCGACTTCAGCGAGAACGATGCTGCCATCTGACTGAACATCAAAGCCCTCAGGCTTATCGAGACCTTCTGCTATGATTGTGATCTCACCGTCGTCTATATCCACCTCCAACAACTGACCATTGATGACATCGCTAATATAGACAGTATCGTCACCGGAACCTGGGTGAAGTGCCGCGAGACCAGGCATATTTTTTAAAAGCGCTCTGCGATCTTCACCATGATCACCGGAAACCACTAGCAGAGACCCACTGCCAGATTCTGCGACCAGGACTTCGTCTTCGTTAATAATCACAGCATCGACCGGCTGTTTAAAATTATGGTAAGTCGTTAATATTTCATGGCTGGTGCGATGATAAATTTCAACAGCGTTAGTAAACCAGCTGGTAGTGACGACATTGTCGCCCTGGATGTTAACCGACATAGGTAGCTCAAAGGTGTCGCGGAGGCCGCGTTTTACATCTACAACCTCACCACTATTGCCATCAACTGTGCTGTAGGTAAATAAGTCGGCCAGCAATATAGTCTCGTTGCCCAGCTCATCGCTATAGACATCCAGGCCCCCGGGCACAGATAACTTGCTACTGACAACTTTACGAGTATTACCGGTACGAGTGTGGATTTGATAGATAGCATTGTCATTCATGTTGGTAATAAATAATTCATCCTTTGAATTAATGGCCAGGTTGTCGATACCCTGATCAACCGTGGCAACGAGGGTTTTCTCACCGGTTTTAATGTCGATTCGAACCATGCGGCCAAGGGCTGTATCGGCGACATACAGGTTGTCGTTGCTGTCGAGATTCGCAGCGACCGGAATTTTGAAGCCAGTAGCCAGAGTAGTGAGTTGACCGTTATCGACATCAATTCGGACAACTTCGCCTTTGAACAGAAGTGGGCCGTAAAGATAACCGTCTTTATCAAAATCAAAACCGTTTAAATGACCCATGTTTTCAATAACTTTACGAGGTTTCTTAATGCCCTCGAGATCTAGCTCCCAGAGCGCGTCGCCCCATAGCACTTGAGTGACAAACAATCGACCACTCTTACCGAAGGCTATGGAGTTTATGCCGGGTAAATTATCGGCAACCACAAAAATTTCACCATTGGAGCGACGAGCATAAACTTTGCCCGTGAGGATCGACGTCCACACCAAGGTGCCATCTGGGCCAAACTCCAAATCATCAGCCATACCCAGGGGCGGCCCAACGAACACCGTTGACTCGCCAGTAGTAGTATTAATCTTGTGAATACTTTGGCCCATAACGCTGCCCGCGTAGTAGCTATCGTTCTTGTCAAAGGTGGAACCATGAACGCTTAAAAAGTCCGAACCGCCCACGAGGTATTGAACCAGGTAGGGGTCTTTTGTACCCTCAGATTCAAGTAACCCTTTGGCTCGATTCTGAGCCTTTTCACCGCAGGCGGTGATACCTAATAGCAGGCCGATACCGATCGCAGCAAAATATCTGCCTGGCCAGGCGTGTGTGGTGACAGGTTTGGTTTTCGACAGGATCATGGCTTTCCCTCTTTTTTATTTTAAAAAATGTTTATAACCTATTGAATAATAAATCTATAATATTCTCAAATATCTTACCTATTAGGGACGTCTACGAGTATTCTCACCATAATACTACCGACATCAGTAACGGCATAAGGGGTTGGGCTAACACCATCGCGCCTGGAAGACCAGAGCCCAGTTCTTTAAGGAGGACCGTCTTAGCTACGCTGACCAGGCCCGCACCGCCGAGACTTTTGGGTGCTTCCAGGTGCGTCAAGTCCATCTCGGCATAAGTTGACAACACAGGTGCTGGCAGGAGTCTGTTAGCCTCGAAATCCCGGTAGTTTCCGGAAAGTGTCTCAGTAGCGAATCTGCGGACAAGGTTTTCAATCACGTTGGTATCTTCGTTGAACGATAAATCAACCACCAGACTAGCCTCTTGTCGATAAGTTTTTCGATTATTTTACTAACTTAGTCACTTTTCATTATGTCGCAGAAAACCTGGGCTCGCGGCGCTCCGCTGTGGCTTTAATGCCTTCTTTGGCATCAGTAGTTTTAAGTAACCACTCTTGCTCCTGAAGCTCACGATCTGTAGCAGCCTGAACACGGTTTGCCAGGTCCTGGCGCACTGTTTCCCGAATAGACTGCACGGCCAGTGGCGCAGAACCAGCAATTTCTCGAGCGAATTCGGTTGCAGTGTTAAGTAATTCTTCTTTGGGAACAAGGATGTCGGCAAGCCCCCAGTCCAGGGCTTGTTCGGCTTTGATACGTCGACCGGTATAAAACATTAAGTGGGCTTTTTGCTGACCAATCAGGGCTGGTAAAGTATGAGTCAAACCAAAGCCCGGATGAAAACCGAGACGAGAAAAATTGGCGCTGAAGCGGGCTTCTGGGCAAGTCACTCGGAAATCGCCCACCAGAGCCAGACCCAAGCCTCCGCCGATTGCCGCACCTTGAACAGCGCAAACGACAGGTTTTTTGGCCCTAAATAGTCTTACTGCTTCGCTGTAAAGTCGACCCGAACGTCGACGAAAAGCATTGTCCTCCGATTTATTCTCATCTTCTTTATCAATGGCATCATCGCCACCAAAATTAGCGCCAGCACAAAATGATTTACCCTCAGCGGTAAGCACAATGGATCGGCAGTCGCGATGCTTATCCAGGTCTTCAAAGGCATCAGCAATGGCACAGATCAAATTAAAATCAAAGTAGTTATAAGGTGGACGCCGAATGGTTATAGTTGCCACATAATCGTCCAGTGTGACGTCAATATCTGGGTATGTTCCAGGGGTACTCATGGCTATCTCCTGAATGGGTTTAAGTTTGCAGTAAATTTCAGTCAAGTAGACGTGCACTCAGACTAGTCAATGCTGGCTTGATCAATCGATTCCTCGCCAATTTCGCGTAGCTGGTCGGAAGAGGGAAGGGCCGCTTAAAATTTCGACGGTGGTGGACAGACGAATTCCAGTTCATCTTCATGCACGCGTAAAGTAAAGCGATTTTGTTTTGCAATTTTCCGTGCAATACTCAAATAGACAAAACGATCTTCTTCGTCACACCGATCGCGGAATTCCTGACGCGGCATTTTGATAATTTCGCCACGCACCATTTGCTCCAGTTCGTCGTATAACTCGGCTGTAGACATAGATAAGACCATTATAGTTATAGGTTCGATGACTAATAGTGTATCACCAGAATTAAGCTTTACAGTAGATCCTTAAGATTTTTATCCGACGATCAATATCACACTGCCATTTCACCGAAACCTGGAAGCTTTACAAATAGCCATTTGTTTCGACGGTGATGAAGACGTAGTATCAGGTCTTGCATGGACACAGCGACATAACTGAACTTCTTAAATAACGCATGAAAATTGGAGGAAATAATGTCCAGTGAAACATCTAATCACGCTAATAAAAAAATACTATTTACTAACGTGCGAGTGATAGATGGCATCGCCGAACAGGCGATGAATGGTATGTCTATTTTGATAGAAGGTGAACGGATTACGCAGGTTAAACAGGGTGATATTCCGGTTTCGGACGAAGTGGCAGTCATCGACCTGCTTGGGAAAACCGTGTTGCCCGGTCTGATCGATACTCACATCCACACTGTCATGATGGATAGTGAGTGCTTCCCCTTGTTTCTCGCAGCCGGCGTGACAACCGCTCGAGATGTAGGCGGCCGCTTAGACCTGGTGTTGCAGAACAAAGAAGATCTTAATAGTGGCGCAAAACTTGGGCCACGATTATTTGTCTGTGGGCCGTTGCTCGACGGGCCTGGCGCTAGCTTTGAAAGCCCTGGCTTCACGATTATGCTGGATCGGGTTCAGAGCGTAGAGGCAGTGCCGGGTAAAATAGGCGAATTACTGAGCGCCGGTGTCGATGGTATAAAGTGTTATTTTACGATGACTCCAGAGATCGTGCGCAGCGTGATCAATTATGTCGATAGGCGAGTACCGGTCACCGGTCACCTTGGATATTGCTCATCGATGGATGCCATTGAAGCGGGTATCGACGGCCTGGAACATGTATGGATATCCCCGTATAACGATATTTGCGCCCTTAATATGCGTTTCGGCAATGACGCGTCGATGATGGATCCCTCTTTCTGGAGCACTACCATGGCCGGATGGGAAGAGGCCGATCTTGGCAGTGACAGGGCACATAAGTGGATCGACGCCATGGTCGAAAAACAGGTTCACATGGGTACCACGCTGGACCTGCTGTGGACGGCAAAAGCCGGACTTGAAGGAGCGCTGAAGGATCAGGATCGGAAACTGATTCCGCCTGCAGCCCTGGCAAGGCAGGCTAAAATGAAAAAACACCTTGGTGACCGCCCCGACTGGGATATCCATCCCGGCTTCTTTGAGACCGGTGCAGGAAGTCTTGCGCTGGAAAAACATCAGCAGGTTACCCGGATGCTCCATGAAGCCGGCGGGCGAGTCGTCGGTGGTACTGATTGTGGTGCTCTGGCTTATCCTCCTCCCGGATTTGCCCTGCTCAGGGAAATAGAATTGCTCGCGGAAGCAATTGGTAACATGGACGCGATTCGGGCGGTTACCTCTGTGGCTGCCAACTATCTCCGGGCTGACAAGGATATTGGCGCTATAGCGCCAGGGCGTTATGCTGATTTCCTCGTCTTAGCTGGCGACCCCTTAAACGACGTGACAGAGTTGCGCACCCTGGAAACTACTTATCGCGGTGGTCAGGCCTATGACCCGAAAGCACTGATTGCGGCAGCACCCCAGCATAAGCCGGAGGGACTGTAAATAGCGCAGGAAGGTAGCCTGAGGATACATTATTCAATTTGGTGTTTTAACATCGAACAGATTCAGTACTGGATGATTTTATTGCTACCCAGATAATAGTTATTTAACTAACGACAGGAAAACATTATGAGTGCAGGAACAAGATTGCCCGGAACCCCGGAACCGACATGCTACTTCAAAAGCCATGATGATCTGGATATTGCGGCTGATATCTGGGGTGACCCCACTGGTCCCCTTGTGTTGCTTCAACACGGCGGAGGCCAAACTCGTCATGCCTGGAAAAGTGCTGGCGAAACACTTGGCGCTGCGGGGTATCACGCCGTCGCTTTTGATGCACGTGGTCATGGCGACTCCCAATGGTCACCGGATGGCGTTTATGGTATGGACGTCATGGTCCAGGATTTGAAATGTGTTATTCAACAATTAGGTGACAAACGGCCCGTACTGGTGGGCGCTTCCATGGGTGGCGGCACCAGTTTAGTGGCTACCGGGGAGGACCATGTTGATGCCACAGCGCTCGTACTAGTCGATATAGCGCCAAAAATAGAACCAGAGGGAGTTGATAAGATCCAGGCGTTTATGAGTCAGAAACCGGAAGGTTTTTCTTCTCTTGAAGAAGTCGCAGAAGCCATCGGCAGTTATCAACCGCATCGCAAGGCGCCAAAGAATCTCGACGGTCTGGCCAAGAATGTCAGATTGACACCCGATGGCAAGTATAAATGGCATTGGGACCCAGGGTTTAGAGCGATGCGCAGAGATATTGCCAAGCGACAGGCTCGCCTCGAAGCCTGCGCGCGTAATTTGAAGTTACCTACGCTATTGGTCAGGGGTGGACTGTCCGATGTTCTGAGCGAAGAGGGTGCTCAAAGCTTTCTGGATATGTGTACTCATAGCGAGTACGTCAATGTCACCGGCGCGGGCCATATGGTAGCTGGCGATCGCAATGATGTGTTTTCAACATCTGTAATTGAATTTCTATCTCGTACGGTACCGATAAAGGGAGAGCCTGTTCAGGAACCACATGAAACACACCCCCACCATGAAGGCCCTCCAGGTGATGTTAACGACATTCCCTGAGTTAGTGAATATCGTAAGAGGAGGGTGGAGCTGATTTTTCTGGGTAAATTGATCCTCTATAAAATCGCCCCAGACAGTATTGCTGCTTGACAGAGTAGGGTGAGGTTTTTAGAATGCGCGCCTCCTTGAACAATAGCGTTTAAGAGAGAAGCCTGTCCCGTTCGTCTAGAGGCCTAGGACACCGCCCTTTCACGGCGGTAACAGGGGTTCGACTCCCCTACGGGACGCCATTATGTTTGCTACAAGATTGCGGGAATAGCTCAGTTGGTAGAGCGCAACCTTGCCAAGGTTGAGGTCGCCGGTTCGAACCCGGTTTCCCGCTCCAATCTATTTTTCACAAAATATTACAAAAGCGTTTAAATCCATTTCAGCACCTGCTAAATCGAGGGTGCGAGCCCCCATATCGACCGAAAATATAAGCGCCGCATGGCTTTCTTGGTACACAATAAGGCCATTCATCGGCCTGTTCTACAACTGGATGGCACTCCGCAAGATACTGCTAAACGGAAAAGGTCACAAAACATACGGTACCAGAATAAAGGTATCCTCCTTAAAAGTGTCCTGGGGCTTTCTTTGTAAAACTCCCCTCCATAAAATCCCACCTATTTTGTTGTACGCCACAACCTGACGAAAGTTCGCCTATTGACAGCCGAGGAAAAAAGATCGTACCCTCGATCCTATGAAATACCCTGTTGAAAATTCTTTTTCCGCTTTTAGCGTACAACAAAAGATTGTTGTTACCGCCCCCCATGCCATTGGCGCTTAAACACTAATCGTTTAAGCGCCATACCCCCTAAATCTTTAAGTTAATACAACTTTACGTGCCATCACGTAGAGCCCTCCTTCTATGGGTAAATCAAAATGAACACGATTAATACTGACGATCTCGTTATTAAAGAAAGTGATTACCAAAAACTGACTGGAATCATCAACGTCGAAAATACTGGAATAGCCGACGAACTGGAAGATGAATTATCCAGAGCGGAGATAATTGAGGATCAACGGTATCCCAACGATGCCGTTTGCATGGGCTCAACTGTCAAATTTGTCGATCTCAAAAATGGACGGGAAACTGTGATTACCCTCGTGTATCCGGGGGAGTCCAATGTGGAAACCATGAAAATTTCAATTCTTACTCCAATGGGTGGCGCATTAATTGGATTACGTATTGGGGGCGAGATTGATTGGAGCTTGCCTGGCGGAAAATCCACAAGAGTCAAAGTCTTATCGGTGACTCAAAACGCATTGGGATGATATGTAAATGGCAAGCACAGGCGTATGGGAAACGATGTATTTACGTTGTCTGGAGATGGACAACGTAAATGATGGAACCGAACAAAGCTTGAAGGCACTGACGGATCAATTAATGTCAATTTCCGAAAGTCTTCCAGAAGACATAGACCCAGTGGACCAATTTGAATTGTTTGTGACAAGCAAACTCTGTAAGTCAGCGGGACACATTATTGATAATTTTCTTGACCGCAAGGATGATATAAACAAGGGATGAGGATAGTGAGTGTTAGAAAAAGTTGAAATGAAGATGACGCCTTCAGCTATACAGTCGGGGGTTAAAGACAAGATTATTGTCGCTACGTTTCCCCGCGAGAGGTCGCCAATTTTTTATAAAACTGTTGAGTTCTATGGTGGCACCGTTTATGAATTTCCGCTTCTAAAATTATCCCACGCTAAGGATTTGTCTGAATTCGACAGGTATATAAAAAAGCTTAATTCATTTCACCTGGTAATATTTTCGTCGCCGAATATGGCTAAAATATTTTTTGAGCGTTTACAGCAAGTTGCTGTTAGACCGTCCATCCTTGATCGTTGCTATGTATTATCCATTGGGGCAGAAACGACAAAAGTTCTAAAAAAATCAGGAGTAAATGTCGATGCTTCTCCACGTCAGTTCACCTCAGATCAAGCTGTTAAGCTATTGAGAAAAATCAAAAAGCGCTGGAAAGTTTTGATACCTTGCAGCGACAAATCACTGTGGCATAAATCAAACAAGTTTGAGAACAAAAGATTTAAGGTTTATAGGCCTGTTCTGTACACCAACCAGGTCAACCACCCTGAGGATCCGGCGTTAGTCGCTCGTGTATTCGAGCGTAATTTTGATTGCATTGTCTTCACGTCTCCAAGCGGAGTGGTGCATCTATCACAAATTTATCCATCCGTACCTGTCTCGCATCTCTTGTCAGGAAAAGTAGTGAGTAGCATAGGTCCAACGACTACAGAAGCCTGCCGGCGTCACGGCGTTATCGTCAACGTCGAACCACAGAAGCATACGATTGCTTCTCTGATGTGGTCGACGATATCCCATTTTGATGCCGAGAAACGGCAATATAAAACGAGTGAGACAGGTGAACGCTTCATGAGCCCTTATTAAGAACAACATTCACCAAGTCGATATTACGCCGATGGTCGGCTAACATATCGGCCAGTTGTCGGCGAACGGGTTCGTCCTGGATACGAGGTAGTGCTTCGGCAATCCTTTTCGCCACCCAACCTTGACCACGGTTGAGAAACTGAAGTCGCTTATCGAATTCGCTAATGGCAAGACACTTGTCAGCAAAGTCGCCCACGGTATGGTCTGACTCAACGCCTAAATATTTCAGGCTCATTATCAGGCCCCGACAGGAGTTGGCTTCATCCTTAAATATATCCCTTAATAGTTGGCTGTGTCCTTCTGTGATGGCGTCTCGTCGAGACAGATGACAAACCCGGACACCGGCCCGTTCTGCGTGCAACAGCGTAGAAAGTAGGTCAATGACTTCTTCGCGGGTCAGAAAACCGTAGCATGCTTCAAGATACATTTGTAACGCTACAGCGTTGTTATGCCTGGTGTCACGTGCCGCGTATAATAAGGTCAATGGCCGACCATCACACGCCTCGAGGAGGGCTCTGGTCGCTTCTTCCTTTTCGCCAAGTTCGGCGTGGTAGCGCTGGCAAAAAACGGACCAACGCTCAGGGTCATGATCAAACCATTTTCGCAACTCGGTAGAGGGAGCCAGCTCTTTTAGCCAATCACCCTGCGGGAAGTTTTCCTTTTTAAAATTCCGTGGCCAAATACGGTCTACCAACACACAGTACCCGTCACTCGCCTCGCGCGGATCATAGACGCGTTTGCATCGAATTGCCGGGGGTATTTTCATACGATCTCCTTAGTATCTTTTGGGCTTGTTCTATGTCGTGTGAATCATCGCTTGGCGGCGTGTTACTGCCTCAATGATGTCACTGATGCGCCGACTGGCTGGCACGATAGTATTAATTTCACCACATCCACAGCCTGCATAAATGGCCATGTCAGCGATGTCACCAGTCGCATCAGAGAGGGGAGAATCAGTGGCAAATCGGTAAACTGGTTGACCGTCCTGTTCGCCTATCTGGCATGGTGTGTCACCTGGTCTTAATTGCCCAAAATCGCCCCTTGTAGTTCGATTAGCTAATACACGTACCGGCGCCGGTTCGTGCCAGTTGAGCCAAAATTGGCGGGTATAAACCGTATCCTCTCCCGATGCTTCGAGGATACGTCGTTTGTGGTGAATATGGGCATTGGCTTCCTGCGTGGCGAGGAAAACTGTGCCTAAATTGACCCCCTGGGCACCCGCCGCCAGAGCGGCACTCAGTGCACTGCCGCTGGCTATACCGCCTGACGCCACAACAGGGGCAGTACAGGAGTTAGCTAGCTCTTCCACCAAACTCAGAACGCTCTGATTGCCGCGGACATGGCCTCCAGCCTCCATACCTTGAGCGATAAGCACGTCGGCACCGGCTGTCACCGCCAACTCTGCGTCTCTGCCATTACCCACCTGATGCAGTACACCAATACCCTCAGCCTTTAAATGACGGATGAGCGTAGCGTCTACATCCCAGAACAATTCAACAAAAGGTACACGGAGTTCAATACAGGTTCGGACCTGATCTGCTAGCAGTTGGCTTTCCGTCGCGGCCGGTATCAAGTTGATCGCAAAAGGTTTTTCACTAAGCTGACGTAGGGCAGCTACCTCCTGACGTATACGTGTAACAGGCTCGCGGACCATACCCAGTTTGGGAAAGCCCCCAGCCTTGGCCACAGCTGCGGCCAACCTATGTCGGGATACCCCACCCATACCGGCCAGTAGAATGGGATAGCGACAGCCAAGTAGGTCGCAGACAGGCGTACGCAGAGTCCCGACCGCTGTCACCATTGCCAGACCTCATCAGCTTTTCCATTCAGATTGTATAGATTAGCCCACTCGACGGTGGTCACACCTTTGAGAAGAGAGCGGTTTTTGAGATCACGACCAACCAGGTTGTCGCGTGCCATATAAATGGGAACGCCTTTCTGTAATAACCCCGACAAGTCCTGAGTCAAATTTGCCGGCCGGGACTGTCCCCATCCTTCGAGCGGCAGGCGCGGTTGACGCTGTTTGAGTGTGGCGTAATGTACGGCATATCCTCGCAAGAGGAGCACCAAATCAGCACCGGCACCCTCCATGGAACACCTCAGCCTGAGGATAGCGCCGTCCTGTTCCTCCGTGGTTGTTCTAAAGCCCTGATCGATAACTTTCATAACTCTCATCGAAATTATCCTGTACCGATGGTCAGCGTGTTGAAGGCTTCTGAAGCATACCGTCATAGATCTGATGATCACGCTATTCCCCACTTGAGGAAGTCGCTGCGCTAATTGGTACTGATACTCGACCTGATCTTCAGTAAAAGGGTTGTGCCTCTGTATAAACAGACAAGCAGGCATCGTATTCTCCTAGCCTGGAGACAAAGTAGAAAACTCGTTTCCATAAATTTGCTTGCGTACCAGAAAATCCCCGAAATGTTCGTCTGCATGGCGCTGGCAGGCGAAACGCTTAAGTAGCGAGTCCAGTAATTCAAGAAAGATCGACTCATCCACATTGGTTGCATAAAGCAAGGCGAGCCGACTACCATCGAAACTACCACCCAGATAGAGGTTATAGAGCCCCGGTGCCCGGCCGGTGAGGGCGATTTCTGCCAGATAAGGACGGGCACAGCCGTTAGGGCAGCCAGTGATCCGCAACGTGATTGGGATCTTGATGCCATGCCGGTGCTTGAGATCTTCGAACACGGTTAACAGGTGAGGGGTGTAGCGCTCAGCTTCCGCCATAGCCAGACCACACGTCGGAAGGGCGACACAGCTGAGGGTATGAGCAGCCTGCTGGTCAGGCTCGAGCCGCCAGCTCAAGTCGAGATCCTCCAGCCGTCGTTGTACCTGTCGGCGCTCTTCGCCACTAATATCTATCAATTGTAGATTCTGGTTCGTGGTTAGACGTATGGCTCCTCCGTACTGCTGAAAAAACCCCTCCAGACGAGACTGCAAAGGACCGCCGATCCGGCCGCTTTCGATATAGAGTGTGGCATGCCACAGGCCATCGCCGCCCTGTCGCCAGCCTAGGCTATCCCCGTTCTGGTGAAAATGAACCGGGCGGGCGGGTTCGATGGCTTGCCCCAGGCGAGCGTTGAGCTCTTTCAGGAACCATGGGATGCCGAGACGATCAAGAGTGTATTTGAAGCGTGCCCGATGACGGTCCTTCCGGTCGCCGTAGTCCCGCTGTATCTCCATGATGGTTTCCGCTAGGGCAGGGGCATCGTCGGCTGCGACGAAACCGATTTCCTCCGCCAGACGAGGGTAGCTGTCCTCCCTGTTATCAAGCATTCCCATACCGCCCCCAACACAGACGTTGAAGCCCTCCAACGTGTCATTTCCAACGACTGCAATAAAGCCGACATCCTGCGCGTAAACATCGATATCGTTGATCGGTGGGATGGCGTACCCTACTTTGAACTTACGAGGCAGGTAGAGCTCGCCGTAGACCGGTTCTTCGTTGGTTTTTGTCGATAGGCCAGGAGCTTCATACCAGAGCTCCCGATAGGCACTGGTTTTCGGAATCAGACGGTCACTCGTGGCCCGTGCCAATGTTGCTACCTGGCGGTGGATTGCGGAAAAATCGGGATTGGCACCACATACTACGCCTCGGGCGTCATCCCCGCAGGCAGCGATAGTGTCCAGCCCCAAATCACGAATACCCTGCATGAGCTCCTGTAGATAACGCTTGCGTATCCCATGAAGCTGAATAGTCTGGCGAGTCGTGATACGAATACCTCGCTCGGCGTAGCGGCACGCCAGAGCATCAATTCCACGCCACTGTTTTGTTGTCAGGCAGCCTCCAGGAATCCTCAGTCGTACCATGAACTGATAGAGCGGCTCCAGAAAGCGCTGCCGTCTTTGTGGACGTATATCCCGGTCATCCTGCTGATAAATACCGTGGAATTTCATCAGCAATGGGTCGTCGCCAGGCATCGCACCCGTAATGTCGTTTTTCAGGCCATTGACAATATCACCCCGCAGATAATGGCTCCGCGCCTTTAGCTGCTCGTTATCATGCAAGGTCTCGATAGGTTGACTAATATCACTACTACGATCGACCATGGACTTCTCCTAGTAAAGATTGCGATGGATGCGCTTGGCTTTTGTCAGTGATTTCCAGTATCCCTTGCCGTTTCTTTTATCGAGGCAGACCTCAATCCCGCTTTCACAATGGCCAAGAGGGCCCTTTTCGCCACTCAGATAGAGGTGGCACCCCTTTTCCAGCCAGTCCGCAAGTTTGTCCTCCTTACCTAGCAAGGGGGTTGCCAGATGTTTTTCAGGCTGATCGGCATAGAAGACCGTGTCCAGTTGCTGAAGTAACCCGCCGGTAAGCGCCTGTTGTAAGTCCAGTTGATAGAGAAAATCTTCCTCAAATCGATGCTCCCCGAACACCAGCCAGCAAGGAGGTCCTGACTTTCGAACGCTAAGGGTCTGGAGGAAGGCCCTATAGGGGGCAATACCGGTACCCTCAGCTATCAGCATTAGCGGCACCTCAGGATCATCGGGAAAATGAAACCGGGCGTTGCGGTGAGGGTATATCGAGAGGCGGTCTCCTGGCTGGAGCTCCAGAAGGAAATGGGAGGTAATACCACTTTCCTCCCTGTTCCGGAACGGGTAGCGGAAATCCTTGACCGTCAAATGCACTTCGTCATCAATCATTAAATGACTGTTTGCTATATCGTAAAGGCGCGGTTGGAGGGGCCGTAAGGCTTCCACAAGCAACTGAGGTTCAGGACGTGCAGGACTCTGCCGGATAAGATCCAAAACCTGGTGCTCCCTGAGAAAGGTGCGTTGAACTTTAGTGTCACCTTCGAGTATTTCGAGTAGTCTATGGTCGCCAGTGAGATTCCCCCACGCCGATAGAAAACCCCGCCCCGGGATAGTTAGGTCGCAGTGTTTACGCAGCGCCTCGACGAGAGGCATGGCTTTTTCATCAAGCGTTACTGGCTGCTCTCCGGACAGTTCTGTGTAATCGAGCATTGCCGCAACCAATACCGGTGGATTTTCTGGCAGCACACCGATAGCGTCACCGGGTTTAAGATTAAATTTGGATTCCGGCACTGCCAGTTCCAAATGGTGAATCGGCTTTTCTCGCTGTGAACTGCTAAGGCTATGGTTGGCGAGAACATCGACTTCCAATGGTTGATTCTTGTTGAATTCAATCGGGCTATTAACCGAAGGGCAGGGCGCCACTTCGAATGTGTTCCCGCTTCCCTGGGGAAGGCAGCCTAACAACTCAGACATCCATTCATTGGTAGGGTGCTCAAAATCGACATCACAATCCCGGCGGGGAATAAGGCGTTTGCCGTCCAGGGCTTCCAGACGTTGATCGATACGCTGGCCAGTTACACAGAACTGTTCATAACTGCTATCACCTAATGCCAGAACAGCAAAGCACAGTCCCTTGAGTGATGGCGCTTCGTCAGCCATCAAAGCTTCGTAGAAATCACCGGCAGGTTCAGGTGGCTCTCCATCACCGTGGGTGGCGGTAATCACCACCAGATATGTCAGTTTTGCCAGTTTGCGAACTCTGAAGCCGGCCATGTCCACCACATCGGCGGCGATTCCAGCCTCATGGCAGCGATCTTTGAACTTTCCGGCCAACTTTCGACAGTTATCTGTTTCCGTACCAAAAACAATAGTCACGGTTTTGCCATTTTCGACGTGTGGCCGAGGTGAGGCGGCTTTGATACCGCCTGCCAGATATCCGCTTAGCCAGAGGCGCTGTTGTTCAGTGAGGTTATCGAACTGGATGAGTAGCTGTTTCCACTGTTCGTCTGGAAATAACCGTGCGCAGGGATTTGTCGACATGCTGCCTGTTTTTTTGATGGCGATGGAAACAGTGTGCCGACAACACATTAGCAATAATAATGAAATATAATCCAAGTTTACTGCAAAATTATTGATGTATTATGGATATCGATTTGGCTCGAACCTTCCTCGAAGTGGTACGTACCGGCAGTTTTATGGGTGCGGCAGAACGCCTGCACGTCACTCAGACTGCGGTAACCGCTCGCGTTCGGAATCTCGAGAGTCAACTGGGTTGCCGACTTTTTGTCCGCAATCGTTCAGGCGCACGGCTGACAGTCAACGGCGAGTGCTTTGTCGCTCGTGCGAGTCAACTCGTACGTACCTGGGATGCCGCCCGTCGCGAGCTTCCTCTTCCATCCGAGGCTGACGCATCACTAACCTTGGGCGGAGAAACTAGCCTCTGGAACCCTCTGCTTCTAAATTGGTTATATGCTTTACGGAAACAATACACGGGTCTGGCTGTGTGCGCTGAAGTGAGTGAACGACGAACATTGCATGAAAAGCTCGAACAGGGCGTGATGGATGCAGCTCTGGTACACCAGCCGCACTATTGGCCGGGTATACAGGTAGAGGAATTGCTGGAAGAAAAACTCGTTCTGGTGCGTTCCGCGAAGAAACCAGAGCCTTACGTTTACGTCGATTGGGGCGAACATTTTTGTCGTCAGCACGATGCAGCTCATCCGGAATGGGCCCGTGCCGGTGTGAGAACCAATCTCGGTCCCCTTGCGTTACAGCTGTTGCTGGAGCAGGGCGGGAGTGGTTATTTTCGTACCCGGGTGGTTCAACCGTACCTCGATGAAGGGCTACTGGTGAGGGGGCTTGCAGCACCAGAATTTAGTTATCCGGTGTATCTCGTATACTCCCGAGACCGCTTCTCGTCTATTCTGGAGAAAGCGTTTGAAACCTTGCATGGGATAGTCCCAAGTTTGGAATAACGCCAGGGGTAAATTAATTAGCAGTATTAAATCCTGATCCAGGCAGCCGTTATGACAGCGTCGCCGATGTCGATATTAACTGCCGATAACGGTTTCAACTCGGCGGGGTTGGTGTATTGTTCGGTAATGAGACCCATATACTTATTAGCGGGCCCACTGATTTGTATTGGGCTGGTACTAATGGCGAGCTTGAACTACAAACAGACCGCTTGGAGATTGAATACCTAAATCCTTTTCAAATGACGTCAGTTTGTATTGGTACTAAATAGATCAGACAAAAAACTCGCCAGGGAATATTCGAGGCAAGAACTGGGAAATCGATTCAATCATACAGGCTGTCTCCAACTGGCTGTAGAGTTCAGCTATCCATAAATACTTGACGTATATAGGTAGTTAGCGTACCAGGAGATCTTGTAAGCTATTACGTATAAGTCCATAATGCGATCCTCTTTTTGTGAGGGCGAATAAAAAATTTCTTTTAACCAGAGTGTTAGCGGCCATATTTCTGTCCGATTTCCTGCTCCAATCCTCACACTGCCCAATAATCTACATTCGTAGGCAGGGCAGGCGTCCTTAGGCATACGAGGCTCTTCAAGTAACTTTATAAGCAGCCTGAACAAATAACACTGTCCTGGATCAGTATTTTCCCCGGCAAAACTTGATCAAGGATGGGTGCAGAATTTAAAAACAATTAGGGAATGTTAACGCCTGCTTTATCCTACCGTGTTCGATAAACCGTGAATCAGTAATAAATGACCAATAATATTCCCGCCCTGAGCATCAGGGGTTTAAGTAAAGTTTACGGAAATAGCTTCGAAGCATTAAAAGGCATCGATCTTGAGGTCAGGGCAGGGGATTTTTTTGCCCTGTTAGGGCCAAACGGTGCGGGTAAGTCAACCACCATCGGTATCCTGTGTTCTCTGATTCAAAAATCAAAGGGTGAGGTTGAAATATTTGGTAAGAATATCGACCACGAGTTTTCTCAGGCCAAAAAGGATATTGGGGTGATGCCCCAGGAGTTTAATTTCAATCAATTTGAGAAAGTGCTCGATATCGTCGTCACTCAGGCTGGGTACTATGGCTTGCCTCGCAAGCTTGCGCTGAGTAGAGCTGAGAAGTACCTACGGAAGCTGGGCTTGTGGGATAAAAGAAACGAACGTAGCCGCACCTTGTCCGGCGGCATGAAACGACGTTTGATGATCGCAAGAGCTCTGGTCCATGAGCCACGGTTGCTTATCCTGGATGAGCCGACGGCTGGCGTAGATATTGAATTGCGTCGATCCCTTTGGTCGTTCTTGAAAGAAATTAACGAGCAGGGCACCACTATCATCCTGACAACCCATTACCTTGAAGAGGCCGAAAGCCTTTGTCGAAATATTGCCATTATCGATCAGGGCCAAATCGTCGAAAACACCACAACAAAAGCCTTGTTAGGACAGCTAACCAAAGAGGTATTTATCCTTGATACCAAAGAAGCGCTGACAGACTTCCCACTTATCGACGGTTATCCCGCTCACACTATTGATCCTCATAGCTTCGAGGTCGAGGTCGGTAAGGCTCAGTCCTTGAATGAGTTATTTGTGGCTTTGTCAGCGCGTGGTATTCATGTCGTGAGTATGCGTAACAAAGCCAACCGTCTTGAGGAATTATTTATATCCATGACTAATCAGGACACTCAAAATGCTAAATCCACAGAACAGGGTTTTACCTCGTGAGTTTTCATGAACAATGGATAGCTTTTGCGACATTAGTGGTTAAGGAAATCCGACGCTTCGCACGTATCTGGCAGCAAACGTTGTTGCCACCTGCAATAACCATTGCACTCTATTTCGTTATTTTTGGCACCTTAATCGGTCCGAGAATAGGTCAGATGTCTGGTTTTAGCTACATCGAATTTGTTGTTCCGGGGCTCATAATGCTGTCTGTTATTACCAACTCTTTTGGCAATGTGGTGTCATCATTTTTTGGCAATAAATTCGCCGGAAATATTGAAGAAATGCTGGTGTCACCGATGCCCAATTATGTAATTTTGCTAGGTTTTCTTACGGGTGGTGTGGCGCGTGGTTTAGCTGTTGGAGTTATTGTGACAGTACTTTCATTATTTTTTACTGACCTCGACATACAACATCCACTGATTACCATCGGTGTTGTATTTCTGACCTCCATTTTGTTTTCACTGGCGGGATTGGTGAATGCCATTTACGCTGAAAATTTTGATGACATCACGATTATTCCAACATTTATTTTGACGCCGCTGACTTATCTGGGCGGAGTTTTTTATTCTATGAGTTTATTGCCAGAGTTTTGGCAGGGCGTCTCCAAGTTAAATCCAGTGCTCTATATGGTCAATGCCTTTCGCTATGGCTTTCTGGGGGTTTCTGACATCGACGTTCTCTGGGCATTTATCATGATTATTATGTTTGTCGTAGCTCTGTTTATCTTTTCATTGCGACTACTGGAGACCGGGAAAAACCTGCGGGCCTGATATATGATCGATCAATCTCAGAGCTTACTCGGTAAAACGGTCGCTTATCCAGAACGTTACAATCCGGACATACTGCACGGTATCGACCGAGCCACTGGTAGGGAGAGCTTTGACACTAGCACACTAACCTTACCGTTTTTCGGCGCGGATAAATGGACCGGTTATGAACTCTGCTGGCTAGATCAAAACGGCAAACCGAATGTTGGTATAGTGGAAATAGTGGTGCCCTGTAATTCCCCGAAGATGGTTGAATCGAAGTCGCTTAAACTCTATTTGCATTCACTTAATGAGAAAAAGTTTGATTCGCATACAGAAGTGCGTACCACCATAGCAATTGATCTAAAAAGGATCGTTGGCGCGGAAGTTGTCGTCGATATATTTTCAATTGACCAGTATGCCGAAAAAGGCCTTCATAAATTAGCGGGTATATGTCTCGATGACCTTGAGCTTGCGATTACTGCGTCTGAGCCGAATCACGAATTATTATCGGTAATTGAGGGTAATGTGTCGGTAAACGAAAATGTCTATAGCCACCTTTTGAGATCCAACTGCCCGGTTACAGGCCAACCGGACTGGGCAAGCGTTCAGGTTAATTATCGAGGAAGGGCTATAAGCCACCAGAGTCTGCTCTCCTACCTTGTGTCATTTCGCCGCCATGACGCTTTTCATGAACACTGTGCAGAAAAAATATTTGCTGACATACGCAGACAATGTAAACCAGATAGCTTAACTGTGATCACCCGTTATACGCGGCGAGGCGGTATTGATATTAACCCCTGGCGCTCGACGGAAAGCGACGTTCCCCGTTCCTTGCGTTTGAGCCGGCAATGACGTCTGCGATAGTTTTACCCGACAAGGACACATAGTAGTTAGCGGGCGCAATTAGTATAACTGTCAGCTAGGTTAGGCCGAACCTATGTTAGGCTGAGGGGTCTTTGGGGTGAAAATGGCGCGTAGCATCATGGAGCACTTTTAAAACTTTGTTTCGATCGTAATTAGCCACCTTTTCTGTATCCATAATGAGTGAAAAACCATTAGTAGTAAAATCAACGAAAGTCTGGTTTTTACCGAGGTTGCTTCGAAAATCTACGACAGAAAACGCTTTTATTGGCGTTTTAAACCCCTTCACTTCAACAGTCCCTCTATCCTCACACATAATCACATCTTTAATTAGCTCGTGGGTCGATTGGGAGATAAGTATTTCGCCCGCTTGCGCAGTGGTTTCAAGGCGACTGGCCAAATTCACTTCTGAGCCGAGCAGGGTGTAATCCAGTCGAGTTTCGGTGCCAAAATTACCAACGGTGCAAAATCCTGTACTAATACCCATTCGCATTTGTAAAGGCTTCTGTAAGCCATCACCTTTCCAGCGCGCCTGTAATTCGGCAGACTTCCTGCGCATTGCAAGCGCCATAGAAACACAGGCAATACAATCTTCTTTTGGGCCTTTAGTTGTTGGGTCGCCAAAAAAAACCATAATAGCGTCACCAATAAACTTATCGATGGTGCCCCCATATTCGAGCGCTATTTTTGACATTTCAGTCAGATAATTGTTGATTAACATGGTCAGTGCAGACTCATCCATTTCATCAGCGATCTCACTAAAGCCGACTATGTCTGAGAAGAACACCACTAGACGTTTGCGCTGGGTCGATAATTTAACCTCTCGACCCTGTTCAACCTTTTTCCTGAGGTTAGGGGAGAGGTATTTAGAAAACTGATAATTCAGCATTTTAAGCCGTATTTGTTCTTTTTCCATCGCGGCCAATTTTTGGTCAAACTTTGTTCTACGGGTGAAAGAAAGGTACGCAAAGACACAGAAATAGGCGGCTAAAACTATCAGAGAAATACTATGAGCATATTGGCTTAATTCGATTTCCAGCGTCGGCTCTCTAAAAACAAAAACTAATAATATCCCACTGGCAAAGGCCAGGTTGTCCTGCATCCAGCGGGTTGATCCTCCGCTTGTTAATGCACGATACTGCATCATAAGGAAGAGTGTTCCCGCAGATAGCAGATGAAAATCGATAAAAGTTACAAAGCAGCCCAGCAGAAAGGCGTCAAGATGAGCCATATAGCTTAAAACCTGCGGTAACGCTTCATTATCTTGATATAGCCTCTGAACCACCGTCGTACTCAAGAGATAAATAATTACCAATAGAACACCGACGAGAAAGTGGAAGTTAAGGACGTCCTGTCCTGGTGAGTAGACTATCAGGTTACCAACAATAACGATCGACACCGCGCACCGAAATAGCATCGATTCGCTGCTTGCAGATAACATACCTGAATTCGATTTCGCCATAATAATTGAGTTTAGAATCCTAACCTGAAGGCCATCGCGATATTATTGAAGAGTATAAAATGGTAATGGTAATTAAAATAGCAATACATTACACCAACTTACCGATAACCCAGGGGAGCCGGCATTCGTTTTGTAACATGCGTGGATTATCCATTGATATGCATGATCGCTTTGGCTGGAAAGATTGGGAGATTCGCCACGGGCGGCTATACTACAACCAGTTATCCTACCGATACTACTGGGATCCCGTTCGTTTGGTGGTGCCGCTGTACGGCGTTAAAGATCCTGGGATTATCTTTCAAGACCTCAGTGACAAAGTGTCGGGCATAGAGGAAGCCAGAGAACTCGAATTAGTGGATAATAACCGCGAACACAAGGTCTTAGCTCTGAGCGCGCTAAAACACAATAGCGCATAATGTATAGGGAGTTGGACGCTGTGAACAGCGCGGGTGAGGCTCGCCCACACAAACCGTGCTGTTCACAGCGTCCAACCCGTTTCACTTCTCTGTTGTTGATTAACCGTCTTTTACAGGCTAAGTCCTGGAGAGATTTGTAAAAAGCTCCGATCGGAGCTTTTTTTGTGCCGGTTCACACCGATTACGCTTTTGACTTTAGAAAGTGCAAAGTCATGTAATACTGCACTTTTGTCTCACTTTTGAGACATCCTTGCTAATCATCAGCATTAATTGAAATAACATAAGAGGGGATAAGCCCTTGTTTATTATCGCTTTTTGGTCGATATATCGCTTTTATTATATCTACGGGCGTCCAATTGTGTTTTTTTGATAGCTGGTGATTATAAAGAACACCGTTTTCAATGTACCTTGTTGATTATCAAAAGCCTAACCAGGCACTACTAATCGTGCAGTGCTTGTTAGTGGCAATAACCTTCGCCAGCCTACGCTGTCTAACTAGTTTTGGTGTCATTTTCCCATATAAATCCGATAGGATTCTTCGGCTTACTTGGTTCCTGTCTTTTGATTTTGGTGAAGAGTATGTTGACTTGGCTTATATGTTGTACAAGCTCTATTGGGTCAGATGTGGCACTGTTTTCACCCTGGAAAATAATGATGGAAGGGTTCCGATATGCAATGCTTCTGATGTTTAGTACAATGGGGTTATTATCATAGTTGACTAGGACTAAGCCCGTTTCAAACTCTTGTTCTAAGCTATTGTTAAACTCTGTAATCAGCTCAAAAGTGGTTTTTGCGTAGTTTTCCGCCGATTCAATTTCTCGATGCTTAATAAGCAGCTCGGAGATAACTTCTTCCATCGATCGTATGGGCTGTATTTCAGGTAATGAAGGCATAACCTCATCGATGCTCGGGGGTAGTTTTTGGGTAAAGAGGGTATTTTCCTGCAAAGACTTGTTTAATTCTTCCGTAGGATTATTCTTTAATATTTCTTTCCAGACATTAGCAGCGCTTAAACTTTTGAGTTGATTTTGAAGTTTCTTGGATTCACTAGAGACCTGACGTAATAGGTCTTTTTTTTTGTCATTCATTTCGCTGTCCTATGTGATCTGCTTTGGATTACACAGCATAGTAACCCCTCAGAGTTTTTGTTGGTGTTTAAGTTATAAAGCTATCACCTTTTTTCCACTATCGAGTAGTCCCTGGACGCCACTGGCCACACAGTATTTGTCTATCAGATTCATGATGATGAGCTTGTCTTCATCGGATAGGGCTTCAGCCCGTTCATAAGACACTTTCATCTGCGCACTGAGGCCCATTTGCTCACTATCTAGCAGCAAACTGTCAGCAGAGCATTGGAAGGCCTCCAGAAGCTTGTAGATCGTCGATAGTTTCGGGTCTGTATCATCACGCTCCAGCCTGGAGATGTGCCCCAGTCGGACGCCAGAGACCTTGGCTAGTTGACCTTGGGTCCAGCCTTTATCTTGCCTAAACCGCTTTATATTTTCCCCTAGAGACATATTTTTGCCCTCATTAGCCACATAAATGCTCGCTGAGCGTCAATTGTATACCCGCAGGTGTAATATCTCGCCTTGACTAACCGTTAACGAGCAGTTAAATTTATTCTCTATGGATATTGACAGGGTGTCAGTCCGGTTGAAGGAACGGCTTAGTAATACGTTCCTTTTGTCCCATTTTGGGTACTTTTGGGGGTTTAGTCGGACTTATGATTGATTGGGTATCAGGGTATCTTCCTTGTACGCACCTGCCGATAAAATCGGGGCATGTGGTGTCAATCAATCCTGATGGGACTGTTGATTGGGCTACATCTAAACGCACAACCATCGAAGGCTCACACTCGCAAAAGATAACCGTTAAATCTGCTGATTCAGATGGTAATGGCCATGCAACAGAGCTTTTTTTCTCCGGCAATCCATCCAAGTTTCTGCAAGGTCACAATATCTTCGGGTCAGATGATCTCTGTGCTCTGATGTATGAGACCTACCTCAACATCTGCACTCTGCTTGGCCTTAAGCCAACGCCGGGTGATTTGGTCAAGATGAGGGCAGGGGATTACCGTCTAACCCGCATCGACATCAATTATTCATTTGAGTTGCCATCAAGGGCTGATGTTTTGTCCTGGCTTCGAGCATCTGAGTTCAAATCCAAAACGCGTCACGGTAGGCCGTCATTAAAAGGCGGTACGGTTTACTGGGGCAAACATTCACAACGATGGGCTTTAAAAGCCTATAGCAAAGGGGAGGAGATCACTAAACACCGTCTGCCAGATAGCCTGGCTAATACACCTTTAACTTCATGGGCTGATAATAAATTACGTATAGAACTGGTCCTACGCAGCAAAGAGCTGCAAGAAATTAATTTACAAATGGCCAATAAATGGACCTCAAAGATGACCCGCACCATATATGGTGATTACCTAGATAGGTTAAATATGAACGAGCAAATTGCATTGAGTGACGAACAACTCCTTAAACTACCATCGCGTCTACGTTCAACATATATTCTTTGGAAGGAGGGCCATGACCTTCGCCCTCCTAACATGGCCAAAAACACTTATTATCGACATCGCAAAGAACTCCTCGAGCACGGCATAGATATCAATCTTTGCCAGGACAGCACGAGTAAAACCAATGTGGTGCCTCTGATACGCCTCTTAGAAGCCACACCGGCTACCATACCTGATTGGGCTTTCCAGCTTCACCTGGTGCATTCTTCGGCCTCTCAGCAACTACTGAGGGCTGTCTCATGAGTGTTGATCTGATTGCCGTTGATAAATCGGGTGGAGGTTCCGCGTCTGATGATGTGGAGTTGATCTTGGATGAGCTGGATTTATTCCGAGCCGTGCTCGATGAATGGTCAAGATTGGAGACGGCTAGAAGTGCGCTAGATTCGCCTCTGGATATGTCCTCAACGTTCCGCGTCTTGTTGGATCGCTTTGAATCACTGGATGAGGCTGCCCGTCGTGTTCTACGCCCATAATCACGACCTTGATCAAACCTCAGATCTGGATGAAGCCAGAGCGCTGGCAGGTTTGTCGATAGCTGCTTGTATCGACCTTTGTGATATATCAAGCCGCACCTGGTATCGCTGGTGTCATGACGGTGCACCCAGATGGGCGACGCGTTTGATCTTGTCTACCCGAGGCACCCTCGATCGCTTTGGCTGGAAGGATTGGGAGATTCGCCACGGGCGGCTATACTACAACCAGTTATCCTACCGATACTACTGGGATCCCGTTCGTTTGGTGGTGCCGCTGTACGGCGTTAAAGATCCTGGGATTATCTTTCAAGACCTCAGTGACAAAGTGTCGGGCATAGAGGAAGCCAGAGAACTCGAATTAGTGGATAATAACCGCGAACACAAGGTCTTAGCTCTGAGCGCGCTAAAACACAATAGCGCATAATGTATAGGGGGTTGGACGCTGTGAACAGCGCGGGTGAGGGCTCGCCCACACAAACCGTGCTGTTCACAGCGTCCAACCCGTTTCACTTCTCTGTTGTTGATTAACCGTCTTTTACAGGCTAAGTCCTGGAGAGATTTGTAAAAAGCTCCGATCGGAGCTTTTTTTGTGCCGGTTCACACCGATTACGCTTTTGACTTTAGAAAGTGCAAAGTCATGTAATACTGCACTTTTGTCTCACTTTTGAGACATCCTTGCTAATCATCAGCATTAATTGAAATAACATAAGAGGGGATAAGCCCTTGTTTATTATCGCTTTTTGGTCGATATATCGCTTTTATTATATCTACGGGCGTCCAATTGTGTTTTTTTGATAGCTGGTGATTATAAAGAACACCGTTTTCAATGTACCTTGTTGATTATCAAAAGCCTAACCAGGCACTACTAATCGTGCAGTGCTTGTTAGTGGCAATAACCTTCGCCAGCCTACGCTGTCTAACTAGTTTTGGTGTCATTTTCCCATATAAATCCGATAGGATTCTTCGGCTTACTTGGTTCCTGTCTTTTGATTTTGGTGAAGAGTATGTTGACTTGGCTTATATGTTGTACAAGCTCTATTGGGTCAGATGTGGCACTGTTTTCACCCTGGAAAATAATGATGGAAGGGTTCCGATATGCAATGCTTCTGATGTTTAGTACCAGGTTATTATCATAGTTGACTAGGACTAAGCCCGTTTCAAACTCTTGTTCTAAGCTATTGTTAAACTCTGTAATCAGCTCAAAAGTGGTTTTTGCGTAGTTTTCCGCCGATTCAATTTCTCGATGCTTAATAAGCAGCTCGGAGATAACTTCTTCCATCGATCGTATGGGCTGTATTTCAGGTAATGAAGGCATAACCTCATCGATGCTCGGGGGTAGTTTTTGGGTAAAGAGGGTATTTTCCTGCAAAGACTTGTTTAATTCTTCCGTAGGATTATTCTTTAATATTTCTTTCCAGACATTAGCAGCGCTTAGACTTTTGAGTTGATTTTGAAGTTTCTTGGATTCACTAGAGACCTGACGTAATAGGTCTTTTTTTTGTCATTCATTTCGCTGTCCTATGTGATCTGCTTTGGATTACACAGCATAGTAACCCCTCAGAGTTTTTGTTGGTGTTTAAGTTATAAAGCTATCACCTTTTTTCCACTATCGAGTAGTCCCTGGACGCCACTGGCCACACAGTATTTGTCTATCAGATTCATGATGATGAGCTTGTCTTCATCGGATAGGGCTTCAGCCCGTTCATAAGACACTTTCATCTGCGCACTGAGGCCCATTTGCTCACTATCTAGCAGCAAACTGTCAGCAGAGCATTGGAAGGCCTCCAGAAGCTTGTAGATCGTCGATAGTTTCGGGTCTGTATCATCACGCTCCAGCCTGGAGATGTGCCCCAGTCGGACGCCAGAGACCTTGGCTAGTTGACCTTGGGTCCAGCCTTTATCTTGCCTAAACCGCTTTATATTTTCCCCTAGAGACATATTTTTGCCCTCATTAGCCACATAAATGCTCGCTGAGCGTCAATTGTATACCCGCAGGTGTAATATCTCGCCTTGACTAACCGTTAACGAGCAGTTAAATTTATTCTCTATGGATATTGACAGGGTGTCAGTCCGGTTGAAGGAACGGCTTAGTAATACGTTCCTTTTGTCCCATTTTGGGTACTTTTGGGGGTTTAGTCGGACTTATGATTGATTGGGTATCAGGGTATCTTCCTTGTACGCACCTGCCGATAAAATCGGGGCATGTGGTGTCAATCAATCCTGATGGGACTGTTGATTGGGCTACATCTAAACGCACAACCATCGAAGGCTCACACTCGCAAAAGATAACCGTTAAATCTGCTGATTCAGATGGTAATGGCCATGCAACAGAGCTTTTTTTCTCCGGCAATCCATCCAAGTTTCTGCAAGGTCACAATATCTTCGGGTCAGATGATCTCTGTGCTCTGATGTATGAGACCTACCTCAACATCTGCACTCTGCTTGGCCTTAAGCCAACGCCGGGTGATTTGGTCAAGATGAGGGCAGGGGATTACCGTCTAACCCGCATCGACATCAATTATTCATTTGAGTTGCCATCAAGGGCTGATGTTTTGTCCTGGCTTCGAGCATCTGAGTTCAAATCCAAAACGCGTCACGGTAGGCCGTCATTAAAAGGCGGTACGGTTTACTGGGGCAAACATTCACAACGATGGGCTTTAAAAGCCTATAGCAAAGGGGAGGAGATCACTAAACACCGTCTGCCAGATAGCCTGGCTAATACACCTTTAACTTCATGGGCTGATAATAAATTACGTATTGAACTGGTCCTACGCAGCAAAGAGCTGCAAGAAATTAATTTACAAATGGCCAATAAATGGACCTCAAAGATGACCCGCACCATATATGGTGATTACCTAGATAGGTTAAATATGAACGAGCAAATTGCATTGAGTGACGAACAACTCCTTAAACTACCATCGCGTCTACGTTCAACATATATTCTTTGGAAGGAGGGCCATGACCTTCGCCCTCCTAACATGGCCAAAAACACTTATTATCGACATCGCAAAGAACTCCTCGAGCACGGCATAGATATCAATCTTTGCCAGGACAGCACGAGTAAAACCAATGTGGTGCCTCTGATACGCCTCTTAGAAGCCACACCGGCTACCATACCTGATTGGGCTTTCCAGCTTCACCTGGTGCATTCTTCGGCCTCTCAGCAACTACTGAGGGCTGTCTCATGAGTGTTGATCTGATTGCCGTTGATAAATCGGGTGGAGGTTCCGCGTCTGATGATGTGGAGTTGATCTTGGATGAGCTGGATTTATTCCGAGCCGTGCTCGATGAATGGTCAAGATTGGAGACGGCTAGAAGTGCGCTAGATTCGCCTCTGGATATGTCCTCAACGTTCCGCGTCTTGTTGGATCGCTTTGAATCACTGGATGAGGCTGCCCGTCGTGTTCTACGCCCATAATCACGACCTTGATCAAACCTCAGATCTGGATGAAGCCAGAGCGCTGGCAGGTTTGTCGATAGCTGCTTGTATCGACCTTTGTGATATATCAAGCCGCACCTGGTATCGCTGGTGTCATGACGGTGCACCCAGATGGGCGACGCGTTTGATCTTGTCTACCCGAGGCACCCTCGATCGCTTTGGCTGGAAGGATTGGGAGATTCGCCACGGGCGGCTATACTACAACCAGTTATCCTACCGATACTACTGGGATCCCGTTCGTTTGGTGGTGCCGCTGTACGGCGTTAAAGATCCTGGGATTATCTTTCAAGACCTCAGTGACAAAGTGTCGGGCATAGAGGAAGCCAGAGAACTCGAATTAGTGGATAATAACCGCGAACACAAGGTCTTAGCTCTGAGCGCGCTAAAACACAATAGCGCATAATGTATATTATGTTAAATAAGGTGGGTAATCTAAATCACTCAGTATAACCGTGTGACTTATCTTAAGTCTGAGAGGCAATGCTGCCCTTTTCTTCTTGTTCATCGCTCTTGCCCTTTTCAACCAGGTAGATAGCTATTTATGCGTATTGCTCTTGTTTTATTTATTTCAGTTCTACTTGCAGGTTTAGTTACCGCTGCGGCCGAACCACTTAGTTACACCCCTGCCCAGGCAAAAACAGCTCAGGAAATCATAGCTAAACTCTCGGAACATCATTACCGAAAGTTAGAGCTGAACGATAACCTGTCCACGCTTCTGTTTAACAACTACACGGACAATCTAGACCCTTTAAAAAGTTATCTCACGCAGGCAGATATACACGAACTAGAAGCCTATAAATTAACTCTCGATGACATGCTATTAGAGGGTGATTTGACCCCTGGCTACGACATCTACAATCGATTTCGTGCTCGTATGAATGAGCGTTTGACTAACAATATTACTTTGTTGGAAAGTGATTACGAGTTTGACTTTGAGAAACTTGAGACGATTGAGGTTGATCCTGATAAGCGATTATGGGCTCTATCCGAGGAAGTTTCAGACGATTACTGGCGCAAGCGCGTAAAGGACGCCCTATTGCGATTGACGCTGTCTGGAAAAGAATTAGCGCCCGCAAAGGACTTATTGATTAAACGTTATAAAAATCAACTGAATCAATTAAATCAACAGGATAGCAAAGATGTATTCGAGTTGTTTATCAATGCCTTGGCGGAGATATATGATCCACATACCAACTACCTATCTCCTCGTATGCTGGCAAATTTTAACATAGCCATGTCTCTGTCCCTTGAAGGCATTGGTGCCGTGCTGCAAAAGGAAGACGAATTTACAAAGGTTGTACGTATCGTACCTGCGGGACCTGCTGATAAAGAGTCTACTTTACGTGCTGGTGATAAGATTGTGAGCGTGGGGCAAGGTAAAAATGGCGAGTTGGTCGATGTTATTGGCTGGCGTCTCGACGAAGTGGTCGAGCTTATACGTGGCAAAAAAGATACCCTGGTACGTCTGGAAATAATCTCTGGGGCTTCGGAAATTTCTGATAAGAGACAGATTGTTTCTATTGTAAGAGAGAAAGTACGCCTGGAAGAACAGGCCGCTCAGAGTGAAATCCTGGAGGTGTCTGCGAATAATAGCAAGCATCGTTTCGGTATTATAAAGCTACCCACCTTTTATATGGATTTTCAAGCCTATCGAAAACGCGATCCTAATTTTAAAAGTACGACTAGAGATGTACAGAGGTTGCTCATAGAGTTGCAGGAAGACCATGTCGATGGAATCATTCTTGATTTAAGAAATAATGGTGGGGGGTCTCTATTAGAAGCTACTTCCCTCACAGACCTTTTTATTAATCCCGGTCCGGTCGTTCAAATCCGGCACGCTAATCAACGAATATCCCGAGATCAACGATCCCGTAGAATGCCCTTTTACAATGGCCCTCTAATTGTACTGGTTAACCGTTTGAGCGCGTCTGCATCAGAGATTTTTGCCGGTGCCATTCAAGATTATGGTCGAGCGCTGGTGGTTGGTAGTGCCAGCTTCGGTAAAGGCACGGTGCAGGTGATGGCACCCTTAAAACAGGGCCAGCTCAAGTTTACGGAGTCGAAGTTTTACCGAGTGTCTGGTGACAGCACACAGCACCGCGGGGTTATTCCTGATATTGAGTTCCCCTCCTATTACAGCAAGGATGATATTGGCGAAAGCAGCCAGGAATACGCTTTACCGTGGGATAGTATTCATGCTGTGAAACACACTATCCACCACTTGTATGGATCGATAATTCCTAGTTTGCTGGTCAAGCATGAAAGCAGGGTTTCAAAGGAACCAGAATGGCAGTTTATGCTTGAGGAAATCAAGCTCATAGAAGAGCAGCGTAACAGTGATGAGCTAAGCTTAAATTTGAACGAACGAAAAGCACTACAAAAGAATCGAGAGGACAAGTTATTGTTCATTGAAAACAAACGTCGGCAGGCTCTTAAACTGGAAACATTTGCCACATTTGATGAATTGGAAGCCTTTCGGGAGAAATCCAGCGACGATGACTCAGAAAATAAAACTAAGGACAAGATCGACCCCTTATTAAAAGAAGCTGGAATGTTGTTATCAGATGTTATCGAAATCAACACAGAGTCCAGGGCGAGATTAGCTGATATCGAACGGCTTGAGCCGACATATCGTTAAGCCTTAGGCATCCCAAATGCTCATTACTTAGGGTTTATTCTCTAATTGCGTCAACGAATACCTCTAGCAAACGTTAGCCTGTATACAGATAGGTATTTACGAGGTGAGTTATGAAGAATAAAGCGTTATTAACTATCAGTATTACGGCACTACTAACTTCTGGGGCCTGGGCTGGAGACAGAGACAGCAGGGATCGTCATGGATATAAATATAGGGATCATTACCAGTTAGAGCAACGCCATCGTAGCAGTGATCGACACCGTTCGTACAAAAAAAAGTTCCATCGCTCACACCCGAGGCATCACGGATATCGCGGACATGGTCTGAAATTTGCCCCTGGTAAGCATCATCACAGAAACCATCATAAAAAACCCCGTCACCATTCTGGCCATTATCATGGCCGTCACTTTAGTCGGCATCACAGTGATCGTGATGCTTATAAATGGCTTATAGGTGGTATTTTGTTAAACGAAGCAATTCACCACTCACGGTATTGATTGATTAGCTATCGTGAACGAAAAAGCTAACGTGACGCCCGGTAATGGCATATTGTTTCTGGAAAGCCTCTGGCCTATGAACGACACCGATGTTAAAAATGAACTTGATAGTTTTTTAGCGAAGATTCAACATCGAGCATATGCAATGGCTAGAACTGCTACCAGGCATGATGCTGACGCCATGGATATCGTGCAGGATGCAATGATGCAGCTGGTTAAAAACTACAGTCAGCGAAGCCCTGATGAATGGCGAATGTTATTTTATCGTATTCTACATAATCGGATTAATGACGCATTTCGCCGCAAGAAGGTGCGCGAGAAAGTTCTAGGCTGGTTACCTGGATCTTACCCTGCTGCTGATTCTCATCCCACAGATAATCGGGCAGAAGATCCACTTGAAAGTGTCCCTGGAACTAATACTGATGAGCCAGATAAACATCTTGAAAGACAGCAAACTATTGACGCGCTAGAGTTGGCTATACAACGGCTATCCCGGCGACAACGAGAAGCATTTATGTTGCGGTGCTGGCAAGGCTTCTCAACTGCAGAAACGGCAATCACGATGCAATGCAGTGAAGGCAGTGTAAAGACACATTATTCTCGAGCTATTGCATCGCTAAGAGACTGGCTGGAGGAGAGCCCACAATGAGCAATAAAGTGATGAATGAATTTGAAATAAAAATACGAGATGAACTGATCCGTATGGAAACCGCAATTGATTCTGGTGCCAGTGAGCAACTGACTCTTGCGCGAAAAAAAGCTATCGAGAGCCACACGAAGCCCTGGATTCGATACCTTAAGCAAATTCTGTGGCCGACGACCGGTATGGTCATGGCTTCTTTGCTCGTATTTATGGTGGTATTAGGCCCCACGTCTTCATTACGCAATCAAGACAAGTTGCTCATTGATGAACAAAACATTGACAATATAGAACTTCTCGAAGATCTCGATTTTTACTACTGGCTTTCCGAAAATGAAACGAGGTTAAGAGGCTGAAGTATATGCACCACTTTAATAAGATCGCGTGCTGTATTGTCCTAATTATGTCGTCGAGCCTCGCAACTGCAAAATACAGTGATCCTGACTTAGTACAATCTTATGGCGGTTCGAAAAACTGGACATGGCATAGCAGGCCCACAAACACATATTCTGATGGCTGGATTACAGCTGAAGCCGGACCTGGACAAAGGCGCAGTGAAGATGAAGATTCTAAGCACAAAGGCTGGAAAGAATTAACACCCCAGCAGCGAAAAAGAATCGAGAAACGACAAAAGCAATATGAAGCTTTGCCCGCCTCCGAGAAAGAAAAAGTCAAGAAGGCTCGTCAAAAATATCGCGAATTACCGCCTGAACGGCGACGAGAACTACGTGAGAAATGGGAGAAAATGAGCCCGGAAGAGCGCCGAAAAAAATCAAAAGGAATCCGCGACAAAAAACGCAGTTAGGAATAAATTTGGTCACACTTCAAACAGGCTATTGAAATAAGTCTTTCCTGAAAAATATTCAAATAAAAAACCGACCATAGAGGCCGGTTTTTTTGTTACACAGGCTCTGTAAACTTATAAGCCAGCATCTAACTCCGGCAAGGCTTTGAAAAGATCAGCTACCAGACCGTAGTCAGCGACCTGAAAAATAGGTGCTTCTTCATCTTTATTAATAGCCACAATCACTTTGGAGTCTTTCATGCCCGCCAGGTGCTGAATGGCACCTGAGATACCCACAGCAATATACAAATCTGGGGCAACGATCTTGCCGGTTTGCCCGACCTGCATTTCGTTTGGAACAAAACCCGCGTCTACCGCAGCGCGAGATGCTCCGACAGCAGCACCAAGCTTGTCGGCAACTTTGTATAGCAGATCAAAATTCTCGCCATTTTGCATGCCACGACCACCAGAAATAATAACGCTTGCCGCTGTTAATTCAGGACGATCTGATTTAGCAACTTCTTCCCCAATATATTCTGAAAGTTCAGCATTATGGACGCTGTCGACAGCTTCAACACTAGCGCTTCCACCCTCCTCCGCAACCGGGTCAAACGCCGTAGTTCGAACTGTCATAACCTTAATAGCGTCGCTACTTTTTACCGTGGCGATAATATTGCCCGCATAGATAGGCCGCTGAAAAGTATCTGGACTTTCGACGGCAGAGATCTCGGAAATCGGCTGGACATCTAATAACGCAGCAGCGCGTGGTATAATATTTTTACCATTGGTACTAGCCGGTGCTAGCACATGACCGTAGTGTGCCGCCAGTTCGGCAACCAGAGGTGCAATATTTTCTGCCAGCATAAACTCATAAGCAGGATTATCGGCCACTAATACTTTGCTCACACCAGCAATTTTGGCCGCTGCCTCAACTGCTTCGGAACAGCCCGCGCCAGCAATCAACACATCAACATCGCCACCAATTTCGCTCGCTGCAGCAATGGTATTGAGGGTCGCGCCTTTTATAGCGCTGTTATCATGCTCTGCTATAACTAGAATGCTCATGATATCACCTTAGCTTCATTTTTCAGTTTATCGATCAGTTCTGCGACATCTTCAACCTTAACGCCTGCCTGGCGTTCAGCCGGTGGTGCAGCTTTCAGGAAGGTAATACGGGGTGACACATCGACTCCCAAGTCATCAGGGCTGGTAGTATCAATCGTCTTTTTCTTGGCTTTCATAATATTAGGCAAGGACGCATAACGCGGTTCATTGAGTCTCAGGTCTGCGGTAACTACAGCGGGCAATTTGAGTTTGACGGTCTGTAGCCCAGCATCCACTTCCCGGATTACTGTCGCCACGTCGCCATCAATAGTGATTTCAGAAGCAAAAGTCGCCTGTGACCAACCGTTAAGCGCTGCAATCATTTGTCCAGTCTGGTTATTGTCACCATCGATAGCCTGTTTGCCGAGCAAAACCATGTCTGGCTTTTCGTTGTCGCAAATCGCTTTAAAGCACTTCGCGACGGCCAATGGCTCAAGGTCGGTATCGGTTTGTACTAAAATGCCACGATCGGCGCCGAGCGCCAGCGCGGTTCTTATTTGCTCCTGAGCAGCCTGAGGGCCGACAGAAACGGCGATAACCTCGCTGGCAATACCATTTTCTTTCATGCGTACCGCTTCTTCGACTGCGATTTCACAAAAGGGGTTGATGGCCATTTTGACATTAGCCAGGTCTGGACCAGTCTGGTCGGATTTGGCCCGTACTTTGACGTTGTAATCCGCTACGCGTTTTACAGCAATAAGTATTTTCATGAATTACCTTTGCTAGCTTATTGAATATATGGGTTTTTGTTCATTACTACTTAGTAATCGAGGAACGTCCCGTTTTTGGGAGGCGACATGATGCCGCGCCGCCAGTAAGAAATCAACTGTGAGGAAAACAGCTCCGCGGAGGCCATACCCGGGAACTGATGATTCGTAATTAGCCTGGCGAGGTAACCCGTAAAACGTTAGAATTCATGCCGTTAAAAATGTACGCCTGATAATTGATTTATGGAGGGTTTCCTGGTGGAAAATAGCGCGGTAGAAAGAGAATCAATGGAATATGACGTAGTCATAGTCGGCGCTGGTCCGGCTGGCCTTTCTGCTGCGTGTCGATTGCGGCAGTTAAATCCAGAGCTTACCGTTTGTATCGTAGAAAAAGGCTCTGAAGTCGGGGCTCATATCCTTTCAGGCGCAGTATTTGAACCCACGGCATTGAATGAATTATTTCCTGACTGGAAAAACAACAACGCCCCCTTGCACACGTCGGTAAGCGGCGATGATATCTACGTACTCACCAGCGCCAAGAAAGGTATTAAAGTGCCTTCTTTGTTTGTGCCTAAAACCATGCACAACGAAGGTAATTATATTGTCAGCCTGGGTAATCTTTGCCGTTGGCTCGGTGAACAAGCCGAAGCCCTTGGGGTGGAAATCTTTCCTGGCTTTGCAGCATCAGAAGTTATTTACAACGATGATGGCTCGGTGAAAGGTATAGCAACCGGTGATATGGGTATCGGCGCTGACGGTGAAAAGAAAGATTCTTACATGCAGGGCATGGAGTTGCACGGCAAATATACCTTATTCGCCGAAGGTTGCCGCGGTAGCCTCGGCAAGCAATTGATTGCCAAATTCAATCTCGACCAGGACAAAGACCCTCAGCATTATGGCATAGGAATCAAAGAATTATGGAAGATACCTGATGAAAAACATCAGCAAGGTTTGGTGGTCCATACGGCTGGCTGGCCTCTCGATGAAAGTAAATCAGCTGGTGGTGCCTTTCTGTACCATCTCGAAGACAACCAGGTAGTTGTGGGTTTAATTGTGGATCTATCCTACAGCAATCCGCACCTAAGCCCCTTTGATGAATTCCAGCGCTACAAGCATCACCCGGTCATTAGTCAGTATCTAGAGGGCGGTGAACGCATTTCATACGGCGCACGCGCACTGGTTAAGGGTGGCGTACAGTCACTACCGAAAATGACCTTCCCAGGCGGACTATTGATTGGCGATGATGCCGGCACGCTCAACTTCGCCAAGATCAAAGGTTCACACACCGCTATGAAGTCCGGCATGCTGGCCGCCGAAAGCGTTGCAGCAGCACTTGGTAAAGAACGTAGCAATGATGAACTGGCCGAGTACAAACAGGCCTATGAGGAATCCTGGGCCTACAAAGAGCTATACATGCAACGCAACTTCGGTCCGGCCCAGCACAAATGGGGCAATATCATCGGTTCGGCTTTTGCCTTTATTGATATCAATATATTTAACGGCAAACTGCCCTTCACGCTTAGGGATACAAAGCCTGATCATGCGGCCATGAAGCCAGCTAAAGATTGCAAGAAAATTGATTACCCGAAATACGACAACAAGCTGAGCTTTGACAAGCCATCATCGGTATTTCTATCCAATACTAACCACGAGGAAGATCAACCCTGTCATCTGACATTAAAAGATGACAGCATACCTCTGGCCCACAATCTCCCGCTTTATGATGAACCAGCCCAGCGTTATTGCCCGGTCGGAGTATATGAGGTGATCGACAACGAGGCTGGCGAAAAGGTGTTTCAAATTAATGCGCAGAACTGTGTGCATTGTAAGACCTGCGATATTAAAGACCCGACCCAGAATATTGTCTGGGTTTGCCCGGAAGGCACCGGCGGGCCTAATTATCCCAATATGTAGCCAAATCAAAATTGAGTGACAGCTTGAACCTCGATAAAAGGCCCTGTTTTAAAGAATAAAAAACAGGCCCTTTTTGGTCTTTATAGTCCAGATTTTATTAGTTATTCGTTCGTGAGATCAAAACCCCCTGCTCCGTCAGGTGTGCAACCTTGTCGTCGCTATAACCCAATATATCAGCAAGCACGTTGCCATTGTGTTCTCCCAGAAATGGCGCTTCCAGTGGCAAGAAATCGGGAAACTGAGAAAAACGTAGCGGTACACCTGGGATTTCGACCTTGCCGAAGGTTCGGTCGGTGACGGTGCGAACCGTGTTCCGTTCTTTCAAATGCGGATGCGCCATCGCCTGGGGCACTGTCAGCATAGGAGCGACCGGCACCCTGTGCTCTTCCAGTACTCTGATCGACTCTTCATCACTGGGCATTGATGCCAACCAGTCCTCTATAATTTTGACGAGTTCAAAGCGGTTTTCTACACGCACACGAAGATCCTTAAACTTCGGATTGTCAGCTAGTTCAGGTTTACCCATCGCCGCGCATAAATTTTTCCACTGGGTAATCATGGCGATAATTACAATTTGCGTGGTTTTTCCCTGAAACAGCCCAAGAGGGGCTACTGCAAAGTGGTGCTGACCCGAGCGCGATGGCTCTATATTGCCGTCGCTGGCGCTGTACATTTGCACGTTGATTTCGTGACAGTGGAAATAAGAATCGAGCAGCGAAATATCCAGATACTGTCCGCCATGGCCGCGCTCCCTATGGAATAGAGCCGCGTTGATAGCAGCCAGGGCGTGAACACCGGTAGTAACGTCGCCAATCCCCAGCATTGGCAAATAGGCCGGGCCGTCCGCCTCACCAATCATACTGGTAACGCCAGAATAAGCCTGAGCAATATAGTCAAAACCCGACAGCTGGGCGAGAGGTCCAGTCTGACCGAAAGCCGATAGCGAACACATAATGGCTTCAGGGTTTAGTTTCTGTACCGTGTTCCAGTCGAGGCCCAGCCGACCGATAACGCCGGGGGAAAAATTCTCCATAATGATGTCCACATGAGGCACCATTTCTTTAATAATCTCATTGGCTTCTGGTTTGCTGAAATCCAGGCAAATACTTTGCTTACCCCGATTTTGCTGAATATAGTAGGCGCTACGCTTGTCTCTGATATAGCCCACACCCCTTACCGGATCACCGTGAGGGCCCCACTCAACTTTGATGATTTCGGCACCCATTTCCGCCATAAGGCGGGTAGTAGTCGGCCCCGCAAGGTATTGAGTAAAGTCGAGTACTTTAATACCGTCTAGTACGTGTTTCACTGCCATGATGATGTTCTCCCCTTGTCTTTGTTTAGACTAGTTTCGTAGATGTATTGCCCGGAGTAATTTTGTAGCAATATATTGACAAGACTAAGCTCTCCGCCTTTTTCAATCACGGAAAGTATCAACCCGGCGATCTGGTGTAAACATAAAACCACTTAAGCGAGTTTTTATTCGAGATGATAAGCCTGCATTTTTTCTAACAGGTGTGCTTTGATAAGAGGCCACTCACTGTCGATGATGCTATAGATCACCGAATCTCTTTGAAAACCATTTTGTACCGTCATGTGCTTCCGTAGCACCCCTTCTCTAGTAGCACCGATACGCTCAATGGCCCTCTGCGAACGAATATTACGGGCATCTGTTTTTAACTCCACCCGGCGAGCGCCCAGGGTTTCAAATGCATTGTGCAACAAGAGATACTTGGCTTCAGTATTTACCGCGCTGCGTTGAAAATCTACGCCAAGCCAGCTGTAGCCGATTTCCAATACCGCATCCCGCTGGCGAATATTGAGATAACGGGAGCTGCCCATAACATTTTTGCTTATCGGTTCTGCCAGAACATAAACAAGATGCTCGGCCTTTTGTTGTAAGACCAAAGCCTCATCCACCCAGCGCTGTGCGTCATCAAACACCTCGAAGCCGGGTATCGGCAGGTACTGCCAATCAGCATAATGTTGGCCGATTGCGAACAGGCCTTCGACATGCGCAGCGGCGAGTGGCTGAAGCTCAAGCGCATTGCCTTTGATGAGTTCGTGCTTGATCTTAAAATTCATGATTGTTGGTTTATATTCTCGCGCCAATCCATTAGCCTACATCAGCGCTGCTTTCTGTAACAAATAATTATTGGTGGGCACTTTAATACGACCCTGCATTAACCGTAGAGGAATGCCCAGCATGCGGCACCCACCAAATAACTTATTTCTTTATTTCAAATTTCGGGAATTAAAGGTATGACAGACATTCGCACCGGCCAGGTGAAAGCCAACGGCATAGACTTCCACTTTCTTGAGGCAGGAAGCGGCCCTCTAATTTTGTGCATGCACGGTTTCCCGGATAACCCGCAAACCTACCAATACCTTATGCCATTGCTAACTGAGGCTGGCTACCGCGTGGTGGCTCCCTACCAGAGAGGTTACGCGCCCACTAGTCCGGCGCCAGATGGGCGTTATGATGCTGCTCTGCTTGGCCTGGATGTGGTCGCGCTCATTGATCAACTCGGCGATAGCAAAGCTGCTGCCGTTATTGGTCATGACTGGGGTGGCTTTGCGACATACGCAGCTGCGGCGTTTGCCCCGGGAAAGATTGATAAAATAATATCTATCGCCATTGCCCATCCTGGCGCTCTGCTCGGGGAGCTGGGTCTTAACTATAATGTCATTAAAGGTGGTTGGCATGCTTATTTCTTCCAGATGCCGGGCGCTGAAAAAGCCGTTGCTAATAACGATTTCGAATTTTTAGAAAAATGGTGGCGGGATGCGTCTCCCGAATACGATATCCCGCCGGATATTATGGAAAGTGTCCGTGCCACTTTTCGTCGTGAGGGCACCCTGGAAGCTGCTATTAATTATTACCGCCACACGTTTAATCCAGCTGGTCGCAATCCAGAACTGGAAGAGTTATCCGCAAAAATTATGGCGCCGACCACTGTGCCATGCATGGCATTTCACGGCACCAAAGACCGCCCCGGTCGGCTGGAAACCTTTGAAAACATGGACAAGTTGTATAGCAACACCCTGGAAAAAATCATCGTTAAAGGCACTGGTCATTTTATGCATCTCGAAAAACCCGATGAAGTAAATAGTCGAATCCTTAATTTTTTAAAAACTAAAATAAATATCCAATAACTATTTATAGCCTCTATAAACAAGTGGTCTCTATAAATAGATAAGACTTATAATTAAACGGCACCTATAAATAAACAGCTCTTATAAATAATAACCATCGAAAAAAGCACGGGAAGACCAAAGTCTCCCCTTATTTTTCTATGCCCTTAAGTTACATCTTCTCAAGCCTATCCGGGCATATATAAACCACCATTAACATGCATGGTTTGTCCCGTTACATAGGATGAACCCTCTGACATAAAAAATGCGGCGGCCTCAGCAATCTCCTCCGGCTTACCTGGGCGTCTCATCGGCACATCTCTTTCCAGATTCTCAAAAAACTTGTCCGGAACATGACCACGCAGACCTTCATGCATGATCAGACCCGGCACGATGCAATTGACCGTGACCCCATACTGGGCAAGATCCTGAGCCAATGAACGGGTATAACCCAGAACTCCCGCTTTGGCAGCGGCATAACTGCCCCATTCTCTCGGAGGATTGTAAGCAGCACCCGAAGAGAAATTCAAAATTCGGCCAAAACCTGTATCAACCATGGGTTTAGAAAATGCCCGGCTTAGATGGAAGGTGCCGTACATATTCACCTTGACAACACGATCCCAGGTCTTGCTATCGTAGTCCCAGGGTTTTCCTGGCCCCTGAATACCTGCGTTGTTGATCAGATAAGCTATGTGAATATCTCTTTGGGCCAGTTCCGTGGCCACAGCATCAACGTGCTCTTCTTTCGTTATATCGAGGGGAAATAAAGTCACCATCTTGCTTTGCTCTGCATCAAGCTCTCTCTTCCGCCAGCCTTCCAGTTCATCAGCTTTACGATCACAGCCAATGACTGGGATGCCCTGGCTAATCAACTTTTTGGTCATTGCTGTGCCCAGACCGCCGATGGCACCGGTAATTAATGCGTGTCCTCTATTCATGTGTATCGCCCTTCTATTAATATTGCGTCAGTTTTTATAAATTAGCTTACGGGTTGGCCAATGCGCTCTCGGATCTTGTTAAAGCGCAATAAAATATAAACAGCGCTAATAATATTGCCGACGACAAACAGTGCTATAGCCCAGGGCAAAGTCGTCTTCGCCGAACCCTCGACAAAAAATATCATCCATGAAAACATCAGGCAGCCGAAGATAAAGTCCATTAACACCACGATACTCCAGGGTTCATTGATAGTTTGTAAAAATCCGCTGAACGTTGGATCGCCTACCAGGGCCCAGAGAAACAATGCTATAAAAAATAACAGGTACAAGATGGTTACTGGTTTAACAATATTCATGATTTTCTCCTACTGGTATTATTTTATGTTCCAGGAAGCCAGGAAAATACTAATACGCAGTGACGTGTATGTATACGGCAAAAGTACAGAGAAAACGTCCTTAACCATAGCGTCGAATATCACCTATAAACAAGAGAAATAGGCAGCAAAAGAGCCAGAATAGCAACAAATCAATGCACCGAAGGCTCCATCTGTAGGTGCCAAAAAAATCAAGACACGTCAAAGTAGGTCATAGACGCACCCATGACTGTTTGTTATACAGCTGTTTTATGTTGATAAGATAAAGTGCTCAATAACGAGTGCTTAGGTCTATCTTTTTATAGGCGCCGGTGTTCTCAATCTCCCACCTGCACTTATATCTACCGGTAGAGGTCGATCTCGCGCCCCTGCCTCATTCTCAACATATCCGCATGCGGCACTCTACAATAATTATAAGTTACGCGTACAGTCAGTCATTCTAAGACTAAATATCCTGGATAAAATTGTAATAAAATCTAATGAGCGATTACTAGGTTTGCTCGCGGCTAGACCATTAGAGAATCTTTAGTATAAAAATGGAAGGCAGGTCGTCGATCCTGTAAAAAATGTGCAAGAAACGCTCGTTTGTATAGGAGGCTTAAAATCAGGGCTGATTTGTATTGCCTCACAGAGCCAACTGCCGGGCCGCCAGATCCCGCATGATCTCCTCAGAGCCACCACCAATTGCGTAAACCCGCACTTCCCGATAAATCCGTTCAACCTTATTGCCGCGCATAAAGCCCATACCGCCGAATATTTGTACGGCTTCTCGGGCGCAGTATTCCATGGTCTCTGTGGCCTGGACTTTAAGTAAACTCAGCTCGGCTACAGGCACTTCACCGCGCTGCATTTGCCAGGCGGTTTTTTCAAGTAATGCCTGCGTGCTGAGTATGCGTTTGGCCATTTCTGCAATTTTGTGACGAATCACCTGGTGTTCCATCAAACGATGACCAAAGGTTTGCCGCTCTCTGGCCCAGGCGACGGCTTCATCCATACAGACCATGGCAAGGCCATTAGCCATTGCGGCAATATTCAGACGTTCGGAATTAAAGTTGATCATCACGCCGCCAAAACCTTTGTTTTCTTCGCCAATCAGATTTTCTACTGGCACTCGACAGTCGTCAAAGTGTAGCGTGGCGGTGTCCGAACTCCACCAACCCATTTTGTCGAGGGCAGTTTGAGTGAAGCCTGGCGTGTCTTTTTCGATTAATAACAGTGATATACCTCTGGCACCCTCGCCGCCAGTACGCACTGCTACCGTGTAATAATCGGCGCGGATACCGCTAGTAATATACGTTTTCGAGCCATTAACAATATAGTGGTCACCATCCAGGCGGGCTGTAGTTTTCAGGTTTGCTACGTCTGAACCGCCAGAGGGTTCGGTAATGGCCAGCGCTGATATTTTTTCACCACTAATGACCTGCGGGACGAGCCTCTCCTTCATGGCCTCACTACCCAGGGCTAATATCGGTGGCATACCGATGGAATGGCTACTAAGGCTGACATGAACACCGCCACCGCCAATACGGGCCATCTCCAGCCCGGTAACAATATCGAAAAAAATATCAGGCCTGGGTACACCGCCATACTCTTCTGGATAGCCCAGTTGTAATAGACCAATGACTGCGGCTTTTTGATACAAGTCACGGGGAAAGGTACCCGCCTCTTCCCATTCATTGACATAGGGAGCAATTTCTTTATCAATAAACTGTCGCAGTGCGTAACGCCAGGCTTCGTGGTCTTCTGAGTAATATTGCTCTGACAAAGGCAATTCAAACCACGATGAAAAATTATTAAGCACCATTATTGGCTCCAGGCAAACTTCTTTAACACAAAATTATTTACAGGGTATTTCCAGGGTTATTTGAGCGGGCACACAGGGTCCCGATTCAGTGGAAATCAAAATGGACAGATCCACTAAGTTTCGACCTTCCTGCTGATAGTGTTTTTCCACTTTGCCTTCACCGATTAAGGTGTCACCGGCATAAATGGACGCACGCATGTTCATCGTGCGCTTGCGGATAAAGGTGTGGGGACCTGCCCAGTCTGTGGCGACGCGATCAATAAAGCCTTCGATTGCCATGGTATTGAGGTAAATATTCTTTTGACCCTGGTGCTGCGCATAGGCAGGATTGTGGTGGCCGGGGAAATAATCCTGAGTGGCGGCGGCGTCGAGAATGACTCGCTCAAAAGGCACTGGCATTTCTACCCGGGGCAACTCTTCGCCTTCACTTATTTCATCCCAAAATTTTAGTGCGATTGATTTACTCATGAGTTTTCCCCCGTGACTTGTTCTTCAGGGCCATTGTCTTCAGGAACGTAGTAACGGAACATATTATTGGTCGTGACCGCGATAAGCTCATCTTTTTGATTAAAGAATTCCGCTTCAGTCGTTAGGAAATGTCCCACACCCAGTCGGGTTGTCTTCTCTTCACTTACTTCGACAAGACGGTCTACGGCCGATAATCGATCACCAAGAAACAAATGCCGATGAAACTCCGTGCTAGTGGCGACATTAATGAGTGTATCCCCAGGGAGAGGGATTTTCATAGCAACAAAATAATGCTCCCGGTCTTTGTCTGGGTGCCATTGCAGAGCCATTCCCCAGGTCAGTAAGAGTCCTGGCGGCGCAACAATGCCTCCCCACTGTTTGGTGGCGTACTCTTCATCCCAATAACTCGGATTAGCATCTTCCTCCATGGCGCAATAGACCTTGATCATCTCCCAGTTAACGGTAAATTCTGCAAATTTTCGCTCGCCGCGGACCTCAACCATCTTCAGGGCATCTTCGTAGGTCCCGTATTCAAGGGGAAACGGAACTGTAAACTCCTCACTCATTATTTCACTCCTGCTGATTTTAGGGCTTGAAATTGCGGAATAACCATGTCACCCCGCGTCTCAAAAGTAACTTCAACGGGCATGTCAACATGGACGGCATCGACTTCGCAATTGACTACATTCGTCATCATGCGTGGTCCTTCGGCCAGCTCGATCACTGCCAGCACATAGGGTAAGTCCGCCTGATAGGATGGTAGCGGTGATTGGTGAATCACCGAAAAACTGTAGACCTTGCCTTTGCCACTCACATCCTGCCATGAAATATCCTGATTAAAACATTGAGGACACCAGAGCCGTGGATAGTAAAAACATGCCTCGCACTGCTGGCAATAGGGCAATCGAAGCTTACCTTCGGCACAACCTTTCCAAAGCGGTTCGGCCCAGGGAGTAATACGGGGTTGTGGTTTGTCAGGTACAGGGCCATTGCTCTCTGGATTTTCGCTCATTACAAATATCTCTCTTTCCAATGCCTAATATTAGAATTAACTCAAGCCTGCCGACCGAGAATTAAGGTTGAATGCTCGCTCATCATGCCACCATAGGAGTGAACGATGCCTGTATTAGCCTTGCCGAGCTGACGTTCACCAGCGATGCCCATAATCTGCCGAGCACCCTCGACAATCATCGACATCCCAGAGGCATCACCCGTATGACCGTAACTGAGCAGACCGCCGTATGTATTCACCGGGAAGTCACCACCGGGACGACTGGCACCAGATTCAAAGAACTGGCCGCCTTTTCCCTGCGGACACAAGGCTAACTCCTCCATAAAAACCAGCGGGTTAACCGAGAAAGCATCATAGATTTCCGCAAAGTCGATATCTGAGGGACTCAATCCAGCTGCCTGATAAGCCTGCTGGCCCGCCTTGCGACAGCCAACATCCGTTAGGCTTGGAGCCTGATGGATATTGCGGTGGCTGTGGTATTCGCCCATACCCAACAAATAGGCAGGCTGCTCGCTAAAACGTTTTGCAAGGGAAGCGGAGGTCACCAGTACAGCAGCACCACCCTCGACAGGAATGGAACAATCGAAAAGATGAAAAGGTGTGGCGATGGGCCGAGACTCCCTGACTTTGGCCACAGTCAGCGCCTCGCTGCCATACATTACTGCATCTGGGTTTTTTAGCGCCCAGGCTCTGGAGGATACGGCTACCTCGGCAAATTGCTCTGGTGTGGTGCCGTATTCAAACATATGCCGGGAAGCAACCTGAGCGTAAATCGCCGGAATAAACGTGCCATAGGGAAATTCATAAATTTCATGGCTAACCATGCGGGCCATTGATTCAGCGCCCCCCGTACTTACTTTCGGGAACTTACCTGCACCTACGCATAAGACGCTATCTGCCAGGCCCCGTTCGATAGCCAGCGCCGCACGCTGCACCATCAAGCCATAAGTTGAACCACCGGCATTCATCGTGTCGGCAAACAGGGGATGAATACCCAATTCCTCGTAGAGTTGTTCATGAACGAAAATATCATTGCTGCCGCCTTCGGCCATGCCCGCAGGACAGGCTAGCAGACCTTGAATATCACTGGGTTTAATAGACCATTGGGCTAAAAATTGCCTGACGACTTCGAGATAGAGATCATAACCACTCTTGTCGGGATATCGCCCTGGTTTCATTTCAGATACGGCCGCGATAGCGACAGGATTTTGCATGTAAAACTCCAAAAATTAACAACGTGAACGGGATGTTATCGATGCGGCCTTCGCTCGATAGATTTGATTCAGCAGAGGCCAAACTGATGCATTTGTGGCGCGCGGCGAGATTAGCATTATCAAAAAGGCTTTTCTGCAAAAATTCTATCAGAGCTTGTGACTTGGCGGTCGTGAAAACCTGGTTGGTGCGCTAATACTCGATCAATATCGCAACTAGAGGCATAGGATCAATTTGTTAATGAAGGTTAGCTATGGTGCTTTGTGTCGTCGCTTTTTTGAGGCCCTTATTTGAGAACCATCGACAGTAGCTCTTTTTGGCCTAATTCTTTGGGAGGTACCTTGAACCAGGATTTGGGGGCAGGTGCCAAAAGTAAGTTACGTCTGGCAATCCTGGGCTATTCAAATCAGGGCTATGGTGCTCTAGCGTGGGTCGTATAGCTGGCATCCACCCGATGCTCATTCAGAAAACTCAGATCTATCGCTCTGTTGAGTATTTTTGATGGCATCTATAGCGCGGGCTTTATTCATGATTTTTGCCGCTTCAATTTCGTCATCACTTTGTCCTTCCGGTCGTTCGTTTTCATCGAATATCTGATCCTGCACATCCTGCTCTGAGGTTTCAATACCAATCCGAAATGCCGCAAAACCTGGCATAACCACCTGATCGAGTGCTCGCCCTAAAACTCGCCCTTTAAAGGGTGACTTAATTTCAGCGCGCACATTTGTAATCGGATCAGTGACGGTGCCAAGCACCTCACCAATACTGACGTTTTCGCCGAGCTCGACTTCACTAAACAAAATACCGCCCCGATCCGCGCGAATCCATTCCGAGCGGTAAAACACAGGTTCGGGATCACCCCAGAAACTAATACGCTTATACATGGACATTTTGTTGAGCAGCGTTTCGATGCCTTTAACACCATGGTTAACTGCGGTCTGTTGCAAACGCATGGGTTCTCCTGCTTCAAGCGTGATAGCTGGAATTCCTATATCTGCAGCAGCCCGGCGCAAAGTGCCCTCAGTACCCGAGTTATGAAGCACTACCGTGGCACCAAAACTTTGGGATAAATTAACGATCGCCGCTTTAGTCAAGTCGGCTCGTACCTGAGGCAGGTTGGTACGACGAAAAGATCCAGTGTGTAAATCTACCAACGCATCACAATGGCGGATAATCTCATTAAAAAAGGAATAGGCCGTACGGGATGCCAAACTACCATCAGGATTACCTGGGAAATATCGATTTAAATCACGCCGATCTGGCAGGTAGCGGGAGGTACGATGAAAACCGTACAAATTCACGATGGGTACGCCAATCAAGGTGCCGCTGAGTTTCTCTGGTTTCGCCTCATAAAGTACCCGACGGACTATTTCAATGCCATTTAATTCATCGCCATGAATTGCGGCGGTCACGCATACCGTCGGTCCAGGCTGAAGACCATTGACCACCAGTACCGGGGTCGGAGATGCAATTCCTTCGAAAGACTGATCAGGTTTCCAGCTCAGGCGTGTCGAGGCACCTGGCAAAACTTCGGTGCCAAGAATGATCAAGGGTTTGTTTTGAGTCTCGGTATCGGGCTGCTGTTTGGGATGAGCCGGTGGCTCAGATTCGGCACCTCCAGTTTCCTTTGTTTGTGAAGTCTGTGTTGTCGCCTCTGGGCTTGTTGAATGTGAGTTAAGACCATTGGGTGCATCTAACACACTGGGCTCTTCCACGGGCTCACTAAGATCGACACTTTCCGCCTGCCGAACGACTACAGACTGATTCAGTACATTTACTTTTGATCTCGACCGGCCAAGATTTATCTCGGCCGAAGAATCCTCCGTCGACGTACTTACCTTGCGGTTAGTGTTTGTAATATCTGCCGCACCCGTTTGCTCTGCTTTATCCGGCTTTTCAGTTTTGCTTGCCGCTGTAGCCTGGGAATCCAGAGCTGGGCTGCCTTTTGAGCTGTTCAGCGGCACAGTTCTGGGCCTTGGCTCTGATAGCTTATCCCCAACGCGCTCTTCTTCAAGCTGGATCACTGCTGTGTCTGCTTCAATAGTCGAATCAAGCGTCAAACCTGGGTCTGACAAAACAGACTGGCTATCCGTTGCGGGTGCCGTTTTTTGATCCTGGGCAAACGCCGCCGATAAAGACCCAATGATGGGCACGCCGATCATCACAGTTAACAAGACCTGGGACGTAATTAACCGCAAAGCTTCGATCATTGTTGTCTGGATCATTACTAAAATCGTCCTACTCCTGGTAGCCACTGTTTCGGCTAATTTTTCTGGCCAGCATTACCCCGGCCAGTATTCGCTCAAACACCATAACCTCGCTCAGTGGACGAGCTTTAGTATCAAAAGTTCGCAGTTGCAAGAGTCGCCTCTATAAGTTGTTGGTCACAGTGTATACACGATAAAGCATTGTATAAGAAATAGTTCATAAGTCCATGAATTATATAAGGCAGGGTCAGTAATTTTTATAGCTTTCGTTATGGATTAGGGTTCTTTCTCCTCCATTTATCAGGCGATATGGCGGATTTGATCAATTTTTGATCATATCTGGTCAGATCTATGTTGAACGGGATCACAAATTTGGTGCTAAGCTCAATCTCTACCTGATTCTGGGAAGATGTCAGAACTCAATTCCTGATCTCCTCGCTAAAAGAATCTCGGTTACCGGATATTATGATTGGATTGACAATTCACGCCCTGGTTCTGAAATATTCCAAATAAAACACCTGACTCATGGGCTGGTCAGTAGTTTTAAACCTGGCAATAAAATTACGTCCTAATAACAACCAGCCACCAGATTTTGCCTGTTGATACTCATTTAGCCTCCGTCGCTGCCCAATAAGAGGGAAACTTGGAATTATCAAACCAAACCATAGAGCTAAAACTCAATCACTGGCCAATTGCTCGCCTCGCAACAGTTAACGCCGATGCCTCACCCCACCAGGTACCCGTGGTTTTTGTCTGGCGTAAAGGGAGTATCTGGTCACCGGTGGATGGAAAACCCAAAAGGCAGACTTCACTGGTGCGAATAAATAATGCCCTCGTCAGACCTGCGGGCTGTCTATTACTTGATGAGTACCAGGACGACTGGTCGCAACTTTGGTGGATACGCGTCGATGTCAACATAGAGATAGTCGATATGGCCACAGCGCCCGATCACACGAAAGCTGATGCCGCCCTTGCTACTACAGCTTTGGAGAAAAAATACCCTCAGTATCGGAACACCCCTGTGCTCCGGGATCCTGCCACACTGATGCTCATGACTCCCACCGGGTATAGTAGCTGGCGGTCAAGCTAAGCGAGCTACTGGAATGATACATATAGGCTTAATGCCATGGCGTAGTGATCGCTCTGCTCAATCGCTTATTGAGCAAGCAGTGTTTGGCGAGCAACTCGGCTATCAGTCTTTCTGGTTGCCAGAAAATCACTTTAATCAAGACGCGATTCCCGACCCATTGATACTGCTGGCCAGCGTTGCCGGTGCTACCAGCACGATAAAACTAGCCACAACGTCTTATTTACTGCCCTTGCGGCACCCCTTGCTGGCAGCCGAGCAAGTTGCCGTACTGGATCAACTCTGTGGAGGCCGCGTATTACTGGGTATAGGTCGCGGTGTGGGTTCGACAATGTTAAATGCCTTTGACGTATTACCCAGGCAAAAGCGCCAATTATTTGAGCGTAACCTCCAGAAAATGATCACCGCCTGGTCTGGGGCACCTATTAATAACGATAGTAGTGATGACTGCCACGATAACCATGGCGATGGAGAGAACAATGCCTGTCCCGCTAAAAGTAATGAATCCCATAATGGCGTCGTACTGCACCCTCTGCCCTTGCAAAAGCCCCACCCAGAGATATGGATAGCGGCATTTGGGCCCAAAGCCCTGGCTCAGGCCGGCAGACTTGGACTACCCTATTTTGCATCGCCCCTGGAAACCTTAGCCGACCTAATCAGAAACTTTGTGCTCCACAGCGAGGCTTGTGAAAGAGCTGAGCAGACCATCCCGCCCACGCGACCCATTATGCGCAGGATTTTTGCCAGTGAAGACAAAACACGTATCCGCACGCTGAGAGAACTATTGAATACAGCAGATCAAACAAGTCAGTGGCGCGCAAAGGGCACTCAATTAGACGACTGGATGCTGATTGGTGACCAGTCTTTTATCAGACGGAAAATCGAAGAATACCAACGACGTCTGAGTATCACTCACTTAATTGTCACGCCACTACAGATACCAGAAATAACTCCGAATGAACAAAAAGCGTCACTGAACCTTATTTCCGAAGCCCTTGGTTAACAGGCTTTAGCCAGCTAAATGGCAGGGTCCAAATCTGAAGTTTTAAATATTCGTCTTAAATCTTAAATCTTGTGAGCACTGACCAGTAATCCCGCAGCATCCATCTTGATTTCCGATTCGCTGTTATGGGATTTGAGTAAAGTGGCTAGTTCGTCTGCAATACTGGCTCGCACAGCTTCATCGGGATCAGCTAGCCTGATGGCGCCGCCGGTAGGCGAGAGTTCCATCAAATAGCTTACCGCCTCTTCAACGTCCACTCCGAGAACAAACGGAGTTTGAAACAACGTAACGGTAATGATGCCAAACCCGGCCTCGCTTAAAATACTGTTAATTCTGGTCTCGTCACTGAGCGAGAATGGCCCAGGTGTACCTGGTGGGGGTAGCGCCGGAACAACAATGTGGTTTGCTATTACCGATAATGGCAGATGCACCCACGCGTTGTCGTCTCGCCCGGCCCAGCACATAAGGACAAGTCGCCCGCCGGATTTCAGGGTGTCAAAAATGTTCTTAAACGCGTCCACCGGATCATCAAAAAACATCAGGCCAAAGCGGGAAAATACGAAATCGTAGTGATTTTCTGGCAGCACTGACGTTTGCGCATCGGCACATTCAAAAGAGACATTTTTCGCCGCGCTTCTTTTGGCTCTACTTTGAGCAGTCTCCACCATGGCGGTAGAAATATCCAGGCCGTGTACATGTCCGCGTGGCCCCACTTTTGCAGCGAGCTCAATTGTGGTGCCGCCACATCCAAAGCCAATACCCAGACCCTGTTCTTCGCCAGCAATCATTACGGCGTCGATGGCACACTGACCAAAAGGCTGGAGGCTGGCTTCCAGACGATGTTCACGACTCAGCCACTTCTGGCCGCCCTCCCCGTTCCAGAATTTGGCCATTTCGGTATTGGGTTTCTCAATCATGCATGGTCAGCCTTAAGCTACTGGAATAACCTGGCCCCCGTGGTGATACTCCCAGAATGAGACCGGGATCATCGGTAAATTTTAAGAAGGCGCGCTACCAGCTATTTCGCATCTCTCGTAGCTTCACAAACACCGTCTCGGCATCAGGGTTTGCAGGTAAATCAGGAAACGATTCTCGCAATTTGGCAATTACGGTAGGGCTTTGTAGACGAAAAAACGTATTGATGTCCTTTTCCTGCGCTAGCGTTGTAACCAGGGCGTCGGCAGGGTTCTGGTTTTTTGTTTGCTCTAACAAAGCTTTCGCCGCTTCGTTATCCGGCTCTCTGTCGAGAGTAAATTCCAGGTTGTTATTGAGATAATCATGGCCCGGATAAATTAAGGTATTGTCCTGGAGTTCAGCCAGTTGCTTAACAAAGGTTTCGTATAGCTCAACCGGGTGGCCGCCGCCATGACAGTTGCCCGCACCGGCATTGAATAGCGTGTCGCCACTGAACAGGCCCGGCTGTTCAGTTTTAGATAAAAGACAAATATGGCACATGGTATGACCAGGAGTATCCAGTGCCAGCAACTCAACCGTTCGGCCAACCTTGATGACATCGCCGGCCTCCAGGCCGCGATCCATACCCTCGATGCTGCTGCCTGCATTCTTATGGGCTAACACTTTGGCACCCGTCGCCGCTACAATACCCTGATTACCGCCGGTGTGATCAAAGTGCTCATGGGTATTCAAAACCTGAGTGATCTCCCAGCCATTTCTTTTACAAACATCAAGACACATTTGGTGAGCCAGCGGGTCAATCGCCAGGGCCTCGCCGTTTTCAGGACAGACAACAAGATAATTAAAATTGCGGTAGTCGTTCCGGTCCAGACCTGTTCAACAATCATGGGGTTTCCTCTGCTCTATTATTTGATGTTTAGTACGATTATATAGTCAGACTTTCTTAGCCACCGTATCTTATGACGCAAGCTCCTTGATCATAGCCGGTCGCTGCTCAGGCGCTGCGAAAGTGAAGTTAATGCTGATTCGATCCACCAGACCGGTGTAACGCTCCTTAATGACAGGCACGATTTTGTCAGGCTCACCCACCACCGCAAAGCTGTTAAGCATTTCATCGGTAATCAAATCACCCATGGCTACCCATTCACCGCGCTTGGACATCTGGTTTAGTTCCGGCTGCAGGTTCTCCCAGCCGTGGGATTCCAGGACGCGTTTATAAGCCGGGGTCGAGGCGTAAAAAGCGATGCGTTCACGGATAGCTCGGTCGTTCTTTTTGAACTCATCTTCGTTTTGTCCAGACACCACAAATACGGGGTAAGACAGCTCAAAATCCTTCCGGGTTAGTCCTCGTTTAGCCAGGCCTGCTTCAATAATCGGCAAGGTATGATGACGTAAATAATCAACCGTGGTGAGGGGATGAACCAGCATACCTTCACACAGATCAGCAGCGACTTCTGTCATCATCGGCCCTACAGCTGCTATGAAGACTCTCGGTGGCCCATATTCGCTCAGCGTTGGCGTGAACATGGGGGTCATCAATGTATGGTTATAAAACTCCCCCCGAAAGTTGAGTGGTTCGCCGTCGTACCAGTTAGTCCAGATTGCCTGCATGGCCATAATCATTTCGCGCATGCGCGCAGCGGGTTTACCCCAGGGCATAGAAAAGCGTTTTTCAATATGGGCTTTAATTTGCGAGCCCATGCCAAGTATAAAACGGCCGTTCGAATAGCTATTAATATCATTACCCAGTGCGGCCATATTGAGAGGATTGCGCCCAAATGCCACAGCAATAGCCGTAATCAAATCGATATTTTTGCTGTGTTCTGCCGCTAGTACCAGGGGTAAAAAAGGATCATGGCCGGTTTCTATGGTTTGTGCGCCATCAAAACCGGCCGCCTCCATGGGACCAATACGATCAACAATTTTGTCCATGCCCATGGGCAGTTCGCCGTCAACTTTCATTTTATATCCCCCAGTCGTCGTGTCAGTTTGTCATTAAAATCTGTTGTTAGCTATTCAAGCACATTCGGGCGGGCAGGTATAAGACCTTAAGAAGAATTCCATGAAAATGCTGCGCTCTGGTACCATGACTGCTAACAACAAAAACCTCACCTTCAGGTGCGAGCCGCCATGAAAATGCCCCCAGCAGAGTCCGAAATTTTAAGCCAACGACAGGCGCTGCTTGACGAATTTAATGCTTTTTTACCGGCCCAGCGTGTTATCTCAGATGTCGCCAGCCTACGCACCTACGATTGTGATGCTCTCACCGCCTACCGGCAGATGCCCATGGTAGTGGTGCTGCCAGACAATGTAGAAGAAGTCTCGAAAATCATGGCTATCTGCCATCGGCGCGGCGTCAAAGTTGTGGCCCGTGGCGCTGGCACCTCGGTGTCTGGTGGTGCCCTGCCCCTCGAAGATTGCGTGCTGCTGGCAATGGCGCGCTTTAATAAAATCCTTGATATCGATTACGACAACCGCTGCTTAACGACTCAGAGCGGCGTAACTAATCTGGCCCTGACCGAGGCTGTTGCCGCCAAGGGCTTTTACTACGCGCCCGACCCCTCGAGTCAGATCGCCTGCACCATCGGTGGCAATGTCTCGGAAAACTCCGGTGGCGTACACTGTTTGAAATACGGCATGACAACCAACAATCTCCTGGGTCTTGAGTTAGTACTGGTCGATGGTTCTATCGTTCGTCTCGGTGGCAAACACATGGATGCTGAGGGCTACGACTTACTCGGTCTGCTAACCGGCTCTGAGGGGCTTCTGGGCGTAATCACCGAGGTCACTGTGCGTATTTTGCCGGTGCCCGAAACAGCGCGGGCGGTGTTGATCGCCTTTAACGATACCAATGCTGCTGGCCAACTGGTGGGCGATATTATTGCTGATGGCATCATCCCTGCCGGTCTGGAAATGATGGATAAATTCATTATCAAGGCCACTGAAGACTTTTGCCACGCTGGCTACCCCCTTGATGCAGAGGCGCTGTTGATCGTCGAGCTGGATGGCCCCGCAGTTGAAGTCGATTACCTGATTGATCGAGTCGTGACGCTGGCCAACAAGGTTAGTGCGAGTTCAGTTCAGGTGAGTACCAGTGAGCAGGAGCGACTAACTTTCTGGCTGGGTCGCAAATCCGCGTTTCCAGCAGTAGGCCGCTTATCACCAGATTATTTCTGCATGGATGGCACTATCCCGCGCCACCAATTGCCCCACGTGCTAAAGCGTATGGCCGAAATGAGTGAGCAATATCAGCTCGGCGTCACCAATGTCTTCCATGCCGGTGATGGTAACCTTCATCCTTTGATTATGTACGACGCCAATAAGCCTGGCGAGCTCCAGCGGGCTGAAGAATTTGGTGCCGATATATTGAAACTCTGTGTCGAAGTCGGCGGCGTGCTGACCGGCGAACATGGGGTTGGTGTCGAAAAGCGGGACTTAATGAGTTTTATGTTTGATCAGGGCGACCTGGACCAGCAGATGCGGGTCAAATGCGCTTTTGATGCCGAAGGTCGACTCAATCCCGGCAAAGTTTTCCCTACTTTGCACCGCTGTGCCGAATTGGGCGAAATGCATGTCCACAACGGTGAATTACCGTTTCCTGACTTGCCCCGGTTTTAGTTTTGTTGAGCTAAATAATCTATGTCACAAGTATATCGACCCTCACAAGCAGAGCAATTGATTGAACTCATTCAATGGGCGTCGAGCAGCAATAGTCCCCTTAAGGTTCAAGGTTCCGGCAGTAAAGCGTCGATCGGCCATAAAGTACAGGCCGAGCACACTCTCGACCTGTCCGCCTTTACAGGCATCACTCAATACGACCCTGTTGAACTGGTCCTGACCGCTGGTGCCGGTACTTCTCTGGCCGAGGTTGAAGCGCTTCTAGCAGAAAAAAATCAAATGCTCGCTTTTGAACCACCAAATTATTCAGGACTATTTGGGCTTTGTGGCTCGGCAGGCAAAAACGGTACCCTCGGTGGCACACTGGCGGGCAACATCAGCGGCCCGCGACGGTTTTTTTCGGGTGCTGCACGGGATCATTTCCTGGGTTTTAAAGCCGTGAGCGGCCGAGGCGAACCGTTCAAATCCGGCGGTCGGGTGGTGAAAAATGTCACCGGTTTTGACCTTTCCAAACTAATGGCCGGATCATGGGGCACTTTAGCCGCACTCTGGGAAGTCACCGTTAAGGTATTGCCCTGTCCGGAAAAGACCCGCACCCTCCTCCTCTTCGGTCTAAGTCTCGAACAAGCGAGCAAAGCCTTAATTTGTGCTGCCAACGCTTCACACAGCGTCAGTGGCGCGGCCCACCTGCCTATTATATCGGCTGCTCGCTCTGCAGTACCCTACGTACAAAGCGCTGGCACGGCTATAACAGCGCTTCGCGTCGAGGGCCCAGAACCTTCAGTCAACTACCGTCTGGCAGCCTTGAAAAGGCTATTCGAGCACGAAAATTGTTCTATGGAAGAATTGCACAGTGCTAATTCCGGCATTTTGTGGCGTGAGATCGGTAATCTGGATTTACTTTGTGACCCAGGTTTACGTAGCGGAAGTGTCCCGGATCAAATCTGGCGTCTGTCTGTAGCCCCTACTTCTAGCACGCAAGTGTTGTCGAGCCTGATCAACCTGGGAGTTTCCAGCTGGATGGTAGACCAGGCCGGGGGTACATTATGGCTCCTATGCCCGCCTCAACTGAATGGCATACAATTACGCGAAACATTGAAACCATTCGGCGGCCATGCAACCCTATGGCAGGGGAGCGAGACCGATCTGTCATTCGCACCGGTATTCCAGCCACAACCAGCACCACTTGCAGCACTGACACAGCGCGTAAAAGTGAGTTTTGACCCTGCGGGTATACTCAACCCCGGGCGCATGTATCCTGTGGTGCCCAACGAGTAGATTTGATGCAAACTCATTTCACCGATAGTCAGCGACTAAAACCGAACATTCAGATCGCCGATGAAGTTTTGCGCAAATGTGTCCACTGCGGATTCTGTACCGCGACCTGCCCAACCTATCGAATAACCGGGGATGAACGGGAAAGTCCGCGGGGGCGTATTTCCCTGATTCAAAATCTTTTAGAAAGTGAAGCGAATCCGACCGCAGCGACAGTGGCTAATCTTGATCATTGCCTGTCCTGCCTGGCCTGTGAAAGTACCTGTCCGTCGGGCGTCTCTTACCGCCGACTGATCGATCAGGGCCGAGAAATAATTGAGGAAAAATACCGCCGCCCGCTATATGAGCGTTTATACAGGGCCACCCTCGCCTGGCTTTTACCCAGACAGGCGTGGTTTAAGCGTGCCCTAATCGCAGGGCGATGGACGAAACCACTTTTGAATCTTGCAGGTAGGAATTGCTCATCGGTCAAAGCCCTGGCGGAGCTAATCCCTGAGCGTGCCATCACTACAACAGAACTTGTGAGCCCTGGCATATATCCCGCGGAGGGGGAGGAAGTTAAACGAATCGCGCTCATCATCGGTTGTGTACAAAGCGTGCTGGCACCGGACATCGATGCGGCAACCGTCCGGGTTCTGACCCGCCACGGCTGCACAGTCGTGGTACCCGAACCATCCAGGGCTGGGTGCTGTGGCGCTCTGCCCCACCATATGGGTAAAAGCGATCAGGCCCGCAATATGGCGGAGATGAACTTGCTGACCTGGCAGAGCATATTGAACGATCAGGAACATCCTCTGGATGCCATGTTAATGACCGCTTCTGGCTGCAGCTCGATGCTAAAGGATTACCCCCAGCTTCTAAATGGCAAGCCAGAAGTAAAATTAATATCATTATTAATCAAAGATTTATCAGTTATTCTTAATGATTTATTTACTATAAATCCACCACAGATTGATCATCGTAATACGGTAAGCCCAGTCGTTGCCTGGCAAAGCCCCTGTTCATTACAACACGGGTTAAAAGAAAAACTTGCCCCCGTGAGCGTTCTCGAAAGTTGTGGCTTCGCGGTGCGAGAACCTCGTGACGCCCACCTTTGCTGTGGCTCTGCAGGCACCTACAACCTTCTGCAACCCACGTTCGCTCAACAACTAGGCGCAGAAAAAGCTACCCGCTTAGTAGAAACTGACGGGGAGTTTATCGTCAGCGCGAATATCGGTTGTATCACTCAGTTATCTAAAAATTACCACGCGGGTAATCAGGACACCAAGCCCCTACCCATCGTCCACCTGGCTGAAGTCATTGACTGGACGACAGGTGGACCAATACCGGAGGCGATTTCACACCTACCAGGTGATGGGCACGACGACAGAAAGACTGGTCTACAATAATTAAAATGCTTCCCTAAAAGCTAATCAAGGCAGTGTTCAACTACTTCCCTGATAACGATGACAGGAGTTTAAACATGGAATTTGGTGCAGTATTCCCTCAAACAGAAATCGGCAACGATCCCGTAGCCATCCGCGACTATGCCCAGGCTGCCGAAGACCTTGGTTTTAACCACCTACTGCTCTATGACCATGTACTGGGCGCGGATCGAGATCGCCCTGGCGGCTTCGAGGGTCCCTACGACAAAGATACGCCATTCCATGAACCCTTCGTCACCATGGGCTATTTGGCCTGTGCTACCACAAGTATCGAGTTTTCCACCGCCGTACTTATACTGCCACAGAGACAGACCGCACTGGTCGCCAAACAGGCTGCTCAGGTCGATGTCCTCTCGGGCGGGCGCGTCAGGCTGGGTATTGGCACCGGCTGGAATGATGTTGAGTACGAGGCATTGGGAGAGGACTTCCATAATCGTGGTAAACGCCAGGAAGAGCAGGTGACATTGATGCGGGAGCTCTGGTCCGAAGATAGCTTAAGCTTTAAAGGCAAATGGCATACGGTTAGCCAGGCAGGGCTTAATCCCCTTCCCACGCGGCAAATTCCGATCTGGTTTGGTGGCACCGCCGATGCGGTAATTGAGCGCGCGGCACGCATGGGCGACGGCTGGTTCCCACTCTATGGCCATAAACAATCTAAACCTGTGATCGAACGTTTGCATGAACTGCTAAAAAATAATGGCCGTGACCCAGCAGCGTTTGGCGTTCAGGCCCAGGCCCAAATTGCTGGAGGCGATCCAGAACGGTGGGTGGCAAATGCCGAAGCCTGGCGAAGTATCGGCACGACTCATTTGGCCATCGCTACGATGAACGCGGGTTTAAAGACACCTCAGGATCATATTGATGCGATTCGTACGTATAAAGAATCTGTAACATGACTATTTTAAAGACGACGACAACGAATAAATGCGGTGTGATTTTTTAATTCGTCACTTTAAATAGCATCTCTAGCAATCCATTAGGTAGCAAAGTCGACTTGCTAACAGAGATGCCATTCAATAGTTTATTTAACTCTATTTGCGGGTGGGGATAACACCTTGATTGAATGCCTTCTCGGGGCCTGACTTTGAAGCAATCGAGTTGTTTAATTGAAAACTGCTGATTAGGTAGTTTTGTCGAGGCTTTTAAAAGGCTAAAACCATGAATGCCAGTGGCACTGGATAAAAATGGCTTTAATACTTCGCTAAAAATACGTAAGGCTTGTTGATCGAGATAATTTAAAGCATCCCAGAACAAACAAATATCAAACCTTGTTTGTGCTGGATAATCCAGCACGCCGGAAAAACTATTCCTCAGCTCTTCATCTGATATTTCTTTGTTCTGATAATCAAGCACCTGATCTGAAAATAAATCAGCGAAATAAAGCCGACATTTAAATCGTGAAAAAAACTCTACAGTTTCGGGCAGAGCTGGACCGATATCGAGCACGGTCAGTCTGCGATCTTCATCAATATTCTCTAATAGAGACGATAAGAGATTACTGCGTAGATCCAAGGTGATGGCGCGTCAGGATCCAGATGAAGTGTTAGATGAAGGCGTCTCTGATGCCTCGCTACGGCTAATCGAAACCGGCGTTGTAGGCTTTGCTTTCGAAGCACCCGCAGTTTCCCGCTCGGACGGATCCATATCGATACTACCTTTAAATTTCGCACCATCTTCGAGCGTTACACGGGGCGCTACGATATTTCCCTGCACCTTACCTGTTTTTGAAACAATGACTTTTTCGTGACCGGCGATGTCACCTTTCACTTCGCCGTCAATTCTGATCATATTGGCTGTCACATTTGCACTGACCTGGCCCGACGCCCCAATGGTGACTTCATTCGAGGCAAATTCTATCGTTCCTTCAACCTGCCCATCGATAACCAGGTTTTCATCCCCGGATACGTCGCCTTTAATTTTGATTGAGGCTCCAATCAATGCGCTTCTCCGTGGAGAGGGCTGCGATGGAGGTGAGGGCTCAGACACCGGCGTAGCTGGGCTAGATTCGAAGGCGGGCGAATCATCAGATTTATTGTTTCGCTGTTTTTCAAACATATAGATACCTGCTCAAGTCAATTAATGGTACTGGTTTTGACGCCAGTACCAGTTTACTCCGATGTATGGCGAACTATCGAGAGCCACGTCACTATTCCTGTCAGACTTCGCGCCTATCCTGGTTGACTAGTCGGTTGGCAGTATTAAATATAGCTCACCTGATCTGGACCGCCCCAGGTGTTTACTGACTAAAAACCCGCTACCCCTTTATCGAGCTGAACGCCAAAGCTGTTTAGTGCCATAGATACCATGTTGTACTGGCCGACCGTAAACACCACATCCATCATTTGCAGCTGGTCATATTGTTCGCTGAGTGCTGCCCAAGTAGCATCGCTGATCAGGGCATCATTGTGCAATTCATCAACCGCCCGCAACAGGGCTGCATCGAAAGCAGTCCAGCCCTCAGCATCTGGCCCCTCTTTTATGCGCGCCATTTCCTCATCCGTCAGACTCGCTTCGCGGCCAAAGATTACGTGCTGTCCCCATTCATATTCGGCCTGGCACAACCAGCCAATACGCAGGATTAAAATTTCTCGTTCACGGGGGGCTAACTTAGAGGTATCCCCCATGATGTGATACGCCCATACGGTAAATTTCTGCGCAGCTTCCCAGTGGCGCGAAATCGTCCCCAGGACATTGTAAAAAGGCCCTGATTCTTTGATCGGTGCGAGCATTTTCTTCTGCTCCTCGGACCACTCGCTTTCATCCATAGGGGTAATTCTTGGGCTTGATAACTTCATAGATTCTTCTCCTGATGGTTTTAATAATTTGTTGTTATGCTTGCCATTAGCCCGATGATTATTAAATATTTGGCCAGGGCCGGTGATTCAAGCAGCTGAATATACGGTTTAATGCCTTTGAGGCCAAGCGCTTAGATTTGACTACTAACCCAGCTGACGATGCCAGCGGTCGACATTGCTCCCGCCTGCCGGGCCACCTCTTTGCCATTAATAAACAGTAACAGTGTCGGAATGCTACGAATACCCAGGCTGGTTCCCAGGCCGGCCTCCGTTTCAGTATTCAGCTTGGCGAAGCGCACCTTTGGCGCCATCTTACTAGCCGCCTGTTCAAACGCCGGTGCCATGGCCCGGCAGGGACCACACCAGGACGCCCAACAGTCAATGACAAGGGGTATGTCATTACGTTGGACAAACTTATTAAAGGAGGTAGCCGTTAGCTCGACGGGTTTTCCGCCGAACAAACCGGCCTTGCACCGCCCACATTTGGGTGCAGCATCAAGTTTTTGGCTGGGTATACGATTAACACTCGCGCAGTCTGGGCAAACGATATGGAGCACATCACTCATATTCTGGCATCCTCTAAGCGCCGTAAACGAGCTTGTACCTGTTCCAGCTCCTCTATTAACTGCAGCGCTAGCGCTATACCGGCCAGGTTAAGCCCCAGATCGTTTCGTAAACGCACGGCTTTACGAACTTTGATCAGACACACCGAGCTGAATCGCCACTGGGTCGGATCCTGACCGGAAGGCTCAACGACACCCTCTTCTACCAGCTCGACGACAAACTCGGCATGTACGGCACTGGCTCGGCTGACTTCCAGTAAGGTCAGCACGCCTTCATCACCGAGCATTACACCTTCTACCACCTCAGTTCCAGCATGTTTTTTTGAAGTTGCCATTTTACTTATACCTCCATGCTCGCACGCGGATTAAACGCCAGTGCCTGTGCCATATCCTCATAAGCTTTTTTCGCCTCGGCCGTTGCCGCAGGAGGTAATACCACATCGACCACTACGTAAAAATCCCCTTCCCGTTTGCCGGGCAAACCCCTGCCCTTAATACGCATTTTCTTACCAGAAACGGAGCCAGGTGGCAGTTTAAGATCGACAGAACCGGTTGGCGTGGGCACCTTCATTGTCGCGCCAAGCGCTGCTTCCCAGGGTGCTACTGGCAGTTTGAGATAAATATCCCTGCCTTCAACACGATATTTCTGATGGGCCTTGAAAGCCACCTCAAGAAACAGGTCACCGGCAGGTGCACCACCAAAACCTGGCGCACCCTGCCCACTCAAGCGGATTTGTTGTCCAGCTCCAATGCCCCGAGGGACTTTTACATTTAACACCCGCTCGCGAGTGCCGACGTGACCAGCCTGACTAACCTCCGGAACCTGAAGCGTAATCGTTCTGCTAGCGCCCTTCAACGAGTCCTCGAGGTCTATCAGTATTTTAGCGTGGTGATCTTCACCTCTGGCCTGATGGGGTCGCCTGCTGCCTGGGCCAGCACCACCAAAAGTGGCACCGCCATGCGCAAAACTCTTGCCAAATAGAGACTCAAAAAAATCGCTGTAAGCCTGCCCATCGCCCTGGGTAAAGCCACCGCCACTAAATTCAAAACCTGCGTCCCAGTCCGGTGGTGCGTCAAAGCCCTGACCAGCCTGCCAATTAGCACCGAGTTGATCATAGGCCGCCCTTTTTTCGGGATCCTTGAGCACCTCGTAGGCTTCGCCGAGCTCTTTAAACTTCTGTTCCGCATCTACATCGGTACTCACGTCAGGGTGATATTTACGCGCCAGCTTACGATAAGCCCGCTTAATTTCATCCTGAGTAGCATCGCGCTCGACACCAATTGTCTGGTAATAATCCCTGAATTCCATAGCCTTGCGCCTCACTTAAAAACGGAATAGCCGCTCGCAACAAAAGAATACTTATCTAATCAAGGTGGTGGCGAATGTCGACTTTACAAGATACCAGTACTTTTAAGCAGATAAGTTCTGATTCAAACTAGCTTAGACGATTACTCTCTGGAGCTATGAGGACGCTGCACCACACTCATCGTGTTGCTCAACCATGATGATTTGCAGTCCCTGGTGGCAGCACTTATTATTGCGCGCGGCTCGATGACCGAGCCAATACAGAGTGCTTATGCTAATAGCGGCTTAAAGGACACTCATCTTGTAGCTCAGGAAACCCCTACCATGACGATAGAAGCGATACTTTGGGACTTTGGTGGAGTTATCACCTCATCTCCCTTCGAGGCATTTACCCGCTATGAGACCGAACAAGGCCTACCCAAAGATTTTATCCGTGGCGTTAACACCACTAACCCGGATACCAATGCCTGGGCACAATTTGAATCGAACCAGGTATCCCTCGAAGAGTTTGATCAACTATTTCTCAAAGAATCCAGCGCCGCTGGCTACCCGGTACTGGGCAAAGAAGTGGTGAAATTATTAGCCGGGGACGTGCGACCAAAGATGCTTGAGGTACTTAAGCGCTGCAAACAGGATTACAAAATATCCTGTCTGACCAACAACGTTCGCTCTGGCAGTGGTGCGGGTATGTCCCGCTCCCCAGAAAATGCGGCAGAGGTGGCAGCAGCTATGTCGCTGTTTGACCACGTCCTTCAATCCAGTAAAGAAGGCATGAGGAAACCACAGCCTGAATTCTATCTTCTGGCCTGCGAGCGGATGGAGGTACAGCCCGACCAGGTGATATATCTCGACGACCTGGGTATCAACCTGAAACCCGCCAAAATACTCGGCATGACAACCATAAAGGTGCTATCAGAAGAACAGGCTATTGCTGATTTATCCGAGTTATTGAACATTACTTTTTAATTCGAGCTTAGACGGCCCTGCTTCAAGGGCCTTGCTTCAGGATAGTCGGTATAGCAAGAGCATCAATTTTCTTAGGTTTAACTTTACGCCTGTTTTGGAAGTGCTTTTAGCCATTGTGCAAAAAATAGAATAAGAAAATAATCCTCTTCGATTCGCTTTACAGTAGCACCCATGGCTCACTAATCATCGGTCTTTGGCGAAATCCGTAAATGCTGTACTTTCACACCATTCTTTAAGTGACTTTCAAATATTTCGTCCAGATCTTCTTTTGATTTATAGCGATACCATGTCTCGTTGGGATACACCACCATTACCGGGCCCAATGCACAACGGTCGAGGCAACCGGCGTTGTTAACGCGGACACCCTGTCGTCCAGACAGCCCAGCTTCTTTCACTTTTTTCTTCAGATAGCCCCGGAGTTCAGTGGCGTCGTGATCCTGACAACAAGCGCGGCCATCCTCGCGTAAGTTGGTACACATAAAGACATGTTGCTGGTAATACGACATGGTGCTTCCTCAAAAATCAAAACAGCCATTGTAATGAAGTGTCGTTGCGCTTATCCAGAAAATTCGCCACTCAGTTTTTCAGGATAAGCGCAAGTCCTGCTGGATACTCCACCCAGTGGTGCGTACCATTATGGTCACAAAGCAGATACTAAAAGAGGATCATCATGGCCTACAAAACCATCAAATTTCAACGGGAAGGCGCCATTGCGCGCATAACACTGGCAAGGCCCGATGCCGCCAATGCACTCAACTTCGATATGGGCGAAGAACTCAACGCAGTTGCAACTATCTGTCGCGACGATGCCTCAGTACGAGCTGTCATACTTGATGCCGAAGGCAAAATATTCTGTGCCGGCGGCGACGTGTTAACTTTTGCCGCTGCGGGTAAAGACCTGCCCGCTACCCTCCGTAAATTACTCGACTCTTTTCACCCCGCCGTGGTTACGCTGTCCACCATGAATGCGCCAGTGATCGCTAGCGTACAGGGTGTTGCTGCCGGGGCAGGCTTATCGCTCCTGTCGTCATGCAGCTTTGTTATAGCTAGCGAAAACGCTAGCTTTATAATGGCCTATACAGGCATAGGCATGAGCCCTGACGGTAGTGCGACATATTTCTTGCCCAGGCAAATCGGTCTACGTCGCGCTGAAGAAATGATGGTCACCAACCGTCGCTTAAGCGCTGCAGAAGCTGCTGATTGGGGCCTCGTCAATCAAACAACACACCCTGACAATCTTGCAATCACCACACAGCACCTGGCCGAACAGCTGGCTAAGGGCCCTACTCTCGCCTATGGTACGACGCGCCGATTACTCCTCGAAAGCTTTGATAACAGTTTCAGTCAACAACTGGAGGCTGAAGAAAAAGGCATTATTGGGATGGCCAAAACGAAAGATGGTCTGGGCGGGATTGCGGCTTTTAAAGATAAACGAACACCTGACTATGAAGGTGCTTAGTATTCGGTTGATACGAGCTCGGACAAGTAGTGCTTAGCTGTGTCGGGTATTAGATTTCTACAGCTCTGGTAAGACAGCTAATTTGGTGAGCGAGAGTCAGCCTGTAGTTTCATCGACCACTATAGGTAAACGCAATCCAGACTTACACCGCCAGACCTAAACCGCCAGACCTTTAGCGGGACTTAGCACACCTCTGCTCCCACGATTAACGATATGGGTATAAATTTCGGTGGTGGAAACATGAGCGTGACCCAATAACTCCGAGACCAAAAGCCACCGGCTCTATACCACGGGAAAGTAATTGGTAACTCTTTGATTTTTAAAGATACTCGAATATGATAAGAGGCCAGAGGAAAAACATAAAGACAGCAAAGGATGGCTCTGTATGTCAGCTCATCAGATACCCAAAAACTACCAACCTGTTGTTTTTAAAGGCAATAAAATCAAGAGCTTTGTTGCATGCCCTGGGGTCAGGTGCCAAAGTGATATAGAGCCAGTGGCTCTATAATTAGCTGTTAAATTCTAATCGGTATCTTGCATTGCCCCTTCAATATAAGTGCAGTGCCATAATCAAGGGAGTTGATTGGAGATAAAGAAATGTCTACTACTGGAGAAAAACCGGGTAAAGGCACATATACTTGTACAAACTGTGGTGAAAAAGTCACGCTTGATGACCATGACGACACGTTACCACCTTGTCCTCGTTGCCATAAAACCGATTACAACCCATAACGGAGGTTCGTTGAATTAGGCTATACGGTCATTGTGAGCGCACATGTTGATATTTCGTTTGGGTTTGAAGTTTGTCTTCCCATTTCTCCGAAGTGTTTAAAGGAGGTAATAATGAATAGCTCAATCATCATGTTTTTTATGGTCTGCGGTTGGCAAGAGGTTGTGGCGTTTCTGGGGTGTCTGGTGACAAACTTCGACCCAAGCGAGAATATTGCAAGTGCTCAAACTTTTACTGTGGCCTGGTAGATCGCCACGGGGGTTCGATTCCCCCATCCCCACCAAATTTAACAAGTGTAGCCACCTGACGCAAAAAGCTACGGCTTTTTTGTGTCTTCGCTGCGCTCATTATCACACAAAAAGGCGCTCCGCTTTTTGCGCAGGTGCTACAAGCGTTATGCGTTAAAGAATGGATACTGCTAAGAACATTACAAGGTGGATTGCTCTATTAGGTCTAATTGGCTTTGGTTTACTGTACTTAAATAGCACGGTGTTTAGCCTGTGGGCGGCAGGAGGTCCTCCAACTGAAGTACCGAATGCATGGTTGCATAGGGCACTTGTTCATTTTGGTATCAGTGTTGCGCTGTTCGCAACAGGAGTATTTTTATTTAAGCTTTTAAAGCCAGGCTTTTCGTCTAAGGGCAAGAAAATCGTTTATGTCTGGTTTGTAATTATGGCAATCGCTATTGGCTACCCACCAACAAAGGAATTCATTTTAGTAGATGCCTGTCTTGATTCAGGCGGTAAATGGAGCGAGAAGCACTTTGACTGCCAGAGGTAATTCGCATAACAAGTCGCTCGTTCGGACGCAAACTACGCTGCGCTTCGTTTGCGCCGCACAGCTTCAACGTTAGATGCTCGAAGGGGGAATTAGTTAATGCCGAGAGATGAAGAACTAATTGGGTCATATGTTGGAAGGGATGAATCCCCGGAAATTGAAATGCAGGCTCAAGAAAGTATTGGTGATGCGCTAACGACTCTATTTACCCAGAGAGGGCTATATCAGAAAGCTGATTTATCTTTCGAAGTCATAGGCCAATATTTGAAAAATAATAGTAAAAATGACATTGCGTACTTCAAAAGTGAGTTCGGTAAAAGACCCTGGGTTCCAGTAACCCCAGACTTACCGAAAGACAATCATATGAGATCGGAATTCTTTTGTGGTATAGCTGATTCTCCACTTAGTACCCCAACTGATGAAATGAAGCTAACATTTCCCCTACCATCCATAAAAATGTATTGCTCCAAGTGTAAAGATGAGCATACATTTTCTAGCGTTGGGGTGTTATGGGCAGATGGTTTTATGGAGTATTACCCAATAATTAAGGACAGCACTGAGCAGTTATTTAACTTTTCGTACAACTGTGGAATCTGTCGAGATAACTTGATTGGATTCCTAGTCAAAAGGGATGGATTGAGACTCACGCTATGTGGAAGAACAGAAAGGCTTCCTGTTAATGTTCCTAAAGGAATACCTAAGAAGTTGAGACCCATCGTAGCCGACGCCATTGGGGCAGCTAATGAAAATGATGCTTTCGCTGGGTTTTATCACCTTCGGACATTCTGTGAACATTACATGAAAAAATGCATCGGTATGCCTATAGAAGAAAAAATTACTGGCGATGAACTGAGTGGGAAATATAACTCTAGTCTAGATTCGAGAATGACATCCGGTCTTCCTGCAATATCTACGATATATGAAGCTGCTAGTAAACTAATGCATGAAAGGAATGGTGGGCGTGAAGAATTTGAGAAACTCTTGAGTGATATAGAGGGCCACCTTTCAGCAAAAGAGCTATTTGAAAGGTATGCAACAAAGTAAATCGCATCTAACAATTGCATTCAGCCGACCCACCTCCGCGGTTCTCGTTTTGTGCTTAAATAGCACAAAAGCAAGCACCGCTACGGCGGTCGGCTGATGCTAGGCGTTAGCTTAAATCTATGAATGTATATCATCTTGTACAAGAACAAACGAGCGAGTGGTTGAATTACAAATTCGACGATAAACTCTATGCTATTCGAAGAAATTTGATGATTGCGTCCTCCATCGTTATAGCTTCGACATTCATAAATCCTCCTCAGAGCGGAGTTTTCGAAGTTAATATTGGATTGGTCAAAGGTGTTCTTCAAAACCCTCTTTATCTCTACTACTTCTTGGCAATATCATGTTTATATTATCTGGTATGGTTTTACATTCACTGCCGTTACGTTGCAGCTCAAAATTATAGAGATATTAAGCATAGGTTTTTTTACTATTTAGCAGCGCATCGCGCCAAAGAAGCTTACGTAAGAGTTTATAGTTCTTCAGATAAAAATTTACCTCAACCTCCGGAATTTCAGCCAACTGGAGGTGGTGGGTCAACTTCTGAATGGGGAAGCAAAATAAACTTTGTAAAGAAGGTTAAGTTGGAGTACGCAAGTGGCCTTGAAACATTAAAAGAAAATGGTTTTACCATAAGCGAATACAAGAGGGAGCTGATTGTAAATTATTCATATTCTCCAGTATTTGAAGATTTTCAATATTTAAAAATCCATTTAGACATGTTTTGGCGGGCTAAATGGTCACAAATATTCACAACGGTAATACCTATAGCTTACGCTGTGTTGGCACTAATACTATTAAGCTTTAATATCTATGGTATGGCAAAAAGCTAACAAAGCTATCAAAAATAGTTCCGGCCAAAAAGCGGCCTCCACTGGACGCGCTAACGCGCGCCTTTTATAGCGGCGTTAAATTCCTATGTCCGACATCATCGCAATAATCGCTTTATTCGTCTCAATCATTAGTTTGATAGTGACTTTTGTCTTTAATTACAGAGATAGGGTAAATTTAAAAGCTGAGTGTAGGTACGTTGAATATCACCCTGACTACGACAGGTCGAGATTAGAAATTAAAATTGTAAACCACGGTCGTCGCGCCGCACTTCTTCGGCTCTTTGCAGGCGACCTTCGGGATGGAGGGTGGCAAGGAACCTACCTGGGAGATAAGGAAAAAGGGCTTCGCTTAGGAGAACATGATTTCTATGAATCAAAGTTCTATAAAGAAGATATCGAAGCTGTTTCACCGGATTCAGAATCCGAATATATTTCTTTGTGGTTCGAAGATTCGTTAGGGATTCGTCATGAAGTCAAGGGGGCGGCAGATGGGATCCGCAAGTTATCGAAAGCAAGCATTTAACAAGCCACTTAAATTCGTTCCGGCCACAAAAAGCGTGGCCTCCACCGGACTCGCTAACGCTCGCCGTTTAGCGGGGCGTTAGCCTGGAGCTGGAATTATCTGCTTTGTGAAGCCGCAAGGTTTTTAGGGGCACGTCAAAATCTTGGTATGAAATGGAGCTAAGTGGGATCGAACCGCTGACCTCAACACTGCCTGCGAATAAACTCTGTTCCCCTTTTGAATCCTATGAGGTGGCGGAAGGTTTCGACTTCTCCCATTGTCTTGAATCAGGTAAAGGCGAAGCTGTATTCCAATATCACTAAGCGATTCGAGCATAGTAGACAAGCCCCAAAAGTGTCTACTATAGAATTCCACTGGTTAATCAAACCAGAGGATTTGAAAACTTATTCACTTAACTCTTTGTTTTTATTGGTGCCGGAGCCGGACTTGAACGTATCGTTTAACATATTGTTACTTATAAGTTTTCCTGAGATTCGTTTTTTAGTATACCGTCATAAGTACCGACATAATTTAATTTGCTCTCTTTTTTGAGTCAAAAAGGTTGAATAGCCTATATAAAATGACTTTTGCCCCACCTGCCTATCAAATCAGGTATTTTCGGGTATAATCAGGTAGTAAGATCGAGTATAGCCTTTTACAGGCAGGAGCGGCCAGAAGCTGACATGAAAGAACCGAAAATTTCCATTAACCAGGAACTGTTGCAGCTTATCGCCGAGCTGGACGAATTCAAGGGCAAGTGGGAGTTACTCAAAACAATGTCTCCCGAGCGGCTTCAGCAGCTGCGTAAGGTCGCGACTATTGAAAGTATCGGCTCATCCACACGGATTGAAGGCGCAAAGCTGACGGATATCCAGATAGAGACTCTACTATCCAACCTGACATCCACCTCATTTAAAACCCGCGACGAACAGGAAGTGGCTGGTTATGCCGAAGCTATGGATATGGTATTCCAAGCCTACGAAGATTTGCACATCACTGAAAATCATATCCGGCAATTACACCAGGTATTATTAAGACACAGTACCAAAGACGAACGCCATCGGGGTACCTACAAAACGCTTTTCAATCAGGTTGTCGCCGTGGATGAACAGGGTGTAGAAATCGGTATTGTTTTCGAAACCACCACACCCTTTGATACCCCAAGGGAAATGGAAGAACTGGTTAGCTGGACACGAAAAGCCATTGACGAAGCATCGATGCACCCGCTGCTAATTATCGCCGTGTTTAACGTGGTTTTTCTTGCTATTCACCCTTTCCAGGACGGCAACGGAAGGCTGTCCCGTATCCTAATAACACTCATGCTGTTGCGTGCCGGTTATGACTATGTGCCCTATGCGTCGCTAGAGAGCATTGTTGAAGAAAACAAAGACCTGTATTACAAGGCCCTAAGGCGCACGCAGACAACTCTAAAAACCGAAGTGGCAGACTGGCAACCCTGGCTTGGTTTTTTCTTGCGTTGTTTAAAAAAACAAAAGAGTAATCTTTCAGTCAAGTTGGAAAAAGAGCAACCACAAACAAATGACGATGCTGACTTACCCACCCTGTCTATTCAGGTGCTGGAATTGTTTAGCAAAAATGACCGGCTCACCATTGCTGAAATGGTTGAATTAACCGGAGCAAATCAGAATACGCTTAAAGTTAGATTGCGGGAATTGGTGAATGCAGGGCGTATCCAAAGGCACGGAAAAGGAAGAGCGACATGGTACACCTGCTCATTAAATTGATTTGTATAGATAGTACAGATGTTAAGTTGTAGCCGCATACCCAATAAGACAGGCGTATAAATGAAATTTAATGAAGATACACGGGTAAAAATTCCTACCATTCTTCACTTGATGAAATTGGGATACAGCTATTTATCACTCAAAAATCAACGCTGGGATTTAAGTGCCAATATATTCCCAGAACTTTTCACTGCTGCTATTGCAAAAATAAACCCCGGCCTTGAACCAGAAAACATCACCCGCTTGCTCGAAGACATTAAGCTGGAACTCGACAATGAAGACCTGGGGCGCGCCTTTTTTGAACGGCTAACCGACCGCTCAAATACCAAACTGATCGACTTCGAGAATTTTAACAACAACAGCTTTCACGTCGTTACCGAACTGACCTGCCAGAATGGCGATGAAGAGTTTCGACCAGATGTCACTCTGCTGATCAACGGTATGCCGCTGATTTTTATCGAAGTGAAAAAACCGAATAACCGTGAAGGCATACTGGCCGAGCGAGATCGCATAAACAAACGCTTTCAGAATCCAAAATTCAAACGCTTTGCCAACATCACCCAATTCATGATTTTCTCCAACAATATGGAATACGACGACGGCGATCCGGAACCGGTTCAGGGCGCATTCTACGCCAGCAGCTCCTACCATAAACCGGTCTTCAATTATTTCCGTGAAGAAGAAATTTTGAACCTCACGGCACTGCTCAAGCCGTTAGCGGATGAAGATGAACTTAAGGTGTTGAAGGACAATAACCTGGAAGTCATTCGCAGCAATCCCGAATTCATTGTCAATAAAGACCCCAATCGACCAACCAACAGCATTTGCACATCCCTGCTCAGCAGAGACCGGCTAGCGTTTATCCTGGGTTATGCGCTCGCCTATGTGTCAGAGACTGACGGTCTGCAAAAGCACATCATGCGTTATCCGCAGCTATTCGCCACCAAAGCTATCGAAAATAAACTCGATAAAGACGTTAAAAAAGGCATCATCTGGCACACCCAAGGCAGCGGCAAAACAGCGCTAGCTTTCTACAACGTTCGCTTTCTGACTGATTACTTCCAGAAGCGGAAGGTCATCCCCAAATTCTACTTCATTGTTGATCGGCTGGATTTACTGCAACAAGCGCAGCGGGAATTCACCGCTCGCGGCCTGACCGTACACACCGTTAACTCTCGTGAAGCCTTTACCCGTGATATTAAGGCAACCCAGGTTATCCATAATCATTCCGGCAAGCCTGAAATCACGGTGGTGAACATTCAGAAATTTAAGGACGACCCGGATATCGTCTCGACCAGGGACTACGATGTTGCCATCCAGCGCGTGTACTTTCTGGATGAGGTTCACCGCAGCTACAACCCCAAAGGCAGCTTTCTGGCGAATTTGAGCCAGTCAGACACCAATGCCATCAAAATTGGACTCACTGGTACGCCGCTGTTAGGCGACGATTACAATTCTCGCGTTCTGTTCGGTGAATACATTCACAAATACTATTACAACGCTTCTATTGCCGATGGCTACACACTGCGCCTGATCCGGGAAGAGATCGCCACCAACTATAGGATGGTGTTGCAACAAGCCCTGGATGAAGTGGAAGTCAAAATGGGGGATGTGGATCGTAAGCTCATCTACGCCCATCCGAGCTTTGTCGAGCCCATGCTCGATTACATCATCACCGACTTTGAAAAAAGCCGGGGTGCTTATAACGATGCCAGCATTGGTGGTATGGTCATTTGCGACAGCGCAGATCAAGCTCGACAAATGTTCCAACTGTTTCAAACCCAAGTAGCTTCCAACCTCGTCGATTTTCCCAAGACAGTTGAACCTTTGCCCAATGCTTTACCAAAAGTAGCGGAACCCAGCCCAGTCTATTTGAATCAGGCTAAACCAAATAACAAACCAAACACTGCCGCTTTGATTCTGCACGATGTTGGTTCCAAGCAAGAGCGCAAAGACTGGGTGGAAGACTTCAAAGCCGGGAAGATCGACTTTCTATTCGTCTTCAACATGCTGCTCACCGGGTTTGACGCCCCAAGACTCAAGAAAATATATCTGGGCTGAGTCATCCGCAAGCACAACTTGCTACAGGCATTAACGCGTGTGAACCGCACCTATAAGGATTTCCGCTTCGGTTATGTGGTGGACTTTGCCGATATACGCAAAGAATTCGACGCGACCAACAAAGCCTATTTTGATGAATTGCAGTTAGAGCTTGGCGATGAAATGGAGCACTACTCCAACCTGTTTAAATCCCAGGAAGAAATAAAGCAGGAAATCGAGCATATCAAAGACGTGCTGTTTCGCTTCGATATCGAAAATGCCGAGGTCTTCACCGATCAGATCAGCCAGATTCAGGATAGGGAGACCATCCTGGCACTGAAAAAAGCGCTGGGCGATGCGAAAAGCCTCTACAACCTTATCCGCCTGCAAGGTGAGTACAGTATTCTGGATGAGCTGGACTTCGCCAAGCTGAATATTCTCTATCGGGAAACCTGCAACCACCTGGACCTGCTCAACCTCAAAGAAAGCATTGAGCAAGGCACGGATAACACCAACTTACTGAATGTCGCCCTTGAGGACGTTATTTTTAAGTTCATCAAAGTCGGCGAAGAAGAACTGGTGCTGGCAGACAAACTAAAAAACACCCTGCGCCAAACACGCGAGGCGCTGGCCAGTAATTTTGACCAGCAAGACCCAAAGTTTGTCAGCCTCAAGGAAGAGCTGGAAAGGCTCTTCAAGAAAAAGAACCTCAGCGAAGTCACACAGGATGAAATGGTGACAAACATTGATGCCCTCAACAAGATCCACGAGCGCGTCAAAGAGCTGAACCGACAAAACAATCAACTTCGCCAAAAGTATCTGGGCGATACCAAATACACCCGCATCCATAAGCGGCTACAAGAGCGCCAACACAGCAACAGCGACATCAGTGAGTCAGAGCGCAAAATTTTTGAAGCGCTCACCGGGGTAAAACAGGACGCCGATGAGCAGGTGTTGAATAACAGCCAAATACTAGATAACGAAAGCTACTTTGAACGCCAAATGATGCCCCTGGTGATCAGGCGCTTCAAAGGCGAACAAAACATACAACTCAACGCCGACGCCTCGCGCTATATCAATCACCTGGTCGTCGCCGAATACTTGAAAGAATTTAATACGGGGAGCACAACGTGGTAGGGCACTTTAAATGGTAGAGCAGGAATTTAAAGACAAAACCAAAGCGCTGATCGACAGCCTGAAAAGCATTTGCGCCAACTATGGTTTAGGTAATGACGGCAACGAATTTAAAATTATCACCCAAATATTTCTGTACAAGTTCCTGAACGATAAATTCGCGTTTGAAGCGAAAAAGATCGACAAGAAAGTCGCCAACTCCGAAAAGTGGGAAGAAGTGCTGATCGCCATGAGCGAAGACGAGCTGGAAATGCTCCAGTTGCAAATGGGCGGTGATACCGCGCGCTTAAAGCCGCACCACTTTATCAGCTATCTGTTCAGTCAACAGAACGTGCCAGATTTTGCCAAGTTGTTTGATGACACCTTGCGCGATATTGCCCTGACCAATAACGACGTGTTCGCGGTAAAAACCGACGGTGGCGCCAAGGTTGTGCTGTTTGACCGCATTAGCGAGTACATTGCCGACGAGTCAAAACGCGATGCCTTTTGCCGCGCCATCATCAACAAGTTGGTGGAGTTCAGCTTCGAGCGAATCTTTACCCAAAAATTCGACTTCTATGCGACCATCTTTGAATACCTGATTAAAGACTACAACAGCAACTCCGGTGGCAAATACGCTGAGTATTTTACCCCTCACGCTGTAGCAAGAATCATGGCCGAGATTCTGGTGCCGCAGGCCCAGCGCGGCAAAGTGAAGAATGTCGCCTGCTACGATCCTTCGGCAGGCTCTGGCACCCTGTTGATGAATGTTGCTCACGCTATCGGTGAAAACCGTTGCAGCATTTATACGCAGGATATTTCGCAAAAATCCTCAAACCTGCTGCGCCTTAACCTGATTCTGAATAACCTGGTGCACTCCATCCCCAATGTGATTCAGGGTAATACGGTATTACACCCCTACCATAAAGACGGCAAAGACTTAAAACGCTTTGATTACATCGTCTCTAATCCGCCATTTAAGTTGGACTTCAGCGATTTCCGCGATGAGTTGGACAGTAAAGAAAATAAAGAGCGTTTCTTTGCCGGGATCCCCAAGATAAAACCTAAAGACAAGGACAAGATGGAAATCTATCAATTGTTCTTGCAACACATCATCGCTTCATTAAAACCGGGCGGTAAGGCGGCTGTAGTTGTACCTACTGGCTTTATCACCGCACAGTCAGGCATCGATAAAGGCATTCGCACACACCTAGTAAAAAATAAAATGCTGGCCGGTGTGGTCTCCATGCCCTCCAATATCTTTGCTACCACCGGTGACCTATCCCCCAGAAATCAGGCCATGACAACGGTGAAAAATCTCCTAGAATTGTTTGATAGGAGGTTTGAATATGAAGGGCAAGCGTTATACGGAAGAACAGATCATCGCTACGCTCAACCAGCACGAGTCAGGCGTGAGCGTGGAGAGTATATGCCGCGATATGGGCATCGCCCAGGGCACCTTTTACCGCTGGAAATCCAAGTATGGTGGCATGGACGTTTCTGATGCAAAGCGGCTTCGGGAGTTGGAGTTAGAGAATGGCAAGCTCAAGAAGCTGCTGGCGGAGGCCGCACTGGATAATGCTGCACTCAAGGAGGTCGTATCAAAAAAGTGGTGACGCCAGCCGCACGACATGCAGCGGTAAGGCATTTAGTGGAGAGCGAACTGGCTAGCGAGCGAGGAGCCTGTAGATTGATTGGTGTCAGCCGGTCGGGTTATCAATATCAACCCAAAGGCCATCAGGACGGGCTGCTACGGGCCCGCTTGAGGGAGTTGAGCACGGAGTACTCACGGTACGGTTACCTAATGCTCCATGGCTTGCTCAAGGCCGAGGGCCTGGTGATAAACAAAAAGCGCACCTACCGCATCTATAGAGAGGAAGGTTTGCAAGTCAGAACTAAGAAACGGAAGAAGCTTATTCGGTCCAGAGTACCGATGTCGGTGCCCACCAAAGCCAATGAGCGCTGGTCTTTGGATTTTGTTAGTGATCAGTTGGCAACAGGCCGGCGCTTCAGAGTGCTTAATATTGTCGACGACTTCACCCGAGAGTGTGTCGGTCAACTGGTAGACGTATCGATCTCGGGAGTTCGTATGACCCGGCACCTGGAAGAGGTATGCAGCCAGCGCGGTCAGCCAGCAACCATTGTTTGTGACAATGGTCCTGAACTAACCAGCAAAGCCATGTTCTTTTGGACACAAGGCCGTTGTATCAAGTTGCAGTTTATACAGCCGGGCAAGCCCACTCAAAATGCTTTTGTGGAAAGCTTTAATGGAAAGTTCCGGGATAACTGCCTCAACCAGTTCTGGTTCACGAACCTGGAAGACGCAAGATCGAAGATCAATGACTGGCGAGAGCACTACAACGAAGTGCGTCCTCACAGCTCATTGTGTTATGTACCACCTGCTGAGTACGCTCGGAAGGTGGCCTAAATTGGGGATTTTTTACCAGGGAAGTGGCCCAAAACTGGGGGAAAGGTCACCGGTACTAACGTCTCTATCTTATTTATTGATGCTAGCAACGACGGCGATGTGGTGCTGGTGGATGCCTCAAGCCTTGGCGAAAAAATCAAAGACGGTAAGAACCAGAAGACCGTGCTTAGTCAGGATGAAGAGCAGCACATTATTGATACCTTTAACGCCAAAGAGGCTGTAGAAGATTTCTCCGTTGCCGTCAGTTATGACGAGATTGAAGCTAAAAACTACAGTCTCAGCGCCGGGCAGTATTTCGATGTCAAGATTGAGTATGTGGATATTACGCCAGAGCAATTTACCGAGAAGATGCAGGGCTTTACCGGCAACTTGGATAGCTTGTTTAATCAATCTCGCAAACTGGAAAAAGAGATTAAAAAGCAGTTGGCGGGGTTGAAGTATGACTAATTGGCCCCTTTCTAGCCTAAAAGGAAAATCAGTATTAGGCATGGATTCCCATTTAAGAGTGAATTCTTCTCGGATGAAGAGACAGACTTCATTGTGCTGACGCCCGGCAACTTTTATGAAGAAGGTGGTTTCAAAAGGCAGACAGGGAAAGAGAAGTTTTATACTGGAGAGGTTCCGGAAGAATACCTGCATGAAGCTGGTGACCTAATTGTTGCAATGACTGAGCAAGCAGCCGGATTGCTGGGAAGTTGTGCTAGAGTTCCAGAATCAGGTATTTATTTGCACAATCAACGGTTAGGGCGAATCACTACAGATTCTAAAAAGATACTGAGAAATTACGTATATCACCTATTCAAGACGAAGACTGTGCGAGAGCAAATTCGCCTAACTTCATCTGGTTCAAAGGTTAAGCACACATCTCCTGAAAGGATATATGATGTAAAGGTTCCACTGCCAACTGTTTCCGAACAACAGAAAATCGTTGATTTGCTTGATGCGATTGAAACGAAAATCGAACTCAACAACCGCATCAACGCTGAACTAGAAACAATGGCTAAAACCCTGTACGACTACTGGTTTGTACAGTTCGACTTCCCCGACGCCAACGGCAAACCCTACAAAACCTCCGGCGGAAAAATGGTCTACAACCCAGCCCTGAAGCGGGAAATTCCGGAAGGGTGGAAGGCTGCGCCGTTATCTTCTATTACGGGAGTAAGCAACGAATCTATTAACCCTGCGGACTATCCTGAAAAACTATTTAAGCATTTCAGTATCCCAGTATTTGATGCGACGAATACTTTTGGCGTTGAGCGTGGGGATACCATTGGGAGCAACAAGTTTACGGTTAAAGAAACTGATTTACTTGTATCAAAGCTCAACCCTTGGTTTAACAGGGTTGTTTATGCGATGGGGGAAACTGAACAAATTTGTTCTACTGAGCTTATAGTTTGGCGCTGCTCAAACACATATATCAAAAACTTTATGTATATGATCGAAACGTCACCGCAGTTCATTGCACATTGCACGCAATCGGCAACTGGAACTTCAAATAGTCACAAGCGTGTAAATCCAAATGTAATGATGCGATTTGATCAACCATTTAACTTGGATATCGCTGAAAAACTTGGCCAGAAATTAGAGCCTATATTAAAGCAGATGATTGTGAACCAGCGAGAAAATACGAAGCTCGCTTCGCTCAGGGATTGGTTTCTTCCCATGCTAATGAACGGCCAGGTAACGGTAAAATGATAATAAACACTGCGTTCCGGCTCTTGCTAGCATTCAACGCCACATCACTTCTGGTGATTATCTTTCTTGTCCAGAAGGGTTATACATTAGGAAAACTTTTTTGTGGCGTCGAATGGCTGAGCTGGACTGGGATGCTCCCGAACGCAGCCTCTTATCTGCTTTATTTTCTTATCCCTGTGTTTTCCACTGGTGCCAGCATTCTACTAAGTTCCAAACTGGGGAAAGATGACTTCAAATCTGGCGAGGTGAAAAACATTGTGACCTATCCCCCAGAAATCAGGCCATGACAACGGTGAAAAATCTCCTAGAATTGTTTGATAGGAGGTTTGAATATGAAGGGCAAGCGTTATACGGAAGAACAGATCATCGCTACGCTCAACCAGCACGAGTCAGGCGTGAGCGTGGAGAGTATATGCCGCGATATGGGCATCGCCCAGGGCACCTTTACCGCTGGAAATCCAAGTATGGTGGCATGGACGTTTCTGATGCAAAGCGGCTTCGGGAGTTGGAGTTAGAGAATGGCAAGCTCAAGAAGCTGCTGGCGGAGGCCGCACTGGATAATGCTGCACTCAAGGAGGTCGTATCAAAAAAGTGGTGACGCCAGCCGCACGACATGCAGCGGTAAGGCATTTAGTGGAGAGCGAACTGGCTAGCGAGCGAGGAGCCTGTAGATTGATTGGTGTCAGCCGGTCGGGTTATCAATATCAACCCAAAGGCCATCAGGACGGGCTGCTACGGGCCCGCTTGAGGGAGTTGAGCACGGAGTACTCACGGTACGGTTACCTAATGCTCCATGGCTTGCTCAAGGCCGAGGGCCTGGTGATAAACAAAAAGCGCACCTACCGCATCTATAGAGAGGAAGGTTTGCAAGTCAGAACTAAGAAACGGAAGAAGCTTATTCGATCCAGAGTACCGATGTCGGTGCCCACCAAAGCCAATGAGCGCTGGTCTTTGGATTTTGTTAGTGATCAGTTGGCAACAGGCCGGCGCTTCAGAGTGCTTAATATTGTCGACGACTTCACCCGAGAGTGTGTCGGTCAACTGGTAGACGTATCGATCTCGGGAGTTCGTATGACCCGGCACCTGGAAGAGGTATGCAGCCAGCGCGGTCAGCCAGCAACCATTGTTTGTGACAATGTATCCTGAACTAACCAGCAAAGCCATGTTCTTTTGGACACAAGGCCGTTGTATCAAGTTGCAGTTTATACAGCCGGGCAAGCCCACTCAAAATGCTTTTGTGGAAAGCTTTAATGGAAAGTTCCGGGATAACTGCCTCAACCAGTTCTGGTTCACGAACCTGGAAGACGCAAGATCGAAGATCAATGACTGGCGAGAGCACTACAACGAAGTGCGTCCTCACAGCTCATTGTGTTATGTACCACCTGCTGAGTACGCTCGGAAGGTGGCCTAAATTGGGGATTTTTTACCAGGGAAGTGGCCCAA
>CALODO010000008.1:0-60641 GCA_942492235.1 uncultured Gammaproteobacteria bacterium
TCGGTTTTGCTCAGGTAGGAGCGCATCCACAGGCCCATACCGACGAGTACAAGGAGAATGGCGATGCCGGTGAACAGGGTGGTTTGGATAAAGGCCAGAGCGATTAAGACCGGCATAAACGTACCCGAGGTGCGTACGCCAATCCATATCTTGAAAATAACTACCACCAATGCGCCGATGGGTACCAGTAATAATGATTTGAAGACATTTTGTTTTTCTACCGGCAGGCTGTAGATATTAAAATCGACCAGTGCGACGGTTTGTTCTTTGGCAAGCTTCAAGGCGATATTTTTAGCCGGAATCACATTGGATAAAACCGAGAAGCGGATTTTAGACTGGCGCCCACCGACCACATCAAGTAAGGAGGGACCACCCCGTTGCCAGATAAAAAAATCTGCGGGTAAACCGGCGGTTGCGGTCTCGGGGTCGTAAATTTGCCACTGGCCGGATTCATAGACTTCGATAAGTTCAACCGGGGGATCATTGTGCGTGCGATCGCCCAGTTGTATACCGCGAATTATATGCGCTTGCTCACCGGCCTCAGCCAGTAACTTCAGGGCCATATTAGCCCGCGAGATGGTTTTGTCGGCGCTAATGAGCCGGTAGGTATCATCGGCCTGTTGATCGCTGTTAAGTAGTTTTAGCAGCTCATGGGTAAAATTGTCCGGGGTTGCCGCCTGTTCTTTTGCCAGCCGGATCATACTTAACGCAGCTTCGTGTTGTGCGGCTAACCAGATCGGTTTTGACTCGTCGCTGGGCGGTTTGTCGGCTTCCTCGGTGCTTATAGTTCGACCTATGCGGGGTGTTACCTGCATCCTGTAGTACAGGTTTTGTGTGCCGACATCTTGCTCCCGAGTCCAGACGGCGCGTCGTTGGTCGTCGCGGTATTCAATGTTGAACTGGTAGCCAGAAGACGCAAATGATTCGTCAAGAATTTCGTAACCACTCTGCATGCTAGGCAAGGCCAGGTCAGCCGATACGGGTTCTTTCCTTGCTTCAAAGGTAATCTTCGCTTCTACATTCCATACTGTGCGGACGCTGCCGGGGAGCAGAGGAAAGTGGAGGAAAAAGTATTTATACAGGGTCAGGCCCAGGCCGATGCCGATCAATGTAGTCGATAGGAGGTAAACCTGCTGGCGGGATGTCATCGTTATTTTGCCTCAGGCGTTTTAGTTAGCAGTGCGTCGCAAACTTACGTCGACAACTGCCTTGTCCATCAAAAAGTTGCGCCCAATTAGCAAAGGAAACTCCATATTTGACCGATCTGTCAGAGATACCTCAATCTGCCGTTCAATTTTGCCGAGTTGCAGGTTCATCATCACTGTCAGACGACGGTCCACATCATCGTCATCGTCGATCTGTTTAATTCGGATACGTCGAATCAGCTGTCGTTCCAGGGTTACCGTTTTTTGATCTTTTGGGTTGCTCAGGTCAAAGCGTACCCAATCCTGACCGTCTCGCTCAAAGCGAGTGATCTTGGTGGCGTGGATGGCTGTACTTGTGGCTCCAGTATCGATCCTGGATAAAAATTTAAAGCCCGGTGGGGCAACCGTTACCAGTTCATACTCGCCCAAAACGGTTTTGTTGGCGACCCTGGCAGTGGAGGAGGCTGGACATTTTTTGATTTCGACTTCTGGGCAAACCGGGCACGGCCAGATAACCGCAGGCTCTTTCACCTCTGTGTCTTGCAGGGTCGTATTTGCTGGCTCTTCTTGTGGGGTCGTAGTTGTTGGCTCTTCCTGCGGGGTCGTATTTCCTGGCTCTTGTTGAATACACTCTGCTTCAGACCCTGTGTTAACCGTAGAATCATCAAGCGGGGTTGTCACTGATGCGCAGCCACTGATAACTAAGGTAACAAGGAGGGTGCTCAGCCCCGCATATCTTTTTGCTGAACAAAGGTGGGGTATAAAGGCAAGATGAGGCATAAATTGAGTGCTTACCAACTATCTGAATCTACAGGAAAATACCTGAGCGCGCATTCTATCCCAAATGAGCAGGTTTTTGGTGGATAAGGGACGTATTGTATGCCAAAAAGTCTGTAGCTAAATGTTGCCATAAAGTTAGAGGGCAGCTGTGGTCGTCAGCATAGTCAAATACCCGCTTTGCTTTCAGCCGCATAGAGCGAAGTCCGTAGAACCCCTGAACCGGGACAAAAGGCTGACACTCGGTGTTCACCCTGATACCCTCTGGCGGGGTAATTCGCCGCTGATTATTTCAAGGTAGTACTTACACAATCAAATTTAGCTTGTTAGGAGAATAATGATGAAATTTGGAATTGCCTTTGCCACTGCCGGGCCTTTTGCTAACCCGGACCTGTTTGAATCCCTGGTGCTGACTGCAGAAGAAGTGGGTATGGAATCACTCTGGGCTGTAGAGCACGTAGTTTTGCCTCAAGGTTTTCAGTCTAAGTATCCCTACAGTAAGGATGGTGCCTTTCCGGGTGGCGAAACAGCGCCTATTCCTGATCCTCTAGTGGCCTTGTCCTACGCCGCGGGTATGACGAAAAATATTCGTCTCGCCACCGGCATAATGATTCTACCCCAGCGCAACCCCTTGTATGTCGCTAAAGAATGGGCATCCCTCGACGTGCTTTCCCGAGGCCGGGCTATGATGGGTATAGGCATTGGCTGGTTAAAAGAAGAAATGGAAACCGTGGGAGTGCCCTTTAAGGAAAGGGCCGCCCGTACCGAGGAATCCTGCCAGGCGATTCGATCCCTGTGGAAAGATCAGCCAGAAGCTTTTGAGGGTAAGTTTTACAATTGGGGTCCGCAGAATTCTAACCCCAAACCCGTACAGAAGCCTGGCGTACCGATTATTGTTGGCGGTAATGTCGAGGGCGCAGCCCGACGCGCAGCGAGAGTAGGTGATGGCTTTTATCCCGCTTCTGGTAGCTTTAAAACCCTGCCGACCCTACTGGATGCGATGCGTGATGAGTGTGCCAAAACTGGCCGTAATCCTGATGAGATTGAAATTACGGTCGCGGGCGGCAATCTCGATCCCGGAAGGGTGCGTCAATACGAAGATATCGGTGTGTCGCGGATGATGGTAAACCCACCGGCAAGAGATGCCGAAGGTCTTAAGCGTGGCTTCGGCGAGTTTGCTGAAGCGGTGATCGCTAAGTGCTGATTAAGGGTGTTTTTTCTGGGCGTAATAGTTAGTAAGAGCTCTAGTCAAAAGTAACAGGTCGGTACATTCATCTCACCCTTCGAAGCGTGAGCAAGGTATCTTGATCGCGCATTAAATAGAGCATTACGCAGGCGGCGAGCATAGGCCAGGCAGCGAAAAATAATAAGTTGGAGCCTTCGAACGGATGGGTGTATTGATACCAGGAGGACAGAGTGGATATCCCGTGCAGTATCAGGACCAGGCCGTAGCTGATGCGACGCCTGATACCCAGGAGAAAAGACACTAAAAGCAATATCTCGAGTGTGGCGAGGCCGTACATTGCGGTGTGGCCAACGCCACTCAGACCATAAAAATGGGCGAAAACACCACTGGCGTGTTCGGGGCGGACAAATTTATCGATGGTCCAGGCGAACATGACGATAAACACACCCAGCCGAAGGCCGAGTAATGAGATAGGTAGTCGATGTTGGATAGCCATAGTTATATTCCGTGCCATTTTTGATTGCTGTGAATAGTTATTGCGCCGTATTTAAGTTATCGAATCATTGGCAGTGCCAGATCAAGGGCAAAATAACATAGTAGGGAAACAATTAGGATACCGCTTAAATTTAGCCAGAACCCGACCCGGGCCATGGCAGGAATGGTGATCAGACCCGAACCAAAAACGATGGCATTGGGGGGCGTCGCCACTGGTAGCATAAAGGCGCAGCTGGCGGCCATGGTGGCTGGGATGACGAGCTTCAAGGGCTCCATTTCCAGGACTGTGGCTATGGCTGCGACAATTGGGATTAGCGCTGTGGTAGTGGCGACATTGCTCGTTAATTCGGTGAGGAACATCATCAGAGCGACAACCACCAGGGTCATCACCAGCGGGGGCACCTGCCCAATGGCAGTGATTTGCAGGGCAAGGAGTTCAGCGACGCCGTTTTGTCGGATGGCCCCGGCCAGGCAAAGACCACCGCCGAGGATGATCAATACACCCCAGGGGACTTTGACAGCGGTCTGCCAGTCCATTAAAAAACGTTTTTCACGAATATTTGCTGGGATCACGAACAGTAGCAGGGCACTGATAATTGCAATGCTTGCATCGGTGAGGTGAGCAAAAATATCCAGTTTGGCAAGCAGTGGACGGGCTATCCAGGTGAAGGCAGTAAGAGTAAAGATAATCAGTGTGAGGACGGCGCCCCGAGTCCAGGGGTCGGGTGATATATCAAGATCGGAGGTGTTCTGTTGTTGATCAGCAGGGAGGCTTCTCGGGAGTGGTAAGAGAAAGTGGGTCATTAACCACCAAACCACGGGTACGAAGATGATCACCAGCGGTACGCCAATCAGCATCCACTGGGCAAAGCTAATGGGTTGGCCCAGCTCATTTTCAATAAACGAGGCGGCAAACATATTGGGCGTGGTGCCCACGATAGTGCCGATCCCCCCGATCGATGCCGAATAGGCAACTCCCAATAGTAGACACATGGCGAAGCGGGGCTTCCAGGGACTATCTTTTTGCAGGGCCAGTATACTCATAGCAATAGGCAGCATCACAATTGTGGTGGCGGTATTGGTAATCCACATACTCATAGTGGCGGAGGCGATCATAAAACCAGCGACCAGTCGTCGGGGTTGGGTGCCGACAATACGCAGGATAAACAGCGCAAAGCGTTTGTGCAGATGCCAGTGTTCAAGTGCCAGAGCAAGGATAAAGCCACCGAGAAACAGAAAAATCAGCGGGTGGGCGTAGGCATTGGCAGCCTCATCGATTGATTGAGCGCCAGTGAGAGGTAAAACAGCCAGAGGTAGCAATGCAGTGGCGTAAATAGAAATGGCTTCTGTAAGCCACCAGGTTGCCATCCACACCGCCAGGCCAGCGGTAATTTGTCCGGCGCCACCAAGAACCAGTGGAGAACCATCGATGCCAGTAATTTGCGCCGGTATCGCCAGGGCGACAATCACTGCCAGAATTGGACCACCGATCAGGCCGTACCAGCGCAAGTGGGCGACCGGAGGTTGAATGCCGTTTATTACCTTAATTGTCATACTGATTTACAGCCATTATTTGTGATTGTTTTAGGACTGGCTAACAGCTCCAGATTTGTGGTTTGTGTGTTTTTGCTTGAGCCTGTTTCCATGAGCTTCTGATTGTTAGCTTGTACCTTTTCGCCCCGGGCGAGTAGTGTGGTGGCTATACCGACGGGGTGTCCAGTTTTTGTGCATGTTTACGCTGATTAGCCTGTGTCTGTAGCGTGAGCAGGGTTAGAAAGTAATTATCACAATAAAATCACAGTAAAGGGGAATGCTTATGGCAACAGCTCCAGAAAATGAATTACAGCTTATTGGTGCTGGTTTTGGTCGGACCGGCACTTTGTCCATGCGCGCGGCCTTGCGTCTGTTGGGACTGGGTCCGGTCCATCATATGTTTGAAGTGGTGAAAAACCCGGAACAAAGTGTTGACTGGTTAAGAGCGCTGGATGACAGCAGTGTCCTTCGTGACTTGCTGGCCAGTTATCGCTCGGCGGTCGATTGGCCCACCTGCTACTTCTGGCGGGAGCTGATGGATATGTATCCCAACGCCAAAGTGCTTCTCACTCACCGGGACTCGAAGAGCTGGTACAAAAGCATCCATAATACGATTTATCGCTTGTTGACGGCTAAATCTCCGGATATGCCGTCTGGACAAGTGACCATGGCCAAACGCATCGTTATGGACAATACCTTTGATGGTCGCCTGGGAGAAGAGGATTACGCTATCGAGGTGTTCGAAAAACACAATGCTCTGGTCAAGGCCACTGTGCCAGCGGAGCGCTTGTTGGTTTTTGATGTCCGTGAAGGCTGGCAACCTTTGTGTGATTTTCTCGAAGTGCCGGTACCGGATGAGCCTTTTCCAAACACCAATACCACTCAGGAATTGATTGACCACTTTAAGAAAAAATAGCCGCTAGCAACAACCCCCAGTTTGCGCCCCGTCGTAGGGGTCTTCCCAGTGGGGTAAATCTACCAACAGTTGGCGCTCTGCCGCCAGCCTTAAAGTCTTTTTGGGGTCGATCACCCAGGGGCCGCTTCGGGTAACCGTGAGTTGGGCATGTTGACCTGCAGCCAGATTGATTTCCCGATCGCCATCAAAGGCGAGGATACCTGGCCCTGCGATATTGACGACCGTACTCAGAGGGGATTTTTCAGCATTGCGAATGTGGGCAGAACGAAATAGCCCTGGCGACACGGGCGCACGCAGCAATTGACCCCCCTCACTATGTTGGCAGAACTCCACCTTAACCCCAAAATCATCACCGGCACTGGCAGGGCAGAGCAGGCCGCCGAGGGGTGACATGCCCACGGCGTCGGGTTCGGCGCGGGTCAGGAGCATCGTTTTCATATGTTGTGGCTCGAATGGACCAAGATTACCGATGCGGTCGCCCTGCAAAAACAGCGCGTCTATTAAGGCAAGGTCAACGGTTTTGCCGTCGATTGCTACATCAATTACCTTAGCACGCTGAGCGGCTTCGTCCCGGCTAATTTTGCCGCTGGCGACTAGCCCGGCAGCCATGCCTGCTACAGTCGGCTCAATAAGCATAGGGAAAACATTATTGGTGCCCGTCGACAATGGCACGATCACCGCATCTCGCCAGGCTTTACTAAGAATTCGGCTGGTGCCGTCACCGCCCAGGACGACAACCACATCGCAGGCACGGTCGCGCATCTCCTGAACGTTCTGAACAGTATCTTCTGCGGAGTGATGCAGAGGCGTACGGAAGTTTTCGATGGTGACCGGGATATTCATATTTTCGACGGCACCGATCACCAATCGGCGAGGATCCCAGGGTACCAGAATACGTTCGCAACCGGTCGCCACTGCACCTACCACAATGCGACTGATTTGATTGCGCTTGCTATCGTGGCTAACCGAATCTGCCCTGGCAATTAGACGCCGACAATCTCGGCCAGACATGGGGTTTGCGATAATTCCGACACTACTCATTTTGTTGACAGCCGTGGTGAGAAGACGGTAATTATATTGCACAAAACTAACTCGGTACCTAGTATACGGTAAGAAAGAGAGTTTATTAGCAGCGGTTCGACGTTCCGGGAAATAAAAGCCGCTTACCTTAAACGACAATTAAATATTCAGGGGTGCCAAATGATTAATATTACGCGTATAAATCACAGTGCGATTGCCAGCCGTGACAAACTCGCAGAGATGAAGCATTTTTACGAAGACGTGCTTGGTGTGACCACGGTTAAACGTGATATCCCAGAAAAACTCGACAAATTGATACCCGGCTTCTGGATGCAATTCCCTAATGGCCAGATTCATGTCATCGGCTGCGATACCGGAGCCGAACGAGTCGTCATGAAGGAAATGGCGGGGAAAAAAGGTGATCCCATGGGACCACATACCGCTTTTTTTGTGGAAGATATCGAGGCCACCGAAAAGCATTTGGGTGATAACAATATCGAATATTTCCGCATGGAAGGTTTTATTTTTAGCTCAGATCCTACCGGTAACACGGTGGAATTCCAGCAGGACCCCGACTGCGCCTAGCTCGTTGACAAGCCTGTGAATAAACTGAGCGCCGGGCTATCAGGGTGTTAAGTTCAATAGCGCAGGCGCAATTTTAGCTTTGTTTGCCGGACTAACCGTGTAATCACCATCAATGGCGACGACAGTAATATAACCGTCGTGGAAAGCTGCTGTATCGCCATCCTTACTCTTTAAGATGGGCGGCAGAATGGCAAAATGCGGCATGTAAATAGTGGCATCTTTTTCCGACGGTGTATAAGAAAGGCTAAATAGCGGTGCTGTACCCTGATCATAGAGCTGCACACCTTTGATCTGATCCTGAGGAATGGGCGGATAATTAACGTTTAGTGCCATTTTTGGTGGGAAGCAAGGCGCTGCCATCACAGTGTTGAGTTTGTAAGTTGCCGACCAGAGCCAGGACAAATTCGGCAACCCGATTGAGATGCTCGCGGTTGGCTTTTTTGTTCGTTTCATTGGTATTCTGCTTTTTTGTATTAACAACATTTATATCAGCAACAAAGGGATCTGTGCTAACGGCAATAGCCGGAATGGCGGGCTGAGCAATTAAAATCGCCGCGATAGTCGCTCCAACGGTGCCGGATACAGGTGTTGCTGGTCCTAAGTTGGCACCTTTGTTAATCCCAGAGATCACTAAATCAGGTGGGTTGTGTGGGAAAAAGGCTTTGGCACCTAACAACACCGCGGTAGCCGGGCTGCCAGCAATAGCGTAAACATCGGCTTCAGCCTGTGTAACCTTAATGGCTGCGAGAGTGATAGAGGTGCTACTACCGCTGGCATTCTTTTCGGGGGCAGCTAAGATGACCCGGTGGCCGGCCTGTTTGAATACCCGGTGCAGAGCCTGAATGCCGGGTTTATCGAAACCGTCGTCATTGGTCAGGAGGATGTTGAGTACGGGTTTGTTGCAGCTGGCTCCAGCCCCGCTATCAGTAGTTGAAGTCGTACCTGAGGCAGAAGCAGTGGTCGAAACTGGAACTGGTAAGCTTACAATCAGACTCATGAGAATAAGCGTTTTCAACAGAGTAGCATTTGGAAGCGGATTAAGCTTCGCGAGCGATTTAAGCCATAATTTTTGTAACATGGGCTACCCTCTTCCTCAGTGGTTTATGCGATGAGGCTTATAGGATAAAGTTTATCGGCTAGGGTATCCCGTTTAAGCTGCGGTCAGCAAATAGAAAGGAAACAATGATGAAAGTATATTTATGTCAAAAGGGCTTCCGGTTTATTACCGATCTCTTGCAAGAGCTTTTACCTGACGACGAAATAATGGAATGTCTGCCGGAAGAAATCACCACTAAAGCCCGGGACGCCAATGTTTTGATACCGACTATCATTCCGCTCAACGAGGCAGAGCTATCGCTACCCGACCTAAAATTAGTTCAGCAGTTTGGTGCGGGTCTGGATGTGGTTGATATCGCCAGCGCCAGCAACAATGGCGTTTATGTGGCTAATGTACCTGCGGCAGGTACCGGTAATGCGGAATCCGTCGCAGAGGTTGCGGTGATGCATATGCTCAATTTGTCTCGCCGCTACGCAGCGACCTGTCAAAGTATTCAGGACCGGAAGATATCTAGCCCGACCAGCTGGTCCCTGAAGGGGCGCACGGCCCTCATTGTTGGTTACGGTGGTATTGGTCGAGAAGTCGCACGTCGGCTGGGCGGTTTCGAAATGAAAGTACAGGCGATATCCCGCTCCGGCCCTAAAGGTACTGCGGAAGAGCAAACGGTGCATGTTGATCTACACACCACCCAGGATAAATTGCATGAGCTATTACCCGAAGCGGATTTCGTTGTGCTCGCACCACCGCTCAATGATGACACACGGGATTTGATGTCCAGTGAGGAATTTGCCTTGATGAAGCCTAATGCTTTTGTCATCAATGTCGCCCGCGGCGGTGTAATTGATAACGACGCCTTGTTGAATGCCTTAAAGAACGAGCAAATTATGGGCGCGGGTCTTGATGTGTTTGTGGAGGAACCCTGCGATCCCAGCGACCCACTGTTTGAATACAATGTCACGGCCACACCCCATATTGGCGGCGCGACAGATTTAAGTTTTCACGGTATTGCCGAACGCGTGGCTGAAAATATCCGCAGGCTGGGGCGCGGAGAAGAACCGTTAAACTGCGTTAACGGCGATGGCGTTAATGGTTAGACTGTCCACGCTCGTGTAGCTTTGTTGTTATCCCAATTAGAGATGTTATCCATCCACTCAATTAATTAATTAATTGAGTGGATGGATCGCTCTGATCTAATACCACGATCGGACGCATCGCCCTCTATCCCCTGTGTGGGAAGTATTGGTAGGTAGAGCTATGAGTCAGTATCTCTTCGGCTCTGCCCGTGTGGGTTTCTCGGGAGGGCAGAACCTGATACAACTCAAGATCATCCCGTTGAGCGCACCCGGGATACGATAATCCTAATTATTCGTTTCATAGCCAAGGTTGGGGCTTAGTTCCCGTTCGGCCTGGGACACGCTTATACCTTTGCGCGCGGCAAGGCTGGCTACCTGGTCGGGATGAATCTTGCCGACATTAAAGTAGCGGGCCGCAGGGTGGCTGAAATACCAGCCACTTACGGAAGCAGCGGGGTGCATAGCCTGACTCTCGGTAAGCTTAATGTCGGTATTTTCTTCGCCACTAAGTAAATTAAATAGTGTCACTTTCTCACTATGATCTGGACAGGAGGGATAGCCAGGTGCCGGGCGAATACCCTGGTATTTCTCCTTGATCAAAGCCTCGTTATCAAGACTTTCGTCAGCGGCATAGCCCCAGAATTCGGTGCGTACTTTCTTATGCATGTGCTCGGCGAAGGATTCTGCCAGCCGGTCAGCCAGGGCTTTGACCATGATGGCATTGTAGTCGTCACCTTTTGTTTCAAACTCAGCGGCCAGTTCATCTGCCTGGATACCGGTGGTCACAGCAAAGCCGCCGAGATAGTCGGGAACACCACTTTCTTTTGGCGCGACAAAATCAGCCAGCGACAGCAGTGGGTCCGACTCTTGGGCTTTTCTTACCTGCTGGCGAATATTGTGAACAGTAGCAATGACGTCGTTACGGGATTCATCGGCATAGACTTCGATATCGTCGCGATTAACGGTATTGGCTGGCCACAGCCCGATTACGCCATTGGCTTTTAAGCGCCCCTCATCGATCAGGTCTTTGAGCACCGCCTGTGCGTCGTTGAAGAGATTTTGCGCCGCCTCGCCGACGACTTTATCCTTGAGAATAGCGGGATATTTCCCAGATAAACCCCAGGTGATAAAAAACGGCGTCCAGTCAATAGTGTCTATCAGGTCGCCTAAAGGGAAGTCCCGAAAGACATGGATGCCAGGTTTGACAGGTTGAGGTGGTGTGTAAGCCGTCCAGTCAAGCGCCAGGCCCTGTTCAAGGGCCTCTGAATAGGCTGTGACAGTGCCCCGGGGCTGGCGATTGGCCCGGCGTTCGCGGATGACCTCATACTCGGCCTTGATATCACAAAAGTATGCTTCTCGTTGTTCTTTATTGACCAGTTTACTGGCCACACCCACTGCGCGGGAAGCATCGGCCACGTAAACTGCCTGGGAGAGACGATATTTGGGATCAATTTTTACGGCAGTGTGTGCTTTTGAGGTGGTCGCGCCACCAATTAGCAGGGGTAAATCGATACCCTGGCGTTGCATCTCACCGGCAACATGAACCATTTCATCAAGTGACGGCGTGATTAGTCCAGACAGGCCGATAATATCGACTTTTTCCTCAATAGCGGTTTCAAGAATACGTGTGGCGGGCACCATCACGCCGAGATCGATGACCTCAAAGTTATTGCATTGCAGTACCACACCGACGATGTTTTTACCGATATCATGGACATCACCCTTGACCGTCGCCATCAGAATTTTGCCATTACTGCGCGCTGTGCCATCTTTTTCTGCTTCGATATAGGGCTGGAGATAGGCAACTGCCTGTTTCATCACCCGGGCGGACTTGACCACCTGGGGGAGAAACATTTTTCCCTCGCCGAACAGATCGCCGACGACATTCATACCGTCCATCAGAGGGCCTTCGATCACAAGGAGAGGACGTTCAGATTCGAGTCGCGCCGCTTCGGCATCTTCTTCTATATAAGTGGTAATACCTTTAACCAGAGCATGTTCGAGACGTTTCGATACGGGTTCCTCGCGCCAGGCTAAATCTTCCTGCTGGTTTTTGGTGCTGCCATCGCCACGGTATCGCTCGGCGAGATCGACCAGGTTTTCTGTCCCGTCTGGGTTTGTGTTGAGGATCACCGTTTCGACGGCATCTCTTAACTCGCCGGGTAATTCGTCATAGACCGCCAGCTGCCCGGCGTTGACGATGCCCATACTTAGACCGGCGCGAATGGCGTGATATAAAAATACTGAGTGGATAGCCTCACGAACCGGGTTATTACCGCGGAACGAGAAGGACACATTGCTGATGCCCCCGGAAATTAATGCGCCAGGCAAATTCTGTTTGATCCAGCGTGTCGCTTCGATAAAGTCCACAGCGTAGTTGTTGTGTTCTTCAATGCCAGTGGCTACGGCAAAGACATTGGGATCGAAGATAATATCCTCTGGGGCAAAACCCACGGTGTTAACCAGAAGGTCGTAACTGCGACTGCAAATATCGATACGTCGTTGTAAATTATCGGCCTGACCATCGGTATCAAAGGCCATCACCACCACCGCCGCACCATAACGCAGGCACAGCCGAGCCTGGGCGAGGAAGGGTTCTTCTCCTTCTTTGAGACTGATGGAATTGACGATGGGCTTGCCCTGAATACATTTCAGACCATTTTCAATCACGGTCCATTTCGAGGAGTCCACCATGATGGGAATTCGGCTTATGTCCGGCTCAGAGGCCACCAGTTTGAGGAAGGTGACCATCGCCGCTTCGCCATCGAGCATGCCTTCATCGACGTTGACGTCAATGACCTGGGCGCCGGTCTCAACCTGTTCCCGGGCGACACTCAGGGCAGTGTCATAATCATCTTCCAGAATCAGTCGCTTAAAGCGCGCAGAGCCTGTGACATTGCAACGCTCACCGATGTTAACGAACAAGGAATCGCTGGTGATGTTGAAAGGTTCTAGTCCAGATAAGCGACAGGCTGCCGGAATGTCCGGTAAGGAGCGGGGTTTAAATTGGGCAACTGCTGTGCAGATCGCGGCAATATGTTCCGGGGTAGTACCGCAGCAGCCGCCGACAATATTAACCAGGCCATCGCGAGCAAATTCGGCGATGATTTCAGCGGTTTCGGCAGCTTCTTCATCATACTCGCCAAACTCGTTAGGCAGCCCTGCATTGGGGTGTGCACTAATGGGTAGCGGGCAAACTCTTGATAACTCTTCGATATGAGGGCGTAATTGCCGCGCACCGAGGGCGCAATTAAAACCGATGGAAAAGGGTTTGGCATGGGCCAGGCTATTCCAGAAGGCTTCCGGTGTCTGTCCAGACAAAGTCCGGCCACTGGCATCGGTAATGGTGCCGGAAATCATGATGGGCAATTCAAAGCCCAATTCAGCAAAAACATCCTGTACCGCGAACACCGCGGCTTTGGCGTTGAGGGTGTCAAAAATAGTTTCGATTAAAATGATATCCGATCCGCCTTCAATCAGAGCGCGCGTAGCGACACGGTAATCTTCAGTGAGCTCGTCAAAGCTGGTGTTGCGCGCGCCAGGGTCGTTAACGTCTGGTGATATCGATGCGGTACGGCTGGTCGGCCCAATAACACCGGCCACCCAGCGAGGCTTATCTGGTGTTAAAGCGGTGAACTCTTCTGCGGCTTCGCGGGCGAGCTGGGCAGCTGCAACGTTGAGTTCGTAGACCAGATCTTCGGTCGCGAAATCGGACTGAGAAATTGCCGTGGAATTAAAAGTATTGGTTTCGACAATGTCGGCACCGGCCTTGAAATAGGCGCGGTGAATGCCGCGAATAATATCGGGCTGGGTAAGGGTGAGTAGATCGTTATTGCCGGTCTGATCCTGTTCAATGTCGGCCAGGCGCTCGCCGCGATAATCAGCTTCAGTAAGTTTGTGTTGTTGAATGACGGTACCCATAGCGCCATCGAGGAATAGTATTCGTTCCGAGGCTGCCTGGTGAAGGTCTTTGATTCGTTGACTACGGTTTTGCACAATATCCTGCCTAATCTGTCGTTAGGTATGAGGCAGTATGCTGACTCGTACCTAAAAAGGCCGCGCAGTTTAACAAATCCTGAGCCATTGAGCTCGCCGAGATCCCGTGTTTATTTGTCTCGCAGCGGGTATTGGGGTGAAATTGAATTTGTGGTTGTGCGGTGCATAGCAGACTGATAAAATACATGACTAAATTACTCGGGTATAGAATCGCATACCGATTGTGCGAGGCTCTATATGCGAGTAGATGACACTTATAGATTCAGGTACAAGACAATGGCCGACTTACACATCACCGAATCAGCTCAGGAGTACCTTGCGAGCCTTCTCGAAAAACAGGACACTGAAGGAATGTCCATCCGCCTGTTTGTTGCTGATCCTGGTACACCTAAAGCTGAAACATGCATCGCTTATAGCAAACCTGGTGAAGAGCAGGAAGATGACATTGTTCTGACTCTCAATGGTTTTACAGCTTACGTTGAAAAGCGTAGTTTGAATTTTCTTGAGGATGCCAAATTTGATTATTCACCGGATCGTCTGGGTGGTCAGCTGAGTATTAGAGCGCCAAACTCCCGCCTGCCTCAGGTCAGAGAAGACAGTCCCATAGAAGATAAGATCAATTACATTCTCCACGATGAAATCAACCCCGGGTTAGCCTCTCACGGGGGTAATGTGACCCTCGAAGAGATGGATAATGGTGTTGCGGTATTGCAGTTCGGTGGCGGTTGTCAGGGTTGCGGCATGGTTGACGTGACACTGAAAGAAGGCGTTGAGAAGACTTTGTTAGAGAAGCTCCCAGAGCTTAAAGGTGTCCGAGATATTACCGATCACAGCGATACCTCACAGGCTTTCTATCAGTAGTCCTTCCCGGCACAGGATCAATTACTCGTTCAGGCACTAAATCTATTAGGTGGTGTTTGCTGGATAAGTAAATGTTAGACTTGGGTGCGTCCCTGTCTAATAGATATAATACTATGGCCCGGCATCCCGAGTTTGATCGTCCTAAAGTTGTAGAAGCAGCTCTCCATTTATTCTGGAGAGATGGTTATGAGTCCACTTCAATTCAGAATTTGCTTGATGCCATGGACTTAAATCGCGGCAGTTTATATAACGCCTTTGGCGATAAAGCGGGCTTATTTCGAGAAGTATTAGATTGTTATATCGACTATCAAACCGAGATAGTTGAGTCGAATCTTGTCGCCAAGGAAGACCCCATTGAGGCAATCCGTAGTTTTCTCGAAGATTTTTCCCTCCATGAAAAGGCAGAGATTCGAGAACGGGGTTGTTTGATTTTCAGTATGGTTTGCGAGCTTAGTCATACTCGCCCTGATCTGGCCAACGAAGTGTGGAAGAAGAGCAGTTTTTTACGCGAGCTGATTGTTAAACGTCTGAGGCAGGCCAGAGCACGTAAGCTGGTTAGAAAAGATAAGTCTGTCGAAGAACTGACGGATTATGTAGTGACATTGGCCTGTGGCTTGAGAACGCATTGCAAAATAAAAACGCCCCCAACCATTATCGGCGGGATTATTGATATGGGTATAGAGGCTTTGCTTGAAGTCAGTGATGAAAAGGGTGTTGGTAGTAGGTGTATGGACAAAGCTAGTACTAGCTAGGTATCCGGCGATAAGTCTCGCCATATAAAAAGGCGAACCTTAGGGTTCGCCTTTTTATATGTTATATGACCAAATTTCCTGAATTTTTAATTCTTATTGATAAGCCATCAACTGGCGCTCACACGCTGGGGCAGGATCGGCTTCAGCTTGTCGTACATTGCCATTATGGCATTTTCTGTAGTTTGCCAATCGATACAGGCATCGGTCACCGATTTGCCGTATTCCATTTCGTCCCTGTTCGGTGAAAGTTTTTGATTGCCTGCCAGCAGGTTACTTTCGACCATAATACCGACAATCGATTGGTTACCTTCGAGAATCTGGTTGCTGACATTATCCATTACGAGCGGCTGTAATTCGTGGTTTTTGTTCGAATTGGCATGGCTGCAATCGACCATGATATTGGTGTTGACGCCGGCTTTACTCAGTTCCTGTTCACAGACAGAGACGCTTACCGAATCGTAGTTAGGTTTTTCATTACCGCCGCGCAGCACAATATGCGCGTAGGGATTACCGTTGGTGCTGATCACCGCCACTTTGCCTTCGGAATTGATGCCCAGAAAACGGTGGGGATTACTGACCGATTTGAGGGCGTTGATGGCAACTTCGAGACTACCATCAGTGCCATTTTTAAAGCCTACCGCAGAGGTGAGACCACTGGCCATTTCGCGGTGAGTTTGAGATTCGGTGGTACGCGCACCAATCGCCGACCAGGTAATAAGGTCCTGCAGGTATTGGGGTGAAATAGGGTCTAAAGCTTCGGTGGAAGTCGGCAAGCCTAATTCAGCAATATCGATCAATAACTGACGACCAATATGCAGGCCATCGGAAATCTTAAAGGAATCATTCAGGTGGGGGTCATTAATCAGACCTTTCCAGCCAACCGTGGTGCGAGGTTTTTCAAAATACACTCGCATGACGATCAGGAGTGTATCATCGACTTTATCAGCCAGTTTTTTTAGACGCCCAGCGTAGTCCATGGCAGCATCGACATCGTGAATGGAGCAGGGGCCAACCACAACAAATAAGCGATGATCTTCGCGACTAAGAATTTTCTGGATGCTGTCTCGGCCTTTCATAATGGTTCGGGCCGCAGCTTCACTCATGGGAATATCCCGCTTGAGTTGCTCTGGGGTCAGCAGAACTTCCTGAGACTGAATGTTTAAATTTTCAAGCGCGCGCTCAATCATGCTTATTCTCAATCAAGGTTGTTGGCCCGATTAAGGCCCGTGTTCGTAAAAGGGCGGCTATTCTACTGCAAATATGCCAGTTTGGGTGTTTTCTGTGCAGTGTGGGATCAATTAAATAGCATTATTTATTGAGTTCAATGATCTCAAGTCGGGAATATAGGGGCAGATACAGCGCGGTTTTGATGGGTAATACGTCGGTTTTACCAGATCCTGAAGAGAGTTTTTCGAATAGCCTGGCATAATGTTTTAGCTGAGGGCTGTACTGACTTTTTTGCTGGGTAATGAAATTATCTAAGGCTCGTTGCTTGCCTCTGACTTGTTCTCCATCCCTGGTTAGAGGGCTATCAAGCTTTGAAAGTTTGTAGTCGATGATCCAGCGCTCGCCTTTGAGGATAAAGGTTCGATCGATTACTGCCGTACGAGTTACGCCCTGATGATCAACATAGCTGAGGGCTAGCTCAGAGGCGCTATCATCGAGGTGTCGGTCAAATATCCAGGCGTTGTCGACGTCATTGAGGCAGTTTGTTAGTGCTCTGACCAGTGTGTCGATAGCTTCAGCTGGATCTGTGAATCCCATCTCCTGAGTTTGCCTTTGCCAGAGTTGTTTTTGTTGAGCTATACGGTTTGCATCCCAGGCGTCAAGGCCGTCGGGAACCAGGTATTGCAGCGTGCGATGGAAGAGTATGCCGGTTTTGCGGGCATCGCTCGGTTCGTTACCAGTTTCGCTATTGGACTCGCCATCAGACCTGTTATCCACGGAATCACCATCGACAAAGGGAGTATCTGCGTTTATTCCTTCAGAGAATCTCTGGTCGGCCTGTTGCTTGTTGAGAGCAGGACGATGGTAGGCAGGGCGAGACCAGTCCGGTGGCAAACGCCACTGGAACCGATGGCTATTATCAATATCGCTGTCAGTAGCGGGGTTTCCCGCTACAGAAATAGGCCTTAGATCAGTTTGTCCAAAGTGGCGAGTAATCTGACACTCAGAGCCGGGTGCTTCCAGTTCTACTTTTAGGCTCGGCCATAAGGCTGCCAGCAAGCTATTGCCTGCGGGGGCTTTGTCCGTTTGTTTGAAGAGTAAATGTAAGTGTTTGATGGCACGAGTACAGGCGACGTAGAGTACCCGAGTATTTTCAAGGCGACCTTTAAGGGATTCTTCGCGCTTCAAATGTTCGTAGGTTTGATCCTTTTCGCCACCGAGTTTTTGGGGCGGCGACAGTAGAAGCTGAGTCCGGCCATTGGCTGAGACCCGCTCTCGCCAAAGCAATAGCTCGGCATCATTACCTTTGGTGCGGCGATCCAGGCCAGGAAGAATCACCGTATCGAACTCGAGACCTTTGGCCTTGTGGATGGTCATGATTTGTATGGGCGGGCTGGTATCTTCCCCAAGACGGGTTATCAAAGGGCTAGGTTCTGCATAGAGATTATCGACTGCTGATTCAAATGCTGACCAGTCACTAAGACTAGCTGCGTCTCGAGCATGGCTTTCAAGTAAGTTCCAGTATTGGTGGCACTGCATCAAACTTTGCTCGTTGGTCAGGGCCGCTGCGCCGCCCAGATCAATCCACAGACCTTCGAGCCAAACCCGCAAAGGTTTTCGATAACGTTGTTGCCAGGCTTTGGCGAGTATTGGGGCAATGCGCCTGAGAATCTGCCGTCCCTCATCACTTAAAGAGTCAATATCGCCATAGGCGAATACCTGTTGCAGTAATAAGGGGTAGTGTTCGCCAGTCGGGGGAGGGTTGTTCGGCACGCTTGCATTGCTGACACAGAGCAGATCATCCAGACCTAAGCCGCACCAGGGGCTACGTAAAATAGCTAACCAGGCGATGCGGTCAGCGGGATTAAGCATGGCGCGGGTCAAAGACAGAAGGTCGATGACTGGCATGCAACTGGCCAGAGGGTCGATATCAGTAGCCTGCCAGACGAGGCCGTGTTCCCGAAGGGCAGGCAAAATCTCCCTGAGGTGAGTGCGGCCCCGCACCAGTATGGCGACGGATGCCGCCGGGTTTTCAACCCTGCTATCGAGTACTTTTTGCGCCACATGCTCAGCTTCGAGCATGCGTTCGGGGTCATCTTCAAAAATATCGAGATGAACAGCTGGGCCTTCTATGGCAGCCTTAAACGGTTCTGATCGCGTATAGGGAACGGCACCGCGACCGGTATTGGCAAGCGCAGGAAAAGCGCCGCTAAACAGACGGTTTACCCATCCAATAATATTGGCCTGGGAGCGAAAATTAACATTCAGGTCGAGGGCCTGAAGTGTTATTTCACCGAGGGGGTGCTCGCGAACATCCATAAATAAACCGACGTTGGCGTTTCGAAAACCATAAAGTGACTGCATACCATCGCCGACAAAAAACAGAGTGCGACCATCATTATTTTGCCAACCGGCAGTGAGGCGGCGAAGAATGTCGAAATGCACAGAAGAGGTATCCTGAAACTCATCGACTAGAATGTGATTAATTTGATTATCCAGACGCAGAGTCAAATCGGTCGGTGTATCTTCGTCACCCAGTGCGGTCAGCGCAGCAAGTGTGATTTCGGTGTAGTCACAGACGTTTTCACTGCGAAAAATCAAATTAAGGCGGGCACTGAGTTGCGGTAGCGTGGCGGTCAACGCATTCAGTACCTGCCACTGCTCTATCCCGAATTGAGCAGCAGGTAGATACCGGATGTCGTTCAATATGTCTAACAGGCCAACCTGCTGCTGACACCATTCACAGATTTCGGCCCAGGTTTTTTTTCGAGCCTCGGCAAGTTCCGGGTGCAGGCTGCCTTTTTTTGTGGGGAATCCTGCGTTCTTATTAATAGTTTTTCGCCAGTCGCCGCTTTTAGTAAGCAGTAAATCAGCCAGTCCAAACCAGCGCGGCAAATCTGAAGTAGCAGGAGCGGGCAAGTTTTTCATACCCAGGCATTGGGCCAGGTCGGATTCAGGCGCATGGCTGTGCAGGTGTTGAGCAGCATAATCTGCCAGCATGGCGATATCACTAGCCCGGGATGCGAGCTGCTCTGACGCCTGATAAAGAGTTTCTTCAATTAGACTCTGGGCGGCGTGCTCAAGGCTATGTTTAACGTTGTCGCCAGTTAACCTCAGGTTCGAAACTATGTGGGGCAGCCATTGCTCACGCTTGTTGAGCAGTCTTAATAGCAAACCTTCGAGACGAGTAAAATCGTTATCCAGATGAATCAACAAAACGCTGAGTGAATCCCCCAGCGGCGAATTCGATTCTAGCTCGCCCAATAAATCGTGGATAGCCTGTCGATAAAATTTTTCTGGATTATCAAGGGGTTCAGGTAAGTCACCAAAGCCCGATTCCAAAACTAGTTGACTGGCCAGATTACGACAAAAACTATCGATAGTGAGGATGCGCAGACGGTTCGGTGCGGCAATAAGTTGCCAGTTTTGTGCTTTGTCCTGGGCCAGTACGCGGCGGGCGAGATGCCAGGTTGCGTGTTCATAAGTATCTTCTGGTTCAGGGTCACGTTCGGCTTTTACCAGGGCCTCAATCAGGCGATGACGCATTTCACCGGCTGCCTTGCGGGTAAACGTCATACACAGAATTTCTTCTGGTGTTTCGACCTCTGCCAGCAGGCATAAAATTCGTTGCGTTAGCAGTCCGGTTTTACCGGAACCGGCAGGCGCGGACACGGCGAAAGACTGGGCGGTATTCAGAGCCTGGGCGCGAGCTAGGTGATCAGCGGGCTTAGTCATCGATATCGCCTGTTGCCAAATCCCTTTCCAGGTTTACTTCAGTACCATTGCTGGCGCCTATTTCAGGCCAACGATTAAGGGGTAGCAAGTGGCTTTGGTAGGTAACAGCGGTATTTGAATAAAACACCATCTCGGCATTGCCCTGACAAAACTCTGCTGCCAGTGTTTGCAGGCGTTGCCGCCACAATGCCAACGTATCCGTCCAGTTACCTTCTAAGCCGGCGCTTTGCAGATCACTTAAATCAGGAGCCATATTAACCTGGCTGGTCAGGCCTTTTAGACCAACACCTTTGCTCGCGGAGATCTGTGCAAAACACAGCGAGCTGAGGCTTTGGTCTATGGCCAAAGCATAAAGTAGCAATTGCGGTTCTTCGGGACGTTCATCAGCAAAGCCTTTGATGCTGGCGCTACCGGTTTTGTAGTCGATCAGCATAACGCTGCCGTCTTCAAGTTTATCTATACGGTCGATGCGCAGGGACATATTTAATTCACCTAAGTGGAAGGTGACTGTTTCCTCTCGACCAACGACACTGAAAGTACCCCGTGACCGTTCGATGTCTAACCAGCTTGATAATAAGGTGTTCAAGCGTTGGCTTTCGATAGTAAAAAAGCGAGGCCCGAATAAATCCGGGCGATCTGTCCTCGCCTGGCTTATTGCGGTATCGATGCTTTGTGCAAGTAAGGTATCTCTAGCTGCTGAATCCATATTATTTAAGGTGCTTGAATCCTGGCAATCAGCCCAGAATAATTCCAGCGCGTGGTGTACCAGATTGCCCCGTTCTATGGCAGTAAAGCCGAATGTGGGTTCAGGTAGAGCTTCGGCGCCCAAACGCCAGGTGGCAAAGGCATTAAAGGGGCAGCGGGCCTGATCCCGTAAAATCGCGCTGCCGCCTCTGATCGGCTTTTTTTCGCCAGGCAGTGGCGGTGCCTGATCGATAGCGACTTTCTGCAGTGGAGGTTTTTCGGTGTCCCATAACAAGGGGTGGTAGGCAGACGGATATGCGTCCAGGTTGGCAAAATCACCGTCCAGCAAGCGGCTGATTTGGCGTTCGCTATCGCCATCTCTGGAGCCATAACTAAAGACGATTTGGGGACAATGGTTTTCAAAATCTTTCAACAGTTGCCGGGCAATACGGAGTTCTGTCTCAGTGCTGCTGCGCGGCATTTTGTGGAGTTTTTGCAGGGCTGCCGGCAGCAGGGGATTGTAGTCCGGTGATTGGGGCCATTGCCCATCGTGCATTTCCGCCAGCCAGAGACTGTCAAAATGCAGTCCTGCGGCTTCTAATAAACCCAGGACCTGCACCGGGGAATCACTGCCTTCGGCCTGGAATATTCGGTCTCGACAAATCCGTGCTAGCTGGGTGAGAGCGGAATGATTATCTACCGGATCGATGGCGCTATCGAGACCAGCGAATTCTTCGAGGACATCAATCCACAGTTGCTGCTGCTGATATTCGATGCTATCCAGGATGCGGGTGCCAGGCCAGCCGAGGATTTTTAAGCGGCGTGAAAATTCTTCTGCCCAGAATGAAAAGTTCTTTTTCGTGCTTCCTGTTTCTGGGCCGGCGTGTATGCCCTGGCGTCGACAGCGGTCTTCAAATTGTTGAAGTGCCTGGGAGAGCGATGGAGTCCCGTGAGCGTTTTGCTGATCGTTTTTAAGGAGCGAACTTGATATCCCATCTTCGGCACGTCTCATACAAAAGCGTAGATCCGCGCTGCTGGGTTTTAATTTATAGCCTTTGCGCAGAAGAAGCTGGCATTGGACTCTGGCAATTTGTTCATTGTCAGCGTCGCCCCAAAAGGGCTCGTTTAGCAGGGCGTAATAAAACTCCAGGGACTGGGGTGATCGCTGTAGTTGCAGCAAGTTTAATGCACTGCTGATCAGCGCTGTGTCACTCAGGGCAACACCCGCAGAAATATTCACCGGTGGCAGGCTATGAGGTGCGCTGGGCAGGCAGTATTCTGGCGTAAAGATTTCGCGAAAAACCCTGTCGATACGATGCCGTTGGCTGGCTAGATTGGGGAAGACAATTCCGATTCGTTGATCTGGCTGGGCATCTATTGCTTTCTTTGCCCACTGCGCAGCCTGGCTTATTTCGTCGCCATCATTGGCGGCGATACAGATGAATTTAGCGGTGCTGTGGTCAGCTTCACGCCAGTAGTTAGTTTCTGAAAAAGCTGCGTCGATAATATTTTGAAAAAGCGGTGCGGGTTCAGTGTTAAAGCCCACCAGGACAACTCGTCTACCCTTCGATAGAAAGCCTTCCTGAAAAGCTTGCCAAACAAAATTCTGAGCCTGTGCTGGGGTGAGTATTTGTTTGTCGGCTAGTAAGGCGGAAAATTGGCCATGCCAGCGCAGTAAGCATTGGCTGGCTTCGTGAGCACTCTGAGCTAATTCAGCCAGTGGTACTTGCCAGCGCTCCAGGTTTTGCAACGCACTTTGAGCAAGTCGCGCAAATGCAGAACCATCTATACCAATAGGTTTATCTGAGTCGTTGTCGATCACCTGTGCCCAGATTAGTCGTTCTGCATGGGAGTTGATTATGCTGTGAGTGAAACAGTCTGGATAAGCGCGATTCTGTAATTCCTGCCAGCGTTCGAGCAGCCAGGTGTCGAGGGTTTGGATCGGTGCCTGTCGCCATGCCTGCAGGCCCTGTTGACAACAATGCTGTCCCCAGGCGCTGGTGATCTGCCTGGCCAGGCGTCGATTGGGGACTAATATCTGATTGTGTGCTTCCAGTTCATGGATCAGGCCCTCGATATTAAATAGCGGATTTACCATCGAGGGATTCATCTTAGCCCCTCAGGAAAAGGGATATTTTCACAAAAGGCAATGTCGTTGCAGCCGAATTTGAGCAGCGCGCCGCGCAGTGCATTAACTTCATCGCAGGCTTTGGTGAATATGGCCTTGCTGGTAAACGTCGGGGCGGCCGTTTTGTTGGGGAGCTGCTGATGGTTGGGGTACAGGGCGATTAACGATGCCACCCGTCTGGCGATAGCTTCCCCCGAATCAATCCAGTTGACCTCGCGTGGCGAGGCATTTTTCAGGTCCTGCACAATGAGAGGGAAGTGCGTGCAGGCTAGCACGATAGTATCCAGTTTATCGGCTGTAAACAGCGGAGCTAATATTTTTATTAGCTCGCTTTTATTCGGTGAACTACCGCGCAAGGCTTGCTCCGCGATTTCTACCAGGCGCGATGAGCCAACTTTGACGACTTCGCAATCGCTGGCAAATCCATCAATGAGCCTTTGCGTATAATCTCGATTAACTGTACCCGGTGTGCCAAGTAGGCCAATGACGCCCGTACGGGATAAAGCAACGGCAGGTTTTATAGCCGGCACCACGCCGACCACGGGTGCTTTAAAGTGATTGCGGATGCTGGGTAGTACCACTGTACTGGCCGTGTTGCAGGCAACCACGATGATATCCGGCTCGATCTGTTTGATTAACTTTTTAAGCACAGCATCGACTCTCTCAATGAGGTGGGCCTGACTTTTTAAGCCGTAGGGGAACGCCGCATTATCGGAGGCATAGACAAATTCACAGTTGCTGAGCTCCTTTCTGAGAGCTTCAAGAATACTGAGTCCGCCGACGCCTGAGTCGAAAACGAGGATGCGAGGTGCTGGTGTCATGATTGAGATTTTACCTTATGCCGGACGTGGGAACTGTTAAAATACCGGCAAGTGGTGAAAATTTAACTAATCCCTTCTCGCTTTCATCAGCAATCACGAGACTGTATATGTCAACAATATGGCAATACCTGTGGCCCTAGAACCTATTGCCGTGCAATCGGTAGTATTCGATTTTGTACTTGCTACTTTATTGCCGATTTATTTGATCACCGCGCTGGGCTATATGCTCCGCAGTCGCGGTTTCCTGAGTACGGACTTCCTGAGAGATAGCTCGCGCCTGGTGTTTAACTATGCGGCACCAGCGACCTTGTTTTTCGCCCTGGCAGGGTCGTCAAAAAGTATCGTCATCGCGCCTTATTTTCTTCTGGTCAGTATTGGTTTATTAATTGGCCTGACCTTGGTGTGCTGGATACTGGCGCCGTTAGTGGTCAAGCAAAGATCATTGCGAGGGGTGTTTGTACAGGGTGCATCAAGGGGCAATTTACTGGTCTCTGGGCTGGCTTTTACACACGGTATTTATGGTATGGAAGGCATTGCACTGGCTTCTCTACCCCTGGGCATCTACATTATTTTTAATAATATTTATTCGGTGGCGATTCTTAAGTACTACGAAGGCGGCAGTGGTGAATCAGCAGCGAAATACTGGGCTGACGTGTTTAAAAACCCAGTGATTGTTGCTGTCCTGGCAGGTGCTTTTTTTGGCTGGTTACAGGTCGATATTCCCGATGGTGTGAAAAATACTGGTAATTTATTGGGCCAGTTAACGGTGCCCCTGATTTTGTTCAATGTTGGCGCCTCCTTTGATTTTAAGCTCCTGCGCAGTCCCAATATTGTTGGTTGGGCAGCAACTCTTTATAAGTGCATTATCATGCCTGTTGCCGGCGTCGCCATTGCCTGGACAATGGGTATTCACGGTATGGAGCTGGGTATTATCTTTTTGTTATTGTCTTCGCCAACTTCATCAATTAGTGTCGTGTTTGCACAAATGTTTGGTGGTCACCAGAGCCAGGCCGCTAATATGGTGTTAACCAGTAGCTTACTATCCGTAGTGGGTGTGGTCCTTGGTTTAGCATTTCTGCAGGCGAGGGGAATGATCTGATGACATTGCTTGAAGGTATTCATAATTGGGTGGTTTGGGGCAGTGTGGGAATATCCATTTTGGTGATACTGGGCGCCTATGCCTGGCAACTTCATGGGCGGGTAAAGGCTCTGGAGGAAAAGCAGCAAGGCGAAGTCGAGGAGACAGCAAGACGACGGCAACAACAAATCGACGATGCGACGCAAGGTATTCGTGTATTAGCCGGTGCCATGGTTCGTGAAGAATTGACGCTTACAGAGGGTTGCATGCGTATCGCTTACTTACTGGCACAGGTGGACGAATCCGCCCAGGACAAGGACCAATACAGTGTGTTTTTTCAGCTTGCGAGTGCTACCTCGCATATTCCTGTTCTGGATGCCTGGAAGGCATTATCGCCACAACAGAAAAACGCCTATACCAGGGAGCGGATCGATATCGAAGCCGCTTTTGAAACTTTTGTTGTTGAGGCTACCCAGGGCTTGTTAAAAGACCCCCTGTTTAGTCCTGGGTAGATAAGCAATCGGACTGTTTGCCTTAATGATGGTCTTCTCGTCTATTTAAAATAGCGCCACATTCCAGGTGTGGGGTGTAAGGGAACTGATCAAAAATCGCAAAATGCTTGATATCGTAATGTTCAGTGAGCGCCGATAAATTCTCGTGCAAGGTTGTCGGGTTACAGGAGATATAAAGTATGTTATCAAAGCGATGTAGTAGGTCGAGAGTCTGCATATCCAGGCCAGACCGAGGTGGGTCGACAAATACCGTTGAGAAATCGTAGCTATCCAGATTAATCTGTTTTAGTCGGCGAAAGGGCCTGACTTTTTGCAGTGCCTGTGTGATCTCTTCGCTTGACATCCGCACTATTTCAACATTGTTTATCTGATTTTTATGGAGATTAAATAGTGCAGAATTGACTGAGACTTTGGCTATTTCTGTGGCTAACACGTGTTTGAAATTCTGTGCGAGCGGCAGGGTGAAATTGCCGTTGCCGCAGTACAGTTCCAGCAAATCACCACCAAATAATCGGCTTTTTTCCAACGCCCAGCTGAGCATTTGTTGATTAACCCGGCCGTTGGGCTGAGTGAAGCCGGTTTCAATCTGTTGGTAGTGATAGTCTCTGCCCGCGACGTTCAGAGTTTCAGTGACATAGTCTTTATTAAGCACGATTTTTTGCTTGCGGCTGCGACCAATAATATCGGCACCCAATATGTTGGCCAGTGTTGAGGCTTCGACTTCCCATGTTGCGTCGAGAGGACGATGATAGAGGAGGGTGATCAATGCTTGACCGCTGAGAGTGGTCAGGAATTCAACACTAAACAAGCGGCGACGGAGAATGTCACTGGCATTAATTGCGGCAAGTAAGGATGGCATGAGTGAATTGACCAGCTCGGATGCCACGATGAAGTCTTCGATGATATAAGGTTTTTTGTGCTCACCTGGGTGGTACATGGCGTAGTGAGCAATATTTCCTTCGTGCCAGACTTTAAATTCGCAGCGCAGACGATAGTGGACAGGTTCTGAGTGAAAGACTTCGATGTTGGGTAAGGTAATATTTTCGAATTGCTTTTTTACAGCTGAGAGTTTCTCGCTGATTTGATTCTGGTACCGAGATGGATCGGGATTTGAGGATTTGCTCGGCTCTTCGGATATGCTGGGTTTCCTTGCTAGGGCCACGAAATATCTCTTGGTATGAAGGTTTAATCGAAGTGGATTTGCGAGGCTTAAACCTCGCTCATTGGTTGGGCAGACCGGCATCTGTCAATGTCCGATGTGGTCTATTATAACGGCATTTAGGCCTGTCGACGGATAAGGCTTTGTGGGGTCCAACAAGATATTAGGGTAAGAGCGGGAAGATGATTAAAACAACCACGATAGCCGTTGGCGGACAGGGCTTGCACGACATCAGCCAGGCTATTGAGCAGGTAGTAAACAACGTAGATCTCCGCGAAGGGCTGTGTACTCTCTATATTCAGCACACCTCAGCCAGTTTGTTGATTCAGGAAAGCTACGATGCCTCAGTTCGTCGCGATCTGGAGTCATGGTTGAATCGCCTGGTGCCCGAAAACGATCCTCTTTACACCCATACGCTTGAAGGCGCTGATGATATGCCGGCCCATATAAAAGCGGCGTTAACAGCGACTAGCCTGGCGATTCCGATAATCAATAATAAGCTCGCATTGGGTGCCTGGCAGGGTGTCTTTTTGTGGGAACACCGGCGACAGGGTGGGCGGCGTAGGATCATTCTTCATCTGGCTTCGTGAGTAGCACGGCCTGTTCTTGTGTTGAGTTCAATCTAGTAACATAATCGAGGATGATCTAGCCGATTTGTCGCTCTAATCAGGAGTAAACTAATACTAATAGAGAGCAAAGCAAAAAATCGGTAAGAGAATACGCTCAAGGTGGATCTATAAACAAAGACTTCGATTGAATAAGCACGCAAATCTATAAATTAATGAACGGGGAAGGCCATGTCATACCAACGTCCAGTTTTTAAAGACCAGTACGAAAATTATATCGGCGGCAAATGGGTTGCCCCAGTCGATGGTAATTATTTTGAAGATACCTCGCCCATTGATGGCCAGTTGGTGACGCGTATTCCCCAATCTAACAGCAAGGATATTGACCTGGCAATCGATGCTGCCTGGGAAGCAGCCGCTACCTGGAGTAAATCCACTGCTGCCGAGCGCAGTATGTTGTTATTTCGCATTGCTGATCGTATTGAGGAAAATATCGAGCAAATAGCGGTTGTTGAAACCTGTGATAACGGTAAAGGCATTCGTGAAACACTGGGTGCGGATTTGCCCCTGGTGATCGACGAGTTCCGTTATTTTGCTGGCTGTATTCGCACTGAGGCAGGGAGTGTCACTCATATTGATCCTGACACAGTTTCCATGGAAGTCCATGAACCACTAGGCGTGGTAGGTGCAATTATCCCCTGGAATTTTCCCCTGCTTATGGCAGCGTGGAAAATTGTCCCGGCTCTGGCCACGGGTAATTGCATGGTGCTTAAACCTGCTGAGCAAACGCCCGTGTCGATTCTAATTTTGCTGGAGATTATCGGTGATTTGCTGCCGCCAGGTGTGCTTAACGTGATCAATGGTTTTGGTGCCGAAGCGGGTAAGCCTCTCGCCAGTCATCCTGGCATTAAAAAGATCGCCTTTACCGGGGAAACCACGACTGGTCGATTGATTAGCCAATATGCGTCGGAAAATATTATCCCAGTGTCTCTCGAGCTAGGTGGAAAATCACCGAATATCTTTCTCGAAAGTGTTATGGATGAAGACGATGAGTTTCTCGATAAAGCCATTGAAGGCCTTGTGTTGTTTGCTCTAAATCAGGGCGAGGTCTGTACCTGCCCCTCTCGGGCGCTGATTCAGGAAAGCATCTACGAGAAATTCATGGAGAAATGCCTCCCCCGTGTCGCCGCTATCACTATGGGCGACCCCTATGAGTTGACCACTATGATGGGTGCTCAGGCGTCAAACGATCAGCATCAGAAGATCATGAGTTACCTGGATATTGGCAGGCAGGAAGGCGCCGAGCTCTTATGCGGGGGCAATGTTTTTCATCACGATCAATATCCGGGTGGTTATTATATCGAGCCAACTATATTCAAGGGCCACAACAAAATGCGTATCTTCCAGGAAGAAATTTTTGGACCGGTACTAAGTGTGACCACTTTTAAGGATGAGGCTGAGGCCTTGGAAATTGCTAACGACACCCTTTATGGTCTCGGTTCTGGGGTTTGGACACGAGATATTCATCAGGCTCAGAATTTTATTGAAGGTATAGAGGCTGGCCGGGTCTGGGTGAACTGTTATCACGTCTATCCATCCGGGGCATCGTTTGGTGGATATAAAAACTCTGGCATCGGGCGTGAGAACCACCACATGATGCTGAATCACTATCGCAATACGAAAAATGTACTGGTGTCCTACAACAAAAATAAAATGGGGTTTTTCTAGGCAGCAGCTAGCCGTGTAAGTGGGTCTGGCAGTGCGACATGAAGGGGTGACGATGTGGTGGAAAAAAGTATTGATGAAGGTGATTACATCGAGCGAGTCAGTGTTACACCGGCCGCCGAGAAGGTAATCGATCAACTCCGGGCAAAACACGGTGAGCTGATGTTTCACCAAAGCGGGGGTTGTTGTGATGGCACGGCACCCATGTGCTTTGCCATCGACGATTTTAAGGTCGGCGCCCGCGATGTTTGCCTGGGGGAGATCCACGGCTGCAAGTTTTACATGGGTGCCGATCAGTTTGAATATTATAAAAATTGTGAAACTATTGTTGATGTTGTGGCCGGGAGAGGTGCCAGTTTTTCTCTCGAGATTCCCCTTGGCTTACGGTTTTTAACCACTTCGCGCCTGTATGAAGACGCTGAACTGGATCGGGTTCGACCTGTCGTTGCAGCGTGATCCGGTGCCTATACCTGAGTGATCAGAGCATCAGTTTTTTCAGCGAGAATAACGCTTTTTTCCTGTGAATCTGTTGTATGTCCGCGTTGCAGTGTGTCTGGGGGCTGTACCGTGTAATGCCACAAAACAGTCACCTTCTTATAAGCAGTAATAAGCGTAGGGTAGTGTTTGTGATGGTCCGCTAGTGTGCCAATGTTGGCGGTAAATTGCAGGGCATCAGCGTAATCATCGAAGTGGAATGTGCGTTGAATGTACCGGCCTTCCTGAGGCTACGCTGACTGTCCAGACATACGCCATCTGGGTAATTTCGCGAGCAAAGCTTGCTCAAGATGTGATCTGTCTGTATCGGCAGGAGAGGTCGTCATGGCGGTTTCACGCGAGATTGATTAGAGGCAATTTTCTGGTTTCGGCAAGCCCGCAATTTTACTTGCCACCCTCGCTGGACTGGGTGGAAATAGTAGCATCAAATAAATACTCCGGCCTTTTTCTGGTCCGAGTTTGGACTGGATATACTTGACCAGAGGACGCATGGCTGGGGATAGTTCGAAGGTGGTGTGAAACTCCCGCAAGAGCTCAATGATTTCCCAGTGCCTGTTATCCAGGACGATATCCTCCTGCTCGGCGAGCACTTGGGCTGCGGCCTTATTCCAGTCTTCAAGGTGCAGTAAATGGCCGTCTTCGTCAATGGGCACAGTTTGTGTCTTTATATTCAGCGTCTTCATGTGTGATGCATTTAGTACCAGCTAAGGACTTTATTTGCCTCGCATACCAGGTCAACAAAATCACCGTCGCTAAGTAAGTTGAATGGACAGGTCTCTGAGGCAGTTTGAAGGCCCCGGGCCTCTATGTCTGGTCGCAAAGCACAAAAGCTGACATCTAAAGCCCTTAACTGGGTTATGACTGTATTAAGCTCTGATAGTGAGTCGGACGCTGCACAGTTTATGCCGTAGACGCCATCCTCAATCAAAACAACGCTGTCACCGGCAGATACTCGGTCAAGGCAATCAGCCAGACTCTGGCTGGTAAAAGGGGATTTATTAACCGTATGTAGGGTCATCAGAAACTCAAAATGACATCATGGTCAGCAATGACCTTTTTGACTTGAGGAGCATCGATAAGCTGAGCGAGATCGCCAAGGTGAGCAGGGTCAATGCAACGTCTTGAAAGCGAGTCTCGGTCAACGAGTACGGTCTCGATATCGTAAACGGGCAACGCACCTAACATTGCGCTGTGGTTTTTACGGGCTATATTCTGAGGCTTCTGATATTCGGTTAATTGCCAGACACCCTCGTCAATAAACAGCATGGTGATCTTGACCCCGATAGCGCCTGCGGCTAGCGCGGTTTCAAGAGACTCTCTAGCCAGCGCATTGCCATAAGGGGCTGTGCTGCAAACCAGTAAAATATGCTTGTTGTTTGGCGTACTGGATTTATCCTGATCTGAGCTAAGCTGCATCTCGCTGGTAGGGGGCAGAGAACCGCTCATGATGATGGCCCAAAGGTAATTAAGCGATCCGATCGTAGTGCGGCATCGATTAGGTCGCCCAGCCCTGACAGTTTAAAGCCTGGCGTCAAGTTGCTGCCAGGCTTTGCGAAACGTTTGGCTTCAGTCTCGTTTAACACACCGCGTCGTAAAGCCGAGGCGATGCAGACCACAGCCTCAAGTTGATGTTTGTCAATTAATTGACGCCAACGCTGAGAAGGCTGGATTTCGTCCTGAGGAAGGCTTAAGAAGCTTGATGCGTTGTGCACACCATCGTGATAAAAGAATAAGCGATAGATATGGTGGTTTTTTTCGAGCACTGCCTGAGCAAAACGGAAAGCAGTTTCAGCAGACTGATCGGTGTAAGGTGAGCCAAGAATGACAAGGGTAAATTTCATCAGGTCTGAGATTCTGGGCAGGGATCATTGATTGGAGTGCTGTTGATCGTGCTATCTTAACAAAACTTGGCACCTGATTTCTCTACGCCCTGCTAGGTTATAGTAGGGTTACAGTCATAATTGATCGTACCAGGGCCTATTGGCCCGTATTAACGGGTGGCGCAGTTATTGGACTGGTGATGCATTTGGTTTATGGTCAGAGACAAGTTTTAAATATAGGGCCTAACCAAAAGGGTAGGTACTTCGGACGCTAGAGATAATCCGAGTGATCAGTCAGTTCCTACACAGGCGCCTTTTGAGACATGTCTCAAGGCTTAGTTGCTGACATCTAACAATTGGACCTTTCTAGTTTTAGAGACAGTGTATACCGCGTGCAGAGAAACGAATAATTTGTCCCGGCCGAATGTAACTGGTCTCCGGCAATTAACGGTTCGTGGAGTATTGTCTCTTGCCCTCATAGACACAGCCACTGGTACAGGTTTCTCGTACTTCTATTTTACTCAGCAGTGGCAGCGTCGGTGACAGCTTATCCCAGATCCAGCCGGCGATATTTTCGCTGGTGGGATTTTCCAGTCCGGGAATATCATTCAGGTAACGGTGATCGAGCGCTTCGTGCACTGGTTTACATGCTTGTTTAATGTCGGCGAAATCCATTACCCAGCCACTGCCATCTTCGACCGGGCCGGACAGGTAAACTGTCGTGTGAAACGAATGACCATGAAGCCTTCGACACTTATGATCATCCGGCACATGAGGTAGGAAATGCGCGGCTTCAAAGCTGAAAGATTTGAAAATTTCCATGGTTCTGATCAGAAAATTGGGGCGGCAATGGTACTTAAGCGGTTGGCAAAAGTATAGTCGATGAGCTGCTGCTTAAAGCCGCAAATCGTTTGACAGTACCTGGTATTTCGGTAGAATGCGCGTCTCTCATTTGGGTGGTTAGCTCAGTTGGGAGAGCGACGGCCTTACAAGCCGTAGGTCACAGGTTCGACCCCTGTACCACCCACCACAATGAATGCAACGGACCGGTAGTTCAGCTGGTTAGAATGCCGGCCTGTCACGCCGGAGGTCGCGGGTTCGAGTCCCGTCCGGTCCGCCATTATTCAACGCCCTTTCCTATTATATGTTTTCCCCGGATATATGCTGATCACTCGCTTTGGTTAGCGATGCCTGCTTATTTATTGGAAAGTGGTGATGTTTCCTTCTTGTTTGGATTATCTGCGCTTTGAAATTCATTAACCAATTCGTAAATCATTCAGGTAGGCACCCGAAACATGCGAGCGATTAGTCACGGGGCTTGTTTATTAGACGATTGGTTGCTTAATTCTGGCGAAATTGGGGGGTGGACTATAAAGGTTAGTCAAGCCGGAGGATGAGTTGAAAGAGCTTAGCTAATTAAGATTAGATACAGAACCAATTTTAATTAGTGAGTGCCCGGCTGGCCAGTTTTAGTTAGCCAATGCGGATGTTTTTACCTGAACACAACCCCTCAGATCGAGAGGTTTATTTAGAGTTGGCTCCGCCTGCTGGGCTCGAACCAGCGACCCAATGATTAACAGTCATTTGCTCTACCAACTGAGCTAAGGCGGAGTAGCAAAGGCGCGCTATGGTATAGTTCTGCCTCTGGCTAGTCAAGGCTGATAACAGCCGGATAGCACCATCGACATCGCTTTATTTCGTCCTGGTTCTACCTGATGCTGTTATCGATGAATATACACAATCGGTCCCGGCGATATGCAAAAATCTCTACAAGTTGTCAGCGAATATCAACCCGCTGGTGATCAGCCCGAGGCCATTAAACAACTGGTAGAGGGGCTCAATGCAGGCCTCGCTGCGATGACCTTATTGGGCGTAACCGGTTCAGGGAAGACTTTTACGGTTGCCAATGTCATAGAGCGGGTACAGCGGCCGACTATTGTTATGGCCCATAATAAAACTCTGGCGGCGCAACTCTATGGAGAGCTTAAAGAGTTTTTCCCAAAAAATGCTGTTGAGTATTTCGTTTCGTACTATGACTACTACCAACCTGAAGCCTACGTGCCTGCCTCCAATACCTATATAGAAAAAGACGCGGCAATTAATCGACACATAGAGCAAATGCGTCTTTCGGCAACCAAAGCCTTGATGGAGCGGCCCGATGTCATCGTCGTGGCGACTGTTTCCGCTATTTACGGTTTGGGTGATCCGGAGTCCTATTTGAAAATGGTTTTGCATGTGGTGAGGGGTGATCGCATTGATCAGCGCGATATTTTGCGTCGTCTGGCCGAGTTGCAATATACCCGCAATGATGTGGCCTTTGAACGGGCTAATTATCGGGTTCGTGGTGATGTGATTGATATTTTCCCGGCGGATTCGGAAAAAGAGGCTGTGCGGATAGAGCTATTTGATGAGGAGGTGGAAAACATCTCCCTCTTTGATCCGCTTACGGGTGAAGTATTCCAGCGTGTACCAAGGATCACGGTTTATCCCAAATCACATTATGTGACCCCTCGTGAAAAAATTATCGATGCTATAGAGTACATTAAGGTTGAACTGGTCGAGCGTTTAGAGCAGCTTCGAAATAACGATAAGCTGGTGGAGGCGCAACGGCTCAGTGAGCGCACTCGCTACGATCTGGAAATGATGCAGGAGCTGGGTTATTGCTCGGGCATAGAAAATTATTCTCGCTATTTATCGGGCCGTGAACCGGGTGAACCGCCGCCAACCCTGTTTGATTATCTACCGGATAATGCACTGTTGGTGGTGGATGAATCCCACGTATCGATCCCTCAGCTGGGAGGCATGTATCGCGGTGACCGCTCTCGTAAGGAAACTCTGGTGGAATACGGTTTTCGGCTGCCTTCGGCGCTCGATAATCGACCCCTGCGTTTCGATGAGTGGCAAGGGCTAATGCCGCAGGCTATTTTTGTCTCGGCGACGCCAGCCAGGTATGAGGCTGAGCATGCCCAGGCGGTGATCGAACAGATGGTGCGACCGACGGGTCTGGTCGACCCGGAAATTGACGTCAGGCCCGCCGGCAAGCAGGTTGACGATGTGATGGGTGAGATTGGCATCTGCGTGGCTCGCGGTGAACGCGTACTGATAACTGTTTTGACCAAGCGTATGGCCGAGGATCTCACGGAATATCTCGACGAACATGGCGTCCGAGTGCGATACATGCATTCTGATATTGACACCGTAGAGCGGGTTGAAATTATTCGAGACCTGCGTCTAGGCGAATTCGATGTGCTGGTGGGCATTAACCTGCTGCGGGAAGGTCTTGATATGCCGGAAGTATCCCTGGTGGCGATACTGGACGCGGACAAAGAGGGCTTTTTGCGTTCTGAACAGTCGCTAATACAAACGATTGGTCGTGCCGCTCGCCATATCAATGGCAGAGCCATACTCTATGGGGATACTGTCACTGGCTCGATGCAGCGGGCTATTGATGAAACGAACCGACGTCGAGAAAAGCAGCAGGCGTATAATAAAACGCATGGCATCGTGCCGAAAGGCATTAGCAAATCGGTGACCGATATTCTTGAGGGGGCCATGAGCGGCGGGGCGAATCGCCGAGGTGGGGGTCGAAAAGTTGCCGATGCCAGGGGTTCTTATACCAAAGATACGCCAGCGGGTAGCCTTTCCGCGACTCAGCTAGCGAAGCAGATAGAGGTGCTGGAGCAGCAAATGTATGAACATGCTCGTAATCTGGAGTTTGAGGATGCTGCGTTGCTCAGGGATCGACTTCAGGATCTGAAGCAGCAACATCTGGTTGGTGCTGCTTGAGTCAGACCTTCGTTAACTGCAGACTACCCTGATCGATAAGCTGTTCTATCAGCGCTTTTTCTTCCTGCCGCAGCATGTCCAGTTCTCGTTGACACAAGCTTCGCTGCTCGCTTAACAATGCAACGAGACGAGTTGTGCTGGTATAGAGCTGCCCATCAACTGCGAGTGATACGCAATCATTATTGGCTTCCCCAACATTAGGTAAACTATTGGTAATGGCTGCGCAACGAGAGGCAGGATGCCAGCTTAGTCGTTCATCATCAGTCAGGTTGCCTTGCCAGGCAGGTGTGTCTTCCTCGGTGAGCAGCTCCAGGTGTGGATATTTGCGCTCAGTCATAAAACGGGCAAACCATTCGCTGAGCAGTTTGTTATCGGATAGCTGATCGATAAGTAGATTTTTAACGGCCTCTATAAACGGCGGAGTGATAGCGCCGCGATTGATAGCCGCTGGATTTTTGTTTAGCTTCTTATCCGCTTTGCCAGGCGACTTTTCGAGGCTTTGATCGGGGCTTGGGACGATATAAAACGGCGGGTCGATAAAGGGCTTGCTTGCCAGTTTTGGGTTGGCTAGTAACTCGGTGGCCAGATCGTCCAGCAATTCTGTAGCTGTGGGCGCGCGCAAGCCAACAGAAAAGGTCATGGATTCGCGTTCGGCAATGCCCCAGTGAGCCAGTCTTGGCGGCAGGTAGAGCATGTCGCCAGGGGCTAGCAGGTACTCTTCCTGCTGTTGGAAATCGGCCATTAAACACAGTGGCGCGTTGTCTATCAGTGCAGTGTCAGCATCGCAAATCTGACCGATGCGCCAGCGCTTTTGACCCCTGGTTTGGAGTAGGAAGACATCATAGTTGTCGAAGTGGGGCCCGACGCTACCCTGGTCTGCGGACAAGCTGACCATAATGTCATCAAGCCGCCAGCGAGGCAAAAAGCTAAAGTGATCGAGTAATGCGTGAATTTCAGGTAAGTATTGATCAACGGCCTGAACCAGCAGAGTCCAGTGACTATGAGGTAAACCCTGTAAGACCTGTTTGCTAAAAGGCCCATCGAGTAATTGCCAGCTTGAAGTGCTTTGATCCTCGAGCACCAGTCTGGATTCAATTTCATCCTCCATAGAGAGACCAGCGAGTTCATCGCCAGAAAGCGTTGGGACATCAGCTAACGCATTTTTGATGAGCAGGGGCTTTTTTTGCCAGTACTCGGCAAAAAATTGCTTCGGGTGCATGGTACCCAGAATACTGTCGGCAATACTATCCCAGGGCATGTTTGGGGTTAGACCTGATGTGGCTAAACAGACTGGGCAATATCTTTTGCCAAGCCAGCGGCTAAGCCCGTATAGCTGGCAGGGCTTAAAGCCAGCAACTCGGCACGGGCCTGTTCCGGCAATTCGAGCGTCTCAATAAAGTCTTTGAGAGTTTGCTGGGTTATGGCCTGGCCCCGTGTCAACGCTTTAAGTTTTTCATAGGGCTCAGGGATACCATAACGACGCATCACTGTTTGTATAGGTTCGGCCAGCACTTCCCAGGCATTATCGAGGTCCTCCGCCAGACGAGCAGCGTTTAATTCCAGTTTATTTAGACCCTTTAGCAGGGATTGGTAGGCAATAAGGCTATAGCCAAAACCGACACCCATGTTGCGTAGTACCGTAGAGTCGGTGAGATCCCGCTGCCAGCGTGAGACAGGCAACTTGCTGGCTAAATGCTGAAAAATCGCATTGCCTAAACCCAAATTGCCCTCAGCATTTTCAAAATCAATGGGGTTGACCTTGTGAGGCATGGTCGATGAGCCCACTTCACCTTCGATGGTGCGCTGCTTAAAGTAACCCAATGAAATATAGGCCCAGATATCGCGATTTAAATCGATCAAAATCGTGTTGGCTCGACTCAGGCCGTCAAATAATTCGGCCATATAATCGTGGGGCTCAATTTGTGTGGTGTAGGGATTCCAGACCAGCCCGAGACCTTCCACAAAGGTTCGTCCACTGGCTGGCCAATCTATATCTGGATAGGCGCTGAGGTGGGCATTAAAGTTACCTACCGCGCCGTTAATTTTGCCGAGCAGAGGTACGGCTGCAATTTGTGCGCATTGCCGTTTGAGGCGCGCGACCACATTGGCAAACTCTTTGCCCATAGTGGTGGGCGAGGCGGTCTGACCGTGGGTGCGGGACAACATTGCTACTTCGCTATATTGCGCGGCAAGTTCACGGAGTTTACTAATCACCTCGTCTAACATCGGCAGTACTACCTGGTCTCTGCCTTCGCGCAACATCAGTGCATGGGATAAATTATTGATGTCTTCGGAAGTACAGGCAAAGTGGACAAATTCACTGGCAGCGGCTAGTTCTGGCTGCTCGACGAAACATTCTTTCAGATAATACTCAACGGCTTTAACATCATGATTGGTGGTCTGCTCAATGCTCTTGATGCGGTGGGCATCTTGCTCATTGAAGTTGTTAAGTAGCTGTTCGAGAAATTGTTGGCTAGCCTGGGACAGGCTGGGAAGCTCAGTAATCTCAGTATGATCGGCCAAAAATTGTAGCCATCGCACTTCCACAAAGACACGATATTTAATCAGGCCGTACTCACTAAATGCGCTTCTTAGGGAGTTGGTTTTGGAGCCGTAGCGGCCATCAATCGGCGTTACGGCGGTCAGAGTAGAGAGATCCATAGCTGTATCCATAAAGATTACTGATGTGTTTGTTTAGCTATTGGTTGGCGATTAGCTGGTAATTAGTCTAGCCAGATATTGGCGTTGAGATAGCTCGGCGAGAAGTGCCGCATTTTACCTTAATGCTAAGGCTTTAGCAGGCCTGTCTTCTAAGGGGTCAGGTGAGTGATTAGCTTAAGTGAAACTGCTTTGTCTCGCTTAGCATTCACGGCGCAACTGCTGGATATGTTCAAGCATCTGTTTTCGATAAAACACAAAATGCCAGCGGCGACCGCCCGTTTGGTGCCAGAGAATACTGGCGCGAATCCCTGAAAATAATAAACAGCGTATACGCTTGGCAATGTTGGCCTGTTGTAAAAAGCCGCCCTGGCCATTGACCTGGATGCGAAAACGGAAGGTGCTGACGGTGTTGCTATATAGATCTGCCAGACTGCCAATAACGTTGTCGTGGTCGGGTGAAAAATGTTGTGCCTGATTATTGGCCCTGGCAATACCCTCGCCAATTTTGTTAAGCATAGCGGTATTTTTTGAGATTTTACCTTGCAGGTAAATGAGACCCAGCGCGTAACGGAGGATATCCTGAGTTTTATTGCGTTGGTCGGAGTCCAGTAATTTCTCCATGGCATCAAAACCGGTACGTAGCCTTGTGATGGAACCAAAGGTGGCCTCGCAACTCACGGGGTTTTGCTCAAGCAAGCTGACGAGGGCGGTGTTCAGGGCTTCTGGCTGGATATGACCAGTTCTCGCCAGCGTATCAACCAGCGCGCAGGCCTGGAATAAGCCGGCTAGCGCAATAACTTGATCGCGGCTGGGAGACTTACTCATGTTCAAACTTATTCATAGCGGCGGTTAATTCCTGGTTCTGGTCTTGACAGTTTAAGTTTAGCTTGTCGAAACGCTTCGGATTGCAGCCTTGATATTTGAAAGATAGATAACTTATCAGGGATTCCAGCTTCGGGTGATAATACCGCCACCCAGACAAAGCGCATCGTCATAAAAAACTACTGACTGCCCCGGCGTTACAGAGCGCTGTGGTTCATCGAACGTCACGCGGCAGGCACCGTTTTCGGTTAAGGTGACATGACAGCTTTGATCTACCTGACGATAACGGGTTTTAGCCGTACAACTAAATGAGGTTTCAGTAGGCTGGCCATTAATCCAGTGTAATTGTTCGGCGCTCAGTATTGAGGAGAACAGCAAGGGGTGGTCATTGCCCTGCACAACGGTGAGTACATTCGTAGTGACATCCTTGGCGACCACATACCAGGGTGCGTCTGGTCGATTTTGCACGCCGCCGATACCGAGGCCTTCCCGCTGACCCAGGGTGTAAAACATGGAGCCCTGATGTTGGCCAATAATCTCGCCTTCGGGTGTGATGATATCTCCTGCCTGTGCGGGGATATATTGTTCGAGAAAATCTTTAAAGCGCCGCTCGCCGATAAAACAGATACCGGTGCTATCTTTTTTGTTGTGAGTCACCAGATCATAGGCTTCGGCCAGTGCCCGGACCCGGGGTTTTTCCAGGTCGCCAATAGGGAACAGGGTTTTTGCAAAGGCTTGCTCCGAGACCGCATAAAGAAAATAACTTTGATCTTTGTTGCCGTCTCTGCCTCGTAGGAGTGAGCTAGCAGCTTTATCCCTGGTGGTACCGGGCCTGGTTCTGGCGTAGTGACCGGTGCCGATAAAGTCAGCACCCAGTAACTCGGCGTATTCAAGAAAGACTTTGAACTTGATTTCTCGATTGCAGAGGATATCCGGGTTGGGGGTGCGACCTGCTCGATATTCGGCGAGGAAATATTCAAACACTTCGTCCCAGTATTCTGCAGAAAAATTGGCGGTATGCAGTTTGATGCCGAGTTTTTTGCAGACCTGCCGCGCGTCCTCAAGGTCGGCTTTGGCGGTGCAGTATTCGCTGCCGTCATCTTCATCCCAGTTCTTCATAAACAGGCCTTCGACCTGATAGCCCTGCTCGACCAAGAGCAAAGCGCTGACCGACGAGTCGACACCACCAGACATGCCGACTATGACTTTACAGTCAGCAGGGGGTTTTGTGATATCTGTTGTGGCTTTGTTGTCTGTTTCGGAGTTCATAAATAATCGAGGTGGATATTTGACTCAGACCTGGCTGAGCAGAATGTGGGCGGCTGCGGATTTTAGCGGTAATCCTGAATAAACTCTAATGGATAACGGATCCCGGATTGGTCGTCCTTAACAACGTTCACAATCATGGGGTTGAGAGGTAGGTCAGATTAAAGGTCGATCGCTTATTTCTGGCGTTTGTTATTTGACCTGGTGGGATGCCGGCCCTGGTGCGCTTTAGGTGCCCTAACCGACAGGTATTGGTATTGTCCCGGTAACAGGCTGTTTAATGCCCATGAGCCGATACTGGTTCTGATCAGGCGCAATACGGGAAACCCCGTCGTTGCTAGCATGCGACGCACCTGTCGATTTCGGCCCTCTCGAATCGTCAGTTCGACCCAGCTGGTGGGTATTGATTTGCGTGCTCTGATGGGTGGGTTTCTCGGCCATAGTTGTGGTTCGGGGATGGTTTTGGCCAGAGCGGGGGATGTGATTCCGTCCTTTAAGGTCAGGCCCTGTTGAAGTGAGTCGAGGGCCTTTGGTGAGATTAGGCCCTCGACTTGAACCCAGTAGGTTTTAGCTAACTTGTATCGAGGTTCGGTAATTTGAGCCTGGAGGCTGCCGTTATCAGTGAGCAGCAGCAGGCCTTCGGAATCGCGATCCAGCCGTCCTGCCGGGTAAATGTTTTTGATCGACAGGAAATCAGCCAGGCAGGGTTTACCGGACTCAGCGGTGAACTGACTGAGGACATCGTAGGGCTTGTTGAACAATACCAGCTGCGCGGAAACCCCCAAGCGGCTGGTCGCGTTATTAGTTTGCTGCATACATGACTTGTAATTTAACTACAGAATATAGGATTATACCGCGCCTTTCACTTAGGCGATGCTACTTGGTAGGATTACGTTGAACCACTACTGGTAACTGGTTCGCGAGTGATAATAGTTAGCGGAAAATACAAGATGCGTACTGATTCGTGCCAACGGATAATACTGGATAAATAAAAAAACCTTCTGATAAATACAGCGTTATGGCAATCAGTATCGGCGGTAGGCGTGGAGTTATTAGCTTCGTAACGAGCAACTACGGCGAGGCTAACCTTAGTCAGCAAAAAAGCTCAGATAGTTGGAATGCTATACTCCGTGCGACCCTCGGGCGTAGCGGCCAGATACACTTATATATCAACAACACATTTTGGGGACACTATGACGACACAGAAAGCGAAAATTATTTATACCCTGACAGACGAAGCACCAGCACTGGCTACCTATTCTTTACTCCCCATCGTTAACACCTTTACCGCGGCAGCGGATGTCGAGGTTGAAACCAGTGATATATCCCTGGCGGCTCGAATCCTGGCTGCTTTTCCTGAAAAGCTGAGTGATGATCAACGGGTGCCTGATGCGCTCTCGGCCCTGGGTGAGTTGACCCAGAAACCCAACGCTAACATTATCAAGCTGCCCAATATCAGTGCTTCTATACCACAGCTACAAGGTGCGATTGCTGAGCTTCAGGGCAAGGGCTACGATATTCCAAATTACCCAGAAAGCCCCAGCGACGATGACGAGGTCGCTATCCAGGCAATCTACGCTACGATTCTGGGCAGCGCTGTAAATCCGGTGTTGCGGGAAGGTAATTCTGACCGTCGAGCCCCGGGTGCGGTAAAACAATATGCCCGCAGTCACCCTCATCCCATGGGTAAATGGAGTCAGGCGTCGAGAACCCACGTTGCCCATATGCGTAGTGGAGATTTCTACGCCAGTGATATTTCATCGACGATGGATAAAGCCACGACGCTGAAAATTGAACTGGTTGAAAAAGACGGTAAGACCACGGTTCTTAAAGAGGTCCCCGTGCAGGATGCGGAAATTGTCAGCGCCCAGTTTATGAGCACCAAGGCGCTGCGTAAATTTCTCGATGAAGAGATGGAAGGGGCTAGAAATGCAGGCCTGCTATTTTCGCTGCACTTGAAAGCTACCATGATGAAAGTCTCTGACCCTATTATTTTTGGCCACGCCGTGACCGTTTATTTTAAAGACGCCTGGGAAAAGCATGCCGAAACCCTTGAAGGGTTAGGTATTAATCCCGATGACGGCCTGGGTGCTGCGTTACGCAAGGTAGACAAACTTCCCTATTCTAAGCGGGCCGAAATTGAATCTGACCTTCGTCAGTGTTACGAAACACGGCCGATGTTAGCGATGGTTAATTCCGATAAAGGGATTACTAACCTGCACGTACCGAGCGATATTATCGTCGATGCCTCCATGCCTGCGATGATCCGTGAGAGTGGAAAAATGTGGGACTCCCACGGCAAGCTGGAAGATACCAAGGCAATTATTCCGGATAGCTGTTACGCCACGATTTATCAGGAAGTGATAAATTTCTGTAAGCATCACGACGCCTTTGATCCCACCACTATGGGCACAGTACCTAATGTCGGTTTGATGGCGCAAAAAGCCGAAGAATACGGATCCCACGATAAAACCTTCATTGTTCCAGCTGACGGCACCATGCGCGTTGTCGATAGCGATGGCAAAGTCTGGCTGCAGCACGACGATCTTGAAGCAGGCGACGTCTGGCGTATGTTCCAGGCTAAAGATGCACCCATTCAGGATTGGGTTAAGTTGGCTGTTACCCGCGCCAGGGCCAGTGGTATGCCAGCGGTCTTCTGGCTTGATGATCGCCGTGGTCACGATGCCCAAATGATGCTTAAAGTTAACAAATATCTACAGGATCACGATACCAGTGGCCTGCGCATTTCCATTCTTACCCCAGACCGCGCCATTCGCTACACCCTCGAGCGTCTGAAGCTGGGTAAGGACACTATTTCAGTGACCGGTAATGTTTTACGTGATTATCTAACTGATCTGTTTCCTATTCTTGAGTTAGGCACTAGCGCTAAAATGCTCTCCATCGTTCCTTTGATGGCCGGTGGTGGTCTATTCGAGACCGGGGCGGGCGGTTCTGCTCCTAAGCACGTTCAACAGTTTGAAGAGGAAGACCATCTGCGCTGGGATTCACTGGGAGAGTTTTTGGCGATCGGGGTCTCTCTCGAAGATCTGGCCACCAAAACGGGTAATGAAAAAGCCAACGTACTGGCAACGACGCTGGATCAGGCGACGGGAAAGCTACTGGAAAACGGTAAGTCGCCGTCACGTAAGGTACGTGAGCTCGATAATCGTGGTAGCCATTTCTATTTGGCCCTGTATTGGGCTCAGGCTATAGCAGCGCAAACCGAAGACACAGATTTGGCAAAAAAATTCGCAGAGCTGGCTCAGGCTCTGGCTGATAACGAACAGAAAATTGTCCAAGAACTCAATGCCTGTCAGGGCGAACCCGTTGACATGGGTGGTTATTATCAGCCTGACGTTGAAAAGGTTAGCAAGCTGATGCGACCAAGCCAGACACTTAATGAGTTATTAGCGAAAGCTCTGTAGAAATGGACTAACAAAGTAATTAAATAGGAAAACACTGTTCCGGGCTTCCAGTGAGAACCTCATCTGCAATATTGATTGGCACCGTTGGCAGTTGGCAGCGGGCCGAGTTTCTGGTTTTTTGTGGGCATGTCTCCAGGATGCCCAGGGAGGTATAAGGGCTTGCGGGTTTTAGAGGGGAAGAGATCAGTCCCTGGCAGTCGTCTCGGGCTGAACCAGTCAGTCCGTTATAAACTAATTGATAGCAGGCATTAGTACACCGTCGAGCTTAATCGGGTGAACGGGGAGGTTTGGAGGGTTTTTAGCCCTTATTGTCAGTGGTTAAAGTTCTCGCTAGCAAGAACCGATTCCAGTGATTCGGTATTCGACGCTGGCTCCTCACGAACTGTTCTATCTGCATGGATGTGTGCAGCATGGACGCCTTTATCCCCATCGATCAACTCGAAATTAACGACCTGTCCTGCTTTTAAGGTCTTATAGCCTTCCATTTCAATTGCAGAGTAGTGGGCGAAAATATCGGTACCACTTTCTTCTGAAAGGATAAACCCATAACCCTTGGCGTTGTTGAACCACTTTACTGTTCCTGTCGGCATAGGATTTGCCTCCTGATCATACTGTCTATAATTAATTATTAATCTTGAATCAGTTTTGCTACACACAACCGCTTTGGAATTATAATTAGCTGCACTTGTATGTCGCTATATGGTTTCTAACCTTTATCTATTATTAAGTCAAGCCCATGGCATAAAGTTTGGTTTCTACGATTATGGATGTGTGTTTGTATGGGGATTATGATGCAAGAAAAGGCCGGTCGCGCTATCCTGTCGTCAGGATCGGCATTTTGAGAAAAAACCATATTACCTATGACTAAAAAACTACGCTATTTAACAGTGATCGCCCATGCTGGATCGGATGACCATGAAGGGGGTGGGTCAACAAGTTCGGTTGTTGAGGAGGCCCCCCCCAGGCTTAAAAGGCCGCCGATGTTTAAGGTTGTATTGCTCAATGATGACTACACCCCAATGGAGTTCGTCGTCGATGTACTGGAGCGATTTTTTGCCCTTGATAGAGAATTGGCTGTGCAGGTCATGCTAAAAGTGCACACCGAAGGTAAAGGGGTTTGCGGGGTGTTTACCCGAGAAGTTGCTGAAACGAAAGCCGGGCAGGTAAACGGCTTTGCGAGGGAGAATGAACACCCTTTGTTGTGCGAGATAGAACCGTCTGACGATAACGACAATGAAAGCTAGCAGGAATTACTCATGTTAAGTCGCGATTTAGAAATGACCCTGAATGTCGCTTTTCAAAATGCGACCTCAAAGCACCACGAATTTATGACGGTCGAGCATTTGCTCCTGGCATTGCTCGATGACAACTCTGCCGTCCATGTCCTCAAGGCCTGTGGCGTTGATCTGGCGACCTTGCGTCGAGACCTCGAAGAATTTATTGATTCCACCACTCCGGTGTTTCCCAGCGACAATGTCGATCATGAAGCTCAGCCCACTTTGGCCTTTCAGCGAGTGATTCAGCGGGCAATATTTCATGTTCAATCCTCAGGGAAAAATGAAGTTCAGGGCGAAAACGTACTGGTGGCTATTTTTACCGAGCAGGAAAGCCAGGCAGTTTATTTTCTGCGATTACAGAATATCTCCCGGATTGATCTCATCAACTTTATCTCTCATGGCATTGGCAAATATGCAAACCAATCCGACCGGCAGGAAGGGGAAGGCCTGGATTCCGGTGTTGACGGTGCGGCTACCGAGGCTGGTGAAAAAGAGGCATCGCCTCTGGAGCAATTCGCTATCAATCTCAATGGTCAGGCAGAAAAAGGTTATATCGATCCGCTCGTTGGAAGAGCCGCTGAACTCGAAAGAGTGGCGCAGATACTAGTGCGCCGTCGTAAGAATAACCCTCTTTTGGTAGGTGAATCCGGGGTCGGAAAAACAGCTATCGCTGAGGGACTGGCTAAATTGATTGTCGAAGGCGATGTTCCCGAACCCTTGGTAGGCAGTGTTATTTATTCCCTTGATATGGGCGCTTTGTTGGCGGGCACTAAATACCGTGGCGACTTCGAAAAACGTTTCAAGGGCTTGCTTGCTGAGCTTGAGCAGCAGGATAAAGCCATTCTTTTCATAGATGAAATACACACTATTATTGGTGCCGGTGCTGCATCGGGTGGCGTGATGGACGCCTCTAACCTGCTTAAGCCTTTATTGACGTCTGGCAAATTACGGTGTTTTGGATCGACTACTTACCATGAATATCGTGGCATTTTTGAAAAAGATAAGGCACTGTCGAGACGTTTCCAAAAGATTGATGTTCCCGAGCCTTCGGTGCAGGAAACCATCGCCATTCTGAAGGGGCTGAAATCCCGTTTTGAAGAGCATCATGGTTTGCGTTTTACTCAGGGGGCTTTAAAAAGTGCTGCTGAGCTGGCAGAAAAATATATTAATGACCGGTTTTTACCTGACAAAGCCATTGATGTTATCGATGAGGCCGGTGCTTACCAACAGTTGCAATCGGCATCTAAACGTAAAAAAAGCATTACCAGCGGTGATATTGAAGCTGTGGTGGCGAAGATCGCGCGAATACCCCCTAAAAGTGTATCCAGTTCAGATAAGGAGCAACTACGAAATCTTGGCGATAAACTCAAAATGGTCGTATTTGGCCAGGATGAAGCGATTAGCAGTCTTGATGCCGCTATTAAACTGGCACGAGCCGGTCTACGGGATGGTGATAAGCCGATAGGCTCTTTTCTGTTCTCTGGCCCTACAGGGGTGGGTAAAACAGAAGTCTCTAAGCAGCTAGCTGATGTCCTGGGTGTCGAGTTGCTGCGCTTTGATATGTCTGAATATATGGAGCGCCACACGGTGTCGCGGCTTATTGGCGCGCCGCCAGGCTATGTGGGCTTCGATCAGGGTGGTTTGTTGACCGATGCGGTTACCTCTCACCCTCATTCGGTGGTTTTACTCGATGAAATAGAAAAAGCTCACCCAGACGTGTTTAACCTTTTGTTGCAAGTGATGGATCACGGCACCCTGACCGACAATAATGGCCGTAAAGCCGATTTCCGCAATGTTATATTGATTATGACGACTAATGCTGGCGCTGAGCACATGAGTCGTGCCTCAATTGGATTTACCAAGCAGGATCACAGCAGTGAGGGAGCTGAGGCTGTGAAAAAGATGTTTACGCCAGAATTCCGCAATCGGCTTGATGCCATGATTCAGTTTGGTGCCCTCGGTGAGGGGGTCATTAAGACTGTTGTCGATAAATTCCTCGTTCAGCTCCAGGCTCAGCTTGATGATAAGAAAGTCATCCTTGATGTTGATGACAAAGCTAGAGAGTGGTTGGCAGTAAACGGTTATGACGAAAAAATGGGTGCCCGGCCGATGGCGCGACTGATTCAGGAAAAACTCAAAAAACCCCTGGCGGAAGAAGTCCTGTTCGGTAAATTATCGGCGGGGGGAGGCCGTGTCAAAGTTACCGTAAGCGATGACGAATTAGTGGTTGAAACTCTGGAGCTTGCCGAAAGCTAGTAATTGAGCTGGAGTTTGGAGAACAATTTTGGGGTCCTGCTTTATAGGATCAGGTTTTAATGCCTGGTGCTTTAGACCGATCCTTGCGTCCATGTCTTGAAGCTGCTGAGCAGATCAGTGTTCGATTGTAAGAATCAGTTTTGCCTAAACGGGCGCTGTTTGAATAAATCTATTTGAATAAAATAGCAACTGTAGAGCTATAACGAAGAGCAATTATCTTGCGCGGAAAGTTATACGGCCTTTGCTTAAATCGTAGGGCGTCAGTTCCACAGTCACCTGGTCGCCGGTCAAAATTCGAATGTAGTGCTTGCGCATCTTCCCAGAGATATGAGCTGTAACGACGTGGCCATTTTCAAGTTTTACTCGAAAAGTGGTGTTGGGAAGAGTTTCTATAACTTCACCTTCCATTTCAATTTGTTCTTCTTTTGCCATGCGGCCTTAATACTCCGGTTAATTCTGGGTTCAGTTCTGCAGAACAGGAATGCTATTGATCGTGCAGATCGGGGCGGCATTCTGCCTCAAAAGTGCTCGTTTGGCAAAGCCAGTGTCTGTTAACCAATATCCATCCAGGTATTGTTGATGTAGAGTTGCTGGGGGTGAAAGTTGGATTTATAGTTCATTTTGTCGCTATCTCTGATCCAGTAGCCCAGATAAACGTAGTCTAATTGGTATTCTTCGGTGAGTTCTATCTGTTTTAAAACCGCATAAGTCCCCAAGCTTCGGCTGGCAAAATCTGGGTCGAAATAAGTATAGATAGCGGATAAACCGCTGCTTAACCAGTCGACAACCGCACAACAGATTAACTGGCCGTCGAGCCGAAATTCAAGATAGCGGGTGCAATCCCAGGCATCGCCAATAAAAGTCTGAAATTGATCCAGGGAGGGCGGATACATATCACCATCGCTGTGCCGGACATTGATATAACGCTCGAATATGCTGTAATGCTCATCAATATCAATGGTAGTGGCCGAGGTAAGTATCAGATCGGCATTGCGTTTTAGCGTTCGCCGTTGCTGCCGATTAGCTTTGAATTGGGTGGCGGGAATTCGTACCGGGATACAGGATTTGCAGGTGACGCAACGTGGCGTGTAGACATATTTGCCGCTGCGTCGAAAACCGAGCAAAGATAAACGATTGTAAGCATCGCCACTGATCTCTAAGTTAGGGTCAACAAAGGCAGTGACGGCATTTCGGTCATCCAGGTAACTACAGGGATGGGGCTCGGTTAAATAGAGCGGAATCGTTTTTAGGTCGGGACTGATGTCGCGGGTCATGATTTGTTGTCAAATTAAGAGCCAGTGAATAACTTAGCCGATATATTTTCTACGGGCCAGATAATTTTTGACTCAGTGTTACTTTGCAGGAGATCGAGAAACTCCCCACGATCAATCATAACAGCACCCAGAGAAAACAGGTGTTCATTGCCGACCTGGCAATCGATAAGGGCGAAACCTTTGTCGTGCAGGGCCCTGACCAGATGAGCAAGGGCGATTTTTGAAGCGTTAGGACGCCAGCTAAACATGGATTCACCACAAAACACCCCACCTGTAGCGACGCCATACAAACCGCCAGCGAGCTGGCCATCGATCCAGCATTCTACGGAGTGGGCGACACCTCGTTCAAACAAGTTGATATAGGCCTGAATCATAGCCTCGGTAATCCAGGTACCGTCGCTGTAGTGTCTTTTCCCCGCACAGGCGCGAATCACCTCCCTGAAAGCACGATCAGTGCTGATTTTATAGCGATTGGCTCGGAGCGTTTTGCGTAAACTCTTGGAGATATGTAGTTGATCGGGGAAAATTACTGCTCGGGGATTGGGGCTCCACCAAAGCAAAGGTTGGCTCTGTTCATACCAGGGGAAAATACCCAGACTATAAGCTTTAATCAGGGTGTCGGGATGCAAATTGCCTCCCGCAGCTAGCAGGCCATCAGGTTCGCTGAGAGCCTGCCTGGGATTGGGAAAAACCACTTTATCCGGATCCAGGAGACTGAGTTCGCCAGAATCTTCAACCACTAGGAGCCTCTAGTCATTAAGGCCACTTGATCGCAGCTCGGCGGCACTTATTCCTGTTCATCCAGAAACCGTTCGGCATCCAGAGCGGCCATACATCCCGTCCCGGCCGAGGTCACAGCTTGACGATAAATGTGGTCGGCCACATCGCCTGACGCAAATACGCCGGGAATGCTGGTTGCAGTGGCCTGTCCGCTCAGTCCGCCCTGGGTGATGATATAACCATTGTTCATTTCCACCTGGCCGGCAAAAATATCAGTGTTGGGTTTATGGCCAATCGCAATAAAGATGCCGGAAAGGTCAATATCTGTCGTACCGTGACCATCTGTACTCTCGATCCGCATACCGGTAACACCCGAGGCATCGCCAAGCACTTCTGAAAGGGTGTGATTCCACATCAGGGTGATATTGCCGTTGGCCGCTTTATTGATGATTTTGTCCTGCATGATTTTTTCCGCCCGCAGAGCATCGCGTCGATGAACGAGAACCACTTCACTACATAAATTGGACAGATACAGGGCCTCCTCGACGGCGGTATTGCCGCCGCCAATCACGGCGACTTTTTGATCTCGGTAAAAAAAGCCATCACAGGTCGCGCAGGCGCTGACGCCCTGACCCATATAAGCCTGTTCTGAAGGCAGGCCGAGGTAAGTGGCTGAAGCACCGGTAGCGATGATTAAGGCATCGCAGGTGTAGTGCTTGCTGCCCCTCAGGGTAAACGGTCGTTGTCCTAAACCGACTTCTTCGATATGATCTAAAATCACTTTCGTATCAAATCGTTCGGCATGTTTTTGCATTCGTAACATTAAGTCTGGACCCTGTACGCCGTCACAGTCTCCAGGCCAGTTATCGACATCGGTGGTGGTCGTTAACTGACCACCTTGTTGTACGCCAGTGATAACTACCGGCTTGAGGTTGGCCCGAGCAGCATAAATTGCCGCTGACCAACCGGCGGGTCCGGAGCCCAGGATAATTAATCGGTGATGGGAGTGCTCAGCCATAATATTTCACTAATCTCTCGTTGTTGTGATGTGTGTTCTGGCGCTTACAGTACCTGCCAGCGTCCTGGTAGCTCATTATCGAAGCGCTAAAGGCAGGGCGCTATAATAAAGAAAGCCTGGTCAGGAGACCAAGGTTCGATGTCGATTTTATGGGCTTATTTTTATAGGCTGAGCAGAGATTGATAGTGATTCAGCGAGTTAGTACAGAGATTTTTGCAAAGAGGTAAGAACTTACGTGGCAGCCACAAAATCGTCCACCAGGGCAAAGAAAGAGACCAGCAAGAAAGCTGAGCCTAAGCAGGAGGCGATTTCTCCGTGGCGACAGCACTTGCTCAGGCAGGAAGGCGCGCTGATCGGCTGGTTTGCCGTCAGCGCCTACTTGCTGATTTGTCTAAGTACGTATTCCCGTGATGATCCGAGCTTTTCCTACGCTGGCGCCGGCGGACCAGTACACAATGCTGCTGGAGTGGCCGGTGCCTGGTCTGCCGATATTTTATATTCTGTCGCCGGTTGGTTGGCGTATTTATTTCCTGTGTTGCTAATCATGCGTGCCTGGAATATTTTCCAGCAGCGCAAAGTCGCGGATACGGGTTTTGACTGGGTGACATTTTGTTTGCGCGCAGTAGGGCTTCTGTTAGTGATGACTACAGCCACAGCTCTCGCAGAGCTCCATCATGGTGGCGGTGTATCAGACTTACCCAATGGTGTCGGCGGTATTCTCGGTAGTGCCGTGGGCGGCTCGGTGGCGTCGGCATTTAGTTATGTGGGCAGCACATTAATTCTGCTGGCTGTATTTCTGTTTGGTGTGACGGTATTTACCGATCTTTCATGGCTTGGTTTGATGGATAAAACTGGGCGCCTCTCCCTGCTGGTCTTCAACTTCTGCCGTTCACAGGTCATTGAGTTGTTGGCGCGACGTAAAGAGCAGGGGCTGTCCGACACGGCTACAGAAGTGCGCAAGCAATCCGTCGAGAAAAAAGCACGTAAACTGATAGACAGGAAAGAACCAGTCACCAACAGCCCTGCACCAGGTTAGGAAGTTAGCCCAGTGCGCGCGTTGAACAGGAGAAGCAGAGCCACTGTTCAAAGAACCCTATAGTGGAGAATTGCCGGCTATAGGTTTGCTGGATCGAAGTGCTGGAGCTAGTGACAAAGGCTTTTCCAAAGAATCCCTCGAAGCGATGTCCAGATTGCTCGAATTAAAGCTGCAGGACTTTGGTATTAGTGTCGAAGTGGTTGAGGTTCTTCCTGGCCCGGTGATTACTCGGTTTGAGGTACAGCCCGCACCGGGTATCAAAGTCAGTCGCATTACTAATTTGGCCAAGGATTTAGCCCGCTCGCTGGCAGTGGTGAGTGTTAGGGTGGTGGAAGTGATTCCCGGAAAATCCGTCATTGGTATCGAAATCCCCAATGAACATCGAGAGATGGTGCACCTGGGCGATGTTCTGGCCAGTCCCGAATATGATGCGGCCAGGTCGCCTATATCGCTTGCCTTAGGTCATGATATTTCCGGTCAACCAGTGATTGCTGACCTGGGTAAAATGCCCCACCTACTGGTAGCTGGTACGACTGGTTCCGGTAAATCTGTAGGCATTAACGTTATGTTGCTGAGTTTGCTGTTCAAGTCTTCACCGGAAGATGTACGGCTTATTCTGGTCGATCCGAAAATGCTTGAGTTGGCCGTTTATGATGATATCCCCCATTTGTTGACGCCGGTTATTACCGATATGAAAGATGCCGCCAGTGGTCTGCGCTGGTGTGTTGGCGAGATGGAGCGGCGATATAAATTGATGGCAGCCCTCGGGGTCAGAAATTTGGCCGGTTACAACCGCAAGATTCTTGATGCGATTGAAGTCGGCGAGCCTCTCGTAGATCCGCTTTGGCAGGTTGACCCCTTGACAGTGGTCGATGGCGAGTACCCGGCCGGTACGGCGCCAGAGCTCACCAAACTACCAAATATCGTCGTAGTCATTGATGAATTTGCCGATATGATGATGATCGTCGGTAAAAAAGTCGAACAGTTGATTGCCCGTATTGCTCAAAAGGCGAGGGCTGCGGGTATACACTTGATTTTAGCCACGCAGCGTCCGTCAGTAGACGTCATTACTGGCTTGATCAAAGCCAATGTCCCAACCCGAATGGCCTTCCAGGTGTCATCAAAAATTGACTCACGAACGATTCTTGATCAGGGTGGCGCCGAGCAGTTACTTGGTCATGGTGATATGTTGTACTTGCCAGCCGGGAGTGGTGTACCGGTTCGCGTCCACGGTGCATTTGTCGACGACCATGAAGTCCATAAAGTAGTGGCAGATCTTAAAGAGCGCGGTGCGCCGGATTATCTGGATGAGATCACCGATGGTGAGGCCACTGCCAATATTGAGGTGCCAGGTTATAGCGGTGATGAAGCAACCAGCGATGACAGTGAGAATGATGCCCTCTATGACGAAGCGGTCAATTACGTGATTGAAAGTCGTCGTGCGTCCATTTCGTCCGTGCAGCGAAAACTGAGAGTCGGATATAATCGAGCTGCGCGACTTATCGAGGCGATGGAAGTGGCGGGTGTGGTCAGTGAAATGAGTACCAACGGTAGCCGCGAAGTGCTGGTGCCTAACAGAAGTGCTTAGAGGCGGTCTTCGAAATAGGTGTTTAACATCGGTGTTTATAAGAGCCTCTTGATGGTGAAATTGTTCATTGCAGTAATGTTGTTTTGTCCCATCTGGCTTACTCACGCGGCGGTGGATGGCATGGATAAAGCCGTCGGCGCTGTTGGCGGTCTGAATGAGCCGGAAACAGATGGGGCAAAAATTAAAGCCGCTCTTGAATTAAAAATACTCCTCGAACCCTTGAGCAGCGTCAGGGCTGATTTTCGTCAACAATTGTATTCGGCAGATGATTATCAGATTCAGGACAACACCGGCCACATGGTGGTTTCAGCGCCAGGAAAAATCCGCTGGATAATCGATAGCCCTATGGAGCAATGGCTGATTTCTGATGGGCTCACTCTCTGGCTTTATGATCCTGACCTTGAACAGGTCATCATTAAACCCTTCGATCCCCGTATTTCCGCGGCACCGGCACTGTTATTAACGGGCAGTATCAGTGAGCTATCAACGACGTTTCGTGTGAGTGAGTTAGACATAAGTGAGGGGGGCTCGAATCAACCAGGCTTGGACGAGAAAGCAGTAGCCAACGGGCAGACCTCAAATAAAAGGCGCTTTAAGTTAATACCCCATGATAGCGAAAGTTTGTACGAATACCTGATGTTTGATTTCAAAGGGCCTAAACCAGCTGAGATTGTTATTGTTGACTCTTTAGGGCAGCGCACCCGAATTATCTTTAACAAGGTTACACTTAACGAGCAGATTGACCCCAAACTTTACTCTTTTGAGCCGCCACCGGGGATAGATATTATTCATGATAAATAAAAAAAGATAGGCGTACAGGCATGAGTAAGTGAGTAAATGAGTATGAAAGACCAAATATGGATAAAAGTCATTGACTGAATCACTATTCAGCCAGGATGTTTACCAGCCGCTGGCTGCGCGTATGCGACCTAACTGCGTCGACGAATTTGTTGGGCAGACGCATTTGCTGGGTGAAGGTAAACCCTTGCGTCAGGCGATATTATCCGGTGATTTGCACTCGATGATTTTCTGGGGCCCACCGGGCGTAGGTAAAACCACACTGGCGAAAATGATTGCCCACACCGCTAAGGCAAATTTTCTTTCAATTTCTGCAGTACTGGCGGGCGTTAAAGAAATTCGGCAGGCCGTTGCTGAGGCTGAACAGGAGCGGGACTCTCTTGGTCGCAAGACCATATTGTTTGTTGACGAAGTACACCGTTTCAACAAATCCCAGCAGGATGCGTTTTTGCCCTATGTGGAAAATGGCACAATTATCCTGATCGGTGCGACCACCGAGAATCCTTCCTTCGAGCTTAACAATGCGCTGTTATCTCGTTGTCGGGTCTATGTCTTACAGTCTTTACAGTTTCAACATCTGGCAGCAGTCATAGAGCGCGCTTTGACTGATACGCAACGGGGTATGGCCGGTCGTTATCGTATTAGTGATGAGGCCAGCGAGTTACTGATAAATGCGGCTGATGGCGATGCTCGCAGAGTGCTTAATTTGCTCGAGATCGCAGGAGATCTACTCGACCCAGATGTGCCTGGTGATAGCGACAGTGACGACAGTGGCGTTGCCCTCATCGAAAAAAATCTGATTGATCAGGTGTTGGTGAGCAGTCACCGACGCTTTGATAAAGGCGGTGAATACTTTTACGATCAGATTTCGGCCCTGCATAAATCGGTGCGGGGCTCTTCACCAGATGCCGCTCTATACTGGATGGTGCGTATGCTGGATGGCGGCTGTGATCCGCTTTATATTGCCCGTCGCGTGTTACGCATGGCCAGTGAGGATGTCGGCAATGCTGACCCCCGCGCCTTGCGTATTGCTCTGGACGCCTGGGAGGTTCAGGAGCGACTGGGTAGCCCTGAGGGCGAGCTGGCGATTGCCCAGGCCGTGGTTTATATGGCTGTAGCGCCAAAGAGCAACGCTGTCTATAAGGCAATGGGTGCCGTTACCAGGGATGTTCGTTCGACGGCAAGCTTGGAGGTGCCCATGCATCTGCGCAATGCGCCGACCAAGTTGATGCAGGAACTGGATTACGGGGCCGAATACCGTTATGCCCACGATGAAGAAGATGGCTTCGCCCCCGGCGAAAACTATTTCCCTGAATCAATACAGGATCAGCAATACTATTTTCCGGTGGAGCGGGGTATGGAAATTCAGATAGCAGAAAAATTGCGTCTATTACGCGCGCGTAATGCCCAGAGTGCTCAGCAGCGTTATGAGGAACACACACCGACGAAGGCATCCTCCTCCTGATGCAATGGCTGGCCGTGGCCCTGGGTGGCGCTTTAGGAGCGATGGGACGTTATGGTGTGAATGGACTGGTCTTTTCATGGGTAGGTGGACGGTGGCCATTGGGCACATTACTGGTCAATGTACTTGGTTCAATCTTGATGGGTATTTTTTATGTCTTGATTGTCGAGCGGCATATAATGTCCGGCCCCTGGCGTGAGTTTATAATGATTGGCATGCTAGGCGCGTTTACGACGTTTTCTACTTTCTCATTTGATAGCCTGTCGTTATGGGAGGGTGGCCATGAGGCGCTGGCCATTGCTTATGTCGTCGCGAGCGTGGTGCTGTGTATTGCTGGAGCATTAAGCGCGATCGTGCTAACCCGTATGTTTTAGGCTAAGCGTTTGGGCCGACAGGTTTAGCCGAACTGTTTTGGACTGTCTAACTAACTAAACGCCGAACTTATTTGACAGGTATTCGGCTCGTCATTGAAAAAGGAACTGGAATTACAAGTTATGCTCGACCAAAAAGCTGTTCGTACTGACCCCACGGCTATTGCTGAGGCACTGAGAAAAAAGGGCTTTACGCTCGACGATCTCACCATCAAAGCATTGGAGACTCAGCGCCGGGATTTGCAGATTCGTGCCGAGAACCTCCAGGCATCGCGTAACAGTCGATCAAAAAATATCGGAAAGGCAAAAGCGGCCGGGGAGGACATCGCGCCTTTGTTGACTGAGGTTAATCAGCTGAAAGAAGAACTGGAGGCCACCGAAAATACACTTGGTGATATTCAGGCGCAAATCGACGAGATTATGTGGGGTGTTCCTAATATACCCGATCCCGAAGTCCCCGCTGGTAACAGCGAGGATGATAATGTGGAGATTTACCGTTGGGGAGAGATTAGAGATTTCGACTTTCAAGTCAAAGACCACGTTGATCTGGGTGTAGGGTCAGGTTTGCTGGATTTTGAGGTAGCGACTAAGATTACCGGCTCTCGCTTTGCCGTGCTCTACGGCCAACTGGCGCTGATGCAGCGGGCCTTGATTCAGTTTATGTTGAATACACATACCCTTGAGCATGGCTATCAGGAAGTTTATGTGCCGTTCCTGGTGAACAACGACTCTCTGAGGGGCACGGGACAATTACCCAAGTTCGAAGCGGATTTATTTAAGCTCGACGGCGAACAGCCGTTTTACCTCATTCCCACCGCAGAAGTACCGGTAACGAATTTATTGCGCGATGAGATCGTTGGTGCTGATGCCCTTCCCTATAAGCTGGTGTGTCACAGCCCCTGCTTCCGCAGTGAAGCGGGTAGCTATGGTAGAGACACCCGAGGCATGATTCGCCAGCACCAGTTTGAAAAAGTCGAGCTGGTACAGTTTGTGCGCCCGGAAAATTCTGAAGCGGCGCTAGAGGCCTTACGGGAGGATGCCGAAACTATTTTACAAAAACTCAACTTGCCCTACCGCACGGTGATTTTATGTGGTGGTGATCTGGGTTTTTCGGCAGCGCGGACCTACGACATCGAGGTATGGTTGCCCTCACAAGATAAATACAGGGAAATCTCCTCCTGCAGTAATTTCCGGGATTTCCAGGCCCGACGTATGAAAGCCCGCTGGCGCAACCCCGATACCGATAAACCTGAATTGCTACATACCGTTAACGGGTCTGGGCTAGCCGTGGGGCGCACCTTGATTGCCATTGTCGAAAATTATCAGCAGGCTGATGGTTCTATTCTTGTGCCGGAAGTTTTACGCCCATTCATGGGTGGACTGGATCGGATTACCTAAGTTGACCTGTTTTAAGCTTGTTATTGACTGTTTCCATTTCTCAGATAAGCACTATCAGAGAAGTACTCCATAAACTTTATGGATTACCTGCCGCTGTTCCACAATATCAAGAACAGGCGCTGCCTTGTGGTGGGCGGCGGTCAGGTTGCCTTGCGAAAATTACGCATACTATTTGAGGCCGGTGCCAGTATTGTCTTAGTGGCACCAGAGGTAGAAGCTGCTATAGAAGTCCTGGCTGAGCAATACCCAAACGACTTCGTGGTCCATCGACGCACATTTTCTGCCGAAGATTTGGCCGGCGTTGTTCTAGCCGTAGTGGCAACGGCTGATAAAGTGCTGAATAAGACGATTTCTGCCCTGGCCCAGGGCCAAGATATTGATGTAAACGTGGTTGATCAGCCGGAGCTGTGTACGGTTATTTTTCCCGCGATTGTTGATCGCTCACCCATTCAGGTGGCAATTAGTTCCGGCGGTGCTAGCCCGGTGCTGGTGCGTTTATTGCGGGGCCAGTTCGAAGCTTTATTACCGGCTGGTTTGGGCAAGTTGGCGGCATTGGCCAATCGCTATCGAGACAGGGTTAAAGGCGTTTTTAGCAGCACCAATGCACGGCGACAGTTTTGGGAGTCAACGTTAGAAGGTGAAATTGCCGAGCGGGTTTATACCGGCAATGAAACTGAGGCTCAACGCTTGCTGGAAATCAGGTTAGTCGCTGCCGAAGAGGCTTCAAAAGTCGGTGTTGATGAGAATAACGCGGCCGAGAATGGTACAGGTGAGGTGTACCTCGTTGGCGGTGGTCCAGGTGATCCCGACCTGCTGACTTTTCGGGCCCTACGCTTAATGCAGCAGGCCGATGTGGTGCTTTACGATCGTCTAGTCTCCCCGCAGGTACTGGACATGGTGCGTCGCGATGCGGAGCGTATCTATGTGGGTAAAAAAGCCGGCGACCACCCAGTGAGTCAGGCTAATATCAACGCTAAACTAGTGGAGTTGGCTCAGTCAGGTAAGCGGGTCTTGCGCCTGAAAGGCGGTGACCCTTTTATCTTTGGTCGCGGTGGAGAAGAAATTGAACAACTCGCCGAGCAGGGTATACGCTTTCAGATCGTGCCGGGTATTACAGCGGCCTCAGGCTGCGCCAGCTATGCAGGTATACCCTTAACCCATCGAGATCATGCACAGTCGGTACGCTTTATTACCGGCCACAAGCAGGATGGCCGTTTAGATCTGGATTGGCCAGGCCTGGCCAGACCGCGGGAAACTTTAGTGTTTTATATGAGCCTGACCGGGCTGGAAGATATTTGTCTTAATCTGGTCAAGCATGGTTTGGACGCTGATACCCCTGCGGCACTGGTAGCTAAGGGCACTACGACAGAACAAACGGTATTGGTCAGTGACTTGACGGGCCTGCCAGAGCTGGTCCGGCAGCGTGCAGTTAGAGCGCCGACCTTGCTGATTATTGGCCAGGTCGTCAGCCTGCATAACAAGCTAAGCTGGTTTCAACAATTAGAGGAGTAAGAATGTGGCGGGCACCCCGGATAATAACGGCCAGGAATACGACAAGGACAAATACGATTATGATTTATTCGTAATAGGTGCTGGCTCAGGGGGCGTAAGAGCCGCACGAATGTCGGCCCAGTATGGTGCGCGGGTCGCGATCGCCGAACAACAATATTTGGGCGGTACCTGCGTCAACGTCGGCTGCGTGCCGAAAAAACTCTTTGTTTACGCAGCCTCATTCCATGAAGAATTTGAGTCTGCCGCTGGATTCGGCTGGACGGGGCCTCCGGCACGTTTCGACTGGTCTGTATTACGAGATAATAAAAATACTGAGATAGAACGCTTAAACGGTATCTACGGCAGGTTGTTAGCTGATGCCGGTGTGACCCTATTCAATGCCAGAGCGGTGATAGAAAGTTCCCATGAAGTATTGGTAGATGACCAAAAAATAAGCGCCCGCTATATTCTGGTGTGTACCGGCGGTCAGCCTTTTGTACCCGATTTCCCTGGCGCGGAACACGTTATCACTTCGGACCAGGCTTTTTTTCTCGATAAACTCCCCAAAGTCATAACCGTTGTCGGTGGGGGTTATATCAGCGTTGAATTCGCAGGAATATTTGCGGGTCTGGGTGTTGAGACCCATCTGGTGTATCGCGGGTCACTGTTTCTCAGGGCGTTCGACCAGGATCTTCGCGAGAGCCTGGCCGAACAGATGGCTGAAAAGGGCGTTCACCTGCATTTTGACACTGAAATTAATAGTATCACCCGGGACGGTGAATCGCTGATCGCCAATCTGTCTACCGGTGAGACACTGACCAGCGGTCTGGTAATGTACGCCACCGGAAGAAAAGCCAATATTCAGAATCTGGGTTTAGAAAACACCGCCGTTGTTGTCGACGAAAGAGACACCGTGGTTGTCGATGATTATTTTCAGACCAAAGAACCATCAATCTATGCTATTGGCGATGTTATCGGCCGTGTGGAGTTAACCCCGGTTGCCATCAACGAAGGTATGATCCTGGCCGATAATTTATTTAATGGCGGTCACAGAGTGATGGATTATGATTTTATTCCGACGGCGGTTTTCAGTCAGCCTAACTTAGGCACTGTGGGCCATACCGAGGCGCAGGCGAGAAAACTTTATAAAAAAATCGATATTTATCGATCCAAATTTACGCCCATGAAACAAACCTTGGGAGGCGGCGCGGAGAAGATTTTAATGAAGCTGATTGTCGATGCTGAGTCTGACCGGGTGGTTGGTTGTCATATGTTGGGTGAGGGTGCCGGGGAAATTATTCAGGGTTTAGCGGTCGCCGTTAAAGCCGGTGCCACCAAGCAGGACTTTGACGCCACAGTAGGTATTCATCCATCGGCTGCGGAGGAGTTTGTGACCATGCGCGCGCGCCAGTCTAGTCTGTATATTTTCTAATTCCAATAAAACTTTAAAGTCAAAAAAAAACAAGCCCAATAAAAAAGGACTGCTAATAAAGTAGTCCTTTTTTATCGGCTATATATGAGAGTATCGCCCTAACAGATCTGCCTTAATAAACAATGATGCCCCGAATATTTCGGCCTTCAACCAGGTCATCAAAGCCCTGATGCACTTCGTCGATAGTGTAGGTACGGGAGCACATACGATCCAGGTCGAGCTGTCCAGTTTCATAAAAGCCCAGTAATTTGGCGAAATCGACTTTGGCGTTGGTGCTGCCGTAAATACAACCACATACTTTTTTAGAAGACAGCGGCATTTCCAAAGCGCTAAATTTGTATTCTTCCTGTGGGCTTCCTGCTCCAACCATACAGGTCGTCCCGCCGCGACGGGTCGATGCATAAGCCTGCGCTGCTACAGCGGGGTAGCCGATTACTTCAAAGGCGTAGTCGACACCGATGCCGTTGGTAATATCCAGAATTTGTGCGACCGGGTCTTCGCTGGCGTTTACCGTATGGGTCGCGCCAAAATCGCGAGCAGCTTCAAGCTTTGCGTCGTTTAAGTCAACGGCGATTAAAGGGTTTGCACCAGCTATTTTCGCACCCTGAAGGGCCGACAGGCCAACACCGCCGCAGCCGAAGACAGCAACACTGCTGCCTGGTTGAACCTGCGCAGTATTGAGCGCTGCACCGGCACCGGTCATAACGCCACAACCGACTAATGCGGCGGCTTTGAGGTCATACTTTTTATCAATCGGGACAACACACATTGATGGGCAGACGACCTGCTCTGCCATGTTGCCCAGCGCTGCAAAGGCAGCAATATATTCACCATCGAGTTTTACCCGGCTTGTCCCATCGGGCTGCATACCACTAAAAATATCAGTTGCGGTACATAACCAGGGCTCCTGATGGAGGCAAAAATAACACTCGCCACACATAGGAATAAACGAGGTAATAACATGATCGCCGACTTTAACGTTAGTAACATTGGCCCCAATTTCTTCAACGACACCTGCTCCCTCATGGCCCAGAACAACCGGAGTTGGCATGGGCAGCTTGGCATTAATAACGGACATATCCGACTGACACAGCCCTGTCGCTGCCATGCGAATTCGAACTTCATCGGCTTTGGGAGCGTCGAGCTCAATTTCCTTTACTGAATATTCGTTTTGCCCTGTTAAGACAACAGCTTTAGCTTTCATACCGAACCTCTTGATTGTTAGTAGTTTAGGACCTGATGGATAGTAATACTTCAGCGGGCATGTGCATGCT
>CALODO010000009.1:0-172632 GCA_942492235.1 uncultured Gammaproteobacteria bacterium
ATATTTATACGATAGATCACAAGGCAGAAACTATTGACACCATTATCGCTGGCATTAAGGCATTTCAGCCTGCTCTTCCCGAAGACCAGTTCAGGCCAAGACTTGCAGCAGGTAATGTCGGCATTATCGCGGCGACTAACGTAGCTGTAGAGGAGGCTCAAGTGCCGATTATGTTGTGGGAGTACTCGGCGATTATTCTCTTAACATTAATTACCTTTAGATCCTTCGGGGGAATGTTGTGCATAATTTTACCGCTCTCTATGGTGTCTATACTTTGCTACGCCCTGATGGGTATGTTGGGTATTGGATTAAAGGTAAACACCTTGCCGGTGGTCGCTCTGGGTGTAGGGGTTGGTGTTGACTACGCGGTTTATATCTACAGTCGCATGAATGATTATATTGATCGCGGTGAAACCTTATCTGAATCCTGCTATCACGCGATGCGCTTGACAGGAAAACCGATAATTTTCACTGGCATGGTACTAGGCGTAGGTGTCGGTGCCTGGATGTTTGCACCACTTAAATTTCAGGCGGATATGGGAATTTTGCTCACGTTTATGTTCGTGGTAAATATGCTCGGCGCAATAATCGTTATGCCCGCCTTAGCTCGATGGTTTTTGGGGCCCAGGATAAAGGCTGCGGGGAAGAAAATAGTGAATAAGCCTATAGATATTTCAAGTTGATGATCGATTCAGCTTAGCCTGGCTTAGCTTGTACAGGACCAGTGAATAGCAAGGAATTTACTTTGCAGCTAGAAAACGGCCATCGGCTTTAAGGCCTGGTTTAGTCGATATCCGTTGCGCCGGCCAGTACCTGTCCAATTTCGTCATTAATAACTAGGTCGGCTATATCATCTAGATCGGTGGGGTCACGATTAATGATGACTAGCTCCGCGCCATTTCGTTTGGCAATTGATGGAAACCCAGCCGCAGGATACACCACCAATGAGGAGCCTATTGCCAGAAACAAATCACAGGCAACTGTTGCCGCCTGGGCCTTGACCATCTCATCCTGAGGCATAGCTTGCCCGAAGGATATGGTGGCGGTTTTAACGAGACCATCGCAATGATCACAAACAGGCAGGCTTTCATCCCGCTCGAAGTTTTCCATAATCAACTGTAAATCATAGCGTTGTCCGCAATCCAGGCAATGAGCGTAGGTGGCGTTGCCGTGTAGTTCAATCATTTTTTCATCCGGTACGCCAGAACGTTGGTGAAGACCATCAACATTTTGAGTGATGATATGGCTGACGATACCTTTCTTCACGAGATGCGAGATAGCAAGGTGGCCGAGATTGGGTTCAGCCTGTTTTATGTCTTTATCGAATATGAGCTTTAGCCGCCAGGTATCTCGCCTTGCCTCAGCGGAGGAGATAAAGTCGCTGAAGTCAACGGGCTTATGCTTACTCCATATGCCGCCGGGACTGCGGAAATCGGGTATACCGGACTCAGTGCTGACCCCAGCGCCGGTAAATACGACAGCGCGCTGGCACTTACCGAGCATGGCTTTCAGGCTGGCGATCTTATTTGCAGTATCAGATCCGGTATTAGTTGAGAAGTGAACTGAAGGGTGGGTGATGATGTTGTCAGTCATTCGTTTTTCTCCTGGAAATGATATGCAGATGTTTAGCGTGGGGCAGTCTAATAGAAGACTAGTCCAAATTCACTTTGGTGCCACGTAGCTGTTAGGGCGTGATGATTCGAAAAGTGGCTGAAGCGGTGGCCAGTAATTCGCCGTCAAGAGATGTCAGTTCTGCCGCCATAAAGCCTATTGCTCGTGCCTTTTTCACAACCCAGCCTTCTGCGATAACTGGACCTGGATATACACCCTTGATAAAGCTGGTTTTTATCTCCAGCGTCGGTATGGTGGTGTCTGGGGGGCAGATGCTAATCAGAGCGGGTGCCATTACATCATCGAGCATGGCAGTGACAAAGCCACCCTGTACAAACCCTTTTGGGTTGGTCATGGCCTCGGTGGGCTGATACTGACACTTTATCCTGCCGCCACCAGGTGTGACTTCAAGAATGGTTATTCCCAGTAACTGGCTACAGAGAGCGGGTGGCGCTTCGCCCCGCAATATTGTCCATATCTGATGTTCCGCTACCGACATGTATTCAACTCCCGTATTTGTTTTATGCAGGTGGACTTTCATAGTTCAGGATTCTACTCTTCATCTACGCCCTGAAAATTAACTAAGGTGCTTAATAATAATGGAAGACAATATTATGCCTGCAAGTAAATCAACACCTAACGAACATTTATTAACTGGAATACGTATTCTGGATCTTACCCGTGCTCTGGCCGGTCCTACCTGTAGTCGGATGTTTGCCGAGCTAGGTGCTGAGGTGATAAAGATAGAGCCCGCACCTTCCGGGGATATGGTGAGAGGCATATCCAAATTGCGTGGTGATAGCAGTCTTTACATTATTCAGCAGAGTCTGAATAAGAAAAGTGTCTGTGTAAATCTTCGCACACCGGAAGGCATGGCCATCGTTAAAGATCTGGTACCACATTGCGACGCGGTAGTAGAAAACTTCAAACCAGGCATCATGGCGGATATGGGACTTGGCTATGATGATCTCTGCGCACTCAAGGAAGATATTATTTTGTGTTCTATCTCAGCGCTTGGTCAAACCGGTCCGCTTTCTGGAAAACCGGGTTATGACTATATCGCTCAGGCCTACTCAGGTATTACCTCAATGATTGGTGAGGCAGACGATTCGCCTTATATTCCACTGGCTGGTATTGGTGACGTTAGTACCGGTGTCCATGGCGCTTTTTCGATTGCTGCGGCGCTCCTACATCGAGCCCGAACCGGACGGGGCCAACATCTTGATATTGCCATATTAGATTGTTATTACCACTGTCATGAGGTCAATGTTCATCAGGCCAGCGGTAGTGATGGTGCGATTAAACCGAGTCGGTCAGGTCGGCATTTATCGTATCTTTGTCCGGCCGGGATATTTAAGGGCCCGGATGGTGACATTATTATGATGGGCTTTATGCATCACTGGAAGGATTTGTGTAAAGCCATGGGGCGGCTAGATATGATTGAAGACGAGCGCTACGCTAATGATGCAGTGCGTCTTGAGCGACGGGATGAGGTTATCGCGGTGATTGAAGATTGGCTTTCAGGCTTCGATAGCGTCGATGCAGTAATAGAAATACTTGAAACTAATCATATTCCCTGTGCACCAGTATTGTCGGTTGAACAAACTCTCAGCCATCCTCATTTAGTCGAGCGGGGCACAGTGCGAACCGTCAAAGATGTACTTGGTGGCGAATTTATTATTCCGGGCATGCCGATCAAAACTTCAGAATACCCCGATAACCCGGATTATCGTGCACCAGCCCTGGGTGAACATAACCGTGAGATACTGAGTACTCTTCTGGGCCGTAGCGAAGAACAAATCATGGCTCTGTATGAGGGTGGTGCTGTGGTAGATGATGTCAATTAGCAAACTGCATGGTCCATGACTTTTAAATCCGTTGAGTGATCGCTGCCTGTCGAGGCTTAGCTGAAATACTGTCTTATTCTATCGATACCGGGCTTATGGGCTAGTAATTCAGACTTTTCAATCCCGCATAATTCATGAGGGAAAACCAACCAGGCTTCGGTGGTTCGCAAGCAGTAATCAGGGCTAAGTGCGGTTCTGTTGCGCTTCGGTTTATGCCAGGGTGTTGCGATACGAATCTCGGGTGGAATCCCGGGGAGAACATCGCGGTCATTACCTGTACCTCTGTTACTACCGGGGTCGCCATTGTAGAGACGATTAATATTACTGATTAGCGCAGAGAGTGTTTGACCGCTGTCGAGAACATCATCCACCAATAATATCTTCTCAAATTCACCTCTGCGTTCAGCGATATATTCCAGTCCCCAAAGCTCAACGTTTGCCCGTTGCCGGTTAACGCCGCTGTAGAGCTGGGAGCGCACCGGGATATGATCAGTAGCTATGCCAGCGAGACTGAGAAATTCGTGGATGGCCAGGGCAATCGGGGAGCCGCCACGCCAGATGCCGACGATTAAGTCCGGCCGATAGCTGCTATCTAAAACCTGTTTGCCCAGTTCAAAAGCATCTTCTAACAGTTCATTGGCGCTGATAAATATCTTTTTTCCCACGTGTAGTTACCCTGGTTAAATTTGCGTTGGCTTTGTCTTCAAAGGCATGAATAGCGCTATAATACAGACTGATTTTTAGCTAGCCATTGTGAACGACGGAGTCTAATGATGAAACAAGCGAAACTGATAGCGATACCTGTTGCTTTTATCACGGCCATGATATTGGTGCTGACGCTAGCAGCCTGTAGCGGTGAGAAGGAAGAAGTCAGCTTAAGTGCTGCTCAGGAAACGGCGATGTCTGAACGTCTGGCACCGGCTGGCGAGGTGGCGATGGCTAGCGAAGTGGCATCAGCACCCACGGCAAGTAATGGGGGTAGTCGGAGTGGTGAAGAAGTTTATAACGGTACATGCACTACCTGTCATGCTTCTGGCGCAGCGGGTGCACCTATAACTGGTTCTGCTGAACAATGGGCAGATCGAATTGGTAAAGGGATGGATACCCTTTATACCAGTGCGATCAGTGGCATCAATGGTATGCCACCAAAAGGTTTGTGCTTCGATTGTTCTGATGCTGAATTGAAAGCTGCTGTTGATTACATGGTCGAAAGCAGTAAATAACTTGCTTAAGCGTTTGAAAAAACCGCAGCCTAAGCTGCGGTTTTTTTATGGCCTGGTTAATTGAGCCCTTAACAGGACGTGACACCTTTTCAAGGTGATGGTTGTATTAGATAGGGGTGATGCCTGTATTAAATAGGGGTGATGCCTCTTCGCTTGAAGGTGTGTCCCTGACGTCGTTTTTTTGCCATTTCAAGTGCCTTAATAAGCACCTTACGGGTATCGCGGGGATCGATAATATCATCCACCAGCGCTGCTTCTGCGGCAGGCAAGATAGTGGTTTTCGCTTCAAATTCGGCAATCAACTCCCGTTTGCGTTGTCCACCATCTTCGGCCGTCGCTAGCTGTTTGGCAAACATAATTTGCACCGCGTCGTCCGGTGAGATGGCGCTAAAGGAAGCCAGGGGCCACGCAACCAGCAGGTCTGGTTCCATGCCGAGACTGTTCATACCGTAGTGAGCCAGACCAAAGGCTTTGCGCAACATGACCGTAAAGCGTGGCACGGTGGTGTGTCCGATCTCATAAAGCAGGCGCGTGGACCAACGGATAATACCATCCAGCTCCGACTGGGGGCCAGGATAGTAGCCTGGAACATCCTGTAAAAATATCAGCGCGATACCAAAGCAGTCACAAAAGTTAATAAAGCGACTGATTTTCTGACAGGCTTTGATATCCAGTGTGCCGGACATGTGAGCAGGTTGGTTGGCAATAATGCCGACCACGCGACCATCCATTCTGGCGAGTGTAGTAACGACGTTCTGAGCAAAGTCAGGCTGCATTTCGAAATGTTCGCCGTCATCAATGATACTGACAATGATTTTTTTGATGTCGTAGGCAAAGCGGAAATCTGAGGGCACGAGATTCATCAGCTCGTCACAGCGTCGCTCCGGATTGTCACGGGTTTTTTTAAGCGGTGGGTTTTCATGGCAGTTATCGGGGAGATAACTGAGGAATTCTTTGATCTTAGCGATGCATTCCTGATCATCAGCAACCAGTAAATCGCCCATACCGCTTCGTTCGACGTGTTTGCGGGCACCACCCAATTCTTCCAGAGTGGTCTCGATACCCATTTTGCTGCGTAACAACGGTGGCCCCGCCAACATCATTGAGGAATTTTCGGTCATCGGCACAAAATCGCCAATTGCGGTGATATTGGCATGACCGCCGACGCATACGCCCATCACCGCTACCACTATCGGCACGTACCCACTCAGCGCCACCAGATTGGTGAATTGCGGATTATCGTAAGCGCCCTGGCTGCTGACTTCTTCCTCCAGCCGTGCACCAGTACCTTCACTCAGTATCACCAGGGGGAAGCCCTGCTCCAGAATCAGTCGCTTGAGTCGAGTGAATTTCCATTCGCAGGTCTTGCCCATTGAACCGGCACGATATTGAATGTCGTAGGCGGCAGCGCCGACCATGCGACCATTGACCTTGCCATAACCAACGACGATACCATCGCGAGGTGTCTCGCCTGGTTTGGTCGTCGCTGCAAGGTCTGATTCCCGGGCCAGCGGGGCGATTTCGGTAAAGGAGTCTTTGTCAAATAGCAGTTCAACCCGTTCAGCAGCGGACAATAAACCTCTTGCATGGCGTTTTGAGTAGTCGAGGTTCTCCAGGGCGAGCTTCTTATCGAGAAAAGTTTGCAGGGCCTCGGTCATGGTCAAGCCCCTGGATTGGTCTAATTGCTCGAAAACACCTGGGCCTTTAATTTCGGCTGCTGTGTCTTCTGTTTTACGTTTGGACATTTCTTGGCTTAACCTCACGTCGTCGCCGGGTGGCGGGGCGTGCAATTTAGCCTGAATCTCTGTCGTCCTCAAGCCTGGATGGTTGTTGATGTGATGCGAATGTCACGCAACAACCTTTTTATTACGCAAAGACTTAATTTCACCGGCGCTAAGGCCAATTTCAGTGAGTATTTGATCGGTGTTCTCACCTAAAGCGGGTGCATGTGAGCGGACCTGGCAAGGGTCACTACCAAAAATTGCCGGTGGCCTGGACTGCCGCAGCCGTCCCGCGACAGGATGATCGTATTGGATAATCGCGCCGGCATGCTTTACTCGGGGGTCATCGAGAACTTCATCCAGAGAATTGACGCGTCCACAGGGTACACCATTGGCTTCAAGCGCTGCAATTAGCGCGGCGGTGCTGAAATTGGCCGCGCATGTTTCAAATTCCTCCATTAACTCTGGTAAGTGGGAAAAGCGCTTGCTGATGTCACTAAAGCGGGGATCGGCGAGTAAGTCATTGCGCTCGAACGCCTGACAGGCACCTGAAAACTCGGCGTCGCCAACGCAAATGCAGGTCACATGACCGTCTCTGGTGCTCATAATTCGATATATATCGCCGATTGGGGGGCGAGTTTCATAGGCTTCATTGCCGCCAAAGCCATGATTCCAGAAAGCGTCGTTCCACAGGAAAGCGATGCTGGCATCGAGCATTGATATCTGCAAATGATGACCGCCAATGGTGCCTCGCTCACGGGCATACAGGGCTGCGGAAATGGCCTGAGCTGCGGTATAGGCAGCGACTTTATCGCTGACTATGTTATTGATCAGTTGCGGTTTACCCCGTGAACCCCCCTGGCTGGCAGCAAAGCCCGTCATGACCTGAATAATCGGGTCGTAGGCACGGAGTTTCGATCCTGGGCCATCGGGGCCGAAGCCAGAGATAGACGTGTAGATGAGGTTGGGGTTTATTTTGTGGAAGTCTTCAAACCCACAACCGGAACGGGCAAGCGCGCCAGCTCTGGCATTCTGGACAAAAACATCAGCGTCTTTGATCAACGCTTCAATAACGGGTTGAGACTCGGGCGCTTTTATATCAATCGCTAAAGAGCGCTTATTGCGATTCATGAAGGTATAACAAGTACCGTAGCCGTGACGAGAACTGCCGGCATATCGGGACGGGTCACCGATGCCCAGGGACTCAAAGCGGATGACATCTGCGCCCTGATCAGCTAGTAGATTGGTGGCCAGTGGCCCTGCGGTCTGAGTGGTTAGTTCGACTATTTTGACGTCTTGTAGTGGATGCATAATTTTGTTTCCTCTGCACTGTTGTGCTTACCCGCACATTATTATTGTCTTGGTCTAATACCTGTTACAAACAGTATGGTTTATTTGGGCACATCTGCATTAATTTTTTGCCGAAAGGCTTGTCGGTAGTGTTCGCTGCTTTACGTAACCTGTTTGATGGACTTTGCTATACCGGGGTTTGCGCTTGAACTGGATCAAGCTAGCCTGGAGTCAACAGATATTGGGTTTGTTCTTGATCGATATTGGGTCTATAAAGAGGGGGAAGCATTTAATTTCGTTTAGGATCTAAACAGACAAGGTTCCCTAATTTTACCAGTTAGGCACCGCCAGCCTGCTGGACGGTTATAGTATGAAACGACTTTACCCAATATTTTTGTTGCTGATCGCGCACTGGGTGCTCGCAGTTGGTTTTTCACATGCGGATAACGAACCGGCAGACGAGGCAAGGCCGGGCAGTCATCAGGTGGCAGTACTCTCCGTTACCGATGCCATTGGCCCAGCCACGAAAGATTATATCCAACGTTCCTTCGATCAGGTTCTACCAGACAATGCCGCGCTCATTATTATTCGCCTGGATACCCCTGGCGGTCTCGATGGCGCGATGCGCGACATTATTAAGACCATTACCGCTTCATCTATTCCTGTTGTCACTTATGTTTCCCCTACCGGGGCACGGGCGGCAAGTGCCGGTACTTACATACTTTACGCCAGCCATGTCGCGGCTATGGCTCCTGGCACTAATCTGGGTGCCGCCACACCGGTGCAAATTGGCGGTATATCTTTTCCCGGAGGGGATAAGGATAGAGGTACTGGTCATGCGAGAGATAAGGCTGAGGCAGATAGCGATAACAAAGATGAACTAGAAACTACGATGGAGCAAGGCGATGCCATGCAGCACAAGATGGTTAATGATGCTTCGGCCTATATTCGTAGTCTGGCTGAATTACACGGCCGTAACGGAGACTGGGCAGAAAAGGCTGTCCGTGAGGCGGCCAGTTTACAGGCTAGTGATGCACTGAACATGAACGTCGTCGATATCATTGCCAGTGACATAGACGATTTACTGCATCAGCTTGATGGCCGGAAAGTACTTGTAGAGGGGCGGGCACGCACATTGCAAACACAGAATATGGAACTGATCGAATTATCGCCGGACTGGCGTAATCGTATGCTCAGTGTGATCACTAATCCTAATGTCGCTTATATTTTAATGATGGTTGGTGTTTATGGCCTGATTCTGGAGTTTTATAACCCAGGTGGCCTGGTGCCGGGTACCGTGGGAGCGATTTGTCTGGTGTTGGCGCTATACGCATTCCAGTTACTACCGGTCAACTACGCGGGCTTTGCTCTGGTGTTACTTGGTGTAGCGTTAATGATTGCTGAAGCCTTCCAGCCGAGTTTTGGCATGCTTGGTATCGGCGGTTTGGTGGCCTTTGTTATAGGCTCGATCATTCTCATGGACACTGATATGCCTGACTTCAAAATTTATCTGTCAGTGGTGGCAACCTTTGCAGTGACGACAGTGTTGGTTTTAACGCTAATAATTAGTATGGCTTTGCGGGCTCGGGACAGACCAGTAGTGAGTGGTGTGGAAGAACTACTTAACAAAGTGGCAATCGTCACCGAGGCCTTAGAGGGGAATTACGGCAATGTTCGTGTGCACAGCGAGCTGTGGAAAGCTCATGCACAGACACCCTTGCAGCGTGGACAGCAGGTTAAAGTGACCGCTGTTGAGGGATTAACGCTTGAAGTTGAACCATTGCCAGAAGCAAACTCTGCCGCTGGCAAGCCCGATACATCGTTTGTGGAGCAAAACTCATGATGGAATACCCTCTGTATACATTTATTATTCTGGTCGTTTTATTCTTTGCAAGTGCGGTCAAAATCCTCCGTGAATATGAGCGGGGTGTGGTGTTTTTACTGGGCCGTTTCTGGAAGGTCAAAGGTCCCGGTTTTATCATCATCATTCCCGGTATCCAGCAAATGGTGAGAGTAGATTTACGCACAATTGTTATGGATGTGCCCAGCCAGGATGTGATTTCTCGCGATAATGTTTCGGTGGAAGTTAATGCTGTTGTCTACTTTCGTGTGGTCGATCCAGAGAAAGCCATTATCCAGGTTGAGGATTTTTATATGGCTACCAGCCAGCTTGCCCAAACCACGTTGAGGTCTGTGTTGGGGCAGCATGAACTGGACGAAATGCTGGCCGAACGTGACCGCTTAAATGCGGACATTCAGGGGATTCTCGATCAGCACACTGACGCCTGGGGTATAAAGGTGAGTAATGTCGAAATTAAACACGTCGATCTCAATGAAACCATGATTCGAGCCATTGCCCAGCAGGCGGAGGCGGAGCGTTCGAGGCGTGCGAAAGTAATTCATGCTGAAGGCGAATTACAGGCTTCTGAAAAGTTATTACAGGCGGCCACGACACTGTCGCAGCAGTCACAGGCGCTGCAACTGAGATATCTGCAAACCTTGACTGATATAGCCGGTGAGCGAACCAATACAATCGTTTTTCCATTGCCCATGGAGTTTTTTGATAAGTTATTGAAAGGCAGTGATAAAGCGCCATCCGAATAAATACACATGTATCCTTCCTGATCTCTGATCTCTGATCTCTGATCTCTGATCTCTGATCTCTGGTCATAAGTGCTCGGGTATTAAGAAAGCTCTGGCCGAGCTGTTCGCCGGCCGCATTCAGGCTGAGTGCGGGGATCCAGGCAGACAGGTAGCCTCTTATTATATCTATCAGGCTCCACTATGATAGTTGATAGCGTTCAACTAAATACCAGGAGTGTCGTGCCAATGAAGTTTGGTGTCCTACAGTTTTTTAGCTGGCCCGGTCGCCATATACCGTTACCAACAGTATACGAGCGGGCTTTTGACCGCATCGCTGTGATGGATAGCTCTGGCTATGACGCCGTATGGCTGGCCGAACATCATTTCACTGACTACAGTGTTTGTCCTTCCGTGCACATGATGGCAATGCGTATTGCCGAACGGACTAATAACTTGCGTATTGGTACGGCGGTATCCCTGGCGGCGTTTTATCATCCGCTGCGCTTAGCAGAAGAGGTTGCTTTGCTCGATGTATTAAGTGGTGGCCGAGTCAACTGGGGTGCGGGTCGCGGTTTCGATCCTGTTGAGTTTACAGCGTTTAAGGTACCTATCGAAGAGAGTCGGGAATATTTTCAGGAGGCGGTAGATGTGGTACTCGCCGCCTGGACTAACGAGCGATTAGATTTTTCCGGGCGTTACTGGCAATTTGAAAATGTTGAGTTGATGCCGAAACCCTTGCAAGAACCTCATCCCCCAACCTGGGTGGCCGCCAGCTCAGATCCCGCGGTTCAGTGGGCAGCGAAACGGGGTTTATCTATTATGATGAGTCCACATTCGTCATTTGTCGAAAATGCTGCGTTGCGTGAGCGATACCGGCTTGAACTTGAAAAGCACGGTCATACCATAGAGGGTCGGGATATTCCTATGGCGCGCTTAATTACAGTGGCCGATACCGATGCCAAAGCTGCTGAGATTGCTCGTACCGGCGTCGAGTGGGTGGCGGGTTCCTATATCAATCTGGAGAAAAGTGTGGGAGACCCCGCGACAAGAGCGATGACCATGGAAAGAACAGAGGCTGTGGAGCATTACATGGGCAGCGCGGTTATCCACGGTTGCCCTGAAAATGTTATTGATCAGATAGAGCGCCTGCGGGAGGAAATGCATATGGATTATCTAATGTGCGCGCCGCTCAGCCATGCTTCGTTTATGGACTTTACCGAGAAGGTTATGCCACATTTTCAATAATGAGGGTTTAGCAAGCAGGGTTGGCTGCCAGCGTTGGTTTCTGTAGTTTCAAGCAGTCGACTCACCGCAGGTTCAATGGTGGCCTGCCGACGATTTATAACAAGGTTCATATTAGTGCGATCACGTAGTGATTGGCGCAGATATCATTCTGCGAGCCACGCTGTCGTGTCGGTATAGAAAGCGAATAGTCGAAGCAATGGTGCGCCGAAATTATGGCGGACTTCGGGACGTTTCCTTACTGCATCAACACTGCATCAACCGTATCAGGCAGCGGTGTTAATCAAATAAGTTCTTTAAAGCCGATAGTGATTGTTGGCCTTTTTGTTTTTTGATCGCTTCGGTTACTTCTTCACCAAAACCTTCACGTTCAAGGTCTTCTGCCGGTATTTCTTCCAGAAAGCGGCTGGGCGTGGTTTGGAATATTTCGCCGAACTGTTTGCGTCGAGCGGCGAGGGTCAATGTGAGAGTTTGACGGGCGCGGGTAATGCCGACATAGGCGAGGCGACGCTCCTCTTCGATGTTACCTTCGTCGATACTGTTACGGTGGGGAAGGAGGTTTTCTTCCATGCCGATTAAGAATACATGGGGAAATTCCAAACCTTTGGCAGCGTGCAAGGTCATGAGTTGCACTTTGTCATCAGCGGACTCTTCTTCCTGCCGGTCGAGAATATCCCGTAATACCAACTTTGCAATGGCGTCTTCGATGCTAATTTCGGTGTCCATATTAAGGTCGGCATCGATATTGAAGTCAGCATCCATCCTTATGTCAGAATCGTTAGCTTCTTCGCTGCCCGGAGTCAATGGTTTCTTATTGCCGCTAATTACATTACGCAATTGATCCACCAGTAAGTGAACATTCTTCATGCGGTTTTCAGCGACAGAATTACTGGTGGCGTTTTGGTGCAACCAGGCTTCGTAATCGATATCGGTGATGAGCTCACGAATCGCCCGTATTGGTTCATTGCCCATGCAGTTTTGGGTGACCTTTTCAAACCAGGTTTTAAAATTCTCCAGATGCTTGAGATTGCTTGCAGGAATATTTTCACGAAGCCCTAATTCTCCGATAGCGGCAAACAGGGAAAGCTCACGTTCGGTCGCGTAGATGGCTAGTTTTTCAAGGGTACCGTGACCAATCTTCCGCCGTGGGGTGTTGATAATACGGAGGAAGGCATTGTCGTCATCTGGGTTTACCAACAAGCGCAGGTAGGCCATGATGTCTTTGATTTCAGTGCGTGCATAAAAAGAAGTGCCGCCACTGAGCTGGTAGGGAATAGCTTGAGTTTGTAGCTTTAGCTCCAGTAACTTGGCCTGGTGATTGCCACGATAAAGCACCGCGAAATCCCGGAAATGACAGCGACGCCGCAGACGCTGTTCGATAATATCGTTGACCACCCGCTCAGTTTCAGCATCCTCATTGGCACAGCGGATAAGCCGAATCGGATCGCCAAGACCAATGTCGCACCACAGGGCTTTTTCAAAGACATGGGGATTGTTAGCGATCAGCGTATTGGCAGCGCGTAGAATTCGTGCCGTAGAGCGGTAATTTTGTTCAAGTTTAACGACATCGAGATGGGGAAAGTCGCTACTTAATTGAGCCAGGTTTTCTGGGCGAGCACCCCGCCAGGCATAAATAGACTGGTCGTCATCGCCAACTACGGTCAGATTTTCACGTTGGCCGACCAGCAATTTAACCAGTTCGTACTGGGCGAGATTGGTGTCCTGATATTCATCGACTAACAGATAGCGAATCCGCAATTGCCATTTTTCAAGAATATGCGGGTGCTCGCGGAATAGGGTTGTGGGGATTAAAATTAAATCATCGAAATCCACAGCATTGTAGGTTTTCAGCGCTTGCTGATAGTGTTGATATACCACAGCGATAGTTTGTTCGCCGCCAGTTTCTGCTAGCGACAAAGCCCGATCCGGCACAATCAGGGAGTTCTTCCAGGAAGACACCTGATTCTGCACCAGATCAATATGATCGGTGTCGATATCGCCGTCGCGAACCATTAACTCTTTGAGCAGGCTCCGGGCATCCTCCTGGTCAAAGATAGAAAAGCCCGGTTTATAGCCCAGGGTTTTACTCTCCAGGCGAATAATATTCAGACCCAGGTTGTGAAAGGTCGAGACGGTCAGCCCACGGGCCATCTTGCCTTTAATCAGCGCCGAGACCCGTTCTTTCATCTCCCGTGCTGCTTTGTTGGTAAAGGTTACCGCAGCGATATGTCTCGCTGGCATATCGCATTGCTCAACTAAATAGGCAATTTTGTTGGTGATCACACTGGTCTTGCCACTGCCTGCACCAGCGAGCACAAGCAGTGGTCCGCTGATATGGTGAACCGCCTGGCGTTGGGGTGGGTTGAGCTTAGACAAGGGTGAAAGAGACCTGATTTTATGGGGGCGGGATTGTAGCAGCCAGATCGAAAAAGCTTTAGCTTAATGTCCCATATTGGCGATGTTGATTGCATAAGATGGGAACAAGGCCATCAGTTTCGGGACTGTCTTTTGAACGTAGGGGTGAGGCAGCTTTGTCCAGCTGCTCCGGTTGCACTTATTCATTGCTACAATATGCCACTTTTTAATTAAGCCGGGCCGATAGTCCAGTCGTCAACATAGGTGTAGTGATGAGTAACAAAGAACTAAAAGACGCGTTTATCTGTGATGCGGTGCGTACACCGATCGGGAAATTCGGTGGTGCATTATCCTCGATTCGGACCGATGATCTCGGCGCTTTGCCGATCAAGGCGCTGATGGCGCGTAATCCTGACGTCGATTGGACGGCAGTCGATGATGTGTTTTATGGCTGTGCTAATCAGGCGGGGGAGGACAATCGCAACGTAGCGCGTATGAGTGCTTTGCTGGCTGGGCTGGATCCAGTGGTGCCGGGGGTAACGTTGAACCGGCTGTGTGGTTCTGGTCTTGACGCGGTGGGCAGCGCGGCGCGGGGTATTCGCTGCGGTGAGCTTGACCTGGTGATAGCCGGGGGGGTGGAATCCATGTCGAGAGCGCCGTTTGTGATGGCCAAGGCGGAGTCGGCATTTAGTCGCAAAGCGGAGATTTTCGATACTACCCTTGGCTGGCGGTTTGTTAACAAATTAATGCAGCAGCAACACGGTACCGATTCTATGCCAGAGACGGCCGAAAATGTCGCCGAGCAATTTAATATCGAGCGAGAGGCACAGGATCGTTTTGCCCTGGCTAGCCAGGAAAGGGCGGCTGCGGCTCAGGCCTCTGGTTTATTTAGTGATGAAATTATTGCCGTGGAAATTCCCCGCCGTAAGCAGGCGCCTTTAATTTTCGATACCGATGAGCATCCCCGCGCGACAAGTCTCGAAGCACTGGCCAAACTAGGTACGCCGTTTCGTGAGGGTGGTACGGTCACTGCGGGTAACGCCTCAGGCGTTAACGATGGTTCATGTGCTCTTTTGTTGGCGTCTGAACAGGCAATGAGTTTACATGGCCTGAGTCCAAAAGCGCGAATTGTTGGCATGGCCACAGTCGGTGTGGAGTCGCGAATTATGGGTATGGGGCCAGCACCAGCGACGCGTAAGGTGTTGGCAAAAACCGGCCTTAGTCTGGACCAGATGGATGTCATTGAGTTAAATGAAGCCTTCGCTGCTCAGGGCCTGGCAGTAACCCGGGATCTCGGCTTACCCGATGATGCTGCCCATGTAAATCCAAATGGTGGTGCTATTGCTCTGGGCCATCCTCTGGGTGCCAGTGGTGCCCGTCTTGTCACTACGGCGATGTATCAGCTCCATCGCGCGGGTGGCAGGTATGCGCTTTGCACGATGTGCATTGGTGTCGGGCAGGGCATTGCGGTGATTTTAGAGCGGGTATAAAGAATTAGCCTTTCTTAATTCAGCACGCAAACACCAGATCAGACTAAACGGAAATCTTTTCATGAAAAAGCTTTGGCAGCCGTCTCCAGAATTTCAGCAGCAAACCAATATGACGGCTTATATGCAGTGGTTGGAAGAACAACGCGGTCTGTATTTTCAGCATTATGATGAACTGTATCAGTGGTCAATAGACAACCTAGAAGACTTCTGGCAAAGCATCTGGGATTACTTTGATGTTAAGTCAGCGACGCCTTTTCAGCAGGTCTTATCTTCCCACACTATGCCGGGTGCGAAGTGGTTTGACGGTGCGACACTGAACTTTGCCGAGCATATTTTTCGAACCAGAGCCGACGACCGACCCGCGCTGTTAGCTGAATCAGAATTTCGGCCACTCTACGCAGTCAGCTGGACCGAGCTTGAAAGCCAGGTGGCCCGGCTTGCACATTATCTGCGTAGCCTGGGTGTTGAAGCCGGTGATCGTGTTGTCGCCTACATGCCTAATATTCCGGAAACTCTGGTGGCTTTTCTGGCAGCCAGTTCGATCGGCGCGGTGTGGTCCAGTTGCTCGCCGGATTTTGGCACCAATAGCGTGGTGGATCGCTTCCAGCAGATATCGCCCAAGGTGTTGTTTGCTGTCGATGGTTATCGCTACAACGGTAAAAGCATTGATCGCCTGGATGAACTGGCCCGCTTGCAGGAAGCCTTGCCGAGCCTGGAGACAACAGTCCTGTTTGATTACTGCGCTAACGCAGCTAGTTGCCGCTTGGAAAACACCGATCATTGGCATGATGCGCTGGACAATCAGGCCACTGAAATTATCTTCGAGCAAGTGCCGTTTGATCATCCCATCTGGACCCTGTACTCCTCTGGCACGACGGGTATTCCTAAAGCCATCACCCATGGTCACGGTGGTATATTGATCGAACATTACAAACACATGGCCTTGCATTGTGATATCAGACCCGGTGATCGCTTCTTCTGGTTTTCTACCACCGGCTGGGTGATGTGGAATATCGGCGTGGCCTCCATGCTGGCGGGTGCGACGCTGGTCATTTATGACGGTAATCCTGCCTATCCCAATGTGGATCACCTGTGGTCCCTGGCCGAACGCGCTCAGCTAACGCAGTTTGGTGGTGGGGCTGCTTATTATATTGCCTGTATGAAGGAGGGTTTGGAGCCGGGCAAATCCTTTGACCTGAGTCCATTGAAATCTATTGGCTCTACTGGCTCTCCGCTGCCGGAAGAGGGCTTTGAATGGGTTTATAGCGCCATCAAACAAGACCTGTGGCTGATTTCGATTAGCGGTGGCACTGATATCGCTTCGGCCTTTGTCGGCTGTTCACCATTGTTACCGGTTTACTCCGGCGAGATTCAGTGCCGCATGCTTGGTGTCGATGTGCGCGCGCTAGACGATAAAGGTAATTCGCTAATCGATGAGGTCGGAGAGATGGTTATCACTGAACCGATGCCTTCGATGCCAATTTATTTCTGGAACGATAAAGACGATCAGCGCTATAAAGAAAGCTACTTTGAGGAATATCCCGGCTGGTGGCGTCATGGCGACTGGATGCGCCTTTCGGCGCAAGGCACGATTCAGATTTTGGGCCGTTCAGACTCGACGCTTAATCGCGGCGGTATCCGTATCGGCACCAGCGAGGTCTATCGCGGGGTGGAAAAGGTTGAAGCCGTGGCTGATAGCCTGGTGTTGAGTATAGAGTTATCGGGCGGGCGGCATTACATGCCTTTGTTTGTGCAGCTAAAGAGTGGTTTTATTCTAGATGACAATATCGCTGCCCAGATTAAACAGTCTCTGCGCGAAGATTTCACGCCCCGCCATGTTCCCGATGAAATTTTTCAGATCGATGAAGTTCCCTACACCATGACGGGCAAAAAACTGGAAACTCCGGTGAAGAAAATCCTCATGGGCTTTGACGTAGACAAATCAGTTAACCGGGATGCCATGCGTAACCCTGAGACTATCGATTACTTTATTGAGTTCTCTAACAAGACCCTCAGCATGTAAGGGTGCGTGATGTTGTCTGGAATTGTGGCCGCATCACTGCAAGATAAGCCGGCTTAAACCAGCAAACTGTGTCTCATATGCTTGCCGGTAGCACCCCTGGTCTTGCTATTGTCCGTGTGCTCAAACACAATTTTGTTTTTGAGCAATTATTCAGAGCCCTGAAATATGAACGTCAGTGAACTACTTGAACAAATTAAACGCCAGCCGCAGCTCGTCGAATTTGATGAGGTAATGGCAGTGATCAGCGAAAACTACAGCTATGTCGAAACGTCATTCAGCAACGGTTGTGGCGATGATCTTGTCTTCAATGAAGCAGGGACTAACGCTGGCTCCTGTCGCATTTTTGCCTTTGCTCAACTTAACGGTTTAAGTCAGGCGGAGACGCTTGCCTGTTTTGGACGTTATTATCGGGAAGATGTTGTCGGTAATCCAGCGGGGCAGGATCACGGGAATATCCGAGCTTTTATGCGCCATGGATGGCAGGGCATTAGTTTTAACGGCGAGCCTTTGAGGACTTGTAGATAAAATAATGATCAGATTCCATACATGCTAAGACTCAAAATCCAGGTCAGTGCTGGCGAATGGTTTAGTTGTATGGATTGGTAGAAGTGTCGTCTTCAGAGCTTTCTTCTTCGACTTCTACTTCCATCGGTTCGAGGGCTAAACTGAGTCCCTCGCCAGTTGGCGGAGTCCTTTCTTCGGCTGGCACCGGGTTAGTGCGGGCTTCCTCGATAATGGGCCTGCTTTCAGCGGTAGCCGGATTTGTAGTTGGCCTTTGCGTCGCAGTCGATTGTGGTTCTGAGGTTTCGAGCTCCGGTTGGTGGTAATCGGTAACCTGGTCTCCAGAGTCTTCCATTTGAAGTGCGCTGTCAGCCTGGGGAGCGCCCGCTTTAAGCTGAATTTGCAAGCGCAGGTCGTTTCTTGAGTCTGCATTTTGCAAAGCTTCTTCGAGGCTAATTTTACCGGCTTCGTAAAGCGCCTGAAGGGCCAGGTCAAAGGTTTGCATACCCTGGGTTTTTGACCTGGTCATGACTTCTTTAATTTCGTCGACCTTACCCGCTTTTATGAGATCACAAACCCTGGGTGTGCCGAGCAGGACTTCAATGGCAGCGGCACGTTTGTTATCAACGGTGGGAATTAATCGTTGGGAAATGATGCCCTTCATATTCAATGATAAATCGAGGAATAGCTGTTTATGGCGCTCTTCCGGAAAGAAGTTAATAATCCGATCCAGGGCCTGATTGGCATTATTTGCGTGCAGGGTCGACAGACACAGGTGGCCGGTTTCTGCGAAGGCCAGCGCATGCTCCATGGTTTCCTGGCTGCGAATTTCGCCAATCAGGATGACATCCGGTGCCTGCCGCAAAGTATTCTGCAACGCATCTTCATAGGTGTCAGTATCAACCCCAACCTCGCGTTGATTAACAATGCTTTTCTTATGTTGATGGACAAATTCAACGGGGTCTTCGATGGTGATAATGTGCCCAGCGGTGTGTGTATTGCGGTAGTCAATTAGCGAGGCTAGCGAGGTCGATTTGCCAGAGCCGGTGCCACCTACGAATAACACCAATCCTCGCTTTTCCATAACCAGTTTAGGCAGTATGTCCGGGAGCCCAAGATCTTTGTAATTGGGTATATCTGTTTTGATAACCCGAATTACCATGGCGGCCTCACCGCGTTGCTTAAAAATATTGACCCGAAATCGACCAATGCCTGGTTCTGAGATCGCCAGATTCATTTCCGGCTTGTGTTCGAATTCGGCAATTTGCTCTTCATTCATAACTGAATAGGCGATGGCTTTAACCTCGCCTTTGTCATAACTGTGTTCGGTGACGGCAGTTAGCGCACCCTGAATTTTCATGCTCGCTGGTGCGCCAGTAGAGAGGTATAAATCGGATCCATCGCGATCAACAATCAGTTTGAGCAGGTCGAGAAATTGCATGTTTATCCCTTGTGTGGTGTGCCCCTGGATGTCATATTTAACTTTAAGTAAGAAGTTATTTATATAACCTACTGATTTTTATCGGCTATGGCAATCAAAATGTTGGCTTTTGTGATGCGTTTATTTGGTAACTGCGGACCACTTCAAATAATTACCGTGGTTGTCTTTCTTAAGTTTTTAGGCGAAAACATACGTGGGGCTGATTTTTGGCTAGAATTTTCTTGTTAGAGACCGAGAGCCAAATACGATTGTGGTGACTAGCGAGTTCGGCTAGTCTTCGGGCCTATTAATTCAAACGTACTGGGATATTAAGATGAAAGCAGCAGTATTACGAGGGTTTAATCAACCCCTATCTATCGAGAATGTATCGATCAGCAAGCCCAAAGGCCGCGAGGTTCTCGTACGCACAGCCGCCAGCGGTATCTGCCATAGTGATTTGCATGTCATAGACGGTTTGTTGCCGATGGGCATGCCGACCATTCTCGGTCATGAGCCAGCGGGTGTCGTTGAGCAGGTAGGAGAAGATGTTACCGAATTCAAACCTGGTGATCATGTCATCGGTTGTCCGTCAGCCTTTTGTAGTCATTGTGAATTTTGTATGGACGGCCGTGGTTATTTGTGTAGTGGTCAGGCGGAATTAGCCCGACGCAAAGATGAAGAACCGAGGCTCGCCGCCGATGGTGAGTATGTCCGACAGTTTTCCAATCTGTCCTCATTTGCTGAGCAAATGCTGATTCACGCCAATGGTCTGGTTAAAATTCGCGATGATATGCCCCTTGATCGAGCCGCACTGATTGGTTGTGGTGTGACTACTGGCCTGGGGGCGGCGATCAATACCGCACAGGTTGCGGCTGGCGACACGGTTTCGGTGATTGGCTGTGGCGGCGTTGGTTTATCCGTTATTCAGGGCGCACGCATTGCCGGGGCGAGCAGAATTATTGCTGTCGACACGGTACCCTGGAAGTTGGAATTAGCTGTAAAAATGGGCGCGACAGACGTTGTTAATGCCGCTGAAACTGATGCCAGTGAAGCTGTCCGAGAGCTGACATCCGGCGGCGTCGATTACGCCTTTGAAGCCATTGGTGCCAAGCAAACGGTTGAGCAGGCCTGTAGCATGGCCCGGCGCGGCGGTGCGGCGGTGATTGTCGGTGTGGTGCCAGCGGGGACTAAGATTGAGTTTGATGGTCTTGACCTGGTGCTTTCGCAGAAACGCATACTGGGCTCCATTATGGGTTCCAATCGCTTCCGTATCGATATGCCCCGTTATGTGGAATTTTACATGAGCGGTCGCCTTCAGCTTGATGAAATGATCAGCGAGCGCTTCAAGCTCGAAGAAATTAACGAGGCTATTCAAAAGCTGCGTGATGGCAAAGTGGCGCGCGGGGTGATCACCTTTAGTTTATAAGTGAGTGTTGTTTTGGACTCAGGTGTCACGGATGCGTATTTTGCAGGGCTTTTATTTCCCAGACTTTTACTTTATTCAGGGGAGTAGCTATGAAACTGGGCTTTAGTATTCCCAATAACCAGGGCGTCGAAAAGGTCTCTGACCTGGTAGCGCTGGCAAACGAAGCGGAACGCCTGGCGTATCACTCAGTCTGGGTGAGTGAACATCTGTTTAATACCGCCTATGTGGCAAAGCGCCTGGGCAATCGCCCTTACCACGAAGCCCTGACCGTGCTTACTGCTATCGCTGGCGCCACCCAAACAATTCATTTGGGCACCTCCGTCCTGGTACTACCCTGGCATCACCCGGTACGCCTGGCCAAGATGATTGCTAGTCTTGATCAATTCTCAGAGGGTCGCGTCATTTTGGGTGTCGGTGTCGGTATTACCCAAGATGAATATGATGCGCTGGGTGTGTCGTTTACCAAACGCGGTCAGATAGCCAATGAATGCCTGGCTGCAATGAAAGCGCTGTGGACCCAGGAGCTGCCCGAGTTCTCTGGTGAGCACTATGCTTTTTCTGGGCAATTATTTTCACCGAAACCAGTCGAGGAAACTGGCCCGCCCGTATGGGTTGGCGGAAATAGTCCGGCGGCAAAACGACGCTTAATTCGGTATGGCAGCGGCTGGCATCCTCTGGCGCTATCGCCGGATGAGTTGAGCGAAGTCTTACCCCAACTACACGCGGAGCTTGAGTCCGCTGGACGCGCTAAGGAAATACCGGTCGCCTTGCGTACACCCCTGGAGATTACCGATAAAACCTGGGATCGACCACCTGGGCAACGGCGGACCCTGAAAGGGACTATTCCTGAGTTGATCGATATGTTCTGGGCTTATCAGCAGGCCGGAGTCACTCATCTTATTATCGATCCCAACAGTGGCAATGTGAGCTACAACCGAGAGGTGCTGGCGCAGGTGGCAGAAGATATCATGCCGCAAGTGGAGTAGCAGCTATAAAAAGACCTTAAATAACTAAAACCAGGAACAGGCAAGCATGAATAAAATACAGAAAAGTGAGAACAAGGATCTGAACACACTGGGTGCTGGGGTCGGAAAATTGTTAAAGGATCGGAAACAGTCTGTCGCCGTGGCCGAATCCTCCACAGGCGGTTTGATTTCTGCTGCGCTATTGGCGGTACCCGGTGCGTCTAATTATTTCCGCGCCGGTGGCGTCGTCTATACTCGCCAGGCCTGGGAAAAACTGCTTAATTCCTCCATCAAAAGCGTTGGTGGTGATAAGCCGCTGAGTGAGCAAACCGCGCTGCATCTAGCAAATACAATCCGCAGCCAGCTCGAAACGGACTGGGGTATTGGTGAGATTGGAGCGGCTGGGCCAACAGGTACCCGCTACGGTGATCCCGCCGGTCATACCTGTATCGCTGTCGTGGGCCCGGGCGTCGAACAGGCCATTACGCTGCAAACCGGTAGTGACGATCGCGCGGCCAATATGTGGGCCTTTACTCAGGCGGCACTGGATTTTCTGGAGGAGATGTTAGCTGCATAGCATTCGAAACTTAGTGGTACGGAATTTAAAACTTAATTTTTAGTGTTGAGGAAGTAGAAATGGCAGGATTAGTAGAAGGTAAAGTCGCTTTAATCACCGGGTCGGGCTCGGGAATCGGCCGGGCTTCAGCCCTGAAGTTTGCCGAGGAAGGTGCCAAAGTGGTGGTCTCAGACGTGAACGTTGATGGAGGCGAAGAAACGGTCGATATGATTAAAAACGCCGGGGGTGAAGCGACATTTATCAAGTGTGATGTGTCAAAAGCTACCGAAGTTGAGGCCCTGATACAGGGTGTGGTGGCTGCCTATGGTCGCCTCGACTGCGCCTATAACAACGCCGGCATCGAGGGCGATGCCGCCACCACGATTAACTGTAGCGAAGAAAATTTTGACCTAAATTACCAGATTAATTTAAAGGGCGTCTGGCTATGCATGAAATACCAGATATTACAGTTTCTGGCCCAGGGTGGTGGCGGGGCGATTGTCAGTACTGCCTCGGTGGCAGGGCTGGTGGGCGTCAAAGGCTCGCCCGCATACGTCGCGGCTAAACACGGTGTGGTTGGTCTGACAAAAACCGCAGCGCTAGAATTCGCCAAAAAGGATATTCGCGTTAATGCCGTGTGTCCTGGGGTCATAGAAACACCCATGGTAGAGCGATTAACCGGAGGTGCGGAGGAAGGCAAAGCTAAGGTTGCAAAATGGCAACCGATAGGGCGACTCGGTCAACCGGGTGAGATTGCGGCAACCGCAGTGTGGTTATGTTCGGACCAGGCCTCGTTTGTGACGGGCCATGCGATGCCGGTCGATGGCGGAATTATGGCAGCCTAAGGTTTGTCTAAAGCTAGTCGGTAACGTTAGCAAAACCATTAATACAAGGTCTAATAGACGTGCTGACAAAGAATGGTTGAGCGAATTGTGAATTAATCGAAGTCACTGGCACTATGTCGTTCCAGAACCCGCTCTTCCTCCGGTCCCCAGCTTTTATTAACACGCTCACCTCGTTGAACAGCTGGTCGGGCCTGGATTGCTGAGGCCCAACGGACAACATGAGTGTAGGACTTAACATCGAGGAATTCCTGAGCCTCGTAGATCGTGCCGAGCACTAAACTGCCATACCAGGCGTAGCTCGCCATATCGGCAATATTGTATTCGTCGCCACATAAATAAGATCGGGCAGACAGGTTCTGGTCTAACACATCCAGTTGGCGTTTCACTTCCATGGCATAGCGATCAATACAATATTCAATCTTCTCTGGTGCGTAGGCATAAAAGTGCCCGAAGCCTCCGCCGAGATAGGGTGCGCTACCCATTTGCCAAAATAACCAGGACATACATTCAGCACGCGCCGATGGTTCGGCGGGCAAAAATGCGCCGAACTTTTCGGCGAGATAAACCAGGATAGCACCGGATTCAAATACCCGGGTGGGCGGGGAGGTACTGTGATCCATCAGCGCAGGAATTTTTGAATTGGGGTTTGCCGCGACAAAGCCGCTACCAAACTGATCACCATCCATTATATCGATCAGGTAAGCGTCGTATTCAGCATCACAACCCAGAGCAAGCAGTTCCTCCAACAAAACAGTGACTTTAACGCCGTTGGGTGTTGCGAGGGAGTAGAGCTGCAGTGGATGGCTACCCACAGGCAGCTCCTTTTCGTGGGTAGCGCCTGCAACGGGACGGTTGATGCTGGCAAATCTTCCACCACTCTCGGATTTCCATTGCCAGACTTTGGGGGGTGTATAGGTCTGTGTCTGGCCCGGTGCATCGTTTAGCTTATCAGTCATATTGGGTCTCTGCTGGCTAGATAAATGACGAGCATTTTGTTTATGCCCATTTTTTTATATTCAATTAAAAAACGCAGCCCTAAAGCTTAGGAGCTCGGTAATCCGACCTCCATCTTACCGAGAAAATCCATTTTTCCTAACGGAACCCCTTTTATGCGCAACATGTCATACAGCGTGGTGGCGTGGAAATAGAGGTTCGGTAAGGAAAACGACGTAAGGAAATTTTCGCTGGTGAAGGGTATCTCAAAATCACCCATTCTGAAATACATCGCTCGTCCCTCCACGGCATTTAGGGCATCGGTATTTAGGACATCGGCATCAAGAGTATCAAACTCAGCCAAAGCGTCAGTTAAGAGTTTAAGGAGGCCCTGGTAATCTAGTTCAGGAATATCGGGTGGTGCCGAAAACTCGCCAACTAAGAGCCCTTTAGCTGCGCCAAGCGAGTGGTGTCGGACGGAGTTGACCTGAAAGGGGAATGCCGCCATATCCGGCGCGAGGCGCATGTCGATAATATCCTCTGGATCGATCGCCTGTTCAGCGAAATAAATGGCTCCTTTTTCCATCACAGCAATTGTTGACGTTAATACACGTCGGTAGATGGGTACGCTTAAATCATATAGGCTCGCCATAAGGGGTCTCCCTGGGATTATTGTTACCTAACGCAAAAATTAATCGACTGTTGTTATGCACAACGTTGCGCAATACAGTTAAACGCTAAAAGCGTGCTATACACAGTGTGCTGAAAAAGGCTAAAGGATTGCCGATTAAAAGGCTACTGGAATTTTGTTGAGTCACTGCCGCCAGCTATACCTGGTTATCTCTTTAAAGAGTTAAGGAGCCATTGCCGCGCGGTTCCGCGTGCTCTGACAAGTGCCCATGATTGTATAATAAGGTTATGCCTAAATGATCCCTATGTCCGTTTGGGTTCCTTGGACGGGTTGCGTCCAAAACCTATAGTTAGCCTTTGGGATTACTTTTAGAATATTATAAATATTTAATTCAATAGGTCGATTGAATGGTTGTTGGTATGACCGAGGATGAGTTTAGAGCATACTGTTTTTGAAAATTTTTGAGTTGCAACAACTGGAGTAGCGGATGGATTTGGAACTGATGCGTGAAAATGCTGCCCAGGCGGCTGCTTTGATGAAGCTATTGAGTCATCCCCATCGCATGATGATTTTGTGTGAGTTAAAGCAGGGTGAGTGTTCTGTCACGGAGCTCAGCAATAAAATTGATATCCCCCAGTCGCCGCTATCCCAGCATTTAGCGCGTATGCGCCATGAAGGAGTAGTCACCAGCCGACGTGAAGCCCAGACGGTTTATTACTCACTATTGGGGGAAGAAGTCGGCGCTGTGGTTTCCCTGCTTTATGATCTTTATTGCCGTGAGGGCAGTTGTGATGAAAGTGAAAGGCAGGTGGGTTAGTTAAGCTGTTTAGCTACATCTGGTTTGCTGGCTTTTTGAGCGCTTAGTGAATCTTAAAATGAGGGAATTAAAAAAGCCGGTCTTCTAGGGATAGTGGAAGATCGGCTTTTTTGTGGCCCGGTTGCTATTGTGCTGATGTTTATTCTGGCTCGTGGGGCTTATAGCCTGTCAGCCTTAGTTCGACAGAGCCCTGCTCCCTGAGGGTCTAGCCAGCTGCCGGCTCTGCATTGTAATCATCCAGATTCACATGCCGGGTTTTGCCAAAAAAATCGACATTCCGGTAGGGTGAATTCACCACGACGCGGCCTGCTGAATTACGGTAATAAGAGCTAACCCCAGGATGAGCCCAAACCATGTTCTCGTGGATTTTATTGACGGTATTAATATATTCGTCATGAACATCTTGCTTACACTCCACTGCACCCAATGATCTTTTTGACATCTCGTCAATCATTTGCATTACATAACGAACCTGCATTTCGGCGACAAAAACGAAGCTGCCACCGTGACCTGGCTGCAAATTGGGCCCGTACAAAGTAAAGAAATTGGGAAAACCTGGAATGCTCGTGCCCAGATAGGCTGAGGCATTGTCTTCGCCCCAGACGTCACGTATATCAACACCGTCACGGCCAATAACATCGTAGGTTGATAAAAATTTCAGGACGTTAAAGCCGGTGGAGATAATGAGTACATCAGCTTCGTACTCGGTGCCATTTTCAGTGATGACCTTGTTGCCTTCGATGCATTTGATGGGGTTATCTTCAAGCTCTACCTTCGGATTGCGGAGCATGCGGTACCAGCCATTATCCATTAGCATACGCTTGCCAAAGGGAGGAAAGGTCGGTAGCACCTTGCCCATATATTGGTCTGCACAATCGCCCAGCTCTTTTTTGATATAGCTGGTGAAATAGGCACGGTGACCATCGTTGACGGCATTGAGTGAACGCTCTGGATGATCCCAGCTTGAGTCTTTGTGCAGGGACTCATAAATACGGTCATTGTAAGTCCAGCCCAGACGCATGCGATACCACATGCGATACAGGGGTACTTCCTGGAAGAGATAACGTATCGCTTCAGGCACATCGGTACGGAATTGCTCGAAAGGGGATGCCCAGTGGGGGCTGCGCTGGAAGATGGTTAGCGATTCCACCCGATTCTGGATTTCCGGCCCAATCTGCATGCAGGTAGCACCGTTGCCAATAATTAATACTTTTTTGCCTTCAATGGTCTTATCTTCAGGCCATTCTGCGGTGTGCCAGCTATCGCCGGTAAAGCTATCCAGGCCCGGAATGTCCGGGAAAGCCGGTGGGTTAAAGATTCCCGCTGCACTGATGACGATATTGGCAGTTATGGTGTCTTCGCTGCCGTCAGGCTTGCGAATGGCAATATCCCACAATTGGCTGTTAGCGTTGTAGGTCGTGGAGATGACGTTGGTGTCAAACTGGATAGACTTTTTCAGGTCGAATTCTTCGGTGACATGCTCATAGTAGTCATGTAGCTCATCACGTAAGACAAAATAGGCGCTCCAGTCGTAGGGCGCAAAAGAGTAGGAATACAGATGGTTGGGGGTGTCAACACCGGCACCAGGGTAGCGATTATCCTGCCACACACCCGCCACACCAGAGCGGCGCTCGAGTACGGTGAAGGGGACGCCAGCGGCCTGCAGGTTAACGGCCGAGGCAAGGCCGGAAACACCCGCACCGATAACGACTACGTTAAAGCCTTCGGGCACGTCGATTTTTTCGTCCCACAACATAGGGGTTTGACCAAGCTGGGCGGCGGTCATTTCGCCGTATTCCTGAGGCACAGTTTCGCCCATCGCGACGGTGAGCATTTCTACCAGCTCGTCGTTGCTGGGGTCGGGCATAGCGAGCGGCTTCCCTCCTTGCCAGGCGCTAATGGCTTCAAGAGCAGCATCGCGAATCTCTTTCTGGATGCTTTCATCGAGGCCGCCTGTGTCATTGTCACCGGTTCCACCAGCGCGGCGTATTTTATAGGGCTCTTCCAGCCAACGTTTCTCGCCGGTCATTTGGACCAGAACCATTAACAATGTGGGGATATTGGCGATGGCGATGGCTTCAGCAAGTTTTGTATCTTGAGTCATATAATCCTCTTCTTACCTGGTAGGTGATTAATAGTTTAAAAGGGCGTGCTTAGGTGAATTCCCTGAGCTATGAGGGTAAAGCCAAATTTTGTTCCATAGCCCTCTAAGCCGACCATGCCGCAGTCAGTTTGAGCAAGGTCATAGCAAAAAATGTTCTTCTCGGATTCAGGCTGGGTTCGCCCTTAATTGCGCGACGTTAAGATCGTTAAGATAAAGGTAACGGCGGATATTGTCAAAAAACGGCACGTTGAAAAATCCTGATGATACGTCCTGCGTAGCCGGAGGGCGTAGTAAAAAGAGCCTGTTATACTATGTGACTTAGTCAAGTAGTCATAAACTTGTGGTATCGGTAATGGTGGCGTTTCTCCAGAATACGGTGTCGTTAATTCACGAGTCAGTCCATCGTGGTGTCTTCGCTGTCACGGGTGGCGGTAGCACCGCACTATCTCGTTTGCTATGTGTGCCGGGTGCTTCCAGGACCATTCTTGAAGCCATCGTTCCCTATCATAGCGATTCATTGGCCCATTTCCTTGGTGGCCAGCCAGATCAATCCTGTAGTGATAAAACTGCCCGGGCGATGGCCATGGCGGCATTTCAGCGGGCTATGGCACTTGATCCAGAGACGGATTGTCAAAACTTGTTAGGCGTGGGAGTTACGGCAGCCCTGAGCACTGACCGTGAGCGACGAGGCGATAACAAAGTGTTTATTGCGATTCAAACCCTGGGTGCCACCAGAGAGGCATCGTTGATACTCAATGCCCAGCGTAGCCGCCAGGAAGAGGAGACGCTGGTGGGAGATTTGATTATTGATCTGATCGCTGAGGTCTGTGGCCTGGGTAGTGATTTACCACCGTTCAACGAGCGAGACGTCTGGCATAGACGAGAAACCCGCGGGAAAAGCCAATGGCAGGCCCTGCTCAGTGGCGAAAGCCTCACAAGTCATGATTCGGCATCGCCACCTCAAGTTTTATTCCCCGGGGCGTTTAATCCCCTACACGATGGTCATCGCACTATGATTCGGCTAGCGGAATCTATCCTGGGTAAGCCGGTGAGTCTAGAGATATCAGTATTTAATGTCGATAAGCCCCCGCTGGACTACTTCGATATTGCCCATCGGGACACTGCCCTTACAGAGGAATATCCGCTGGTATTTACCCATGCTCCCACGTTTGTCGAGAAGACCGCAATCTTTCCCGGCCTGACTTTTGTGGTAGGTGTCGATACCGTTAAGCGTATCGCCCAGCCTCGTTACTACAACAATAGCTCGACGGAATGTATCACTGCCTTATCGACGATACGTGATCGGGGCAACCAGTTCCTGGTCTTTGGCAGGCAACACGGTGATGACTTTGAAACCCTCGATGACCTGGAGTTGCCAGAGGTCTTGCGTGGTATTTGTCGCGGTGTCGAAGAGGAAATGTTTCGTCATGATATTTCTTCCAGCCAATTGCGGGCGAACGAGTCAGGCTCCTAGGATATTTTCAGTCCCGTGGGAGTCTAATATTGCTCTGGGCTGGCTGGGCAGGGTTTTCGGGATAGCTCCTCAGCGGCTTGAACCTCGGGGCCAGTTATGGTCTACTCGGTCGCCTTTTTTAGACCACATCCGAATAGACTAGACCGCGTGTAGGTGGTGCCCAGGGTCTAAAATTATCGCTACAACTAGTTTTTCAATAAGGAATTCGTCCATAAGGAAGGAATTCGTCCACAAGGCTCAAATCCAACGAGTAAGTTACGAGGTAAAAATATGTCAGAACAATATGATGCTATTGTCATTGGCGCAGGTGTCACCGGCCTTTACCAACTGTATAAATTGCGTGAAGAAGGCTTTTCAGTAAAAGCCTACGAGACCGGTTCGGGCGTTGGAGGTACCTGGTACTGGAACAATTACCCCGGTTGCCGTTTTGACTCGGAAAGCGAAAGCTACGGTTACTCCTGGTCAGAAGAAGTATTAAATGAATGGGACTGGAGTGAGCGTTTCTCTCCACAGCCGGAAACTGAAAAATACCTGAATTTTGTCGCCGACAAATACGATTTGCGTAAAGATATTCAGTTTGAGAGCAAGGTCACCGCCGCTACCTGGGACGAAGCGGGTCAAAAATGGGATATTGAACTGGAGGATGGTAGTAAAGCCAGTGCCACCTTCCTGATTTCGGCCACCGGTCCGCTGTCGGCATTCCAGTTGCCAAAAATTCCCGGTATCGAGAGTTTCAAAGGTGAATGGACCCACACGGCGCGCTATCCCAAAGAAGGTCTCGCCAACAATAATGATTTCAGTGGCAAGCGGGTTGGCGTTATTGGCACGGGTGCGACCGGTGTGCAGTTTATTCAGGAAGCGGCGAAAACCGCAGAGCAGCTTTATGTGTTTCAGTTGGCTCCCGAGTGGTGTGCGCCTCTGAAGAATGGCCCTATCGAAAAAGACGAAATGGAAAAAATCAGGGCTAATTACCCCAAGATGTTCCAGGAATGTAAAGATTCCTTTGGTGGCTTTCAGCACAAATTTGATCCTCGCTCAATTTACGACGTAACAGAAGAGGAGCGAGAAGCGCTATTTGAAGAATTGTACGACAAGCCAGGTTTTGGCATCTGGCTGGGCAACTTTTCCGAGATCATGAACAAGATGGATGCCAACGACATGATCAGCGATTTTATCGCCCGGAAAATTCGCCAGCGCGTTAATGATCCTAAGGTCGCGGAACAATTAATTCCTAAAAATCACGGCTTTGGTATGCGTCGCGTGCCCCTTGAAACCAAATATTTTGAGTGCTATAACCAGGATAACGTCCATCTGGTCAGCCTGCCGGAAACACCTATTGAGGAAATCACTCCTAACGGTGTTAAATGCAGCGATCAAGAATATGAACTTGATATTATCGTTTATGCCACCGGCTTTGAGGGTGTGATGGGTGCACTGAACCGCATTGATATCTCCGGCAAAGATGGCCAGAAGCTGAAGGATAAATGGGCTGATGGTCCGCGCACTATGTTAGGCATGCAGGCAGCTGGATTCCCTAATCTGCTTACGCTGGTGGGTCCACACAATGGTGCCACATTTTGCAATATCCCCCGCTGTGCTGAGCAGAATGTCGAATGGGCAACGGATTTGTTGACCTATATGCGCGATAAAAACCTCAAGCAGATTGAACCAACTCTGGAAGCCGAAGACGCCTGGACGGCTCATGTCGATGAAACAGCTACCCACACTTTGTTTCCAAAAGCGGATTCCTGGTTTATGGGTATCAATGTTAACGACCCGAGTAAAAAACGTACCTTTATGCTCTATGCTGGTGGTCAGCAGAATTATCGGGCTAGATGTGACGAAATTGCAGCGAAGGGCTATGAGGGTTTTGTCATTAAATAGGCCTTTGGACACAAATCGAAAATAATTTTTTCGGTTTGTGTTTTGATGTAATGCTTAAGCACGTTAGGTTAGGCAGGCAAAAAGGGGCTACCTTTGGGTGGTCCCTTTTTTATGGTTTCCTGATATGCATAGCGGAGTAGGGCGCACCCTCTGGATAAACCGAGACTTCGAACTATCCGCAAATATCCGACGTATAAAGAACACTGCATGGCTGGATATCAGCTTCACCTCGTAGGCTCAGGCCAAGTGGGGTGGGTATAAGCCAAGCAGTTTTTGCTTTAAGGCCGCCGATAAAATAGCCGCTGGTATACAGGCGACCTTGCAAAAAAAAGACCAGCTTCTAGAGACACCTGGTCGAGCGTTTTGAACAATGTACACGAAACTTCAATGGAAAATGAATTAATGGTGGCAGCAGAAATCTAATATTATCTATACAAAGAAACGAGACGGTATAAATGGTAATTACTTATGAACCGAGTCTGATGCTTAGCAAAAAGATTCTTTTATAAATAGCGGAATTGTCAGCATCAGCCCATTGACACTCACCCAGTGTTGATGGCGTTACCCATGAACCTTTCGAACCACAAATGTTCAGGAGAAAATAATGGAAGTTGGAGCATTCTACTTGCCGGTCATTGGCAGCCAGAAAGAGATTGAAAAAGGCATGGCCGGGAAACGTACTGATTTATACCAGAAAATGCTTGCTGAAATTAGCGAGCAGGTCCAATACCTGGATGAGCATGGCTATTATGGTATGGGCACCACTGAGCACCATTTTCATATCGAAGGAGAAGAAGTATCTACTAATCCGGTATTACTGAATTTATATTTTGGTATGCAGACAAAAAATATGAAGTTTGGTCAGTTGGGTAATGTATTACCTGCCCATAATCCGGTTCGCCTGGCAGAGGATATCGCTATGGTTGACCAAATGTTGGGTGGACGCGTTTTTGCGGGTTTTGCTAGAGGTTACCAACCCCGTTGGGTGGCAACTCTGGGGCAGCAGAACGGTGATATGGGTAAAGAGCCTGAAATTGGGCCGGAGGCTTATGATGCTTTGAAGAAAGAATTGTATTACGACCACTTCGAAATAATTAAAAAAGCGTGGGCTAATGACACTTTCTCGCACAGCAGCAGGCACTGGCAAATACCACCCGCTAATACCTTTTGGGCGACTCACGAAGTCACTCGAAAATACGGCCAGGGGGTCGATGAAAATGGTATTTTGACTGAAATAGGCATAGCGCCATCTACCTACAATAAGCGTATCCCAGACTTGTTCCAGCCTTTTAGTACCTCAGAGAGTTCCATCGTCTGGGCTCAGGAAAACGGGGTTACGCCTATAACCATTATTACCAATACGGAAATAGCACAGAGTCACATTCGAGCGGCTAAGGAAGCCGCTGCGATAGCGGGAAAACCTTATAGCATGGGTATGACCCGGGAAGTGATCGTTGCTGATACTGATGAAAAAGCCTACGAGATCGCGAAAAATGGCGGCTCCTACATCTGGTGTAATTTTTTTCAGCCTTTTGGGTTTAATGGCGCAGTGGCAAACCCTGGTGAGTCTCCATTCGATGTGCAAAATGATTTTGAGACAATGGAGAAGCGGGGATTGGTGATTTGTGGCAGTCCCGACACGGTCAAACGAAAGCTCGATAAATTATTTGTCGATTTGCCCTGCGACTACTTCTGGTTGTTTACCTACAACGGACTTATCTCTCAGAAAAACATGATGCGGCATTTTGAATTACTGACCGAGCAGGTACTGCCACATTTTACCGATAAGATTAAATAGTCAATAAGCGTGCGTGGAGGCAGTTGATCGGTCTGTCTTAAATCCCTGTTTCAGCTGCTACAGTCAGCATAGGGGGAAAAAGGACCGGGCAGCATAGGGGAAAAAGGACCGGGATCCGGTGTAAGGTGGCAGCCCTTCCTGTCTATGTTGTCAATAAAACAGGTTGCTAACACTCTGGAAACTCTTTGCTTTAACTATTATAAATACACCAAATCGACGCGCAGGGTGCAAACGAGTATTTCTCTTGCCGTAGGAGCCTGCCTCGCTTTGCCGGGTATTGGCCCCAGTCCCTCAGCGCATCACGAAGCCGGGGTAACCCTTTTCGGCGACTTCAGCACAGCGGTTACGGTATTCTCCAACCCCACCGATATAGGATAGAAGTCGTCGCGGCTTACCCTCGACATTAGACCCCATATACCAGGACGATGTTTTACTGACCAGCGTGGCATTGGCAAGTTCTTCATGATGGGCAATCCACTGTGCTTCTGCCTCGGCAGTCGGTTCGATAAATTGCAGATTTTTGTCGCCCATATATTTAATGCAGGCGCTGATCCATTCGGTCTGTTGCTGCAGGCAGGTGGTCATATTACATAAGGCCGCAGAAGGGGCGAGAGGTGCGCCGGTTGTGAAAAGGTTCGGGTAGCCGTGTACCTGCAAACCCATTGTGGTGCGGATGTCCTTACCCCAATCTTCTTTCAGGGAGCGACCTTCACGACCACGAATATCGACGCGGGTTAAGGCGCCGGTCCCTGCGTCGAAGCCGGTGGCGAGAACGATAATATCGAGTTCGTGGACGGTACCGTCAGCGGTTTTTATGCCTTCGGGCGTGATGGATTCAATAGCGTTATCCCTGACACTAACGATTTCAACATTCTGCCGCTTGTAAACTTCCAGGTAGTTTGTTTCCAGTGGCACTCGGTGTGTGCCAAAACCGTAGTCGGTGGGTATTAATAAATCACATAATTTAGGGTCCTGGAGACGATCGCGCATTTTCTCGCGAATAAATTCCGAAATCTGTGCACTGACGTCTTCGTCGGTAAATACTTCCGCGAATGAAGCTAGCCATAATTTCAGAGAGCCGTCTTGCCAGCCTTTCTCAAGGACATCTGTGCGTTGCTGGGGTGTCAGGTCGGCCCAGGTATTCTCAAAATCATATTCAAAGCCGCTAAAGGTGTTGGGCAGGGTATCAGCTAACTCCTTAAACCTGGATTTGTAGGCGTCCACATCGGCTTCAGTATATTGCGTGTTGGTCATCGGCAGGACATATTGAGGCGTGCGAATAAAGACCGAGAGGTGGTCAACTTTTTCAGCGATAGTTTGAATCACCTGGATGCCTGTTGCGCCGTTACCGATGACACCGACCCGCTTGCCAGTGAAGTCAACGGCTTGTTCTGGCCAGCGGGCAGTGTGGAAAATTTGACCCTTGAAGGTTTCCTGCCCTGTAAACAGGGAGGCCAGAGGGGCAGAGAGCATGCCACAGCAGGTGATCAAAAAGCGTGTATTGATGACCTCGCCGTTGTTGGTGGTAACAGTCCACTGCTGGGTGGTTTCATCAAAGTGTGCACTCTCGACGGTGGTGTTGAATTGAATGTGAGGACGTAGAGCCAGCTTGTCGGCCACATAGTGCATCCAGCGTTCAATTTCTGGTTGCCCGGGGAAGCGTTCGCTCCAGCTCCAGCCTTTGTAAAGCTCCTCGGAGAATAAATACTGGTAGATATAACACTCTGAATCAAAGCGTGCCCCGGGATATCGATTCCAGTACCAGGTACCACCGACATCTGCGGCCTTGTCGAATGCCCTGACGCTCAGACCCTGCTCGCGTAACTGGTGGATTTGGTAGAGTCCGGCAACACCGGCTCCGATAACAACCGCATCGACCTCACTGCCTGGGGCTGCTACGTCGCCATTTATCGTCATAGTTTTATTGTCCAGGTCAGACATTCATATTCCTCTGTTGTTTGTTCGCCATGTCGCACTTTATTGACCAGCTTCGCCTACCTAAGCGTCAGGTGCTACTGTAGCAGTGGTCTTTAAAGAAATTCTATTCTACAACTTTATGGTCAGCGAGAAATGACAAAATAGGTAATTTGTGTGCAAAATGGCTATGATGCAACCATGGTTTACACTCGTACCGCGAGTATTTTAGCCCATACCGGTGGTATGGTTTATTGACGTTGATGTCAATGACCCGGTCAGCACGGGTGTCTTTATCGACTACTAGCTATGCATTACACCGTTATTAGCAGAATTGCCGAGTCATACGTGATGAGGTGGAGGCAAATATTTATACAGGCCTTTTTCCGGAGTAGCCAGCCGGTCTAAACCTCAATGGCTGGGTGCGAGATGTCAGGGAGATAGTGTCGATCAGCATTAAACACAAAGAGAAACAAGAAATGGCGCTGCCTGAGAGCGACGCCTTTTTATGGGCAGTGTTCGTTATGGAGGGTATTCAGTGAACGAGTCAATGGATCACGAGTTTGACGCTATTATTGTCGGTGCCGGTATCGCTGGTATGTATCAATTGCTTAAACTTCGGGAAGCAGGTTTTTCGGTAAAAGTTTACGAGACCGCGCCCGATCTGGGCGGTACCTGGTACTGGAATCGTTACCCAGGGTGTCGCTTTGACTCGGAAAGCTATTCCTATGGCTATTCGTTTTCTCAGGAGTTGCTCGATGAATGGGACTGGACGGAACATTTTTCTCCGCAGCCGGATAACCTTCGATACTTGAATCTGGTAGCCGAGAAGTTTGATCTGCGCAAGGATATACAGTTTGAGAGCCGAGTTAATGCTGCTACCTACCATGCTGCCAACAAACAATGGCAGGTTGACCTGGACGATGGCACTACGGCCCGAGCTAGATATTTGATTTCCGCCACGGGGCCGTTGTCAGCCCACCAAATGCCCGATATTGAGGGTATCGATAGCTACAAAGGACCATCCTGGCATACTGCTCGTTGGCCTCGTGACCCCGACGGTTTTGGGGGCAGCAAAGATGTTGATTTTACTGGCAAGCGGGTCGGCGTCATCGGAACCGGTGCCAGTGGTGTTCAGGTAATTCAGGAGATTGCTAAAACCGCTGGTGAACTGACAGTTTTTCAGCGTCGTCCCAACTGGTGCGCGCCCTTGCACAACAGCCCGATTACTGATGAAGAGCAAAAGCAGATTAAGGCAAGTTATCCTGAGATATTTAAAACGTGTAGCCAAACCTTTGGTAGCTTTTTACATAGCCCAGACCCTCGTATGGCCGTTGATACGCCACCAGACGAAAGGGAAGTGTTTTTTGAGAAACTCTACAACGAAAGGGGTTTTGGTATCGCTCTGGCAAATTTCAGGGATATCATGGTTGACCCAAAAGCCAATGAAATAATCAGTGATTTTATTGCCAGAAAAATCCGCGAGCGCGTTAATGATCCACAGGTAGCTGAAAAATTGATTCCTAAAAATCATGGTTTTGGTACGCGCCGGGTACCGCTCGAAACCAGATATTACGAAGTCTATAACCAGGACAACGTTACCCTGGTGGATATTTTGGACACGCCCATTGAACGGGTCACTGAAACCGGTATTAAAACCAGTGGCCCAGACTCTACAGGACAGGACTATGAGCTGGATATGATTATCTATGCCACTGGTTTTGATCCAGTGACCGGTGCGCTAAATCGCATCGACATCAGCGGTGTCGGTGGTGAAAAGCTCAAAGATGCCTGGACCGATGGTCCGCGAACTTATCTGGGCATGCAAGCGTCGGGCTTCCCCAATTTGTTGACCCTGGTCGGCCCCCATAACGGCGCTAGTCTGTGTAATATTCCCCGCTGTATTGAGCAAAACGTCGAGTGGGTGACTGACTTGATGATATATATGCGCGACAGGCAATTGACTACTATCGAGCCGAGCCAGGAAGCCGTTAATGAATGGACTCAACACTGCGATGAGGCTGCAGCCCGGACTTTGTTTCCCACAGCGGATTCCTGGTTTATGGGCGTTAACCGGAATAACCCTGAGCGCAAGCGCACCTTTATGCTCTATGCTGGTGGTGTGCCCAAATACAATGTTAAATGTGATGAGGTGGCTGCCAATGGCTACGAAGGTTTCATCCTGCGATAACCTTGCGCTTAGGAAAACCGTGCTTAACTAAACCAGCGCAGGTTAGGGGGCTTCTTTCACTCCCCTCAGTGCTCCCGCCTGGATTTCTGTCTGGGCGCTTGCCGCTACCAGATTTTTACACGCTGCTCTGGTGGCAGGTACAGGGCGTCACCGGCCTTCACGTCAAAGGCTGAGTAGAAGGCGTCAATATTAGGTAACACTCCATTGACTCGATATTTCGGAGGCGAATGGGGGTCAGTCTTGATAAGTCTTTCGGTCAGCTCATCTCGACGCTTTACCCGCCAGGCCTGAGCCCAGCCTAGCAATACTCGTTGTTCGCCGCTAAAGCCGTCTAGCTCGGGGGTGGGTTCACCTTCGTTTGATAATTGATAAGCTTTTAGCGCGATACTCAGACCACCCAGATCACCAATATTTTCGCCGAGAGTCAGCTCACCGTTAATGAACAGTTCCGGCAGAGCCTCGTAGCCAGCGTATTGGTCGACCAGTTGTCTGGTCCGCTGCTCAAAGCTATTGCGATCTTGCTCGGTCCACCAGCTTTCGAGATTACCCTCGCCGGTATATTTGCTACCCTGGTCGTCAAAGCCGTGACCGATTTCGTGACCAATAACCCCGCCTATACTGCCATAATTGACCGCGTCATCGGCCTCAAGGTCAAAAAATGGCGGCTGCAAAATGGCTGCTGGAAAAACAATTTCGTTCATACCGGGGTTGTAGTAGGCATTAACCCGTTGGGGAGCCATAAACCATTCGCTGCGATCAACAGGTTTGCCCAGTTTGTCTATCTGCAGGTAGTGGTTGAAAGAGCGCGCACGTTTAATATTACCGACCAGATCATCGTCGGCAACCACCAGGCTGGAATAGTCTTTCCATTTATCGGGATAACCAATTTTCGGTGTGAACAGCGCTAATTTGGCCAGGGCTTTTTCTCTGGTTTCCAGACTCATCCACGCCAGTTCTGAAATCGATACTCGGTAAGCCGCGATGAGATTGTCGACCAGTTCAAGCATGCGAGCCTTGGCTTCTGGCGGAAAATGTTTAGCGACATAAAGCTGGCCGAGGAGTTCGCCCATATTACTATTGATAGAACCTATGGCCAGCTTCCACCGGGCCTGCTGTTGGGGTTGGCCGCTGAGAGTTTTATCGTAGAAATCAAAATGGACCTGCTCAAAGGGCTTATTCAGATAAGGCGCGTAGCTGACCAGAATATTAAACTGCAGATAGTTTTGCCAACTCTTAAGATCGATATCGGTAATCAGCGTATTCAAGGCTTTCAGGTAGGATGGCTGGCGAACAATATACTGTGTCTCATCATCAACACCGATGCCAGAGGCAAAGGCGTCAAAGTTATATTGGCTTAATAAGGTCTGCATTTGTTCGCGACTGCGTGGGTTATAGGTTTTTTCACTGTCTCTGTTGTCGACCTTGGTCCAGTGGTGTTCAGCGAGTCTGGTTTCGAGGGCAATGATTTCCCGAGCACTTTGTTGGGGTTCTGGTAGTTGTGCAAGGCTGAGTATTTGTACAATGAAATCCTGGTATTTGCTGAGGATTTCCTGCCCACGTTTGCTGTCATCAAAGTAATAATCTCGATCCGGCAAGCCCAGGCCCGATTGGGTAAAAAACACCCTGTAGCGAGTCGAATCCTTGTCATCCTGACTGACCCAGAAGTTAAGCGGTGAATCCACACCAATGGCGTTGTAGGCAGCAAACAGGGTAACCAGGTCCTGGTGATTTTCGGTCTGAGTAACAAGCTTCAGCTCGCGGGCAATCGGCGAGAGCTGGCGGCGCGCCAATTCTTCCTCATTTAGCCAGGCCCTGTAAAAAGCGCCAATTTTTGCCGTGGTTGCCTGATTTGTCTGGGTTTCCGGGCTGCTGTGAGCTTCAGTCTTATCTTCGCCCAGGGAAGTGGAAGATTCTTCAATAATCGCCCGGAGCTGATTAAGGCTTTTTTCATGAAGGATATTAAACGAGCCCCACGAGGACTTATCTGCCGGGATATCTGTTGTGTCTAGCCACTTGCCATTGGCATAGGCAAAAAAATTATCCTGAGGGCGTATGGCAGTGTTCATACCGCTTAGATCAATTCCCGACTTAAGCGCTTTTGGATGAGTTTCTGTATTGCCAACCGTGCTTGAGTCGTTGGATTTCTCCCCACCCCAGTCGGTACCGAACAGGAAGACCAGCAGGACCAGGGTAGTGATCATTACCAGGAGACGCAGGGGGTAACTATTCATTACTAATTCTCACAGCAGAACTCAGTTAATTTATGGTGTATTGGGTTTTATCTCGGGGAGATGTTTACCTAATTAAGTTTACATGACGCGATTCATCAGGTGCCGGCACGAGTCATGTGTAAAGACCACGAGTCATGTGTAAAGACATAGAAGGATGAATGACAGACCGAGCATGTAGCCCGGTCTGCAATGTTAGTAAGAATATTACAAGTTTTACATGGAAAATTTAAGGGCAACAATCACCAGGGTGGGATTTACTACGTCTTATTGCTATTGCCGCCCAAACTGAGCGGACCCGAGCCAAGACCAGCGATGACCAGTAGGCCACCCATGATGCCGATGTTTTTCATAAACATGCGCATTTGCACCCCGCCGGGGTCCTCCATATTCCAGTAACCATGAAAAACAATATTTACCGGGATCAGGAATAAAAAGATGACCAGCGCCGCTTCACTGGCGCGCCAGCCCAGTAAAATCATCAAGCCCCCGCCCAGCTCTATAATGATAGTCAGCACCAGCAGGATATTGACCATCGGCAAGCCTTTGCTGGCCATATAGCCTGCAGTAGCAGAAAAACCGGTAACTTTCATAAAGCCTGCTGGAACAAACACCATGGCAATCAGCAGGCGACCGAGCAGGGGGGTGATCTGTTGTATAGTGTTTGGGACTAAAGACGAAGAGTGATGCATAAAAAATCTCCAAAATTTATTGTTGGTTATTTGGGATTAGTTCCGGACTCAGTCTAACTGCCTTTGTTTATTTGTGCACTTACTTAACAAGCTACGGTTTATCTTACTTGAATGCCATCTTGTTGATATTTAGGCTATTCCCGCGACCTGTTGGCGGCCTTTGTTGACCCTGCTCGCGGCGAAATCTTGTTTTTCTTTTCACTGGGTTTTTTCTTGGTATAGGATTTCTTCTTTGGGCCTGCTGGCTTTTTAGGCTCAGCTCTGTCTCGCATAGAAATTCTTTCTCCAGAGTCAGTTGTCTTTCCTGAGTTGCTTCGTTCCTTAGACGATTTATGTTTAGTCGTACTTTCTTTTGCTGTCCTCTGGGTAGCAGGGGTGGATCTCAATGGGCCTTGTTTACCGTCAGAGAGTAAGCTAATTTTCATGGCCTGTTGGCGAACCCGCACTTTTTTTAAGTGTTGAAAAATTTCTTTTGGCATACCGTCTGGTAGGTCGACTGTACTGTAGTGTTCATTGATATCGATATGACCAATATAGTCCACGTCGATGCCCGCTTCGTTAGCCAGTGCGCCGACGATGTCGCCGGGTTTAACACCGTGACTGTCGCCGGCTTCGATACGATAGGCAACCATATTGACGTCACTGTCGGTGCTCGCTTTTTTGCGTTTTGAGACGTGAGTTTTTTCACCCTGTTCTTTTCTAGCCCCGACTCTTTTCGGGCGGTCTTTTCCGGTTCTATCTCTGTTAGAGCTGGAAGCGCTGTTTGCGTCGGGTAAGGGTTTGAATTTAGGAAATAGTGGCCGTTCTTTTTGCGCCTGCCAGACCAGGGCTGCTGCGATTTGGCCGATATCGATTTCCGTGTCGTGAGCCAGTTGCTCGACTAGTTCGCGGAAACGACTCAAGTCCTGGGTCTGGATATTTTCCATCAATTCAGTTTGAAAGCGCTCGACCCGCTGCTGGCCAACTTGCTCGCCTGATGGCAGCGGCATAGTTTTCAGGGGCTGGCGATTGGCTTTTTCAATAGCGTTAAGCAGACGTCGCTCTTTGGGCGTGACAAACAGAATCGCCTTGCCTTCTCGTCCGGCACGGCCAGTACGGCCAATGCGATGGACGTAGGATTCAGTGTCATAGGGAATATCAAAATTAACCACATGACTGACCCGGTCGACATCAAGCCCCCGGGCGGCAACATCGGTGGCGACAATAATGTCGATCTCGCCACGCTTAAAGCGGTTGACGGTTTTTTCCCGGAGGGTCTGGTTTAAATCGCCATTTAGCGCGTAGGCAGAAAAGCCGCGTGCTTCGAGCTTCTCGGCCAGCTCTACAGTGCTGGACTTGGTGCGCACAAACACCAGCATGCCGTCAAATTGTTCCACTTCAAGAATGCGGGTCAGCGTGTCGAGCTTATGGCTGTGGTGGACGATCAGATACTGCTGTTCAATTTTTTCTACCGTTCTGGTTTTGCTAGCGATGCTCACTTCTTCGGCGTTGCCAATGTATTTTGTTGCAACGCGGCGAATGGCAGTGGGCATGGTGGCTGAAAACAGTGCGCGTTGGCAGCCCTCAGGTGCTTGACCCAGGATGGTTTCTATATCATCGATAAAACCCATACGTAGCATTTCATCGGCCTCATCCAGTACCACGGTCTGAAGGTTTTCCAGTTTGAGACTACGGCGACGTAGATGATCAAGAACCCGGCCAGGCGTTCCGACAACGACATCGGCACCCCGTTTCAGGGCGCGTAATTGCCCGCCAATATCCTGACCACCGTAGATGGGAGTGACATGAAAGTTTTTGATGTGGCGAGCATAGGTCTGAAAAGCCTCAGCCACCTGGATCGCGAGCTCCCGTGTTGGTGCCAGCACCAATATCTGGGGTTTGCCCTTTCTAACATCGACTCGGCTGAGCAGGGGTAAGGCGAAGGCCGCCGTCTTGCCAGTACCGGTTTGGGCAACGCCCAACAGATTTTTACCTGCCAGTAAATGGGGTATAGCCTGAGCCTGAATTGGCGAGGGTTGCTCGTAACCCAGTCCAGTAATAGCTTTTAGTACCGGATCGGATAGACCCAGGCTAGCGAATTCGATTGCTTCAGTCATGACATGTGCCGGGCGTGATATGGCTTGATAAGATTGGGGGCAATCTTAAGAGGGCGCGCATTATACGCTTTATGAGATTGATTACACTAGCTTTCTATGTTTGGCCAGTAGTCGGTCGAGAACATTAGCAAAGGCCTGCCGATCCTGCTGGTTAAGTGGCGGTGGCCCACCACGGACTTCACCAATAGTGCGTAACTCCTCCATCAAATCCCGCATGGCCAGGCGCTGTTTAATATTAGCTTTGGTGTAATGCTGGCCTCGTGGATTGATGGCCTGGGCACCTTTGTCGATGGCTTCTGAAGCGAGGGGGATATCCGCCGTAATCACCAGGTCGCCTGGGTCCAGGGCCTGGACAATATGATTGTCGGCCACATCAAAGCCGCTAGCTACCTGAACACTTTTTATCCACGGAGAGGGCGGTACCTGTAGCGGCTGGTTGGCGACCAGGGTAGTCACCACCTCACTGCGCTGAGCCGCTCGATACAGAATGTCTTTGATAACCCTGGGGCAGGCGTCGGCATCGACCCAAATTTTCATAGACTAAGACTCTTAATTGTGTGATTGGTAGCCATCTGGTGATTGGATAAGAGGGCTCAATAGCTGGTAATAACTTAAGGTGTAAAGCCATTATCATCAAACCAATGAAATATCAGTAATAAGCAGACCACTAATGTAATGTCTGTTCCAGCACGGCACTTTCAATAAAAGCATAATCTCTCGAACGCTTTATTAGCTCAAACAGGGTAGTAGCTTCAGGGTAAGTGCGGCGTAAATAATACAACCATTGCTTGATCCGGTTGCCCGCGTATTTAGCTGGGTAATGATTTTTAGTCAGTTCTAAAAGCCGTAAAACACGTTTAGCGATCTGGGGCCAGCGCAGGTACTGGTAATCTCCTCCGGCATGATAGGCTTTAATGGCGAGGCCTAAGTCGGGGCGTGAGAGTAATCCGCGACCCAGCATGACACTGGAGCACCCTGACTGCTCGCGACAGGCTATGTAATCTTCCAGACTCCATATTTCGCCGTTGGCGATGACCGGGATATCGATGTGCGCCTGTATCTCCCTGATACACCGCCAGTAAGCCGGGGGCTTATAACCGTCGGCTTTGGAGCGAGCATGAACCACTAGCTCATCTGCACCAGCTTCGGCAATAGCCACTGCATTGCTCAGGTAGCTGTCGCGGTTTTCATAGCCAAGGCGAATTTTTGCGGTGACTAACGTTGTTGCGGGGACAGACTGACGCGTCGTCTTCACGATAGTGTGAATCAGCGCAGTTTCGTCAAGCAGGCGGGCGCCGCCGTAATTTCGATTAACGATTTTTGCCGGGCAGCCAAAATTTAAATCAATGGCAGACGCGCCAAGCATTGCTGCAGTGCGTGCACTACGGCCGATTAAGTCTGGCTTGCTGCCCAGCAACTGCACCCGCGTGGTTTGACTTGAGCCGTATTCCGAGCCTGTGGTGCTTACTCGCTCTGAAAGCGGTGTCAGCTCGGGGCAGCAGCGTAGGAAAACCCGGCGAGGTACAGCCTGTTCGCTAACCCGTATAAATTCCGTCACAGACAGATCGATGCCGCCAAGCTCATTGAGCAGGTAGCGCATATGGTGATCGATAACCCCCTCCATGGGGGCGAGGTATATCTGCATGCCTGGGCGTTTTATTGTGGGGGAGAGGGAATGGAGATTTTATTCTGATCAGCGATGGGGATCGACCGGTTTATTAACGATAAATTGAACCTTAGTTGGGTATTCGTTGAGCTTTGTTTGGGCAAGGTTAAGTAAGGCAGGATAGAACTGGGTGCCAGTGCGAGTGAAGGTGAGTCCCTGAGATAAGGCTATTGCCCGGCTCAAACTCAATTCCCAAATGTCCCGTCAGTATTGAAAGAATAATATGCCTCCACGGTCACATCCACTTGCTTAGGCAAAACTGACCACAGGTCAACGACACCGAGCTCGTTGTCGCGAGAATCGGAAAAGTCCAAAAGGGTATAACTGGCATACAATTCGAGATCGCCCATCTGCTCTTTTTGCCGTCGCCTTCACACCTTCTGATTTTTATTGGTTCAGCCTGCGATTCCTCGATCTTTTCTTGATTCTTTTACATGCCTAGTTGCCTGAACAAAGTGGCAATTTCAAGTTCAATTCTATCCTCCCACTCGGCCTTATTGTAGGCGATCAGTTGCTCCAGAGCTGGCTTAATGGGAATCAGCAGGCCATCGCAATCCAGTTGAGGGTCGGCCATAGGAACAGTAATGACGACTTTCGCCTGAGAGTTAAGGGGTTTTAATTCTGGTGTGATATTCATAATCCCATCAGTTAAAAACCGGCTATCACAGGCTGAGCTTATTCTGGTGCCAAAAATGTCTCTCTCGACTCTGGCGTTAATAGTAACCTCAAGAGGTAACCTGGTTCGTAACTGGGTATCAGTGATGGTGGAACTTGGCACCCCATTTTTCCTAACCGTTAGGCTATATATACCGAGTTCCCAGGGTTTTTCTTTATGCTCATATAAGACTACCGGTAGCTTTTGCGCCATTATGCGATCGAGCACTTTGGCGGCGATATTTTCTGCCAGGACTGAACTGGACCAAAGACTTATAGTAATCAGTACGATACTTATAGCGTGTCGCAATTTTATGTTCCTTTGTTGAGTAACAAATGAGTTGAGTAACAAATAAATAACAAGCGAATATTAATGTGTTGTATATGACTCTGATTTCTTGTTCCAATATTTGGTGTTGAAGTTCACAGCAGCCGCTAGTCAGGGTGGTTAAACGCCAGGATCAACCTTCAGATCACCTATCTATATAGTTAATAAGTGTGGGAATGTTAGAGCCGACCCCGTCCTTCAGGCCAAGACTGGTCGCCAGGATAGCGCCTTCTGTAAAATTACCGCTTAGTTACCTGGTCTAGTCGGCTGGTAAAGCGGGGCGACTTTACCAGAAAACATCGTATTCATGTTATTGCCAGGATTACCACTGGGCTCTGTATGGCGGACTTCTTTTAGACCAATATTTAAACTTGTTGTGCTGGCGCTTGATAGGTTTCCAGGATTTCGGAAATGAGCGGTCTTCTATTCGATGTTATGAAAGTGTCGATGCAAGAGTTCAGCCCTGTTTTTGTACTTGTACGTGATCTTCCAGGCTTCGTTGTCCATTATGAAGCGTCAGGTATATAGTGCCCGCCTTTAATAAAATCAGGACTACCATGACCGATATTTCCCTTCAAAAAGCCGTACGAGACCGGCGCTCGGTGCGGGGCTTTCTTCCTGACCCTGTGCCCCAGGATGTGCTGAATAAGGTTTTTGAGCTCGCACAGTGGGCACCCTCTGGCACCAACGTTCAGCCCTGGCAGGTATACGTGGCCTCCGGCGCTACCCGAGACGCATTGCGCACAGAGTTCATTCGCCGTGCAGAAGCGGGGCATGCGCCACAGCTGGATTATGCCAATAGAGGTAAGCTGGGTGAGCCCTGGCAAGAGCGTCGGCGGGATTGCGCGAAAGCGCTTTATTCCGCAATGGACATCGCCTGGGAAGACAAAGAGGCACGCGGCCGTGCTGCCTTTCGCAACTTTGAATTATTTGACGCACCACACGTTGCGTTTCTGTGTATGAACGAAGTGTTTGGTATGGCAGCAGCGGCCGATCTGGGCATGTATGCGCAGACCCTGATGTTATCCATGACAGCCCACGGGCTAGCATCCTGTGCCCAGGGCACTATGGCCCACCACCCGGATCTGGTTCGGAAAACTTTTAACCTGGACCCAGCCATAAAGGTACTGTTTGGCATCAGTTTCGGTTACGAGGACCCCGCCGTTGCGGCAAATGAGACCCGAACGGTACGAGCGCCGCTAGGGGAGAGTGTGGTGTTTCGTAGCGAGTGAGATCGAGTCAGAGAGTGACCTCCGGCTTCGAATAATTCAAAAAGGCCTTTTTTCGAGACCTCATTTTGAATCTGGATTTAAATTTCCGAGGATAGATGAGGCAACGCAAGACTTGCCGCTGTTTTTACCGAGCACCCATAGGTAATGCTGTAATCCGGGAAGCCGCAGGGCTCGTGCAGGCGCTCCTGGAGATGGAAGAACGCCAACCCAGGCGCTCAGTGTTGCTTCAGTAGCCCGTCAAAGCAGGTATATTCTGACCGGCATCCATAGTGCTATCAAAATCATGATCAGATTTTCGGTCAGTGACACAAAGCCGAGGGGTACGTTAGAGTCACCACCAGCACAGGCGCACTTGAGTTCTCGCCTGTCAATATAAACGGCCTTGAATACCGACGCCGCCCCGACTGTGCCGATAAAAAGCGCCACAGGGGAGGCCAGCCATGTCAGCACGTGGGCCAACATCAGAATGCCCGCAAGGGTTTCGGCGAATGGATAGACGTAACTGTAGCGCACCTGCCGTTGGGCCAGTAGGTCGTAGTTGAGAAACATAGTGCTGAAGCTTTCCAGGTCTTTGAGCTTCTGCAAGCCCAGCAGGCACATGGAAATGGCAACAAACCACTCCACGGTGAGTATCGACCACACTGAGTTCAGCGCTACCCAGGCCACCGCTACTGCCATCAGAAACGCGGTAGAGAAAATCGCAATGATGGGCCGATAACTGATCCCTTCCCCCCCGGGTACTTCCATTCCGAAGTGCTTTCGTAATTCCTCATAACCGCCGATGCGCTCACCCTCTATAAAGGTTTGCGGGGTAGTATCCACCTGGTGCTCGTGCTTGAATGCCTCTATCTGATCCTGTGATTCGAGGCGGTGATCCTTGACCTCGAAGCCTTTTCGCTCCAGTAGATCCTTGCTTTTGAGGCCAAATGGGCAGATATGGTCGCTGGTCATCATCCGATAGAGTTCAGCAGTCTTCGCTTGTTGTCGGATATCGCCATGGGTCATGTAAAATTCTCCATTGTCAGATAGTCGTCAACCTCGAACTTGGAACCCAGACTTCCCCATGGGTTCCACACACGAAGATACAGTGCGCCCGCGCAAACCCGGACACTGGAAGGAAATTGGCCTGCTTATTTTTTTGTGAAACCTGTCACGACCATACACTTCGCCAAGCCACGTCGCCTGATATATCGAGCTTGCTAAATAGAATTTTGTAATCCGCGCTGCGTTGATCGATGCCTTTGGCCAGAGCTTGGTAGAGTTTGTGATTCACAACCAGGGTATCCATTGCCCTCAGGGGTTACAGGAATATTCGTTCCTGGCGTTCCTGGCGCGATACACCTACGATTTCGTGCTGTCGTCCTGATTAAGCTTTTCGTCCCGTAATCGCGCGCGATACATGGCTTTGGCATGTGCCTGCATGTCCTCTACCTTATCGCTTTCGTCAACAATCTCACGGCCGAGAAGGGTTTCGATGGCGTCTTCGAGCGTGACGACACCTGAGCTTTGACCGAACTCGTCTTCCACCAGGAACAAATGGGCGCGATGTTTAATAAACTGGTCGAGCAGCTGCTGAATGGGTAATTTTTCGGAGACTCGGACGATGGGTCGAACATGCTTCTCGATGCGTTCATCGCCATGCCCTGAGCGTTCAGCCAGAAACAGGTCGCGTTTGATTACTTTGCCTATGATGTCGTCGGTATTGTCACCGTAGACAGGCATTCGGCTGAATTGCCGGGTGCGTGGGTGGTCGAGTGCCTCGCTCACGGTCATATTCTGACTTAGCATGTGCACCACACTACGGGGCGTTAGGACATTCTCTGTACGGACTTCCCGCAGCTTAAGGATATTGGCCAGGTATTCACTTTCGTCGGAGAACAGGATGCCTTCGCGGTGGCCCAGGGAGGCAAGGGCAATAATTTCTTCGCGGGTGATTTCGTCGCCTTCTTTTTCGCTGAATAGCCTGGTTAAGCGTGTTGATACCCAGACCAGTGGATAAACTATTTTGATCAACCAGACGATTATGAATGCAGCCGGGGAGGCGAGTTGGCGCCAAAAAGTTGCGCCGAGGGTTTTTGGAATGATTTCCGAAAAATACAGAATGACCAGCGTCAGCACCACTGCAATCAAAGTTTCCCACTCCGCGCCAAAAATCTGAACGGCTTGAGAGCCGACACCAGCGGCGCCCATAGTATGGGCAAAGGTATTGAGGATAAGGATGCTTGACAGTGATTCGTCCAGGCGATCACGGACTTTAGAGATCTGTGCACCGGCACGGGGTCGTGTTGCTGCCATCTGTTCAGCAAAGCTGGGGTTAATGGAAAGCAGTACCGCTTCGAGGACCGAGCACAGGAAGGAAACGCCAATGGCGATGGCCAGATAAGTAAACAATAAGGTCATGGCTTGCTTGAATCCGGTGGCCTGATTAAGGTGCCTGTGGAGATCATATATTTAGCCGCCGCAGGTAGGTTGAGCCAGAGGATAAAGAGGGCCTATGAAAAATGGGGGCTGGCCTTGCAAAGCTGAATGAGAACCCCTCATCTGAGCTAATAATCCTAATCTTAACTCAAAGCCCCACCGGTCTGATACTCAATCACACAGGTCTCAAAGAAATTCTTTTCCTTCCTTAAATCCATCATCAAACCCATTATCTCCGGCATCCAGGGGGGAAACGGGTTCTGTGCACCAGGATATTGCTCAGAAAACCCTAACTGATTCTGCCGGCGGTTAGCAATAAAGGGCAAATACCCTCCATCATAGTGGCGTTCATACCCAGCACGCCTCGGGGCATGGTGTCCCGGACGTAGGTAATTTCCAGCTCGGTGCCTTCAAGAAGGCATCTGGATAACTTCCTGGCAAGGCAAGACATGACTCCATTTTCTGCAGTGGGCACTCTCGGACACCAATGTTCAGCCCTGGCAAATGTATGTGGCCTCCGACACTACCCGAGACGCACTGAGTAAAGAATTCATTTGTCGTGTGGAAGCTGGGCAAGCCTCAAAGCTGGATTACGTTAATCGAGGATAACAGGGTGATCCCTGGCGAAAGCCCTGGCGGGACTGCGCGAAAGCGCTTTATTCCGCGATGGATATCGCCTGGAAAGATAAAGAGAGACGTGCCCATGCCGCCTTTTGCAATTTTGAGTTATTCGACGCGTCCCACGTCGTATTTCTGTGTATGAACGACGTGTGTGGTCTGGCATCAGCGGCCGGTCTCGGCATGTATGCGCAGACCTTGATGTTATCAATGAAGGCACATGAGCTAGCGTCCTGTGCCCAGAGCACCATGGCCCACCACCCGGATCTGGTGCGAGAAACATTTAACCTGGACCCGGCCATAAAGGTATTGTTTGGAATCAGTTTCGGTTATGAGGATACGGTAGCGGAAAACCAGGCGAGAACGGTACGCGCGCCGCTAGAGGATAGTGTGGTTTTTCGTAGCGATTGATATTGGGTGAGAGTGTTCTGGCGTGCTTTGAATAATTCAAAAGGGTTTCTTTTCTAGACCTGGCCCCGGATTTCTTAAGAGGGTATCTGCCCAGTTTTCCCTTATCGCTATAATTCCGCTAGCCCAAGTTCTTCGATGCGAATGGCCATTGCTTCTGTAGACACTTTGAATTGGTTTGCTAACGACCGGACTTGAATATTATTGTAACGTTCTGTACTTGCGAGTATCCGAGTAAGGTCTCTTAGCGTTCTATATTGGTTTCGTAGAGTTGCCAGGCTTTTGGATTTCAAAGCAAACGCAGTAGCGTCATTTAACAGAAAATGCTGCGTCAGGAAAATATTGTGGAATGCTTTCCGGACTTGTTTCTCTGGTAATAAAAAGTACGCTGCAAAGATATCTGCTTCAGTTTCCGTAGAATTGCGGGGGATAGTATTCGATGAATCATCGAGCGCGCGATCTCGATGTAATCCCGATTCTTGATGGAGTATCACGTGACCTAATTCGTGTGCCAGAGTAAAATTACGGTATTCTAGAGGGAAATACCTAGAAATTTGCACATGATTATTAGAAGTGTCTAGAATACCTGCGACTTCATAACGGTTACCTGCATCTGTATGTTGCCCGAGCGATTCACTTTCTCGTACTTCATAGCCAATACAAGATAGAGCAATCGCTGGATCTAGTATTTCCAGCGGGTCAACTTTGACTTCATTTGGGAATATATCGGACTTGATCTTCCACATTTGGCGTTGTAAATCAGGAACAATCTCAGCAATTTCTTTTTTTGAGTAAACCGGCCGTTTCTCTTGGCTAACAATATGAGGCTTGGGATCAATCAATAAAGGGTTGAGCAAAAGTTCGCTACTATCATCATGCCATTCACTATAGTCGCCATCTCCATCTAGGTACGCATACTGGTTTTGGAGGAGTCTTCGAGCTTCGTGGACTCCTTCATGCTGACGGTTAGTGGGAGTTGCATCGTACCCACCTCGCCATTGAGGTGGGCGTAAGGATTTTGAAGCACTTTGCGACTACGATGGATGCTATGTGTTGGTTTTTTGCCCACGATTTAAGTCCTTATAGTGCGTCTAATTTGTCAACTTTACTGTTAGTGTATCCGTTAGGTTACTTTTCCCGTCAATTGTTAAAGTTATTATTAACCCCAACTAAGTGCCCACGAAAAACGCAAAAACGAGGCTGGGTCTTGCAATGCCACTTAACTGTAGGCCCGTCTATCCGGACAACCTAATCCCAACTCAAAGCCCCACCCGTCTGATACTCAATCACCCGAGTCTCAAAGAAATTCTTCTCTTTCCTTAAATCCATCATCTCAGACATCCAGGGGAAGGGGTTTTGCGCGCCGGGATATTGCTCAGACAGGCCCAGCTGGTTTAAGCGGCGGTTGGCGATAAAGTGCAGGTATTCTTCCATCATGGCGGCGTTCATGCCCAGTACACCACGGGGCATGGAGTCGCGGGCATACTGGATTTCCAGTTCGGTGCCTTCGAGAATCATCTGGATCACTTCCTGCTGGAACTGTTCGGTCCAGAGCTGGGGGTTTTCCAGTTTGATCTGGTTGATAACATCGACACCAAAATTGAGATGCATGGATTCGTCGCGGAGGATGTATTGAAACTGCTCGGCGACGCCGGTCATTTTATTGCGGCGGCCCATGGACAGAATCTGGGTAAAACCACAATAAAAGAACACGCCCTCGGTTACGCAGTAAAAGGCAATGAGGTTGCGCAGCAATTCTCGGTCGTTTTCCGTGGTACCGGTGTTAAAGGTCGGGTCACACAGAGAGTGGGTGTGCTTGAGGCTCCAGGCAGCTTTTTTGGCGACCGAGGGCAGCTCGCGATACATGTTGAAGACTTCGCCTTCGTCCATGGCCAGGGATTCGACACAGTACTGGTAGGCGTGGGTGTGGATGGCTTCTTCAAAGGCCTGACGCAGCAGGTACTGGCGGGCTTCGGGGTTGGTGATCAGCCGGTAGATGGCCAGTACCAGGTTATTGGCGACCAGGGAGTCGGCGGTGGAGAAGTATCCGAGGGAGCGCTCGACAATGCGTCGCTCATCAGCACTGAGGCCGTTTTCGCTTTTCCAGGTGGCGACATCGGCAGTCATGTTGATTTCCTGGGGCATCCAGTGGTTGGCGCAACCATCCAGGTATTTCTGCCAGGCCCACTCGTATTTAAAGGGCACCAGTTGGTTGAGGTCGGCTCGGCAATTGATCATGGCTTTGTCGTCAACTTCTATACGGGCGGCACCCATCTCGAGCTCCTCCAGCCCGGGGGAGGCATCCAGGGCTTCAAGGCTGGCCCTGGCGCGCTCGAGGACAGGCAAACTGGGGTCGACTGGGTTTTGCTCGGGCTGCGCCTTTTTTGTTTGAGCGGCTTCTTTTTGAGTTGCCTGTGCCTGACCTGCTTCGGGATTTTCAGCCAGGTTGCGTGAAGGCTTAGTTTGCGGCGCTTGATCGGCCGGGTCGCCTGACGATGGTGTGGTCTCGGGGCTTGTAAGCTGGGTGACTGCTTCTCGCGTAGCTGGGTCCTGTGTCGCAGGCGCGGATGTCGCTGCCTTGGGCGCAAGCGGCTGTGCCACTTTCTGCTCGGGGGTGGATAGGGTCTGGGGCTTGAACACCTTGATCGGTGTGTCGTTATTAAAGTCATCCCAACTTAACATCGTGTTTCCTCGTTATTCATACTGCTGTGCGTTTGATTTGGGCAAAGCGTTTCGGGCATTTTGTTTCCGGTAATGCGCTTCGCTTGCTTCCTGCGCCGCCTGAAAGCAGGAGGCTTTTTTATGCAGACTTACTGACAGGCCTCACAATCCGGGTCGTCCAGTGAACAGGCTTCTGGCACCGGTGCCGGGCCCGCCTGACTCACTGGTGCTGCGCCTGAAGAGACGGCGTTGAGCTGACCGGTCTTAATGGTCGATTTCTCGGTAGTGGTAGCGGCGAGTGAGCGCAGGTAGTAGGTGGTTTTTAAGCCGCGATACCAGGCCATACGATAGGTCATGTCAAGTTTTTTGCCATTGGCTTCAGCCAGGTAGAGGTTGAGGCTCTGGGCCTGGTCAAGCCATTTCTGGCGACGACTGGCGGCATCGACAATCCACTGAGGGCCGACTTCAAAGGCGGTGGCATACAGCGCTTTGAGGTCATCCGGAATGCGGTCGATGGGCTGGGCGGAGCCGTCGAAGTATTTCAGATCGTTGGCCATCACTTCATCCCAGAGACCACGGTCTTTCAGGTCGTGAATCAGATAACTATTGACTACGGTGAACTCTCCAGAGAGGTTCGATTTCACATAGAGGTTCTGATAAGTCGGCTCAATGGACTGGCTGACGCCGGTAATGTTGGCAATGGTCGCGGTGGGGGCAATGGCCATGACATTGGAGTTGCGCATACCCTGACTTTGCACAGTGGCACGCAGGCTATCCCAGTCGAGGGTCTGGCTTTTGTCGACCTCTAGATAATCGCTACCGCGGTTTTGTTCGAGCAGGTCGAGGGAGTCGATGGGCAGTATGCCCTGGCTCCACAGTGAGCCGTCGAAGCTCTGGTAGCTGCCGCGTTCGGCGGCCAGCTCAGAGGACGCTTCAATCGCGTAATAACTAATGGCTTCCATCGAGCGGTCGGCAAATTCGACAGCGGCGTCGCAGGCGTAGGGGACTTTGATTTGATACAGGGCGTCCTGAAAACCCATCAGGCCCAGACCCACTGGCCGATGGCGCATATTCGACTGACGGGCGGTATCGACGGAGTAGTAGTTAATGTCAATGACGTTATCGAGCATACGTACGGCGGTGCGCACGGTTTTGCGCAACTTCGTGGTATCGAGCTTGCCACTGTCATCAATATGCTGGGCGAGGTTGACCGAGCCCAGGTTGCACACGGCAATTTCTTCGTTGGCTTTGGTGTTGAGGGTGATTTCTGTACACAGGTTGGACGAATGTACGACGCCGACGTGTTGTTGGGGCGAGCGCACATTGCAGGGATCTTTAAAGGTCATCCAGGGATGGCCGGTCTCAAAGAGCATGCCAAGCATCTTGCGCCACAGTTCCTGCGCGCGGATGGTTTTGAACAGTTTGATCTCGCCAGCTTTGGTCATGGCTTCGTATTCGTTATAGCGTGTCTCGAAGGCAAGGCCGTATAAATCGTGTAGGTCCGGGGTGTCATTGGGTGAAAACAAGGTCCAGGTGCCATCTTCAAAAACCCGTTTCATGAACAGGTCAGGAATCCAGTTGGCGGAATTCATATCGTGGGTGCGACGGCGGTCATCACCGGTGTTTTTACGCAGCTCGATAAATTCTTCGATATCGATATGCCAGGTTTCGAGGTAGGCACAGACCGCGCCCTTGCGCTTGCCACCCTGGTTGACGGCTACAGCGGTGTCGTTAACCACTTTGAGGAAGGGCACGACGCCCTGGGATTTGCCGTTGGTGCCTTTGATATAAGCGCCGAGGCCACGTACGGGGGTCCAGTCATTGCCCAGGCCACCAGCCCATTTGGACAGCATGGCGTTGTCCTGAATGGCGCCGTAGATGCCTTCGAGGTTATCGGGCACGGTGGTCAGGTAGCAGCTCGACAGTTGTGGGCGCAGAGTCCCGGCATTGAACAGAGTCGGTGTTGAGCTCATATAATCGAACGACGATAACAGGTTGTAGAACTCGATAGCTCGATCTTCGCGATGACCATTGGTCCGATCTTCCTGAGCAGCCAGACCCATGGCAACACGCATAAAAAAGCACTGAGGTAACTCGAAACGAGTGTCGTTGCTGTGAATAAAGTAACGGTCATAGAGGGTTTGCAGGCCCAGGTAGGTGAACTGCAGGTCGCGCTCGGCCTCGATAGCCTGACCCATTTTGTCCAGGTCATAGTCAGCCAGCTCAGGGGCAATTAGCTCTAACTCAATGCCTTTACTGATATAGGCGGCCAGCGTGCTGGGGTAGAGTCCCGTCATTTCTTCCTGTGTGGCCTGGGTGGCGACGCCGAGAAAGCTCAGGGCTTCGCTGCGCAGGTTATCCATTAACAGACGGGCGGTGGCGTAGGTATAGTTGGGCTCCTGCTCGACCAGGGTGCGGGCGGTGATCACCAGGGCAGTGTTAACGTCGCTGATTGACACGCCATCGTAGAGATTGCGCAGGGCTTCTCCCAGAATGGTATCGGTTTCTACGTCCTTCAAGCCTGCACAGGCTTCACTAACCACCGTTTCCAGTCGCTCCATATCAAGAGGCCTGGTACTGCCGTCTGGGTAGGTGACGGTGATACTTGACTCGTACCGGGCGGTGTTTTCGCCAGGAGAGAGAGCTTCCGATTGCTGGGCGCCGCGTTCGCTGGCTCGTTGTTCCCGATAGATAACATAGGAGCGCGCAATTTTTTGTTCACCGCTACGCATTAACGCAAGTTCGACCTGATCCTGGATATCTTCAATATGAACTGTGCCACCGGAGGGCATACGCCGTTTAAAAGTCGCTGTTACCTGGGCGTTGAGTTCATTAACGGTGGTGTGTATGCGCCCAGAAGCGGCTGCCGCAGCACCTTCGACGGCCAGAAAAGCCTTGGTGATAGCGACTGCAATTTTCGTGTCGTCATAGGGGACGACAGTACCGTTACGCTTGATCACTTTCAGTTGTCCGGGGGCGGTGGCCAGCACGGAGGTGGTCACGGGAGTACTGGCGCTGGGTGCTGGGCTGGTGGTTTTTTCGGAGGATACAGAGGGTGTGACGTCCATTTATTTATACCTTACTTGAGTGCTTGAGTGCTTGAGTGCTTGAGTGCTTGTCTTTTTTTGAGATTGCTATGGCTAATTAGGTCTGCCATATGTTCCTGAGAATTATCTTGTTCCTGAGGATTATTGCTGACAGTTAATGTCTGGTTGTCGATGTTTGCTTGGGTTTTACTGACATTCGTGTATTTCGGTCTGACTTGATAAAGCTGATTTACTAGATCCTGGCTTAAGAAGCTAAAGGTTAAAGGCCAGGAGTTTAAGGATTCAGTATTTAGTCGCTTTGATGGCATATTTTTATTTTTTTTGTTGCGATGTTTAGTAAGAATCCTGGTTGGTTTAGTGGGTGGTTTGGGGCCTGTCTTATTAGCCTCCTCCGAGGCCCTTTTCAGGTGCATGTATGAGATGCCATATAAGCGGTGTTATCACGGATGGATCCAGTCATAAAGATCACCTTGTTGTGTAGAGTATAGGACTCTGCAAAACCAGAACACAAGATAAAGGGCTTTGTTATCAAACGCAACACAAGATGTGTGAAAAATGGTGTTTTGTCGACAAAATTAGAAAAAAAATGGATGTGCCTGGGCAGGGCGTAACTAGCATTTGATCTCGCCGATATTGAGGTAGCTTAGGCAGTCTGTGGCTCGCTGTGTAAGCAAGCACTTTCTAAGATTAATCGAGAGCCAGCACTACTTCTTTTTAGAATTATTTAGCCTTACTCAGGTTTGTTGCTTAAGGTTTTCGAAAGGTCTTTTCTCTGGCGAAATGGGCGAAAGTTGGCAGCTGCTTGAGGATGCTTTTACCGAGCTTTTCTGGTGCTAGCGCATTCATTTTTATCCAGAATCTCTCTCGCCAACCAATCTGATGAAAAGCGGTGCCTTTTTTCATGGCTTTTACAATGGCTTTGGCGACTGTATCGGGTTTATCGAGAGGGCGTTTGAGGGCCTTACTCAGATTCGGTGAAGAGGTTTTGTGATTCGTCATGCCACGATGGGCTACATAAACTGTGCTGAGCGAGGTATTGTGAAATTCTCTGGCTAGCGCCTCGCTAAAGCCTCTGAGGCCAAAGCGTCCCGCACCATCAAGTGTGAACCCGGGCAGGCCGATATTTGCCGACAGGGTACCGATATTAACCACCTGGGCAGCGTCCCGCTTCACTAACTGGGGTAAGAGGATTCGCGTCAGTAAAATCGGTGCTGTGAGATTATTGTTAATGAAGGTGCTAATGGCATTTTGAGAAACGGAGCGGAAAGAACCCTGGGCACCCTGTGGCGGATTGTTAATCAAAATATCAATGCCCGTATCACTGTCCTGACAGGAGTTAATCAACCGTGCTCGTTCGATCTCTGAGTTGATATCCCCGTAGACAAAAATATGCCGCCTGGCTTCGAGCTCAGTGATCAGCCGTTTGAGCGCGTTTTCATCGCTACCTGAGAGCAGTAATCTTGCTCCCTCTTTATTAAGGGCTTTTGCCAGGGCGATACCCAGAGTGTTGGTGGCGTGGGTCAGTACGATAGTTTTATTGCGCAATTCCATGGTGGAACTCCACGAGGTGTGGGGACCATTGTCTGCCCAGGCGGGAGATTAGTCGAGCAGGGTCTGTGTACCAGAATTAAAACTAAGGCTAAGAACTAGGCCTGGGTATTGAGCAAATACAGTATCAGGGCTTTTTGTGCGTGCAGGCGATTTTCGGCTTCATCCCAGACCACTGAGTAGCGGGGATCTTCGAGTAGTTCGGCGCTAACTTCGAGACCTCGATAGGCGGGCAGGCAGTGCATAAACAAGGCGTCCTGATTAGCAAGCGCCATGAGTCCATGATTGACCTGGAACCCAGAAAAAGCTGATTGGCGATCTTGCTTTTCTTCTTCCTGGCCCATGGAAGCCCAGGTGTCGGTGACAATCAGGTCCGCACTGTCGGCAGCTTGCTGGGGTAGCTTGCAGACACTGATTCGGTTGGCATGATCGGATAAAAGCTGAGCACTGGGTAGGAAACCCTCGGGACAGGCGATGCGGAGTTTGAAATCAAATTGTGCAGCTGCCTTGATATAGGACTGGCACATATTGTTGCCATCGCCTACCCAGGCGACGGTTTTACCGGCAATATCACCCCTGTGTTCCATATAGGTTTGCATGTCAGCAAGGAGTTGGCAGGGGTGATAATCCTCCGTCAGGGCATTTATTACGGGCACGCTGGAGTATTGAGCAAAAGTTTCGATGCGCTCGTGGGCGAAGGTGCGCACCATAATCAGATCGACCATTCGAGACAGTACCCGGGCGGTATCTTCAATGGGTTCGCCACGACCCAACTGGGTGTCATTAGGGGACAGAAAAATAGCGTCGCCGCCGAGCTGGACCATGCCAGCTTCGAAAGAAACTCGGGTCCGGGTCGAGGCTTTCTCAAATATCATCCCCAGGACTTTGCCTTGCAGAGGTGCACCAATACTGGCTGAGGATTTCCCTCTAAGCTCTTTTTTTAGGCGTATAGCATCAACTATCAGGGATTTGAGCGTGTCGCTAGATAAATCAGAAAGGGTAAGAAAATGTTGGACAGACATGCTTTAGTCCTCGGCTGAGAACGCCTTGATAAGCGGTACCAGGATTTGCACAAGTTGCTGAGCTTGAGCGTCACTAAAAGTCAGTGGTGGCAATAAGCGGATAACATTGTCTGCTGTAACATTGATCAGCAAACCTGCTTCAGCTGCCCGCCTGACCAGATCAGCGCAGGGCAAGGTTAGCTCGATACCTATCATTAAGCCTCGGCCACGTATATTTTTGACGATATTGCAGTCTGCGAGTGTAAGGCTAAATTGTTCCAGTAAGCTGGCACCCAATGTGGCAGCGCGCTCGCAAAGTTTGTCCTGCTTAATGGTGGCTAGCGTTGCCACTGCCGCCGCACAGGCGACAGGGTTGCCGCCGAAAGTGGAGCCGTGATTACCCGGTTTCATCAGTTTAGCGGCCGAGCCTCGGGCCAGGCAAGCGCCGATGGGCATGCCGTTGCCGAGCCCTTTAGCAAGGGTAACCACATCGGGATAAATACCATGTTGCTGGTAATGGAAAAAACTGCCAGTACGGCCATTTCCAGTCTGAATCTCATCGAGAATCAGTAACCAGTCGTTGGCGTCGCAGAGGGTTCTTAGTTGTTTGAGATAGCCATCGGCCGGTATACGAACGCCGCCTTCACCCTGGATGGGTTCGACCATCACAGCGACAATACTCTGGTTATTGGCGGCAATAGTCTGGATAGCTTCAATATCATCAAAGGGTGCGCGGGCAAAGCCGCGCACCAGGGGTTCAAAACCAGCGTGAACCTTACGATTGCCAGTCGCAGTTAGTGTTGCCAGGGTGCGGCCGTGGAAGGCATTTTCCATGACGATAATGGTGGGAATATCGATGTTTTTAGCGTGACCGTGCAAGCGAGCCAGCTTGATGGCTGCCTCATTGGCCTCAGCGCCTGAGTTACCGAAAAACATATTGCTCATGCCAGAAGCAGTTCTTAATGCTTCAGCAAGCTCTTCCTGGGCGGGGATGTTATAGAGATTGGAGCAGTGCAGTAGTTTGCTGGATTGATCCTGAATTGCTGCGGTGACCGCTGGGTGGGCATGACCGAGCCCACATACGGCGATACCTGCCAGGGCATCAAGATAACGTTTGCCCTGGTCATCCCAAACCCAGGCCCCTTCGCCTTTGACGAGGCTTAGACTGCGTTGTCCGTAATTATTCATCAGTGCGTCGCTGGTCATTTTGTCTGCCTGGTCCATTTTAGTCCGTAGTAAAAAGACTAAATACGGTGACCCAAAAATAAAAAAGGCAGCTATATGCTGCCAAGAAAAGGCGGGCACTTTACAGGTAAAGACCTACCTTTACAATGGGATTAAGCGCGTAAAAATCAAGCCTCGTATTCGATATAAAGCCTGACTTTTAAAAACCTTTACCGCTTTGCCTCAGGCTTTTAAACAGGTAGAATACCCAACCATATTGATCAACTATTATTGAGGTGCTTTATTATGGACGTCATTGATACCATACGGGATCAAATTGAGAGCAATCCAGTTATTCTCTATATGAAAGGCTCGCCCAATCAACCACAGTGTGGCTTTTCTGCCAGTGCGGTTAAAGCATTGATGGCCTGCGGAGAGCGTTTTGCCTATGTTGATATCCTTAGCAATCCAGAGATTCGCTCAACGCTACCTGAGTACGCTAACTGGCCAACTTTCCCTCAATTATGGATTAAAGGTGAATTGATGGGCGGTGGTGATATTATCACCGAGATGTCCGAAAGCGGTGAGCTGGCAGCAGCGGTAAAAGCCGCCGCCGTATCTGAGGATAGTGAGTCTGCGCCAGAGTAGTAGGATTTGACACAAAAAAAGCGAGCATTGCTCGCTTTTTTTGTGTCTGGCGTTTGGGTATAGCTAGCATCTTAGGTAAGTAATTAAGTCAGTATGCCTTTTAAAAGAAGCTGTTGCTAATCCAGTTCTGGTGGTTGCCAGCCACCCAGGGCCTGCCAGCGATTAACTATATTGCAGAACAACAAGGCTGTACGTTTGGCATCGTAAAGGGCACTGTGAGCCCTGGCATTGTTGAAGGGGATTTCAGCCGCCACACAGGCTTTGGCTAATACGGTCTGCCCGTAGGCCAGGCCGCCGAGTGTTGCAGTGTCAAAGCAGGAGAAGGGGTGAAAGGGATTGCGCTTTATTTCACTGCGTGCCACGGCAGCGTTGATAAAGCCGAGATCAAAGTGGGCGTTGTGGGCAACCATGATTGCGCGATTGCAGTCGTTGGCCCTGATGCTTCGTCGCACGAGTTGAAAAATCCCCTGTAGGGCTTCGATTTCAGGCAGGGCTCCACGGGAGGGGTCATCTGGGTCGATACCCGTGAATTCGAGGGCGGCCTGTTCGCAGTGAGTATCGGGATGGGCTTCGATATTGTGCGCGAGAGTCTCAGCGATGACCAGTTGACCCTCGCTATCCATGCCGAGAATAACCGCAGCGACTTCCAGTAAGGCATTATTTTGAGCGTCAAAGCCGCCGGTTTCGACATCGATAACTACCGGCAGGTAGCCCCGAAAGCGATTTGCCATAGGCGAGTCTTCGCTACTCCTGAGAATAGATTCCGGCCGGGTCATTTGCTATATGTCACTTAAAGTGCTCCGTCGATTACTTGCCATTGAAGTTGTTCCCCAGCAGCTAAAGGCACCATAGTTTCGTTACCGAGTTTACTTGACTGGGGTAACTGCCAGGGATTATGGCCCAAGGTGATGGTCTCGGTATTTCTCGGAAGGCCGTAATAATCGGCGCCAAAGTGGCTGGCAAAACCTTCCAGTTTGTCGAGGGCATCGGCCCGGCTAAAAGCTTCTGCATAAAGCTCGATAGCAGCGTGATGGGAATAACAGCCAGCACAACCGCAGGCGTTCTCCTTGCTGGTTTTTGAATGGGGTGCCGAGTCAGTACCGAGAAAGAATTTCTTATTGCCGCTGCTTGCCGCGCCAATAAGCGCTTTTTGATGAACATCCCGCTTCAATACTGGCAGGCAGTAGTAGTGTGGGCGTATGCCTCCAGCCAGCAGGTGATTGCGGTTAAATAGCAAATGCTGGGGGGTGATGGTGGCGGCGATATTGTTATTACCGTAGTTATTGCTTTCCGAGACGAAGGCAACGGCATCTTTGGTAGTAACGTGTTCGAGAATAATTTTCAACGCCGGAAAGCGTTGTACCAGCGGTACTAGAATACGTTCAATAAACACTGCTTCCCGATCAAAAATATCGATATCGGGATCAGTCACCTCGCCGTGAATTTGCAGCGGCATGCCCAATACCTGCATTTGCTCGAGAGCTTTATAGGTCGCATCGATATTGGTGACTCCTGAGGCGGAATTTGTGGTTGCGCCTGCGGGATAATATTTGACGCCATAAATAATGCCGCTCTCAACCGCATCACTGACGTCCTGGGCGCTAGTGTTGTCGGTCAGATACAGCGTCATCAGCGCTTGCCACGTGCTACCGGGTGGTCGTGCCGCCAGGATCTGTTTCCGATAGTCGTGGGCCTGAGCGGTGTTAACTATCGGTGGTGCTAGATTGGGCATGACCATGGCTCGCCCGAAATTCCGTGCGACATCGCTTACCGTATCGGGCAGCGAGGGACCGTTGCGTAAATGCACGTGCCAGTCGTCGGGTCGAGTAATGGTGAGTGTATTCATTGACTCATATTAGTTTGTATGGGTATCGCTAATTAGGCGTCTGGATCAGTAACTGCCCTAACAGGGACTTAATAGGTGGAGTTACTGATTTGGGTTTGCATCCTACCGGAAAGTGCTTGTCCACGACAGGTTCTCTAACAAGGTCGGTGCTGTTATACAGGGGGTTGTGATTCTATCAATCAGCGGACGAGCGGTTTAAAATCGTCGCTGTGTTGCCAATTTAGTGAATATCCTCAAAGTCTTTTATGGAGCGCTCTGTGTCCGAAGTGAATCAATCTCAGATCAAAAAAGTTGTTTTAGCCTATTCCGGTGGTCTTGATACCTCAGTGATTGTGCGCTGGCTGCAGGAAACCTACGGCTGTGAAGTAGTCACCTTCACAGCAGATATTGGGCAGGGCGAAGAGGTAGAGCCAGCACGGGCGAAAGCTCAGGCCATGGGCATTAAAGAAATTTATATCGATGATTTGCGGGAAGAGTTTGTCCGCGATTTTGTGTTCCCCATGTTTCGTGCCAATACCATATATGAAGGGGAATACCTGCTGGGCACTTCCATTGCTCGGCCCTTAATTGCCAAGCGTCTTGTAGAGATTGCCAATGAAACCGGGGCTGATGCCATATCCCACGGGGCGACAGGTAAGGGTAATGATCAGGTGCGTTTTGAGCTGGGTGCCTATGCCTTGAAGCCCGGTGTCAAAGTTATTGCCCCCTGGCGGGAGTGGAACCTGACCTCCCGAGAAACCTTGATGGCCTATTGCAGGGACCATAATATTCCGGTGGATTTTGCCAGTCAGAAGAAAAAATCGCCTTATTCCATGGATGCTAATCTCCTGCATATTTCTTATGAAGGCGACATTCTTGAGCAACCCTGGGCCGAAGCTGAAGAGGATATGTGGCGCTGGAGCGTGTCCCCGGAGCAAGCACCTGATCGACCACGCTATATTGAACTCAGTTATCAACAGGGTGACATCGTTGCTATCGATGACGAGACACTGAGCCCCGCTGCAGTGCTGGCTAAACTCAACGAGATTGGTGGTGCTAATGGTATTGGTCGTACCGATATTGTCGAGAATCGATATGTAGGTATGAAGGCGCGGGGCTGTTATGAAACCCCCGGTGGCACAATTATGTTGAAGGCCCACCGGGCCATAGAATCGATCACCCTAGACCGCGAAGTGGCTCATCTTAAAGATGAATTGATGCCCCGTTACGCTAGTCTGATATACAACGGTTATTGGTGGTCCCCGGAGCGCCAGATGCTGCAAACTATGATCGATGAATCCCAGCTATACGTTAATGGTGTGGTGAGACTAAAGCTCTATAAAGGCAATGTAATTGTCGTGGGTCGAAAATCCGACGACAGCCTGTTTGACGAGCGCATTGCCACCTTTGATGATGATGCCGGTGCCTACAATCAGCAGGATGCGGAGGGCTTTATCAAGCTCAATGCCCTCCGTTTACGTATCGCTGCCGGGAAGAATCGATAGCCATAGAGGCCAGAAGGAAAAATGGGGCTTTTATCATCAGCCTGCGGGATCAGGGATATAGGCGTTACCTAACTTAGACCTCTAACAGCTTATGGATATGAAAGTTACACTTCCGACGTTGAGATTATCCTCCAGGTGAATGATAATTTTCGGTCGTTACTCTAATTGCAAGCCACCTCCCGCCTGAGTTGTTGTCCGGGTTCTGGCTACCAAGACTACAAACGAGGAAACTATGAAGTTGTTGCACACTATGTTACGGGTAGGCGATCTAGACAGGTCTATTGCTTTTTATACCGAACAATTGGGTATGCAGTTGTTGCGCAAAACGGATTTTCCAGGCGGTAAATTTACGCTAGCTTTTTTGGGCTACGGCTCTGAGAAAGAGAATACCGTTTTGGAGCTGACCCATAATTGGGACACCTCGGAGTATGATCTCGGTACGGGTTATGGGCATATCGCCATTGGTGTGGAAGATGTTTATGCGACGTGCGAGCGTGTTCGCGGAAAAGGGGGCAACGTCGTGAGGGAACCAGGGCCGATGCTCCATGGCAGTACGGTTTTAGCATTTGTTGAAGACCCGGACGGTTATAAAGTGGAGTTACTCTCGGTCGACTTTTAGGGGTGATGCATGGCCCCGAGCCCGCAACCAGTTTAGACCATGGAGGATCTTTTTATTTTGGGCCAGGCGCTGTTCGAGTTTGAATTTGCCCGGGTAGTCCATCAGTAGCACGCCCATGGCGATGGTTAGTAATCCTTGCCCCGGAATAAATAGCATAATAATGCCGCCAACCAGCAGGATCACGCCGAGGGTGTTTTTGCCAATTAGCAGGAGAAGCCTGATGAAAGTGTGGTTATTTTTAAGTGCCACAGGACGGCGCTTGTTGTGGAGGAAATAATCCTCAGGAATCCGCCCTACCAACCAGGGCAGAGACAGGAGGCTGATAACAAACGTTAGCAACGATACAAGTGCCAGCCAGGCAAATATTTCGGGATACTGCTCTAACCACGAGATCACCGCTCGGTAAACTCATAAGGTAAATCGTTGAAGTCTACGGCAAAGGTTTGCCCAGCAATGACTAACGGGATTTGTTCAAGACCTCTTTCTCGTAATACCGCAAGCATTGCAAGACGCTCTGAGTCAGAGGGCGCAGCGTCTATGACCGTGCCAACTGATTTGCCCTCTGCGTCGACGATATCAGTCCCGGGGGCGGGGATAAAGGCTTGTGTGTTTGTGGGTATTGGCGTCAGGGTTAGTCGGTAGGTACGGCGCTTGAGCTGGCCCAGGTACTGCATTCTTGCGACTACTTCCTGGCCGGTGTAGCAGCCTTTGTTGAAACTGATCCCGCCAATGGTGTGTAGATTGAACATTTGTGGTACGAACTGCTCGCTCAGGGCTGCGCTGACCGATGCCAGACCAGCTTTTATTAGCTGCAGTTGCCACCAGGGTAGCCCAACGGGCTGTAGATCCGGGGCTAATTGCTCCCAGACTATCTGAGCCTGTTTGGCTTTGCTTATGATGATGAATAATTCGCTATTAAGACGACTCAGCAGAGTACCTTCAGTATCCTTAATAAAGGTGTTGGTGATCGGTATCGAGGGGAATAGTTTGAGCAGGGTTTTTTCAATAGTTGGCCCGCTGACGCCAAACAGGCGATAGTCATCGCTGTTGTCAGCAAGATTTGTTTTAAAGAATGCTGCATATTTTTCGATGCTCGCCAGTGTCGGCTTGATGAGCGCTTTATCCATCGAAAGTAATAGCTGTTCTTCGGTTTCGATATACGCCTGGAAAGAGGTAAGCATCCTGCCTTTAGGGTTGCATATGGCCCCCGGCGTAGAGCTACCCGGCACAAGTTCGAGCACATCGCAGGTGGTTTGACCCTGGAGGAATTTACGAGAATCAGGGCCTTTGGCGGAAAGTATGCCGAGGTTACCGAGGTCGCAAAGGGTGTCGCTCAGGTTGTTATAGTCGGTCGGAGACTCTCCGAAGGAGGTTACATGACCGCTGCCTTCGTGGTCATTTATCCATTCGGCGCCATGTTGTTCGAGGAAATGCTGCCAGTTATTCATAAGGGTTATTCATAGCCGTTATTTACGATTAGGATTTAGATCAGATTGGATAATCGAGGTAGTTTGTTGAATACGGTCAACCACAATATGAGATGCTTATATTTTACATCGTCCGGGAGGTGGTGAGGGGTGCATTCTATTATAATTCAGGGCCGTAGAAATTAGATTATACCAATGGATAAGAATCGCCTGCTTTGGGCCAGCCGTCGAGGCATGCTTGAGCTAGATTTGATATTGCAGCCTTTTGCAGAAAACGTGTATTCACAATTAACTCCAGCTGATCAGCAACGTTACGAGCAATTACTCGACTGTGAAGATCAGGATTTGTTTTCCTGGTTGTTGCGCAGCAAGGTGCCCGAGAATGCGCAAATTCGCCACATCGTCGACATTGTTTTGGCCAGTCGTGATCCAGCATCTTAAATTAAAAACTTCGCCCACGGCCATGCTTTGGCGGCTACAGGGTGCGGCAGTCTTGATGACTACGGTGTTGTTGTTCCTGTTACCCCTGGCACTCCTGGTGAGATTAGCGCTATTGGGCTTATTAGGCCTGGTTGTCGTGGGTCTGGTTCTGCAATCGAGACACAAACCCGAGTTTAAAAGTTTGACTATCGATACTGAGGCCCAGACGGTTTCCATTGACTACTCGTCACCTGAATCTGTATCGGGCGAGGGCATTGAGCAGAAGTTGCAACAAGAGCGTGCAACAACAGTCAAACCCCTGGGATGTCGGGTCGAGTATTTCAGCCAGAGTTTGATTATGCTGGCTTATAGCCAGGAGGTGGAAGACGACGTTCAGTGTCGTTATCTGCGTCGATCTGGACGATTACCAGTATTTCCTTCAATGCTTAGCAACGACGATTATCGTCGGCTATTGGCAGTGGTGAGCATCGTAAAAACTCAATAAAGGGCTCACTTTTTGCTAACGATAATATCTTGCCCGGCAAAATTCATTGGTACCAGAATAGTGTCTTTAGCGACCTGAGACAGCTCTGGGTGGTCAAGGGTGTAATGCAGCCCCCGGCTCTCTTTGCGCAGTAGTGCTGAGCGGATGATGAGGTCGGCCACCACAGCAAGGTTGCGTAATTCGAGGATATCCCGGCTGATCTTGTAGTTTCTGTAGTATTCCTGAATTTCTCTTTTCAGCAGGCGAATTCGGTGCTCGGCTCGTTCGAGACGTTTGCGTGTTCGCACGATACCCACGTAATCCCACATAAAGCGTCGAAGTTCATCCCAGTTATGTGAAATAACGACATCTTCGTCGGAATAGGTGACACGGGATGAATCCCAGGCCTTGGTATAGCTCGGTACGGGCACCGACCCAATTTCCCGGTTGATACTTTGTGCTGCGGCCTGCGCGAATACGAGGCACTCCAGTAAGGAGTTACTGGCCATACGGTTAGCGCCATGGAGACCAGTAAACGCACATTCGCCGATAGCATAAAGATTTTTTAAATCACTACGACCGTCGATATTGGTAACAATTCCGCCACAGGTATAGTGAGCTGCAGGTACCACGGGAATAGGCTGCTGAGTAATATCGATGCCAAATTCAAGACATTGGGTACTAACCATGGGAAAGTGGGATTTGATAAATTCGGCGGGCTTGTGGCTGATGTCCAGATAGACGCAATCGGCACCCAGGCGTTTCATTTCATGATCGATAGCTCTGGCAACGATATCGCGAGGCGCTAGTTCGGCGTCGGGATGAAAGTCGTGCATAAATCGGCTGCCATCGGGTAACAGCAGGTGCGCACCTTCTCCCCTCAGGGCTTCGGATACGAGAAATGATTTGGCCTCTGGATGAAACAGGCAGGTAGGATGAAATTGATTAAACTCCATATTTGCTACCCGACAACCCCGGCGCCAGGCCGCAGCGATGCCATCACCGCTGGCGCCATCAGAATTACTGGTGTAGAGGTAAGCTTTGCTGGCGCCACCAGTGGCTAGCACGACGATTTTGGCCTGAAAGAGGCAGACGCGGTCTCGGAGTCTATCCAGTACGTACGCGCCATTACAGCGCAGGCTGCGGGAATCGGAGTCTGCCTGAGTAGTGAGATCAACGACGACATGATGCTCAAAGACATCGACATTAGTCTTTTCCTGAACGCGGCTTGCCAGAGTCCCTGATACGGCTTGTCCAGTAGCATCTGCGGTGTGGAGTATGCGTCGATGGCTGTGGCCCCCCTCCTGGGTTAGATGGAAGTCACCGCTGTCACAGTCTTTGGTAAACTCGACGCCCTGATCGATAAGCCACTGTAGAGCTGCCGGTCCTTGTTCTAAAGTGGTACGCACGACATCATCATGACACAAACCCGCTCCAGCCCTTAGTGTATCGGCGACGTGGGCGTCAATGCTATCTTCTTCATCGAGTACAGCTGCGATGCCACCCTGAGCCAGCCAGGTCGAACCGGTGCGTAGTTGATCTTTGCTAAGAATAGCGACGCGGTGTTCAGGTGCAAGCCGCAGCGCGAGGGACATACCGGCGGCGCCGCTGCCAATGATGAGTACGTCATGGTGGTAGGTTTTTTTCACCGGGATCAAAGCGCCTGTGTGACTGCTAAAGAGGGCAAGCATGATAATATACAGCGCGTGAAAACCCAATCGACTAGCCATTTGGTATCAAAGGGCAGTGGTTTGTTAGCAGATACTTTGGCATATTGCTTTGAAATTTATATCGAACCAAATTGTATTAACAGGGTCTCTCAGTCGGTCTTAACTTTATCGAGACCGAGCTGGCGGAGTGATTCAGGCCGTATTTAAGAGCAATCAGGCAGAAAGTAATACGGAAACTGAAAAGGAAAAATGGGAATGATAGATGTCAGCTGACAAGCCTCAAGATACTGATAAGCAGCTTGTTGCGAGAGTAAAAAAAGGGGATAAACGCGCTTTCGACCTTCTGGTATTGAAGTATCAGTACAAGGTTCAGGCCATTGTTTCCCGCTATATTAATGATCGGGAAGAGGTTAATGATATTGTCCAGGAGGCTTTTATAAAGGCCTATCGGGCAATTGGTAATTTTCGCGGCGAAAGCCAGTTTTATACATGGCTTTACAGGATCGCCGTCAATACCGCAAAAAATTATCTGGTATCAAGGAGTCGGCGCCCCCCTGCGAGCGATATTGATGCTGAGGAAGCAGAATACTTTACGGGGAGTGATCGGCTTAAGGATGTTGATACCCCAGAGAATATTGTCTACCGTGACGAATTGGAGGCTGTGGTCAATGAGGCCATTAAAAACTTGCCAGAGGATCTTCGTTCAGCCGTGACCTTGCGGGAATTTGAAGGTCTTAGCTATGAAGATATTGCCGCTATTATGGAGTGTCCAGTAGGCACGGTTCGGTCACGTATTTTTCGGGCTCGTGAATCGATCGATCAGCAGGTTAAAAATTTGAAGGGTGGGCTGTTATGACTAAGATTAGTGGATATTTCCTACCTGACCATACTGAGCGGAACCTTTTCGGATGCGTTGGGTCTGATTTTTCGCATGAGTCCGATGAACCTGCTGGTGATCGTTAGAATGACAGCAAGCTGGACTAAGATAATGCGGGGCTGAGGTAATAAGCTTTAAAAGCGTAAAACAGTGGTGTGATTAGTTGTTGCTGATGAATGTTTAAGGCGTTTTTTAAGCTGTAAACTTTTGGGTACGGGGTAATTGTTTATGACAGATAAAACGGACAGCAAAGTGAGGGAGAGCCTTTCTGCATTGGTTGATAACGAGGCCTCTGAGTTCGAATTTTTCCGCGCCTCAAAGATGTTATTTGAAAATGAAGAATTAAGGCAGACATGGCATCGCTATCATTTAGCCCGCTCGGTAATAGGCACAGAAGGTCCGCCAATTGCGGTCGATCTGTCTTCACAAATAGCCAGTGCCATCGAGTTGGAGCCGGGCCTGGAGGGCGAATTTTTAGCGCCGACTGTAGAAGATAAAAAGCCTACGCAGTCAGAATATCGTAAAGAGAGCTTTTCGCCAAACAGGACATTCTCAAAAATAGCCATAGCGGCATCAGTGGCGATAGTTGCGGTGTTTGGTGTGCAGTATTTGCAGTTGGGGCCTGAAAATATTGTTAACGCGCCGAGCAGTCAGCCTGTGGCCAGGGCGACGAATGAGGTGAATCGCGGACTGAAAAAGTCAGAAAGTATCAGTCCTCAGTTCCAGTTGCCGTCCGGATACAGTCTGCCCCATGTTAATGCCCGGACGGTGAGCACGGCGCCTGTTCATCCCCTTAATCATTCGCTGTTAGATCAGCGGGCAGGCCAGGCTTCGATTTCACTGGATACGGCTTCATTCAACACAAGGTCGCTGGATTCAGCCAGCATGGCTCCAGAGCGAGCCGACAGTGAGACTCATCGACAGGTTGAACGCTATTTGAACCGTATGATGCTCAGACAGACGCAGCAATAATGACTCATTACCGCTACGAGACTGGGTCAGTTCTAGATCAGTCAAGCAGGTAGTAGGGCCCGTTTTTTTACTGCATCGTTCAGTGAGATACTCTTCCCTCTTGCGCTAGATTATCTCGGTCTACCAGGTTTGATCTATATGAGTCTGGCCTGTCCGGGAGCGATATAAATCTCTGATCATAAGGATGCTTTTCGGTGATTAAGGAAACCACAACCATAGTTGATATCGAACGCCGTTATTTGTGGGTCGAGGGTGTGCAGCGCTCGACCTGTGGTTCATGTTCTGCGAGGGCGGGCTGCGGACAACGCTTGCTTGCAGGCATACAGGCTCGAACATCTAGAATTCGGGTCTTACTGAGCGCCGCCGATAAAAGGCACTATCGAGTCGGTGAGGACGTAGAGATCGGCATTCCTGATGATGTAGTGGTGAAGGGCTCTCTTTTTATCTACTTAGTGCCTTTGCTGGGACTTATTGTAAGTGCTGGTCTGGTGGACTACTGGTTCCATCGCGAGATTTTAACTATTGGTGCAGCGGTGGCCGGTCTTCTTGGTGGCGGCTTGGTAGTTCGAATGGTTTCTCTGGTGTTGAGCAAAGATAGCCGTTTGCAACCCAGCGTGCTGGAGCGAGAATTGAAGATGGTGAATTTGCCCCCAAATTCATAATTCCCGACCTTCATGACTAATATCGCAGTTAAATGTAACAATTATCAATTGGATCACGTTGTGGTTTTATATGGTTTTAGGAGTCCCCAGAATGATTAATCGCATTTTGTTTACGCTGTTTTCTATGGTTTTTTTTATGCCTACAGCCTTTGCGGATCTGCCAGACTTTACCCGTTTGATTGAGGCAAACTCCCCTGCTGTTGTGAAAATACGTGCTGTAGAGCAAACGCCAGAACGTCGCCGTCAGCAGGTACCCCAGGGCCAGGTGCCAGATATATTTCGGGATTTTTTTGGGCAACCCCATCAGCGGCGGCGAAAGGCGGAAGCTATGGGGTCCGGTTTTTTATATCCAGTGACGGTTATATATTGACTAACAACCACGTGATAGGTGATGCCGATGAAATTACTGTCCGATTGAATGACCGGAGGGAGTACCCGGCTACGGTCGTCGGTGCTGATCCGAGATCCGATCTGGCGCTGTTAAAAATTGATGCAAAAGGTTTCCCTAGCGTCACCCTGGCTGCTGCTGGGAATCTTAAAGTCGGTGAGTGGGTGGTTGCTATTGGTTCTCCTTTTGGTCTGGATTATTCGGCCAGCGCAGGGATTATTAGCGCCATTGGCCGCAGTATACCTACCGCTCGTGGTGAGGATTATGTGCCCTTTATTCAAAGCGATGTGGCCATTAATCCCGGTAATTCGGGTGGTCCATTGTTTAACCTCAATGGCGAAGTCGTGGGGGTTAATTCGCAAATTTATACCCGTTCTGGCGGATCGATCGGTCTGTCTTTTGCTATTCCTATTAGTGTTGTGACCGAGGTGGTTGATCAGCTTAAACAGAAAGGTTTTGTCGATCGAGGCTGGTTGGGGGTATATATTCAGGATGTGAATAAAGACCTGGCGGAATCGCTCGGTCTAGAAAAACCAGCTGGTGCTCTGATTGCTCAGGTGGAACCCGGAAGCCCGGCCGACAAAGCCGGAATCGAAGCGGGTGATGTGGTGATTGAGTTTAATGGGCGGAGTATTCTTGAGGCCAGTGATTTGCCCCACACAGTTGGTTTAATGGCGCCTGGCAAGAAGGCTCCGGCAGTTATTGTTCGCAAAGGTAAAGAGCGCAAACTAACGGTGACAGTTGGTGCCCGTCCGGGAGACGATATCGCAGAGACCGGAGATAGTGGTGGTGGCGATGTGCTGGGACTCGTTGTGGATGACATCAGTGATGAAATAAGAATGAAATGGCGCTTATCTGGTGGTGTTATGGTAAAAAAAGTTGGTGTTGATTCGCCCGGCGCAGAGGCTGGTCTGCAGGAGGGTGATGTCATCGTGCAGTTGGGTTATCAAACCATTGCAGACCTTGATGATTACGGCGCTGTGCTCGAAGAAATACCCAGCGGTACGCCTGTTGCGCTAAGATTTTTCCGGCGTGGTCGGTCAGTATTCCGTACTATACAAACTGACTAACACATATAAAGTTTATTGAGCCTGGGAACAGAGTGCCCGGAATCGGACCTCGATCGGCGGCATTAAGTCCAATGATCATGGCGTAGTCTGGGCAAATAGGCTAGACTGCGCCCGCGCTAGTATCCCTCCGCGATTTTTCCTACCTCTACGGTCTCAGTAACGACGTGTCGAAACTCAGTCATATTCGAAACTTCTCCATTATTGCTCACATTGATCATGGTAAGTCGACGCTGTCCGATAGATTTATCCAGCAATGTGGTGGTCTCAGTCAGCGTGAAATGGCGGAGCAAGTGCTGGATTCAATGGAGATTGAAAGGGAGCGCGGCATTACCATTAAAGCGCAGAGTGTGACCCTCGATTACACGGCAAATGATGGCAAAACTTACCAGTTAAATTTTATCGACACACCGGGCCATGTGGATTTTTCCTACGAGGTATCGCGTTCGCTGGCGGCTTGTGAAGGCGCCCTGTTAGTGGTCGATGCTGCCCAGGGCGTTGAAGCCCAGTCTGTGGCAAATTGTTACACGGCTATCGCTCAGGGCCTGGAAGTTATTCCGGTACTAAACAAAATTGATCTGCCTCAGGCAGAGCCGGAGCGGGTTAAAGCTGAAATTGAGGAGATCATTGGTATCGATGCCTCCGATGCGGTGGCATGTAGTGCTAAGACCGGGCAGGGTATTGAAGCGATTCTTGAACAGCTGGTTGAGCGGGTGCCGCCGCCCACGGGCGATGTTGATGCCCCGCTTCAAGCACTAATTATAGACTCCTGGTTTGACAATTATCTGGGTGTGGTGTCGCTGGTTAAAGTGAGTCAGGGCACCTTGCGGGTCAAAGATAAGTTGATTAGTAAAACCATTGGCAAGGCCCACATAGTTGATAGCGTTGGTGTGTTTACCCCCAAGCGCAAAGAAACCGGTGTTTTGAAAGCCGGTGAAGTAGGATTTGTTGTTGCAGGTATCAAGGATATTCAAGGCGCGCCGGTTGGCGATACCTTCACCCATGCAAGCACTGCCGATACAGCTGCATTGCCCGGCTTTCAGAAGGTGAATCCACAGGTCTATGCAGGTTTATTCCCGGTTAGCTCTGACGATTTTGAAGATTTCCGGGAGGCTTTGTCGAAGCTAACCCTTAATGATGCATCATTGTTTTATGAACCGGAAACTTCGGATGCCCTGGGTTTTGGCTTTCGCTGTGGCTTCCTGGGCCTGTTGCATATGGAAATCATTCAGGAGCGTCTGGAAAGGGAATACGATCTTGATTTGATTACCACCGCACCGACTGTGATCTATGAAATAGTCGATAACCGTGGAGATATCCGCCATATCTCCAGCCCCTCAAGTTTGCCTGATCCCGGCTCTATAGATGAAATGCGGGAGCCTATTTGTGAGGTGAATATCCTCTTGCCTAAGGAGTACCTGGGTAATGTTATTTCCCTGTGTATTGAGAAAAGAGGCGTGCAAAAGGATATGCAGTTTGCGGGTAACCAGGTGTCTTTAGCCTATGATGTGCCCATGAGTGAGGTGGTTATGGATTTTTTTGACCGGCTTAAATCCTGTAGTCGAGGCTTTGCATCGCTGGACTATAACTTCAAGCGTTTTCAGGCTGCGCCGTTGGTGAGACTTGATATTTTGATAAACGGAGAGAAAGTTGATGCGTTGGCTTTGATTGTCCATCGTGATAACGCTCAGCAAAAAGGCCGATTAATCGCTGATAAAATGAAGGAATTAATCCCCCGACAAATGTTTGATGTGGCTATTCAGGCGGCTTTGGGTGGTCATGTTATTGCACGAACTACGGTCAAAGCCCTGCGTAAAAATGTTACTGCAAAATGTTATGGCGGTGATGTTTCTCGGAAGAAAAAATTATTAGAAAAACAGAAGGCTGGTAAAAAGCGTATGAAACAGGTGGGTAGAGTGGAGATTCCACAAGAGGCATTTTTAGCCGTCTTAAGATCAGATAATGGATAGGTTAAAAATGGATAGCGTAAAAACAGGTAGGCTATAAGTATGGATATGGACTTCCCATTGATACTGGTGATCTTGACTGCAATAGCGGGTTTCATGTGGTGTCTGAATAAATTCTATTTGTCGGCCCGGAGAGCTAAAGATCAACCTTCGCCCTGGTACGTGGAATCCACTGCGCCATTTTTCCCGGTATTATTTGTTGTACTGGTGGTTCGCTCATTTGTGGTAGAACCCTTTCAAATCCCCTCTGGGTCGATGATCCCGACCCTGGAAATAGGGGACTTTATTCTGGTTAATAAATTTTCCTACGGCTTGCGTTTACCGGTACTGGGTACCAAAGTGCTGGAAGTAGGAGAGCCGACATACGGCGACGTTATGGTTTTTGTACCACCTAATGATGATCGATATTTTATTAAGCGGGTGGTTGGTTTACCCGGAGATGAAGTCAGGATCATTGATAATGACCTTTATATTAATAGTAAAAAAATGCTCCAGGAAAAAGTCACGGGTAAGATGGAAAGCTCATTGAGTAACTATCGAATTGTTAACGAACAGCTCCATGGTGTTGAGCACTTGTTGCGCCGACAAGTCAAAGCCGGAAAATATGGATCGGATTTCTTTGCAGTTGTTCCGGAAGGACATTACTTTATGGTGGGTGATAATCGGGATAACAGCTGGGATAGCCGAGCCTGGGGAGCCGTGCCTGAAGAAAATATAGTTGGTAAGGCCTTTGCAATATGGATGCACTGGGAAAAAATGCTAAGCGTACCGACTTTTGATAGGGTAAGCATAATAAAATAGTTTAAAAATGATAGGAGCAGATGTAATGCGAGAACGTAAACAGCAGGGGGTTTCGCCTCTAGGGTTTTTGGCAGTACTAGCTATAGGTGGTTTCTTTTTGACAGTGGTGTTTAAAGTTGGGCCGCTATTTGTGGACTATTATTTCGTTGACGCAGCTTTGCAGTCTTTAGCCAATGAAGATATTGATAATATGGACAACCGCCGAATACGTCGCATGGTCTCTGATTCGTTTACGATCAACAGTGTCCGTGATGTGGATATAAAATCTATGAAAATTGAACGAGATAAAGCCCGGACACTGGTTTATTTCGACTACGAAAGAAGAGTCAATTTTATCGCCAATGTGGATATAGTAGCGGTATTTCACGCTGAGTATGACAGTTCTAAGTAACTTTCTTATCTTTAATTTCAAATGTCAGATGATTTGTGGATATTAACTATCAGCGTCTCCTGACGCGTATTGGACATGATTTTTCTAAGCCCAGATTATTGCAGCAGGCTCTGACTCACCGCAGTTACAGCGCAAAAAATAACGAACGCCTTGAGTTCCTGGGTGACGCGATACTCGGTCTGGTGATTAGCCATATTTTATATGAGCGATTTGAAAATGCTCCGGAAGGTGAATTGAGTCAGTTGCGGGCCAGCCTTGTAAGAGGTGCAGTATTGGCAGACGTCGCTCGTGAGCTGGCCATAGGTGGGCACTTGAGGTTGGGCAGCGGTGAAATGAAAAGCGGGGGTGCTCGCCGTGACACCATACTCGCTGACGCGATGGAAGCGATTGTTGGCGCGATTTTTCTCGATGCAGGCATGGATGCCTGCCGCTCACGAATCGAGCAATGGTACCGTTATCGACTAGACAATTTGTCAGTTAAAACAATTACTAAAGACGCTAAAACGCTTTTGCAGGAATATTTGCAGGGGCAAGGCCGTGAACTTCCCCTTTACCAGCTGATTGAAAGTGTTGGTGATGCCCATGAGCAAGTTTTCCACGTGCAGTGTGCTTTGTCTGATAGCGAGGAAACAGCGGTAGGAGAGGGCGGTAGTCGAAAAAAAGCTGAGCAAGAGGCAGCTCAGCGCATGTACGAGCAACTGGACAGGCTTGAGTCTCAGGCTGCTCGAAGATCTGGTACAAAAAAGTCGGATCGCGTACCGGTTATCAGCAGATCGGGTGATCAAGCAATCACTATCAAGAGGACGACGGAGCCTGATGACTGATAACAGCCAACTCAGATGCGGCTATGTAGCCATAGTGGGGCAACCTAACGTAGGCAAATCAACCTTGTTGAACCACCTGCTGGGCATGAAACTGAGTATTACCTCACGTAAACCGCAGACCACTCGACACAATGTTCTGGGGATTAAAACCGAAGGGCCGCTGCAGCTTATATTTGTCGATACGCCGGGCATTCACCAGAAGCGGAACAAAGCCATTAACCGGGTCATGAACAAGGCAGCGGAAACGGCAATACGAGATGTCGATGTTGTGGTCTTCGTAGTGGATAGATTGCAATGGGATGAGACAGACCAGCTGGTAGCACAGCAGCTTATAAATCAGAATACGCCGGTGATTGTCGCCATAAATAAAATTGACCGAGTTTATGATACAGATGCCTTACTTCCGGCTATCGAAAGCCTTCATCAGGCTTTGCCCAATGCCGAGCTGATACCAGTGTCTGCGTTGCAGAGTAAGCACCTGGACCTTCTCGAAAAGGCGATTACTCGCCATATCCCAAGTGGCGAACATTTATTTCCTGATGATCAGATTACTGATCGGAGTGAACGTTTTCTAGCTGCTGAAATCGTCCGCGAAAAAATTACCCGACAACTTGGAGCTGAAGTGCCCTACCAGGTAACGGTTGAGATCGAGGATTTCAACCGAAAAGGTAAGGTTTTACATATAAATGCGCTTATCCTGCTTGAGCGAGAGGGGCAAAAGCGCATTGCCATCGGTACTAAAGGTGAACGTCTGAAAAGTATTGGTCAACAGGCTCGGCTTGATATGGAGCGCCTATTTGATAGCAAGGTGATGCTCAAGTTGTGGGTAAAAGTACGTAGTGGCTGGTCCGATGATGAGCGGGCCTTGAGGAGTCTGGGTTACATTGATTAAGCGCGGTTTACTCCGTAATTTAGCAGACATGACGGAAAACTGACTTTGAACAACGAACTGGTCTATGTGCTGCATACCCGTCAATATAGGGAAAGCAGCCAGTTGGTCGATTTATTTTCTCGAGAAACTGGCCGATTGAGGGTTGTTGCACGGGGGATGCGAACTGCTTCCCGCTCAAAAAAAAGCTCAGTACAGGTGCCCCTACAGCCTTTTCAGCCCCTGTTTGCGAGCTGGCAGGGGAAAAGCGATCTAAAGACTCTCACTGGCCACGACGTCGCAGCTTCAGTAGTAATGCTGCAGGGTAAATCGTTATATATAGGGTTTTATATTAATGAATTGTTGACTCGACTATTACCTGAGTATATTCCTCATCAGGATTTCTTTGATCAATACGCGAAACTGCTCGCGCTACTTGGCCATGGGGCAGATCCTGAGCCGGCGCTACGCGTTTTCGAGTTGAGCCTTCTCGATGAGATGGGCTACGGCATTAATTTATATGCTGATCAGGTTGATGGCTCAGTAATAGCTTCGGATATTGATTACCTGTTTCAGCCTGGAGAAGGTTTTTCAAAACTCGAAAAACGAGTCGGTTACACCGCTAAGGATATATTTTCCGGTGCTGATCTGTTAGCCATTGCGGATCATCAATTTATCAGCCCCGCGGTTCGTCAAAGTGCCAAGCGCCTGATACGTAGCGCCCTGTCTTTGCACCTGGGGAGCAAGCCCTTATATAGTCGGGCTTTATTTGCGGAAGCTATCGGTGGGCCGGACCGTCATTTATGAAGATTGTGTTTCCATGATTATTGGTATTGGTACCGATCTGGTCCAGATCGGACGTATAGGACGTGTTCTTGAGCGCACAGGCGAGCGTTTCGCTCGACGCATTTTAACGCAAGCAGAGTTCAATGAGTTTAGTCGTCACAAAAATCAGGTGAGTTTTCTTGCTAAACGCTTTGCTGCCAAGGAGGCCCTGGGTAAAGCTTTAAAAACCGGGATTGGCCCAATTAGCTGGCAGGATATCCGGGTATCAAATACACCTGCGGGTGAACCAGAGCTCGAATTATCTGGTAATGGACTCAAAGTAATGAATGATCTAGGTGGGCGAGAAGCGATGTTGAGCCTTAGTGATGAACGAGATTATGCCCTCGCCTTTGTGATAATTGCTGGCTAGTTTGTCTCTGCCCTGGTAGGAGAGCAGGCTACTTGACTTCGAGTTGTCGGGTCTGACCGGAAGCTTTATGCAGCGGTTTACTCATAGTGGTTGGTGTTAGTCAGTAATTGCTGGTGGGCATTAATACTGCAAGGCTGCGAAGTAAGGTCGGAAGACAGTTTTTGTGCAAAGGACTAAAATAGCAAATTTTTGAGATCGTACCCATGGCCGTCGAATACCCAACTATTGAATCCTGTATCGGCAATACACCACTGGTTAGATTGCAAAGGCTAAGTGCCGGTAACAACAATACCCTTCTCGTTAAGCTCGAAGGCAACAACCCTGCGGGCTCTGTCAAGGATAGGCCAGCTTTAAGTATGATTCGGTTCGCTGAACAACGGGGCCAGATAAAACCCGGTGACACTTTGATTGAAGCAACCAGTGGTAATACCGGTATTGCTCTGGCCATGGTGGCAGCGATCAAGGGTTACCGAATGATCTTGATTATGCCTGACCATATGACCGAAGAGCGCAAGGCGGCGATGCTAGCCTACGGTGCTGAACTGATTCTGGTGAGCAAAGAAGCGAGTATGGAAGGTGCCCGAGATCTGGCCCTCCAGATGCAAAAAGATGGCAAAGGCATGGTACTGGATCAGTTTAGTAATAGTGATAATCCGCGTTCTCATCTTGAAGGCACCGGCCCAGAGATCTGGCAGCAAACCCATGGCGCAGTGACCCATTTTGTTAGTGCTATGGGCACGACCGGGACTATTATGGGTGTGGCAAAGTATTTGAAAGGTCAAAACCCGGAGGTGAGAATTGTTGGCTTGCAGCCCGCAGAAGGTGCCAGCATTCCCGGTATTCGCCGTTGGCCTGAAGAGTATTTGCCCGGTATATTTGATGAAACTCTGGTTGATCAAACCCTGGATATCGGCCAGCAGGCTGCGGAAGATACCATGCGTGCATTAGCCCGCCAGGAAGGTATATTCTGCGGCGTGTCGTCGGGGGGCGCGGTTGCTGGTGCGTTACAGGTGGCCCAAGGGCTTAGTGATGCGGTTATTGTTGTTCCGATATCAGACCGCGGTGATCGATATTTATCGTCCGGGCTATATAACATAGGGCAGGGAACCCTGAAGTCGGATGCTGACATACAGTAAACCTTTGAACAGAAAACTAATAAATGCACCGAGCAATAAGGCTCGGCGTCGTTTTACTGGCCAAACCGAATGATTATCTCTGTAACCAATGGTTAAAACCCGTGAAAGCCATGCTTTTTTGGATGCTGTCCCAGAGGATTTGGGACCATGGTTAAGTAGGATCAAAGATAATAATAGTCGTCTCGATGTTGATATTAGTGACGTTTTGATGGATGCGGTCAGTACGGTCCGAGAGGCGCAATTCAAGTCGTTAGAGTCTCAGCAGCAGGGCACTTTAGAATTCGACGATGAAGAAAGTAACTGCCTGCAGACTGGTCTTGAAATGGCCGAAATCCTTTCTGAACTTGGAGTTGCAGCTGAAGGTCTCCAGGCGGGGATTCTGTATCGGGCGGTCCGCGAGGAAAAGCTATCGCTTGCGAGCGTTCGCCGGCAATATGGTAAGGGTGTCGCCAAATTAATCGCTAATGTGTTGGATATGGCAGTTGTGACGGCTTTGCGTGATCGCACATCGACACGCGCTCTGGGTCACGATAGCGTCTATCAGACGTCTAAAGTACGAGAGATGCTGGTTTCGATTATTGATGATGTCAGAGTTGCGCTGCTTAAACTTGCCGAGCGTACCTGTGCGATTCGTGCGGTCAAGAATGCTTCAGAAGATAAGCGCCGGGCTGTAGCGAACGAAATATTTGATATCTATGCGCCGCTCGCTCACCGTCTGGGCATAGGCCACCTGAAATGGGAGTTAGAAGACCTAGCTTTCCGTTATATGGAGCCGGATGAGTACCAGCAAATAGCTCGCTTGCTGGCCGAAAAGCGCAGTCAACGCCAACAGTATATTGACGAGATGATCGAGACTATAGATGGCGAATTGACTCGGCTGGGCAAGCGTGGGGAGGTGAGTGGTCGCGCCAAAAATATTTATAGTATCTGGCGAAAAATGCATCGCAAAGATATTGGTTTTTCTCAGGTCTACGATATTCGAGCCGTTCGTGTTCTGGTATCGACGATATCAGACTGCTATGCAGTGCTGGGTATCGTACACAGTAAATGGCGGAATATTCCCAATGAATTTGATGATTACATTGCTGTGCCAAAGGACAATGGTTACCGGTCCCTGCATACGGCCGTGATAGGACCGGGACGAAAAGTTATCGAAATTCAGATTCGCACCTTTGATATGCATGAAGAGGCAGAGTTTGGCATCTGTGCGCACTGGCACTACAAGGATGATGGCGAATCGGGCTCGAAAAATTATGATGATAAGATGGTCTGGCTTCGGCAGGTACTCGAATGGCACGATAGTATTGGCGAACAGGCCATAGGCGATTTTATCCTTGAGGAAAAGACTTCGGGTCGAGTTTATGTCTATACCCCCAAAGGGCATGTGGTGGATTTGCCTGGAGGTGCGACACCCGTCGATTTCGCTTATCACATACATAGCGAAATAGGACATCGTTGTAAGGGTGCGAAAATCAACGATCGGATAGTCGCGCTTAATTATCGATTAAAAACGGCTGACCAGGTGGAGATTATTACCGGCAAATATGCCGAGCCAAGCCGTGACTGGTTAAATAGTACGCTTGGATATATCAAAACCACACGCGCAAGAAGCAAAATTCAACAATGGTTTAAGTCGCAAAATCGCGACCAGAATATTCAGGCAGGACAAACGACCATAGCTGGCGAATATCATCGCCTGGGTATGGACGCGAGTGTGACCAGTATTTTGGTGGAGCGATTTGCTTATTCCAATGTTGAAGATTTCTACGAACAAATTGGCTCCGGGCAACTGGGTGTTGGCGAAGTGCTTCATGTCGCTCAGCAAGAAGTCGAAATTGATCCGAATAGTCGGGGTTTTCAGGTCCAGCAAGCCCAGCAGTTCGCACAGACAGACCATTACATCTATGGCGTTGGCGATATGCATATACGTATTGCTGATTGTTGTTGTCCACATCCAGTGGAACCGATTGGCGGCTATAAAACCAGGAATTCCGGGGTCACTGTGCATCGCAAAGATTGTGGTAATTTGTTGTATTTAGAAAGCTCGGAGCCACTCAATATCCTCCAGCTAAGCTGGGGTCGAAGGCCTGAAAGCCAGTTTCCCGTGAAGGTGGCGATAAAATCCTATGACCGAGCTGGATTATTGCGTGACATTACCGGACTTATTGATGAGCAGAAGCTATTTATCCAGGCATTGAATACGCTTGCCCCTGTGGACGGCATGGTCCAAATCGAAATGACGACAGAGGTAGACGGCTTTGAACAGCTCAGTCAATTATTGGCACGAATGCGCCAAATCCCAAATGTCGTCGATGTCTGGCGACTTGTAGACTAACATGCCGACCAACTGGTCAGATAAATGGGCAAGGCCAGGTTTTGCTACAAGAAATCACTAGATCTCCAGCAGGCAAATATTTTGGTAAAAAAAAATACATACGAGATTAAAGATTTGCTGCTACTTATGGCGCGCTTGCGGGACCCTGATACTGGTTGTCCCTGGGATTTAAAGCAAAATTTTCCGAGCATTGTGCCCCATACCCTCGAGGAAACCTACGAAGTTGTCGATACCATAGAACGTGGGGACTATGAACATTTACGTGAAGAACTTGGGGATTTACTCTTCCAGGTTATTTTTTATAGTCAACTGGCTGCAGAGGATAAGCTATTTGATTTTTCTCAGGTGGTCGATGGTTTAGTTAATAAATTAATTTCGCGCCATCCTCATGTTTTCCCTGACGGAACGCTGGAAAGTGAGCGATCTGCGGAGGATGAACCTCTGGAAAGCGAGATTAAATCGACCTGGGAAGCACTGAAACGAAAGGGTCGTCGGGACAAAGGTGCTAGAGGACGGCTGGCCGATATACCACTTACACTACCAGCGCTAAGCCGAGCCACCAGTTTACAGAAAAGAGCGTCTAACCACGGGTTTGACTGGGCAGAGATGGGCCCTGTCGTTGCAAAAATTGATGAAGAACTCGCCGAACTAAAAGAGGCCATAGCGAAAAAGCAGAAAGAATATATTGAAGAAGAGCTAGGAGACTTAATTTTTGCTTGCGTTAACCTGAGTCGCCATGCCGGATTTGATGCGGAATCTGCGCTGCGCAAAGCCAATAAGAAATTCGAATCGCGTTTTCAAATGATGGAGCACCAGGCTGATGACCAGAAAGTGGTCTTCGAATCACTGAGCGCGGATCAAAAAAATGATCTGTGGGAAGCGGCCAAGCGTATCGAAAAGCTACCCTGATAGCAGTGCTTTATAAAGACCATGTTGTTGACCGAGTTAACTAAGTGGATAGTGCATGGCGCTTACGCGAAGACGACCCTGATCTACTTGTGAAAAAAAGGCATAAAGTGTAAGGTTCGTGCCCTTTTTTTGCTGGATCATCTTTGTCCGCATTGGTAATTTTCCGATAGCAGACACAACTTTTACTATTGGAGGACTTTTATGCGAATTATATTACTCGGACCACCCGGTGCAGGTAAGGGTACCCAGGCTCAATTCATTACAGAGCAATATGGCATCCCGCAAATATCGACTGGTGATATGCTTCGCGCGGCTGTAAAAGCTGACACTGAACTGGGTTTGAAGGCCAAAGATATAATGGAATCTGGGGGGCTGGTGTCTGACGAGTTAATTATCGCTCTGGTTAAAGAACGGATAGAAGAACCCGATTGCATCAATGGTTTTTTATTTGATGGATTTCCACGGACTATTCCCCAGGCAGAAGCGTTAATTGAAGCGGGTGTGAATATAGATTACGTGATAGAAGTCTTTGTTGAAGATGAAGAAATTATCGCAAGACTTAGCGGTCGTCGAGTTCATGAAGCCTCAGGCCGAGTTTACCATATTGCACATAATCCACCGGCAAAAGAAGGACTCGATGACATCACAGATGAGCCACTAATTCAGCGTGCAGATGATAGTGCCGAAACCGTGCGTAAGCGTCTCAATGTGTATCATGAGCAAACCGAACCGTTGGTTAGCTTCTATACTAAATTAGCTGCCAGTAAGCCAGAAGACGCGGCTGACTACATACGTATAGATGGTGTCGGCGATCTCGATACTGTCCAACAGCGTTTAATTAGCGCGTTAAAAGAAGATTAATAATAGCTTAATGATCGGTTCTCAGCAGTCGGTAAACGAATGGCCACAGCAGTGAGGCAAATATAGCCGTTTTTCGGAACAATACCCGGAGTAAAGCTCGTGCCTGATTCAAAAAGCGGTATCATTTTAGTCAATCTGGGCACTCCAAAGTCCTCGACAGCTGTTTCTGTGCGGCAGTTTTTACGGCAATTTTTATCAGATCCGAGAGTAATCGACCTCCCGCCATTACCCTGGAAAATATTGCTCAATGCCGTCATTTTACCCTTGCGGTCGCGCAAAGTTGCCCGAGCCTATGCGAGTATCTGGACTGAGCAGGGTTCGCCATTACGTAAATACAGCCAGAGTCTGGCGGAAGACCTGTGTCAATCACCCAAACTGGCTTATCAAAATCGTGTTGAAAACACCGCTGACAAAAACGATCCTGTTATAGAAATTGCCTGGGCCATGACCTACGGTGCGCCAGACATAGCAAGTGAAATAGAGGGGATGCTGAATAAAGGCGTTGATAAAATACTGGTACTGCCTCTGTATCCACAGTTTTCTTCGACTACAACGGGTGCCGTCTATGATCAAATACAAAATTTCACCAAGGCTCGTCGGAAAATCCCAGATATACGATGCGTACATAATTATCACGACCAACCTCTTTATATTGAAGCATTAGCTAGTTCAGTGACAGACCACTGGCATACTTACGGTAGAAAGCAAAAACTACTATTATCATTTCATGGATTGCCAGAAAGTTACGTGGATCAGGGTGACCCCTATATTGATCAATGTAAAAAAACTGCGAGTCTTGTCGCTGAGGCACTAGCGTTGAATGACGATGCGTGGGCCTATAGTTTTCAGTCACGTTTTGGTCCAGCAAGTTGGGTAAAACCCTATACCGACCAAACCCTGATAAGTTGGGCTCACGCCGGAGTGAAAAGTGTTAATGTTATTTGCCCATCTTTTGCGACGGATTGCCTGGAGACACTGGAAGAAGTTGGTCAGCAATACCGCGATCTTTTCCGTGAATCTGGAGGTGATGAGCTACTGTTAATACCCTGTTTAAATAGTGCGTTAAGCCATATAAAATTGCTGGAAGAATTAATAATTAAAAATATCTGGTAAAAAGCTATTTGGTTCGTTTGTCTAATTAAATTTCTCGCTTAGTTTATCTACAACAATAACTTCTAGTTACAGATATCTCTTGGTTATTCGATGCGCTTGTATTAAAATTATGTACGCTAAAAACCTGTAAACACCATACGTTAACATTTTCGGCATTTAGGAGCAGATTTATGGCGCGTCCAGCCACAAAAAAAGTTGCAAATAAAACCTCTAAAAATAATAAGCGGATATCAACAAAAGCGTTATCAGCAATAGATAAAGTGGAGCAGGGCTTTAAGTCAGCGCAGGCCGAGGTCGAACGTTCCCAGGATAAGCTCCGTACTGCACGAAGTTCTCTGAGAACCAGACGAGCAGAAGCTGCGAAAAAGGGTACTCGCGCGTCCCACACGATGGTGGATAAAGCTTACGCAGCAGTGTCCAAGGCCGTTGTGGCTGTAGATGAGGCAAACAGGAAGGCCAGCGCTGCTAAAGCCAAAGTAAAAGTGGCTAAGATTTTACAACGGGTCGAAAGTGCTGAGGTGAGTGCCGAAGAAAGGCTTGTCGCTCTAGAAGCCAGGCTCGCCGAACAAGCGGAAGAGCACCTCAAAGCCACTCTCGAAAAATTCGAAGCGCGCTGGCGGAAGAAGCGAGCGATATTGGATGCAAGAAAATTGAAGCTTGCTAAAAGAAGTGCTAATGAAAAAGTCAAAAATGCCAGTAAGAAAGCTCAGACAGAAATTAAAGCGGTCGAAAAGAAAGCAGCTAAATCCTTAGCGAAACCGATTAAAGCGCCAGGGCGACCGGGACGGCCTAAAAAGGAAGCAGCGCCACGGGCTAAAACGACGCAAGCAGCACCTAAAAAACGCGGTCGCCCTGCAAAAACCAAACCAGCTAGCACGGCAAACACTGGAGCGAAAAAGCGCGGTCGACCCACTGCGAAGGCAAAAGTCGCATCATCGGGGGCGGTGGCCTCAGGCACGACCTCGAAAGCACCCAGGAAGCGTGGTCGTCCACCCAAGGCAAACTAGCTCATGAGGGTAAATGGGACAAAACCAACCGGCTTACGAGCCGGCCGACAAATCATAGTTCAATAAATTTCTAATAAAATCCCCCCACTTTCGGGGGGATTTTTAGTTGGCGTTAGCACAATTGTGGCGAAAATCATTGCGATAGATACAGCCTTAAGTTCCTGTTCGGTAGCGCTATCTAACGGTGGAGCGATATCTGCGTTACGTGAATCAAAGCCCCGGCAACATATTCAACTAATTTTGCCGATGATCGACGATCTGCTTAAGCACAATGGTTTGACCATACTTGATATCGATGCCATAGGTTTCAGTCAGGGACCGGGTTCTTTTACTGGGCTGCGTATTGGTATGGGTGTCGTCCAGGGTCTCGCTTTTGGTGCAAATCTTCAGGTATTACCGGTGTCAACCTTGCAGTCGATCGCGCAACTAGCGATAGAAAGAGATTTGGTTGAGAAAGATCAGGCTGTTATACCGATGATTGACGCAAGAATGAACGAAGTTTATTGGGGTGCTTATAATAATATTAATGGGCTTGCCAGGGCTCTATGCGCAGATGGACTAAATACCCCGGAAGAAGTCGGAGAGGGCATGCTTGGGCAAAGCACGTCCAATCTGAATGAAGTGCTTGTAGGCGCTGTAGGTGTGGGAGACGGCTGGCAGTTTCGAGAGCGAATATCGCTTCGACCATTGGTGATACACGAAGCGCTGAGCAGCGATGCGGAACAAGTTCTTATGCTGGCAGTTGATGCTTATCAGCGTGGTGAAGGTGTTTCGGTTGAGAACGTCGAACCGCTTTATTTACGTAGTAAAATTGGCTGGACTAAACGTCAAAGAATTCGCCCCCCTGAAAAATAGATTCACTGGCCGAATTAGAATGAAGAGAAGGGCATATTTTGGATGTTTTACAATCGATATTGCTGGCAATTATCCAGGGCTTAACTGAATTTTTACCCATTTCGAGTTCTGCTCATCTTATTATCCCTGCCTACATACTGGACTTTCCGGATCAAGGTCTGGCGTTTGATATAGCCGTTCACGTTGGATCCTTATTGGCAGTCGTCACTTATTTGCGTAAAGAAATTTATCAACTCGCCAGTGCCTGGCTGAAATCCATAAGAGGTGGTGGTACGTCGCCCGAGAGTCGGTTGGTCTGGTATCTAATCATTGGCACGGTCCCGGTAAGTCTGGGGGGCCTGTTACTGGGTCATTATGTCGAGACTTATTTGCGTTCGCTTACTGTGATAGCCAGTACCACGATTATTTTCGCGATAGCTTTAGCCCTGGCGGACAAAAACGGCATTCATAAACTCGATATGAATAGCCTTACATGGAAAAGCGCGTTAGTGATTGGTTTTGCGCAAATGCTTGCTTTGGTACCCGGCACTTCACGGTCCGGTATCACCATGACCGCTGCCCTGGCCCTGGGTTTTAAGCGAACCGAGGCAGCACGTTTTTCCTTTCTTTTGGCTATCCCCGTGATTGTGTTGAGCGGCGGGTATCAGGCTATCCAGTTTGGCGATGAAAGCGTTTCGGTCTCTGGTCAAACCCTCGTGCCCTGGGGCGACATGCTAATTGGCGTTGTTATTTCAGCGCTTACGGCATTTACCTGTATTCATTTTTTCCTTACTCTGGTCAATCGTATCGGTATGATGCCCTTTGTCTGGTATAGATTAGTACTCGGGGCTGTCCTGTTTGGTTTTGTTTTTGCTGGGGTATGATCAGCAGAAACTGTGTTGAATGGTTTTGTCTAAAGGGTATTAGTTTGATGGGAATGTTTGGATGGTAAAAAAGCTAGCTTTTTTAGGACTTGGCGTAATGGGTTACCCTATGGCAGGTCATCTCAGCGGAGCTGGTTTCGAGGTCTCAGTATATAACCGCACGAAGAAGCGAGCCGATGAATGGGTCCAGCAATTTCAGGGTGTGGTTGCGGCTAGCCCTGCCCAGGCGGTGGTCGATGCCGAAATAGTATTCGCCTGTGTGGGTCAGGACAATGACGTCAGGGAAATTTGCTACGGCGAAACTGGGGCTCTGGATGCGATGTCTTCGGGCAGTATTCTGGTTGACCACACCACGGCTTCGGCGACATTGGCTCGAGAAATCAATGGTGCGTGCGCGGCGCGTAAGCTGGGCTTTATCGACGCGCCGGTATCAGGGGGACAACAGGGTGCCGAGCACGGCCGCTTGACGGTGATGTGTGGTGGTAACGCTAGCAATTTTGACCAAGCCCGGCCGGTCATCGAATGTTATGCACAGGCCGTGAAATTGATGGGCCCGGTGGGTAATGGTCAGCTTTGTAAAATGGTTAATCAGGTTTGTATCGCTGGAATAATCCAGGGTTTGGCTGAAGGATTGCACTTTGCTATGCAGGCAGGTCTGGATGCTGAGCAGGTCATCGACGTTATCTCAAAGGGTGCTGCTCAATCCTGGCAAATGGAAAACCGACATCAGACCATGTTGTCAGGTGACTATGAACACGGCTTTGCCGTTGACTGGATGCGCAAAGATTTAGGCATAGTGCTTAATGAGGCCAGAATAAACGGTGCTCAATTACCCCTCACAGCCCTGGTTGATCAGTTTTATGCGGATATTCAGGCCCAGGGTGGTGGGCGCCTGGATACGTCGAGTTTGTTGACTCGGCTTTCTGATAAGTGACCTGGCCAGTCAGTATTATCTGACCTGAAAGTGCTTGCCGGCAATACCCCTTAGATAGGCCCTTAGTTAGAGATAAAGAACCGGAAATAACACTCCCCAAGGATAAACAATTCTGTGATTATAGGACGAGCGAATAAATATCATGACATCGCAAGCCAGGCATAAAAAACGCAATCAGCAGCTTACCCAGGAATTCAATGAGCAACTGCTGGCCTTTATTGAACGCTCACCCACGCCTTTCCACGCCACTCAGAATATCGCGTCAATCCTTGAAGACGCTGGTTTCGAGCAGCTTTCAGAAGGAGAGCAATGGTCGCTTAGTGAAGGCGGTAGATATTTTCTCACGCGAAATGACTCATCGATTATTGCCTTTATACAGGGTGTATCGGTCAATACTTTGCCGAGCAGTCTCGACGTGGGTATCCGAATGGTGGGTGCGCATACAGATAGCCCAACGCTCATGATCAAGCCACAACCAGAGAATATAAAAGAATATTTCCAGTTGGGCGTAGAAGTCTATGGTGGCGCTTTATTGAATCCCTGGTTTGACCGAGACTTATCTATAGCCGGAAGAGTGGTGTATCGGGATAAGCGAAGCCATAGCCTGAATAAACGACTAATTAATTTTCTGCGCCCGGTGGCCAGTATCCCCAGTCTTGCGATTCACCTGGATCGAGAGGCCAATACAAACCGCACGGTAAATCCGCAAACCGACATTCCTCCTATTTTATGTGCAGCTGGCAACGGTGAGTGCAAAGATTTCCGCACCCTACTGGCTGGCCAATTATTCAACGAGTACGATGAATTCAAAAGTCCAGCTGATATAGAAGTCCTGGATTACGAATTATGTTTTTACGATACCCAGGCTCCAGCGCAAATAGGCATCAACAACGATTTCATTGCTTCAGCACGGCTCGATAACCTGCTGAGTTGTTTTTGTGGCTTACAGGCCTTGCTCGAGGTTTGTAAAGATAACCCGACGCCACACACCTGTATGCTGGTATGTGCCGATCATGAAGAAGTGGGCAGTGCATCTGCTTGTGGCGCTCAGGGGCCAATGCTACAAACTACTCTGGAGCGAATGCTGCCCGACCAGGCGATACGCGCCCGGACTATTAGTCGATCTTTGATGATCTCCGCTGACAACGCCCATGGGGTACATCCCAACTATGCCAGTAAGCATGACGGTAACCATGAGCCGGTGTTAAATTGTGGTCCCGTGTTAAAAATCAATGCTAATCAGCGTTACGCGACCACGAGCGTAACCGCAGCACTATTTCGCCAGTGGTGCGAGCTCGAAGAGGTGCCTTTACAATCTTTTGTCACGCGTACCGATCTCGGTTGCGGCAGTACCATCGGTCCCATCACCGCTACGCAAATCGGTGTGCCAACTCTTGACGTCGGTGTGCCAACTTTTGCCATGCATTCCATACGTGAGCTGGCAGGTTCCCAAGACGGCTATGATTTAAGCCGTGTAATGACGGCATGCTTTAACCATCAGGGGGCGATCCATATAAATTAAAGACCTAATATACTCGCCTTACAGAAATATCTTCAGTAAAGGGGGTGCGTCTGTATATCTTGTGTCGACGGGATCTGACGAAATATAACCATCAGTAAATAGATCAGAGTAATCTGGTTTATACAATTTATTATTTCAAAACGTAATCAATTAAACTGGAAAAAACGATGAGATTAAAAGACAAAGTAGCGTTGGTGACCGGTGCTGGCGGGCCTATGGGTATGAGTGTTGCAAAACGTTTTGCTGAGCAAGGCGCCTCACTGATTATGACCGATATCTCGGCAAGTCGGCTGGCTCAGGGTGTTGAAGAGGTTGAACCATTGTTAGTAAAAGGCGCGAAAGTTTTTGGTCAGCGGGGTAGTGTGCTGGTTGAAAGCGAAGTGGATGAATTATTGGCAGGTAGCCGAAAATATTTTGATCGAGTAGATATCATTGTCAATGTAGTTGGTGGTTTATGGCTCGATGCAAAATATACCTCAGTGATTGATGTTCAGGAGGAACGCTGGGACATGTGTTTTACGGTTAATATGAAAGGTATCTTTTATCTCACTCGAAAACTCGCGCCGTCGATGCTTGAGCGCAAATACGGGAAGATCGTCAACGTTTCATCGATTGAATATGCGGGTGCCGCAGGACACGCTGATTACGGTGCGGCCAAAGCGGGCGTGACGTCACTGACGCGTAGTTTGGCTGAAGAATTAGCGCCTCACGTTAATGTTAATTGCATTGCTCCAGGTATAATCCGTACCCTGGCGCTTAAGGATGTTGGACAGGCTGTCGCGGATGAATTTGCTGAGAAAAACCTGCTTAAACGTATGGGCGAGCCCGAAGATATTGCTAATGCGGCCTTGTTTCTAGCCAGTGAAGAATCCAGCTACATTACCGGCGTAACGATTCCAGTGTCCGGTGGTCTGTGGCCTGCTTTATAAGTAGAAATTACCGTTTGGGACGGTTGATCAGGTGTTTTGCTGTTCCAGGTTAGGCTGCCGTATGTGTCGCTGGCGTGGCAATCTGCCTCGGCCGTCTGGTTTGCATAAGTGCATTTCGGTAGACTAGAGAGCTCACTCCGTAGCATCCTTTTTGTTAGTTCAATTCACAGCCAAGCGACCTTTTCATGTTGGAAGTAAATCAATTAAGAATTACCCTCGAAGACCTCCGGACCCGCACTGATGTGCTCAGGGGGTATCTTTGACTACGATCATAAAAAGGAAAGGTTGACCGAAGTCGAGCTTGAACTCGGTGAACCTGATATCTGGAATGAACCTGATTATGCTCAGAAACTGGGTAAGGAACGAGCAGCCCTAGAGCTAGTGGTTAAGACTATCGAAACTCTGCATAACGGAATATTGGATACAAGCGAATTGCTCGAACTGGTCGTCGAAGAAAATGATGCAGAGACCCTGAACGAGGTCGAGAAAGAAATAGCTGAGCTAAGGGTTCGCCTTGAAGTATTAGAGTTTCGACGGATGTTTTCTGGGGCCATGGACGCCAATAGTGCCTACCTGGATATTCAGTCTGGTTCTGGGGGCACTGAAGCCCAGGACTGGGCAGAAATGCTCCTGCGTATGTATCTGCGCTGGGGCGACGACAAAGGCTTCGAAACGGAGTTAATTGAAGTCTCACCGGGTGATGTGGCCGGTATTAAAAGTGCCACGGTTCAATTCAAGGGTGAATTTGCCTTTGGCTGGTTACGGACCGAGACAGGTGTCCACCGCCTGGTACGTAAATCACCCTTTGATTCGGGCAGTCGTCGGCATACGTCTTTTGCGGCAGTTTTTGTATCTCCCGAAATTGACGACGATATTGATATTGATGTCAACAAATCCGATGTGCGGGAAGATACCTACCGGGCTAGCGGCGCCGGTGGTCAGCATGTCAATAAAACTGACTCAGCAGTACGTATGACCCACCTGGAATCCGGCGTTGTGGTCCAGTGTCAGAGCGAGCGCTCCCAGCATCAGAATCGAGATAAATGCTGGAAAATGCTCAAGGCGAAACTTTATGAGCTGGAAGAATTAAAACGTAAAGAAAGTGCTCAGGCCGTTGAAGACAATAAATCGGATATTGGCTGGGGCAGTCAGATACGTTCTTACGTGCTCGATGATTCCCGCATCAAAGACTTGCGCACGAATATTGAAACCCATAATACCCAACAGGTACTGGACGGTGGTTTAGACCGTTTCATCGAGGCCAGCCTGAAGGCTGGTTTGTAGCGAGGCCCAACAAAATGGTGGTTAAAACTACCATCTGAACTATTGTTGCCCGACCATAATGAGTGAAATAGCCCAATGAGTAAAGACGATCAAACGCCGGTTGACGAAAATCAGCTGATTGCAGAGCGACGCAGTAAATTGACAGCGATTCGTGAAAAAGCTGAGGAGGATAATGCCTCTGCATTTCCTAATGGGTTTCGTCGCTCTGATTTTGCGGATAAATTACAGGAAAACTTTGCCGGAAAAGACAAAGAGGAACTCGAAAAGCTTAACCATATCGTCAGTGTAGCTGGTCGTGTGATGGCCAAACGCGGCCCGTTTATGGTGCTTCAGGATGTCTCCGGGCAAATTCAACTCTACGCTGACAAAACTGTTCAACAGGATATTAAAGCCCGCCACGGCCACTGGGATATCGGTGACCTGGTGGGTGTGCGAGGGCCACTACATAAATCTGGGCGTGGCGACCTGTATGTCAATCTTGATCAATACCAGTTGTTAACCAAATCGCTTCGGCCTCTGCCTGAAAAATTCCATGGTCTGGCCGATCAGGAAATGCGCTATCGGCAGCGCTATGTGGATTTAATTGTTAATAATGATTCTCGGCGAGTCTTTCAACTGCGGTCAAAAATTATTGATTTTATCCGTCACTATTTAAACCAACGGGACTTTATGGAGGTGGAAACCCCGATGATGCAGGTTATTCCCGGTGGTGCCACAGCGAAACCGTTTGTGACTTTCCACAATGCCCTGGATCAGGAAATGTTTATGCGGGTTGCTCCAGAACTGTATCTAAAGCGTTTGGTGGTAGGTGGTTTTGAAAAGGTTTACGAAGTAAATCGAAATTTCCGTAATGAAGGACTTTCTACACGGCACAATCCTGAATTTACTATGTTGGAATTTTATGAGGCCTACGCTGATTACCGTGACCTGATGGATCTCACCGAAGATATGCTCCGCAAGCTCTGTGAGACGGTCCTGGGTTCGACGACGGTGACTTATCAGGGCAGCGACTACGATTTTTCTAAACCTTTTGATCGCCTAACCATTGTTGAGTCCATCCTGCATTACAACGAGCATTTGAAAATAGGCGATATTGATAATCTTGACAGCGCTTGCGCCGTCGCTGAAAAGCTGGAAATACCCTTAAAAGACAGCTGGGGCCTTGGCAAAGTACAGATAGAAATCTTTGAAAAAACCGTTGAGCACCGTCTTGATAACCCTACCTTTATCACTGCGTATCCAACCGAGGTGTCACCATTGGCCCGTCGCAATGACGACGACCCTTTTGTCACTGATCGCTTTGAGTTCTTTGTTGGCGGGCGAGAAATAGCCAATGGTTTTTCTGAGCTCAATGACGCTGAGGATCAGGCCGAACGTTTTCTCGAACAAGCGAGAGAAAAAGACGCCGGGGATGATGAAGCTATGCACTTCGATGCCGATTATGTCAGGGCGCTGGAATATGGCCTGCCGCCCACGGCCGGAGAAGGCATCGGTATCGATAGACTGGTCATGTTGCTCACCGATTCCCCGTCGATTCGAGATGTGCTGTTATTTCCGCATATGCGACCGGAATAATGACATCTGATTACTGATTTCAATCTATGGCGGCTGGCAAACGTGTTAACAGGCTTCACCCCTCCTGGCTGAGGGTATTGAGTGAAGAATTCGATAAGCCTTATATGGAAGCTTTGCGTGCGTTTCTTCTTGCCGAGAAGCGGCAGGGTAAAGCAATTTATCCGAGTAGTGACCAGTGGTTTGCGGCATTTGATAAAACGCCTTTTGAAAGTGTGAAAGTGGTTATTCTTGGTCAGGATCCTTATCACGGATCTGGCCAGGCCCACGGACTGTGTTTTTCGGTACTTCCGGGTATCGCGATTCCGCCATCTCTGGTAAATATTTACAAAGAGCTAGAAACCGACCTGGGTATCCCGCCTGCCACTCACGGTTGCTTGAATCACTGGGCTGACCAGGGAGTGTTGCTGTTGAATGCCACGCTGACAGTTACAGCAGGGCAGGCCGGAGCCCACCAGAATCAGGGTTGGGAAACGTTTACTGACCGGGCAATTGAAGCTCTAAACGAGGCACGCGAGGGGCTGGTTTTTATTCTGTGGGGTAGTTATGCGCAAAAGAAAGGCAGTTTTATTAACCAGCAAAAACATTATGTAATCCGCTCACCTCATCCTTCACCTTTGTCGGCATATCGAGGATTTTTTTCTAGCAAACCGTTTTCTCAGGCCAATAAATATTTAACCAGTCTGGGAAAGGGCGCTATTAACTGGCAATTACCTGTTGAGCCGAGTGCCTGAGATAGCGGGCTAAGGCGAGTTATACAATTGCCGATAGTAATAGTAGTTGAGAACTACGAACAATGGCAGGCCCGAATTGGTGGAGGCGACGTGCTTTCTGGATATGAGGTTAACATCTCTGATTTGCATTGCCAGCTCTTTCTAAAAGGGAAAGCAATTGCTTTCCCTTAGCAATACCAGACTATTTGATCGCGCCACCGGCTTTGAGTGCATTAATGTCATCGCTCGAAATCCCCCAGTCGCGCAACACTTCTTCAGTATGGATGCCAGTCTTTGGCGCCGGCCCTTTAATAGACGAGGGTGTGCGGCTAAATCGTGGTGCGGGCGCTGGGTGCTTGACACCTTCAACATCGACAAAAGCATTGCGCTCTTTATTGTGTGGATAGTCGGGAGCCTCTTCGAGGGTCAATACGGGTGCAAAGCAGATATCGGTATTGTCCATAATTGCGCACCACTCATCGCGAGTCTTGGTTAAGAATAAAGCTTTGAATTTCTCCTTCATGGCCGGCCAGCTTTCCCGTTCCATCTGGGGGGCCATAGTATCGGGTTCGATATCCATTTTCTCTAGCAGTTCGTCGTAGAATTTGGTCTCAATGGAGCCAATAGACACATAGCGGCCATCTTTTGTCTCGTAGGTGTTATAAAAATGTGAGCCACTGTCGAGAATATTTGAGGCTCGCTCATCGCTCTGTACGCCGCTAGCGTACATGCCATAAATTGATGTCATCAACGACAGGGCACCATCGACCATACCTGCGTCGACTACCTGGCCCAGTCCCGAGTTCTTTACTTCTAGCAAAGCGGCTAGAATGCCCGTAAGCACAAACATGGTGCCGCCGCCGAAATCACCAACCAGGTTCAGTGGCGGCGTTGGTGGTTCATCATTACTGCGACCAATGGCGTGGAGGGCACCGGATAGCGCGATGTAATTTAAATCATGGCCCGCTGCTTTTGATAGTGGACCTTCCTGGCCCCAACCGGTCACGCGGGCAAAAACCAGTTTCGGATTTCGTGCCATACAGACGTCTGGGCCCATTCCGAGGCGCTCCATGACGCCAGGACGGAAACCTTCCAGTACGCAGTCAGCACCGTCAATTAATTTAAGCAGGGCTTCAATCCCGTCCGGGTTTTTCAGGTCAATGGCAATGGATTTGCGACCACGGCTAAGGAAATTATATTTTTTTGGCATGGCAATACCGAGCCCAGCATCTGCAAGGCGGTCGACACGTACCACCTCTGCACCCATATCCGAGAGCATCATGGCACACATCGGCGCGGGGCCAATACCTGCAAGTTCGATGACTTTGTATCCAGTTAGCGGACCGCTCATAGACTTATCTCCTGTGTGCCGGGTAAGTGCTAGCCGGCGTTTTTGTGTAGTTGGCATGAAAATTTCAGGCGGCTACGTTAGCAAGTAACACTGGGTAGACGCAATCATTTGTAGCGTTTGAGTGTTTGAGTCGTAAATCAGGTAGTCTGTGTAAGGTATCTATTAGCCGCGACATTTGCTGACGCAAGCGTTAAAGTAAGGCCAATTTTAATTGCGACGGGCTATTTGGTATCGGCCGGTATTTTCTTGTCACTAGAGGAGGTTAGGATGGATTTTGAGTACTCGGATAAGGTGCGTGAACTGCAACTGCGCGTGCAGGATTTTATGGATCGTGTCATCTACCCGAATGAAGAAAGATATTATCAGGAGCTTGAAGACGGTGGCCGCTGGTGTGTGCCCCCAGTAATGGAGGAAATGAAAGCGCTGGCCAAGAAAGAGGGCCTGTGGAACCTTTTTTTGCCAGAGAGTGAGCGCGGAGCTGGCTTGACGAACCTCGAGTATGCACCGCTGTGCGAAATTATGGGTAAATCAAAGTTTGCACCCGAAGTGTTTAACTGCTCGGCTCCCGATACCGGCAATATGGAAACCATCGAGCGTTACGGCACCGAAGAGCATAAAGAAAAATGGCTGCAACCTCTGCTGGACGGTGAGATTCGTTCGGCTTTTTGTATGACCGAGCCAGGTGTGGCCTCTTCTGATGCGACTAATATTGAAACAAGTATTAAACGTGATGGCGATGAGTACATCATTAATGGCCGCAAATGGTTTTCTTCAGGGGTCCATGAACCCAACTGCAAAATCTGGATTGTGATGGGTAAAACTGACCCGAATGCCGCCAGGCATACGCAGCAGTCGATGATCCTGGTGGAGCCCACTACCCCGGGTGTCAGCGTAGAACGCTGGGTGCCGGTGTTTGGCTATGACGACGCCCCCCACGGCCATGCTGAGGTAGTTTTTCACAATGTTCGCGTACCAGCATCAAACATATTACTAGGTGAAGGCCGAGGTTTTGAAATTGCCCAGGGTCGTCTTGGACCAGGTCGTATTCATCATTGTATGCGGGTGATCGGTGTTGCCGAACGAGCACTGGAGCTAATGTGTACCCGTGCGATGAGTCGCGTCGCCTTTGGCAAAAAAATCTCCGAGCAAAGTGTCTGGTCTGAACGTATCGCCGATGCTCGTATTAACATTGAGATGGCGCGCTTATTAACGTTGAAAGCCGCTTATATGATGGATACGGTGGGCAATAAAGTGGCTCGCGCGGAGATCGCGATGATTAAAGTCGCCGCACCAATTATGGCGCTGAAAATCATTGATGATGCCATCCAGGTGCACGGAGGCTGTGGTGTCACTGGCGATGTTGGCCTGGCTAAAGCCTGGGCCCATACCCGTATTTTACGTATTGCTGATGGGCCGGATGAAGTGCACAGGAATCAGATTGCGCGCCTGGAATTAAAAAAATACCAGTAAGCGCCTCACCTGTTACAGGGATCGCCATAAGTGGACATGGATCATGGAAAACCCGCGCTGCAAGGTGCGGGTTTTTTATTTTAGCTTAAAAAGCGGCTAGACTAGGCTAAAGGAAGAAATTGAATAAAAAAATAAACAAAGAGCAATAACAGGGGTTAACCATGAGAACTGGCGCTTTTATGATGCCGAATAATCCACCCCATCGGAGCATTCTCGATGGCCACAACCATAATCTGGATTACATCTGTTTTCTTGATGAGGCAGGTTATGATGAAGTCTGGATTGGCGAGCACTACACGACACCGTGGGAACCGTGTCCCTCACCGGACTTGCTGATCGCTCAGGCAATTGGGAAAACGACAAATATTAAACTCGCCTCAGGGGCTTTTCTATTACCCTACCACCACCCGGCGGAGCTGGCTCAGCGTATCGCCTATCTTGACCATATGGCCGAAGGACGTTTGATTGTCGGTATCGGCGCCGGTGGTTTTCCCGGTGACTGGCAGCTATTCGATGTCGATGCTATGGCTGGAGAAAATCGCGACATGATGTTTGAGTCGATCGAAATCATGATGAAGCTTTGGACCAGCGAGGGACCTTTCCGTCACGAGGGCAAGTACTGGACGGTACAACTTCCCGAGACCGAAACTCCGACCCGATTCCATTTGCGCCCCTACCAACAGCCTTATCCGCCGCTGGGTGTTACTGCCTTAAGCCCTCAATCTCCAGCCATGACCATGGCGGGGGAGAAGGGTTATATTCCGGTGAATCTGGGTCTGGGCAATCAATATCTGAAGGAAAACTGGGATACGTATGAGCGCGCGGTTAACGAAGCAGGGCGAGAGGCAGATCGGAGCATGTGGCGCCTGGGACGCGATATCTTTATTGCTGATACCGATAAAGAAGCAAAAAAAAGAGCGCTGGAAGGTCCGATGGGTGCAACCTGGCGTGAATATTTGCTGCCGCTATTTTCGAAATTTGGCTTGCTCGACATCATGAAACATAAACCCGGTGTCGCCGATGCCGATATAACTCTGGACTACCTGGCCGATCATAACTGGCTGGTGGGCAACCCGGACACAGTGACGCAGAAACTCGCCGACGTTGTTGAAGATTCGGGTGGATTTGGTTGTTTGTTGACTACGGCCTACGATCATCTGGATCACTTTGACCACTGGCGGGAATCAAAGCGGCGTTTTATCGAAGAGGTCGCTCCTCGATTCGATTAGGGTGGAAGCTGTTTTCCAGTTCTATTGTTCTAATTCTCTGATGATTGAAAACCAGGTGTATTATTATGGCAATTCTCGATAAAGCGTATGCGTCACGTAATGAACCCATCCTAGACATCAAAGCCGGTAAGAGCAGTAGCGAGTTTGGTAATAGAGCAGACGGGGAGATCTTGATCGAAAGTTTTATCGATGCTTGGGATCGCAAGGATATCGAAGGAGTTTTTGCCCACTGTTCGCCGGATATCATTTATGGCAATGGCCCGTTTAAGGACATTGTTGGTCTGGAAGCGTTGCGCGACTATTTTGAACCGGTTCTGAAAGCTGCCGAAAAGATTGAATTTCGAGTCTCCGCGTTAGTTGCTGCTGGTAAGATGGTTGCCCTGGAACGCGTTGACTACATCACCCTGGCAGAAAAAACCTATACCGTTGCGGTAGCAGGTATTCTGACTTTTGATGGGAAGGGGAAGATCTGTGTCTGGCGTGATTATTTCGATGTCCAATCCTGGTACGACCAGGGCGGAGCACCGCTAGAAAGCGCTGCTGACAGAATATCGGATTAGTAACAGGGTCGCCGGTATTGGTGCTTATTGCCTCATCAACTTAGCATTTTAGGGTTTACACCAGTCTCACATTATAGATGTTCCAGTCCTGGCACAGTAGCAGCAATAGCAGGTCAAGCTTCAGGCGTGCATTTTTTCGGCCCCAGGTAATACTTTTTCTATCAGTTCCCTGGTTTGTCGGATGACTTCCTCATCGCTGTTACCCAGTGGTCGCAAAATAAATTTGGGTATGCCTTGATCGACATACCGGGAGATTTGCTCAAGTAACTCATTGGCACCCACGGCCAGTAAGTGATCAAGTTTTGAATCCGGGGCGAGTTTGCTGAACCTGGCCATCTCCCGCTGGCATACAGCGTCATCTCTGGAACCAAAATAATAGAAAAATCCGGTCCCGTAGTGGTCGTCGTCAATCTTTCTACCGGTCTCCTTTAATGCGGCCACGATAGCTTTTTTCGCCGCCCCAGCCCGTTTTGGGGATTCCAGACCAGCTTGCCAACCGGTGCCGATGCGAGCAGTGCGTGCGATCGCTGCCTCGCTACTGCCACCGACCCACAGGGGTAGTCCCGACTGAACCGGGAGAGGCGAAATCACGGCTTTTGTATATTGATAATATTCGCCATCGTAACTGACAGATTCGCCCTGCCAAAGGCGCGAGATAATCTCCAAAGCCTCGTCTGTGCGTTTGCCACGGCCCCTGGTTTCACGCCCGGTAGCTTCCCACTCAGGTGCTCGAGCCGTGCCAATGCCAAAGGCCGGTAACAGGCGACCCTTACTCATGAAGTCAATAGTGGCGCATTGTTTGGCCAGGACGAGAGGGTCACGCAATGCAACAGATGCGACATTCATGCCAAATTTGATGCGTTTGGTCGCGCCTGCGATCGCTGCAAGCGCGCTCATGCATTCCAGAAAGGGTTCGTCTGATACCAGGCGGTCGGTTTGCCAAAGTGAATCGACGCCGCCGTCTTCACAAATCTTCACCCATTGCCAGAAATTATCGACATCTTGAAAAGGAAAACGGGCCATACCGAGACCGACACCAATAGCCATTATGTACTCCTTTGTTTAGTCAATTTTCTGTTTATGGGAAAACCCTCGTCAGAGCGATTGGTCGTGTAGCTTTTTGCAGGATGACCATGGCATGGTGGGTTGAATCTGAATCTATCGTTTAAAGGTGAAATGATCACTGGAAAAGGCCTCAAAGGTCCGCTCAACATCTGCGTTGCTTGCTCCCGCCAGAGGAGAAATGATCTGCGTGTTAACGCCGCTCTCCATGTCCGCACTTATTCTTTCTCGGCATTCGTCGGCGCTGCCAATTACAGCAATCTCGTCAACCATGGCGTCGCTCAGAGCGCCACCAGTCTTTGCCCGGTCGCGGGCGGCCCAGCCTTCTTTGATAGTCTGTGCTGCCTGGCCAAAGCCTGCCCAGGCGAGAAAGGCGTTGTAAACAGGCGTGGCGTAATAAGGAGCAAACGCTGCTCGGAATAGGTCCCGGGCAGCGGCTTTGTCGTCAGTAACTAGCACCATCGCACGATTGACAATTTCCACATTGACCCAGTCTTTACCCGTGGCCTGTGCGCCCCGTTTTGCGTGTTCGATCATTTTTGGTAAAGCACGTTGTGGCCACAGATTAAAAATCACCCCGTCGCCAACTTCTGCGGCCATTTCGATCATTTTCGAGCGCAGTGCGGCGATGTAGATCGGCGGTGGATTTTTCAAGGGCGCCTGACTGTAACCATGGCTGCGCATACCATCGAGGTCAAAATTGGATTTTTCGCCTGCTAAAAGTGAACGAACCATTAGCGCTGTGTTCTTGACGCGAGTCAGAGGTTTGCTGAATTCGAGACCGTGCCAGTTTTCCATCATAGTCTGGCTGGAAGAACCCAGACCCATAACGAAACGTCCCGGTAGCAACTGGCCGAGAGTATTCGCGGTAGCGGCAAGGACGGCCGGGGTTCGAGTAAATACTGGTGTTACCGCCACGCCAATGCGAATGGTGTTGGTGCAACTGGCCAGTGCTGCCGTGGTGGTTAGCGCATCTGGGGCGCCGGCATCGGCGAACCAGGCATCAGTATAACCCCTGGCTTCTGCCCACTTGACCCGCGCAATGGTGTCGCTGATCTCTGGGCCGGCGGGGAGGGTTACAGCGATTCGCGGCGTTGGACCTGCTATTTGATTCATGACCTTATCCTGGGGCTTACTTTTTTGATTGACTAAACCGTCTATTACATACGCACTGATTTAAATGAACCAGTTTACTTGTAAGTTAGGCAGTCTTACATTTTGCGGCCTTGAGGTTCAAGGGTTATGCTAGCGCGCAAATAGTCTATAGGAATAAATTATGAGTGATAGCGCTACCGATTTAACGGCGATTCGAGCCGGACATGAGTTTGACCAAAGTGCTCTCCTTAAATTTATGGAAGCCAATGTTGAAGGTTTTAAAGGACCCTTAAAAATTATGCAGTATGACGGGGGCCAGAGTAACCCTACATTTAAACTGGAGGCCGCCTCGGGTTTGTATATTTTGCGTAAGCAGCCTCCCGGAGAATTGCTGCCCTCAGCCCACCAGGTGGACAGAGAATACCGCATTATGAAGGCGCTCTGGGACACCGATGTGCCGGTGCCAAAGATGTACGCCCTGTGCGAAGATCTCGATGTTATGGGTGTTAAGTTTTATATTATGGCGCTGGTTGAGGGCCGAATTTATAAAGAAATATTACTGCCTGGTTGCAGCCCCGAAGATCGTCGTGAGATGTACCTCGATATGATGCGGGTAATGGCTGCCATGCATTCGGTTGACTACCTGGCAGTTGGCCTGGAAACCTATGGTCGTCCCGGGAATTATTACGAGCGTCAGATTTCCCGCTGGAGCAAGCAGTACCAGACGACCAAAACTGCACAGCTTGATAGTATGGATAACCTGATTGAGTGGATACCCAAGCATTTACCAAAGTCGAGCGATGTCAGTATTGCTCATGGCGATTTTCGCCTGGCAAACATGGTCTACCATCCCACAGAGCCACGTATCGTCGCGGTGCTCGACTGGGAACTATCGACTATTGGCCACCCCCTTGCTGACCTGGGCTATAGCTGTATGGAATTTGATGCAGACTTCTACGGGGAAGTCCGTTTGCGCTCGCCTGAACGCGTGAGTCTTGGTATCCCCTCTCAGGAAGAAATGGTTGCCGAATATTGTCGGGCCTCTGGTCGTGACAAGATCGAAAACTGGAAATTCTACGTGGTGTATAACCTGTTCCGTTCTGCAGCCATCGTTCAGGGGGTTTACAAGCGTGGCCTGGATGGTAACGCCAGCTCAGAATCGGCTCTGACTTATGGCGATGAATGCCGTAACCGGGCTGATCGAGCCTGGGAACTCGCTCAGCAACTTGATGCAGGGTGAAGTAAAAAGCAGGGTAATAGTAGCTGGCAAATTATTCTGGACCATAGAGCATGTGATACAAGCGATAACGATTTAATCTCATGGAAGATGAGTTAAAGACTTTACATTAACTTTTAGAGTACGATTCCCCCTGTTCAGGCAAGCAAGAATAGTCACAAATAGTAAATCTCAATATCTTGCTATTAGCAAACACTAGTTTAAACCAGGCTGTTTAATGGCAATAGCAAACTAATTTCAAGAAAGACCCTGGAGGTCTCCCAATATGAATGCCGCAAAGAAAATATTATTACTGATGGCACCTGTTGTTGCTGTTTCCGCAGCCATTGCCTCTGACCGGGCTGAAGCCTCAACGTATGAACCCGCGCGTAATGCCCAGGGGCAACCGGATCTTCAGGGTACCTGGGATTTTCGTACGCTAACGCCCCTGGAAAGGCCAAGAGATCTGGGTGATAAGAAGAAATTTACCGAGGAAGAGGAGCAGGCCTACCGCAATAAAGTGGTACAAGGTAATGATACTGATAATAAAAAGGATCTCGACCTGCCAGCCGAGTTTGATGTTGAGGTGCCGTACAATAACTTCTGGCTAGATTACGGTACGACGATGGATGATGACCGCAGGACGTCACTGATCGTTGATCCGCCCAATGGTCGTTTACCGGAGCTCACACCAGCCGCCATGGCCGGGCGACAAAACTACCTTTCACGAGAATTGCCAGTGCGAGAATTCTTTTCTATTGGTCTCGCTACATTTCGACCTGAGGGCCCAGAATCACTGGGACTCTCTGAAAGATGCATAGTCGGTTTTAATGCAGGCCCGCCACTTATACCCAGCGCCTACAATAATAACCTTCGCATCGTACAGGCCCCCAATCACGTTGTATTGTTTACTGAGATGGTTCACGACGCACGTATCGTACCTATGGATGGCAGTACACACCTGCCGGCCGATATAAAAAAGTGGACGGGCGATTCTCGGGGTCATTGGGAAGGTGATACTCTGGTGGTTGAGACCAGGAATTTCACCGATAAAACACCTTCATTCCAGCTACCTATATCGGTCGATGATCCCGGCCAAATCGGGGCTGTAGGTTCTGGGAAAGGCCTCCACCTGATTGAGAAGTTCACGCGAACCAGTGATTCGGTATTAATGTACGAATACACCGTTAATGACCCGGCTACATTTACCAAATCGTTTACAGTGGCCATCCCCTTGCGTGCGACCGAAGATCAAATCTTCGAATATGCCTGCCATGAGGGTAATCACGCCATGGTTGGTATGCTAGGCGGAGCGCGACAGTTAGAAAGAGAAGCAGCCGCTGCGGCTAACTAAGCAGACGCTAGCTCAGGCGTAATATAACGCCACTAAAAAAGGCCTGATAAAAAACATTGCCAGGCCTTTTTTATTATTCCTCGAATAGCTTCAGGGCTTAATAAAACGGAGCACAAAGCGATCTGTTTGCCTCCGGATCGACTCATCAAATACACTAAGGGTTCGCTTATCGTCTGGGTTGCGCAATAGCTCAGAAGCACCATCAAAAAAAACCCCCGCACGTTCTATGTCCTGTTTAGCAAACGCCTCATCAATTCGGTGTAGCGTCTGGGCATCGCGCTTACCGCTACCTGGTTGCGCCGAGTGATCAATTATCGCGAGTATCCCACCGGGTTTTAAGCTATCTCGAATTTGTTTAAAAAACTGATCTCTATCCACTTTTGGCCAGTAGTCCGCAATGTAATATATGTCGTGATAACTCAGTGCCATCAGAACCATATCCAATGAAGCCTCCTTAAGACCTAGTTTATCTATCTCGGACGTTAACCGACTGACATTCGCCAGACGATCCCCCTTAAAGCGGATCGTGGCTTCGTCGCCGGTGGAATCCTCATAAGCTTTATTAGTGTGTGCAATCACCTGTCCTGCGGGCCCCACAATATAGGACAGCAATTCAGAGTAATAACCGCCGCCAGAAAACAAATCCAGTACCGTGGTGCCTGGTTGAACCGCAAAAAATTCAAGCACTGCTGCCGGTTTGCTGGTTTTATCGCGTTCACGATCAGCGTCGCTTCGAGCTGGATTGCTCACAGCATCCGTATAAGTGTTTGCCAGTGCAGTAGCGCTGATCGCCAGGCCAATAGTGATAAGGCTGAGCACCTTAGATAGTTTTAACATTAGCTGTCTCCAGAGAGGTGAATATTTTTAGAGTTACGACTAGCATAAAGCAGATTAGCAGTAGAGTATTAGCATTATTTATAATGCGAGCTGATTTACGTGGATGTTTAGATTTTTGCTGGTAATTGCTATTTTTGCTGCGGCCGTACTGGGCTATGGCTGGAGGCATGTCTCTACCCATGCCTCATTCCATGGGGACTTTCGTCTAGTCGGTGAGCAGCTATCTGATCGATCATTCCCCATCTCAAGGCCTGTCTTGTCTGGAGCAGAGGTTAGATTTATTGATGTACACGGTGAGGTACTGGCAACGGCAATTAATGATGCGCAGCACAATTACCTTCATTTAATTCACCCGGTCGTGGGTGATTGTCACGCGATAGAAAAAATGGCCATGACTTCCAGCCAAAGGCGTAACGCCTGGGAAAATTGCTACGAAGTGTTATCGACATGGACTTCGACCTGGATTCAGCAGGTTCGGCAAGTCGCTGTCACCCACCAAGACTGTTCATATGGCGTAAGTCCGGTAGACGTTTCAGAATATTATGCCGACTGGTATCTTTGGTGGGTGCCTTTACCCCATGTCGGTGGTACACCTTACAGGCATTACCGTCTGACTATCGAAATTGATGAAAGCAACTGTAACGCATAGCAGCCTCAGACCTGAGTTCACGGCCCTTTTGTCAGGCCTGATAGTCCTGCTCGTTAGTCTTTCTACCGCAGTTCCAGGCAGTGAAGTTATAGATAGTCGCGGGGATTCCGATGGCGTTCATGGAGCCGCAAAAAAACTTCGTCAGGCAGTCTTCGAAAAAGGTATGGAGACCTGTCGGGGTATTGATGAAAAAAAATATGTAACCGGATTGTTGTTTAATGGTTCGGGTATGCACACTTATTATGAACGTGCTTATTGTTTTCGCGAGCTAGCGGTACGCGAACGTGACGCCTCTTTATGTCGATTTGTTAAGCGGCGACACTCTGTCTTTTTTAATGGTTCCCAGGTATCTACAGCGGTTTGCAAACAAAAAGTAGCAGCCCTTATCCAGAAAGATCAGGATGAGGCGTTTATATTGGCAGGTCAGCGCGGCGAGATTATCAAGTCTGCAGAAGTAATCGGAATTCTGGAATACGAACAGGTTACAGGGTCGCGGAGTCTGATTCTACGCGGCAAATTTAATGCCCTTGACTGGCCTTATTATCACTATGAATTTCTATTTCAAAACCGGCGGGGCGAAATGCTAGCGCGTTATACAAAATCACCATTTGGTCAGAATCAAAATGACCGAGTTTTTATATTCCATATGAAAACGTTAAAGGATGATATTGCAGAGTATTCGCTCAATGACATCAGCGCCATTGTGGTACGAGCGGTACTGGAAAGACACGCGGAGAGTGCTCATGTCATGGACCATATAAACTTTGACCAAGTTGATACCTTCGCAATCCGGTTTTCAGCCTTTAGCTTAATTCCATTTCTGGGAACCATAAAGCATGATCAATGGATCGGTTTACAGGAAAGAAAGCAGCGAGCAATATCCGAGTTTATCGACGAGCTCGCCAGGTTGACCGGTCCCTGAATCTATCTAGCAGGCACAGGTAGATATGATTTGAAAAGGGCTAAGCGGGCTCGGGCGTTTTTGTCGAGGCCTCGGGAATTTTAATCAATAACACCAACAACGTTGCCACCAGTAGAAAGCCAGAGAAGCCGTAAAATACTTCTGTGTATCCCTGGAAAACATCACCGCAGTAACCGGCTATGACGACACCGATGCCGCCAAAAACTGTACTCAGAAGAATCCGGTAGGAGAGCAGGGTGGGGGTGTTTTCCGGCCCGTAATAATTTGCCAGCATGGCGGTGGAACCCACCAGGCCGAGGCCAAAACCGAGACCAAAAAATATCACCGATGCGTAAAGCAAAAAGGGATTGTAGGCATTGGTGAGTATCAGCATGCCAATAAATTCCGAGGCCATGCCCAGAAAGAATAGCGTACGCGGCTCGATGGTGAAATCTCCCAGCAAGCCAGAAAGAAAGCGCCCGCTAGTAGTAAACAAGCCCTGAATACCCAGGGCTGATGCCGCGATAATGGCGGTCATACCCAGATCTTTAACGTGCAGAACCAGCTGGCTGCTGACCATCATATGGCCGGTTACGGCGAGCGCGCCGGAAAACAGGATGATCCAGTAAGTGGAATCAAGGAAGGCCTCTTTTACCGTCCAGTTGCGATCAGTTTTATAGACCCCGCCTTTTGGTGCAATTTTCGGCTCGTCGTCTTCTGTATTGTCAACATTTATACCATCCATCTGCTGGCCGACGTCTTCAGGATTGTTACGTATAGCAAGCCAGCTCAGCAATGAGGAAAACAGCGCTACCAGACCAACAAAAAGCCACACCGGGCGCCAGTCGCCAAAGAAGTTAATTAACCAGGTGAAGGTGGGCGCGCCAACCACGCCGCCCAGTCCACCGGCGGCCATAAAAAGGCCCAATGCCATAGAGCGACGCTGGTGAAACCATTGGGTCACCAACTGGGTGCCCGGTAGTACAGCTTGCATAGTCATGCCGCAGCCCAAAACGGCCGTCGCCAGATAGTAAACCGGGAGTGAGTGATAAAAATAAACCATGCTGGCCCCGGCGGTTGTGACAAAGCCGCCGAGGATTATGGTCAGGCGAGGATTGATTTTTTTCATCAGAATAGTGATAACCGGGCCAGCAAAGCCGATCACCACTGATAAAATTGCAAAGCCGGTGGTGGCCTGGGCGCGGCTCCATCCCAGATCGTCAATCATCGCCGGCATCATGACACTGAGACCGTAGAAGACAGCGCCAACGGAGGCCATATAAATGAAGCCAATGGTGCTTAATAATAGCCAGCCGTAATACATGAGAATTCCGCTGTTGGCCCGCGTACATTGGATTAAGCAACGAGCGAGATTGTTATTACGAAAAAGTGGGGATGCTAGTCCAGTTTGTAGATTTTTGCTCGCTTTTAATGTCTTGCTAAGGGGTCTCTATATTTGCCTGGGATCAGTCAATCCACAGTTTTGGCGGTTAAAAAATCTCAGCGAGAAAGTTTTCCAGGGCTTGCCATGAACGTCGATCAGCCACAGCATTATATTTGATGCCCATTTTCGGCATGTCGGCTTCGGGGTTTGTAAAGCCATGCATGGTGCCGCCATAGGTGTGCAACTGCCAGTCGACGCCGGCATCGGTCATTTCTTTTTTCAGGGCTATCACTTTGTCGTTGCCCGTCATCGGGTCATCGTGGCCATCCAGACATAATATTTTGGCTTTAATCTGGGGGTCGGTAATGTTATCCGGTGCATCAAACAGGCCATGAAAGCTAATCGCGCCTTTTAGCTCCGCCCCGGTCCGCGCCAGATCCAGCGCACACAGGCCACCAAGGCAATAACCCATCACCGCCATAGTGTCTGCATCGACTTCGGCCTGTGCCTGTGCTGTAGCAAGGGCGCAGGCCATGCGATTTTGCAGAACAGCTCGGTCGTCCAGCAAGGGTTGCATCATACTGGTATTTTCCTCCGGAGAGCTGCCATAGAGCCCCTTGCCGTACATATCCAGCGCAAAGCCCACATAACCCAGCTCGGCGAGCATATCTGCTCGTTTACATTCAAGCGCACCGCGACCCCACCAGGTGTGGGCGATGATGACGCCCGGACGTGGTTCACTAAACCTGTCGTCATAGGCCAGATAGCCTTCTAATAAGGTGTCGCCGTCTTTATATTCGATGAGGCGGTGTTGGATGCTCATGGCGGATTTCCTGTAAGGGTATTGGGTGACAGAGATAAGAATGTTGCGCGAACGGTAAATGTTGATACCGCTGAAATGAGCATAACTATGACAATGCTTGGCATATCAAGTCAATGCACGTGCTCAATACTAGCGTAAAAAGTGGTGTTGAGTCCGCCCCTGATATTCTGAATCAGGTTTTAATAGATGGTATTCTTGCGGCGTTTTAACTTTGGCTAGAGTAGAGGGGTTTGCCTATGGGGCAGGATGAAAGACCAGGTGTCGATGATCAATTACGGGCTGATCTCGCCAATTTTGTGGAAAGAAATTTTGGTGACACAGCGCGGATGGAAAATGTTGAACCCATGCTCGGTGGTCATGCGGGCCTCACCTACGGCTTTGATGTCTTCGATGCAGCGGGTAAACAACTGGGTGGCTATATCATCAAGCTAGCGCCCAAAGGTGTCCGCCGGGAGGGCAATACCGATGTCTATCGCACTGCGCCGCTGTTGAATACTTTGCATGAAGCTGACTTGCCGGTGCCTGCCGTGCCCTTTGCCTCACCTGATGAAGATGAGTTTGATGTGCCCTACGTGGTCATGGAAAAACTCAAAGGTCGAGAGTTTTTTATCTGGGGCCCGGATGATTCTTACGACCTGAGTGACGACAAGGTCGCACCCCTGTGGCGGGATATGGCCGAAGTCCTGCCCCGTATCCATCAGGTTGACTGGCAGAGCAAATTACCCAACTGGGAAACCCCGCGACCGCTCCTTGAGGAGATCACCCGTTGGCAGCCTATTTATGCCAAAGCGCTGGAGCCAGAGTGGATCGTCGCGGCTGATCGCGCTCGCGAAGCCTTACTAAAAACCATGCCTGATGAGAACCCCATTGGCATTGTTCACGGTGACTACCAGCCCGGCAATGGCCTGTTTCACGAAGGCCGACTTACCGGTGTTATCGACTGGGAGCTGGTGCGTATCGGCTCGGTGCAACTGGATATCGGCTGGCTGATGTTCTGTGCGGACAAATCCTTCTGGACCGATAACATCATGCCCTGCGTGCCCGTGTCGCCCGCCGAGCTGGCGGATATTTACCAGCAAGGGATGGGTAGACGCTTCGAAGATATTCTCTGGTACCAGGCCCTGGCCGCCTACCAGCTCGGTTCAATCGCCTGTTTGAACGTGCGCCTGCATCGCAAAAAGCAGCGTATCGACCCCATGTGGGAAGAGTTCGCTTTTACCGTGACGCGGTTTTATGAGCAGGCAGTTAAACTAATTTATTAAGTCATTAAATATCATATAAATCAGCTAGATAATAGTTTTAATTAAGGTAAATACTATGATTGATTTTCAGTTGCCAGCCGACCTGTTGGTGCTTAAAGAGCGTACCGAAGAATTCATTCGCAATATCGTGATGCCCTACGAAAACGATGCACGCCAGGAATACCATGGCCCCACCGACGAGCTGCGTACAGAGCTGGTGGCTAAAGCCAGAGAGACCGGTTTGCTCGCCCCCCACGCGCCAAAACAATACGGTGGTCTGGGTCTGGATCATCGCGGCATGGCTGTGGTCTTTGAAGCTGCCGGCTATTCAACCCTTGGTCCCCTCGCTCTAAACATTCAGGCACCAGATGAAGGTAATACTAACCTGTTACATCAGGTCGCCACACCTGAACAAAAAGACCGCTGGCTGGTGCCTATGGTGCAGGGGCATATCCGCTCAGTGTTCTCCATGACTGAACCTGATGGCGGCGCAGGCTCAGACCCCTCGTTGATGAAGACCACCGCCACACCCGATGGCAATGATTATATTGTCAAAGGCCGCAAGTGGTTTATCACCGGTATGCCCGGTGCCGGTTACCACATCATTATGGCCAAAACTCTCGACCACGACGGTAACGATGTCGGCGCCACCATGTTTATGTGCGATGCCGATACACCGGGCATAGAGATGGTACGTATGCTCGACACCATTGACAGCAATTCGCCGGGTGGTCACTGCGAAGTGGATTACAACGTACGGATTCCCGCTAGCCAAATACTCGGTGAAGTCGGTAAAGGTTTTCGCTACGCTCAGGTGCGACTTGGCCCGGCGCGTATGACCCACTGCATGCGCTGGCTCGGTGCTGCCCAACGGGCCCATGATATCGCCACCGACTACGCCCGCACCCGGCAGGCTTTTGGTAAAGCTATTATCGAACATCAGGGTATCGGCTTTCAGCTCGCCGATAACAAAATTGATTTGCAAACTGCTCGCCTGATGACCTGGCATGGTTGTTGGTTGCTCGATCAGGGTGAGAAAGCCCAGACCGAAACCAGCATGTGCAAAGTGCATTGTTCAGAGGCCCTGGGCAGAGTGGTGGATCGCTCGATGCAAGTGCTGGGTGCCAAAGGTATTTGTACCGATACAGTAATCGAGCGGATCTATCGCGATATTCGAGCGTTTAGAATTTACGATGGGCCCAGTGAAGTGCATCGCTGGGTGTTGGCGCGGAGTTGAGATAGGCAGGAGCACTGAGTTACAGGATTAATTTGGGGTTGAAGGGAATTACCTCTTAAAATACCACAAACTTAAGAGTCCTTTAGCGTAATTCACGCGGTTGCTATAAGCCAAAAATATGAAAAAGAAAGACAAACAACTAGTGGCAGTTGAGCCAACCCTCCTCGGGGAAGTGGTTGACCTCTTTTGCGGAGTGGGTGCGCTAAGTCATGGGTTAAAACGGGCAGGACTGAAGATTTTAGCAGGTTACGATGTAGACTCGCGCTGTAAACATGCTTTCGAAAGTAACAATGATGCTGAATTCTATGCCCGTGACGTGGCGAAACTCATGGGAAAAGAGATCAAGAGTCACTTCAGTGGAAAGGCCCCTTCGATATTAGCCGGGTGTGCACCTTGCCAACCTTTCTCTTCATATAAACAGAGGTATAAGGAAGACCCGCAGTGGAATCTCGTCACGAAATTTGCCGAGCTGGCAGCGGAGATTAAACCGGACTTTGTGACTATGGAGAACGTCCCTGCACTTCTCAGATACAAAAGTGGTCGGCTATTCGAAGAATTTTGTAGTCGCCTTACCGAAGGTGGTTATCAGATACATTGGACAGTAGCGAAATGTGAGGAATTTGGTGTGCCACAGAAACGCCGACGCTTAGTGGTTATTGCAGCGAAAGGACGTAACCTTGAACACTTGAGCTCAACGCATTCTACTTCTGTCACCGTCCGAGATGCGATAGGTAGACTTCCAAACCTTGGTGCTGGTGAATCCGATCCGAAAGATCAATTACACACCTCTTCCTCGCTCACAGATATTAATCTACGCCGTATCAGAGTTTCGAAGCCGGGTGGGACTTGGCGCGACTGGCCAGAAGAACTCAGAGCACAATGTCATCGTCGTGCTACGGGAAAGACGTATCCTGGTGTCTATGCGAGGATGTTATGGGATGAGCCTGCTCCGACAATGACTACACAGTGTTTCGGGTATGGAAATGGTCGTTTTGGCCATCCGGAACAGGATCGTGCAATCTCGTTAAGGGAAGCCGCGATCCTGCAGTCATTCCCGGATGACTATGATTTTTTGCCTGTTGGCGAAAAGGTATCGTTCACCCAGGTCGGGCGATGGATCGGTAATGCTGTCCCGGTGAAACTTGCGGAAGCCATTGGCTACGCTATTACGAAGTCTTATTAGGGATTTTATGATGGAACCTAAAACTGAAAGTGATTTCAAGTTTGAGATTTCGCTTAGCGTGCTCAATCATTTGGGACGGAATTTGTATCGTAACTTCATCACTGTGCTTGGCGAAGCACTATCCAATGCTTGGGATGCTGACGCGAAGAACGTCTGGATCGATATCGATCGTGAAAGCGCTGTGTTCAGTATCAAGGATGACGGCGTTGGTATGAATAGCGACGACTTCCAATCGAAATTTTTGAAAATTGGGTATTCCAAACGTGCAGAAGGCAGCATGAAGACCCCAACGGAACGGCCGTTCATTGGAGCCAAAGGGATCGGGAAATTGGCGCTTTTGTCATGCGCGCAGCGTATCTCTGTCTTCACCAAAAAGGAAGAGCAAGAGTATGTCGGCGGGGTCATTGACAACTCTGGCCTTGATATCGCAATCAAAAATGATCTCACCCCCGACAAGTACCCTCTGGAGGGTCTAGATTTCGGTTTGATCAAAGAGCTTGCGAACAGCCACAATCGAGGAACGATTATAGTCTTTGAGGAGACAAAGGATCAGATAAAGAACTCAATTGCACACATTAAGAAGATGCTCGCACTGAGCTTTCGTTTTTCCCTAATCGACAAAGATTTCTCTATATTCGTGAATGGAGATAGGGTATCTATAAATGACCTACAGGATCTAGTGGATGCGACTGAATTTGCTTGGCTAATCAATAATTATGAGGATGATTTTGTCTCAGCGTGGGGAGGGCTGAAGAACGATAAAATTACTCTTACGACTAGACTCGATATCCGAGGTTTTATTGCCTCAGTTGAGAAGCCAAGAAATTTAAAGATTACCGGCACTGAAGAACGAGCAACGATTGACCTCTTCGTGAACGGACGACTGCGAGAGAAGAATATTCTCAGGCACATCCCGACTCAGAGAATTCTTGAGAGTTATATCTATGGACAGATTCATTTCGATTCTATGGATACCACCCTAGGCAACGACCCTTTCACGAGTAGCCGGGAAGGGGTGGTTGAAGATGACGCTAACTTCCAATCTTTACTGGATTACATCAAACGTGATGCTTTCCCGCAGATTTTAGATAAATGGGATGAACTGCGTCTCAATCGGAATGAGGAAGGTGACGAAGAGAACCCGCGTAAGAATAAAAAGGAGCGTAAGGCCCGAGATCTTTATTCGGCAGCGAGAGAAGAGTATGAGCCGAGTAAGGATTCTCCAGCCAGAGATCTGGTTGAGGAATGGTTGGCCGGCCTTCGTGACGATGCGGAATTTAATTTAGCCTCTTACGTCGACTGTTTCTTATCTGAAAATTTAGTTCGCAAGTACATTGAAAAAAATGAATTCACGCTTAAACCTAATATCATTTCTGAGGCGAAAAAGTGGCGCGACCGTGAATCAGAAAAAAAAGGCAAAGCTAATATTAGCTTTGATATCAGAAAATCTGATGACGATATTGGCTACCTTGGCATGAATGAATTAGCTATTAGTATTGAAGGATCAAAGGATAGTGGTGGAAAGCAGTCTCTCTGGACTGATGCAGTATCCTATGCTCCCGCAAGAAACGTTGTAGGCCACACAGGACTCTTGACCGAGAATGCCAAGTCGCAACTGAGACTCACGCATGAAAATATCAAAGCACGGGTTAAGAAACTAGTTTCAGAAGATAATTAATCAAGATCGGCGAGGAAAGAAAATACGGGGTCAGGTCTTGCAATGCCGGATTCGGTCTAGAGACTGGGGTTTCCAACTAAATGCGGGAAGGGCTATCAGTTTTACTAGTTACTGAGGGTGAGCGCTTTTGCTCATACGAGCTTACATTCCAGGCTAAGGGTTAGACTAAGTCTACTTAGATTCTGAAGAATCGTTATTCGTTGTGTACTCCTTCTCGACCATTGCGGCGATGGCTAGATCCCATGCCTGGCTAGTTATCGATATCATCCGCATCGACCTGACCGCTGATTCGACGGCGTACATGGATCTAGATGCATATCAAGTTGGCTGACCCCTTGATCCAATAGCATGTAATACAATGCCGGAACAATCGGTCTATTTTTACTCTGACTCGAATGGCAAAGCACTTGCGTCCGATAATAAATAAGCGCACTAAAAGTGCTCTATTCCATTAAAATAAAAAATATGGGACATGGCGCGAACACACCCACGAAACAATGGATAAGCTGGCTTAAGAAAGCACTTATCGCAGTTTTTATTCTAATTGTCGTCGCGATCATCTGGTCGTATTGGTTCATAACTACCAGAGATAAGCGGGAGCATTCCCGTGTGGTGTATATGAATCAATGCGCCAACTGTCATAGCGAAAGTCTGAAAGGCACACCACACGGTTCGAATCTGATGGCATTGCGCTTGCGGTATGGCGATAGCACCGAATTGCTTATGCGCAGTATTTCGAGTGATCTGGAAGCTCATGATGAGGTGACTGGACTGGATAGCTCCTCCCACTCGACCGTTAAAGCGCTGGCACTTTACATAAGCGAACATCGTCAGGAATTCCCCTCTATTGCTGATTCCTACCAACATGCTTTTATCCAGAAGAGCGTGAATTCCAAATATCACCGGTTCAGAGTGGAAAAGTACAGTGATCTTGTGAGTCGACCGTATTCGATTGCCCCTCTCCCTGACGGGCGGATTATCGTCGCAGAAAAGGCTCGCGGACTTTCCATAGTGAGTAAAGAAGGTAGCCAAGGTAGCCTTATCGAGGACGCGCCACCGGCTTATGAGCATTTTCTAACTGTTCAGGGTTCGCAGGTAGGCTGGGGGCAATTGCTGGAGGTTTCGCTACATCCTGATTTCGCCAACAACGGTTGGGTCTATGTTTCTTATGCCGATCGTTGTCAGCTTGATTGCGGCTCTCCCGTGCCCCAATCAATGGTGAAAGTGGTCAGGGGCCGTATTCACGATGGGAAGTGGGTGAATGAGCAGGTCATTTGGTCTGTACACAAAGACTACTACACCGTTGTTCCAGACGGTGTTGCCGGCGGGCGTCTGGGCTTCGATAGAGCAGGATATCTGTATATTACTGTTGGCGGGAAATCGGCCTATAAAAACCTTCACAACATGGATACGCCCTACGGCAAAATTCATCGCGTTAAGGATGATGGCTCAGTACCTGAAGATAATCCATTTTGGGCAAATGCAGATAAGCGCGAAGTCTCGTCAACCCGACATACGGTCTGGAGTTATGGCCACAGGACTGCCCAGGGCCTCGAAGGGCACCCTGTTACGGGAGAAATCTGGAGTTCGGAAATGGGGCCCCGTGGCGGAGACGAAGTTAACAAAATAGTTTCCGGGGGTAACTACGGCTGGCCGCTTTACACCTATGGGCTGGACTATGACTCTACTCAAGTTAGCATTGGCAGGGATTTGGGGCTGGATTTCCTGATAGAAGATACAATACTGCCTGTTGTCGACTTCACACCGGCGCCGGCGCTTTCCAACCTGACGTTCCATAACGGTGACCACTTTTCCGGCTGGAAAAACGACATCTTAATCGGCAGTCTGAAAGCGCTAACCCTTTACCGGCTGAGAATTGAAGACGGTAAGCTGCTTGAGCGGGAAAAACTGGTGACCAAACTTGGACGAATTCGCGATGTAGAAATGGGTGCAGACGGTTTGGTGTATGTTGCGTTAGAGCATGGAGATACTGGTTCGGTAGTCCGACTCGTACCGGAAGATTAATGAGTGAAAGGTTTTCGGTGTTAGCGTAAAAGCATTTTATGTTCTGTTTATATCGATCTATTTATACTCTGATCCAAATGACGCTCTTGTTGGGTTATCCGCGCCTTCCGTATTTACGATGGACCCAGTGAAGTACATCGATGGTGTTAGGAAACCAGCAGGGTCCTGCAATGCCACATTCAGTCTAGTGACCGGGTTTCCAGCAAAATGGGGAAGGACTACCAGCGCAAAACCGGGGTCAGGTTTAGAAAAGTAGCTAGCAGGTGTCCACTAAAACGAGGTCTTTATTTGTTTAATTGAGCGACCCAAGGTCCAGGAAATGTAATTTTCTGAAGTTCAAGATAAGCGGCAAAGTCCTCGTTGATGAGTTTCGGCGTAAAAGACGAATGAGTACTTATTCAAAGTATGGCTGTCATGTTTCAGAAACTCTCGTGCCGTTAGCCTAGCCCTAAGTTTGTATAAGCTTCTAAGGCAAGATTTTGTGTCAGGCAGGACAGTGCCTTAGGCGAGATGATAAAACCCTTCGTCTTCTAATACGGTACCGGCTGCCAACATTTCATCGAGGTGTTGTGTGATGGTGTAGGTCTCACAGCTTTCGGCCCATAGTCCATCGTACCAGGTGGGGTAAACGAAGCGATGAGCTACCAGGTCGTTCAGTGTTCTGGGCTTTTCGCCAATTACTCCGAGAATAGCTGCTTCGCGTTGATCTATCCTGGCAGCAAAGGCCTCTAACAAGTCGAGAAAAGTCTCCCGCTCGGTGATAACCCCTTTGTGATGAGAGGTTATCCAGGTCTTCGCTTCAATTTGCGTCAGGCGATCGATAGAGCGACGGAAGTCCTGCAAATTTGAGCAGCCGTCGCCGTAATAAGGACCAAAGCTGGACAGATCAATATCGCCGATAAATAACACGCCTTCAGGTTCAACAAGCAGGGCGCTGTGCCCGCCAGTATGACCAGGGGTGTGCAGGGCTGTAATGGTGCTCCGGCCCACGTCCCAGCTTTGTTCAGAGCGATAGCTTTGTGCGTCGGGCCGAGGTTGAAAAAAGAATTCCTCAGTCACAAAAGGTATCATTTTCTCGCTGGGTTCCGGCGGCATGCCGTAATGCTTCAATAAGCCTGCCATACTACGGATCGCGTCCACGTCCGCTTCGTGGGCCAGGACCGCAGATTCAGGAAGTAAGTGAATCCCAGCCGTGTGATCTTCGTGAACGTGGCCGAGAATAACCATGTCAGTGCCTTCGAGTTCCGCCGTTAGCCTGTTGGCGACCAGGGGGGTGTCAAAGATAACTTTGGTGTCACTGCCTTGTACTACTATCTGATTGCCATCCGGGTATTTGCCATTCTTCGCGCCCGGATAAACGGTGACCTGACCAAATGTGAGTGATGGTGTGTTCATGACGTTTGATCTCCATATTTTTTTGCTTATCGAGATTGTTGATTCCAGATAATGAGAGGCCGATCAAAAATAAAGCCCCGAAAACGTTCTTCCAGGGCTCTCGTCGTTGCAAACCGATATTATCCGGGTAATCCACCTGCCTGCTTCGCACCTTTAAGGGATTTGCAGTTCGCGGCCCAGTCGTAGCCTGCGATAATACGCTCGCAACGGGTTTCAATCAGGTGTTTCAGCCCGGGGTCGGTAAAGATATAGAACTGATCTTCCTGAACTGCTTCAAGCACGAGGTCGCCGACGATATCTGGGTCAAGTCCCTGGGCGAGCATTTCAGCGGTGCGGTCTTTTTCGTTAGGTGCTACGGCGCCACCGTATTCGTCCGGGCGATTGCGCCCAGAATGGCCGATATTGGTGGCGACGATACCGGGGCACAGTACAGACGAGCCGATATTATGTTTACGATGATCAGCTGCGAAGGTCTCCATCATGCCGACTACGGCAAACTTGGTAGCGTTGTAAGGTCCGGCACCGCGCAGGCCAACCATTCCGGCCATTGACGCGGTACTGATTACATGGCCGCCTTCGTCCTGATTGAGGATGTGTGGCACAAACGCCTGTAAGCCATATACGACGCCCCACAGGTTAACGTCGACTACCCAGTTCCAGTTTCGCATGCTACAGGATTCACTGTAACCGCCGACAGCGATACCAGCGTTATTGCTCACTACATGGACTTTGCCAAAGGTCTCTATGGTCTTGTCGGCAGCGGCCTGCACAGATTCCATGTTGCTGACATCGCAATGCACAGAGGCGGCATCAAAGCCTTTACCTTTGAGCTCGTCAACAGCTTTTTGAGCGACATCAATTTCGATGTCGCCGATCATGACCTTCATGCCCGCGGCTGCAAATGCGCGGGCCATGCCCAGACCCATGCCGCTGGCGCCGCCGGTGATGAAAGCAACTTTCCCTTCTACATTTTTCATACTGATTACCTTAGCCCTTGATCTGGGCTCCTCGTTTTAGATTGATGGGGAATAAATATCCCGCCCCGTTTTTAGAGTTGTACTATCAACTGTCCTTTATTTTGCTTATTAAATTGCTTATTAAATTGCTTATTAAATTGCTTATTAAATTGCTTATAAAAAGTTGGCTTAGTTACCCAATAGCCCGCCTGGTAGCCCACCGGCTTGCTGTTCATCCGCCAGGGCCTTGCAATTATCTGCCCAGTCATAACCGGCCATCAGCCGCTTATGACGGGATTCAATCATTTTGCGCATGCTTGGGTCGGTAAAAATATAGGGCTGATTGTCGATAATGGCCTCGAGCACCTGCCTGCCTACCACGTCGGGATGCAGGCCCCCAGCCAGTACATCGGCAATAGTTTCTTTTTCACTGGGAGGAGCTGCGCCACCGTATTCGTCCTGGCGATTGCGAGTCGAGGTGGCGATATTCGTGGCAACTGCTCCGGGGCACAATACCGATATGCCCAGATCGGTTTTGCGATTTTCTGCCATCATGGTTTCCATAATGCCGACTACTGCAAACTTTGTGGCATTGTATGGCCCTGCGCCTGACAGACCGACCATGCCCGCCATTGATGCCGTGCTGACCACGTGACCACCTTCTCCCTGGGAATTGATCAGAGGTACAAAGGCTTGCAGGCCATGAACGACGCCCCATAGATTAACGTCTACCACCCATTCCCAGTTGCTCATTCGACAGGTTTCGCTCTTGCCGAAGACACCGATACCGGCATTATTACTGAGCACATGAATCTTGCCAAATGTGTCGATAGTGGTTTGTGCGGCAGCCAGTACATCCTCGCGTCTGGTGACATCAAGCACGATGCCAGCGACATCCCGACCTTTTGTTTTCAGATCGTCGACCTGTTGCTGTAGGGGCCCAGCCTCAATATCTGCGAGCATGACCTTCATGCCTGCTTCTGAGAAGGCCCGCGCCATGCCCAGACCCATGCCACTGGCTGCACCGGTGACAAAGGCCACTTTTCCGTTTACGTCTTTCATTGTCTTATTACGTCGCCGACGTTTCCGCCTGGGACGTCTCCTGTTTTGTGTGAGTCAGGATTATGCCCTGTGGGAAAAGTATTTTGCCACTTTATTGATCGGCCTCCCTGCCTTATTCAACCTGGAGGCCTGTGGAAAATTACATATCAAGGTCAAACCATGTCAGCGTGAGTACGATCTGGATGAGGAGCGAGCAATTGTGCGATACCAATGCCTGGCGTATATGAATCGAAAAGGCGGGTGCCAACTTGTCATTGGATTCGTAACGTACGGAAGATGAGTAGTGAACTCTGGAGGACATCGACGGTTGGTCTGGCCGTCATAGCGTTGTTCAGTTTGAATAACCTGGGTGGTTTCAAGCCGATTTCGGGGAGCGTTTTATAGATAGATCGTTCGTTGATCTAGATAGAGGTAGGGGAATCTGACAGTTAAGGGCCGCAGGCGACTGCGGCCCCCTGATTTAGCCCATCAAAGTGCCTGGTTTTGGGCAGCTATAGCCGCCTCTTTCTCAAGCGTTCGAGCGCCTTTGAGTATGCTAGCCATCGCGTAGTTGCCCTCGTGACAGGCGTATTCAAATATTTGATCTTCTGTCGCTTTCATCGGTATTGCTACGGTAAAGGGTTTTGTGAAGGTGTTGGGTTCGTCAATGGTGTACTCGTAGAGGAGGCGAGAATCACTGATTCTCGTAAAGCGTTCAATCAGATGGAAATCTTTGCCTCGGCCTACCACACCGTTCATGGACGGGTCTGTTAAGTTGATAGGCAATTGAAAAACAGGTGTCTTATCTGTGAAATTGCTCGTTTCAACCACCAGTGTATCGCCATCCCAATGACCTCTGGAATAGCCGGACCATTTTTGAATATCCTCGGGTAAGGGAGCACGGTCATTCATGTAGACAATACGCGGATCGTGAATCATCTCAGTGAATAAAACAATGTGATCGGGGGACTGCACAATCCGGATGTTATTGTTATAGGCGCTTGGTATTAGTGGAGGACCGGCATTGAATCCCACCAGGCAGCGTTCGGACAGCCCCAGCGCCTCTGGGCCTTTGGGACGAAATGCAACTTCACCAAGTGAGCCAAACACTCTTACTGGCGGCGTATGCAGAAGGTTTCTTTTCATGTCTTCATGCGCTTGTGGTGTCAATTCAGGTAAACGCCCATTGGGCGGATCAACGATTAGTGAGGTGCGCCGGTCCTCGTTCATTTCAGTGCCGAAATCCCACCAGAACGTGTTGTAAGCACCTTCTACGTCGAATTCGGCCGGGATATCCCTCTGGTTATCAACATCGTGGCTTGCGACTGCTTTCTGGCGAAACGCCTCTGCTTCTTCTTCTGAAAATACTGCCTTTTCGCCTAACTCGGGAGGTCGTTCAAGGGGCGTGAGTGTGCGAAAATCCCAGGTCCCCTGTAGGTCTGGATGCCCCTGAGCGTTACGAGGTACCTGGTAGTCTTGCGCTTCGTTTGTGTCTGTCCTGGAACAGGCCGCCCCGGATGTGATGAATAAGACAATAATGATACTGGTTATTACGCGCATAAATGATTTGGCGGAAGTGTAAGTTGGGTACATGTTATGCCCCGCATTATTCTGGTTTAGTTTTATTAAAAAACAATTTTATTAAATAAACTATAGACCAATAACGTTGAAGTTGTAGGCAAATAATTGCTTCGCTTGACCAAAACTGCGGGTGGCTGACCGGAATATTTTACTCTTCCGGGTTCAGTACAGGGCAATGATCCTCAATGGCGTGCCAGTTGCTCCGCGAAACTTGGTCGGCAACATGATGGTTGTGGTCTGGTAGCGTTTTTTGGCGGCCAGCTCGTCAGTTTTTACATTCTCAATGATGTAGATACCCTGTTTGACGAGGAGATGTTGATGCACGGGGAAGACTACTTTTGGATCTTCGCCAGGTGTAACTTCCAGCGCCATGTTGTCCGCGCCGATCGCGACAACATTTTGTGATGCCAGCCACCTGGACGCTGCGAGCCCAATGCCAGGGCCCGTGTGGGCGTAGTGCTGTGGATCGGCAGTGAAATTTTTGCCCCAGCCGGTGTGGATATATACGATGGCTCCTTCAGGTATGCCGGTGCCCTGTTTTTTTAGTGCGCCCTGCAAGTCTGCAGGGGTAATCGCATAACCGGGTTCAAGGTTATCAAGGCCTTTGTAGGCAGCGACATCAATGAGAATACCTGTGGCGATAAAAGGCGGTGACTTGTCAATACCGTTGTGATTCAAACCAATATCGGACGCCGCCTGCTCCCGGTCAAGGCCGTTGTAGAGCTCCGCAGCAATGGTGACGTGGCCGAGAGCATCAATATGGGTGCTGACATGGGTAGTCATTTCGATACGTTCCAGGTAGAAACCAATGTTGTTGGTCGCCCCCATGTTTTCGCGTAAAAAGCCTTCCATATTTTTTGAGGTTCGCGACAGGGTCATCACATAGGGCGTCTGGATGGGCCATATATAGGGAGCACCCATTGCTACGTCGTGGCTAAGTTCGATAATCTGACCGTTTTCGACGGCCATCAAGGCAGCTTTAATACTGTTGGCGGTCATCAGGTTGCCAGCGCCGAGCACATCATCCTTGCCCCAGGGCCAGTTATTTTCCCCGAGGTCTGCACTGGCGAGGGTTGAATGGCTAAGGAGGACAATGCTTACTGCCAGAGTAGAAGATAATAAGTAAGACGCTATTTTTGTTTTCATATAATGAAGCTCACAGTTTATTGAATGAATGGGGACTGTTTTATTTATGCTGAACTATTTTGGCCGGCTATAGCCGGGAGCGTTTGAGTGTTGTGTCGGCGTTACGCCAGTAAGATTCAAACTGACGCTCCACCAACCTGGCTTCTTCTGTTTTACCCTGGGCTTTTATCGCCTGGTAAAGGCCTAAAGTTGCCCAGCCGCTTTGCTGGTTCCATTCAAGATCTTTCCGGTAAACTGCCTCTGCCTGTTCGGGTTTTTGTGCCTCCAGTAACGCAGCGCCCAGATATAAACGCATGGATTGGGGCCAGTCTGGTGGCTCAATGTAGCTGTTACTATCCTGAAGTTGCACAGCCGCGGTAAAGGCTTTTATAGCGCCATCCAGATCACCTTGTGCCTCACGAAGTTCTCCGAGCAGACCGTTGGTAGCTAAAGCTAGCAGGTCGGCCGCGGGCGTTGGGTCGACACCGGTGTCATTGACGCCCTCCGCGATCATTTGCTGACGAAGGGTTATTAGTTCAGCTTCGGCCTCAACAAGTTGGCCGGTGGCAACCAGGGCGCTACCTTTCACGTAACTCCACATGCCACTCAGGTAGGGTGTTTGATTGCGGGGTTTGCTCATGTTCAAAATAACATCCCACTTGGCAAATATTTTCTCTACCATCCAGCTCTGAACTATCCGCTTTTGTCCCCGGTTAATCATTGCTGGGTCCGCACTGGCACTGTTAGCACCCTGTCGGGCAGCCAGGGAAGCCGCAGCGTAGTTGCCCTGCAAGGTGTTGGCATAGCGGACAAAGTCCAGCGCGTGAGGCTTATGGCTTTTATGAGAAAGCGGATAAGTGCCGATGAGAGGGAAATTGGTGTCACCCCAAATCTCTGCAAACTGCTGGTCAACGATTTGGGAACGGACATTGGTTCGCGCCGCTTTCTCATATTCACCCACGCGCAGGTAGATATGCCCTGGCATATGTACCATGTGCCCAGCAATTGGAGCCACGGCCTCCAATTTTTGCGCCGAGGGTAGCGCCAGTTCTGGCTGAGTTGAGGCCTCCATTAAATGAATGTACAAATGGTTGGCACCGGGGTGATCATGCTCGGCAGCAATGGCTGCTTCAAACGCCGCTTTGGCCTCAGCTGTGCCAGGTTTTGCGGAACCGTCCGGCTTCCAGTAATCCCACCGCGTGGTGTTCATGTAGGCCTCCCCGAACAGGGTGCTGATGTCGGGGTCGTCCGGGTATTTGGCGTGGAGTTGGCGCATAGCGTCGAGAAAGGCAGCGTCGCGCTTGACCCGGTCGGGGTTTGCGTCTTTATCGTAGAGAACAAAAATCGCATTTATTAGATCTTGCTCTCGTTCGGTACCGTTATTCGCCAGTTCTCGGGCTTTCATGATAGCCGCAAGCCCAGCACCTTTTGGGTCATCCGGCATTTGCCGATAACGGCTATTGGGGTTTGGCCCTGCGGCATGAGCGATGCCAAAATACGGCATGGGGCTTTCTGGATCGAGGCGGGCAGCCTCCTGGTAAGAGGCGATGGATTCCGGAAAATAAAAACTCCAGGCCAACCGCAAGCCCTGATCAAAAAATGCCTGAGCCTGTTTAGAGTCGGTGGATATTGGGCGACTGTAGGTGCCTGTACCAGGTACCAGCACGGCCAGCGCACTCTCCTCAGTCGCGGCCGTCGTCCCGGCATTGAGCGTCACGGCTACGATCAGTGTCAGAATAAATTTATGCATGGGACTCTCCTTAGTAAATTCTAGTAATCAGTCATGCGGAACTGGCGGGGGTAAGCGGGGGTGAAAGCTCAGTACACTGGGTGAGAAAGTCGACGAGCAATTCATTGAAAACTTCTGGTTGATCAAGATTTGCTGCGTGGCCCGCATCCTGAATAACTTTCTTCTCGACCCTGGGAATTTTTCTTTGCATGTATTCTGCCGCGCCCAGGAATTCTTTATCCTGGGCGCCGACTAGCACCAACACGGGGACATCAATATTGCCGAGATTATCGATCATTCTGGCATCCTGGTGGGTCATGATGCCACGGGCAGAGTGGATTAAGCCCCAGACATCAGCATGCCATTCGGCGTGTACTTCGTTGCTTTTCGACAGGGCTGCGAGGCCTTTTCGTTCTAGTGACGAGGCGGTGCGTTCGCAGCCCAGGTTCCATTTGTCACGGGCCGTATCGCTGCGGAAACCTGGGCCACTGTTGAGGATAGCCATAGCCAGTACGCGTTGGGGATATTTAAGCTGAAACTGAAAGCTCATGACCCCGCCCAGAGAATGGCCACCAATGACGGCTTTATCAATCCCACAGGCGTCGAGGATGGCTGCAATATCGTCAACGGTGTGCTCGACTGAATACAAAGCGGGGTCAGAAGGGCAATCGCTGCGGCCATGACCGCGGAGATCCCAGGTGATAATTCGAAATTGTTGTTTTAAAACCTCGACCTGGCCCGTCCACATCTGGGTGGCTGCGGCGTGGCCGTGGGATAATAGTATCGGCAGGGCTGTCTCTGGGCCCTGGCTATCGTAATAAATCTTTACGCCATTGCGATCAATGTAGGCCATGGTTGTTATTTCCGGGTTAATCGGTAGTGTCACGAATTTTGATTACCTGGCGAAAGAGACACGTCCGCTGGTAGCTAGAGCATTTGATGATAGCAAATCTATATTGAGGGGATTAACGCCCTGACCATTGTGGCGGGCGTTTTTCAAAAAAAGCTGCCACACCTTCTTTAGAGTCATCGGAGGCCATATTTATTTCCCGCGCCTTTGCGGTTAGCTCCCAACCCAGAGAGTCATCAGCTGATGCCAAAGCATCGATGGCTTGCAGGGACTGTTGTACCGCTATGGGTGCATTGGCACTTATTTGTGCGGCAAGGGCCAGCGCACTGCTTAAGGCGGTGCCGGGTTCGCATAGCTCATTAACCAGACCTAGTCGATGCGCATCGGCAGGTGATAGTTCAGCGCCACTTAGCATTACCTGCTTGGCGATATTGAGGGGGAGTACGCGGCTGGCTCGAAACATTGCCCCACTGGTGGCGACTAAACCGCGTTTTACTTCGGGCAGGCCAAAACGGGCATTAGTGGCCGCAATGACCATGTCGCAGGCCATGACTACTTCAAAACCGCCGCCCAGGGCGACGCCTTCGACCGCGGCAAGGAGTGGTTTGGTGCGTGTGCGACCCACTACGCCATAAATACCACCGCGTTCGGTGGGTGTTCCAGATGTTGCAGCCATGTCTGTGCCAGCGCAGAACATGTCCTGTCCGCCAGTGATAATACCTACCCAGAGATCGGCTTCGTCTTCCAGACGGTTCAGAGCTGCGTCAAGTGCCAGGGTCATTTCGCCATCAATGGCGTTACGTTTTTCGTGCCGTGTCATAGTGATAATCAATACATGATTTTGCACTTCAACACTAACGCGTTGGTCAGTCATATTTTACTCCTCGTCTCCGCGACGTTGATAACCATGGTGTTATATTAAGCCTAGTCAGTGGCTCTGTAGCGCGGTTTTATATCATTGTGGGTTTGGTGAAGCCAGGCTTGTTTGTAACGCCGGGCAAAGGGCTGGGCAGCCCAAATTTCTTTGCTTCAAATCGTCGGTAGCTACTGTTTTAGTTTTTGGTGTGTTTCGGTGAGTATTGGTCTCAGGCTTTCCGGGACCAGGCTTCCAGATAATGTTTTACTCAGCAAGTTTATCGCCTGCTTAACCTCACCTTTTTCGGCGAGCAATTCAGCGAGATTATTGGCCGCGCCGGCATGATTATGTTGCCGCCGCAATACCGTTTGCCACGATAGCTCCGCCGCGCCCTGGCGGCCATCCCGATACTGCATATTGCCCAAACCAAACAGAGCGGCGACGTTTTCTGGCCATTGGTCTACGGCCACCTGATAGGCTTCTACGGCCTGTTCCGTAGATAGTTGAGACTCAGCATTAATCAATGCAGCGAGGTAACGCTCAGCATCGGGCGAAGCGGGTAGTGAGCCCGGTGACAAGACCACAAAACCCCAGTGATTGCCTTTCTGCCAGGTGCTGGCAAAATGCTTTTGAGAAATGACTCGGCGTCTCTCAGTGCCAGAACGCAAGATAACCTGGCGCTGTACGTTATCGAAGCCGATCACGACGGCATAGTGCCAGGCAGGTACCCCCCAGTTTCGCACGCGCTGAAGCACCAGCACGGGGTTCCCTCTACTGACTTGCTGCATCAGATCATCGAAGCCGTCGACGAGATAGGGGATTGTTTGATAGCGTCGTGATGCTGCCAGTAACTCTATCTGCAAACTGCCATAACCCTTTGGCAGGTACACTTGATCGCTCAATTGATCAGGGTTTACATCCACGCCTCGATAGGTCAATAGCGTCGCCAAGGCCGCTGGACCACACTGGAAGCCTGTTTGCGGGAAAAAACCAACAGCAGTTAATTCCTGGGATACAGGTCCCTGGGGGGCAAACTCAGCAGGTGGCTGGGCGGTTTGATTACTACAGGCCGTTATCATCAAAAGGCCTGTGATAAGGCCGTAGCGGCAAATTCCCGTCAACGGTGTTCCTTTCCGGCGAACTTCCAGCGAGGAAGTTCGCCGCGCCTTAATATGTATGTTACGTTTTTTTGAATATATCTATCACGCCAGTAAGTTCGAGGATTAGCAGCACCACAAAGACAGCACCAATTAAACCCAGAATGCCACCCTTGGGCAGCTCTGACATCTTATCGTTAAGTGTCTGCATTTCGCTGTCACTTAACGCGGCGATTCGTTCTTTAGCCTGCTCTGGGTCAACGCCCATATTGATAAGCTGGTTTTGCACCGATTGTGAGGCGAACATTTGTTGTATGTCACCCTTGCTATAGGCCCCCTGCTCGGCAGAAGCCTGGGTGCTTGAGCTGATCATGGCCGCCTGAGCAGTGGCCATAGAGCCAGTCCAGCTTATACTGGCGATCAATAGCCAGACCAAACTACGAATGGTTTTATTTCTTCCGGTCATATGACATAAACTCCTGATCAATTGTTGTGGAAAAGCCAGTGGTATGCGCTGTGAACAATACTATCACCCATTGACAACGTCTAACACTATCACTTATTGCTAATCTGCTGGTCTGACGAGTTGGCAAAATTGTCATACAGGTGTTTTTAGTCCACCACGTATTTTACATACACTGCCCTGAACGATTTGTCCTTAACAGACTGTTTACTAATAGGGCGTTATCCAGTTTGCCAATTATGCCTGTGATACCACTTTCGAACTGAGTATATCGAGCTGAATAGGCTCTAAATCAGAAGTAACTCCCGGCTAAATCTTCTGTTGTACCTGGTGTAAGTTCATATCGAATAGCCCTTCGTATTGAACGACAGGGTGGTAGCCAGCTACCATGCGTGCCGGCCTGGCCTGCTAGAAAAAAGTCGATAATTAAACCCAATAAACAAGGTGACTATGGAAAATTGGCTTCCCTATATACTTCCTCCAATCATCGGTGCATTCATCGGTGCGCTGACCAACGATGTAGCGATTCGCATGCTATTTCGACCCTACGCTGCGCGGCATATTGGTAAGTGGCGCGTGCCTTTCACACCGGGCCTGATTCCCCGGGAGCGGCATCATATCGCCGAGTCCATTGCCGACACCTTTGTCGCCCATGTGTTTGGGAATCATGATGTAGCGGAGTTGTTTCTGACTGACAAGGTAAAAGCGCAACTGAAAACTAAAGTTGATGCATTGATCGATCAGCTAGGCGGTATGTTGAATGTTAATGAGATGATGCTGGGTATGGCGCGGACCATGGCTGGTACCTACGTGATTGATGAAATCGGTAAAGTCGCCGGCGAGATGGGCGAAGACAGCGATGCTATCAAGCAGCGCATTCAGGAAAAGATCGATCATCTCGATGTCGCAACGTTAGAGGAGCTGGTCATGGGTTTTTCCCGCAAACAGTTTCGCCATATTACCTGGTTTGGTGCTTTGTTAGGCTTTATGATCGGTGTAGTGCAAGTTTTGTTGTATCAGTTTTTTCTGTAGCTTTTTCGCTTAAACTGTTTATCGTTAGGTGAAAATGTAAAGAGCTGAATGCTCAACTTAGTTTCGAATTGGGTATTTAATAAAACGAAGACAAAGGCTACCTTTGTTGAGGAGAATATAATGTCCAGGAGAGAACAATGAAAACACGGTACTCAAGATATACAGTAATGCTAGTGTCGCTCACATTTATGGCCGGTGCCGTCGCTGGCGTGACCGGTATGGCCGCCACGGCCGCTCAAATACCCGACCCAGCTGCAGCCCAAAAGGTAGCCATCGATGAGATGCATCACACATTGCACGAAGATCAGGTGGAATTTAAAGCGCAGGAAGCGCAGGCATTAAAAGAGCTCAATGAGATGACCATTCAAGAAGGCGTCAAGATTGAAGATATTAATGCCAAAATCGATGAGTTGATGGCTGCAAAAACACAAATTATGCGCCTTCGTTATGGCCATCTCGTCGAGATGCGAACCATACTGACTGATGAACAAAAGCCAGGCTATGACAAAGCTATATTGAATCGCTCTGAGGTAAAGTGAATCATAAAAGTGAACCATAGGGGGGTTGTTAGTCAGCTATAGCCCCCCGGTTTTTTAAAGCATTGTCCCAACTGTTGCGTGATTCCCTATCAAGCAGGGTTTCAGTTTTTTGGCACACCAATAATAAATTTCGTAAATTGTGGGCTGACATAAGCACGTTTCAGGGTAACAGTTGCGCCACGCGGCTTGCCTGCCTCTTCAGATCTGGACGTACTCCCAGATATGCAAGGGGCATTAATACTACGGACACTCTCAGGCCTAAGCTACGGCGGATTACTCAGGGCTGGTTGCGATAATACGATAGGCATGGCTATAACAGAGGGCAGTAACAGCACAGGGGTGCGCAAATTTCTTAATAGATGACCAGGCCGTTTCTACTATTAATAAACCAAAGCGATTATAAATAATGAACTAATGCCCTCTACTGTACTTACCGGGGTAGGGTGCTAAAGTGATGTTGAGCTCACGGCTCTATAACTCACCCTGAGGCATCTAATCTGGGGATAAAAATGGCTAGTAATATAATAAATTTAAAATCAGATCTAAAACGGTGGACGCTATTTCTAGGGGTCCTTCAGATTACAGTAGGCTGCGTAATTGGGTTCATACCGCCATCAGCTGTGGAGTGGTATCGCGGCATTGTAATGGCGCACATCGAGTTCACCGCAAATGGTATTTTGATGGTCGCGTTCGCTTTTTTAATCGGCGAGTTGCACATAAACTCCCTGGGATTGAAAGTGTGGTTTGTCACGTTACAGGTAGGAACCTGGGCGAATGGTACGGCAGGTGTGGCAGCAGCTCTGGTCGGTGCATCATCTCAACTTATGCCTACCATCAGTGAAAAATTCCCGCCACCACATGGTACAGATAGTCCAGTTGTTACAGGTGCGTTCATGCTCTGCGGCGTAACCATCATGGTTGCCTTGCTAATCACCCTCTACGGATTGCTAGCCAAATCCTCAGATGAAGCAATTACCTAACAGAGCGTTTTTACAACTGTGAACTTCATCCTCAGCGGCACCCCGCTTTTTAGGGTGACGCTAATTGTGGAAAGGCATAAATGGCTTAGTTAAATCGACCTAATTCTGTTTTGGCGAACTCCCTGGATTACGAGCCACTGGCGCTATACCACAGGAAAATAAAAGCTAAGCCCTTGTCTTTTAAGGATGCTCAAATATGATAAGAGGCCAGAGGAAAAATATAAACACAGCAAAGGATGGCTCTATATGTCAGTTCACCAGATATCCAAAAACTACCAACCAGTTGTTTTTAAAAATAATAAAATCAAAAAATTTGCTGTATGCCCTGGGATCAGGGGCCAAAGAGTTATAGAGCCAGTGGCTCTATAACTAGCTGTTAGCACCCCAAAAAAATACAGAGGACGTATGATTTACGAATGTCTAATAGCCCCATCAGAAAACCCCAATACGCTTTTGGAAATTAAGAGGGCGCTCCTAACCTATGACAAAGTAAAATTGATTGACCCAAGTGACAGGGATGTTATGCCGAGTAGTGCATATATGAGCACTATTCTTGGTATGCCTTTATTTGGTATGGATATGGGTGCTGTAAGGCCAATGGGAAAGGCAATCGGTTATGACAATATTTTTGAGAAAATCACCGATTCATGTAAGCCTGCTATTCAACAAGGTTTAATTGAAGTAATAACAACATATGACATACCTGATACAAAAGGGAAGTTTACAATCGGAGCGGTGCCGACAGGAGGATACCCACTTAACACTCAGTTTGTTTTCCGGCTATATAGGAGTATTGCTCAAGATCAAGAGTTTTTGTTAAGTGCGATCTCTGTCAATAGACCGACCTTACTAGCCAGCATGGAAGTCTCTTCTGAGGTAGCTATGGAAGGCATAGGCGATGGACGAATAAATGACATCGCCGCGTTACCAATGATAAATGATGCCAAACTGGGTGCGAAGCAGAATAAATACCTAACCGAGATCGCAAGAGCCAGAATTGCTTCTGTCATAAAATACTCAGGTTACTGTGAAGCTAAAGAGCTTGTTCCAGTATTTAGTGGGCCAACTTACGGAAACATAGTAGCTAAAATCCTAAATAATGCACATACCGTTCTTTCCGATATTGAAGACGACGCATTTTGGATGAAAAGAAATCGCATACTTGAGCTCTGTCACGAGGAGTTTTTAGATGAAACCATATTGGACTCTATGTCTATTGAGCAGGTGCTTAAGCTCAGGTCAAAATCTTGGGGCCATCAAGCCCAATCAAGGGAAGCTTTATTTACATCTATAGGCGATATTGCTTTAGGAATAAATGATCAAAATGAATTTCAAGGTAAGGCTGCTGAACTGATTTCTGGATATAGGAAAGAGTCAGAAAAACTTATTGCTGAGAGAAGTAATATTAAATTCAAAATTAAATGTGATATGGGCATTGCATCTTTAGGCGGCGGTACTGCCCTCATAGGATTGCTTTCACAATTGGCTTCTCCATTAGCTAGTATTGGCCTCACGATGGCTGCTGGTGGGATGTGGGTATTTGATAAGAGTAAAGAGTATGTCCCTGCACTAAAAGAGCTTAAAGCAAGAGAGCAGGAACTAAAGAGAGGGGCCGGGTTTGGTATCCACGACTTTTATTCTCGCCTCAAATAATTGTGCTAACAAGGCCAGGGGGGCCGAAAAACCGCCGCTTCGCTCCGGTTTTTCGGCCCCTGCCGGCGGCGTTAGCACTCTATCAGGCGTCGCGGCTATGCTTTACGTCATCAGCGAGCCACGACTTTATTAAGGACTGGTAAGGCATGTCACGCTTGTTGGCTTCGATCTTGATGCTGTCTAATAGGCCTTCAGGTAGACGAAGTGAAATAGTTTTTGTTGACGGCTTCAGATTTGGCATCATAACGGTTTGTGCTTTTTCCCAGTCAACATAATCACTGGAGTCATGCGTTTCCCAAAATGCTCTTTCCTCGGCTACCGTTTTAAACTTTGGGGTGGTTTTAATTTTGCTCATAAATGTTCCTCTCTTTCCCATGCATGTCACGAGCTGAAATCACACGAATTAACGTATCAGCGGAGCGTAAGGTAAAGGTTATATGCAACAATCTAGCATCGTTACTTTTCCCAAGCGCGTGGTATCGGGCTTCGTTCTGGCTGTGTTTTTGATCCTCAAGAATCAGCAGCGGCTGGTTAAAAAACACTTGTTCTGCTTCAAAACGGCTAACAGCGTGTTTTTCCACGCTTTTTCGCTCGTTTCCAGCGTCCCAGTCAAAGCCGGCAATCTGTTTTGAGTTAATCATTTGTGTATATTGTCATCATATACATTTAAGTCAAGTGCTAACAAGGCAATATTGATTGACTGCCAAAAGCTCGGGCCTTCGGCCATCACTTTCGTCAGCCACAAATTGCGGAGTTAAGCACATGGATGATATGAATAATCCGATCATAAAAATGACAAGGAGCGATGTAACCACTTCTGTGTTATCAGTCATCCTGATAATTGTACCTGGTGTTGGCTCTCTACTCGGCTCAGTATTTTATATTTATATACCGCAGAAAGAGGTATGTGATCCAAGCACTCACATGCCACTACTAATTGGCACAATGTTAACCGCTGTAACCGCTGTAACCGCTGTAACCGCTGTAACCGCTGGAGAGTTTGCTGCAAGTCTTATACTCATCTGCCTGGCGAGGAAGTTTGCGCGTCAAGACATGCGTTTAAGGTGGCAAGATCAATTCAATCAGGGTAAAAAGAAATTGCCCTGGCTCGCCAGAAAGCTATGTAACCTGATGCTAAAAAAAGTAGTTCAGTAGTAAAATTCTTAACAAGTTAGTCGATGGGAAGATCACCACATTACATTGGGCTCGTTTTGGTGTCATTTTTAAAATGGAGTTTGCCGCGGCCACAAATTATGTGTCAGGTCGCGCTTTACAAAGACGTTATCACACAAGGAAATGTATTAATGAAACAAACGGGTAGCTGTCTCTGCGGAGGCATCCAATACGAAATCAACGGACCGCTGACTGATGTTCTGAACTGTCATTGCTCAATGTGCCGGAAGTTGCACGCCTCGGCATTCAGAACCCGCGCAAAGGTTCAGGCTTCTGATTGGCAAACAGTCAAAGGTCAGGAGTTAATGAAGTTCTACGAATCCTCGCCGGGAGAGCACAAGGTTTTGCTCAAACTGTGGTTCTAGCCTCTACACAAAATTCGATGCAAACCCCAAGATCTATAGCTTCCCACTCGGAACACTTAATACCGACCCGGGAGTAAAAGCAGGGCGTCACGTATTCGTGGGCAGCAAGGCTCTCTGTGTCTAGATTAGGTGACGATTTGCCTCCAGAATGCGGAGTATGACTGAGACAGTGATAAAAAGTCGCGTAAGGCTCTCATTGAGAGCTAATTCATGAAATGAGCCCATTAGAAGCAATTATATTATTTGGCGTTATGGTTTCGCTTGCTGTACTTCCCAGTTCAAGTGTCGCGTTGGTTGTCGCTCGCTCCGCAACATTGGGAGCCGTCAATGGTATTGCGGTCGCTGTTGGCATCGTTCTCGGTGATCTTATTTTTATAGCGCTTGCCCTGGCTGGGTTATCTGTAGTTGCCGAGGCTTTGGGCGGTTTATTCGTCGTGGTGAAAATTGTCGGAGGACTTTATCTCATTTGGTTCGGTATAAATCTCCTAAAATCGAAGCCATCCAAACTGTATGTAGCCTCGGATAGAACATCGTCAAGGAGCCTGATAACAAGCTTCACCGCCGGTGTTGTTCTGACGCTAGGGGATGTAAAAGCGATTATTTTCTATGCAAGCCTGTTGCCCGTATTTGTAGACATAACTGCTGTTAATGCAGCGCTAGTAGCCACCATCGCCGTAATAACCATAGTCAGCGTCGGTAGTGTCAAAGTTGCGTACGCTATATTCGGGGCCAGAGTTGCCAATTTTGCACGTAGCCAAAAACTTTTGGGCATGGCTAAAAAAGCGACGGGTAGTCTTTTAGTGGGCACAGGTTGTTTTCTAGTATATGAGGCATAACTATTTCATAGAGAGGCGTTTTCCCGTGACACACTTGGCGCTTCCGTTTAAAAAAGCGCCTTTTATGCAAAGCGTTACGTTTGCAACAAAATATTCCGAGAATCTAATATTAACTTAAAGGCAGCAAGGAACCTAAGAGAGAGTTTATGCTCTCAAAAATAGAGGTAAAAGTTTATAGGGTATTTCTTGAAATTGGGGCTTTGGGTGATGCTCCCAACCCGTCTAATAGGAGGCTGGTAAGCTAGGGGGATTATAGGTTGCCATTGATGGGCTTATGACCGCCGCTATTTTGGTACCTTGTTCTTCGGTGCGTTTTTAGTTCTTAATGATATTCGTGCAAGAGTCAGGGAAATCGAGGAGCGAAATAAATTCTAAACGTTAGAACGACAAGCCGCAGGCGGCAGGACGATGGCACTCACACTTAAGCGATCTCGGGGAGGAAGCATTGCGGCTGGACTTTTTCTTTTGGCTGCGCTCGCAGTTTTCTGCTGGGTTTTCTTTGTTGCCTCGAAGAACCCCGGGGATTCAGGAGAATCGGGCATTCTCCTCGTGCCCTTTGCAATGCCCTGGGTATCGATTATGCCCACAGAATGGCTCGGACTCGGAGCAGGTCTTGGTAGTATTCTATTAAACAGTATTATTCTCTATTGCATCTTTGGGGGGCTGCGCAAACGAACGCCAGCCAGTTGAGAGGCTTGCTAGCTAGCGTCACACTGCGGTTTTGTAAGGCTTTTGTAAGGTTTTCGTTTTACGCTGGTACCAGAGGTCGGACTCGAACCGACACGCTATTGCTAGCAACGGATTTTGAATCCGTCGTGTCTACCAATTTCACCACTCTGGCACAGGCGGAGAATTATAACAGTGCCTGTAGGGCGGTCAACGTGCCAGAGCAATTGTTTAGCTCAAAACTGAAATCCGATTCGGTTTGGTAATCAGCGGCTTTTCCGCTACCCTTGCGCGCTTTTCGCTGTGACCATAACTTTATCACCATGCGTGTTGATCAATTCCGTTACGACCTGCCTGAAACGCTGATTGCCAGTGAGCCAGCTGCGCGACGAACAGATAGTCGCCTGTTGGTGCTGGATGGTGCCACGGGCGATCTGGAGCATCAGCAGTTTGATCATGTGCTGGATCTCGTTCAACCCGGCGATTTGCTGGTCATGAACGATACCCGCGTTATTCCAGCTCGGTTGTTTGGCAACAAAGCGAGCGGCGGTAAAGTAGAGGTTCTGGTTGAGCGCGTTGTGGATGACCGGCGAGTCCTGGCTCATGTGCGCGCCAGTAAAGCACCCAAACCAGGGGCAATGTTGATTCTGGACGGCGGTTTTCAGGCACGTATGACCGGGCGTGAGCGTGATTTCTTCGCGCTTGAGTTTGTTGGCGACAACGCCGTGCTGGATATTCTGGAAGCGGTCGGACATATACCCTTACCGCCTTATATCGAGCGTGCCGATACGGTACAGGATAAAGAACGTTATCAAACTGTTTACGCGTCGATGCCGGGTGCTGTCGCGGCACCTACTGCTGGCCTGCATTTTGATGAGGCACTGTTGGCAGCCCTGAAAAATAAGGGCGTTAATATGGCGTTTGTGACGCTGCATGTGGGGGCGGGTACCTTTCAACCGGTGCGTGTTGAAGAGATCACCGATCATGCCATGCACAGCGAAGTTATTGATGTGTCGCCAGAAGTGTGTGAGCAAGTCATGGCGACCCGAGCTGCTGGCAAGCGGGTGATCGCTGTTGGCACGACGAGTGTGCGTTGTCTGGAAACGGCTGGGCGCAGCGGTGTAATGGCGCCAATGCAGGGTGAGACAGATATTTTTATCTACCCGGGATACCGCTTCAATATCGTTGATGCATTGATCACCAATTTCCATTTGCCGGAGTCAACCTTGTTAATGCTGGTGAGTGCCTTTGCTGGGTACCGTTATACATTTGAGGCTTACCGTCAGGCTGTTGCTCACCGTTATCGCTTTTTCAGTTATGGGGATGCCATGTTTATTGGTCATAATCCACACGCGCCCGAAGAGCAACTGCCATGACCGACCACTGTTTTATGGCATTTGAAACGGCCGCTACAGACGGTGCCGCGCGGCTTGGCCGTTTGACATTCCCTCGTGGCGAGGTGCGGACGCCTGCGTTTATGCCGGTGGGCACTTACGGCACAGTGAAAGGTATGTTGCCGAGGGATATCGAGGCGATTGGCGCCGATATAATTCTGGGCAATACTTTCCATCTGATGTTGAGGCCGGGCACAGAGATAATTAAAACGCATGGTGATCTGCACGACTTTATGCAGTGGCAGGGGCCTATTCTTACTGACTCCGGTGGTTTCCAGGTCTTTAGCCTGGGTGATATGCGCAAGATTACGGAAGAGGGTGTAGCCTTTAAGTCGCCAATTGATGGCGGCCCAGTGTTTCTCGATCCAGAACGGTCGATTCAGGTGCAGCGCGATCTGGGTGCCGATGTCGTGATGGTTTTTGACGAATGTACGCCTTATCCCGCCGATGAAAAGCAGGCGCGGGAATCCATGGAGTTGTCCATGCGTTGGGCGCTGCGTAGCAAGCGGGCGCACGGTGATAATCCAGCGGCGCTGTTCGGCATTGTTCAGGGTGGTATGCATGAAAATTTGCGGCGGCAATCTGCGCAAAGTCTGAGGGACGTTTGTGTCGATGGAGACTGTGGCTTTGACGGTTATGCGATTGGCGGCTTATCTGTCGGCGAGCCTAAGGAAGAGATGATTCGAGTGCTCGATTGTTTGCAAAATGAATTGCCCGAGGATAAACCGCGGTATTTGATGGGCGTCGGTACACCGTCAGATATTCTCCAGGCGGTGCTGCGCGGTATCGATATGTTCGATTGTGTGATGCCTACCCGCAATGCCCGCAATGGTCATTTGTTTACGAGCGAAGGCGTGGTGAGAATTCGTAATGCCCGCTTTCGGGATGATATTCAGCCCCTGGACAGTGCCTGCGATTGTTATACCTGCCAAAATTTTAGCCGTGCTTACCTGTATCATCTTGATAAGTGCAAGGAAATTCTGGGTGCACAACTTAATACCATTCATAACCTGCGTTATTACCAGAATTTTATGAGCGATATTCGCCGTGCGATTACGGAACAAAAACTGACGGAATTTGCTCGATCTTTTTTGTCTAAACATGCCGATAACCCGAAACCACAGCAAGGAACCTGACGATTAAATTAACCCGGCATGAGCATTAACCCCTAGTTAGTCCGGGTTTCGTTGGTGGGCGAGGGTAATTGCCCTATAATGCCCCGCTTTTACAGGAAGTTAGTCGCCTTCATGAATCGTTACCCGCTCTGGAAATACTTGCTGATAGCCGCAGTCGTAGCTTTGGGTTTTACCTACGCTGCCCCCAACCTTTACGCCCCTGATCCAGCGATACAGATTTCCGGACAAAGCAGCGCCATGGTGATGGATGATACGGTGCTCGAAAAAGCACTGTCTGAACTGAGCGACTCTGGTATTGCCTATTTTGGTGAAACGCTGACTGAGCGAAGTATTCTTATTCGCCTGGAGAAAGCTGGCCAGCAACTGGCGGCAAAAAGAGTCATCCAGAAAGCTCTGGGTCTGGACTATGTGGTCGCACTTAACCTCGCAGAAACAACGCCCGAAGGCCTCGCTTCTATGGGTGCAAAACCGATGAAGTTAGGGCTCGATCTCAGCGGTGGTGTGCACTTTCTGATGCAGGTGGATTCCCGGTCCGTCATTATCAAAGATATAGAAACCCAGCTTGACGTAATAAAGAAAGGGCTCCGGGAAGCCAAAATTCGTTATAAAACAGCAGAACTAGAAGGGGATAGTCTGGCATTTGGCTTTGCTACAGAAGAGCAGTTAGACCAGGCCCTGACTTTGGTGCGGAGCGATTTTCGTGATTTGCTCCCTGATAGCAGTGAGCGTGACGGGCTGTATTTGCTGACCCTGGCACTGAGCGAAGCGGCACTTAACGAGAAGATTCAATATGCGGTGAATCAGAATCTTACCACGTTGCGAAATCGGGTTAACGAACTGGGTGTATCCGAACCGATTGTCCAGCGCCAGGGGCGCGATCGCATTGTCGTTGAACTGCCCGGTGTTCAGGATACTGCCGAAGCCAAGCGTATCATTGGTAAAACGGCGAACCTGGAGTTTCGTCTTGAAGCTCAGCCAGGGAAAATAACAAACCGTGAAAAATTTAAATTTCGTGATAAAAACTCGCGAGAGACCGAAGCGTGGCTCCAGAAAAATGTTGTGATAACCGGTGATCAGGTCACCAATGCCTCGGTCGGCTATGATGAAACCGGTACACCTCAGGTCAATATCTCGCTGGATGGTAGTGGTGGTCGGGCCATGCACCACGCCACGCGAAATAACATTAAGCGCCGTCTTGGGGTGTTGTTTATAGAATCAAAAGCACGCCTCGAAACTCAAACTAATGAGGCGGGTGAGCAGGAAGCAGTCGCTGTTCCCTACGTAGAGAAAAGCATTATCAGCCTGGCCACAATCCAGAGTGCACTGGGTGTGCAGTTCCGAATTACCGGGCTTGACGACCCCGAAGAAGCGTCAGAGCTTGCTTTACTCTTGCGTGCCGGTGCCCTTGCCGCACCCATGCATTTTGTTGAAGAGCGCACAATAGGGCCGTCTCTGGGTGCTGAAAATATCAAAGTGGGTGTCGACTCAGTGCAGATTGGTATGTTGGTAGTTTTGCTGTTTATGCTCGCCTATTACAAAGTGTTTGGAATTTTTGCCAACCTGGCGCTAGTTATGAACCTGGTCTTGTTGATTGCGGTGATGTCTTTGCTCGGTGCGACGCTGACTCTACCTGGCATTGCTGGGATCGTGTTAACGGTGGGTATGGCTGTAGATGCCAATGTGCTTATTTTCTCTCGTATTCGGGAAGAACTCGCTAATGGCGAAACTATCCAGGGCGCAATTAATTCCGGTTATAACAGAGCCTTTGTATCCATTGTCGATGCCAACCTGACGACCCTGATTGTTGCTGTGATTCTCTATGCGATTGGCTCTGGCCCCGTACAGGGCTTTGCGGTGACGCTGTCGATAGGGATTTTGACGTCCATGTTTACAGCGATTATGGGCACGCGGGCTTTAGCGAATCTGGTCTACGGGGGCCGCAATGTTAAAAAACTCTGGATATAGATTATGACAACTCAACGTATCTATAACTTTATGGGCCAGCGCAAACTGGCCGCGATGGCCTCGGCGTTGCTGCTTATTATTTCAGTTAGCTCGTTGGCGAGTAAAGGTCTGGTTCTGGGTCTCGACTTTACTGGCGGCACTTTGATCGAAGTAGGTTTTGAGCAGCCGGTTGAAATAGGCCCTATTCGTAGTCGTCTGGCAGATAGCCAATTTAAGGATCCGGTAGTCGTACATTTCGGTACCGAAACAGATTTGCTGGTTAAACTACAGGGCGAACCCGCTGCTGATCTAGGTGATCGTGTACTGGCTTCCTTGCGTGCTTCTGGCGAGGCAGTCGAGTTGCGACGTATCGAGTTTGTCGGCCCTCAAATCGGTGCTGAGCTTCGCGATGATGGGGGTTTGGGTATGCTTGCCGCGCTGGCTGTGGTGATGCTCTACGTGGCCATTCGTTTTCAATACAAATTCTCACTCGCTGCCGTTAGCGCCCTGATTCACGATGTGATCATTACCCTGGGTTTCTTTTCTGTGCTCGATATCGAGTTCGATTTGACAGTACTGGCTGCCGTATTGGCGGTGGTTGGCTATTCGCTCAATGATACGATCGTGGTTTCGGATCGTATTCGGGAGAATTTTCGTATCTTGCGGGTTGCAGATGCTACCGACGTCATTAATGAGTCACTGAGTCAGACCCTGGGTAGAACGGTAATCACCTCATTGACGACTTTGTTAGTACTCTTTGCGCTCTTCTTTTTTGGTGGTGAGTTGATTCATAACTTTGCTGTTGCCTTAATTGTTGGCGTCACTGTCGGTACCTATTCTTCAATTTACATTGCCGCCAACATGCTTGTTACGTTAGGTATCTCTCGGGAGGATTTGCTGCCCACCGAAAAAGAAGGTGCGGCATTTGATGACGGTATGCCCTGAAGGGTGCCCGACTAACGCGCCGAGCTTCTAGTGCAGGGGCCTCACCATAGGGTTTTTACTACAGGTTGAGGCCCTACCTGCTGTTTACAGTAATTCTGCTTTACCAGTAATCTATCCTTATTCTCTCCGTTTGGCTCTTTCGGCCCCCATTTCCCGTGGTTTTTAAGTGGTAACTGTGCCTTAATCAGAACAGCTTGGTTTTATACATCAGTCGCAATAAAACGATAATTATGCAGGAGGAAATGATGATGACTGACCAACATGTGCTCGATGGTGTGCGTGTCCTGGATTTTACTCAGCATTTAGCCGGCCCCACTACAACCCGATTGATGGCAGAAATGGGTGCCGAGGTAGTTAAGGTGGAACTGGCCCCAAGGGGTGATCAGGTGCGTAATGTCGGCTACCTAAAAGGTGGCCGTTCGGCATATTTCTTATCCCAGAACCGGGGTAAAAAAAGCCTTTGTCTGGACCCAAAAACGGATGCAGGGAAAAAAATACTGATTGACCTTATTCCCCAATTTGACGTGCTAGTTGAAAATTTTGCGCCGGGAGTGATTGGACGTATGGGACTAGACTGGGAGACGGTTCACGAGATAAATCCCAATCTCATTATGTGTTCCATTTCGACTTTTGGCCAAACGGGGCCACTGGCGAATCGCCCTGGTTTCGATTATATCGGTCAGGCTTATGCCGGCGTGACAGGCTTGATTGGTGAGCGGGATGGCCCACCGATACTACCTATGGTTGCGATGGGTGATGTAATGACTGGAGTGCATGGTCTGGCAGCGATCAACGCCGCTTTGTTTCGCTGTGCCAGAGGTGGGTCAGGGCAACATCTGGATATTTCTTTGCTAGATAGTTATTTCCATTGCCATGAGTCTAGTGTTGCGATGATTAGCGGCAGCGAAGGTCGCTTTGAGCCACCACGCGGGGGTTCACACAGCCCGGGCCTCGCACCTCTGGGGGCTTTTAAGGGCCATGAAGGTTACATCATCATTATTGCGGTTTTGCACCAGTGGGAGGCGCTCTTGGAAGTGATGGGTATGCCGGAGCTGGCTGCTGATCCTCGCTTTGAAAAAATCAATAATCGCGTGAAGAATCGCTATGCGCTCGTGCAGATTATCGAAGGCTGGATTATGAGTTGTGATAGCGATGCCGATGTTATCGCAAGACTCGAAGAAAAACGTATTCCTGTAGCACCAGTGCTGACGCTGAAAGAAGCGATGGAGCACCCTCATCTGGTTGAGCGGGGCACAGTTCGAACTGTTACTGAGCGTGGTTTCGGTACTTTCCAGATGCCAGGTATGCCACTACGGTTTTCAGAGTATCCCAATGATCTGGATCTGCAGGCCCCTTACCTGGGCGAGCATAACCGAGAAACACTGAAGGGCCTTCTGGCGTATTCTGATGATCAAATTGATCAGCTGGAACGGGATGGCGCGATTAAGGCGGAGACTATTCCTGATGCGGCAGCAAGTTAATGTAGGGGCAAATATCGCCACGAGGCCCGCACTCTGTCGGTGATGAAGGTATCTGGTTTGGTCCAGGATAAAGGTGGCAGTGTTTATACGCCGATGGCCAGAGGTGGTTGCAGGCTATTTCTCAAGGCCCTGGGAGAGCAGGGCGATCATCTCGTCAGCAACTTCTTCTGTGGTCATCTCGCCACCAATCTGATACCAGCGGGTCATCCAGTGGATTGCGCCGAGCATGGTAAAGGTGATTATTTTTGGGTTGCACTGGCGCAGTGATCCATCCTTAACCCCGCTTTCTATTATGCTTCGTGTTGCGGTATCAAGTTCTATATAGAGAGGGTCTATCTGGGCTAGGTATTTATCAGAGAGAGGCTCAGGCCCAGGGCTGGATACGCAGCGGCCAAACTCGTCATCAAAAACAGAAGTGAAGACGTGAATGAAACGTTTGAGCTTATCGGCTCCTGATAAATCAGAATTCTGGATTTGTTCGATTTTCTCCAGTAACTGGGTTATTGCCGTAAGCAGACACTGAAAGAGGATGTCTTCTTTATTTTCAATGTAGTAATAGAGGGTCGGCTTAGTGACCTGGAGTTCATCGGCCAAATCATTGAGCGACGTTTCGCGAAAACCTCGCTGATTAAATAGCCTCGCTGCGGTCTTTAAAATTGCCATTCGTTTTAGCTCGTGCTGAACGTCTTTACTTTGAATGGTTTTGCCCCAGCGGGTCTTATTGGATTTACTCATAGGGTCTGGCAAGCTATTTTAACCACGCAGCTTATATTAACTAAGCATAAATTGCTATTTTCAGGTAACCCTTTCTACTCTATGGTAGCCTTCTGTACTGCCGCCTTAAAAAGATACTTAAAACAAGGGGTAATGTAAGTGTTATATGTTTTAGCCTAACTTTCGATCAATTCGTCTGCCATCATCAGGCTAAGCGCGAGCATATTGACTGGATTCGGTAATTTGGTGTTTGTCACGAGGACTAGCTCCTGGGAGAAGTCGTAGGATCGGGCTCGTTATGGTAAGCACGGAGGTCGTGGGGAAATCTGCCGAATGTGCTTGTTTTGCTATTCAGGTGAAGCTACATTGAGCGGCTTTTGGTATTCAGAATGGCTGCTCGGCTCCTATGGTAGATAGACAATATACTAACCAACCCTTTCCAGCGCTGACAGTCGATGTCGAAGTGGGGCAGTTGAAATTTTTTGCCAAAGCGGTCGGAGAGGTCAACCCCATTTATTTTGATGAAGAGGCGGCTCAGAAAGCCGGTCATAGGTCAATTCTGGCACCGCCTACCTATGCCGTTACCCTTGGTTGCGCGGTGCCTGACCCCTTTGTCCGCGTCCGGCAGTTGGGTATGGACGTTGCCAAAGTTCTGCACACCAATCAGCGATTTGAATACTATGCGCCGATCTATGGCCGAGATCAGATTACTTTAGTGGCGACTATACTGGACGTTTATGAAAAGCGCCGAGGCCAGTTTTTGTTTATGGTAGAGGAAACCGTTGCTCATAATCAGTTTGGGGAGCTTACAACACGTTTTAAACAGACGGTTGTCGAACATCGTTAGCCGGCAGGGTGAGATATCAGGGCTGAATGATGAGTAAGCAGGTAAGCCAATCAGGCAACGAAGGAACCAAGGATAGTGATAATGGTAGCAGAGTTAGGTGGTGTGGATGTGGAGCGAGCTGACGTGGGAGATGAATTGCCGGCGCTTACCAAGCCGCCTATCACCCGTACCACGCTAGCTTATTTCTGTGGCGCTTCTAATGACCATAATCCCATTCATGTGGACAGTGATTTTGCCCGGGCTGCGGGTAAAGACGATGTGTTCGCTCATGGCATGCTGGACATGGCCTATATGGGACAATTGCTAACAAACTGGGTGCCTCAATCATTCATTGTTAGTTTTGAAGTAAAGTTTGCCGCCATCGTTAACGTGGGTGATGAGATCACTTGCCGCGGTGTAATCAGCGAAAAAATAGTCACCGAAGCAGACTTTGATTTGAAAATCAAACTAAAAGCTGTCGACCAGGAAGGAAGTGTCAAGCTCACCGGAGAGGCAGTTATTCGGCAAGTCAATAAGTAGTGGATCTAACCGGCGCTAAAAAACCGATGAATTAGACTGGAGTCCTAAATGAGTTCCTACAAATCCCGATGGATGGATGAAAACCTGGAGGTGTTTCGTCGTTCCGTGAGTCAGTTTGTCGAAACAGAAATGTTGCCTTTTGATGAAAAGTGGCGGGAACAACAACACATAGACAAAGCGTTGTGGCGTAAAGCTGGCGCCCACGGATTTCTGTGTACCGATCTTCCTGAACAGTATGGATGTCCTGGTGCGGATTTTCGCTATGAAGCAGTGTTTTACGAGGAGCAATGGCGTCGAGGTCTTACCGGTATGGGACAGGGCGTGCACAGCATCAGTGCTCACTACATTTTCAATCACGGGACCGAAGAGCAAAAACAGCGGTGGTTGCCAAAGATGGCTAGTGGCGACCTGATCGGCGCAATCGCTATGACCGAACCTGGGACCGGATCAGACCTTCAGGGCATAATCACTCGGGCGGTTAAAGACGGTGAGCACTACGTGATTAATGGATCGAAGATTTTTATCACCAACGGTTATCTCTGTGAATTGTTGGTGCTGGTGGTTAAAACTGATCCGGATGCTGGCAGCAAAGGTTTGTCCTTACTGGTCCTGGAAACTAAAAACCTCGAAGGTTATCGAGTCGGGCGGAAACTGAAGAAGATGGGTCAAAAGGCCCAGGATACCTGCGAATTATTCTTTGAAAATGTCCGGGTTCACGAAAGTCAGTTACTCGGTGGTGAGGAAGGTCGAGGCTTCATGCAATTGATGAGCGATCTACCCTATGAGCGCTCTACGGTCGGCGTACAGGCGATTGCTACGATGGAAGGCGCGCTTGAAGAGACGGTCAACTATGTGAAACAACGTCATGCCTTTGGTAAGCCGCTGATGGAGCAGCAAAACACCCGGTTTAAGCTCGCTGAAGTGCATGCTCTGACTCGCGCGGCCCGGGTTTTTATGGATCGTTGCATTGAGGATGTGGTGACCGGGACTCTCGATAATGCCACTGCTTCGATGTGCAAATGGTGGCTCTCCGAGCTAGAACAAAAGGTCGTTGATGAATGCCTGCAACTCCACGGTGGTTACGGATACATGGATGAATACTTGATCTGTCGAATGTACGCAGATGCCCGTGTCGCCCGTATTTACGCCGGTACCAGTGAGATTATGCTGGAGGTTATCGCAAGGGATCTATAAAGGAGCGCGTCTTTTTTTCGGGTTAAGCAGGAATTTGTCGTGGCCAGGGATTATTGTCAGTTTGACGGCCATGAGCTCGTACCGTTTAACACAATTATTTAACCATTGAGCAATTAACTTGGCCAGATTATTGCGCGGTGTCACAGTTCCTCCCTATACTCACTGCGGAGCTTTATTTTTTCCAGTTGTTAGGCTTCACCCCGGGCACCCTCTAACTAAGGATAGACACTGAGACTAACGATGGCCAAAGAAAAACATGTCTGGCAGCAGTTAGCTATTGCAGTGTTATATTTGTTGGCAGCTGGGTTTTATACCGTTACCAATTTAAGGTTGAATTCTTTTGTGGGAGCGCTGACTGAACACTGGCAGGTTTTCAGTTTATTTACGCTTGCCTGGTTGTTAAGTAGTGTATTCATTCTTTATCGGCACTTTAATTTTAGAGTTGCTAGAGATAGAAGTAATAGTGACCTCCTGGACGAAGCTGCTGCCATGCCGTCACACTTGTTATGGCGGGTCAATGCCGACGGAATTTTAGTTGATATAGATGGTGAGCTTGAGGAAAAGGAAGGCTTACAGGCTGAAGATTTCCTGGGCCGCACTATCGAAGTCTTTGAAGCAATTAACCCAAACTTTTATCAGTTATTAAAGAAGGCAAAGGAGAACAAGCATTTCGATGCCTGTTGCACTATCGGTACCCGTTATTATCGCCACGAATTCTTCCCGTTGGATCCTGAGCGAGATGACAGTGAGGCTTTTCAATGTGTTTCTGTTGACATAACAGTCGAAAACCTGCTCAGGGATAGAGTCGAGCTTGCGAGGCAGATTTTTTCAAAAGCCGGCGAAGCGATCGTAATCCTGGATCGGCGGAGAATGGTTACCAGCGTTAATGATGCTTTTACACGATTGACTCTCCGCTCATCGAAGCAAGTCGTTGGCACACGAAGTGGCTTTGATATGATCGAGCAGCCCAGTGTAGGTTTTTATCGTACGGTTTTAGCTAGTTTGAAAGCCAGGGGGGGATGGACTGGGGAGATACCATTGCGTCGATCGAGCGGGGAATTATTTGCCGCACAGGTATCGATCAATGTGGTGAAAGATCGTTTTGGGCAGATTAAAAATTACGTGATGTTTTTCTCCGATTTAACGCACCTCGAGCATACCCATAAAGAATTAAGATATCTTGCCGACCACGATAACCTGACTGATTTGCCAAATCGGCGTTTATTTCTGGATCGCCTTGATCAGGGTGTAAAACGTGCACAACGAACTAACTCCCAGTTGGCTATTTATTTTATAGATCTCGATGGTTTTAAATTAATTAATGATATCTATGGCCATTCTGCAGGTGATGAAATACTTAGAGCCGTAGGCTCTCGTTTGCTTGCTGCGGTACGGCATAGTGACACTGTAGCGAGACTGGCTGGCGATGAATTTACTATTATCACTGAAAATATCACAGATGCAGTCGAAATAAATTCTATTGCAGAGAAGATTACGAAATGTTTTGAAACGCCTTTTACGGCTCTGGGCGAGAGTATAGAGGTGTCAGCGAGCGTTGGAATCAGTGTCTACCCGGAGGATGGTGAAGATTTAACAAATTTATTAAAACGAGCTGATGAAGCAATGTATAAAGCAAAAGCTGAAGGTCGTAATGGTTTTTACAGGTTATCTGAGGGTAAGGAGGAACGCTTACCCCGGGCCATGTTTTTCCCTTCAGAATTACGAGTAGCTTTGAAGCGTGGCCAAATGGAACTGGTCTATCAGCCTTTGCTTGATTTACGTAATGGCAAGATAGTGGGCTGCGAAGGTTTGTTGCGCTGGAATCATCATTGCAGAGGTATTATCTCCCCCGGGGATTTTATGACTTTATCTGAGGGAGCCGGTCTTACTGGGGCCATTGGGCAATGGAGCTTAGCTGAGGCTTGTCAGCAGTTACTAGTCTGGCGGGCTGCTCAGGTTGATGTCGATTATGTTTCGATAAATATCGCTAATTCTCAAATTAATGATCCTGGTTATGCGGAGATTGTGATTGATATCCTGGCCGAGTACGGCTTGCACCCATCAAATTTAATGCTAGAGATTGCTGAGGGAGTCCTACTTGCTAACCAGTCTCGAGCCTGCCAGTTAATGGAGCAACTTAGTGAAGTTGGGGTCAGATTTTGTGTCGATGAATTCGGTTCCTCTCTTGCAGACTATAATTATATTCGTGACATACCGGCCGATACGCTTAAGATTGAACAGCGCCTGATGCTACGCGCTGGATTAGGCCATGAAGATAGTGGTTTGATAAGGGCACTGGTAGGAATCGGTGACATTCTCGGTAAAAAGGTGGTAGCCGTGGGCGTGGAACGGCCCGGCCAGGAAGCGTTATTATTAGAGGTCGGTTGCAGCGCAGCTCAGGGTTATCTATATGGAAGGCCAATGTCTGCTGAATCATTTCTGACAACTTATTCCAGACCGCTAGCTGCGCCACTAACCCATTGACTATAGTGCTGAATATTTATGTATTCGGTATGCTAGGTGTTTCGCAGAGTGTCAGTCGTTATTTAGAATCCTCTAATAGAAACCCCTAAGTCACGAAACTGACTGGCAAAACCTCGCTCCCCAATTAAACTTCCCTCCCCCTAATTTTGAGGATTCGGTGTACATCACCGACGTATAGCTATGAGTGACTACCTCCCGCCGTTAAATGATATGAGCTTTCTTATTCAGGATGTGCTCAATCTAAACACAATTTCAACATTGCCTGGTTATCAGGAAGCGACTCCAGACCTGGTTGAGGCTGTGCTTGATGAAGGTGGACGATATTTTTCTGCGGTCATAGCACCGACTAACCAGCTGGCTGATAACGAAGGCTGTCGTGTGGAGGGTAATCGCGTGCTTACAGCGCAGTCCCTGGACGGTCTATTTGACACTTACAGAGAGGGGGGGTGGCCGACCCTGACTGGAGACAGCCAGTTCGGTGGTCAGGGCCTACCGCATGTCCTGGGTGGAGCGATTGATGAGATGTTCCAAAGCGCGAACCTGGGGTTTTCCCTGTTACCTCTTCTTACCGCAGGTGTCATCACCGCCCTGGATAAGTTTGGCAGCGATGTACAAAAAAGCCAGTATTTACCCAGGCTAATTAGTGGTGAGTGGTCCGGGACTATGAACCTGACTGAGGCGCAAGCCGGTAGTGATTTGGCTGCTGTGCGCTGCAAAGCTGTTCCTCGGGGCGACGATTACCTTATTAGTGGGCAGAAGGTCTTTATCAGTTGGGGGGATCATGATTTTGTAGAAAATATCGTCCACCTGGTGTTGGCAAGAACTCCGGATGCGCCCGAGGGTGTTCGAGGCATTTCCTTATTTATCGTGCCTAAGTTTCTTGTCGACCAGGAAGGTAAGATTGCTCAGCGAAACGACGTTTACCCGGCCAGTGTCGAGCACAAAATGGGCATTCATGCTAGTCCGACCTGTGTGATGAGCTTTGGGGAGACGGGCGGTGCCGTCGGTTATCTGGTGGGCGAAGAAAACCATGGACTTAGCTATATGTTCGCCATGATGAACCACGCTCGCTTGTCGGTGGGTTTACAGGGAGTCTCAGTGGGTGAGAGGGCCTATCAGCACGCTGTGAAATTCGCTCGGGAGCGTGAACAGGGGAGTGTGGCAGGGCTGCCAGGACGAGCGACGATTATCCATTATCCAGATGTGCGCAGAATGTTAATGCTCATGAGGTCACTTACCGAGGCGGGCCGAGCGCTGAGTTATTCTGCTTTCGCTCACTGGGATCATGCCAGTCATGAACAAGATGAAGCGGTACGCGCCTACCATCAACGACGCGTAGATATCCTCACCCCGCTGGTCAAAGCCTGGTGCACCGAAGCAGGCAATGAAGTGGCTTACTTGGGGGTTCAGATTCATGGCGGTATGGGTTTTATCGAAGAAAGCGGTGTTGCACAATATATGAGAGACGTGCGTATCGCGCCGATTTATGAAGGCACCAACGGTATTCAGGCCCTGGACTTCGTAGGCCGTAAGGTGCTCCGGGACAATGGTGTAGCAGCACGTGAATTGTTGGCGGATTTACGCCTGGTTTTGTCTCCATTGGCGTGTGGAGACGATGGAGACAAAAAGCGCAGCGAAAATTATAGCGACGAAATGAATAGCGCGGTAGCGGAAACCCTGGATGTCTGTGATCGGGCGCTTAACCTACTCTTTGATAAGGCCGCAGACAAGCCTGACTTCGCCGGGGCTGTAGCGTTTAACTTTCTATTATTATTCGGTACCGCCGTAGCGGCATCGTTGATGCTAAAGAGTGCCACCATTGCCGAAGCCCAGTTGAAAGAAGGCGCCGGTAAAGCAGGGTTTCTCAACACCAAGATTAAAACCACCCGATTTTTTATTGAACAAGTATTGCCGCGAACGGAAAGTTACATGCGGATTATTCAGGCCGGCGATGATGCGACCATGGCTTTAACGGTGGAGGAGTTTTAGTCGAGATTTAATTGATTGGCAAGTTGCAGTGAATCCGCACAGTGTAAGATTACAGAGTAATGCCCGGGTTAAGCTGATCAGTAGGGAGTGATTAGGCCCGATTTACTGCGCCGAATTCACCCATAATCTGATGACACCAGCGGTTTATCCTGCCCTCACTTAGATCAAATTCGTTGTCCTCATCTAGCGCAAGTCCGACAAAATGGCTACCGTCTCTGGCCAGGGCCTGGGAATTCGCAAACTGGTAACCAGCGGTGGGCCACAGGCCTATCGGTGTCGCGCCGAGGCTGGTAACCCGGGTATAAAGGTAGCCCATGGCATCCTGAAACCAGTCAGGATAACCGATCTGGTCACCAAGACCGTAAAGGGCGACCGTTTTATTCTGCCAATTGACGTTGGCGATATCTGGCCAGGTATTTTCCCAGTTTTCTTCCAGCTCGCCGTAATCCCAGGTAGGAATGCCAAGTATTACGTGCTGGTAAGCATTGGCCGAGGTCAGCGACTGGTTGGCGATATTAAATAAATCCACTTCCACAGCACCCGATGAATAAGCACTGATTGCATCGCGTATTTTTTCTGCAGCGATCTCGGTGTAGCAGGTAGTCGAGCCATAGAAAAGACCAATCTTAGCTGTCATTGCTTGCCATCGCTCATCGCTTATTCACCCTGGCTGGCTACAAGGCAGGTGTTTGGCATTACTGTGCGCCATTAAAGTCGAGCTGACGCCAGGCCTCATAGACGACGATGGCCACGGCATTGGACAGGTTAAGACTTCGATTATCGGCTTGCATGGGAATGCGTAAAATAGAAGTGCTTGGTAGTTTAGCCAGAAAATCCTGGCTTAGGCCTCGGGTCTCAGGGCCAAAAACCAGACTGTCTCCTGGCGCAAATTTGATATTCGTATATCGGCTTTGACCTTTGGTGCTAATAGCAAAAACCCGCTCGGGTAAGATTGTATCGATAAATGCCTGCCAGTCCTGATGAATAAGCACCTGCTGCGACTCCCGATAATCAAGCCCGGCACGCCGGAGTTTTTTATCGTCCATAGTAAAACCCAATGGCTCGATCAGGTGCAGGACAAAACCGGTGTTCGCGCAAAGGCGGATTATATTGCCGGTATTTGGTGGGATTTCTGGTTCGAACAGAACAATATTAAGCATAGGTATTAAACATCAAGATTAGGCCTGAAGGCATAGGGGAAGCGTTTAGTGCTAACCAGCTTTCTAAAGCACAGCCAGGACTAGTCAATTCTGCATGCATTGTTGATGCTGTGACAAGGCTTGATCTAAAGGTAAAGCGGCCTGTTGTAACTAATTACCTGCTTAGGTTTGTTCCCGGCTACACAGTGTGTAAAATCCCCTGCAGTTTCTGCTATGCAGTGATGTCTTTGGTTAAGCGATGCTATGGGATTTCGTTGGTTAAGCGATGCTATGGCTTTTTTATCATCATTCAGGGAGAAGCCCTGACTAAAGAGTGATTGATGCGCCTCAAATGTATCAAACTTGCCGGATTCAAGTCCTTCGTTGATCCAACCACTGTTACCTTCCCCAGTAATCTCTGTGCCGTCGTAGGGCCAAATGGCTGTGGAAAATCCAATATTATCGATGCTGTGCGCTGGGTCATGGGTGAAAGCTCGGTCAAGCAATTGCGCGGCGAATCGATGTCAGATGTAATTTTTAATGGCTCAGGTGGACGTAAACCGGTTGGTCAGGCATCGATAGAATTAGTCTTTGATAATTCTAATGGCGCACTGGGTGGAGAGTACGCCTCTTACAGTGAGGTATCCATTCGTCGCACCGTATCCAGGGATGGCAATGCCGGCTATTTTCTCAACGGTAGTCGGTGTAGACGTCGTGATATCACCGACGTCTTTTTAGGCACTGGCCTGGGGCCGCGCAGTTATTCAATTATCGAACAAGGCATGATTTCGAGCCTGGTGTCATCAAAGCCCGAAGAGTTAAGGGGCTACATCGAAGAAGCCGCGGGTATTTCTAAATACAAGGAGCGTCGTAAGGATACCGAGGGTCGTATCCGACGCACCCGTGAAAACCTCGAGCGTTTAACGGATATCCGCGAAGAGCTAGACCGCCAGTTGCAACGCCTGGAAAGGCAGTCAAAAGCCGCAGAAAAATATACTGAATTTAAAAAAGAAGAGCGCTTACTGCGCGGCCAACTCCTGGCGCTGCGGTGGTCAGATTTTAATGATCAGGTTGAAGAGCGTGATCAGGTCATTAGCGTTGCGGCCTTAAAAATGGAAGCGCTGATCACGGATAAAAGTCGCTGTGATACCCAGTTAGAAAAGTTGCGTATTGAACATACCGAGTGTAACGAGAAATTTCGTGAGATTCAGGGTCGCTACTACGCCGTTGGCGCGGAGGTGGCCCGCGTAGAACAATCGGTCAAGCATGCTAAAGACCGAGCTGAAGAACTGCAGCGGGATCTGGATCAGACCGAGCGTAACTTTGCTGAATCTGAGCAGCATTTGATTGAGGATAAAACGAAGGCCAGGGGTTGGCAGGCGGAATTAGAGGAGATAGTCACTCAGTTGACTAAAGCCAGAAACGAAGAGGCGAAGTCTCGCCAGCAGCTCATCAGCGCTGAGCAAGCAATGGCCGCCTGGCAGGCCAGTTGGGATGAGTTTAACGAAGGGGCGGTGCAGCCCCAGCGTCAGGTGGAGGTACAGAAATCCCGTATTGAGCATCTGGAGGCTTCGTTAGCGACATTGGCGCAGCGGATTAAACGTTTGTCTGACGATGAGACGGCGTTGGAAGCAAGTCCTGAAGTAGAACAAACTGCTGGTATAGAAAAACAACTTGCTGACATTCAGCGTCAGAACCAGGTTGCTGAGGCGCAACATAGCGAGTTGCTGGAAGCCATCGAAACAACGCGTCGAAACCGAACCGAATCCGCAAATAGCCTCAACCAGGCTCGCGCTGCGCTGCAGCAATCTCTGGGGCGCAAAGCCTCTGTGGAAGCGCTGCAAGCAGCGGCCCTCGGCGGAGATAGTGATCGAAAGGAGTGGCTCAGTGCTCACGGTTTAACAGGTGCCGAAAACCTGGCGGCTCAACTGAAGGTTGAGAATGGCTGGGAAACCGCCGTCGAAACGGTATTGGGTGATTTTTTGCAGGCGGTCAGAATTGATCAGCTATCGGAGTATTCCAGCGCACTTGATGACTGGGCTGCAGGCAAGCTGGTGTTAGTGGATTCAGATCAGACTAGTGGTCAGGACCAGACCGGCCGCAGCGCCCATACGTGTCTAGGCACCAAGATCGAACCCTGTGCGGCTAGCCCCTTGCTCAATAATATTTATGCGGTAGACACCCTCAGCGCAGCGATGACCTTACGTGATGAACTCGTTGGCGGTGAATCCGTGGTTAGCAAAGACGGACATTGGTTAGGCCCAAACTGGGCGCGGGTCACGCGGGGCGAGAATACTATTAGTGGTGTGCTGATTCGTCAGCGAGAACTGGCAGAGCTAGAGGAAAGTATCAATACTCAGAAGCGTGATGTCGCCAGCGTGGAGCAAAAGCTTACCGACACAGAGCAACAACTTGGTGATCAGGAGCGGCAGCGGGAAAGCAGTGCCGCTGGGCTAAGAGCTTTGCAGGAAAATGCTGCACAGCTTAAATCCCGACTAAATATCGCTCAGGCGAAAATTGAACACGACCGAAAGCAAAGGCAACGTATAAGAGGAGAATCTGAAGAGGCTGCAGTTCAACAGACTCGAGATCGGGACGCGTTGGCAGAAGCGAGGAAGTTACTGGAGTCTGCGATTGCGGCAATGGCTGATGATAGTGAGCGTCGTGAACATCTGCTTGCGAGGCGTGACGCAAATCGGGGCACGCTGGATCAGGCGCGTCAGACCGCGCGTCATGATCATGATCGAGTCCACGAGCTTGTTGTCAGGGAGGGTTCTCTTAGTAGTCAGCTAGTGGCTATTCGTGAAGGTATTAGCCGCCTTGAAACCCAGTTGCAGCGCCTTGCTGAGCGCCAGGCTTCTCTGCTAGCCAGTTATAATCAGGACGATGATCCTCGGGCTGAATTGCAGGCAGAGCTTGAGCAAAAACTCAGTCAACGACTTGATATTGAAAAAGCGTTGGGGGACGTGCGTCAGCAACTTGACGACCGCGAAGCACAAATACGGGATGTGGAGAAAGATCGAGCGCGCCTCGAAAATGAAATTCAGGAAAGTCGTAACGGCCTCGAAGGTTTGCGTATTGCAGTTCAGGAATTACAAACTCGACGTAATACGATTTCCGAGCAGATAGAAGAAATTCACTATAAGCTGGTCGATCTGCTTGAACATATGCCGGATGGAGCAGAGCAGGACGAATGGCAGAATAGACTGACCCAAATGGAGAATAGAATTCAGCGTCTGGGTGCGATCAATCTCGCAGCCGTGGATGAATATAAGATTGAGTCTGAGCGGAAATCTTATCTCGATGCTCAGAATGATGAACTGGCTGACGCGCTGGAAACGCTTGAGTCAGCGATTCGGAAAATTGACCGGGAAACGCGAACCAAATTTAAGGAAACCTACGATGCCGTTAATACTTCATTAAAGGCACTGTTTCCTAAACTATTTGGCGGCGGTCACGCTTATTTGGAATTAACCGGCGAGGACTTACTCAATGCTGGTGTCACGATTATGGCGCAGCCGCCGGGTAAGAAAAACACCACTGTACATTTATTGTCTGGTGGCGAAAAAGCCCTGACAGCGATTGCTCTGGTGTTTTCAATATTCCGTCTTAATCCCGCGCCTTTTTGTATGCTTGACGAGGTTGATGCGCCTCTCGATGATGCTAATGTGGGACGTTACGCCAATTTGGTGAAAGAAATGTCTGAAAGCGTACAGTTCATTTATATTACCCATAACAAGCAGTCCATGGAGATGGCTAGCCAGCTGATGGGTGTGACCATGAATGAACCTGGTGTGTCTCGATTAGTCTCAGTAGACGTTGATGAAGCTGCCGAGCTGGCAGCTGATTAGTTTCCGGGCTTTTGCTCAGCAAAGAGGTTTAGACTGGACGGATAGGATTCTAGCTACAAGGTCCCTGGCTACAAACTTCAGGGTGGGATGAGAACAAAATAGATCAGAATAGGTAATGATACAACGGGTAAAAATATGGAATTAGGTGGACGAGAAATCCTGATCGGGCTAGGCGCGCTACTGGTGATTGCGATATTGCTGGATGGATTTCGTAGATCGCGTGGTGGTAACAGCGAGCTTCGAGTGCGCCGGCGTCGGCAACCGATATTTGATGATGACGATGGTGATGATCAGAATTCAGAGCTAGCCAGTAAAGCCCGAGTTGTTGAAGTTCGTGATGAGCAAAGTGCAGACCGGGTGAGCCAGGTGATGAAGCAGAATGCGGCAAGAAATCAAAATAAGCTGACCATGCCTTTTCGCGAGCCCAGGCAGGCATCGCTGGGTCTGAATGATGCGGAGGCAACATCATCGGCAGATGAAAATAAGACTTTTACCACCGACAACAGCTCGCGTGGAGAACATGAAATTGAGCAAAATCAGCATAGCGAAGCTGGTTTTTCTCAACAAGATTCCGCTAAAGATGAAGCCTCTGGTGGTGATATCGAAGTCGACGAACAGGAATTTATCGTTTTACACTTAATGGCTAGCCTCGGTGAACAGTTTTCAGGTAGCGACCTGCTTGAGGTCTTGTTGGATAAGGGCCTACGCTACGGCTCGCAAAAAATATTTCATCGTCACGAACATAAAGATGGCAGTGGCAATATCCTGTTTAGTGTGACCAACTCGGTCAATCCTGGCACCTTTGAACTCAGTGAGATGGCGAGCTTTTCCAGTCCTGGCCTGACCTTTTTCATGGTTATGCAGGACAGTAATGATCCGATGGCTGCTTTCGAACTATTACTTGCCACGGTAGATGCGATAAAAAAAGACCTGGGTGGCGAGTTAAAAGACGCTGATCGCAGTGCGCTAACTCGACAAACTGCCGAGCACTATCGCGAGCAAATTAAGGACTTTAATCGACGTCAGTTGACGAACTAGAGCACTAGAAAAGTTAGATGCTTAGTAAAACCAGGTATATAAGTCCGCGAGTTATTCAGGGGAAATCAATAAATCATGGCTAGCCAGGTGGACTCTCAGGGCGACCTGGCCGCGGAAGCCAAGGTACTTAGCGCACAACTCCATGAGCACAATTACCATTACTATTCCCTCGCCGATCCGCTGATTACCGATGGCGAATATGATCGTTTATTGCGTCGCTTACAGGATATTGAACAGCTCGATCCAAGCTTGATAACACCCGATTCACCTACCCAGCGGGTCGGTTCGGCACCATTACCGTCCTTCGAGTCGGTTAGTCACTCAGTACCCATGCTGTCTCTTGAAAATGCCTTTGACGACGAAGAGTTACGAGACTTTGATCGGCGGGTGCATAGCAAGCTGAATATCGATGGTGATATCGACTATATTTGTGAACCTAAACTGGACGGTATTGCGGTGAGTCTGCGCTATGAGCAGGGTGTGTTGACTGAGGCTGCTACTCGGGGTGATGGTTATAGTGGTGAAAATATTACTGCCAATATTCGCACAGTGGAGTCTGTACCCCTGCGGCTTAGAGGTGACCACATACCATCTCTGCTTGAGGTGCGCGGTGAAGTCTATATGCCCCTTGAAGGTTTTCATCGGTTTAACCAGGAGGCGCTAAAGCTTGGTCAAAAGCCCTTTGTTAATCCACGTAATGCGGCGGCCGGTAGCCTCCGCCAGCTCGACTCAAGCATCACTGCCAACCGACCCCTGGAGATGTGCGCTTACAGTATTGGGCGGATAGTGGACCAGGGAGTGCGGGTTATCGAAACCCAGTTTGAGGCCATGAGACAGTTGAAGCACTGGGGGTTTCTGATCAACACCCTGATGGCCGAAGTTCAGGGCGTTGAAGCCTGTATCACCTATTATCGCAGCCTGATCGATAAACGCACTGACCTGGCCTATGACATTGATGGTATTGTTTATAAGGTCAATAGTTTCAATCTTCAGGACCGATTGGGCTTTGTGGCGAGAGCGCCCCGTTGGGCTATTGCCCGGAAATTTCCCGCTCAGGAACAGAGCACTATACTTCTGGGCGTAGAGTTTCAGGTTGGACGCACGGGTGCCATTACCCCCGTGGCACGTCTTGAACCGGTATTTGTCGGTGGTGTTACGGTCAGTAATGCCACGCTGCACAACCAGGATGAAATCGAACGTCTCGGCGTTTGTATTGGCGATCGCGTTATCGTTCGTCGTGCAGGTGATGTTATCCCTCAGGTCGCTAGAGTGGCGAATGTTCCTGATGCTGGTGATCCTGTCGTTAGTAATGTCGATACCACACCTGGCGCTCCCATCGTTTTCCCTGTTGAGTGCCCCGAATGTGGGTCGGATGTTGTACGTATTGAAGGTGAGGCGGTGGCTCGGTGCTCAGGCGGGCTTTATTGTCCTGCTCAGCGCAAAGAAGCTATTAAGCATTTTGCCTCTCGCCGCGCCATGGACATAGATGGACTGGGCGATAAGCTTATTGAGCAATTAGTGGATCGGGGACTGATCGGAAATCCGGCAGATTTGTATCTGTTGACCCTTGACGACATAGTAGGTGTTGAGCGAATGGGGGAAAAGTCTGCTAAAAACCTGCTCCACGCGCTAGCGCTAAGCCGCGAAACAACCTTTGCTCGGTTTCTCTACGCTTTGGGTATTCGCGAGGTCGGTCAGGTGTCTGCTACTGCCCTGGCGGCCCATTTCAGCTCGATTGAAGCCTTGAAGTCGGTGACTGTGGATGCCTTTATCGAACAGCGAGGTTTTAAGGGGCTTGGCCCCAAAAAGGCCGCTATGCTGGTAGAACAGATACAATCAGGGGGTGTCCCTGTTGATGGGGATGTTGCGGCCTGGCTGTGCCGCCTACAGATCAGCGGCGTGAACACAGCATTGGCCGGAGCTATTGCTAGCAAGTTCTCTTCTTATGAAGCACTCAAAGCTGCAAAGATAGAGGATTTTCAATTTAGTCGTAAAAGTCTTATTGAAGGCATCGGGCCGGTGGTTGCTGAACATATCGTCAGCTTCTTTAGCCAGCCTCATAATCTCGAAGTGCTGGATAAGCTTGTTAAGGATGCCAAAATAGTTTGGTCTGACACGGATAATAAGCATGCTAACCCTGACCAGAGAGCAATATCAAAAAGCCTTGAAGGACAATCCTGGGTTTTGACCGGCACGTTGACAACCATGAAGCGGGAAGAAGCAAAGCAGCATTTACAGAATCTAGGGGCCAAAGTAGTGAACAGTGTGTCAGCAAAAACTGCCTGTGTCGTGGTGGGCGATGCCGCCGGTTCCAAATTTAAAAAGGCTCAGGATCTAGGTCTTGTAATTATCGACGAAGCGGAATTTTGCGCTATGCTTGACTGTTATCTGGAACGTTGAATAAGTGTCATTAAATCAGTCGCAGTCGCTCTGTACGGGGATATTTTCGCGCAGGGCTTAATTGCAATAGTGGAACAACATGCAAGAAGAATCAGTAGTCTATGGCTGCATTAAGGATAGTGTTTATGAACAGAACGTAGCTCATCGTTTAGAGACCAATCGTGTAGCTCTGGCGGCGCTGCCGCTGGCTGAAGATTGGCCGTTACTGAGTCGCGAAATGTTTGCCACGACCGCTCACGCATCTGACATCAATATCCATACCGAGATCGTGCATTTTGGCGCATCTTATTCAGGTATTGAGTACGAGTGGCCAGTGTGGATGGAACAATTTGAAGCCTTGCTCCGCAAGATGTACTGGGTCTCGGTGACTGTACACCTGGAGACGGAAATGTCTGGTGTTCATTCGTTTATTTGGGAAACCAGCGATGAATACCATAAGCCAGGTAGTTCTGATATCCAGTTGCGTTGTGAGTGGGTTCACGGTGTTTGAGGCCCCATTGGTTCTATGTCAGACAGACTGCAATCTATAGTTTATTCTAAATATAGAAAACACTCATAAGTAATTGTATTTAATACAAATATAGTCTATATTTTGTCTTCCTGTGTCAACAGTTCTGTCTCAGGGACGGGGCTGCTGACACGCTACTCTTCAATCAACGGTAGTGCTAATACTGTCCGTTAAGCGCTCTGAAAATCCTATGACATTGTCGACTAGATTTACCAGTTTTCAGTATTACCTGAGTGGTCTGGGTAGTAGCGGGGTGGCTATGGGGCTACAGGTAGTGATCTTCCCCTGGCTTGTGGTCGGTGTATTACACGAGCCTGCCGATCGTGTTGGTTTGGCTCAAATGGCGGTTATGTTGCCCAACTTGTTATTCATCCTTGTGGGTGGGGCGCTGTCTGATAACCGTCATCTGGGCACTTATGTTAGTAGCCTGTATCTGCTTTACATCCTGCCCTTCGGCATCATGTTTGGCGCTGCTCTGACAGGGCATCTTAGCTACCAGGTATTGATTTTCTTTGGTGTTGGCTATGGGATGATTACCGCCTTTCTCCAACCTGCTCGGGAGAGTCTGCTGGTGCAGGTTTGTGGTGATAATTTGCAAAGTGCGGTGGCGAAATCAACGTTTGTCCAGTTTGGAGCCCAAAGTATGGGGTTTCTATTGATGGGCTTGTTTACTTATGTGGGCCTGCCCGTTTTACTGGTTCTGCAAATGATCATGTTTGCCTTTGCTGCCTGGTTTATACGGCGGAGCCAGCCTGCAGGGGTGGGTTTGTCCGGTGGCCGTCACGACTCACGGCAAAGTATCTGGTCGGGTCTGCGTGTAGTGTGGCAGCACCCGAAGCTGTTGCCCTTGATGGTGATCGTCGGTGCCACAGGGTTTATCGGATTCGGCGCTTATCTGGTGGCAATGCCGCTTATTGCGAGAGAAGTGTATGCAGCAGGTGCTGGGTTTTATGCCGGTATGCAATTAAATTTTGCTTTCGGTGTGCTGTTGTCGAACTTTATTTATATGCGTTTAGTCGGTGGGTTTCGACGGCCGGGTCGGGTCTTATTGATGAGTTTATTTGCCCGGGGCCTAATTATGGTAGTGATTGGCCTCGGGGTGTCGGTCTATGCCCTGTTTCCTCTGGTCTGCGTGTGGGGTATGTTTTCTGGTATCTCTATTAGTTTGGGCAGGGTAATGACCCATAGCGAAGCGCCGGAATCCTATCGTTCACGCATTGTGTCTATCTATCAGCTGGCGCTACTGGGAACCGCACCTTTGGGTGCCTGGGTGTGCGGAGAGATGATTGCTTTGTGGGGCGTGTTAAATGTTTTTATCATGCTCGGCGTCGCCGTTCTGGCGGCCTCAATACTTGGTGTTTTTAGTCAGTTGTGGAAAGAACGTCCCGAAACGCCAGCAACGCAGCAGTAACTGCCACGTTGAGTGATTCGACGCCATTACACATGGGAATATTCACGCTATATTGAGCCAGATTAGAGACTTGATCTGAGATTCCTGAAGTTTCATTACCCAGGACATAAACGACCGGGTTATTAGGCTTGAAGCTCGATAACGATTCGGTCGCATCTGCTCTTAAAGTGCATACATGTGCGCCACCTACGACAAATTCCTCGAGGGCTTCAGCAAGATCATTACAACGATAGATAGGGCACTGGAAGATACTGCCCGCGCTGGCCTTGATAACCAGGGGCGAAAGCGGGGCGCAACCCTTCGACGGCAACAGGAGCCCTTGCATGGGGCTGGCACAGATTGATCGTATCACCATACCCAGGTTTTGCGGGTTAGTGACTCGATCCAGTGCGATTAGTTGGTAGTTGTGGGGAGGGGCAGCAAGAAAGTCGTGATAATGCCCGAAATGTGGACACTGTAAATCCAGGGCCACGCCCTGATCCTGGCGCTGATTTCTGGAGATCCGGGAAAGTTCTTCACGGCTGTGATGGGCGATCTCAATGCCTCGTTGTTCAGCGATGCGGATAATCTTATCTAACGAGCCACCGCTACGATTAGTTTTTGCGAGATGTAATTTATAGACCGGAATATTTTGTTCCTGCAAAGCCTCCAGCACCGTATTGCGGCCGTAAATGGTCAGCAATTGGTCAAAGAATTTCTTTTTCTCGATATAAGCCATAGACAGGTATCTTTAGGGATAGGGTGTGGTCATTTAAACAGCAGCTTTGGTTGTCTCTATAAACAGGCCCTTTCTGCGCGGGGGTTTTAGCCTAAGGCCCACTTAAATAAGGAGATCTAGCAACACCGGACAATGATCAGAACCCATGATGTCATTGAGTATGCCGGTGTTCTGAATCTTGTTTGTCAGGCTTTGGGTAATCAGGAAATAATCGATCCGCCAGCCAACATTTTTGGCTCTGGCTCCAGCTCGGTAACTCCACCAGCTGTATTTGACCTGGTCCGGGTTTTGATGACGAAAGGTGTCAACCAGTCCGCTGGCGATAATGTTATCGAGACCATCTATTTCTACCTGGGTGTAGCCGGCGGATTTATTGTAATTAGGCTTGGGACGAGCCAGGTCAATATCCCGGTGAGCGACATTTAGATCGCCGCAGACAATTACCGGCTTTCTTTCTTCAAGCTGCTTCAGATATGCCAGGAAATCGGCGTCCCAGTGCTGGCGGTAATCCAGACGCTTCAACTCGCTGCCTGAATTAGGGGTGTACACGGTGACCAGATAGTATTGCTCGAACTCGGCAGCGATGACTCGGCCTTCCTGGTCGTGCTCAGCAATACCCATATCAAAGTGAATGGACTGCGGCGCTGTCCTGCTGAGAATAGCAGTTCCTGAATAGCCCTTTTTGTCGGCTGAATTGCAGTAAATATCATAGCCGCTGATACTGCCCAGGGCATCGATCACCTGATTGTCCTGAGCTTTGGTTTCCTGTAGGCAAAGCACATCGGGTGACATACTTTGCAGGGATTCGGCGAAATTCTTTTTCATTGCGGCACGAATGCCATTTACATTCCACGAAACAAAGCGCATTGAACTTCCTTCTAAAATATCCTGTGGTGTTTGCGGTACTACGAGATATGTTGCTTCATGATTAGACAAAAGCCCCGTAGGTCGTTGTCTCCGGCAAGGTACTATAAACCGCCAGTAGGTTACACTAGGTATAAACTCATTATTTAAACTAAATTGACACTAATTATAAATGTTAGCGAGGGAGTAACTAACAATGACAGGTTCAGATAAACACAAAACCAGTAAATCGGAAGCCAAACATCAAAACGATCCTTACGGAAACCTGCGCATGCCGGGAGAGGGAGAACCCATCACCGAACCGCCAATACCGGCGGCAACGGTTGTGCTTTTGCGAGATGGTCCAGAGGGTGTTGAAACATTAATGTTACGCAAAAACAAAGAAATTCGCTTTGGTGGTATGTGGGTTTTTCCGGGAGGCCGTCTTGATCAGGAAGATTATCCCAATAGTGACCCTGGGCAAGTTGCCCTTGATGGTACCAGCGCTGCCAGTGATGACCATAAAACCGCAGCGGCACGCGCCGCAGCAGCCCGGGAGACACACGAGGAAGCAGGTATTCACACCGATCCTGAAGATTTTGTGTGGTTTTCTCACTGGACCCCACCGCCAATTACGCCGAAACGTTTTACCACCTGGTTTTTTGCTGCGCGGGTGACCGGTGATCAGGATATAGTTATTGATGGTGGTGAGATTCACGATCACCAGTGGGTCAACCCTGGCAAGGCCATAGCGTTGCACGCTGCCCGTAAAATTGATTTTGTGCCGCCCACCTGGGTAACACTGCATTACTTATCCAGTCGTGGATCTGTTGATGATTTACTCCAGCATTTTTCTTCAGTGCCCCCCAAAATTTATGAAACCCACCTGGGTAAAACAGACGAAGGCCACCGTGTTGCCCTATGGCACGGTGATGCCGGCTATGAAGCCTGGGATCCTCGTATCGAAGGTGAACGACATCGCGTGGTGATGACCAAAGGTGGCTTCATTTTTGAAAATACCATCGAACCCTATTGACTGCCAGGACTGGACTAACCCTTTGGCTAACTGATTGAGCCTGTACTGCGAAGCCGCCCTATGGCATTAAATATTGAATAACAAGTACCGAGATAAACATCATCATGGATCTAGAATACTCTCAGGAATATAAAGATTTTCAGCAAGAAGTCAGGGCCTTTACCAAAACTCATGGCCACAAGTCCCCTAAGGGTTCCGCTGTCGCGCGCCCGGATGCGAAAACTCGTGAATGGCAGACACTATTGATTGCGCACGGTTACGCCGCCAGGACCATCCCGAAACAATACGGTGGTTACGGTGGCGAGCCTGATATTCTAAAAAATGTGATTATTGCCGAAGAATTAAACCGAGCTGGATTGAATCGCGGCATGTCTAATCAAGGCGTTACCATGCTCATTCCTACGTTGCTCGAGTTAGGCACCGAGGCACAGCGAGAACAGTGGATTAAACCAACATTGTACGGTGAGGTGATGTGGTGTCAGGGTTATTCAGAACCCAATGCTGGTAGTGATCTCGCGGCATTACGTACCAGCGGAACGGAAGATGGCGACGACTTCCTGATCAATGGCCATAAAATCTGGACGTCGTCTGCCCATGTTGCGGACATGATGTTTATTCTCGTCCGCACTGAACCTGATGCTCCCAAACACTATGGCATCAGCTACATACTTCTGCCAATGGATACGCCTGGCATTGAGACTCAACCCCTGGTATCCATGACCGGCGTTGCCGAATTCAACGAGGTGTTATTCACAGATGTTCGCGTAAAACAGAGCAGCATGGTTGGTAAGCGAGGCGAGGGCTGGCAAGTTGCCAACACCACACTTAAGCACGAGCGCGGTATGCTTGGTGACCCAGACCGTACAGCTCGACAGCTACAGGGTCTTATCGATTGTCTGAAAAATGAATCCGTGGGCGGGCGACCACTCATGGACTTCCCAGTCTATCGGGATCGGGTACTGCGGATTCAGGCGCGGGTCAAGGCCATGCAATATAATTCCATGCGCGTGCTCACCTGTAATCTAAAAGAGCAAGATGCCGGTGTGGCGAAACTTATCGTTAAGCTCAACGCTACCATATTGAATAACGAAATCTGTGAAACCGCCATTGACCTGTTAGGTGAAACTGGTGCGCTGTTTGGTGACAGCGACTACGTGCGTAGAAATGGCATGTGGCAATATGCCTATATGTATAGCCTTGGGTTAATCATTGGGGGTGGCACCTCTCAAATTCAGAAAAATATTATTGCTGAGCGCGGCCTGGGTTTACCGAGGGAACCAAAGCTAAAGGTCTCTAGCCTGGGAGTCAAAAGCAGGGTTTTATGTCGTTGCCCGACCCAACGGGCTACCGAAACAAATGCGGTCAGCGCCGCTTAAACAGGATGTTGGCGCCTCGCGCCGGACGCTGTTCGGTATGCTGTATTATGAGATATGTTTGTTTGAACTGAGACTGATTCATAAAGGGACTTCGTTGTCTGCCACTACGGAGGTCTATATCCAACGACACTCTGCGTGATAGAGGATATTGACATTAATGGGTGTTGAATGAGAGTCTTTTTTAAAACTGACCATATTCAAAACTGATCATATCGTAGCTGAGTTAACACATGGATCTTTTGCCCAAGTGCCAGACAGGGTTGGTACAGGCTCTGTCTCCCAGTTAACCAAACACTACAGAGCTATCAGCGTCTTTTAAACTCGCGTTTGTTGTAATCCCCAGTTTCGTAAATTTATAGCTTTCTAAATAGGGGTAACGCGTAATCTTCCCCGATATTTTCAAAAATGACTTGAACCGGCATATTGATCTCTAGCTCATCATTTCCAATACCCAGGGGTCGGCTAACAAAGCGCACGCCCTCTTCCATTTCTACTACGATGGCAGCATAGGGCGTTTCGTCGCGGAATTTTGGGTGCATGGCCTGGTGGGTAATGATCCATGAAAAGATCACACCTTTGCCGCTTGATTCTTTCCATTCCCATTGGTCGGAGCCGCAATGAGCGCACATATAGCGGGGCATATGTCGCCAGGTGTCGCAGTCAAGGCAGCGCTGAAAGCAGAGTTTACCGTCTTCGCAATGTTCCCAAAACTGGCCATTGAGGTGGTCACTAGATTTCGGTATGGGTCGTGCCTGAGGTAGGGGGCCGCTCATGAGGGGTTCTCCATGGTTGTTCGAGACAGCTGATTGTTCAGTTGCTGATGATATTAGTTGTGCAAAATGGCAATACTACCGTCACCCAGGTCGCCCCAGCCGGTCACGAGGCCGAGTTTCGCGTCTTTGACCTGGCGCTCGCCACATTCTCCACGCAGTTGGCGGGTGGCTTCAACGATGTGATTAGCACCCCAGACATGCCCTTCGCTGAGTAAACCGCCGTGCGTATTAATGGGGCAGGTTCCACCTAGTTCGATTGCGCCGTCTTTGACATAGTCGGCAATACCGCCGCGCTCGAACAGGCCCATTGCCTCCATTTGCAACAGGACGACATAAGTGAAGCAGTCATAAATTTCCATAAAGTCCATGTCGTGGACTTTAACGCCTGCCATGTCGAAGGCCTTCTGGGCGGCGAAGGACAAGCCGATCTCGAAAGGGTCGGGCCGCGCGGCGATGTCATCGGCGGGGTAGGGATGGCCTTCTGCTGCACCAGAGATATAAACCGGCTTTTTCGCTAGATCTTTGGCTCGCTCGGGACTCGAGACTATAACTGCACAGGCACCGTCGGTTTCGAGGCAGCAGTCATAAAGCCGGAAAGGTTCCGATATCCAGCGGGCGTTGAGGTAGTGCTCCATGGTCAGTTCCTGACCTTGCATCATGGCTTTTTCATTGAGTTGGGCATGCTTGCGGGCAGCCACAGCGATGGCGCCGGTATCTTCAGGGCGTGTGCCATAAAGCTGCTGATGACGGGTAGCGATCCAGCCATAGAGCTGTACCGGTGCTGCAACTCCGTAGGGGAAGTAAAAGTCCCTGGTGGAAAGGGACATTGCAGTTTCACGAAGGGAGCGATTGGGTTTGTGACCGGGTTTTGGGACGCAGCGCGGAGTAACCATTCCAGCCCACTACCACGCAAACGTGGTTAGCGAGACCGTTTGCGACGGCCATGGCAGCATCCTGCAGACCGGTCACAGCGCTGGCACCACCGGTGTGAACTGTCACTGAATAGCGCATATCGGCGATGCCCAGGTTAGCGGCCAGCTCTTCAGAATAGGTATCCATCATCGGTGGGATAATGCCATCGAGTTCGTTGGGTTTGAGGCCGGCATCGGTAGAGGCGTTGCGGATTGCCTCTAACATCAGCTGCACCGAGGTTTTGTCGCCGCCTCGGGTATAGGGCGTTTCGCCGACCCCGGTAATTACTGCCTTGTCACTGAAACTCATTGTCTGCCTCCGATTATTGGCGAGTTATTGTATGGGCTTTCCTGACGTCCTGGAGCTTGATCTGCTCGAGTATAGTAACTCGTAGGTTATCAAAAACAGTTCTCTGCTACAGATTTATCGAAAAAGGTAATCGCCAGCATACCTAAATTATGACTATACTCAACGTCGCCGCAGTTAACCTAAGGCTGTCGTACAGTACTGGTAGCCGCTCAAAGAGTAAGCGTGTTGTCAGAAATCTAGCATGTTTATTGGGTTTACGACCCCGCTACATTTTTAGATAAGCACTGATAAACCGGACCAAGCTGGTTTGGCGTGCCTTAATTCGGCAAGTGGAACAATGCTCATATAAAAAAGCAAAGGATGGAGGAAGGAATGGCCGACTTTACTGAAATTACATCGGGTCTTATGTTTCCAGAAGGACCGGTAGCCCTGTCCGATGGCAGCGTTCTGGTGGTCGAAATCGTTGGCGGGCGCCTATCCCGTGTTTTGCCAGATGGCACCGTAAGTGTTGTCGCGAAAACCGGGGGTGGGCCCAATGGCGCGGCGATCGGCCCAGATGGTAAATGCTATATATGCAACAACGGTGGTTTCGAATGGACGGAGCGTAATGGCAAAATATCTCCTGGGGGCATCGCCAGAGATTACAAAGGTGGGAGTATTCAACGGGTTGATATCGATACCGGGGAAGTTGATGTGCTTTACACTGAATGCGATGGCGAACCTTTAAAAGGGCCCAACGACATAGTCTTCGATGCCGCTGGTGGGTTCTGGTTTACCGATCACGGCAAGCATCATTCTCGTTCTCGTGATCTCACGGGCATTTTTTATGCCCAGCCCGATGGCTCAAAGATTACTGAAATGGTTTTCCCCATGGATGGTCCTAACGGCATTGGCTTGTCGCCGGATGAAAAGATTCTGTATGTGGCCGAAACGCCCACGGGCAGACTTTGGTCCTTTGATCTGGACGGCCCCGGTGAGTTTGCTGGCACTGGCAAGCAAAAAGTTGGCGGGCCAGTGCGCGGCGATCTCATCGTCGGTTTGCCCGGTCACCAGTTATTTGACTCCCTGGCTGTGGATAGCGCGGGCAACATCTGTGTGTAGCCACGCTGGCCAATGGTGGTATTACCGTGGTTTCGCCAGATGGGTCAGAGGTCGAGCACATTCCCTTCCCGGATCGTGGTACTACCAACATTTGCTTTGGCGGCCCGGAGCTGAAAACAGCTTACATTACCCTGGGTACTACTGGACGTCTGGTGGCGATGGATTGGCCGCGACCGGGTCTTGCGCTTAACTTTTTGAATAAGTGAGTCTTAGCAAATAAGTCGTGATAAATAAGTTGTAGGTAGTAGTAAGGCATGACAAATACTAAAGAACAAGACGAAGCCAGTTCGTGGGGTTTGAATGATGATGAAATTGCAGTTTATCCCACGGTCTATCGTGATGATTTATTAGCCGGTCAGTCGGCGATCATCTCTGGCGGTGGCACCGGCATAGGCCGCGCTATGGCCTATCTGTTCGCCCGCCTGGGCGCGGACGTGATGATCTGTAGTCGCAACCAGGAAAACCTTGATGCCACGGCTGATGGCATCAAGCAGCGACTGGGTCGTGATATCGACACTATGGCCATGACTATTCGTAACCCGGAGGCCGTAGAAGCGCTGATGGACACGGTATGGGAAAAGTACGGCAAGCTGGATATATTGGTTAACAATGGTGGTGGGCAGTTTCCCCAGCAGGCGATTGATTTTTCTATCAATGGCTGGAAGGCGGTGATCGATACCAACCTGAACGGCACCTGGTACATGATGCAAAAGGCCGCCCAGCACTGGCGGGATTACGGTCAGCCCGGCAGTATCGTCAATATTGTCGCTGATATCTGGCGGGGTATGCCGGGCATCGCCCATACTTGTGCAGCCCGCGCTGGGGTAGTGTTTGCCAGTCGCAGCGTGGCAGTCGAGTGGGCACCTCACAATATCAGAGTTAATTGCGTGGCGCCGGGTACTATCGCAACACCGGGTCTGGATGTTTACCCGGAAGAAGCAGCTAAAGATTTTCATCGTGCCAATCCCATGTTGCAATGTGGAGATGCTATGGATATTGCCGAGTCCGTAGTCTATCTTGGCACCTCCTCGGGCAAATTCGTGACCGGTGAATGTGTCACTGTCGATGGAGGGCAGCGCCTGTGGGGCGAGGCCTGGCCGAATGGAAAACCAGAATACTTTGAAACACCCTGACTGTGAGCAGGGGGTTGGGAATAGACAGGATAGAGCATACATAAGCGCGATATGAGCAACGACGTAAGTGACGACAGAGATTTATTTGGTCTGGATGATCATGAGCTGTTAACTCAGCCGACGGTCTACGACAGCGAATTATTTAAAGGCAAAACTGTACTGATATCCGGTGGTGGCACCGGTATTGGTCGCGGCATAGCGGTTTTATACGCGCGGCTGGGAGCCAATGTGGTGATATGCGGTCGTCGCCAGGAACTGCTTGAAGAGACCGCAAATCTCATTCGGGAGGGCATCAGTGAACGTCAGCGCGTCAAGGTTATGACTTACGCCATGAATATTCGTGAGCCCGAAGCTGTGCAATCACTGATTAACTGGGTCTGGGAGACCTTCGGTGGCCTGGATGTTCTGATTAATAACGGTGGTGGGCAGTTTGCGCAGGATGCCATAGATTTTTCTACCAAGGGCTGGAACGCCGTTATCGATACCAACCTCAACGGCACCTGGTACATGATGCAGACCGCTGCTCGGCGATGGCGTGATGAGAATCAGCCCGGCAATATCATTAACATCGTGGTCAATATTTATCGTGGCACGCTACAGGCTACTCATTCAGCCGCGGCCCGTGCCGGTGTGGTTTATGTCAGTAAAAGTGTAGCGGTGGAATGGGCGCCCCTGGATATTCGTGTTAATTGTGTTGCGCCTGGCGCGATTGCTTCTAATGGTCTGCGTAATTATCCGCGACAGGCCGCTGAAAAATTTAAGTATGCCAACCCCACCCGTCGAGCCGGGAATGTCTGGGACATTGCTGAAGCCTGTGCTTACCTGGGTTCTCCGGCAGGAGAATTTATTACCGGGGAAACTCTGTCGGTCGATGGCGGTTATCAAATGCTCGGAGAGATTTGGGCGGCGGGGGAGCCGGATTATTTTCGGGAAGGTCGAGGTGCGAAAACTAGTCGCGCTGATTAGAACGAAGCGAGCGGAGCTAATACGAGGCTAAGGTTTAAGGTTATAGGACGGTGAAAAGTTCCAGGTTCATTTTTCTAGAAGTATTTTAGAAAAATGCAATAAGAAATAAATAATTGTGAGCGTCTAAAGTTAGTCATCTTTAATGAAACTAGTCTCACTATCTTTTCAATATTAGTCGATTAAAAATATTTAAGTAAGTTAAAGCTGTAAAGACACATAATAATTATTGGAGAACTGTAATGACGGCTAAACATATCCTGTCAAATATTAAGATTCTGGATTTTACGCACGCAGTAGCTGGGCCTACATCGACTCGATTAATGGCGGAAATGGGTGCCGATATTATTAAAGTAGAACTGGCCCCCAGTGGCGATATGATCCGAGGTATGCCCTTTCTTAAAGACGGCCGAAGCGCCTATTACGTACAGCAAAATCGCGGTAAAAAAAGTTTATGTCTTGATATGCGTAAGCCGGAGGCCCTTGAGATCCTAAAAAAACTGGTGGTCCAAAGCGATATATTGCTGGAAAATTTTACTCCTGGAGTGATTGCCGATATGGGCCTGAGCTGGGATGTGGTTCATGAAATTAATCCAGAGTTAATTTATTGCTCAATTTCTGCTTTTGGTCAAACCGGGCCGTTGTCAAAACTGCCAGGCTATGACTATATGGGTCAGGCTTATGCCGGAGTGACCAGTCTGATTGGCGACCCCGAAGATGGACCAGTGATGCCAATGTTAGCCATGGGTGATGTCAATACTGGTGTTCACGCGACCGCAGCTATTGGCATGGCTCTGTTCCATCGATCTCAGGGTGGCGGTGGGCAATATATAGACTGCTGTCTGTTGGATAGCTATTTCCATTGTCAGGATATGAATGTTCAGTTATGTAGTAATACCAATGGTGAAGTACAGCCAGGTCGAAATGGTCGGCACCATCCTGCAGTGGCCCCTGATGGTATTTTCAAGGGTAAAGATTCTTATATGTTCGTGATTGCGTTAACTCCAGGTCAGTGGCGGTCTTTGTGTGAGGTAGTAGGTCGCCCGGAGCTGTCTGACGATCCTCGTTACGCGACCCATGGGGATCGTGCGGCCCATTTGCCAGAGATTGTCAAGTTAATTGAAGACTGGATTGTGTCGATGCCTAGCGATGACGCAGCGCGAGAAGCGCTGGAAGCGGCTTATGTACCGGTTGCGCCGGTATTAACCCCGGCCGAGGCGATGGCGCACCCGCACCTGGTGGAGCGAGGTACGGTGCGAACGATCAGTGATCGAGGCCTGGGAAATTTTCAAATTCCGGGCATGCCGCTGCGATTTTCCCAGTTTGAAGATTTACTCCCCCTGGAGGCACCTTACCTGGGTGAGCATAATGAGAGTGTTCTTCGCGAACGTCTGGGTTTAAGCGACGAGGAAATTGCCCAGTTGACCCATGGCGAGGTGTTAGTGTCTGAATCAATGCCAGCCTGACCAGAGCGGATACTGGGGCTTGCTATTGGCCGATAGTCGCTTATCGGCCAATATGTCTCTGCTTATTGTCCTGCTGATCCCGGCGCATTTGCGTCAACCAACGCTTTTGAATTGGCCGACCACTCAAAGCCTCTCTGCATACGATCAAAGCGGCGCTGAACAGTTTTTATCATGCGTGGATCGGTAAATAAATAGAGTTGGTTTTCCCTGATGCCTTCGAGTACCAGCTCGCCCACCACATCAGGGTCAAGCCCCTGGGCTAGCAGCTCGTCGGCACCACCAGGGATGACCTCTTTGTCACCAGAACTACCGTAGTCGGTGGGGCGGTGAGTCCCAGCTTCGCCGATATTAGTAGCGACGGCACCGGGGCATAAGACCGATACGCCAATGTTAGTCTCTTTGAGCTCGCTGCGTAGTACCTCGGTCATGATCAGGGAGGCAAATTTACTGGCATTGTAGGGTCCCCACCCTGGCCCTGCGTTGACTATACCGGCCATGGAGGAGGTGGTCATGATGTGACCTTCTTCGCCATGGGCTTTAATAAGCGGTAGAAAAGCGCGTATGCCGTATTGCACACCGATCTGATTGACAGCGATCACCCAGTCCCAGTCTTGCTGCGAGAGTTCTTCAAAGGTGCCGCCGACATTGATACCTGCGTTGTTACAAAGGACATGGACTTTAGCAAATCGCTCAATGGTGGCTCTGGCCGCATCGCTGACCGATGACTCTTTACTGACATCGCAAATGACCGTGGCGATATCGGCACCTTTTGCCTTGAGTTCCTGCTCGGCAGCGGCAAGGCGCTTTTCGTCAACGTCAGCGAGCATGACTTTCATACCAGCAGCGGTAAATGCTCGAGCCATGCCCAGACCCATACCGCTAGCGGCGCCGGTGATAAAGGCCACTTTTCCTGTCACATCTTTCATTTTTATACTCCACGGATCATTAATTTGGTCACCGATTATATATTTTTATCCTGCTGAGATGGTTTTGCAGAAGCCTTTTTTGGCAGCGCGATGTAGAATTGTGGACTATTATGACATGGCGTTGTCATAACGATGCTTTTCTGCAACATTATGCCCCCAGGAATGAGGATCTACAGATTATGACTGAAACTGCGAAAATACCTAATCCACGTGACCTGATTGACTATCCGCTGATCGATGCCGATTGCCATTACTACGAGCCCGATGATTGTTATACCCGCCATATGGAAGCCAGGTATGCCGATGATGCGGTCAAAGTGGTGCGCGGCTTAAGTAAGCACGCGCAGGTGCATTTTCGTGGTCAGCGGGTGGGATTCTTTGCCGCTCCCCCCGGCGAATATGCTGGTAAACCGGGTTCCTATAAAGCCTTTTACCAGAATGAGGATCACAAGGGCGCGCACATATTGGCTGCGGATCCGATTTCATGTTTTGACTTACCTGAATCCATGGAGCGGGATGTCCGCCTGAAGTGGCTGGATGAGCACAAAGTCGAGGCGGGCCTGTTTTTACCTTCCCTGGGGGTTGGTGTAGAAATGGCGTTGCGCGATGCCGGGCCGGAGGTGGTGATGGCGAATCATCGCGCTTTTAATAAATGGATTCAGGAGGATTGGGGCTGGGCTTATCAACAGCGTATTTTTAGCGTTGCCCAACTGTCCCTGGTCGATATTGATCTGGCTGTTGCCGAACTGGATCGGGTCCTCAAAGAGGGCGCGTTGCTTGTTAACCTGATTGCTGGACCAGTGATGGGACGTTCTCCAGCGGATCCCCATTTTGATCCCTTTTGGGCGCGTTGTGAAGAGGCGGGCATCCCCGTGTCATTCCATCTGGGTAACGCTGGCTTTGAAGAACTTGTGTCAGCGGCCTGGGGTGAAAACCCCCGACCCCAACATCACCGGGTGACTGCATTTCAACATATGCTTGGGATGATGGAGCGACCTGTAACCGATACCTTATCGGCGCTAATTATGCACAATCTGTTCGGTCGTTTCCCGAATTTGCGGGTTTTATCGATCGAGAACGGTTCGTCCTGGGTGCGACCTCTGCTGAGCCGGCTAGATAAAGCCGCCAGAGTGGCTGGGACCAACTTCACTTATGGCCCTATAGATGGTCGGCCGAGCGAAATATTCCTCGATCGTATTCGCGTCTGCCCGTTCCCCGAAGACAACATACCCGAATTGATTGAAGCAGTGGGGCCGGATGTGGCGATATTTGGTTCTGACTGGCCGCACCCCGAGGCCCTGGCCGATCCTATTGAATTTGCAGACGGTCTGGGTGGACTTGATTATGCGGAGATGCGTAAGGTGATGCGCAGTAATACTGCCGCCATACTGGGGCTTGAAGCCTGAGTATATTAAGGCGCGGTGTTACTAACATTTTAAGCGCCACATTATATTTTAAGCGCCATATTAATCTGATGCGTGAACGCTAGCGATTGTAATTGCGTAGGGATATGGTTTCCTAAATGATGGTATACGGCGTAGTCTGGGCATAATACTTTTCACGAGTCTGCTAAAACGGGGTAGCATTACCGGCTAACCGAGAATAGAAGTATCTGATTTTATCAACCGGAATAGCCATTTATGGAGCTGATGTCGGCGCTACCTCCCCTGCCTAATGTTCACGCAATAGCGACTATGGCGATGACAGTGGTGGCGTTATTTCTTTTTACCAGAGATAAGTGGCCGCTTGAAATTACTTCCCTGGGTTTACTGGCTCTCGTTGCCGTTGGTTTTGCGCTGTTCCCTTATCAGGATTTTGAACCGACTCATCTGTTTGCAGGTTTTGCCCATGAAGCCTTGATCGCGGTGTGTGCGCTAATGGTACTGGGCCAGGGGCTGGTTCATACCGGCGCTTTGGAGCCAGTCGGTCGGATGCTCGGTAAGTTGTGGGGTAAAACACCGCGCCTGAGTTTTCTAGTGGTGCTACTGGTCGGTGCGGTGTTGTCAGCTTTCGTAAATAACACGCCAATCGTGGTACTGCTGTTGCCGATCTTAATCAGCGTCTGTATGCGCAGTGGTAGTTCCGCATCGGGCATCCTGATGCCCATGGGCTTTGCCACGCTGGTAGGGGGAATGGCAACCACCATTGGTACATCGACCAATTTACTTGTGGTCAGTGTCGCGCAGGATCTGGGCCTTGAGAAATTTGGCATGTTCGACTTCGCCCTGCCAGCCCTTATTGCGGCCGGTGTTGGGATAGTATATTTGTGGTTGATTGCCCCGCGCTTGTTACCTGAACGTAAGATGGTTCTGGCTGACGCCTCGCCGCGCTTATTCGAGGCCCGCTTACTACTGCGAGAAGAGTCTGCAGTCTGTGGTAAAAGCCTTGCCGAGGCCATTGCGCTGACTGGTGGAGAATTAAAGGTCATCCGTATTCGACGGGGAGAAACGTTCATCACTCCTTTGCCCGATGTCGTCTTAAAACCAGGCGATCAACTTCGGGTCAGAAATACCCCACAAAAACTAAAACAGTTTGGCGAAGATTTGCAGGCAGTTCTGTATTCCGGGGACAGAGAGGTTGACGAAGAACACCCACTTTCAGCGGGTAACCAGGTACTGGCGGAAATTGCCGTGGTGCAGGGTTCCAGTCTGGATCGGGCTAACCTTAGCCATGCTCACTTCCTGGATCGCTATCAACTAGCCGTCCTGGCTCTGCACCGTGGTGGAGAAGATGTTCTGCGGCGTCATGAAGAAATTCAGCAAGTGGTCCTGCAGGCCGGTGATATCCTGCTGGTGCAAGGTGCCAAAGAACAGGTCTCGGCGATTAAACAGTCAACAGAGTTTCTGGTACTCGATAGCAATATCGATTTACCCAGTACCGATAAGGCAAATACCGCGCTGATTATTTTAGCTGCTGTGGTGGTGTTGGCGGCGACCGGGATTCTCCCCATTGCCATTTCCGCTCTGGCCGGTGTATGTGTCATGTTACTGACTCGCTGCCTGAGCCCTGGCGTGGCGATCCGCGCTATCAGTCCGTCGGTGTATTTTGTGGTCGTGGTCAGTCTGGCGCTGGGTATGGCCTTGCAGGAAACCGGCGCAACTGCGTATATCACCGATGTATTTCTGGCTCTGACAGCCGGTGCCGGGCCGGTGGTGGTGCTCTCGTCATTGATGGCCTTGCTGGCGATTATGACCAATGTAAT